>NZ_AYVL01000001.1 GCF_000502835.1 Mesorhizobium sp. LSJC280B00
GCCCGGCCGCCAGTGCCGCAGCCAGCCCGGCCGGGCCGGACCCGGCAATCAGCACGTCGCAATGCGCCCACGCCTTGTCGTAATGGTCGGGATCGGCGACGCCTGCAGCGCGGCCGAGGCCGGCGGCGCGGCGAATCGTTGGCTCGTAGATCGTTTCCCAGAATTTCGCCGGCCACATGAAGGTCTTGTAGTAGAAGCCGGCGACGAAGATCGGCGCGAACAGCTGATTGACCGCCATCAGATCGTGGCGCAGCGACGGCCAGCGGTTCTGGCTGGCGGCTTCGAGCCCGTCATAGAGTTCGGCCGTGGTCGCCTTGGTGTTCGGCTCGCGCCGCGCTCCGCTGCGCAGTTCGACCAGCGCGTTGGGCTCCTCCGAACCAGCGGTCAGGATGCCGCGCGGTCGATGGTATTTGAAAGAGCGGCCGACCAGCTTGACGCCATTGGCGATCAGCGCCGAGGCCAGCGTGTCGCCTTGGAAGCCGGCAAAGCTCTTGCCGTCGAAGCGGAAGGCCAGCGGCGCGGCGCGATCGATGAGACCGCCGCTCTCCAGCCGATGTATCTGCGCGGAGCCAACCATCAGGCGCCAACCTTGGCGGCACCAACGCCGGCCGCCGGCTCGACGGAGGAAATCTCATGCCTCAGCGTGTTGCGGGCGACCTTCAGCCAGGCCCGGCAGCCGCCGCCATGGTACCAGTATTCGCTCATCGGCCCGGCGATGTTGTCGCGCAGATAGACGTAGTCGAAGACCTCGTCTTCGGTGGCGCCGGCCGCCGGACGCACCGGCTTGGCGTCGCCCAGATAGGTGAACTCGCCGAGTTCGCGTTCGCCGCAGAAGGGACAGACAATGCGCATGCTTCTTCAGCCAGCCTTCAATGCAGGTTCGGTTGGGCGCCCTGGCCCTTTTCGTCGATCATCGCACCTCGCCGGAAGCGGTCGAGACGAAAGCGGGCAGCCTCCTTGTGCGGCTCGTCGCGCGCCAGCAGATGAGCAAAGACCAGGCCGGAGCCGGGCGTCGCCTTGAAGCCGCCATAGCACCAGCCGGCGTTGAGATAGAGCCCGTCGACCGGTGTTTTGTCGATGATCGGCGAGCCGTCCATCGACATGTCCATGATGCCGCCCCACTGACGCAGAAGCCGTATCCGGCCGATCATCGGCATCAGCGCCATGCCGCCTTCGCAGACGTCTTCCATGACAGGCAGATTGCCGCGCTGGGCGTAGGAATTGTAGCCGTCTATATCGCCGCCGAAGACCAGGCCGCCCTTGTCGGACTGGCTGACGTAGAAATGGCCGGCGCCGAACGTCATGACATTGGGGATCAGCGGCTTGATCGCCTCGGAGACGAAGGCCTGCAGCACATGGCTTTCGATCGGCAGCCGCATGCCGGCCATCGCCGCGACGCGCGACGAGGAGCCGGCGACCGCCATGCCGACCTTGGCCGCGCCGATCCTGCCGCGGCTCGTCTCGACGCCGGTCACCTTGCCGCTTCCATCGCGGACAAAGCCGGTCACCTCGCAGTTCTGGATGATGTCGACGCCGAGCGCGCTCGCCGCATGCGCATAGCCCCAGACCACGGCGTCGTGGCGCGCCGTGCCGCCGCGCCGCTGCAAAAGCCCGCCTTGCACTGGAAAGCGCGCATCGTCGAAGTTCAGGAACGGCATCATCTTCCTGACCGCCGCCAGATCGAGCAGTTCGGCATCGATGCCGTTGATGCGCATGGTGTTGCCGCGCCGCGCATAGGCGTCGCGCTGCGCGTCGGAATGGTAGAGGTTGATGACGCCGCGCTGGCTGACCATGGTGTTGTAGTTGAGGTCCTGCTCCATCCGCTCCCACAGCTTCATCGAAAGCTCGTAGAAACCGGTATTGCCGGGCAGCCCGTAATTGGAGCGGATGATGGTGGTGTTGCGGCCGGCATTGCCGGAGCCGATCCAGCCTTTTTCCAGCACCGCGACATTCCTGATGCCGTATTCGCTGGCGAGGAACCATGCCGTCGCCAGGCCATGGCCGCCGCCGCCGATGATCACCACGTCGTAGTGGCTCTTCGGGCTGGCGTCGCGCCAGGTGCGCTGCCAGTTCTTGTGGCCGGAAAATGCCGCCCGGGCGAGGGAGAAGATCGAGTATTTCATGAACCTGTTTCGCGCCGGCGTGCAACAATTCCGGATCAGATGTCGAGCGTGTGGTCGCGCTCCCACTGGGTGAAGTGGGAAGCATAGGAATTCCATTCCTGCTGCTTGAGCTTTAGATAGGCCGACGAGAATTCCTCACCCAGCGCCGCCTTGAGCGATTTGTCGTTGTCGAACTCGCGCAATGCGTCGAGCAGGTTGAGCGGCAGCTTCGGCGCGCCCTCGACCGTATGGCCGAACTGGTACATGTCGATGTCGTATCGCCTGCCGGGGTCGGCCTTCGAGCGGACGCCGTCAAGGCCGGCGGCGATGATGACGGCCTGCAGCAGATAGGGGTTTGCCGCGCCGTCCGGCAGGCGCAGCTCGAAGCGGCCGGGGCCGGGCACGCGCACCATGTGGGTGCGGTTGTTGCCGGTCCAGGTCACCGTGTTCGGCGCCCAGGTGGCGCCGGAGATGGTGCGAGGTGCGTTGATGCGCTTGTAGGAATTGACCGTCGGGTTGGTGATGGCGGCAAGCGCGGACGCATGTTTCATGATGCCGCCGAGGAAATTCCTGCCCTTGGCCGACAGGCCGAGCTCCATCGCATTATCGGCAAAGACATTGGTCTTGCCATCTTTGTCCCACACCGAGATGTGCGCATGGCAGCCATTGCCGGTCAGGCCCTGGAAGGGTTTAGGCATGAAGGTTGCGCGCAGGCCGTGCTTTTCGGCGACCGATTTCACCATGAATTTGAAGAAGGAATGCTTGTCGGCGGTCGCCAGCGCATCGTCGAAGGCCCAGTTCATCTCGAACTGGCCGTTGGCGTCCTCGTGGTCGTTCTGGTAGGCGCCCCAGCCGAGCGCCAGCATGTGGTCGCAGATCTCGGCGATCACATCGTAGCGGCGCATCACCGCCTGCTGGTCGTAGCAGGGCTTCGACGCCGTGTCATATTCGTCGGAAATCGTCTTGCCATCCGGCGAGATCAGGAAGAATTCGGCCTCGACGCCGGTCTTGATGTGCATGCCGTCGCCAGCGGCCTCCGCGATCAACCGCTTCAGCGTGTTGCGCGGCGCCTGCTCGACCGATTTGTCGTCCATGATGCAGTTGGCGGCGACCCAGGCGACCTCCGGCTTCCAAGGCAACTGGATCACCGAGGCCGGATCCGGCACCGCCAGCATGTCGGGATGCGCCGGCGTCAGGTCGAGCCAGGTGGCAAAGCCGGCAAAGCCGGCACCGTCCCGCTGCATGTCGGCGATCGCCTGCGCCGGCACCAGCTTGGCGCGTTGCCCACCGAACAGGTCGGTGTAGGATATCATGAAATATTTGACGCCCTTCTCCTTGGCGAAGGCGGCGAGATCGTTCCCCATTATAGTTCCTCGCTTACTGGCATTTGGTTTGTTTTAGAAGCCGTTCTTGCCCGGTATCCAGTTGGTGCCGGCCAGCGGCACGCCGGCCATGGCGGCGGCTTCGATCGTCAAGGCGACAAGATCCTCGGGCTCGAGATTGTGCAGGCTGTTCTTGCCGCAGGCGCGTGCGATTGTCTGAGCCTCAAGTGTCATCACCTTAAGATAATTCGCCAGCCGTCGGCCGGCCGCAATCGGATCGACCCGTTTCATTAGCTCGGGATCCTGCGTGGTGATGCCGGCCGGGTCGCGACCCTCATGCCAGTCGTCATAGGCGCCGGCGGTGGTGCCGAGCTCGTTGTATTCCGCCTCCCAGCGCGGGTCGTTGTCGCCGAGCGCGACAAGCGCTGCCGTGCCGATCGACACCGCATCGACGCCGAGCGCCAGCGCCTTGGCGACGTCGGCCCCGTTGCGTATGCCGCCCGAGACGATCAGCTGCACCTTGCGGTGCATGCCGAGATCCTGCAGCGCCTGCACCGCCGGCCTGATACAGGCAAGCGTCGGCTGGCCGACATTTTCAATGAACACTTCCTGGGTCGCCGCAGTGCCGCCCTGCATGCCGTCGACGACGACGACATCGGCGCCCGATTTCACCGCAAGCGCGGTATCGTAATAGGGCCGCGCGCCGCCGACCTTGACGTAGATCGGCTTTTCCCAGTCGGTGATTTCGCGCAGTTCGAGGATCTTGATCTCGAGGTCGTCCGGCCCGGTCCAGTCGGGGTGGCGCGAGGCCGAGCGCTGGTCGATGCCTTTCGGCAGCGTGCGCATTTCGGCGACGCGGTCGGAGATCTTCTGGCCGAGCAGCATGCCGCCGCCGCCGGGTTTGGCGCCCTGGCCGACGACCACTTCGATCGCGTCGGCGCGGCGCAGGTCGCGCGGGTTCATGCCATAGCGTGACGGCAGATACTGGTAGACCAGCGTTTTTGAATGGCCGCGCTCTTCCTCGGTCATGCCGCCGTCGCCGGTGGTCGTCGAGGTGCCGGACAGCGTCGCGCCGCGGCCGAGCGCTTCCTTCGCCGGGCCGGACAGCGAGCCGAAGCTCATGCCGGCAATGGTAATCGGGATTTTCAATTCGATCGGTTTCTTCGCATAGCGCGAACCGAGCACGACGCTGGTGTCGCAGCGCTCGCGATAGCCTTCGAGCGGGTAGCGCGAGATCGAGGCGCCGAGGAACAGAAGATCGTCGAAATGCGGCAGCTTGCGCTTGGCGCCGGCGCCGCGGATGTCATAGATGCCGGTCGCCGCGGCGCGGCGGATCTCGGAAAGCGTGTAGTCGTCGAAGGTCGCGGATTTGCGCGGCGTCGTCGGCGGGTTGCGATAGGTCATTGAGCCTCAATACGCGTCGGCGTTGTCGATATTGAAATTGTAGAGGGTACGAGCCGAGCCATAACGCTTGAACTCCGCCGCCTTGACGCCGGTCACACCGGCGCGGTCGAGCAAGCCTTGCAGCAATTCGAGATGCTCGGGCCGCATCTCCTTGGCGATGCAGTCGGCGCCGAGGCTTTCGACCTTGCCGCGCACGAAAAGCCGCGCCTCGTAGATGGAATCGCCGAGCGCATCGCCGGCGTCGCCCAGCACCACGAGGTTGCCGGACTGCGCCATGAAAGCCGACATGTGGCCGATATTGCCGTGGACGACGATGTCGATGCCTTTCATCGAGATGCCGCAGCGCGACGATGCGTTGCCTTCGATGACGAGCAACCCGCCCCGGCCGGTGGCGCCGGCATACTGGCTGGCATCGCCTTTGACGACGATCTGGCCGGACATCATGTTCTCGCCGACGCCGGGCCCGGCCGAGCCATGCACGGTGATGGTGCCGCCGTCGTTCATGCCGCCGCAATAATAGCCGACGCTGCCGCGCACATCGATGGCGACCGGCTGGTCGACGCCGACGGCGACCGAATGGCTGCCTCGCGGGTGGAGCACCTCCCAGGCGGTCTCGTTCGAACCGGGCGCCAGATCGTGCAGCGCCTGGTTGAGCTCGCGCAGCGACATTTCGGCCAGGTCGAAGACCCGCGATGCCTGGCCCGGCTCGCGCGCGGCCTTGGAGAGGTTGCCCGTATTGAAGGCATTGCTTGCCGGCATTGGTTCAATGCTCCCAGAAATAGACGGTTGCGGGCTCGGGTTCCCAGACCTTCGCATTGTCTATGCCGGGCAGTTTGGTGAGCGCACGATATTCCGAGCCGAAGGCGACATACTGGTCGGTTTCGGCCATTACGGCGGGCTTGCAGGCGATCGGATCGCGCACCACGCCGAAGCCGTTCTTGGTGCCGACGACGAAGGTGAAAAAGCCGTCGAGATCGCTCAGCGTGCCTTCCAGCGCCTCGCCCAGATTCTTGCCATGCGCCATCTGCGAGGAGAGATAGGCGGCAGCGACCTCGGTGTCGTTCTCGGTCTCGAATGTCATGCCTTCGCGGATCAGCTCGCGGCGGACATTGTTGTGGTTGGACAGCGAGCCATTATGCACCAGGCACTGGTCGGCGCCGGTCGAGAACGGATGCGCGCCCATCGTCGTCACCGCCGATTCGGTCGCCATGCGGGTATGGCCGATGCCGTGGGTGCCGGTCATCTCGCGGACGCCGAAACGGTCGACGACCGCTTCGGGCAAGCCGACTTCCTTGTAGATTTCGACGACGTCGCCGGCGCCCATGATGCGGATGTCGGGGCGCAGCGTCTGGATCGCCTCGCGCGCTTCGTCGATCTTGGCAGGCGTCGTCCGGACCACCGCATGCGTCGACTTCGCAGCAATGCTCACCGGCGCGCCGATTGCCTTGGCGAGTTCGGCGTCGAGGCCGCGGAAATCGCGCTCCGGCTTGGCCGACTGGATGGTGATCTTGGCTTCACTGGAGGGCGCGCCATAGATGGCGATGCCGGCGCTGTCGGGACCGCGATCGCTGAGCGAGATCAGCATCTCCGACAGCATCGCGCCAAGCTGGGGCTCGAGCGACTTGTCCTTCAAAAACAGTCCGACGATTCCGCACATGTCAGCCTCCGCGAGTTTGTTCCCTCCGAGATGTATCGAATGAGTCCCGAGAATTCAATTGGTATGAAAAAAATTTTCCTGTCGTTATATTTCGGCTGAGGCGCCGCCGGCCGCACTATCGCTGCGCTGGCCGCCATTGTGAACCCATTTGGCATAGCGGATGCGGGCGATCTTGTAGGCATCCAGGATCGACAGGGCATAGATCAGGAAGCCGCCGGCATGGCGTCCGACGAAGCTGGCGTCTGGCGGCGCGATCTTGGCGGTGACCCAGGCGAGGATCACCATGAAGAACAGGAATTGCAGGCCGCGCACCGGCACGCCGAGCACGACATGCCCGCTCGCCGGCAAGACAATCGCAGCGCCCAGAACCAGATAGGGGCTCGGTGGTGCGGGGGAGGTGGTGATCTGGCTGGTCATGCCGCTTGCCGTTCGCTTTGATTGATGGCATCGCGCAGCGCCGAAGCCGACGACAGCAGCCTCTCGATCAGCACCGGATCGAGCCTGACCGTGCCGAATTCGGCTTGCCGGAATACGCCGTAGCGCGCCCGCTCGGCCTCGGCCAGAAGCCAGACGATGCGCACGCCGTTCGGCGTGATCAACAATTCCTTGGCGCGCTCCTCAGCAAAGATATCGAGGTGGCCGGCGATGACGGTTTCGGGGAAGCGCACGCCCTTGCGGTCGCTCCGCAGCACCGCCTCGGCCGGAAATCCCGCCGCCTTCGGCAGCGTATGGTCGAGATGATCGAAATTGGAAAAGGTCGTCGGCGATCCCGGCCGCATCATCATATCGAAAGTGCCTGGTATCGCGACCTTTTCGGTGATCGAAACGCTCAGCCAGCGCGCCGGCAGCTTCCTGATCGCCAGCGTGTCGACGATGGTCCGCACCTGGACCCGCCGGCCGTTCCACGAGCCGGCGAAGGTGACGACGCCGGCAGTGCCGTCCGAGACGTTGGCCGCGTCGGGGATGACGGCGCGGACGCCGGCTTCGTCGGCGGCAAGCCCGGTCGAAGCCTTGGTGCGGCTGGCCCGCGCAAGCCAGGCTATATGGAGGACGAGAGCCAGGGCAACCGCCCCGGCGAGTGACGCTGAGATCATTTCAGACATCTCATCATGCACAGGCGCGCCCCATTCTGGGGCAGGGCTCTTGTATAGGAAGTCCCCCTCATCCGGCCGCGGAGCCTGTCCTCGGGCTTGCCGGAGGCAAGACCCGTGGGCGGCCACCTTCTCCCCGTTGGGGAGAAGAGGCTGGCATCAACGCCGGCGATCTCCTCTCCCCTCGGGGAGAGGTCGGATTGCCCCGAATTGCCCTTCGCAATTCGGTTGGCAATCCGGGTGAGGGGGCACTTTCCCATATGCGATTGCGCTGCGTTTTGGGGTGAGCCTCCTTTACTCCTGTCAGTAGCCCTGCGGNGTGAGGGGGCACTTTCCCATATGCGATTGCGCTGCGTTTTGGGGTGAGCCTCCTTTACTCCTGTCAGTAGCCCTGCGGCTTCGGCCACGGCATGGTGAACTGGGCACCACGGCGCACGAATTTGTAGCGGTAGAAGTGGAACCACAGCGAGATCAGGAAGTAGAAAGCGACCATGGCGATCAGCTGCGAACCAAAGCCGAGGAAGATCGCAAAGAAAGTGACGACGCAAAGGCAGAACAAGACGATCGCCGGCAGCGGATGGAACGGATGGGTGTAGCCGCGGCGGATCGAGCCGAGCGGCCACTTTTTCCTGAACATGATGATGTTGATGCTCATGAAGGTGTATTGCAGCACGCCCGACAGGATCGAGAAGGTGATCGCCTGGTTGAGGTCGGCGATGAAGGCGAAGGCGAGCGCGATCGGCAGCAGAAACAGGATCGAGCGATAGGGCGTGCGGTATTTCGGATGCACCGCCGAGAACCAGGTCGGCAGATAGCGGTCGCGGCCGAGCGAAAACCAGGCGCGCGCGGCGTCGTTGATGCAGCCATTGGCGGAGGCGAGCGCGGCAAGCAGCGTCGCGATGAACAACAGGTTTTCCAGCAGCGCACTGCCGGTCAGTTTGCCTGCGTCCCACAGCGGATAGTAGGTGATGCCGAGATATTCCCAGGGCATCAGAGAGGCGCAGACATACCAGGTCATGGCGGCGGCGATCAGAAGCGTGATCATGCCGGCCATCGTGCCGTAGGGCAGCGAGCGCGCCGGCGAGCGCACTTCCTCGGCCGCCTGCGTGGTGCCCTCGATGCCGAGATAATACCAGATGCCGAACTGGAAGGCGGCGATGACGCCGATCCAGCCATAGGGCAGGGCGTTGCCCGGGGTCACCAACTCGTTGAGCTTGAGCACGGCGCCTTGCGTCCACGGGCTGACCGAGAAGAACAGGATGACGATCGAGACATAGGCGATGGCGGTGATGACGAAGTTGACGTTGAGCGTCATCAGCACGCCGCGATAGTTGAGCCATGCCAGCACGACGATGGTCGCGGCGATGAAGGAATTGTGGTTGATGCCCTCGACGCCAGCCTTGGCGACGATCGTGTCGCCGAGCAGGATCGCGTCCGACACTTCGAGCATGGTGTAGGCAAAGACCAGGAACAGCGCGACGTTGAAGGCCATCAGCGGCCCGACAATGTGCTTGGCCTGGGCATATTGGCCGCCGGCGGCGGCAACCGTCGAGGTAACTTCGGAATCGATCATCGCGACCGACGTGTAGAGCAGCCCGACGATCCAGCAGACGATCAGCGCCGCCAGCGCGCCGCCCTTGTCCGCCGCGAAATTCCAGCCGGTGAATTCGCCGACCAGAACGATGCCGACACCGAGCGCCCAGACATGGGCGGGGCCGAGCACCCTGAGCAGTGAAACCCTGTCGCCTTGCACTTGCACCGCTGGTTCAGCCGTGATCGTCATCGTTCAATTCCCCACTCAGATCCGGTGTTTTTCGGACACGGCTTCAAGTTCGCCTTCCCTGGACGAGGTCAGCATCTCTTCGGAATAGGTCGTGTCGATCTTGAACCAGTCGTAGAGCATCCACAGCGCGAGCACGATCGAGATGCCCCAGCATGCGTAAGAGAGTGCCACCCACATGACGATGCTTCCCTATCTATTTGTCGCCGAACTTTTCGTCGATGACGTCGCGGTATTCGCGGTCCGATGCGCGGAACAGAAAGATGAAATAGCCGATCAGCACAGCCGCCATGATGATCAGCGTCGGCCAGTCGATGATGTAGTGGAACCGGTTCTGGATGATGTCGTGCGCGGTTTCCGGCGTGTAGCCGAGCTTTTCCCAGATCGAGGCCATGGTCGGGTTTTGTCCGAGCGCTTCCCACGTCTTGGCGTCAAGCGCGTCGATGGATTTTGCCGCCCCTGCCAGCCCTAGTTTCAGCGGCAGCCACAGCGCGACGAAAATCGCGACCACGACGACGGCGATATCGAAAACCTGTCCGGCCTTGCTCTGTTCGGGCGGTGTATAGCGGGCCATGCGTCTCCCCCTCAGGACTTGCGGTTGCGGTAGGCGTCGGCGTTCTTGATGTCGAGGCCGTAGATGAAGTCCTTGTCTTCCTTGTAGTGGTTGACCATCGCCAGGATCGCGGCCGTGTTGAAGATCAGCACGGCGGCGGCGGCGACCGCGACGACGAGCTTGATGCCGGCGTCGGGGACGTATGGCCATGTCATGAACAGGACAAAGAGGATCGTCGCCCACAGGCAGACGATCAGGAGCATGGATCCACGCACGTCGGAACGGTACAACGCTTCCACGCGCTGTTGCAGGTCGGACATCGGCTTTCCCCTTTTTCAACGCCGGTCCGGATTGGCCGGTCATTGCCCTCTTTCAAGAGAGTGAAATTTTTTTCATAAAATCCGGCCGAATTCTGGAATTGTCAAGACGATTTTACGCGACGTTAACCGTTTGTTTGGGCTCGTCGGATTTGCCTGACAATGAAATTATTTGCTTACGGGTATTGCAGGCTCCCTGCGTTTGCGGTCAATATTCAAGGCAACGCTCCCGCCTGTGTTCAGGGAGCAGGGGAAAGCAAAAAGGTTTCTTTCGAACGGAGGACAGCGGATGACGGCATCCTGGAGATTTTCGACGCTTGCGGACCGCCATCGCGCGCTCGGCTCGAAGCTCGAGGACTGGAGCGGCATGGGTACCGCCTGGACCTACGACAAGGACGCCGACGAAGAGTATATCGCCATCCGCACCAAGGCCGGCCTGATGGACGTCTCCGGCTTGAAGAAGGTCCACATCACCGGGCCGCACGCCTCGCACCTGATCGATCTGGCGACGACGCGCGACGTCGAAAAGATCTATCCCGGCAAGTCGGCCTATGCCTGCATGCTCAACGAGGCCGGCAAGTTCACCGACGACTGCATCCTCTACCGCACCGGCCCGAATTCCTGGATGGTCGTGCATGGCTCGGGCACCGGCCATGAAGAGCTGCAACGCGCTTCGGTCGGTCGTGACGTGTCGCTGCGCTTCGATGACAATCTGCACGACCTTTCGCTGCAGGGGCCGCTAGCCGTGGATTATCTTGCAAGGCATGTGCCCGGCATTCGCGACCTCAATTATTTCCACCACATGCAGACGCAGCTGTTCGGCTTTCCCGTGATGATCTCTCGCACCGGCTATACCGGCGAACGCGGCTACGAGATTTTCTGCCGTGGCCAGGACGCCGGAACGATCTGGGACAGGATCCTCGACGAGGGCAAGAGCGCCGGCATCATCCCGTGCCGCTTCACCACGCTCGACATGCTGCGCGTCGAGAGCTACCTGCTGTTTTACCCCTACGACAATTCGCAGAAATACCCGTTTGAGAACGAAGGCCCGGGCGACACGCTGTGGGAGCTTGGTCTCGACTTCACCGTCAGCCCCGGCAAGACAGGCTTTCGCGGTGCCGAGGAGCACTATCGCCTCAAGGGCAAGGAGCGCTTCAAGATCTTCGGCGTGCTGCTCGAAGGCAAGGAGCCGGCCGACGAGGGCGCACCGGTCTATCGCGACGGCAAAAAGGTCGGCGTGGTGACCTGCGCCATGTATTCGCCGCTTGTCAAAAAATCGATGGGCATCGCCCGGCTCGAGGTCGACTGCGCGGTGCAGGGCACCAGGCTCGAGATCCGCAACAAGAGCGGCGCCATCAGCGCAATCGCCGAGCCGCTTCCTTTCGATGATCCGAAGAAGACCAAGCGCACGGCGAAAGGCTGAGGCATACTGCGGGTATGGCAGCGAAAAGCATCATCAGCCGTCCGGTCTATGGGACCCTGTCTCCGCAGCCTGGCAAGCATCATCTTTTCATAGCGGATGCAGAAGGAGCGCTGGCGATTGCCGATCTGGCCGCCAAGGCACCGGCGGATTTCTTCGGCGGCGCCCACATCATCTTCATTCCCGGCCGCGACGGCAAATACGCCGATGCGCTCGAAGCCCTGAAGCCGGCGCAGTTCTACCTCGGCCATTCCTTCGCCAGCGCCCTGCCGCGGCTGAAGCAGACGCTGGCCAACGCGCATATGGGCCTCAGGCTCTACCTTGCCGGCACCGAAGGGCTGATCGGACAGGCCATGCAGGCGGCGCTCGAAGCCGGCATCGACCACACCTCGATCCAGACCGAGCATCGCGGCTCGCTGGCGCGCCGCATGCAATGCGTCCACTGCAAGGGCATCACCGAGAACGTGACGACGCAGCCGGCGACCTGTTCGCATTGCGGCCTGCTGCTTCTGGTGCGCGATCATTATTCGCGGCGGCTCGCCGCCTTCCAGGGCGTCTGCATCAATGCCGAGGACCGCAGCGAAATTCCTCCGATCGAGGAGGTCTTTCGATGAGCACCGGCACCACCAAGCTCGATGTCCTCGTCAGCGATGTCGTCCCGGTCAACGAGCTGGTGACGCGCTTTCATTTCCGCCGGCGCGACGGCGAGCTTTTGCCGACCTTCTCCGGCGGCGCCCATGTCGTCGTCGAGATGCGCGATGGCGAACGCACCAGGCTCAATCCCTATTCGCTGATGGGCTCGCCGCTCGACACCCGCGAATACACCATCTCGGTGCGCCGCGACGACGCCGGCCGCGGCGGCTCGCTGTTCATGCACAGGCAGGTCAGGCCGGGCACGGAGATGGTGGTCAGCTATCCCGTCAACCTGTTCTCGCTCGATCTGCGCGCCAGGAAGCATCTGATGCTGGCCGGCGGCATCGGCATCACCCCGTTCATGGCGCAGACCGCGCAGCTGGCGGCGGAAGGCGGCAATTTCGAACTGCATTACACCTGCCGCACCGCCTCGCTCGGCACCTATGCCGACCTGCTGAGAGAGCGCTACGACCGCCGGGTCAGGCTCTATCACGACGACCGCGACGAGCGCGTCGATCTCGACCGGCTGCTGTCGTCGCAGCCGCTCGGCACGCATCTCTATGTCTGCGGCCCGTCGGGCATGATCGGCTGGGTGCGCGAGCGTGCCGCCGCCCTCGGCTGGCCTCCCGAGACCGTGCATTTCGAGCATTTCGCGGCCCCGCAGCCCGGCGCGCCCTTCGACGTGACGCTGGCGCTCAGCGGCAAGACAATCCGTGTCGACGAGCAGCAGAGCCTGCTCGAGGCGATCGAGGCGGCCGGCGTCGATCCGCCCTATCTCTGCCGCGGTGGCGTCTGCGGCCAGTGCGAGACCAACGTCATTTCGCATGACGGCAAATTCATCCACAACGACCACTGGCTGAGCGAGGAAGACCACCGTTCGGGCTGCAAGATCATGCCCTGCGTCTCACGCTTCGAGGGCAGGTCGCTGGTGCTGGAAAGATAGGAGGCGAGCTTGGGCATCACCTTTCGCAAGGAAACCTTCCGCGACGACTTCACCTTCAGGAACAGCCCCGAGCACATCAGGCGGTTCCCGTTCCCGTTCCATGAAGACAGCTACATGTATGCCGTCAACATCGAGCCGCATGTCGTCGGGCCGAAGGGCAGCGTGCTGGAGAACCTGATCGACGTCGACGAGCACTATGTCGCCGAGATGCAGGACCGCGCTTTGGTGTTGGCCGAGGACCCGTTGCGCTGCCAGTCGCTGCCGCACATGACGCTGGCCGGCTGGGATCTGCTCGAGCTTTTGATGGAGCAGCAGGCGCTGGGCTATCCCGAGCATTTCATGCTGATCCGCGACGGCGACCGCTGGCGCTGGATCAACCGGCCGCTCGGCATCGACGACAGCTTCACCTTCGGCGATGTCTCGACGCTGCCCTATGGGCCGATGGAATACATCACCCGCCAGAGCCAGGGCGATTTCTGCATCCTCGACCAGCGCGACGGCAATCTGTGGATGGATGCCGGCATGGTCACCACCCAGGCCGACTGGTCGCTCGATTTCGACATCGGCATGAACTTCTTCGAATGGCACGCGCCGGTGCCGCTGGCGCATGAGAAGGGCATCTTCGTCCGGGCGCTGAAATTCCTCACCAACATCCAGCAGGGCAAGCCGGCGCGCCGGCTGAACTGGACGATGACCATCAATCCGCGCCTCGATACCAGCCCGGAAAATTACCACAAATGGGGTCCGGACCGCGCCACGGTGACGCCGGAAAACGTCGGCGACAAGGTTCATCTGCGCGTCGAGCTGCAGAGCTTCTGGCGGCTGCCGCGCTCGAATGCGATCGTCTTCCCGATCCGCTGCTATCTGATCAAGATGGACGAGCTGGTGACGCAGCCGAAATGGGCACGGCGGCTGCACCGCGTCATCCGCGACCTGCCCGAGGAACTCGCCACCTACAAGGGCCTGACGCGCTATCGGCCGACGCTGGTCGAATGGCTGTCGAAGCTGGATGATGGGAGTGCGACGTCAGCGGGTTTTGGGCCTGATTGAGGTTCTGTTTGCGAGGTTCGCGCTGCCCGTCAAGCTGCCAATCTCCCCCCAAGAGGGGGAGATGCCCGGCAGGGCAGAGGGGGGCGCGAAGGAACGCAACCCTTTCCGACCTCCTGCGAAAGACTATCAACAGTCTAAGCTCGCACCCACGATCGATTGATAAGTCGGCGGGACAGCGCCCCCCTCTGTCCTACCGGACATCTCCCCCACGAGGGGGGAGATTGGCCAACTCACCCCGCGCTCTGCGGGTAGCAGATGATCGACAGATAGCGCATCGGCAGGACGCTCAGCACTTCCGGTCCGTGCGGCGCATCGGCGTCGAAGAACAGGCTGTCACCGGGCTTCATCGGGTAGAGATTGCTGCCGTGCCGGTAAACCACCTCGCCCTCGAGCATATAGAGGAATTCCATGCCTTCGTGCTGGAAGGTCGGGAACACGTCGGAATCCTCGGTCAGCGTGATCAGATAGGGTTCCACGACGACGCCGCTGGTGTTGGAGCCGATATGGCCGAGCAGATTGTACTGGTGGCCGGCGCGCGTGCCGCGGCGCTCGACGTCGAGCCCTTCGCCGGCCTTGACGAAGACGGCGCTGCGCTCCTCCTCGAAACGGCGGAAGAAGGCGGTGACGGGAACGCCGAGCGCCCGTGACAGCGCCTGCAACGTGGTCAGCGATGGCGAGGTGATGCCGTTCTCGATCTTCGACAGCATGCCAAGCGAAATGTCGGTGGCGGCAGCCAGATCGGCGACGGTGATGCCGAGCTTTTTGCGGAATGCCCGCACCTCGCGGCCGATCGCGACTTCCAGCACTTTTTCGCGAGTATCGCGAATGGCATGCGGGTTCTGGGTGAGCGGCGCGCGTATCTTGCGCGGATCGATTGCAGCGGCCGACGGCTTGGCTTTGCCGGCGGTGCCGGCATCATGCTTCAGACTGGTCGCTTTTTTCGCCATTTCGCCACCCCGGACGTTGCCGATTCATTTCACTCACGGTGAACATATTCGGTGCCGATATAGAAGCGCAACTGCCACGGCAAGCTACTCCGCGTCGAATCGCGCGCAGCCGGATTTTCGCCCGAGGTCCTGCGTCGCGTGGAAATCCGGCTTGATGAACAAGGTTTCCATCATGAGGCCGGTTGACAGCATCGAAGGGGCAATTACTGTCCTGTCAGTGAAATTTGTTTCGTTAGGGAAATGAGATCGGGAGGCCCGGAATGAAAGATCGTGTTGCCGTCATCGGAGCCGGGCCGTCCGGCATGGCCCAGCTCAGGGCCTTCAAGTCGGCCGCCGACAAGGGCGCCGATATTCCCGAGATCGTCTGCTTCGAAAAGCAGTCCGACTGGGGCGGCCTGTGGAACTACACCTGGCGCACCGGCCTCGACGAGCACGGCGACCCGGTGCACGGCTCGATGTACCGTTACCTCTGGTCGAACGGCCCGAAGGAATGCCTGGAATTCGCCGACTACACCTTCGAGGAGCATTTTGGCCGGCCGATCGGCTCCTATCCGCCACGCGCCGTGCTGTGGGACTACATCAAGGGCCGCGTCGAAAAATCCGGCGTGCGCCAATGGGTGCGCTTCAACAGCCCGGTGCGCATGGTCACCTTCTCCGAAACAACAAAAAAATTCACCGTCACCGCGCATGACCGCACCAACGACGTCACCTATTCGGAAGAGTTCGACAATGTCGTCGTCGCTTCGGGGCATTTCTCCGTGCCCAACGTTCCCTATTTCGAGGGCTTTTCGACCTTCAACGGCCGTATCCTGCACAGCCACGATTTCCGCGACGCGATGGAATTCAAGGGCAAGGACATCTTGATCATCGGCCGCTCCTATTCGGCCGAGGACATCGGCTCGCAATGCTACAAATACGGCGCCAGATCGATCACCTCCAGCTACCGCTCGAAGCCGATGGGCTTCAAATGGCCGGACAATTGGAAGGAAGTGCCGCTGCTGCAGAAGGTCGTCGGCAAGACCGCGCATTTCAAGGACGGCAGCACCAAAGACGTCGACGCCATCATCCTGTGCACCGGCTATCTCCACTCCTTCCCGTTCCTCACCGAGGATTTGAAGCTGAAGACCGCCAACCGTATGTGGCCGGACGGGCTCTACGAGGGCGTCGTCTGGGAGAAAAACCCGAAGCTGTCCTATATCGGCATGCAGGACCAGTTCTACACCTTCAACATGTTCGACGCGCAGGCCTGGTTCGCCCGCGACGTCATCATGGGCCGCATCAAGCTGCCCTCGGCCGAAGCAATGGCCGAGCACGGCCGGAAATGGCGGGCACGTGAAGAAACACTTGAAGACGCCGAGCAGATGATCTGGTTCCAGGGCGACTACACCAGGGAGCTGATGGAGCAGACCGACTATCCCGGCTTCGATGTCGAGGCTGTCAATCAGACCTTCATGGAGTGGGAGCACCACAAGGCGGAAGACATTATGGGCTTCCGCGACCACGCCTACCGCTCGCTGATGACCGGCACGATGGCGCCGCTGCACCATACGCCCTGGCTGCAGGCGATGGACGATTCAATGGAAAGCTATCTCGAGGTGAAGGGCGTGGCGGCGGAGTAAGCAGTCCGAACGGCGATTGACTTGCCTCAGTTAACTTCCCGCGCCGGGTCGGCTGCCAGCGCCAGGGAATTTGCGACGTGCTCGAGGTGCTCCTCGCTCAGGATGCTGGTCGCGACGCGCACGGCGCTGGTCTTTCCGGTCGAAAACTTCGCCCCGGCATGGACCGCGATGCCGTGTGCGGCCAGCTGGACGTCGACCGAAAACATTATCCCGACAAGTGTTGTCGACGGGGGCCGATCGGCACTCCCGCCGCAACAAGCCTCATGTGGTTTTCTCGCGGCCGGGCCGATTTAGGGTGCTCGCGTATGTGTGAATCTTCGCGATATGGGCGAGCACCTCGGCCTTGCTTGGCCCGCGAGCTATGACAGCCCAGTCGGTTGAGGACGGGCGGGTATCCTTTCCAAATGAACGAGACATGGTCTGATCTCCTGTGGTTTCGGTTGCGAAGCGTTCTCGGCGCTTACGGGAGATCGCACCGCGCGAGGAAGCAAAGCGTTTGAAGGCCCGCCGTTTCGCTGATTGCGGATCTGGCGCTGTTCACGACTGGTTGACGCAAAAAAACCTCTCGTTTTCCCACTGTTGTTCCCACTGCACGTCAAACGCTGCCGGCCGAGGTTTAGCCGTCCGGGGCGATCCCGGTCGCGCAACATCCGAACCCAGGAGTGAATGACATGCAGGACGATACAATGGTCATGGAAAAGGCTTCCGTTAAGAAGGCGTCGCGGGAGCCGAGGAACGGCGTCAATACGCCCACCCTTCTGGCCACCATCAATGCCGTCGCGGGCCAGCCGGAGCTTGCCAAGTTCCAGTTCCGGGCCAAGAGCCGCTGGATCACCGGCACGCACAGCCGCAGCACGATGGCCAACTTCTTCGGCGCTGGCGCCGAGCAGCCGCATGTGACGGCATACCAGGCCGACAGCGATCATCCGGCGGTCCTGTGCGGCGAAGACAACGGCCCGACGCCGGTCGAATACCTACTCCACGCGCTTGCTTCCTGCCTCACCGCCGGCATCGCGAACATCGCGGCCGCGCGCGGCGTGACGCTGCATGAGGTGGAATCGACCGTCGAAGGCGACATCGACCTTCGCGGCATCCTCGGCATCTCTAACGAAGTCCGCAACGGCTACCAGGGCATCCGTATCTCCTTCAAGATCAAGGGCGATGCTTCGGCTGAGAAGCTCGAGGAAATCGTAATGCAGTCGCGCGCCCGTTCCGCGGTGTTCGACGTGCTGACCAACGGCGTGCCGGTCTCGGTTGCCGTGAAGGGCTGATCTCCAGTTCGGAAGAGCAATATCGCCGGCCTCGTCCCGTAAAAGAATGGCGCCGGCGATCTCGTACCCCTGCTTACAAGGCGCGAATTCCATGCGACGCACAGACGTGGCCGTTATCGGCGCCGGACAGGCGGGTTTAGCCATGAGCCGGTGCCTGTCCGAGCGCGGGGTCTACCACGTCGTGCTGGAGCGCGGCCGCATCGCGGAGCGCTGGCGCAGCGAACGGTGGGATTCGCTGCGCCTGCTGACGCCCAACTGGATGACACGCCTGCCCGGCGGCGGTTATCGCGGAGCCAATCCCGACGGCTTCATGACAATGGCCGAGACGGTGGGGTTCCTAGAGGATTACGCGTGCTCGATCACCGCACCGGTGGAGGACGGTGTGGAGGTGCTTTCGACCGAAAGGGTCGACGGAGGCTTCCGGCTGCTGACCGATCGCGGCCAATGGAGCGTGCGTGCGGTCGTGGTCGCGACCGGATACAGCGACCGGCCACGCATTCCGCCACTAGCAAAGCAGATCTCCTCCCGGATCAGGCAGGTCGTGCCGCGGGACTATCGCAATCCTCAGCACCTGCCCCAGGGTGGCGTTCTCGTGGCCGGGGCCTCGGCGACCGGCATACAACTTGCGGAGGAGATCAATCGCTCCGGACGCCCGGTGACCCTGTCGGTCGGCAGTCATACACGCCTACCGAGGCTTTACCGCGGGCACGACATCCTGTGGTGGCTCGACCGGCTGGGAATGCTTGCCAAGCCTGTCGCTGAAGTTCCGGATCTCACCGCGGCACGGCGGCAGCCCTCCCTGCAGCTGATAGGCACACCCGAGCGCAGGACGCTCGACCTTGCCGGTCTTCGGGAGCAAGGCATTCGTCTTGTCGGTCGAGCGGCTGCCGCCTGCGATGCACGCATTCGGTTCAACGGCGATCTCGCCGAAACGACCATGGCGGCGGAACGCAGGCTGAGGCGCGTGCTGGCCAATATAGACCGCGCGGCCGCCGGCGATGGCCTCTACTCGATCGATCCCGGTTCCATTCCGAGCCTGATCCTGAGCGCCGAGGCGACCGAAATCGATCTCATCGACCAGGGTATCCAGACGATCATATGGGCTACCGGCTATCGCCGGGAATACCCATGGCTGAAGCTGGATGTGTTCGACGCCCGGGGCGAAATCCTGAACGATGGCGGCGTCTGCGCGTATCCGGGACTCTACGTGCTCGGCCTCAATTTCATGCGCCATCGAAGCTCCAGCTTCCTCGACGGCGTCGGCCGCGATGCGGAGGCGCTGGCGGCTCACCTGGCAATGTTTCTCGACGTCTCCCGCCGAGCAGCGGCCTGACCGCCGAATACAACGCTAGCGCGGCAAAAATCGACGTTGCCTTCAACGATGAAGCTCACGGCGGACAACGACAAGGGCTCCACTGGCGCCGTAGTCAGCGCCCGCAACCATGGAGAAAATCAAAATGAGTGAAATGGTGAACCCATCCCTGTGCCTCACCAGAACGCGAGGTTTGCGCTGGGCTGGCGGAACAATGTTGGCCGCAGTCTGGCGTTTCATTCGTATCCAACGGGACCGTAGACAGCTTTATGAGTTGCCGGACTACATCTTGCGCGACATCGGCATCACCCGCTTCGAGATCAACTGGATCACTTCGTTTGCCGGGCGTGATCCCAGCCGCCGCACGCGTTTTTTGAGGGCGGAGGAGGGCGGGGCTCGATGATTGCCGCATCGACGTCCCACGTCACGCATAGGGCGTGTCAGGCACCGCTTGTCATCGCCCTGCACTGCTCAGGCGGCAGCGGACGGCAATGGCGCAGCCTGGCGGAGCGGCTCGATGACAGCTACCGGCTCATCGCACCCGATCTGATCGGGGCGCCGGGCGGCGGCACCTGGACTGGTGCCGGCGCTTTCCATCTGACCCACGAAGCCGCCGGTATCCTGGAGATGATCGACCACCATGACGGGCCTGTGCATCTTGTTGGCCATTCCTATGGTGGTGGATTGGCCCCGCATATAGCGGCGATGCGTCCAGACCGGCTGGCCAGCCTCTCCCTTTATGAGCCGTCTGCCTTTCACCTGCTGCGCGAGCTGGACTGTGAGGGCCACGAGGCGCTCGGCGAAGTCTTGGCGATCGCAGGCACCGTCCATGACGGCCTGATCAACGGCAGTTACCTGACCGCGACAGCTCATTTCATCGACTACTGGGGTGGGGCCGGCATCTTCGCCGCGATGAAGCCGGAACTTCAGGCTGCACTCGTGCGGTTTCTGCCGAAGGCCAGCCTGGACTTCCACGCATTGATCCATGAATCGACGCCAGCAAGCGAATATGCCCGATTTGGCTTTCCGGTCTTGGTATTGCGCGGCGAATTTGCACCAGTTCCGACGCGGCTCATCGCCCGCGAACTCGTTTCCCGCGTTCCGGCCGCAATCGGGGCGATTGTTCCTGGCGCCGGACATATGGGACCGCTGACCCACGCAGACGTGGTGGCGGATCGTTTGGTCCGGCAGATATCGTTCCATGACACCGCGGGGTCGCGAGCTGCGTGACCGCGGCTTGCTTGCCCTACAGGCAGCGCAAACCTTCGAAGCAGATCCCTGGATGCGGAGGGATCAAGCCGTAACCGCCATGGGAACGCGATCGGGCAGGACACTTCCGGTCGGCTCCTCCATGCCGGAGAAATCCTCCCGCATCTGCATTTCTGTGTAGAGCTTGGCCGCTTGCGCGAGAGTTGCATCCGCGCCAGCAATCTTGCCGCGCCGCTTCGCGAGCCCGAGAGCTAGCAAGGAGCGGGCAAGCTCCGGCCGCAATTCAACCCGCCTGGCAAGATTGCAGGCCTGTTCGAGCCAGCCAATGGCCGATCTGGAAGGCTTCAGCTCGGCAAGGCCGCGCAGTACGATGATCTCGCTCCACGGATCGCCGCGTCCCCGCGCAAGCTCGAGCGCATGGCCGAGATTGGCCGCAGCTTCCGGCTCATACAGGCGCGCACGCACGCATGCGAGCACCGCGCGCGCGTGACATTCGAACTGGGCAAGATCGAGCCGCTCAGCCTCGGTCACCGCCATTTCCAAGGTGGCGCCCGCGTCGTGGTTGCGGCCGAGCAGGAATTCCGCATGCCCGAGCACGGTCAACAGCCATGGCCGGAGTAGGATAGATGCGCTGGTAGCGGCTTCGGAGGACCACAATTGCAGCGCCTCGACAAGCGCCGGCTCGGGGCCGCGCAGGACGCCCACCACACCGGTGAAATAGGCGGCCGCGCAGCTATCGATCGGGCGCGCCACTTCGGCGGCGACCTTCTGCAGTTCGGCAAGCGAACGTTCCGCATCATCGAACCGGCCAAGGCGTGCTTCCGCCTGCGCGCGGTGCCCCAGGTACCAAACCGCACGCGCACCGAGCTGTCCGAAACGCTCCAGACGCCAAGCTTTGGTGAACCTCTCCTCATGCGGAACAAGCCGCTCCAGCACCTGCCGCGCCTCGCTGCGGATCAGAAGCGCCTGTGAGGCGGCCAGGTCCGACTCGCTTATGCAGCGCTGCACGCCATTTGCCGTCGCGCCGCGCTTGAGTGTGTCGGCCGGTTCCAGCGCCTCCTCGTAGCGGCCGTGGGAGCTGTTGAGATAGCTCAAGTGGAGCAACACGTCGGAGATGAGTTGCGGATCGCCCAGTTCCATGGCCAGTTCGCGCGCTTCCAATAGCTGCGGCAGCGCCTTCCGATAGGCACCCAGGGCGCCGTAGGCGGGCCGCATCCGCACCCGCAGGTTGATCGCCTGGGCGAGGGTTTTCGGATTTCGGGGCAGCGCGGCGACTGCTTTGCGGGCGTTTTCGAGGAACTGGACCGCGGCGGAATAGGCCGAGCGTTCCTCGGCCCGGCCCGCCGCTTGCAGCAGATAATCCGCGGCCGGTTCCCAAGCCTCGGCACGAAGCGCGTGTTCGGCCAGTTCCTCGATGTGGTGGTTCAGCGATCCGGCATAGAGTCTGTCCATCGCAACCAATGCAGCCCGATGCAGCCTTTTTCGGTCCTCCGCCAGGAGAGATTCGTAGGTCACCTTGAGCGTCAACGCGTGCTTGAACGTATACTCCACGTGAGGATAGCTCTGGACCTCGAACAGGAATTCCAAACTCTGCAGTTTGGCCAGGCATACCCCCAGCTCCGCCTCCGAGAGCGGCGAGAGCGCCCTCAGCAGGGGATACGGAACATTCTTGCCGATAACCGAAGCGAGTTGGAGTGCCTGCCTTTCCGAGTCACCCAGCTGCTGGATACGTGCGGCGATGAGCGATTGAACTGTCGACGGGATGGTGATGGAATCCACTGGCCTCTTGAGCTCGTAGCGGCCGGACTGGCCGGCAAGTGCACCGTCCGCAACCAATCCGCGCACCATTTCTTCCAGGAATAGCGGCGTGCCCTCGGCCCGCTCGGCAAGCGATTGCCGCAGTTCCCCCAAGCTGGGATCGGATCCCAGCAATTCGGTGAGGAACTGCTCCATTTCGTCCCGCGCGAACCGCTCCAACCTTATCTGCTGGAAATAGCCGCGGCGGTTCCATTCGTGTCGGTACTGCGGCCTGTAGGTGGCGAGCAGCATGATACGGTTGGCGCCCATGACCTCGACCAGCCTGTTCATTACGGCCTCGCTCTCGGCATCGATCCAGTGCAGATCCTCGATAAGCACGGCTACGGGCGAGGCCCGGCTCAAGGCAACGAGAAATGCGCTCATCGCCTCGGATACCCGTGAGGTCCGCTCCCGCGCATCGAGATGCCACCAGGAAGAATCGTCGACCGGCAGGTCCGCGAGGAAGGAAAGCGGCGCCGTATGACTTGGATCCAGGTCCAGTTCAGCCCGTTTGAATGCAAACAGGCGCTGGGCTTCCGCCAAGCCGTCTTCGCCACGAATGCCACAAGCCGAGAGCAGCAGCTTCTTTACAGCACCCAGAGTAACTGATGAATCAAACTCCAGACCGCCACATTCAAGCACAGTAAAACCGGCCACCTCGTCGAGGGAGAGAAATTCATGGGCAAGCCTCGACTTGCCCATGCCGGCGTCGGCGACGATCCCGGCGACCTGGCCGTGGCCCTCCCTGACCCGGCGCCAGGTTGCAAGAAGGATTTTCAGCTCGAGCTCGCGCGCCACCAGTCCGGTGAGGCCGCGATTGGCCCTCAGGTGCCAGCGCGACAAAGCGTGATTTTCGCCCAACAGCTCGTAAATGCGTTCCTCGTGGCCAAGTTGCGGATGCTCCGAATGCGCTAAGCGGTGCATCTGCACATAGCCCCCGGCGGCTGCGCGCGCCCGGCCTGTCGCGGCGATCGTCGCACGGTGCAAGGCACGCATCAGCCGGTTGGCCGCACGCGGCGCGGCTCCGGCCAGTTCAACCTTGCTGGCTTTGGTCGTCCATTGCTGCCGCACGATCACCTCGCCGGTGTCTATTCCGGCCCTCAACTGGATCCCGCCCTGGGAAAGCTCCTCCACTGCCAGCTTGGCCGCAAGCGCGGCGCGGCATGCAAGATAAGCGTGATCCTCGGTGGCGCGAGCGAGGCCGAATGCTGCGGTGATTGTCCCGTCAGCAGCCGACGTGACGACGCCGCCATGGCTCTCCACGACGTCTATCACCCGATCCTCGACGGGCTGGAATTCGCGGATCGCCACTTCCGGATCCTCCGTTTCGAGGAGATGCATGGGACTGACCACTTCCGCGGCCAGCACTGTTATGTATTGCCGAGAGCGGTTGATTCCCAAGGACGCCGGAGGGCCTGCCAGTTGCTGCGTCTGTTCGGGGTCGGCAAGGAAACGACGCGTTTCGTCGACGAAGGTCGCGAATGCCGGTTCGTGGCCAAGCAGCACGTGGTTGACGCTGTCTAGCGCAACGAAACGCGCGCCGGGGATTTTCCCAGCCATCGCCTGGCCATGATCGAACGGAATGACCGCGTCTCCCGTAGCATGCATCACCAGGGTCGGGACGCGGACCCGCGGTAACAGCTCGTCAACGTCAATGACGGCGCCTTCCTCGAAGATGCGATGGGCAATCTCCGGCGAGACGGTATTGCGTTGCAACTCGTTATACCAATTCCTCTGTTCCGGCGTTGCTTCCGGAATGAAGAGGGAGGTGAACATTTGCCGGAACACCGGGTCGTCTTGGCCCCAGCCTTCCTGAATCAGCGCTCCCATCGCTTCGCGGCGTGCTATTTCGCGCTGATTGCCCCGTTTGCGCCAACCTTTGGTGAATCCGCCATACAGCACCATCCCCGCCACACGCTCTGGATGCCGGACGGCATAGGCTATCGAAACGGCGCACCCCTGGGAAATGCCAAGCAGGGAAACGCGGCGCAGACCAGCGGCATCGATGATGCTCTCCAGGTCGGCAACCATGGCCTCGAAGGACAGGTCGGCGGGATACCGGTCCGACAGGCCGTTGCCGCGCTGGTCGTAACGTATCAGCTGGTAGTGCGCGGAGAGGCCCTCGATCCAATGCTTCCACACCGGACTGTCCCATTCGAGCTCGAGATGGGACATCCAGTGGGCGGCCCTTACCAAAGGGGGGCCTTGACCACTCAAGGAATAGGCCAAGCGCGCGCCGTCGGGCGTCGTGCACCGGCGAATCTCCTGCGCAAGGATTCGCTCCGGCGGAGAGGCAAGCTGTATCTCCGACGCAGGCAAAACACGCGTCGGAGGGACGTTCTCATCGGCGGGAGCGACCCCGATGTCGCTACTCGAAGCGCGGCTCTGGACCATGGCGGATTGCCGTGCTGCCTCGCTCAGCCGGCGGATGTCCGCTCGAAGAGCCTCGTCCCCAGGCTCCAACCCGTCCAGGACATGCGCGTACGGAAGTGCCCGCGCCGGCTCAAGCCGGTCGACGAGCACCCGAAGGATGCGCAGATGCGTCACGTGCAGTTCGTCGGCGGTCGCAATGCGCCAGGCTTCGAATTCCGGACAGCGCGGCAGTGAAAGATCATCCAGGAAACGGCCGCGGAACGCTCCGGCGAGGGCCTCCAGTTTCTCCGGTCCGAGAGCCTCTATGTCACGACCGCCGAGGCCCCGGAGCGGCGCGATGTCCAGCACGACTTCGCTGGTGTTCAGGCGAACTGCGTTGCGGTCGGCTTGCAGGATCTCGCCGTTCCCGAGGTCGACGACCTGTCGGATCTTCGAGAGACTCCAGCGCAGGGCGCCGCGAGGATCGTCCGGTACCTCCCAGAACATCTCGCAAAGGCGCTCGCGCCGCTGCGGGCGCTCTACGAGCGCAAGATAGGCCAGTAGAGCCCGCGTCTTTTTCGAAGGCGGCAAGGAAACGACCTCGCCAAGGCGAAGGACGGTCAGATCTCCGAGAACGCGAATTTCGAGCGACACTTTGCCAATCCCAGTCGCTGCTAAATTAGCCATGGATTGTATCAAGTCCGTGCCGCTGCCGAAAGCGTTCGTTTCCGAAAGCGTGAGGTTTCCGCCTGCGCTCTGATTTGCCTTCCCTTCGTGGGAAGGCCGACACGGACAAGTCCACATGAATGCCGAGCCGGAACGGGATCACGCCCGTTCCGGCTCGCTTTGATGGTGGCGACCGCACTCTGAAAGGCCCGGAGGCAGGGTCTCACGCTGCCGCGCGCACCCATCGGGGCAGCAGGCTCTCGGGATTTGCGCATGCGCCGGGCGTGTAGTTTGCGCCAACGAACTCCAGCCGGGCGGCGAGCGTGCCGTCCCGCCAGGCCGCAAGCGTATCCATGCAACCACCGATATGCTCGCCGCCGACAAAGACCTGCGGAATTGTAGGCGAACCGATCCGGGCCCTCAGAGCCTTGCGGATTTCCCCGTCCCGGCCGTTCTTCTGGAATTCCGGAGCATCGATGTCGATGGACCTGTAGGCGATTCCGGCACGGTCGAAAAGCTTTCTTACCGTCCAGCAGAATTCGCACCATGTCAGGGCGAATATGACCACCGGATGCTCCGGATCATAGATCGCCTCATCGACAAACGCATGCGCCGACTGATCGATTTGGATTTCGTTCACGGGCGCCGATGAAAGGGCGAAGGACGGCGGCCGGTCGAAGCGGTAGCCGAGTGTGGAGCGAGAGATCGCCTCTTCGGCGGGCGACATTTCCTCGCTGATGTGATCGAACAGAATCGTGCTGAGATACCGCTCGCCCGTGTCAGGCAACATACAGAGCACGTTCCGGTCCGGTCCGACGCGTCCAGCGATTTCCAGTGCGCCGCTCAAGGTAGCCCCGCCAGAGATCCCCGCCAGTATTCCTTCTTCCGTCGCAAGCCGGCGCGCAGCTTCCAAAGCGCTGGCGCCTGAAACGGGCAAGATTTCGTCCACAAGACCGTCAGCCATCGCGTTGCCGACGATCAGCGGAATGAAATCAGGGCTCCAGCCCTGCATCGGGTGTGGCCGGAAGCGAGTGTGCGCCCGAGTGGGCAGTCCGTGTTCGTCGAAAGCTTGGGGAATGCCACTCGACAGCAGCGCCGAATTGTCGGGCTCGCAGACGATGATCCGCGTTTCCGGGCGCTCGCGCTTGAGTACTCGCGCCACTCCGGCCAGCGTTCCGCCGGTCCCGGTGCCGGTGACCCAGTAATCGAGTGGACGGTCCTGGAACGCTGCGAGGATTTCGAGCGCTGTCGTGCGGGCATGGACATCGGCGTTGACGGGCGTCTCGAATTGCCGGCAGAGGAACCAGCCGTGCGCTCCGGCCAGCTCGAACGCCTTGGCGAGCATGCCGCTGCCGCGCTCGACAGCAGGGGTCAACACGACCTTGGCACCGAAGAAACGCATCAGCTTGCGGCGTTCGAGGCTGGCGTTCTCCGGCATTACGATGACGAGAGGATAGCCTTTCCGCGCGCAAACCATGGCAAGTCCGATGCCCGTGTTGCCGCTCGTCGCCTCGATCACCGTCTGGCCAGGCCGAAGTGCACCCGAACTCTCCGCTTCTTCGATGATCGCTGCGGCAAGACGGTCCTTGACCGAGCCGCCAGGATTGAACGCCTCGATCTTGGCATAGAGCGAAGCGGCACCATTGTTGATGCGGGAAAGGCGGACGACCGGCGTGTCGCCGATCGTGTCGAGAATGCTGTCGTAGATACTGCTCATCTCAGCTGTCCTTGCCTGGTGATGACGGTGCTCTGCCCTCTTCGATCTCTGAGGTTGGCAGGAAGGCCGTGGTTTGCAGCGTTCGAACCAACGTGGAATTAAAATGGATTTCGACGTTTGAATCAGCGCCTCATCGCAGGGTCCGGAAGGCGGCCGCATGGGACCTGCGCTCTCGCGCCGGATGATGCCGCCAATACGCCCAGAACCACGAGATTGGCCGCGCCTGCGACAGATGCCACCAGGAAAGCGGGCCCATAGCTGCCGAAGCTGTCATAGACGAAACCGCCGAAATAGCCGGCCACGCCCATGCCCAGCCAGGCGATCAGCATGACGATGCCGAGTGACTGGCCAAAGCGTTCGGCTGGCGCAAACTGGCGCACGCAAAGGATCAGGCACGTCATGTTTCCGGCGAAGCCGAAGCCGAAAACCGCCGACAGCGCCAGCAGGCTCAGCTGCTGGTCCAGCGCGGGAAAAATCGCAACGCATGCCGTCTGAATAAACGACGCCAGGGCATAGGCGGCAAGATTGCTTGCCCGGTCGGCGAGGAGCCCGAACGCGATCCGCCCGACGGCGCCGAACAGCATGGCGGTCAGCAGGCTGAGCGATCCGACATCCGAAGACCCGCACACAGCCGTGACGAAGCTCGTGAGGTGCATCAGCGGGACGCCCATGCAGGCGCAGCAGAGGAAGGCTGCGGCAGATAGCAGCGTCACCGGGGAAAGGCGGCCACTTTGGAACCCTGGCTTTGCTGAAAAACGCACCGGCGCGGGAAGGACCTCACCGACGGGCGGCGCCTGAACCGCCGGCATGAAGATCGCCAGCGCAGCCATCGTCGCCGCCGCCATGATCGCGTATGCGAGGCGCCAACCGACGCCGTCAATCAAGGCATTCGCGGCGTAGGGCATTATGCCCTGGCCCAGGGCTCCGCCTGCTGTGACGATCCCCACCGCCACGCCGCGGCGGCGGTCGAACCAGAGTCCGGTCACTGCAAGTACCGGCGCGTACAGACAGGCAAAGCCTAGCCCGCCCAAAGCGAAGTTGGCCGCATAGATCTGCCAGAGCGAATTGGCGGAGGAAAGCGCGGCGAGCGCGATCACCATGCCAGCTGAGCCGATGAATAGCAGGCTTTTGACATTCAGGCGGTCCGACAGCCGGCCCCAGAACAGCCCGCCCAACGCCATGCCGACGCTTGATAACGTGTAGGCAAGGCTGATGTCGGCTCGCGACCAGCCAAACTCCGCCTCAAGCGGTCTGATGAAGACGGATGTCAGCGCCAGGCTGCCAAATCCGAACGCCATGGCGGTTGTGGCACCGGCCGCAGCCAACAGGCCGCGCAGCCGTATTGCGCCGTCCCGAACCTCCCTGCCTCCAGTTGGTGATACCTGACGATTCGACATGTTTCTGACCTCGAAGGACCTCTTCGAAGCTGTCATCGGCCAGCGGTATGGAAGCAGGCGTGTGCGTCAGCGTGGAAACCTCCAACGCGGGCCGTGGAAACGGCTCACCTCGACCTGCAATCTCCTCTCGGTGAACGGTGGATCAGGGAGATATTATGATCATCGCCAGCGCCACCATGATGGACTGGTTGACGCCGAGCATGATCTCGGGACCGGCCAGCGGCAGTTGAACGCGAAAGAAGACAGGGTCTGTATATGGCCAGTCGCCAACTATCCGTCGGAGTAGCTGACCCTTTAGCTAACCTCCCGCGCCGGATCGGCTGCCAGCGCCAGGGAATTTGCGACGTGCTCGAGGTGCTCCTCGTCCAGAATGCTGGTCGCGACGCGGACAGCGTTCGTTTTTCCCGTCGAAAACTTCGCTCCGGCATGGACCGCGATGCCGTGGGCGGCCAGCGTGACCATCGCGTAAGGTTCCGAAGCAACCGGAATGAGGACGCTGAGACCGTGTCCGGCGTCGATATCGACATTGCGTTTGGCCAGTTCGCCGGCGAGCCGTTCGCGACGGCCGCGGTATACCTCCTTCGCCTGCTCCACCAGGGCGGCCGTGGCCGGGTCTTGCAGCAGCCAGGCGGTGGCTGCCTGCAGGATGCGGCTGGTCCATCCCGAGCTGAAGCTGCGGTAGGACTGGATCTGCTCGACGATCGTCGCCGATCCAGACAGCACGGCGAGCCGCAGATCCGGGCCGTGGGTCTTGGAATAGGACAGGATATGGACGACGCGATCGGGAAAACGCCGGCCAAGCGAAATGCGCGGCGCCGAGGCAATATCGCCGACGCCGTCATCTTCGACAATCAGCACGTCGGTGCCGGCGAGCAGGTCGCCGATGACTTCCAGCCGCGCCGACGACATGCAGGCGCCGGTAACCGAATGGACGCGCGGCTGGAACAGGAACGCGACGGGCCGCTGCCGCAGAGCGTTGGCAAGTGCATCCGGCAAGGGACCGTCGCTGTCGCAGTCTACCGGGATGATCGGCACGTCGAGATCCTCGAGGATGTCGAGCAGGCGAAGCGCCGTAGGGTTCTCGATAGCCACCGGCGCCCCCGGCGGGACCAGCGCATGCAGCAGGGTGTAGATGGCGTTGTAACCGCCATTGGTGGCCAGGAACGCGCCGGGATCGTACGGCCATGACGGGCGCACTGCGGCTTCCAGCTCGGGCAGGATGCGCACCCGCTCGTAGCTGTTGAGCTTTTCGGCGCGCGCGCCATGCGCCAGCGCGATGTCGAGCGGCGGCAAGAGCCTCACATCGGGCTCCGCGATCGCCAGGTTCAGAACATCCTGTCCGTAATTGCCGCCGCTCATGTGGCGCTCGGGCCGGGCGGCAAAGCGGTTGCCCATGATCCAGGTGCCGTTGCGTCCGCGGCCGCCGATGATCTTGTAGCGCCGCAACTCGCTCCACGCCTGCGAGACCGTCGCCGGGCTGACGCCAAGCACATAGGCCAGATCGCGCACCGGCGGAAGCTTTGCGCCGACAGGCAGCGCGCCGCTTCTGATTAGCGCACTGGTCTCGCGCGCGATGCCGCGCATCGTGCGGTCGCCAAGGCGTTCAGCGAACCATCCTGCATCGAAATCCATCAGCACCCGCGATCATTAAAGCTAATGTTCAATAACATAATAACATTTGATCGGTCAAAAATAAACATTTACCAATCGCCGGTCAAACATAGCGTTGAAGTTCATGCCGATGCCCGTCTCCATCACTATAGCCACCCGCGATTGGGACTATCTCACCCCTTTGGTGCTGGGTGACGTCACTTCGAGCCGCTTGTCGGTGAAGGTTGACCGCGTCGCCACGCTCATTCCGGATCTCGGCACCGATCCGAACTACGATGCGGCGGAGGTCTCGTTCAGCCGTTATGTGTCGGCCATGGCTTCGGGCGTCGATACGATGGTTGGAATACCGTGCTTCATCATGCGCGGCTTTCGCCATCGCTGCATCATAACGGTCGAGGCCAGCCCGCTGGAACGGCTTTCCGACCTTGCCGGCAAACGCATCGGCGTGACCGGCTGGCGCGATTCCGGCAACACATGGACGCGCGCAGCACTTCGCCGGGAAGGCGTCGGCGTCGAGGATGCCTATTGGTTCGCCGGCAGGCTGACATCGGGGCACCCGATCGCCGACCGCCTCGACGGATTCGGCAGGCCGGGGCGCATCGAAGCAGCACCAGGCGAGCGCCCGATGATGGAGCTGCTGGCGCAAGGCGAGCTCGACGCCGTTTTCACGCCCTTCATGCCGGACGGCTTTTTCGGCCCGGCTTCCGGCTTCCGGCAAGTGCTGCGCGATTTTCGCGCGGCCGAACGCGCCTATTTCGCCGACGTCGGTTATGTCCCGGGCATGCATCTGGTCGCTGTCAAGGCCGCCCTAGTCAGGGAGCACCCCTGGCTGCCGCAGGAACTCGCCAGGCTGATCAACGAAAGCCAGCGCGTCTGGACGGCAAAGCGCCGAAAATATGCCGATACCTCGCCCTGGATCCTCGAGGAGCTGCTTCATGCGGGGCGCGACCTGCCTGCCTCCTGGAACGCCAGCGGCCTGCCGGCCAACCGGCGCATGATCGAGGATTTCGTCACCGAGCTCCATGCCCAGGGCATTCTGGCGGAACCGATTTCCGCCGAAGCCTTGTTTCCTTTCGAGGCCATATCGCGGGCCACCGCAGCCTGACAACGCACAACGAAGAACACGAAGGAGAATGCCATGAGGACAATCAGCTTCATATTCGCCTCGCTCGTCACCATGCTGGCGCAGGCCAGCTTTGCCCAGGATATCCAGAAGCAATCGGTGAACGAGGATTTGCGGGCCCGGCTGCCGGAAGAGATCCGCGCGGCGGGAAAGATCACAGCCGTCAACAACGGCTCATTCCCGCCCTATGAGATCGTCACCGGCACCGAACTGTCGGGGGCGACCAGGGACATTTCCGACGCCATCGGCCAGCTGCTCGGTGTCGAGATCGATCATGCCTCGGTCGCCGGCCTGCCGGCTTTGCTGAGCGGCATCAATGCCGGCCGTTATCAGTTCGCGATGGGGCCTGTCGGCGACTATCCCGACCGGCAGAAATCCAACGACTTCATCGACTGGGTGCGCGAATACGTCGTCTTCGCCGTCGAGAAGGGCAACCCGCAAGGCATCACCTCGCTCGACACCGCGTGCGGCAAGCGCATCGCCGTCATGTCGGGTGGCTCGGCCGAAAAGGTCATCAAGCAGCAGGCGCAGAAATGCACCGAGGGGGGCAAGCCGGCCGTCGAGGTGCAATCCTTCACCGACCAGCCGAGCTCGATACTGGCCGTCCGGTCGAAACGCTCCGACGCATTCTTCTCCTCGCAGGCGCCGCTGACCTATTTCGTCGAGCAGGCGAAGGGCCAGCTGGAACTCGCCGGGGTCGGCCAGGCCAACGGCTTCAAGGACATCTATCAAGGCGCCGTCGTCAAGAAGGGCTCGCCGCTGGGCGGCGTGCTGCTCGACGCGTTCAAGATACTGATGAAGAACGGCACCTACGCCGCGGTCATGAAGAAGTGGGGTCTCGAGAAGAACATGATCGATGCGCCAGGCATCAACCAGGGCCAGTAGAGGCTGCCATGACCGACGCCACCGCTGCCTACGCGGCCGGGCTGCCGCGACGTCCCGACGACGCGCTGCGCGACGTCAAACGAGCCCACCGGCCGTTTCCGCTCGTCCGGCTGGCGCTCTGGGCGTTCACCGTCGCCGTGGCAGCCGGCTTCGCCTATATCGTTGCAGTCAACCCGAATTTCGGCTGGCCGGTCGTCGCCCAGTATTTCTTCGATCCGACGGTCATGCAGGGGCTTTCCGTAACGCTCGGCCTGACGGTCGTGGCGATGATCCTGGGTATCGTGCTCGGCCTGCTGCTCGCCATCGCGCGCATGTCGAACGACAGGCTGGCATCCCTTCTCTCCGGCCTGTTCATCTGGTTCTTCCGGGGAACGCCGCTGCTGGTGCAATTGATCCTGTGGTACAACCTTTCGACGCTGTTTCCGCGCATTTCCATTGGCTTCGCCAGTTGGAACACCAACGACCTGATCACGCCTTTGACGGCCGCCGTTCTTGGTCTGGCGCTGAACGAGGCCGCCTACATGGCCGAGATCATCCGTGGCGGGCTGCTGTCGGTGGACAAGGGACAGGCCGAAACGGCTGAAGCCTTCGGCATGACCCGCGCGCGGTCCTTGCGGCGCATCATCATCCCGCAGGCGATGCGGTCGATCGTGCCGCCGACCGGCAATCAGCTGATCAGCATGATCAAGGCGACGTCTCTTGTCAGCGTCATCGCCATGGCCGACCTGCTCTACTCGGTGCAGTCGATCTACAACCGCACCTTCGAAATCATTCCGCTGCTGATGGTTGCAGTGCTGTGGTACCTGCTGATCACCTCGGTCCTCAATGTCGCGCAAGGCGCGATCGAACGCCACTACAGCCGCGGCGACCGCGGCGCGCGCGAGAAGACGGCGACCGCCACCCTGGAGGCCGCCAATGAGCGCGCATGACACGCCCCTGGTCCGGGCGCGCAACGTTCACAAGGCCTTCGGCCCGCTCGAGGTGCTGAAGGGCATTGATCTGGACGTCGCGCCTGGCGAGGTGGTGGTCATTCTCGGACCGTCCGGCTCCGGAAAGTCGACCTTCCTGCGATGCATCAATCATCTCGAGGCGATCGACCAAGGGTCGATCGAGGTGGACGGCGAGCAGATCGGTTACCGGTTGCACGACGGCCGCCTCGACAAGCTTTCCGACCGCGCGATCGCCGCGCAGCGGCGCAAGATCGGCATGGTGTTCCAGCAGTTCAATCTCTATCCGCACATGACGACGCTGCAGAACGTCATCGAGGCTCCGGTCGGCGTTCACCGGGAGAACCGCAAGGAGGCGATCGGCTACGCCCGCGAACTGCTGACCCGTGTCGGTCTTGCCGACAAGATCGACGCTTATCCGCGCCAGCTTTCAGGCGGCCAGCAGCAGCGCGTCGCCATCGCCCGTGCGCTCGCCATCCGCCCGAAATTGATGCTCTTCGACGAGCCGACGTCGGCGCTCGATCCGGAGCTGGTCGGCGAGGTGCTCGCCACCATGCGCGATCTCGCCAGGCAGGGCTTGACCATGATCGTGGTCACGCATGAGATCGGCTTCGCCCGCGAAGCAGCGGATCGGGTGGTGTTCATGGACGACGGTAATGTGATCGAGGCCGGGCCTCCGGACGAGGTTCTCGCTAAACCCAGGCACCCGCGCACGCGGGCTTTCCTGAGTCGTTTCATCTAAAAGCAAAACCGGCGCGGCACCTGCTCGGCCGGCAAAGGACCTCCCATGCCAAAGACCTCCAACCAGTTCGCCGACATTTCCGACTTCGCCGACAAGGCCGCCGAGCTTGCAGCGGCCCGCCAGCACCTGCACGCGCATCCCGAGCTTTCATTCCAGGAGCAAGAAACGGCTGCATACGTTGCCGAACGGCTCGAAAGCTGGGGCTATGAGGTGACGCGCAATGTCGGCGGGCTCGGGGTCGTCGGCCGTCTGCGCCAGGGCAGCGGCCGCAGCATCGCCATCCGTGCCGACATGGACGCCCTGCCGATCACCGAAGCGACCAATCTCCCTTATGCCAGCCAGGCCAGCGGCAAGATGCACGCCTGCGGTCATGACGGCCACACCACGATGCTGCTCGGCGCCGCCGAATACCTGGCGCGCACACGGCATTTCAACGGCACGGTGAACCTTATCTTCCAGCCGGCCGAGGAAGCCGGCAAGGGAAGCGGGGCGCAGGCGATGATCGCCGACGGCCTGTTCGAGCGCTTTCCCTGCGATGCGATATTCGGGCTGCACAACCACCCGGGCGCGCCGACGGGTTCGTTCCTGATGCGCGCCGGGCCGCTGATGGCGGCGAGCGATACCGTCACCATCAGGATCGCCGGGCGTGGCGGCCACGCCTCGCGTCCGCACCTGACGGTCGACCCGATCGTCGCTGCCGCCAACATCGTCATGACCCTGCAGACGGTTGTGTCGCGCAACGTCAACCCGATCGAGACAGCTGTCGTCACCGTCGGCACGATTCACGGAGGCACGGCCTCCAACGTCATCCCGGAACACGCCGAAATCACGCTGAGCGTCCGCTCCTTCTCGGCCGAGATCCGCGACACGCTCGAGCAGCGTATTCGCAATATCGCAGCACTTGTGGCGCAGGCGCATGGCGCAACAGTCGAGATCGATTACGAGCGCGGCTACCCGGTGGTGGTCAATTCCGAGCGCGAGACGTCCTTTGCGACAGACATCGCTGTCGAACTCGTCGGTCAGGACAAGGTGTCCGTCTGCCCGTTGATCCCCGGCAGCGAAGATTTTTCTTATTTCCTCGAACACAAACCCGGTTGCTTCCTGCGCCTCGGAAACGGCGAGGATTCAGCCATCCTGCACAGCTCGAAATATGATTTCAACGACGGCAATCTGACCGTCGGCGCAGCGCTCTGGGCTCGATTGACCGAGAGATTCCTGGCCGCTTGACCCATACCTGCGGCTGGGATCGTCGATCGGCCGGTCGAGCACAATTGGGGCGACCGGCCGCGACGATCTTCAACGAACTCTCACCGCATTCCAGTTCATTCGAACAGGGTAGGGTTTCGCTCTCTCAGACGAACAGAAAGTCACTCGCTGCCAGCAGGCTCGTAAAATTTGCGAGAGTAACTTGATCGTCTCCCGCTGTAATGATGGTGCTGGTTCCACTTTGCGCAATTGTGAGATCATCGAACGATTGCACGCCCCCCACGCCACTAAACACGATGGTGTCGCCTTGGGTCTGGTTGAAGTCGTAGATGGTGTTTTGGGTTCCGACCGTCATTGAACCATCGTCCTTGAATATGAATTGGTCTCGGCCGCCCTGAGCCAACTCGCTCAGTTGCCCATCCCCCCACATGTCATTGATGACCGTACAGCCGGGTGCCGCGCTCCCGGCGTACAGGGTATCGTTGCCGCCCGTGGCCGAACCGGACATCTGCAGAGCGTCGCCGCACAAGAAGTTACGGACTTGGCCGCTTTCGCTGTTCTGGCCGCCGGTAAGAATATCGTTGCCGCCCGTGGCGGACTCCGACATAGCGAATGCGTCGCCGTACAACTCGTTTAGAACATCAGGAAAGGCGCTTTTGTCCCCGCCGGTCAGGGTGTCATTGCCGCCCACAGCGCTGCCGAGCATCGTGACAGCGTCGCCATACCCCAAAAACGGCCACATCATCGCCCCCAAGCGCATGGTCGAACATACTGCCGCCCGCGTCGCCGTAGAAAGTTATCTCCGAGCCACCCGCGCTCGTGAAGTTGTCGTTGCCGCCCGCGGCAAAACCGGAAAGATCGCCGCCCGCATCGCCATAAAGAGTTTTGCTCGGGATCGCCCCACCCAGGTCTGTGTAACGGTCGTCGCCGCCCTGAGCATGGTCCGACATGTTGCCGCCGGCATCACCGAAGAAAGTGTTGGTGGAAAAGAAGGCGCCCGTGAAGGTGTCGTTGCCACCCTTACTGTAGTCCGACATATCGCCGCCGGCATCACCGTAGAAAGTGTTGTTGGAGTCGGTCCTGCTCGTGAAACTGTCGTCGCCGCCCTGCGCATTGCCGGACATGTTGCTGCCGGCGTCACCGAAGAAAGTGTTGGTGGCCTGCCTGGAGCCCTGGAAGGTGTCGTTGCCGCCCCTGCTGTGATCCGACATTTCGCCGCCCGCATCACCGTAGAAGGTGTGGTCAGCTCCTTGTTTAGTTTGGGTCAGGAAAGTGTCGTCACCGCCTTGAGCAAAGCCGAACATGTTGCCGCCGGCGTCACCGTAGAACGTGTTGTCTACCCGTCGACCCACTTCACTGCTGAAGGTATCGTTGCCGCCCTTGCTGTGGTCAGACATGTCGCCGCCGGCGTCGCCGTAAAAAGTGTTGAAGGAGTCGCCCTCGGCCCTAAAACTGTCGCCGCCGCCCTGGGCGTGACCGAACATGTTGCCGCCGGCATCACCGTAGAAAGTGTAGGTGCCTAGCGAGGCGCCCGTGAAAGTGTCGTTGCCGCCCTTGCTGTGGTCCGACATATCGTCGCCAGCATCACCGTAGGCAGTAGTGGTTGTGGAGATTGGCAGCGCCGTGAAGGTGTCGTTGCCGCCCTTAGAAAAATCGAACATGCTGCCGCCAGCATCGCCGATTAAGATAGCTGTAGCCAGGTCGCTAGTGAGGATGTCATCGGTACCCCATTGATGATCCACCAGATCGCCGGGAGTAAAAGGAACGCGTGTAGACATTATCCGCTCTCCTGTTGAGCCTACCCGTCCCATGACAGCCGTACGATGTGAGGCAAAAACGAGCAATAATCCCGAATGGCTATGTCTTTAGGCGTAGGGATCGGTGCCTCGTTAACGGCGCGCTTGGCGGCAGCTTCCTGAGGCCGTCCTATTCCGGACTATCCCAGCCTTGCCCGAGCCTTCGCCGTCCAGGCGTTGAACAGCCGGTCTGCGACGATGCCGATGAAGGCGATGGCCAGGCCGGCGACGATGCCGCGACCGGAATCGGCCTTGGACAGGGCGATGAACACCTCCTGGCCGAGATCGCGCGTGCCGACCATGGCGCAGATGATGATCATCGCCAGCGCCATCAGGATGGTCTGGTTGACGCCGAGCATAATCTCGGGCAACGCCAGCGGCAGCTGCACGCGAAAGAAGGTCTGGCGCCTGGTGCAGCCCGAAACCTTCGCCGCCTCGATCAGCGCCGGCGGCACCTGTCGAATGCCGTGATTGGTATAGCGGATCGCCGGCACCACGGCGAACGCGACGGTGGCGATCATCGCGGTGACGTCGCCGACCCTGAACAGCATGACCACCGGAATGATGAAGCAGAACGACGGCAGCACCTGCAGCGTGTCGATGACCGGCGTGACGATCTTTTCGAAGCGGTCGCTGCGCGATGCCATCAGCCCGATCGGGATGCCGATCAGGCAGGCGATAAAGGCCGAGATGCCGCACAAATAGACCGTCGCCATGGTCTTTTCCCAAAGTCCGGTGGCGGCGCAGAACGCTGTCAATGCCGCGACCAGGGCGGCGAGGCGCAAGCCGCCGAGCTGGTAGCCGGCAAGGCCGAGGAGACACACCGCGCCCAGCCACGGAAAGCCCTCGCAGAAGGCGCGCACCGGGTTGAGCACATTGAGGATAAGCGCCACGCGGAACGCTTCGATCGTGTCGAAGAAGTTGATGGTGATCCAGTTCACCGCCGCCTTCCACAAAGGCGCGGTGGTGAAGGTGATCGCTTTCGGCACCGCGGCGAACGCCGGCACGAACAGGCCGAGCAGCGTGGCGACGGCGAGGATGGCAACGGCCAGCGTCAGATTGGGATAGCGCCGCCAGAAACTCGTGCTGGCCTGATGGCGGACATTGCCCTTGGCGTGATTGTGCGCGATCGCCTGGCTCAGCCGGTCGAGTGCAATTGCCAGTGCGACGATGGCGAGGCCAGCTTCCATCGCCTCGCCGACCTTGAGCGCGCGCAACGCCAAAAGCACGTCATAGCCGAGCCCACCGGCACCGATCATCGAGGCGATGATCACCATATTGAGCGCCAGCATGATGACCTGGTTGACGCCGACCATCAATGTCGGCCGCGCCGACGGCAACAGCACCCGCCACAGCTTTTGCCGTGCCGTGCAGCCGGCCATCTCGCTGAAATCGTCGATCTCCGACGGCACCCGCGACAGGCCGAGCATCGTCGCCCGCACCATTGGCGGCGTCGCGAAAATTGCCGTCGCGATCATTGCCGAGACCGGGCTGTTGCCGAACAGAAGCAGCATCGGGATCAGATAGGCGAAGGTCGGGATCGTCTGCATCAGATCGAGGGCAGGGGAGATCAACAACCTCTCCGCCCAAGGCTTGCGCCATGCCCAGATGCCGGCGAACAGCCCGGTGACAATGCAAAACGGCACGGCGATCGAGATCAAGCCCAGCGTCAGCATGGCGCTGGTCCACTGCCCGAACAGCGCGATGTAGAGAAAACAGCCGCCGGCCAGCGCACCCAGCTTCCAGCCGCCGGCGGCGCGTCCGGCAAGGTAGGCGGCAGCGCAGACGCCGACCCAGGACAGGCGCGGCAAGACGATCATATCCGCGCCATGGCCGATCTTGAAATTCTTGGCCAGAAGACCGAGCGCGAAATCGAGCGGCACGCCGAGCACCGCGGTGATCGAGCGGGTCAGCCAGGAGAAGTTCGACTTCACCCAGTTCATCAGCGCACCGACCCAGTCTGCGACAGGAACGATCGCGCCGGCCGGGTAATTGACCGCCCAGGGCAGGCTTTCCTGCAGCAGGAAGACGATAAGCACGGCGGCGAGCGCGCAGGCCCAGATCGCCAGCCAGGTTTGAACCGGCCGGGGCCTCGCTGCGCTGCCGCTTGCCGTGACCGTCATGCGCCAGCCCCACGACGTTCTATGCCGGCGAGAAGATCGATCACTGCCTGCGGCGTGACTAAGCCGATCGGCTTGCCGGTGCCGTTGACCACCGCGAAGGGCTTGCCGGCAGAGACGATATCAGCCGAAAAACTTGATATCTTGGCATCCGGCGCGACCGTGCCGCCGTACTCGGCGCCGTCGCAGGCGCGCATCAGGCTGCGCGCCGATATCACCTTGGCGCGATCGACATCGCGGGTGAATTCGGCGACATAGTCGGTCGCCGGATTGACCACCAGCTCTTCCGGCGTGCCGATCTGGATGACCTCGCCGTCCTTCATGATGGCGATCCGGTCGGCCAGCCGGATGGCCTCGTCGAAATCATGGGTAATGAAGACGATGGTCTTGTGCAGCATGGTCTGCAGCCGCATCAGCTCGTCCTGCATCTCACGGCGGATCAGCGGATCGAGGGCCGAGAACGGCTCGTCGAGGAACCAGATTTCCGGCTTTGTGGCGAGGCTGCGGGCGATGCCGACGCGCTGCTGCTGGCCGCCGGAAAGCTCGCGCGGATAGAAATGCTCGCGACCGCGCAAGCCGACCAGCTCGATCACTTCCCGCGCGCGCGCCTCGCGCGTCGGCCGGTCCTGCCCCTGGATGCCGAGGGGGAAGGCAATGTTCTCCAGTACGTTGAGATGCGGCAGCAAGGCAAAATTCTGGAACACCATGCCCATGCGGTGGCGTCGCAGCTCGATCAGCGCGGCATCGGAAATCTTGAGCAGGTCCTTGCCTTCAAACTCGACCTTGCCGTGGGTCGGCTCGATCAGCCGCGACATGCAGCGCACCAGCGTCGACTTGCCTGACCCCGAAAGTCCCATGATGATGAAGATCTCGCCCTGGCGGATTTCGAGATCGACGGCGCGCACCGCGCCAACCAGTCCGGCAGCGGCGATGTCCGCCAGGCTGGCCTTGCCGTCGCGCCGGCGGATGAAATCGGCCGCGTCCGCCCCGAACAGCTTCCAGACATTGCGACAGGCAAGCTTTATCGGGCGGGCGTCGTTGCCCGCTTTCGCCGCCTGTTCAATCGTATCGGTCATGCGATCGTCCTTCTGGAACACGGGATCGAGACCCGGCCACGGATGGCCGGGTCGTCGGATTTCCAGTCAGACGGTCACTCGGCCCAGGCTTTCCAGTCGGCTTCGTGGGCGGCGATCCAGGCGGCGGCGACGTCTTCCGGCGTCTTGCCTTCGAGATCGATCTCGCCGCTCATCTTGTTGAGCTCGTCGGTGTCGACCGTGTAGTTTTTCGCGACCTTGTAGGCGACAGGCCATTTGTCCTTCATGCCGGCCCAGGAATATTTCCAGATCTCGCCATGCGGCTTGCCGCAGTCATATTTCGCGTCGGGGTTCACACCCCATTTCGGGTCGGTGTAGCACTCTGTCGTATAGTCGGGGAATTCGACCCATTCGCCCTTGTATTTGGCCGGCGCCCAATGCGGCGAATAGATCCACAGCATGATCGGCGCCTTGCGCTGATAGGCCGAGTCCAGTTCGGCGAACATCGCCGCATCGGTTCCGGCATGGATGACGGTGAAGGGCAGTTTCAGCGCCTCGACGCGTTCGTCGTCAAAACCTTCCCATGTCACCGGGCCGCCGAGATAGCGCCCCTTCGGTGTGGTTTCGGCCGTCGAAAAGGCCTCGGCGCATTTCGGATCTTTCAGCGCTTCCCAGTTCGGCAGGCCGGGGCATTTCTCTTTCATATATTCGGGAAACCACCATTCTTCCTTGGCCTTGGGTCCGAGCTTGCCGAGGCGTTCGGTCTGGCCCGTCGCGTCCGAGGCCTTCATCGCCTCGCCGGCCGTCGTGTCCCAGAATTCCAGGCCGACATCGATGTCGCCATTGGTCAGGCCGGTGGTCAGGCTGGAGAGATAGTCGGCGGTCGGATACTCGACGGTATAGCCGAGCTTTTCGAGGATGCCGCCGAGGATCTTGGCGTTCAGATTGACGCTGGTCCAATCGAACAGTGCGATCTTGATCGGGTCGTTGGATTCCGGCGCTGCCGCATAGGCCGAAGATGTCAGTGCGGCTGCGGCAAGTGTTAAGGCTCCCATTGAGAAATTCGAAATCATGCTCCGAAGTGACATGCTTGTTCTCCTGTCAAGCTCTGGTGGACGTTATCGTTAGTTCCCTTCTTGCGTCTTTTTTGATTGTGTTGGAACAGCTGGTCGTTGCGCAAGGCCGTAGGCGCCACAATGCTGCCGAAGCGGATGCCGGCGCAAAACGGGGGTGGTGCCCAAATTGGTGAAGATGTGGCGGGACCGGCCGCGTCATGACTGCCGAAGGATTGCTGCCAAGGCAGTCATCCACGGATCGATCGCCGGTCTTGAGGGGCAAACCATCAAAGTCCCATGATCTCGGCTGTTGGCTCGGCAACTCGCCCAGAGCCACTTTCATGGGATGAAATTATATATACCAACGTTCACGTCGCGCAACGATTAACGCCGGTGCCAATTTCACGGCCCGTCTTTTTACATGGACCCGCAGATCGGTTCGAAAAAAGCCAAGGTTGCCGGTCATCCCGTATGCGAGCCGCGAGGACAGGGTACCGATACAATGCAGCAGACCAAAATGCCTTACTTCTTCGCCAACCGCGGGATCGCCGCCGGCTTGTGACCTTTCAACACCAGATCATATCCGAGGCTTTCATGACCTCTTCCTTGAACAGACTGCGAATTGCCGTGCTCTTTGGCGGACGTTCCGCCGAACATGACGTTTCGGTGCTTTCAGCAACCAATGTCATGCGTGCGCTGCTGTCCGCCAAATACGATGCCCTCCCAATCTTCGTCACGAGCGAAGGACAGTGGCTGCTGAGCAGCTTCCAGGATGGTACGCTCGCAAAACCTGCGGCCGGCATGGAAGTTTGCCTGGTTCCGGGCGGGCGCGGACGGATGATGGCGATCCCGGCCGACGGCACGCCCTATGATCTGCCGAAGATCGACATCCTGTTTCCTGTCCTGCACGGCCCTCATGGCGAAGACGGCTCGGTACAGGGGGTGGCCGAGGTGGCTCGGGTGCCGCTCGCCGGCTGCGGCATCCTGGGTTCGGCAACCGCGCTGGACAAGGACATCGCCAAACGGCTCCTGGAAGCGGCGGGGCTGCCAATCGCGCGCTCAGTGACGATCCATGAAGGTGCGGCGCCCGCCCTCGCTGCACTGGAAAGCGAACTCGGCCTGCCGTTCTTCATCAAACCGGCGCGTCAGGGATCGTCTGTCGGCGTCGGAAAAGTCCATGCCAGCCAGGAATTCGATGGAGCGCTTGCTGAAGCCTTCCGGCACGATTGCAAGCTGTTGGCCGAGGAATTCATTCGTGGGCGCGAGATCGAATATAGCGTGTTGGAGGACCCGGCAGGCGACCTGTTCGTCTCGCGGCCAGGCGAGATCGTGCCGGCCGAAAGCCACGATTTCTACAGCTACGATGCCAAATACATCGACGAGAACGGCGCGGCACTTAAAGTGCCGGCCGAACTGCCGCCGGAGGTCGAGGCAGCCATGCGGGACGTGGCCGCAAGGGCTTTCAGAGCCGTCGGTTGTGACGGGATGGCGCGCGTCGACTTTTTCCTGACACCGGACATGCAATTCCTGGTCAATGAAATCAACACCATCCCCGGCTTCACCGATATCAGCATGTATTCCAAGGCAATGGCGGCGAGCGGCGTCAGCTATTCCGAAATCATCGACCGGCTCGTGGAGCATGGATTGGCACGGGCGGGCCGAGCAGCCTGAACGCAGCGAAGCGGCTTTCATATCCGGTCGATGGTACGTCGGCCCGCGCCGCTCACGACATGATCAGGCCGCCATCGACATTGATGGTCTGGCCGGTGATGTAGGCCGCATCGTCGCTGGCGAGAAAGCTGACCAGGCCGGAGACATCCTCGCCGCTGCCGGCGCGGCCCATCGGGATGTTCTTCACCCATTCGGCCATCAACTCGCCGGGCTTGTAGTCGCCCATCAACTTGCCCCATGCGGCGTCGTTATAGGCCCACATATCGGTGTCGATGATGCCGGGGCAGATCGCGTTGACGGTGATCTTCTCCTTGGCCACTTCCTTGGCCAGGCTCTGGGTGACGCCGACGACGCCGAATTTCGAGGCCGCATAATGCGGCGTGTAGATAAAGCCCTGCCGCGCCTGGCCGGATGCGGTGTTGATCAGCCGGCCGCCATCGCCATGCTTACGGATGCGCGCGATCGCCTCCTGGCAGCACAGGAACACGCCCTTGGTGTTGACCGCCATCACCTTGTCCCATTCGGCCTCGGTCATCGCCTCTATCCTGGCGATTGTGATGACACCGGCATTCTGTACGGAGATGTCGACGCGGCCGAACTGTTGCTCGGCCAAGTCATAGAGGGCGACGACCTCGTCCTTTTTGGTCACGTCCATGCGCAGCGATGCGACCCTGGCGCCCGCAGCCTTGAGATCGGCGGCGACCTCTTCGACGCGCGGGTCGATGGCGCTGACGACGACCGCGGCACCTTCCGCCGCGAAACGCCTGGCCATTGCCGCGCCAATGCCGCCGCTGGCGCCGGTGATGACCGCCGTTTTTCCGAGGAATCGCTTCTGCATCTTTTCTCCTACCAGCAGACGAAGCCGCCATCGACGATCAGGTCGATGCCGGTGACGAAACTCGAGGCGCGGCTGGCCAGGAACACGGTCGGGCCGACCATCTCTTCCGGCGCCGCCATGCGGCCCATCGGCGTGTCGCGCTCAAAGATCCTGACCTGGTCGGCGACCTCCGGCCGCTTGTTCATCGGCGTCAGCGTGTAGCCGGGGCTGACGACATTGACGCGCAGGCCGCGATCGGCCCATTCCATGGCGAGGCTCTTCGACATGTGGATCACCGCGGCCTTCGACGAATTGTAGTGCGCCTGGGTCAGGCCGCGATTGACGATCGAGCCCGACATCGACGCGATGTTGATGATCGAGCCCTTGCGCCGCGTCAGCATGGCGCGGGCCTCGGCCTGGCAGGACAGGAACACGCCGCTGACATTGACGTCATAGAGCTTCTGCCATTTCTCCAGCGACAGCGTCTCTGCCGGCTCAGCTCCGGCGACGCCGGCATTGTTGACGGCGATGGTCAACGCGCCGAGTTCCATCTCCGTACGCTCGATCGCGGCCGCGAGATCGGCCTCTGAAGTCACCGTGCCGGTCAGCACCAGCGCCTTGCGGCCGAGTGCGGTGATCCGGTGCGCGGTCTCCTCCAGCCCGCCTTTCGAGGCGTGGCCGAAGCAGGCGATGTCGGCGCCGGCCTCGGCCAGCCCAATGGCGATTGCCTGCCCGATGCCGCTGCCGGCGCCCGTCACAAGTGCCACGTCACCATGAAGGTCGAATAATTCCATCGTCGGTCCCTCTCCTCCAACCGCCGTCCTCCGGAAATAAAGGGGCGCCAACTCTGTTGCTGGCGCCCCGCGCGGTCTGGTGCCCGGGAGGATACCACCTGCTGCGCTTTGTTTCGATGGGCTGTTCCTAGCTCGTGGCGAGTTCCATCACGGCGATATTGCTTGCTTCGCTGCGGTCGAGAATGCCGCGTTGCCGGCCGCGGCTCAGCACAAGCACGCGATGCGACAGGCCGAGAACTTCCTCGAGGTCGGAGCTCACCACCACCACCGCCATGCCGGAGCGGGCAAGGTCGGCGATGACATCATAGATCGCGGCGCGTGCACCTACGTCGATGCCGCGCGTCGGCTCGTCCAGGATGAATACCTTGGGCGGGCGCGACACCCATTTGGCGATGATCACTTTCTGCTGGTTGCCGCCGGAGAGCTTGCTGACCGCCTGGTTCGGCCGGCCCTTGACGCCGAGCCGGCGAATGCCGGCCTCGGCGAATTTCTGCACCGCCTTCGGGAACACCCAGGCATTCGGCGCGACATGGTCGAAATTGCCGATCGCCAGGTTCTCGCCGATCGTCTGGTCGAGCACCACGCCCTGCGCCTTGCGGTCTTCCGGTACCAGGACGACGCCGGCCTTGATCGCCGCCGCCGGGCCATTGAGATGCACCGGCTTGCCGGCGACGCGCACCGATCCCGATGAGATCGGATCGGCACCGGCGATCGCCCGCACCAGCTCCGTGCGTCCGGCGCCGATCAGCCCGGCAATGCCGAGGATTTCGCCGGCCCGCACTGAAAAGCTGACATTTTGAAAGCTGCGTTCCGGCGAGGACAGGTTCTCGACCTCGAGCAGCGTGTCGTTGCCCGGCGCCGATACCGTAGGGAACATCCGCTCGACACTGCGGCCGACCATTTGCTCGACGACAGTGCGCACCGGAATGTCGGCGCGCTCGTGCCGGGCGACGATGCGCCCGTCGCGCATCACCACCACGCGATCGGCGATCTGGGCGATCTCGTCCAGCCGGTGGCTGATATAGATGAAGGACATGCCTTCCGCCTTGAGCTTGCGGATCTGCTGGAACAGGAGCTCCGTTTCCTCGCCGCCAAGGGCTGCCGTTGGTTCGTCGAAGATCAGGAGCTCGGCATTGAGCGTCAGCGCCTTGGCGATCTCGACCTGCTGCTGGGCGGCGATACGCAGCGTGCGCACCTTGCGCTCGGGCGAGACATCGAGGCCGAGGCGCTTCAATTGGGCCGATGCCCGTGCATTCATTGCCGCGCGGTCGATGCGGCCGCCACGCATCGGCAGGCGCCCGACATAGACGTTTTCGGCGACCGACAGATCGGGCAAGAGCTTCAGCTCCTGGTGGATCATGCCGATGCCGGCGTCGATCGCCGCGGCAGGATTGGCGGGGGAATAAGCGTTCCCCCGCCAGGTGATGGTGCCGGCATCGGGTTTCGTCGACCCGGCGATGATGTTCGAGACAGTCGACTTGCCGGCGCCGTTTTCGCCAAGCAGCGCCACGACCTCGCCCGGCCGCACCTCGAAGCTCGCATCGGCCAGGACCTGCACCGGCCCGTAGCTTTTGCAGAGGCCGCTGACGACGAGCCCGTTATGGGGGCTGTGCGTGTGGCGAGGATCGGTGGACATTGTTGTGCTCGTCGACTGCCGGACTGGTCTCAATCAGGGATGCTTGGCGATGAACTGCTCGACATTGTCCTTGGTGGTCAGCGTCGCATCCTGCAGCTGTTCGGCGGGAATGGTCTCGCCGGCCACCAGCTTGATTGCTGCATCGACGGCGAGCCGGCCCATGCCCTGGGTCTGCTGCGTCGCGGTCACGTCGAAGACGCCGTCCTTCAGAGCCTTGAGCGCCGCCACGTCGCCGTCGAAGCCGGCAACCCAGACCTTGTGGCCGGGATTGGCGACCTTGACCGCCTGCGCCGCACCGAGCGCCAGCGCGTCGGCCTGGCCGATGACGATCGACACGTCGGGGTGCGACTGCAACAAATCCTGCGTCAGCTTGAAGCCTTCGTCCTGGTGCCAGCCTTCGCTCCACAATTCTCCGACAACCTTGATGTCGGGATAGCCTTTCAGCGCTTCGCCGCAGCCCTTCGAGCGGTCGACTTCGGGCGTCGTGCCCTTCTGGCCGTGGATGATGATCAGCTCGCCCTTGCCGCCGGCCTGCTTGGCGATGTAGTCGCAAACCGCCTTGGCCGATGCCACGCTGTTGGTGGCGATGAAGGTATCGCCGGGCGCGCCATCGGCGTTGCGGTCGACATTGACGACTGGGATACCGGCAGCCTTGGCGGTCTTGGTCGGCACGGTGGCGGCGGTGGCGCCGGCTGGAATATAGATCAGCGCATCGATGTTCTGCGTGATCAGGTCCTGCACCTGGCTGACCTGGGTCGCCGAATCGCCCTTGGCGTCGACGGTAACGACCTCGATGCCCTTTTCCTTGCCGTAGGCTTCGACGGACTGCTTGATCTGGTTGAAGAAGTCGGCCTGCAGATTGGCGACGGCGAGCCCGAGCTTTTTGGCCTCCTTGGCCGAGGCCATGTCGGACAGGCCAAGCAGCGGGATGACGGCCGCGGCGGCAAGCAGCAATGAACGTTTGGTCAGCATGTTTATTCCTCCGTTGATGTTCAATCTGTCCTGCCCGCGCATCGCGGCGCCCCTTGGCCGAACAACTCCCAGTTTCGGATCACCGATCCGTTTTCGCCCGAATATCGGGGCGAATCTCATTGAGCCCAATTCTTCATTGTGGCCCATTCTTCATTGTGCTCGGCGCCGCCACGTGTCGGTGGCCACCGCCAGCGCGATCACCACGCCGATAACCACTTGCTGGATGAAGGGCGAGACACCGAGCAGGTTCAGCCCGTTGCGCAGCACGCCGATGATGAGGACGCCGATGGCTGTGCCGCCGATCGAACCGACGCCGCCCGACAGGCTGGCGCCGCCGATCACCACCGCCGCGATGGTGTCGAGTTCGTAGCCAAGGCCGGAGCTCGGCTGGACGGAATCGAGCCGGGCGGCAAGCACGATGCCGGCGAGACCGGCCAGCACGGCGCAGATCGCATAGACCCAGTTTGTCAGCGACTTGACTGGTATGCCGGACAGCCGGGCGACTTCGGCGCTGCCGCCGATTGCGTACAGGCTACGGCCGGTAGCGCGATAATTCAGGAAGATCGCGAAAATGACGGCAAGCACGATCATCAGCCCGACGGTGACCGAGAGGAATCCGAAATGGCGGATGATCGACAGGCTGGTGAACCAGTCGGGAAAGCCGACGATCTGCGAGCCGTCGGTAATCATGTTGGCAAGGCCGCGCGCCACCGACATCATCGCCAACGTGGCGATGAAGGGCGGCAGCTTGGTGACCGTCACCAGCAGGCCCGAAACCAGCCCGCAAAGGCCGGCGACGACGAGGGCTGCGGCGATGCCGGCCGGCAGGCCGAGATTGAGATAGTCCGGATGGGCGACGAAGCCCATCACCATGGAAGCCAGCGCCAGCACCGAGCCGACGGACAGGTCAATGCCGCCGATCAGGATGACCAGTGTCATGCCGATCGCCATGATGCCGAGCACAGTGACCTGGTCGAGCACGTTGAGGATGTTGCGGATGGTCAGGAAGGTGTCGGTGGTCAGCGAGAGCGCCAGGCACAGCAGAACCAGCCCGATCAGCGGACCCATGGTTCCGGCAAAGACGGCTGAAAACCTTGCGCCCGCCGTAGCCTGCGCGCCAGAGCCTGCCTTCAACTCGCCTGCCTTCAAATTGCTTGCGTCGTTGCTCACAGCCACTTTGTCTCCTCCACAGCAATCCGGCGCTGCATCACCGGGCCACTTTGTTCACCAGGCCCCTCCCTGTGAACAATTTATCTTTAACATGCAATTTTGTTCAGCTAAACTGTTCATCGGAAAATTGTCAAGGCCTGCCGCTTCATTCGACGACGGGTTTGCGCTGTCCGCCGGTTTGCCTTACGCAAGGTCTCGGAAATCTTGGGCATTTCGAAGTCGCCGGCTTGGAATATCATGAGCAGAGCCGGCGGCTGCGGCAAGGCAAACAGATGACGATCGTAGAGAACGAAAGAGCCTCGCGCTTCCCCGACGCCGAACTCAAGGCCCGCGCCGCCTGGCACTATTATGTCGAGGGTCTTACACAGGAGCGGATTTCCGAAATTCTCGGCGTCGGCCGCATCAAGGTGCATCGCATTCTCTCCGCCGCCCGCGAAGAGGGTGTCGTCCAGTTTCGCATCCGCGACAGCGTCGTCGAATGCGTGATTTTGGAGGAAAGCCTCAAGCAGCGGTTCGGGCTCAGCCAGGCTGTTGTGGTGCCGTCGGCGGCCGACCGAAGCAACGCGCCGCTGATGATCGGCCACGCCGCCGCCGCCTACCTGGCCGACCATGTGAATGCCGGCGATGTCATCGCACTGGGCTGGGGGCGGACACTGAAATTCGCCATCAATGAATTGCCGCGGCGGCCCATCGCCAGGACGACGGTGGTTTCGATGCTTGGCGGCCTCACCCATGCCCAGCCGCTCAACCCGACAGAAAGCGCCTGGGATTTCGCCGAAAAGATCGGTGCGGAGTGCTTCCTGCTGCCGGTGCCGGTCTATGCCGACAGGCCGGAGCAGCGCGACGCTTTCATGAGCCAGCGCAGCGTTCAGGACGTCGTCTTCCGTGCACGCCGGGCAAACATCGCCGTGCTCAGCGTCGGCTCGTTTTCCAACGACAGCCCGATCGCCAATTACGGCTTCATCAAGCCAAGCGAACTCGAGGAATTGCAGGCGGCCGGTGCCGTCGGCGATATTCTGTGTCATTTCATCGACGCCGAGGGCCGCCCGGTCGACCACGAGGTCAACCGCCGCGTCTGCGCCTATCCGCTGCAGGATCTGTCGGATATCCCGAGCATCATCCTGGTGTCGGGCGGCAGCGAGAAGGTAGCGGTAATGCGGGCTGCGCTCGCCAACACCAAGGTATCGGTTCTGATCACCGACGAAGACGCGGCAAAGGGGCTGCTCAACCGCTAGATTTCGCCGAGAGCGCTGAGGCGGGTGTGGATATCGCGCGTCGCCTGGTAAAGGTCGCGGTAGATTTCCTTGCGGCTGCGATAGGCGGCGACAAGTCCGTCGACCGGATCGACATGCCTGGTGGGAGCGGCAGCCATTACCTCTGCTGCGGCTTCCGGCGAGGCAAACCAGCCGACAGCCGCTGCCGCCAGCATGGCAGCGCCGAGTGCGGCGGCTTCGTTGACCGGCGAAACCGAGAGCGGCCGCTCGAGCACGCTTGCCGTGATCTGCATTAGCAGCGCGCAATTGGTGCCGCCGCCGGCGGCAATCATCGCCGCCGGTCCGCCGGCCTGGGCTTCCATGGCCTCGGTGGCGACGGCCTGCTCGAAGGCGATGCCTTCCAGGACAGCGCGGAAGAGATGCTCCGGCCGGTGATCGAGCGACAGGCCGACAATGGCGCCGCGCGCCGCACCGTCCCAATACGGGCTCATGACGCCGGCCCAATAGGGCATGATGAGCAGGCCCTCGCTGCCCGCGGCAACATCCAGCGCCACTTTCTCCAGCGCTGCCGCCGAGGGCGAACCGGTGGTTCGCACGATCCAGTCGACCAGCTGCATGCCCGAGCGCAGCACGGTCTCCAGCATGAAACCGGAGCCGGTCGGCGAGACCAGCGTGCGAAAGGCGTCCGAGGTTTTCACCTTGCCGGAATAGCAGCCGCTGACCACGCCGGAGCCGAGCGAGAGATAGCTCTTGCCCTCGCCGTAGACGCCCATGCCGAGGCCCATCGCCTGGCCGTCCCCAGCGCCGGCAACGACCGGCGTGCCGGCCCTCAGGCCGGTCAGCTGCGCTATGCTTGCGGAAAGACTGCCGCAGACCACGCCCGGCGCGACCAGCTCGGGCAATTGCTCCAGTTGCAGCCCCGCCGCCGCAACGAGCTCTGGACGCCAAGTGCCTTTCTCGACGTCGAGCAGCCCGAGCGGATCCGCACTTGCGGTGCTGGTGACCAATCGCCCGGTCAGCCGCTGGACGAAGAAACCGTGCACGTCGACCAGTGCCGCTGCCTGGCGAAGCACTTGCGGCTGGTGCTCGGCAAGCCAGGCAATGGCGTAGAGCGCCGGCGTCGGGTCCGGCGGCTTGCCGCTCCAGTCGCGGATCGCCTCGCGGCCGAGTTCGGCCGAAAGCCTGATAACCTGCGGCCGGGCGCGTTCGTCGAGCCACAGGATCGCCGGCATGAGTGCTTTGCCGGCGCTGTCCACCAGCGTGAAGGTCTCTCGCTGGTGAGCGATGCAGATCGCCGCCACCCGCGTAGCGCCGACCGCCTCGGTGACCTGCTTCAATGCGCCAAGCAGCGCCGTCCACCACTGTTCGGCGTCCTGCTCGAAATGGCCGGGCTTCGGATTTGAAAGCGGGTACGGCTCGCGCGCCTGGAACAGCTCCTCGCCGTCGCGCGCGAAGGCAATCGCCTTCACGGCCGTGGTCGAGGCGTCGATCCCGATTACGACATCGTCCATCAGGCGGAGATCCGGCGGGGTCAGGCTGCGTTTGTAACGAACCGTCCGTCCGACTGGTCGAGACGGCGGCGGATCTGGGTTATCACCATCGAATCGTCGGGTACACAATTTTCATAGGTCAGGAAGTCGCCGGTCTTGAGCGGGTTGACCACCTTGGCGCGTTCGGCAAGGCCGAGCGGCAGGGCGCCGCGGGCGCGCGCATCCCCCCAGGTCATGGCGAAGCCGCGGTAGTCATTCTCGCCGATCATGCCGAGCGACTGGCCAACGCCAAGATCGCTCTTGGCGACCGCCACCGCCTCGGCCACAGGATGGTCGAGCGGCTCCATGTCGGCCCGCTTGTAGACCACCGCGCGCGCCGCCGACAGCGGCACTTCCAGGCTGGTCAGATGATAGGGCCGGAAGATCGTGAAATAGGGGCCTTTGCCGACCTTGAGGTCGATCATGCGCTCCAGCACACGCGGATGCCGGGTCTCGATGATGCAGAACACGCCGGGCGCCACACCCTTGCCGATCGAGTAATCGACCACGCCCTTGCGATGCAGCACGCCGCCATCCTCGCGCGGGCAAAGCACGCTGGCCAACTCCTCCAGCGTCGCGGTCGGGCCGTGCATGCCCGGCACATCGGGCACTAGGCCGGTCGCATTGGCGATCGCCACCATCTCGATCGCCGTCTTCGAGCCGTCGACGAATTCGACCAGCATGCGCGCATTCATGTTGCGCTCGGCCGCCTCCTTCTCGTAGTCGGCCGGCATGGCGTCGATCTTCAGCGGATTGTTCTTGCCCTTGCCGGCGGCGATGATGTTGAAGCCGAGGCTCTTGGCAAAGCCGATGATCTCCAGCGTGCAGGCCGGCTCGTCGCCGGCCGCACCGGTATAGACGACGCCAGCCTTGCGCGCTTCTTCCTTGAGGAAGCGGCCGATGGTGATGTCGGCCTCGACATTGAGCATGACGATGTGCTTGCCGTTCTTCATCACTTCCAGCGCGAACAGCGTGCCGATATTGGGATTGCCCGTCGCGTCGATGATGACGTCGATCCGGCCGGCCGCCGCCAGCGCATGCAAATCTTCGGTCACCGCGATCTTGCCGGCCTCGATGGCGCGGTCGATCGCGGCCGCATTGCCGGCCTGGACGATGTCGGAACGGTCATGGCCAGCGAGCAGCGCCGCGTCGATCGCTGCCTGCGGCCTGACTTCGGAAATGGCGCCGATCCGCATGCCCGGCATCAGCGCGACCTGGACGACGATGTCGGTGCCCATCTGTCCGGCGCCGGCAAGCCCGATGGTGATCGGCCCCTGCTGTTCAGCGCGCTGCAGAAGTTCCGCTGCAAATTGCGGATGGGACATGTCGCTTCCTCCAGTTCCTGACGCGCCGCAGCGTCCAAATCAACGTTTTGAACATTTCTATTTGCAAATGAAAAATATTTCAACCGGCAATTGGGCATTGTCGCTCTGCAATCGGCCGAAGACGATTGGATGAGCGGTCAATCCACACGGCCGTGCCTCCGCCGTCAGAAGGACGCGGCATATTCAGGTTGATTGGGTGCAGCCTTATTGCAGCTCAGCTGCCGATTTCGAAGAAGGGCGCACCAAGCAGGCCGGGAACGACATCGATGCCGAGGCCCGGCCCGTCCGGAATGCCCATGCGGCTGCCCGAAACCGGCGGCATGTTGGATGCGGTGCGCACTGTCACCCATTCGTGGAAGGCAATGGCGTGCAGCCGGCGCTCCTCCGGCGTCGACAGCGACAGATGCGCCATCGCCGATGTGTCGATCTCGGCGCCGCCAGTGTCTTCGACCGTGATCATGAAGCCGAGGTCGACGGCAAGGTCGCGGATCTGGCGCGTTTTGGTAACGCCGCCGAGGCGCGAGATCTTCAGCGTCAGCCCGTCGGCGGCGCCCTTGCGGTGGATGTCGAGCATATCGTCCAGCGACGCGACGGATTCATCGAGCACCATCGGCTTGTCGAGCGAGCGGCGCACCGACAGGCATTCGTCGATGGTCGTGCAGGGCTGCTCGAACGTGTAGTCGATGGTGCGCGTCGCATCCACGAACTGGCGCGCCTCGTAAGGGGTCCAGCCGGCATTGGCGTCGCAGAAGATGACGGTGCCCTTCGGCACCGCGGCGGCAACGGCTGTGACGCGTTCGATGTCGTCATGGACGTTGCCGCCGACCTTGACCTGCAGCCGGTGAAATCCTTTCCCGACGATGTGCTTGGCGAGCGCGGCCATCGCGTCGACCGTGCCGTGGGTGACGACCTTGTAGAGTTCGGCCGTCTCGCTTTCGCGCCCACCGAGCAGGGTGACCAGCGGCACGTCGGCGGCGCGCGCCGCGAGATCCGAGCATGCCATGTCGAGCGCCGACTTGATGTAGGGATGGCCCTTGAACACGGTATCCATCAGCCTGTTGATACTGGCTAGCCCGCGTGGGTCATGGCCAATGAGATGCGGCGCGATCTCGACGACACCGGCGCGAGTACCCGCAGCGAAGGCAGGCGAATAGAAGTTGCCAAGCGGCGCCATCTCGCCCCAGCCGGTGAGGCCGCTATCGGCGGTGACGGCGACGATCACCGCGTCGAACGCATCGGCGACGCGCCCCTTGGACATACGATAAGGCCCGTCAACGAAGGGCTGCGGGACATGGTAGGCTTTGATGGTTTTGATCTGCACGTTTTCTGTCCGTTGTCTGTGTTCCGGGATGTCCGTCAAATTTGTCGGGCTCAGCCACCTTTAGGTCGGCCGGCACGATCGGCGCCGGCGCCCTTTGAGCCGCGCTGTTCCAGCCCGCGCGCATAGGCGAGCAGTTCTTCGAAATCCAGGTCGATATGGTCCTTGGCGTGGCGCTGTGCGGCGCGCATGTCGCTGCCCTTGAGCAGCCGTACATAGGTCTCGTGAGCATCTACGGCAGGCACCGGCTCGTTGCGCGCCCGCTGGTGCAGCGCGAAATACATCTGCAGCCGGCTGGTCAGCCGTTGCCACGTTTCAAGCAGCACCGAATTGTCGGCCCATTCGTGGATCAGGCCATGCAGTTGCAGCGCTGTTTCGATCTGCCGCGTCGTGTCCAGGTCACGCGTCGCCTGCTTCACCGCCGCATGGCGCCGGTCAAGCTCGTCGAAGAAGCGCTGGTCGCGAAGCGGCCAGGTCCGCTCGATGGCGAACTCGTCGAGCACCTTGTTGAGCGAATAGGCGTCGTCGATGTCCTTGGCGGTGACGTTGATGACGAAGGTTCCGGCGTAGGGGATGCTGGTCAGGATGCCTTCCTGCACCAGCTCGCGCATTGCCTCGCGCAGCGGCGCGCGGCTCACCCGCATCTGCTCGGAAATCCTGAGTTCGTTGAGCTTCTGTCCCGGTTCCAGCCGGCCGGTCAGGATCGCCCGCCGGAGCAGCCCCACGATCTCGGCCCTGCGTGTCGTATCCGCGATCGGACTGAAATCCAGCTTTGCCATTCGGCTGCTCCAGGGAACCGAAAGCAAGACAAGCAGATTGTCGACAATCTAACAAGAGCTGGATTCGCGATCCTGGAGACATTGGCGCCCTTCCGGCCTCGGCCAGCCTGACCATGCAAGCCGACCAGGTCCCGGCCGCTGAGCGTCAGCTGGCTTCTCGCAGCGGGAAACAACCTGGTGCGTAGCCTTCGCAATGTCCATTGACGACTGGGAAGGTTTGTGTCACTAGCAGTGACATGAATTCACAAACGATGACTCAGAAATACGAGAGCCCGCTGCGGGCAGAGCAGGCGCAGGCCACGCGCGAGCGCATCCTCGCGTCCATTCGAACGATTCTGGAGCAAAATCCGTACAGCCTCCTTGGCTTCGATGAGGTTGCCGAGATTTCGGGCGTAAACCGACGGACCATCTTCCGCCATTTCCCGACGAAGGAAGCGCTTTTGGAAGCCTTTTGGGCCAGCACCAATGCCTCTCTGGGAGTGCGGTTCTGGCCTGAGCGGGAGCAGGATCTGATCGATCTTCCTCCCGACCTTTTCGCCTCGTTGGACGCAATCGAAGGCGTAGTCAGAGCCTCGCATGCGAGCGCTACCGGGCGCGAGATGCGCCTGCAAGCCAATGGTGAGCGGCAACGTGCCTTTCAGAGCAGCCTTTCGCAAGTCGCAAACGGAATGGACCCGAAGGCGGCGCGCCAGCTTGAGGCCGTGATCCAGCTCCTGTTCAGCGCCACTGCCTGGCAGACGATGAAAGACTACTGGGGTCTTACCGGCCGTGAGGCCGGAGAGGCAGCCGCCTGGGCAATTCGCGCCTTGCTCAATGCGGCAAAATCGCAGCAAGGCGCTGTTCGAAAGGAAAAAGCAAGTGACTTGGCATAAGACCAAAGCGACGGTCCATCCGGCCGATTCGGTTCAAGGCTTCTGGGTGATGGGCGATCAGGTCGCTGTCCGGGCAAAGCTCGCTGGGACGGCACTCAACGTGATCGACGTGACGGTACCTCCTGGAAGCGGCACGCCGCCCCACACGCATCCTTCCGCGGAAATTTTCCGCATTCTCGAGGGCACCCTCACGATATGGACAATGATCGATGGGGTCGCGCAAGAATATGAGGTGGAACCCGGTGATGTCGTCACCATTCCGGGCAACGCGCCCCATGGCTATCGCAATGCTGGTCCCGTGCCGGTTATTTTCATGGCGATCGTCGACGACCAGATGATCGCATTTTTCGAAGAGGCTGCATCCAAGGACGCGCCCTCCGGCCCGCCGACCGCTGGCATGATTAACCGCGTGATCGAGCTTACCGGACGCCATGGGATCCGGATCCTGCAGGCGGCCTGACCGGCGAAACCGTTGCGCCAGGATTTGACCTGGAAGACGGTGCCTTATGCCGCCTAAATCCAGCAGTCCATCCATCCAGGTCGAAGCGGGCGTTCGCGCGAGTGATACGTGTGGCCGCGACAAGCCGTCGGCTGGATGGATGTCTCGTTTGCTGATCCACAAACTGCCTTCACAGTTGGAGAGCGCCTCTATGCTGCCATCGTCGCCAGAGCCGCCGTTCGCACTACGGCTTGAATCGGCCGTGTCGAAAACATCAGCAAAAACGGCGCCCTTGGCGTGGGAGCCGAGGGCGCCGCGGGACCGGAACCTGATGGGGGTTATCAGGTGGCCGGTTTCTCGGGCAGCGGCGAGATCGGCATTCCCGGGCCGATCNGGTCGCCTTCGGCCACACCGCTCAAGATGGCGACCTGATCGCCATTGGTCGGTCCGAGCGAAACGATACGCTGGTCGACCGTGTTGTCCTTGCCGACGACATAGAGGTATTTGCCGAGCTGGCCTGAGCCGAGTGCCGTCTGCGGTACCATCAGCGCATCGGGCTGCTCTTTGACGTGCAGCCGGACGCGGACATATTGGCCGGGCAGCAGCGTGAACTTGCCGTTGCCGACCGTCGCCCGTGCCGTGATCGTGCCGGTCGATCGATCGATCGTGTTGTCCATGAAGGTAAGATCGCCCTTCTGGCGCGGTTCCGTTTCACCGGGAAGCAGGACGTCGACACTGATCGGTCCCGCGGCCCGGGCTTCCTCGATCTGTGTCAGGTCCGTTTCGCTCGGATTGAAGGTGACGTAGATCGGATCGAGCTGCACCAGCGAATTGAGCACCGTGCCGGCGACGCTGACCAGCGTTCCAACAGATGCTTGGCTGCGTCCGATGCGTCCCGCGAACGGGGCACGGATTTCGGTGTAGCTCAAATTGAGCTCGGCGGTCCGCAAGGCGGCCTGGTTCACGGCGAGCGAGGCCTGAGCCTCACGCAAGGTGCTGGTGCGCTGGTCGAACACGTCCTTGGCGAGATAGCCGCTCTTGGCGAGTTCGCTGCCGCGCCCGAGATTGGAGCGCGCATAGTCGAGCGTCGCCGTGTCGCGCTGGATAAGCGCCTTCGCCTGCTCGAGGGCAGCCTGGAAATCCTCAGGGGCGATCTTGTAGAGAAGGTCGCCCTTCGCAACGTCGCTGCCGTCGGTGGCGACCTGCTCCTGCAGATAACCCGGCACGCGCGCCTGCAGCGTGATGCTGCGGATCGGCTCCACCCGGGCGGCGTAGTCGAGATAGATCGGGATCGTCTTCTTGACGACGCTCACCACCGGCACCGGCATGACAAAGGCTTCCGGCTTGGGTGTCGCCGCCCCGGCTGTGCCGGCGTTGAGGCTGAGGCTGCCCATGTCGAGCAGGTGAACGCTCGCCACCGAAATCGCCCCAAGGGCGACGGCCGTTCCCAGCGCGATTTTCCATTTACGCATGATCAATTCTCCAGTCCTATTCAGCCGCTTCGGCCAATGGCTCGAAGGCGGGTTCGGCAGTTGGTTGTTCGGTCGCTTCGGAAACCGGTTCGCTCTCGCTGCGGCGCTCGCGCAGCTGCTCGATCACCGCATAGAAGACCGGCACGAACACCAGCGACAGGATCGTCGCCGCGACCATGCCGCCAAAGACGGTGGTGCCGATCGACTGCCGGCTCGCCGCACCCGCACCCGTGGCGAACATCAGCGGCAGCACGCCGAGGATGAAGGCGAAGGCGGTCATCAGGATCGGCCGCAGCCGCAGCCGCGCGGCTTCCATCGCGGCGTCGACGATGCTGAGGCCGTCCTCACGCCGGCGCCGGGCAAACTCGACGATCAGAATCGCGTTCTTGGCCGCCAGTCCGATCAGCATGACGAAGCCTATCTGCGAATAGACGTCGATCTGCATGCCGCGCAGCCACAGCACGACGAATGCACCGAACAGTGCGAGCGGCACCGCCAGCAGCACCATGAACGGCATCGCCCAGCTCTCATATTGCGCGGCGAGGATCAGGAAGACGAAGACGATCGCGAGACCAAAGACGACGGATGCGATCGATCCTGCCTTGAGCTCCTGATAGGTGATGCCGGTCCATTCGTAGCCGAAATCTCTCGGCAATGCCGTGGCAGCGGCACGTTCCATTGCCGCCACCGCCTGGCCGGACGAAAAGCCGGGGGCGGCGCCGCCATTGATCAGGGCCGACGCATTGTTGTTGTAGTGCGGCACGGTCTCGGGGCCGACGACGGGCACAAGCTTGCCCAGCGTGCTCAGCGGCACCATGCCACCCGACGCATTGCGGACATAGAGCCGCGAAATGTCGGCCGGACCGGCGCGAGAGTCCTTGTCGGCCTGTATCGTCACCCGGAAGGTGCGGCCGAACAGGTTGAAATCGTTCACATAGAGCGAACCGAGATAGATCTGCAGCGTGTTGAAGACGTCCGGCAGGTTGAGCCCGAGCAGCTTCGCCTTGGCGCGATCGAGATCGTAGTTGAACTGCGGCGTCGAGGTCGAGAAGGACGAGAACAATTGCTGCGGGTTGAGCTCCGGCTGCTTGCGCGCCTCGGCAATCACCGCTTGCGTCGCATCGTTGAGCGCCACGCTGCCGCGGCCGGTCAGGTCCTCGACCTGGAACTCGAAGCCACCAGTGGTGCCGATGCCCGGGATCGACGGCGGATCGAAGCTCAGCGCAAAAGCCTCCGGAATTTGCAGCAGCTTGTTGCGCACGTCGGCGACGAGCTTAGAGGCGCTCTGGTCGGGGCCGCGTTCGTCCCATGGCTTCAGGATCGCGAATTCGACCGCCGAGTTCGACTGCGCGGCGCTGGTCAGGAAGTTCAAGCCGCTGATCGAGCCGACGATGTCGACGCCGGGCGTGTTCTGCAGGATGTCGCGTGCCTTTTGCGCCACCGCGTCGGTGCGTTCCAGCGAGGCCCCGTCGGGGAGCTGGATGACGACGAAGAAATAGCCCTGGTCCTCGACCGGAAGGAAGGTCGACGGCAGGCGCTGCCAGACGAAATAGGTCGCGACAAGTCCGGCCGCGAACACGCCAAGCATGATCCAGCGCAGGCGGATGAGAATGCGCACACCATTCGCATAGGCATGCGCCAGCCGTTCGAAGCCCATGTTGAACCAGCGGAACAGCACGAACTGCGTTTCCGGCCGGTGGCGCAGGAAGGCGGCGCTGAGCGACGGGGTAAGCGTCAGCGAGACGAAGGCCGAGATGCCGAACGAGATCGCCACAGTCAGGGCGAACTGGTTGTAGAGCCGGCCGGACACGCCGGGAATGAAGGCAACCGGCACGAACACAGCCATCAGCACGGCGGTCGTGGCGATGATCGGGCCGGTAACCTCCGCCATCGCGGTACGCGTGGCAGCCAGCGGTTTGAGGCCGGCCTCAAGTTGGCGTTCGACATTCTCGACGACGACGATGGCGTCGTCGACGACGAGGCCGATCGCCAGCACCATGCCGAGCAGGCTGAGCATGTTCAGCGAGAAGCCAAGCATATGCATGACGGCCAGCGTCGCCACCAGCGACACCGGAATTGCGATCGTCGGGATGATCGTGGTGCGCCAGCTTTGCAGGAAGATGAACACCACGGCGACGACCAGGACCAGCGCTTCGCCGAGCGTGATCAGCACGTCGTGCATCGAGGCCGAAACGAAACGTGTCGTATCGTAATGCATGGCGTAGCTGACGCCCTTCGGGAAACGGGCCGACAGCTCCTGCATCTTGTCCTTGACGCGCTGCTGCAGATCGAGCGCGTTGGACCCCGGCATCTGGTAGACCGCGAGCACCACCGTCGGGTCCTTGCCGAAGAAGGCCGACGACGAATATTGCAGCGCGCCGAGCTCGATGCGCGCAACGTCGCGCAGCCTGACCAGCGAGCCGTTGGCGGTATTGGCCCGCACGACGATGTCGCCGAACTCCTTGGGATCGCTCAGCCTGCCGACGGCGTTGACCTGCATCTCGAAGGCGGTGCCGGCCGGAGCCGGTGATTGCCCGATCTTGCCGGCCGCCACCTGGACGTTCTGCTCGGCGACGGCGTTCTGCACGTCGACGGCAGTAATGCCGAGATTGGCGAGCTTGTCGGGGTCGAGCCAAATGCGCATCGAATAGCGCCGCTCACCGAAGATCTGCACGTCGCCGACGCCGGGCAGGCGCTTCAGCGGATCGACCACCTGCAAGTAGGCGAGGTTGCTCAGCGCGACCGGGTTGACGGAACCGTCCGGCGAGGTGAGGTCGACGATCAGGACGAAGTTCGGGTTCTGCTTCTTGATCGTCACGCCGCCCTGATTGACGATGGCCGGCAACGAGGAAGCCGCCTGCGAAACGCGGTTCTGGACGTCGACGGCCGCCGTGCTCAGATCGTAGCCGACGTCGAAGGTGATGGTGATCGTCGAGGAGCCGTCATTGGAGCTCGACGACGACATATAGGTCATCCCCTGGACGCCGTTGATCTGCTGTTCGAGCGGCGTCGTCACCGTGTCGGCGACGACCTGCGCGCTGGCGCCCGGGTAATGGGCGCTGACCACGACCTGGGGCGGCGTGATGTCGGGAAACTGCGAGACGGGCAGGAGGAAATAACAGATCCCTCCGGCGAGCACCATGATGATGGCGATCGCCGACGCAAAGATCGGACGATGAATGAAGAAGTTTACCATGATATGCACGCCTCGCCCGATGCTCTGGCCCGGCCAAACGCCCTGGCTACCCTGGAAAGCCGCCGGCTGCGTGTTGAGCCGGAATCTTCGAGAAAGCCGAAATCTTCAAGGCGGCGCGGCGCATTGCGGCGCTCGGCCTGTTCGTCCGCCAGCGCACGCAGCATCGCCTCGAAGGACCGCGGGTCGACGCGGTCGGCCTTCATCAGCATGCGGATCATCGGATCCCTCACGACTTCATCGATCGTCAGATCATTGCGCTGCGACATCGAAGCGGCTCCTGGTTTTTGCTGATCCGCGGCAAGCCGCGGATCGGGTGTTTTCTTGCTCGCCGGCCGGGGCCGTAAGGTGCGGTTCGTCCCCTTGCCGATCGGGGCGGGGTTGATGGCCGGCACTTGCGAGTTTGACATGATGCAATGCGGGTGTTACAGGTAAGTAACATCTCTAACGTTACAGACCGGTAACACCCTAGTCAAGAGGTGCGCCGAGGGAATTTCGGGAAACGCAATCACGGAGGTTTTGATGACAGACGGTGTTGTGGAGCGTGTTCGCCCCCGGGACAGGATCCTGGAGACGGCACGGGACATGTTTCACAAGCATGGCATTCGCGGCGTCGGCATCGACGCCATCACTGAGGCGGCCGGCACCAACAAGATGACGCTCTACCGGCATTTCGAGTCCAAGGACGACCTGATCATCGAATGTCTGCGGGCGACCGCTTGCAGCGCCAACGCGATGTGGGAAAAGTTCGAGGCCGAGAATCCGGGCGACAAGCTGGCGCAGCTGCATGCCTGGGTCCGGATGGCGGCCGATTGCCTGATGTCGGATCGTCGCGGTTGCGACATGGCCAACGCCGCCATCGAGCTGAGCGAGGCCGATCATCCGGCAAGGCAAGTGATCAAGGAACTCAAGGAAGCGCAGCGCGAGCGTCTGGTCTCGCTGTGTCGCGATGCGGGTATCGGACAGGCCGAGCTTCTCGCCGATACGCTGTCGCTTCTGCTCGAGGGCGCCCGCGTCAGCCTGCAAAGCGTCGGCGCCGAGGGCCCGAGCGCGCAGTTCGTCCGCATGGCGGAAGGCCTGATCACGTCTTTCAGGGCCAGATAGTCTCGCAAGCGGCGAAACGATACGTGGCGTTTCGATTGCGGGCCGCGCCGCCGGGTGATGTCTCGTCCCATCGCGATGTGCCATCTCGCGTCTCCTGTGCCGATCCTCCGCACCATGGCCGGCGCGGCATTGATTGCTGGTCGTGAGGCAGGATAGGGCCGCCGGCGAACCGGTGAGAGTGACAAGTGTGACAGGATTCTGCCCGACAAGCCGCGGCGGTCGCAGCGAAGCTCATCGATCCGCGGATCAGCAAACGTGTCCGGTGCTGTCCCGACCGCAAGCATTGGCCGCTATCCCGGAGCCGGAACAAAAAAAGCCCGCTGCCGGGAGGAGGTGGCAGCGGGCTCGATTTCGAATACGGCACGGGAGGAGGTGTACCGCACTCAGCGTCGGCATCGCATCTGGGAGGAGTAGATGGCCGACACCTGCGAAACTATCGATTGCCCAATGATTCGGCAACCACAAAAGTTGCATAGGTGATGTGCAGATTTGCGGTATCAACCGAATTTTAACGATCGAGGCCCGAGCGACCATCGCCTCGCGCGACATCACTGCACCGGGACATTTTCCTTGAAGATCAGGCGCGGCTCGATGAATTTCCGCGTCAGATAGGGCGCCGACGAGGCGATCGAGCCGAGCAGGCGAATGACCGACTGTTCGGCGATCAGCCGCGCATTCTGGTCGATGACGACGTCGAGCAGATCGTCGACGAGATAGCCGCGCGTCTCGCGCGTCAGATCATGGCAGATGAACACCGGCTTCGTCTGCGGCCTGACTTCGAGCAATGCTTTTGCCACGCCCGAGCGCCCGGCGCCGATACAATAGATGCCGAGCAGCTCCGGCTCGTTGTGCAGCGCCTTCATGGTCGCGGTATAACTGACCTCCGGCTCATCGTTGATCTCGACGGCGCTGGTGACGGTCAGATTGGGGAACTCCTCGCCGAGCACGGAGCGAAAGCCCATCTCGCGTTCCTCATGGCCGCGGTAGGAGCGTGAGCCGACGACCATCGCCAGATGGCCCTGGCGGCCGCCGAGGAACCGTCCCATCAGCAGCGCCGCCGTTCGTCCGGCCACACGGTTGTCGATGCCGACGTAGGCCGAGCGGGGTGCGCCCGGAACGTCGGACACCAGCGTGACCAGGCGGATGCCGGCCTCGACGATCTCGCGCAAGATGTTGCGCGTTCTCGGATGATCGATGGCGATGACGCCGACGCCGTTCGCCTTGAGCGAGAGGTTTTCGACGGCCGCCTGCAAGGCGCTCGGCGAGATGCCGGCGAGCTTGTGGATGCGGCAGGAGGCGACCAGCGGCAGGCGCGCCGCATAATCCTCGATGTGTCTGGCCAGATCGGCCATGAAGGCATTGCTGCCGATCGGCAGGAAGAATTCGAGATGCGCCGGCCGCGACGGCAACGCGACCTGGTCGACGACCGGCAGATAGCCGAGCTGCTTGGCCGCCTCCATTACGCGCTGCCGGTTGGCGGCACTCGCCCCCGCCCGATTGTTGAGCACGCGGTCGACCGTCGCGGTCGACAGGCCGCAGCTTCTCGCAATATCCGAAACGGTGGCTTTCATGTCGCAACCATATGGCGATGCGATCCAGTGCCTCGACGATCAGGCCGACCCCCGGCTGCTCAGCCGGGCCGTTGCGTGCCCTCGACCAGCGCGTCATGGATCTCCTTGTCCGACATGCCGGTGATGACGCGTTCGACTTCGGCGACGCTGGTCTTCTTCGGGTCGATATCGTCGGCGACCACCTTACCGCGGCGCATGACGACGATGCGGTCGACCACCTGGAAGACATGATGGATGTTGTGGGCGATGAAGATGCAGGAATGGCCGGAATCGCGGGCACTGCGCACGAAGCTCAGCACGCCTTGCGTTTCGGCGACGCCGAGATTGTTGGTCGGCTCGTCGAGGATGATGAGGTCGCTGTCGAAATGCATGGCGCGTGCAATCGCCACCGCCTGCCGCTCGCCGCCGGAGAGCGAGCCGATCGGCGTCGTCGGCGGGATGTTCTTCGAGATGCCGACCTGCTTGAGCAGGTCGCGGGCAACCACGTTCATTGCCTCCTGGTCCATCCGATTGAGGAAGCGCGGCGGCTTGATCGGCTCGCGCCCGAGAAACAGGTTGCGGGCGATCGACAGCTGCGTCACCAGCGCCGAGTCCTGGTAGATCGTCTCGATGCCATGCGCGATGGCGTCGCTGGTACTGCGCAAATTCACCTTCTTGCCGCGGATGAAGATGTCGCCGCTGGTCAGCGGGACCGCGCCCGACAGCACTTTGATCAGCGTCGACTTGCCGGCGCCGTTGTCGCCGAGCAGGCCGACGATCTCCCTTTCGTTGACATGGAAATTGGCATCAACCAGCGCCTGCACGCGGCCATAGGACTTGCGGATATTTTCCATGCGGACAAGCGGTTCGGCCATGGTTCAAGTCCCTGCCTGATGCCGGCGTTCCAGCCATGAATGGAGCGCCATCATGCCGAGGATGATGGCGCCGATGAAAATATTATAGGCAAGGCCCGGCACACCGATCAGCACGATGCCGTTGCGCATCACGCGCAGGATCAGGATACCGAGCACCGTGCCGATGATTGTGCCGCGCCCGCCGGTCAGCGCCGTGCCGCCGATCACCACCATGGCGATGACTTCGAGCTCGTAGCCGGTGCCGCTGTTGGGGTTGGCCGCCGAGGTGCGCAACGAGGAGATGACGCCGGCAAGCGAGGCCAGGATCGACGACAGGATGAACAGGCCGATCTTGACGCCGCTGACATTGACGCCGCGCGCCCTTGCAGCACTCGGGTTGCCGCCGGCTGCCTGGATCCAGTTGCCTGTCCGGCTCTGCGTCAGCACGTAACCGAGCGCGATTGCGGCGGCGATGAACCAGAACAGCGACATGTAGATACGGAACGGCCCGATGAAGAAATCGCCGACCAAGGCTTCCGCCAGCCAGCTGCCCTCGGCGCTCCAGGTCCGCTGCGGAAACCCGTTGGTGACGAACAAAGCGGTGCCGCGCACCACCAGCAGCATGCCCAGTGTCACCAGGAAAGACGGGATCTTCAGCTGCGTCACGAACCAGCCATTGACCAGTCCAATGAACGCAGCGACCACCAGCGCAATGACGAAGGCGGCTTCGAGCGAGGCGACGCCGCTGTTAAACAACGTCCACATCAGGACCGGTGAGAAGCCGAACACCGAGCCGACCGAGAGGTCGAATTCGCCTGATGTCATCAACAGCGTCATCGCCAGCGCGATCAGCCCGAGCTCGACCGTGAAGGCCAGCGTGTTCGAGATGTTTTGCGGCGACAGGAAGTCGTGGTTGATGCCCCAGAACACGGCGATCTCGACGACGAGCAGCACAAACGGCCCGAACTCGGGCCGCGCGATCGATCGTTGGATAAGAGAACGATTTTCCACCTTGGACCCGCGATAGGATTGGATTTGGCCGCGACCGCAACCGGCTTCGGCGGAATGATGAGACAGTCACGGCCGCCGAAGCGGCCGTGACCAACTCGATCGCGGATTTATTTGCCGGACAGGATCTTGTCGTAGACTGCCGCGGTGTCCTTCTCGTAGAGCGCGCCGGTGATCACGTCGAAGCCGGGCGGAATACCGCTCGCCGCCATGTTGGCGAGCGAGAGCGCGACGTAGCTGGTCGCCTGCGGATCCTGCCACTGCGCGGCATTGACGTAGCCGTTCAGCACTTCCTGGGTGGTGTCGAGCGAGTTGCCCCAGCCGACGACCGGGATTTCGCCCGGCTTGACGCCGACCTGGTCGAACACCCGCTTGACCGAACCGGTGACAAGGTCGCCGAGGCCGATGACCGCCTTGACCTTGGCCCTGTTGGCGGTGAGGTAATCGACCATGCGGTTGATCACTTCGGCCTGGTCGAGCGTCGCTTCGGTGATTTCATAGGTGATGCCGAGCGGCTCGAACACGCTCTTGATGCCTTCCTCTTCCTGGACGCCATAGGTGGCGCCGGGAATCTCGACCGGCATCCAGACGAAGTCGCCCTTCTTCACAAGGCCCTTGTCGACCAGATACTGCGCCCAATGTTTGCCGAAGGTGACGTTGTCGCCGCCGACATAGGCGTTGAAGTCCGCCTTCGGGTCGGGCGTGTTGAAGTTGATGATCGGGATGTTCGCCGCCCGCGCTTCCTTGGCGATCTCGACAAGGCTGCCCGGATCAGGGCTGGTCGTGGTGATGCCGTCGGCCTTGGCGGCGATTGCGGCGCGGACAGCCTCCTGCTGCGACGCCACGTCGCCATTGTGGAACGACGTGTTGACGGTGTTGCCGGTGTCCGCCGCCCATTGCTTGGCGCCGGCAAGGAAGTATGTCCAGACCGGATCGGCCGGGCCGCCATGCGAAATCCAGTAGAACGTCTTGGCCTGTGCCGCGGCCGGAATGGCCAGCGCCACCATCAAGCCAAGTACAAGCAGTCTTAGCCTCGTCAGCATTTGATTTCCTCCCATTTGAACCGAACTCCTCCTCCGACGACGATCACCGCGAAAAGCCGTGCGCGGCCAAAACGGTGGTCGCATTTTGCCAGCGTCGACCTGGGCGCATTAGAGCATTCCCTTTTTCGATCGATGGCAAGCCTCGATTGCCAATGGACGTTGGCGCAAGGCACCGCGCCATCAGCAATCCCATCAGATTGCATCAGTTTGGCTGATATTTTCCAGGCGGCCGACGATCGGCCTTGCGACCGTCATGCAATGCTGCGCGGCGGCGCGCCGAGCACGGATTGCTCTAGGTCGATAAGCGTCCCGGTCATCAGCCCGGAGGCGTCGCTGAGCAGGAACAGCGTTAGCTGGGCGACTTCGTCCATGGTCAGCAATCGACCAAGCGGCAGGCCGGCGGCGGCGATCTTTGCCCAGTTTTCGCCCTTGCCCAGCGTGCTCGCCTGCATCTCTTGTTCGGCCGGCGTCGCTACCCAGCCCATGTTGATGCCGTTGACGCGGATGCGATCGGAAAGATGCGCGTTGGCAATGTTTCTGGTCAGCGTCGAAAGCGCGCCCTTGGTTGCGGAATAGATAGCAAGGTCCGGCGCACCGCAATGCGCATTCACCGACAGTATGTTGACGATGGCGCCCGCCGCCCGCCGTGTCTTCATGTCGGCTACGGCCCCCTGCATGAGGAAGAACGGCGCGCGCGCATTGACGGAAAACAACCTGTCCCAGTCGTCGATTGTGCCAGTTTCCAGAGAGGCCCGGTCGGTGAGGGCCGCGGCGTTCACCAGACAATCGATGCGGCCGAGTCTTTTGATCGCTTCCGCCATGACAGCTGCAGGCGCGGCCGGATCTCCAAGGTCGGCCTGGATGAAGACGACGGGCCGGCTTGGTCGTGAAAACTCTTCGGCGATGCGTCTGCCACGCTCGGCATTGCGGCCGACAATGGCGATCCCTTCGCCGCCGTCGGCTGAGGCCAGCCGGACGATGGTCTCGCCAAGTCCTTGCGTTCCGCCGGTAACGACAAGGGTCTTGCCCTCAAGAGCGACGATCAATGGACTCTCCCGAATGCCGACGAGCAGGTAATTTCCAATCAGAGAATTCTAGAATCTATCGGATGTAGGGTGGGGGACTAGATGAGGTCGGCCCTGGCGAGGTCGCGCATCAGATGGCTGGCGCCGTAGGTCCAGTGTGGGCAGTCGGGCGACAGCCGCACGCGGTTGACCAAGGCGCCGAATTTCTCCGACGATATGGTGACGATGTCGCCGACCTTGTGGGTAAAGCCCTTGCCTGTTTCGCCGCGATCCTTCGACGGCACGAACATCGTGCCGAGATAGAGCGCCAGCCCATCCGGGTATTGGTGATGTGGCCCCATGGCGGCGGCGAGCAACTCTTCCGGCGAGCGGCTGATCTCGGCCATCGAACTGGCGCCCTCCAGCGAGAACCCATCCTCGCCTTCGACTTTCAACCGTACGATCGCCTGCTTCACGTCGCCGATGGAAAATGTCTCGTCGAACAGCCGGATAAAGGGGCCAAGTGCTGCCGAGGCGTTGTTGTCCTTGGCTTTGCCGAGCAGCAGCGCCGAGCGCCCCTCGACGTCGCGCAGATTGACGTCGTTGCCGATCGTCGCCCCGACAATCCTGCCGCTGCTGGCGGCAATCATGGCGATCTCCGGCTCCGGATTGTTCCATGTCGAAACCGGATGCAGGCCGACATCGGCGCCGAAGCCGACCGAGGCCATCGGCTGGCACTTGGTGAAGATCTCGGCATCGGGGCCGATGCCGACTTCCAGATATTGCGACCAGGCGCCGCGCGCAATCAGCTTGGCCTTGATCTCCATCGCTTCCGGCGAGCCGGGCTTGAGCTTCGACAGATCGTGGCCGATCAGCCCGGCGATGTCGGCGCGAATGGCGTCGGCCTTTTCCGCCGAACCGCGCGCCTGCTCCTCGATCACCCGTTCGAGCAGGCTGACGACAAAGGTGACGCCAGACGCTTTGATCGCCTGCAGGTCGACGGGGGATAGCAGGTACGGTTTCCCCGGATCGCGCGCTGTCTCGAAACTGTTGGCGGCAATGGCATCGAGCGGGCCGATCGGCCGCCCCTTGGCCGAGCGGACGTGCCCCGCCGGATCCGGCAATTCGCAAACGTCGCGCACGGTCGGCGCCACATTTGACGTGATGTCGAAGACCGTGCCGTCACGCACCGTGACCACCAGCGGATGGGAAGCATCGCTCGCCCGGGCGCGGCCCACGAAGAGGCCTTCGGCGGGCAAATGTGTGGCGTTCGTCATGGCTTACATTTCCTGTTGTCTTGTCCTTCGGCCGCGGCACTTTCAACAAATTCCCGCCAAAGGTCTATCCCGCTTGCAGGGCGAGCTTTGTCAATTCTTTCAAGCGGTCTTCGCATCGCTGGACCTTGATCGAGCCTGACGTGCGCCAATGGCGACGGAAAACGCTCTTTCAAAATAATGAAACCGTCGCTAGGGTTTTCACCTACTGAAATCTCCAGGTGACGCTTGCTCTTACGGTTTTCCGATCCAATCTGGCAGAGGCCGCGGACAGCCACCGCGTTCCAGTCGCTTTTTCCCGCCGGCCAATGCGTCGATGTCGTTATCGTCGGCGGCGGCATTCTGGGTCTGTCAACGGCCTTGCACGCTGCCCGGCTCGGCCTTGCCGTCCAGGTGCTGGAGGCCGGCGAAATTGGCAATGGCGCATCCGGCCTGAACGGCGGTCAGGTCATTCCCGGCCTGAAATACGATCCGGACTGGCTGCTGGAGCATTTTGGTCTCGAACGCGGCGAAGCGCTCGTCAACTTTGCCGCCTCGACCGCTGACACCGTCTTCGAATTGATTCGCGACGAAAGACTGGCGGTGCCGTTCGTCCGCAATGGCTGGATCCAGGCCGCGCATACCGAGACCGCGCTGAAAGCGGCGGCGAACCGGGATCGGCAGTGGCGCGCCCGCGGCGCCGATGTCCGGCTGCTGAGCCGGACGGAGATCGCGACGATGACCGGCGCGCAAGGCTATCTCGGCGGCTGGCTCGATCGCCGCGCCGGTGTCATCGATCCGCTCGCCTACACGTCGGAACTGGCGCGCGTCGCTGCAGCGGCGGGCGTAAAGATCGCCGAGCGCCAGAACGTGATGCAGATCAGCAAGAATGCCGGCATTTGGCACGTTTCTACGGAAAGCGGCGCCGAACTCAAGACCAAGGCGATCGTCCTGGCGACCAACGCCTATACCGGCGGCCTGCTTCCCGGCCTCGCCGAGACGATCGTCCCGCTGCATTCCTTCCAGATCGCGACAGCACCGCTATCGTCCAATCTCGCGGCGGCGATCCTGCCGGAAGGGCAGGCAGTGTCGGATTCGCGCCGCATCCTCGTCTATTACCGCAAGAGTGCCGATGGCCGGCTGGTGTTCGGCGGACGCGGCCGCATGGCCTTGCCGAACGGCCCGGCCGACTGGGCGCATCTGGAACGCGCGCTGCTGCGGCTCTACCCGGCGCTGTCAGACATTGCCATTGAAAAGCGGTGGTTCGGCCGGGTGGCAATGACGCCGGACCATCTCCCGCATATCCACGAGCCAGAGAAGGGTCTGCTGGCGGTCGTCGGTTGCCAGGGCCGCGGCATCGGCCTGATGACCGCGCTTGGCGAGCGCATCGCCTCCTACCTGTCGAGCGGCGATATTAGGCAATTGCCGTTCCCGATATCGCCGATCCGGCCGATCCCGTTTCACGCCTTTCGGCAGATCGGCGTTGCCGCGACCATCGGCTGGTACCGGATGCTGGACGCCTTCGAACGCTGACGTTCATGCCCAAGCATGAAACAGCTTGACAGTTTCACAAATATGAAAAAAGCTTAATCGATTTCAAATTTCGATGGACAGCCGATGTCGACCATCGTCGTAACGCAGTCGCTGCCGGAAACCCGGTCTTCGCCGGCCTTCCGCTTCGCCATGCTGCTGCCCGGCGGGCTGGTCACCTTCTTGCTGATCCTTTTCGCCCTTGGCCTGGTGTTCTTTCTCGCCTTTCGCGGCAATGACGGCTCGCTGCTGGGGGCTGGTTTCACCCTTGCGAATTTCGTCACTGTGGCCACCGATCCGCTGTACTGGACGGTGACGCTGCGCTCGCTGGGCATCGCCGGCCTGGTGACGCTGGCAACCGTCGTCACCGCCTATCCCGTTGCCTACTATCTGGCTTTCCATGCCGGGCGGCGGCGTGGGCTGCTGCTGTTCCTGCTGACCCTGCCGTTCTGGACCAGCTATCTGCTGCGCGTCTTCGCCTGGAAGATCGTGCTTGCCTATAATGGCGTGCTGAACTCGGCGCTGATCGAAAGCGGCATCTGGTCGGAGCCGACATTGGCCTTCCTGAATACGCCGGCAGCGGTCGTCGTCACGCTTGCCCACGCTTATTCGCCGTTCGCCATCCTGCCCATCTATGTGGCGCTGGACACGATCCCGAAATCGCTGCTCGAAGCTGCTTCCGATCTCGGCGCAAAACCGTTCACCAGCTTCCGTCGCATCGTGCTGCCCAATTCGATGCCGGGCGTGCTGGCGGCTGCTCTCGTCGTCTTCGTGCCGACCGTCGGCGATTATGTGACGCCGGCGCTGGTCGGCGGCCCTGCCAGTACAATGATCGGCACACTGATCCAGGCCGAGTTCGGCAAGGCCAATGACTGGCCGTTCGGCGCCGCACTCGCCGTCGCCGTCATGCTGGTCATTCTCGCCGTGGTGCTGGTGGTGCGCTTCGCCGACCGGCGATACGGCAGCCGCACATGAACACGGCGCGCCTGGACGCAAAGCAAGGCGGCGGCTGGCTCGGAGCCTACGTCCTTGCCTATCTGGTGTTCCTGTATCTGCCGATACTGCTGATCCCACTGTTTTCATTCAACAATTCGATCCAGGCGGCGTTTCCGCTGCAAGGCTTCACGCTGGAATGGTACGGCACGCTGGTCGGCAATTCGGCGCTGTCCGGTGCGCTTGCCACCAGCCTCGTCATCGGCGCCATTGCCGCCACCGGCGCAACACTCTGCGGCATCACCGTGTCCTATATGGACCTCTACGGCCGCTCGCCGCTGGCCGCCACGATCAGTGCCATTGCGCGGCTGCCGATCCTGATCCCCGGCGTCATCGTCGGCATCTCGCTGTTGATCCTGGTCAATCTCGCCGGTTTCGGGCCGTCGCGCATTGCCATTGTGCTCGGCCATGTATTGGTGGCGCTGCCGACGACGGTGGTGGTCATGCGCAGCCGCTTCGCCGCCATCCCGAAGACCATCCGCGAGGCAGCGCTCGACCTCGGCGCCTCGGACTGGACGACCTTCAGACGGGTGATGCTGCCGCTCAGCCTGCCAGCCATTATTTCGGCGTTCATGCTGGCCTTCCTGACCTCGTTCGACGAGTTCATCGTCGCCTTCTTCCTTGCCGGCACCGAGCCGACGCTGCCGCTTTATATCTGGAGCCAGCTGCGCTTCCCGAAATCGCTGCCGACCGTCATGGCGCTCGGCACGGCGATCCTGGCCGTGTCGTTCGTCATCGCCGCACTCGCCGAAATCCTGCGCCATCGCGGGCTTGCCGCCACCCGGCGGCCAGCGCCCGCCAGCCTGTCAAAACCAGAAGAAACCGAAAGAGGAGAACTGCAATGGCATTCGACTTGAAATCGATAACGACAAAGACAGCGAAAACCGGACTGGCCGCCTTGGCGCTGGCGCTTGCATCGACTGTCGCCTTTGCCGGCGACAAGCTGCAATATTTCACCTGGTCGGGTTACGAGCTGCCCGACTTCAACAAGAGCTTCCTCGCCGCGCACCCTGATGGCGTCGAAGCCGCGATGTTCGGCGACGACGATGACGCCTTCACCAAGGTCAAGGCCGGCTTCCGCCCCGATGTCGCGCACCCTTGCTATGACAAGGTGGCGCGCTGGAACAAGGAAGGCCTGCTGCAGCCGATCGACACCAAGCGCATCAAGAACTGGGATTCAATCTTCCCGGTCTTCAAGAACCTGCCCGACTTGCAGGCCGGCGACGGCAAGGTCTGGATGGTGCCGTGGGACTGGGGCAATACCTCGATCCTCTACCGCACCGATCTGGTGAAGAACCCGGAAGCCAGCTGGAACCTGCTCTGGGACAAGCAATATGCCGGGCGCATGGCGACCATCGATGCCGTCCACGACACACCGGTGGTGGCGGCCCTTCTGGCCGGCGTCAATCCATTCGACATGACGGCGGAACAGATGGACAAGGTGGCGGAGAAACTGCGCGAGCAGCGCCCGCTGCTCTCGAACTACACCACCGACATGACCTCGGTCGAACAGGCACTGGCGAGCGGCCAGCTGGTCGCGGCCATGACCTGGAACGCCTCGGCCACCTCGCTGAAGAAGCAGGGCGTGCCTGTAGAGTTCATGAAGCCGAAGGAAGGCATGCTGACCTGGGCTTGCGGCTTCGTCATGCTCAAGGACGCCAAGAACGTCGATCTTGCTTATGACTTCATCAACAGCCGGCTGGAGACGGATTCCGGAAAGTATCTGATCCAGGCCTACGGCTATGGCAGCTCGACCAGCTCGGCTTTCGCCGCCGTGCCGAAGGAGGAGTTGGAGAAACTGCAGCTGCCTTCCGATCCCGAGGTGATGCTGAAGACCACCATCTTCACCGGGCCGATGAAACAGAATGACGAACTCGCCAAGATGTTCGAGAAGGTCAAGGCAGGCGGCTGAGTTCGCTCTTCCTTCTCCCCTTGTGGGAGAAGGTGTCGCCGAAGGCGACGGATGAGGGGTGTTCCAGATGGCACCGACAGCACTCCGACCAACACCCCTCATCCGTCTCGGCGCTTCGCGCCGATCCACCTTCTCCCACAAGGGGAGAAGGGAAAACCTTACCAAACAAGGACGAACGAATGGACATGCTGGACGAAGCGGCTGAGAAGCCGAAAGACGACGCCGACGTCAGGGTCGGCCGGCGCGTGCGGGCGCTCAGGCTGGAGCGCAATCTCTCGCTGGCCGAACTTGCCGCCAAAGCCGGTGTCTCGATCGGAGCGCTCAGCCAGATCGAGCGCGGCATGTCGTCATTGCGGGTCCGCGTGATTTGGCCGCTCGCCGCCGCACTCGACATCGAGCCGTCGGCGCTGATCGCCGACGGCAATGATGTCGGCAACGACCTCTATTGCGTGCGCGCCAACAGCCGGCGGCAGATCCCGGTAAAATCGGAAGGCATCGCCAAGGCACTGCTGTCGCCGCCGGCCGCCACGCTAACCGGCATGCTGGTGACCGTTGAGGCCGGTGGCGGCACCGCCGAAGCTTACGCCCATGCCGGCCATGAATTCGGCTTCGTCCTGTCGGGCGAGGTCGAGCTGGTGGTCGATTCGACCAGATACGGGCTGAAGGCCGGAGACAGCTTCGCCTTCAAGAGCACCTTGCTGCACGCCTTCCGCAATCCGGGCAGCGAGCGCTGCCAGATCCTGTGGGTCAACACCACCAAGCCGTCCGAGGTTCGCGATGGCGCCTGATCCTCTCGTCCGGCTGGACAAGGTCTCCAAGATATTCCCCGGCGGCATCATCGGGCTCGACGCCGTCGATCTCGATATTTCGCGCGGCGAGTTCCTGACTCTGCTCGGACCGTCAGGCTGCGGCAAGACCACCAGCCTGCGGGTCATCGCCGGCTTCGAGAGCCCGTCGAACGGCAGGGTCCTGCTCGAAGGCCGCGACATCACAGCGCTCAGGCCCTTCGGCCGTCCCGTCAATACCGTGTTCCAGGACTACGCGCTGTTCCCACACATGAACGTTGCCGAAAATGTCGGCTTCGGCCTGTCGCTGCGCAAGCTCTCCGGTGCCGAACAGGCAAAGCGCGTCGGCGCAGCGCTCGACATGGTCGGCCTTGCCGAGAAGCTCGGCGCCCGCGTGTCCGAATTGTCGGGTGGCCAGCGCCAGCGCGTCGCGCTTGCCCGCGCGATCGTCTGCGAGCCGCGTGTGCTGCTGCTCGACGAGCCGCTGTCAGCGCTCGACGCGCATCTGCGCGAGCAGATGCAGGTCGAACTGAAGCGGCTGCAGTCGCGGCTTGGCACCACTTTCGTCATGGTCACGCACGACCAGACCGAGGCGCTGTCGATCTCAGACCGCATCGTCGTCATGAACAAGGGCCGCATAGAGCAGATTGCGCCGCCGGCGACCCTTTACGACCGGCCCGCCACTAAATTCGTCGCCAGCTTCATCGGCACGATGAACCTTCTGCAGTCGCGCTTTGTCGGCCGCGATGGCGAGCGCTTACGGTTCGCCGCCGGCGCCCTGCCGCTGGAAGCGGTTTCGGAGACGGGCGAACTGCCTGGCGAGGGCACGGTGCGCACCATCGGCGTGCGTCCGGAGGACCTTTTGGCCACGACCGAGGCGGCGGCCGGTACTGCACCGGTGCGGGTGAACAGCATCGTCTTTCACGGCCGCACCTTGCGCCTTCATGCAGAGTTGGGGCAGGGGACACAGGTGGTGATCGACGCGCCGCGCCGGACAGAGGGTTTTCAATTCAGCGTCGGCGACGTGGCGCATATCAGCCTGCGCCGTGGTGCCAACTGCCCTATGCTGCCTAGCTAGTCTCACTCATTTCCAGAAAACCGGAGCACGGCCCATGAGCAATCATCTCAATTTTTTCATCGGCGGCAAATGGGTCGGCCCCGTGGTTCCGGCAACGCTGGATGTGATCGATCCGTCCACTGAAGAGGCCTACACCAAAATCTCGGTCGGCTCGAAAGCCGATGTCGACAAGGCCGTGGCTGCAGCCAAGGCGGCATTCCCGGCCTTTTCGCAAACGACCAAGGCCGAGCGCCTGAAGCTGCTGAAGCGTATCCTCGAAGTCTACAATGAGCGCTACGAGGACATCGCCCAGGCGGTCAGCCAGGAAATGGGCGCGCCGATCAGGTGGGCGCGCGAGGCGCAGGCCTGGGCGGGCAGGGCGCATATGGAAGCCACTATCAAGGCGCTGGAGGATTACGAATTCAGCGAGAAGCGCGGCACCACCATGGTGGTCAAGGAGCCGATCGGCGTCTGCGCGCTGATTACACCGTGGAACTGGCCGCTCAACCAGATAGTCTGCAAGGTGGCGCCGGCCATCGCCGCCGGCTGCACCGTCATTTTAAAGCCTTCCGAAATCGCGCCGATCAGCGGCATCATCTTTTCCGAGGTGATGGACGCCGCCGGCACGCCGAAGGGCGTCTACAATATGGTGAATGGCACTGGTCCGGATGTCGGCCAGGTCATGGCTGGCCATCCCGATGTCGACATGGTCTCGTTCACCGGATCGACCCGGGCCGGCATCATCGTCGCCAAGACGGCGGCCGAGACGGTAAAGCGCGTCGCGCAGGAGCTCGGCGGCAAATCGGCCAACATCGTGCTGCCCGACGCTGACTTCGAGACGGCGGTGCGCAAGGGTGTCAACGCCTGCTTCGGCAATAGCGGCCAGTCTTGCGATGCGCCGACCCGCATGCTGGTGCCGGCCGCCCGTCACGACGAGGCGCTGACGATCGCCAGGAAGGCCGCCGAACGGCACAAGGTTGGCGACCCGCGCTCGGAGGAGACCAAGCTCGGGCCGGTGGTCAGCATCGTCCAGTTCGACAAGATCCAGCGGTTGATCGAGGCAGGTATCGCCGAGGGTGCGACGCTGGTCACCGGCGGCCCCGGCCGGCCGGAACACCTCAACCGTGGCTATTATGTGCGACCGACCGTTTTCGGCCACGTCAGGCCTGGCATGACCATCGAGAAGGAGGAGATTTTCGGGCCGGTCCTGTCGGTCATCTCCTACGATGACGATGATGATGCGGTGAAGATCGCCAACGACACCGTCTATGGCCTGGCTGCCTATGTGCAGTCCGGGGATATCGACCACGCCCGCAAGATTGCCAGCCGCCTGCGTGCCGGCCAGGTCTCGATCAACTATCCGGAATGGGACACGTTCGCGCCCTTCGGCGGCTACAAGCAGTCCGGCAACGGCCGCGAATACGCCGACTGGGCCATCCACGACTTCCTCGAGATCAAGGGCATCATCGGCTACGGCGCCTGAGCGTTCAACATTGGCATTACGCCAACCGTCGAAATTTGTTGCGAGCGTTGGTGCCTCGGCACCGGCGTTCGGTTGAACGGCCACGACGGCTCCGTGGCCGCAATGTGAGTGCGAAGCAGGGTCGCCTCAGATCGTCTTGAGATAGCCGGCCAACTGATCCGCCACCGTGCCCCAGCCGTCGTAGAAGCCCATCTCCTCGTGGCTGTTGCGCGTGGCTTCGTCGCGGTGGATGGCGGTGGCGGTGTAGCGCGTCGTCTCGCCATGCGATTGCAGCGCTATGACGGCTGTGATGAATGGGTCGCCTGACGGCCGGTAGCCGGGCAGCAGCGCATCGGTCCACACCAGCCGCTCGTCCTGGACGATCTCGAGGTAGCAGCAACGCCTATCGTTGACCTCCTTGCCGTCGGGCGACTGCATGCGGGTGCGGAACAGGCCGCCGGGCCGCAGGTCGATCTCGCAATCGGTGATGATCCACGGCTTCGGCGTGAACCATTGGCGGACATGTTCGGGCTCCGTCAAGGCCATCCACAGCAGTTTTCGCGGCGCCTCGATCGTCCGTTCGAGCACGAGGTCGAGCTTCGGATCGGGTTGGAACAACGGCACCGTATTCATCTGTCTTTCTCCTTGAGTTTCAGCACGTAATCGTCGAACTGGTCGAGACGGCGCTCCCACAGCGCACGCTGCTCGGCCAGCCAGTTTTCCGCGAGCTTCAACGGCTCCGGCGCGAGCCGGTAGGTCCTGACGCGGCCGGCCTTTTCCGAATGCACCAGCCCGCAGCCTTCCAGAACCCTGAGGTGCTCGATGAAGGATGGCAGGGCCATCTCGAACGGCCGGGCAAGCTCGCTGACCGAGGCGGGGCTTCGGTTCAGTCGCTCGACCACGCGTCGCCGGGTCGGATCGGCGAGCGCCCGGAAAATGCCGTCAATGGGCGGGGGGCTTTCGGTCTGCAGGCCCGTCATGGTCGTTTCCTTGCCTCAAATTAGCTCGGGAAATAGTTAGGAAGATTCCTTACTATTGGCAAGCGCGAAAATCGCAGACGGCCGGCGAGGCCGCTGGAAAACCGAGAGGCGCGGTTTTAGGGTGCCGTCAGATTCGACTGGTCCGAGGACGCGTTTTGACGATCACCATGTACGGCATCACCAATTGCGATACGGTCAAGAAGGCGCGTTCCTGGCTGGCGAGCCACGATGTTGCCTATCGCTTTCACGACTACAGGGCAGACGGCCTTGACGCGGATCGGCTGAACGGCTGGTCAGGCAAGGTCGGCTGGGAAATTCTGCTCAACAAGGCGAGCACAACGTTCCGTGAACTGTCGGACGAGGACAGACTGGGCCTGGACGAGAAGAAGGCCAAGGCGCTGATGCTGGCCAAACCGACGATGATCAAGCGTCCGGTGCTGGAACTTGGCGACAGGGTTCTCGTTGGCTTCAAGCCTGATGTTTATCAAGAGGCGGTGAGTGGGAAGTAGAACCGACCCGCCGCGATCCGTCGCGCCCCCCTCTGTCCTGCCGGACAGCTCCCCCTCTGGTGGGGAGATTGGATGTCGCTTCGGCTTTCGCTAGTCTCCAAAGAAGGGCGCTTTCGGCGAAGCTGCCAATCTCCCCCCTTGAGGGGGAGATGGCCGGCAGGCCAGAGGGTGGCGCTGTCCCGCCGGTGTGACTAATTGATCTCACGCAAATAGCTCGCCAGTGCCACCGCATTGTTGTGCGCCTCGTCATGGGCGCCGTAGAGCAGCGTCACCTTGCCTTCACGGAGCAAGGCACGTAGTTCCGCCACCGCCTCGCTGTTCCGGTCGAGCTCATCGCGGTATCGCCGCTGGAATTCCGCCCAGCGCGCCGACTCATGACCGAACCATTTGCGCAACGCATTGCTCGGCGCGATGTCCTTCAGCCAGACCGTCAGCGCCGCGTCCTCTTTGCGGACGCCGCGAGGCCATATGCGGTCGACGAGCACCCGCTGCCCGTCATCGGGCGCCGGCGGCTCATAGATGCGCTTGACCGCGAGCCCCATTGCCAACTCCGCATGGGCCAGCAGGCGCCGCTGCTTGCTGGCCTTCGTTTAGAGATCCCGGGCCTAAACCCACTCGCCCTTGCGCATCACCGGCACGCGGCTGCCGTCCTTATGGACGCCGTCTATGTCGATCTTGTCCGAGCCAATCATCCAGTCGATGTGGATGAAACTCTTGTTGCCGCCGCGCGCCGCGATCTCGTCCTGGCCGAGCGAGGCGCCGTCGACGAAGCACTTCGAATAGCACTGGCCGAGCGCGATGTGGCAGGCGGCGTTCTCGTCGAACAGCGTGTTGAAAAACAGCAGCCCGCTCTTGGCGATCGGCGAGGAATGCGGCACCAGCGCCACCTCGCCGAGACGGCGCGAGCCTTCGTCGGTATCGAGCACCTTTTGCAGCACATCCTCGCCCTTCGTGGCCTTGGCCTCGACAATGCGGCCCGCCTCGAAACGCACCGCAATGCCGTCGATCAGGGTACCCTGGTAGGACAGCGGCTTGGTGCTGGTGACATGGCCTTCGACGCGCCTTGCATGCGGCGTGGTGAAAACCTCTTCGGTCGGGATGTTGGGGTTGCAGGTGATGCCGTTCTTGGCGGTCGAGGCGCCGCCCATCCACTCGTGGCCGTCGGCCAGCCCGACGGTCAGGTCGGTGCCGGGGCCGGTGAAATGCAGTGCGTGGAAATTGTGGCCGTTCAGCCATTCGGTGCGGCTCTTCAACGCCGCATTGTGCGCCGTCCAATTGCCGATCGGGTCTTCGACATCCACGCGCGAGCCGGCAAAGATGGCGTCGGCGAGCTTGGCCACGGCGACGTCTTCGGCATCGTCCGGGAAAACCTGCTTGGCCCAGGCCTGATCGGGATAAGCGACGATGTTCCAGTTGATATCGAAGCCGGTGATCTTCTCCAGCGCCGGCTGGTAGGCCATCGAATTCGCCTTGTTGGCACGCGCTACCTTTGTCGGGTCCTGCGCCGAAAGCAGCGAGGGATCCTCGCCGCGCACGGCAAGTCTCGCCGCATTGTTGGCGAAGGCTTTCGCCATGCCTTCATAGAGCCAGCCGGCGGCGCGGTCGAAGCCGCCGTCGGCGCCGTAGCGGAAGCGTGCGAGAGTGATCTCATCGTCGTTGAAGATCGGCGTCACCAGGCCCGCGCCTGCCTTGTAGGCGTGCTCGACGATCCGCCGCGCCAAAGGCAGCGCGGCAATAGACGAGGTCAGCACCAGATCCTGCCCCGGCTGCAATTGCAGCCCGACCTTGACGGCGACCTCCGCCAGCCTGTCGAGCTTCACCGGGTCGATGCTTGCGGAAACGCCGCGCGAATGTGTGGTCATGATCCTGCCTGCCGTGATTGGGGACTGTTTCTTACATAGACCGGCGCTACCGACCTTTCCACCGTGATGTGCTGGCAGGCTCAGCTGGCGCTCTCGAGCGACCTGAACTGCGCCATCGTCGCCTCGATCTCTTCGCGGATCCAGATCTTGAAATCCCTGACCTTACGGCTTTCGTTCTTGCTGGCCGAAGTCACCAGCCAATAGCCGAGGCCGCTCTGGGCGCGTATGCCGAACGGCGCGACGAGACGGCCGTCGGCCAGCGCGTCGGCGGCCAGCAACTGCCAGCCGAGCATGACGCCGTGGCCGGCAATCGCCGATTCCAGGCACAGCATCGGATCGGTGAAGCGCGCGCCCTTCATGAAGGTGACAGGCTCCACTCCGGCCGCTTCGAACCAGCTCTCCCAACTGATCATCGATCTTTCGTCCGTGATCGCACAGGTCAAAGCAAGGTCCTCGATCGATTTCAGCTTGCTGGCGATCACCGGTGCACAGACCGGAAACACCTCCTGCGCCAGCAGCAATTCGGCCCGCCCGCCCGGCCATTTGCCGTCGCCGAGCCGAATGGCGACGTCGATGTCCGAACGATCGAGATCGGCAAGCCGCACCGAGGCATCGATGCGCAGAAGCACGTTCGGATGCCGGGCGAAATGCCGCGACAGCCGCGGCAGCAGCCATTTCGAGGCGAAAGCCGGCGCCACCGAAACCACCAGCGTGCACTCCGAGCTTTCATCGGCAAGCGCCACCGCCTGTGCGAGTTCGCGGAAGCCTGCGCTGAGCCGCGCGGTAAAGACGGTGCCGAATTCCGTCGCCACCAGGCCAGCTGGCGTTCGTTCGAATAGCGCCCGGCCGAGCTGCTTTTCTGTTCGGTTGATCTGCTGGCTGACGGCGCTGACCGAGACGTTGAGCTCGCCGGCCGCCGCCGCGAGCGAGCCCAGGCGGGCAACAGTTTCCACGGCGCGCAAGCCGTTGAGATGGACGCGGTTCAGAGTAGCCATACAGTTTTTCTAAACTGGAGCGGCTGAAATCTCAATTGCCAGACGCTAAGGAACGGCGGATTCTAAGTGGGCTACTCAGAGTGAGGAGGCAAATCCGATGAAGATTTTGTCATGGCTTGGCGCCTTTTCCCCGATCGGGGCGCAGCCGCACCGGGATGACAGCCAGGCCACCAGCTGGGTGACCGATCCGCTGTCGCATCCGGTGCTCGACACCATGTCGGAGCGCGAACTCGCCGACATGCCATTCAGGCTGACCGCGTGTCGTACCCGCTTCGAGACGGCGCCAAGGACCTGCTGCGGCTGAACAAGGACTTGCTGGCACTTCAGGTGAGCCGGCCGCCGACGCGGCTGCGCAACCCTTCTGGCCCAACAAAAGGCGGATTGTCTGACCGGCAGGCGCACCTATTGTGCATCGCGATGAAAGCCGCTTCGCCCTTGCGCCTGGCAATCGCCGGCATGATTGCCCTGGCCGTCGCCATGGGAATCGGCCGCTTCGTCTATACGCCGATCCTGCCTGGCATGATGGAAGAGCTCGGCCTGTCGCCGGCTGATGCCGGCTGGATCGCATCGGCCAATTATCTCGGCTATCTCGTCGGCGCGCTTGCCGCCACCGGCGGCTGGGCGCAAGGCCGCGAGCGCCAGCTGATGCTGGCCGGCCTTGCCGCCACCGCGATCCTCGCCGGCCTGATGGGCCTGAGCGGCACCATGCCCGGCTTTCTCCTCATCCGCTTTCTTGCCGGCCTCGCCAGCGCCTTCGTGCTGGTCTTCATGACCAGCATCGTTTTCGGTCATCTCGCCGCGGCCGGGCGAAACGACCTGCAGGCGCTGTATTTCGGCGGTGTCGGCCTCGGCATCGCGGCGTCCTCGGCGCTGTTGGCAGTCCTCGTCACCGAACATGCCGGCTGGGCGGCGGGCTGGCTGTGGTCCGCGGTGATTTCGGCCTGCGGCTTTGCCGTCGTCGCCTTGCTGGCCGGCGGCACCTCGGCCGCGAACAGCACCACCGGGAGCGAGCCGGCACTGCCGAAAGACCGGTCGCTGGTGAAGATCATCGTCGCCTACGGCCTGTTCGGCTTCGGCTACATCGTCACGGCAACGTTCCTGGTCGCCATCGTCCGCCAGGGCGGCGGCGGCCGCGTCTTCGAGGCCGTGGTCTGGATGGTCACCGGACTTGCCGGTTTCCCATCGGTCTGGCTGTGGCAGAAGCTTACGGCTAAAATCGGGCTCTATGCCACCTACGCCCTGGGGTGCCTGGTCGAGGTGGTCGGCGTCAGCGCCAGTGTCGTCATGGGCGGGCGCACCGGGCCGCTGCTCGGCGGCCTTCTTGTCGGCGGCACCTTCATCGCCATAACCGCGCTTGGCCTCCAGGCCGGACGGCAGCTTGCCCCGCAAGCACCACGCCGGATGCTGGCGGTGATGACGGCCGCCTTCGGCCTCGGCCAGATCATTGGCCCGATCGTCGCCGGTCTGCTTGCGCAGGCCTCGGGTAACTTTTTCCTTGCCTCGATCGTGGCCGCCGCCGTCCTGCTCGCCTCGGGTGCGATCGCCTGGTCGGCTGCGCCAAAATCGCCATGATTATGGTCTTGCTCGGCGCCGGGCGTTGGGCACGGGCATTTTCTTTCCCGCTAATGTGTGACTTTATGCCCGCTGAACCCGCTGATTTGCGCATCGACCGAGGATTTCGCCACAGTGTTCGTATCGTTTTTTCCGCAGCCGAAGCTGTTCTTCAGTTCGGTCGCCGTCTGGAGCCTCGCGGCCGTTCTGTTTTGGTTTTTTGGAGGAGAGCAACTTGGAGCAGTGTTTGGACTGCCCCCGATGGCCGCCGGCGTCGACAAGATCATTGGCGTGTCGCTCTTTTGGTCGAAGCCATTTCTCTGGTTCTATATATATTTTGCGGCTGTCGTCCTCATCTTCTACGGCTTTTGGGCCTGGTACCGACCTCATCCATGGCGGAATTGGTCGATCCTTGGCACCTCACTGATTCTCTTTGTGATCTATTACCAGGTGCAGGTAAATGTCGCCTTCAATGACTGGTATGGCCCTTTCTACGATCTTATTCAGAAGGCTTTAGGCACACCGTACTCTACGACGCCGTGGGACTTCTATATCCAACTGCTGACAATCATGTGGATTGCGCTTCTGGCTGTGACCGTTGGCGCCCTCAACCGGTTTTTTGTAAGTCATTGGATATTTCGTTGGCGCACCGCAATGAACGAATACTACATGACCAACTGGGAAAGATTGAGGCGCATCGAAGGTGCGTCCCAGCGTGTTCAAGAAGACACGATGCGCTTCTCCAGCACGATGGAGGATCTGGGCGTAAGCTTAGTCGGGTCCATCATGACACTGATAGCGTTCCTTCCCGTGCTGCTGCATCTCTCTGAAAACGTCACGGAACTGCCGATTGTCGGCACGGTGCCTTACTCCCTGGTCGTTGTAGCAATCCTTTGGTCGGCCTTCGGAACTACTTTCTTAGCTGCGGTAGGAATCAAACTGCCGGGTCTCGAATTCCGCACCCAACGTGTCGAGGCAGCCTACCGCAAAGAATTGGTCTATGGTGAGGACGATGCAGATCGCGCCCAACCGCCAACTGTCGCTGACCTTTTTAGAAGTGTAAGAAGCATCTATTTTCGTAAATACTTCCACTACTTATATTTTAACGTCGCTAGAATATTCTATCTACAGATCGACAATATATTTCCATATATTGTTCTTGTCCCTACGATGGTCGCGGGAAAGATCAAGCTCGGCGCTCTGAACCAGATTCTCAACTCCTTTGAGCAGGTCCGATCTTCATTTCAGTATCTGGTCAATGCCTGGCCGACGGTCGTGGAACTGATCTCGATCTACAAACGCTTGCGCGCCTTCGAGGCCACGCTCGAAGGCGAGCCGCTGCCGGAAATCGACCAGCGTTATCTCGAACGTGAGCAAGCCGGGTTGCGCCCTGAGGACCAGCCGGCAAGCTAAGACTGGCGGGCGGCGAGCGCTTCCGCTCAGCCGCCCACCGCCGCGTGCCTTTCGCCTCGCCGCGAAACATAATCGTGAAAACTGATGCACTCGACTTGTTTCATCACGCAGAGCTCGCCGGCAAAGCGTTCCAGCGCGTTCCAGTAGGCGCCGTCATTCATCAGCGTGAAGTGGAAGCCGAGCTCAAGCGGAATGCGCTTGCCCTGGTATTGCGCATCGAAGGCGGCGCGGAACGCGTTATAGGTCCGGTCAGCGAACTCTTCTGCCATGCTCGGCCGCTCGAAGCCGCCGGAATGTCTGACATAGAGATTGTAATCCATGGCGATCACGCGCCTTGAGCTCGGCCCTTCCGGGATCTGCGGCAGCGAAAAGCGCGTGATGCCGTTGACGGTCGGCGGCTCGACCGGCCCACGCGAGACGCCGCTTGCGTCGAGCAGGAAACCGGCCGCGGGCAGCGCCTCGTAGAGCGCCTTGTTTGCCGACAAATAAGGCGCGCGGAACCCGACCACCGACTTGCGGGCGAAATCGCGCCAGCCCTTTGGTTCGGGTGCAATGCCGTTGATCGAATAGGCGTTCTCGAGAATATGCTTGAACGAGCCGAACTCGCCCAGCCAGTCGGCCTTGCTCCAGTCCTTGCCGTCGAAGTGCCCACAGCCGTGGCTGCCGATGTCGTGGCCTTCTGAGGCCGCAAGGTTGATCTGCTCGAGCCGGTCGGCGACTTCCTGCCTGGAGGCGGCAAAGCCGATATTCGATTTGCCTTCTGTTTTGCCGGGCGCGGTGTATTCCTTGCGTGTCTGCGGCGACAACAGGAACACGCAGGAGACGAAATAGGTGAAATGCGCGCCTGTGCGCCGGGCCAGCGCCCGGCTGCGCTGCCACTGCGAAATGTCGCGGGCGCTGTCGAATGAGATGATGACGATCTGCTTCGGTTTTGCCGGCGGCGCCGGCGGGTCGGCAAAAGCCGCGCCGGTAGCAAGCGCGGCAATCGAAAACGCAACAACGCGGGACAAACGGGGCAAAGGCATCTGACCGGATCAAGGAATGTAGAAGCGACGCCTACCGGTGAAATATGGCACGGGTAGGATCGACCTGTACGGCCGCCGTTGGCGGCGACTGCCTCGTGAATAGGCGATTTTCCTGCCGAACCCCTTCCATGCCGGCAAAATTTCGCTAAAACGCGGGCTCATCAACCGCCCCGCCCGGGGCAGGAAATGGTTTTGATCCATGTCGGACGACAGTTTTATCCGCGAAGTCAACGAAGAGATTCGTCGCGACCAGGCGCATGCGCTGTGGGACCGTTTCGGTCCCGCCTTGCTCGTGCTGGCCGTGCTGGTGGTGCTCGGCACTGCTGCTGTCGTCGGCTACCGCTATTGGGACGAAACTCGCGCCAACCGCTCGGGCGATGCTTTTTCGCAGGCGCTCAAGCTTGCTAATGACGGGAAGAACGACGAGGCGCTTGCCGCTCTGGAGGCGTTGGAGAAGGACGGCTACGGCGCCTATCCGCTGCTCGCCCGCATGCGCGCGGCAACCGTCAAGGCGGACAAGGGCGACGTCGACGCCGCCGTCAAGGATTTCGACGAGGTCGCCGCCGACACCAAGATCCCCTCTGGCATTCGCGACATGGCTCGTCTCAGGGCAGCGCTGCTTCTGGTCGACCACGGCTCTTTCGCCGATGTCTCCAGCCGCGTCGAGGCGCTCACCGCCGACACCAACACGCTGCGCCATACGGCGCGCGAGGCGCTTGGCCTTGCCGCCTGGAAGGAAGGCAAGGCGGCGGATGCATTGAAGCTGTTCGACCAGATCGCCGCGGATGATGGCGCCCCGCGCAACACGCGCGAGCGGGCGACTTTGATGTCCGAGCTGATCCGCGGCTCGGGCGGCGTGTCGTGATAGTCCATGACCTTCAAAGTCGCCATCATCGGCCGGCCTAACGTCGGCAAATCGACCCTTTTCAATCGGCTGGTGGGAAGGAAGCTGGCGCTTGTCGATGATACGCCCGGCGTCACTCGCGATCGCCGCGTCCATGCCGCAAAGCTCTACGACCTGCATTTCGACGTCATCGACACCGCCGGCTTCGAGGATGCGGCTGCCTCGACGCTGCCCGGCCGCATGCGCGCCCAGACCGAGATCGCCATCCGCGAGGCCGACCTGATCTTTTTTACGATCGATGCCAAGTCCGGGCTGATGCCTGACGACAAGACGTTCGCCGAGATCGTGCGCAAGTCCGGCAAGCCGGTTGTCGTCGTTGCCAACAAGGCTGAGGCGCGCGGCGCCCAGGGCGGCATGCTGGAGGCCTGGGAGCTCGGCCTTGGCGAACCGATCCCGGTCTCGGCCGAACACGGCCAGGGGCTGCCCGATTTGCGCGACGCGGTGATCGCAGCACTTGGCGAGGCGCGCGCCTTCGGCGAGGACGAAGAGGCCGGCGAGGATGAGGTCGCCGCCAGCGAGGTGCTGATCGGCGAGGACATCACCGACCCGGACGCCGAGCCGAGCTATGACGACACCAAGCCGATGCGCATCGCCGTCGTCGGCCGCCCCAACGCCGGCAAGTCGACGCTGATCAACGCACTAATCGGCGAGGAGCGGCTGTTGACCGGCCCTGAGGCCGGCATCACTCGCGATTCCATCTCGGTCGACTGGGACTGGCATGGCCGCCGCTTAAAATTGTTCGACACCGCCGGCATGCGCCGCAAGGCCAGGATCCACGAAAAGCTCGAAGTGATGTCGGTGCAGGACGGCTTGCGCGCCATCCGCTTTGCCGAAATCGTCATCATCGTGCTCGACGCCACCATTCCCTTCGAGAAGCAGGATCTGCAGATCGCCGACCTGATCATCCGCGAGGGCCGTGCCCCGGTGATCGCCTTCAACAAATGGGACCTCGTCGATCATCCCCAGGAGTTGCTGGCCGAGCTGCGCGAAAAAACCGAGCGGCTGCTGCCGCAGGCGCGCGGCATGCAGGCGGTGCCGGTGTCGGCCGAGACCGGGCGTGGCCTCGACAAGCTGATGGATGCTGTCATCAGGACGCATCGAGTTTGGAACAGCCGTGTGTCGACCGGCAGGCTCAACCGCTGGCTGGAAGGCATCCTGGCGCATCATCCGCCGCCCGCTGTCGCCGGGCGTCGGCTGAAGATCAAATATGTCACGCAGGCCAAGACGCGGCCGCCGGGCTTCGTCGTCTCCTGCTCACGGCCGGATGCGATGCCGCAATCCTACGTCCGCTATCTCTCGAACAGCCTGCGCGAGGCTTTCGACATGCCCGGCGTGCCGATCCGCATCGCCTTGCGCACCTCGGACAATCCTTTCGCCGGCAAGGCAAAGAAGCGCCACTAGATCATCATTGGCGGAACCTTGCGAGACGTCGGCGGGACAGCGCCCCCCTCTGCCCTGCCGGGCATCTCCCCCACTTGGGGGGAGATTGGCCGTCCTCTCCGCTTTCGCCAATCTCCAACATTGAAAGAGGGGCGGGACGGCGAACCTGCCAATCTCCCCCCTCGTGGGGGAGATGTCCGGCAGGACAGAGGGGGGCGCGAAGGATCGCGGCGCNATCTCCCCCCTCGTGGGGGAGATGTCCGGCAGGACAGAGGGGGGCGCGAAGGATCGCGGCGCTCGTTCTGCGTTTCTGGATTCTTCAACTGACGAAGCTACGAGGCTTGCGGTCATTTCGGCTCATCGGCCTTAAGCCACCTTCCTCAGACCATTCGCATCGCCGCTTCCGGGCAAGGCTTCCAGCGCTGCCTGCAGCAGGATGTCGCCAAGCCGCGCTGCCACGGGGTCGGGCTCGGCCTCCTTGCGATGCAGGAACAGCGCCATCTTGGGCAAGGCGGGCAGCCCGGCGATCTCCGGCGTCATCGCCCTGACGGTGGCCGGCAGGCCGATATCGGTGCGGATCGTCAGTCCGAGCCCGGCGGCGACGGCTGCCCAGATGCCGCCAAGGCTCGGGCTGGAGAAGGCCATCCGCCATGCCAGGCCGGCGCGGTCGAGCGTTTCGGTCGCCACGCTGCGCAGCAGGCACGGCGCTTCGAGCGCCACCAGCGGCAACGCCTCGCCATCGCGCAGGCTGGTCTCGATCTGTTTTGCCGGGCCGATCCAGCGCATCTGGACGTCGGCGACATGCCGGCTGTAGGGCAGCGTCGCGCCATTGTGCCAGGCAAGCGCGATATCGAGGCTGCCCGAAATGATCCGTTCGGCAAGCTCATGGCTGCGTGCGATCCTGGCCTCGATCTTGACCTTGGGATGGGCGCGGGCGAAGCGCCCGAGCACCTCCGGCAGCACCGCCTCGCCGAAATCCTCCTGTAGCCCAAGCCGCACCCAACCCTCCAGCTCGATATCGTGGATCGCGGAGGCGGCCTCGTCATTGAGCTCGATCAGCCGCCGCGCGTAGCCGAGCATGGTCTCGCCCGCGTCCGTCAGCGCCAGGCCACGCCCAGATTTGCGGAAGATCGGCGTCGCCGCCTGGTCCTCCAGCTTCTTCAATTGGGCACTGATTGCCGAGGTCGAGCGGCCGAGCCGGTCGGCGGCCTTGGCGAAGCTGCCCAGCTCCATGCCGGTGACGAAGCTGCGCAGGACGTCGAGATCGAATGTCACGCGTCGCATGCCAATAATCCTGATATTCGGGACATTACGTCAAAAACTTCCTGATATTCAGTACGAAGCTATGGCGGTAGAGAGAGCGCGTCAAGACCGAATGCAGCCGACCCATGCAGGAGCTGAACCATGTCCGCTGTCGCCACACGAGCAGATTGCAAACCGCTTCGCCCGGCCGCCGTTGCCGCCCCGTCAGAGGCGGCGGCACTTCGAGCCAATCATCGCTGGAAGGTGCTGGGCATCGGCGTCGCCGCCAATGCCTGCTTTTCCGCGACCTTCTCCGGCATTCCGGCGACGGCGGTGTTCCTGCGCTCGGGCTACCATCTCTCCAATGGCGAGCTCGGCCTGGCGCTTGGCCTTCTCGGCCTGGGCGTGGCGCTGAGCGAATTGCCGTGGGGGCTGCTGACCGATCGCTGGGGCGACCGCCGCGTGCTGCTGACGGGGCTCGGCGCAACCGCGGTTTGGCTGCTTGTCATGGCCGCGCTGGTCGTGCCGTCAGCGGCCCATATTCCCGGCATCGCGCTTCTCGCCGCTGCCCTGCTGGTCACCGGATTGCTCGGCGGCAGCGTCAACGGCTCCAGCGGCCGCGCCATCATGGCCTGGTTCGGCGAAGGCGAGCGCGGCTTTGCCATGAGCATCAGGCAGACGGCGGTGCCGCTTGGCGGCGGGCTTGGCGCGCTCGTGCTGCCAGCGCTCGCTTCAGCCCATGGCTTCACGGCAGTCTTCGGACTGCTGGCGGCTGCATCCGCGGTCTCGACCTCGCTCGCCTGGCGCTGGCTGCATCAGCCGCCGGCGCATGACGATGCCAATTCGGGCAGCATGGCATTGTCGTCCGGCCCGGCGCCGCTGCGCAACCCGGCCGTCTGGCGCATCGCAACAGCCACCGGCCTGCTTTGCTTTCCGCAGGTGGCGGTGCTTACATTTGCTTCCGTGTTCCTGCATGATTTCGCCGGCATGGGAACAGCCGTGATCAGCGCCAGCCTGGCTGCCGTGCAGGTCGGCGCCATGGTCATGCGCGTCTGGAGCGGCCGCTACACCGACCGTCACGGCAACCGCCGGTCGTTCCTGCGTCTGTGCAGCATGCTGAGCGTGGCCGCCTTCACCGTGCTTGCGGCGCTCGTCTTGTTTTCGGCCCAATTCTTGTCAGGCCAAGCGCCGATGCTGTCGCCGGCGATCGTTGCGGTGCTGGTCGTGGCCGGTATCTGCGTCTCCTCCTGGCACGGCGTTGCCTACACCGAGCTTGCGACGCTGGCCGGCGCCAGCCAGGCTGGAACGGCGCTCGGCCTCGCCAACAGTCTGGTCTTCATTGCCTTCTTCCTGGTGCCGATCGCCATTCCCGGGCTTCTCGTGCTCTGCTCGTGGGCAGGCGTCTGGCTGGGTGCGGCTATTTGCGCGCTGATCGCCTGGCCGATCTTTCTTCCGTCAAGCGATGGCCGCAAAAGCGCCTGACTTCGACACGAGATGGGAAAACAACGTTCTAAGCTGTTAACGCCCCATCAAGGTTAATGCATCATTGTAGCTCTCCAGTGGGGTCCGTCGCGTTTCTGGAGAGTTCCGTGCATCGACGTGTTTTGACGCGGCTTGTCGCCGCCGCCGGTGAGAAAAAGCGTTCCTTCCTGTCTCCCCTCGTTATTGGCCTTGGCATCTGGATCGGCTTTCCGACGGTCGCTGCCTATCAGGACATGACAAGCCTGGTCTCCGGTCTTGAGGCGCCGAGCGTCCGCTGGAACGCCTATGTCGAGAAATCCGTCGCCGGCTCCGTTCACGCCGCCGAAATGCCATTCCTCGATTCCAGCAGCACCGGCTCGCTCTCCGGCTCCGGTGTCCAACTGCCCGGCATCGGCGCCGTTTCGTTTCGCGGCAAGGGCAGCATCGCCGGCACGACGCCGGACGAGAACCGCATCACGCGTGCCGACAAGAAGGGCCGCATCATCCAGGTCTCGCCCGTCTCGCCGCCGAAAAACTTCAATGCCGGCTCGATCTTCGAGCGCACCTCTTCGCTGCTCCGCCCAAGCATGGACAGCGGCCTGAGGATGGCTTTCGGCAAGCCCGAGATCAAAGGCAAGGAAATCCAGATCGCCGCCGCCTTCCACACGCGCATCGACAAGAAGCCGGATCCCGGCGTACCGGCGATGCTTGCCGCGCTGGTCAACAATGATCATCCTGACGTGCTGGCGACCGCCTACGCCTCGTCCGCTCCCGATTATGCACAGGCGTCGCCCTTCGAGGCCTTGCTGCAGGACGAGGACCCGAACGATGGCCGCTTCATTCCGCCGCTGAGCAAGGGCGATCATTCGTGGATGCAGACGCCGCTGCCGGCGAGCGTCTTTTCCAAACCGGAGCAGGCCTGTCTCGCCAACGGCATCTATTTCGAGGCGCGCGGCGAATCCGTGCGTGGCCAGGCCGCCGTCGCTCAGGTCATCCTCAACCGCGTCCGCAACCCGACCTATCCGAACTCGATCTGCGGCGTCGTCTACCAGAACGACAACTGGTTCAACCGCTGCCAATTTTCCTTTGCCTGCGACGGCAGGAAGAAGCGCATCGACAACGCCGCCGCCTACAAGACCGCCCAGGATGTCGCCATGGCCGTCACAGCCGGCAAGATCTTCATTCCGGAAGTCGGCTCGTCGACCCATTATTACGCCAACTACGTCCATCCGGGCTGGGCGCGGACGATGCAGAAAATGACCAGGATCGGCCTGCACATCTTCTACCGCACCTATGGCGGCGGCTGGAGCTGAGTGCTCGGGCAGCCCTTGCATCTTTCGCGCGAGAGCGGCCGATCGAAGGCCCGTCGCCGTAGGGATTCGGCCGCAGCCCGCCAGAGGCCGCGTCGGGCACGATGTCGCACCCGAGCAAGTAGCTGATTTATAACAAAAAAATACTTGAGCTTGAACGTCCGCCCGTGGCTTGACGGGCGCGGACCCTCTAACTATGTTGCCGGCGACTTTAAGAAGCGGACGGACGGTGACGGTCTGACCGGGCAGGGGGGTTGCGTGGCCGACAAGAATGGGCCAGACGGAACCGGAAAAACCGGCCGCGGCAAGCAGCATGAAGCCGATATCCGCGACGAGGATCTTGAGCGCCGCCGGCGCGACCTTGAAGCATCGCTTGCGACAAGGCGGCCGGACCGGCTCGAGGGGAAAGACGACGCGAAAGCGGGTAGTGCGGCCGGGTACGGCCAGGCGCTCAAGCTGTCCAGCGAGTTCATCGCCGGGATAGTGGTCGGTGCGGCTCTCGGCTGGTTTATCGATCGCGTGGCGGGGACATCGCCATGGGGTCTGATAGTCGGGCTGCTGCTGGGTTTTGGCGCCGGCGTGCTCAATGTCCTGCGTTCAGCCGGGCTTGTGTCGGAATTCGGAACGGGCGACAAGCCGCGCGATCCGAAAGAATGAATTGAGGCGTCGCATGCCGGCGCATTGAACAGGATACTGAAGCCGTCTGCGGCTTTGATGGGGATTTAAAGTGGCTGCTGACAAGGTCGATCCGATCCACCAATTCCAGATCCATCCGATCATTCCGATTCACATCGGCGGCTACGACCTGTCTTTCACCAATTCGGCTCTGTTCATGCTTGCGACGGTTGCTGTCGCATCGGCGTTTCTCTACCTCAGCACGTCGGGCCGCAGCCTCATTCCCGGCCGCCTTCAGTCGGTCTCGGAAATGGCCTATGAATTTGTCGGCAATATGCTGAGGGACGCCGCGGGCACGCAAGGCATGAAGTTCTTCCCCTTGGTGTTTTCGCTGTTCATGTTCGTGCTTGTCGCCAACCTGCTTGGCCTGTTCCCGTATTTCTTCACCGTCACCAGCCACATCATCGTCACTTTCGGCCTCGCTGCGCTGGTGATCGGAACCGTGATCGTCTACGGCTTCATGAAGCACGGTCTCGGCTTCCTGAAGCTGTTCGTGCCGAAAGGCGTGCCCATCGTGATGATGTTGCTTGTCGTTCCGATCGAAGTGATTTCCTTCGTCTCGCGCCCGGTCAGCCTCTCGGTTCGTCTGTTCGCCAATATGTTGGCCGGCCACATCACGCTGAAGGTGTTCTCGGGCTTTGTCGTCAGCCTCAGCGCTCTCGGCACGCTTGGCATTGCGGGTTCGGTCCTGCCGCTGGCGATGGCCGTGGCTTTGACGGCTCTGGAGTTGCTCGTGGCGCTTTTGCAGGCCTACGTCTTCGCCGTGCTGACCTGCATGTATCTGAACGACGCCCTGCACCCTTCGCACTGATTTAGAGTTTCCGGCATTGCCGCCGGATGGAATCGCAACGGAATTTTAGATCCAAAGGAGTTGAATAAATGGACGCAGAAGCAGCAAAGTACATCGGCGCCGGCATCGCATGCCTCGGCATGGGCGGCGCGGGCATTGGCCTCGGCAACATCTTCGGCAGCTATCTGGCGGGCGCGCTGCGCAACCCGTCGGCCGCCGACGGCCAGTTCGGCCGTCTGATTTTCGGCTTCGCCGTGACCGAAGCGCTGGGTATTTTCTCGCTTCTCATCGCGCTTCTCGCCCTGTTCGGCTGAATACTTGTTCGGCTGAACGTTGGGAAGAATTGAACAGGCCGGCCGCGATCCTGCGGCGGGCCTGAATTTCGGGGATAGTCCATGTTCGTGACATCTGCCTTTGCGCAAGAGTCCGCGCCCGCCGCAACGGAAGGCGACACGCACGCCGCCACCGGCGTGCCCGCCGAGGCGCACGGCACGTTTCCGCCATTCAATCCGGCGACGTACCCGTCACAGCTGGTGTGGCTGGCAATCACTTTCGGGCTGTTCTATCTCTTCTTGAAACGGGTGGTGATGCCGCGCGTTGGCGGCATCATCGACGTGCGCAACGACCGCATCACGCAGGATCTCGATCATGCTGCCCGGCTGAAAGGCGAGGCCGATGCCGCCGTTGCCGCCTATGAGCAGGAATTGGCGGAAGCCAAGGGCAAGGCCAATGCGATCGGTCAGCAGGCCAACGATGCGGCCAAGGCGGAAGCCGAAGCTGCCCGCAAGACGATCGAGGCAGCGCTTGACCAGAAGCTTGGCGAGGCCGAGGCGCGCATATCTTCCATCAAGGCCAATGCCATGAAGGAAGTCGGCACGATCGCCGAGGACACCGCTTCGGCCATCGTCGAGGCGCTTGTCGGCGGCAAGGCCAGCAAGGCCGAAATCGCGGCCGCGGTCAAATCCGTGGCCGGGTGAGGAGCGCATCATGGACGCCACATCTCTCGCGACGCTTTGGGCAACGGTTGCTCTCGTAATCTTCCTCGGCATCGCCATCTACATCAAGGTGCCGGGCATGATCGCCAAGGCGCTCGATGCGCGTGCCGACAAGATCAGCAGCGAGCTCGAGGAGGCGCGCCGGTTGCGCGAAGAAGCCCAGCAGCTGCTTGGCCAATACCAGCGCAAGCGCAAGGAAGCCGAGCAGGAGGCCGCGGCCATCGTTGCCGCCGCCAAGCGTGAAGCCGACATGCTTGCCGCCGAGGCGCACAAGAAGACCGAGGACTATGTCGCCCGGCGTACCGCTTTGGCCGAGCAGAAGATCGGCCAGGCCGAGCGCGAAGCAATCGGCGAAGTGCGTGCCAGCGCCGTCGATATCGCGGTAGAGGCCGCGCGCGCGCTGCTGGCCGGCAAGATCGACGCCAAGGCCGGCGCCGACCTGTTCAACGCCTCGCTGCAGGATTTGAAGTCGAAGCTGAATTAAGCGACTTCATCGAGAAATTCATCGAAAGCCGCCCGGGAAACCTGGCGGCTTTTTTGTTAGCGAAAGCGGCCAAGCGCGTAATCTCCCCCCTCGAGGGGGAGATGGCCGGCAGGCCAGAGGGGGTAGCCGCGCGTGAGGCGCCAGCCCTTCTCTTTCGTCCCGCATGGCGTCGCGCCAGGACGTACCGACCCCCTCTGTCGCCTTTGGCGACATCTCCCCCTCAAGGGGGGAGATTACGCCTAGCCGACAGGGTCGCTCAATCCAAACCCGAAAAACCCTCTTCCTCCAGCACCTCGGTGCCGCCGAACCGGAACGGCGCGAAGGAGGCGCGGTGCAGCCGTGCCACTGGCCCGTGCAGATCGATCGCCGTGCGATGGCGGACAGTGGCGTAGCCCATATGCAGCTCGAAGCCGTAATGCGCATGATGGCTGCCGCAGCCGCACATCATACGGTCGCGCATCACCTTGGCGACGATCGAGGCTGCGGCGATCGACTGCGAGCGCTGGTCGCCCTTGATCAGTGCTTTGCCCTCGCAGGGCAGGCCGGGCGGCACGTCGCGGCCGTCGGCCAGTGCCAGCTTCGGCCGGATTGACAGGCCGGCCACGGCACGGCGCATCGCCTCCAGGCTGGCCTTGAGAATGTTGGAGGCATCGATGCCTTCGGCACTGACCGAGGCCATCGATACGGCGAGTGCGGAGCCGAGGATTTTCAGGAACAGCGCCTCACGCTGCAAATGCGTCAGCCGCTTGGAATCGTCGAGGCCGTCGGGGATGTTGGCGGGATCGAGCACCACCGCTGCCGCCACCACCGGCCCGGCGAGCGGGCCGCGGCCGGCCTCGTCCATCCCCGCCACCGGCCACAGGCCTTCGGCCATCGCCTTCGTCTCGAACGAGAAGTCGGGTTTCTCGACAATTTCGAAGAGAAGCGGAGAATCGGAACGCGGGCGAGCCATGGTGCGGCGAGGTTCGCATCGGCTCCGATTCTCCGCAAGTCCCTCCGGGTCGGGCGGGGCACCGGACCAGGAGGGGCTACCGTCTGCAAGCCCGGGGACAGGACAGGCCGGACGGGATTTTTGCCTGTTGCCGGCCGTTTCAACCGGCTGGCGCGAGACGCTTTGTCACAGCAGCATCAGCTGCTCGGTTGCCTTGGCAGCGGGGACGAACCGGTCGGTCCTGAGCGAGCGCCGCTCGGCGTTGAGGCCGAGCCGTTTGGCAGCGATCTCGAAACGCCGGCCGATCTGCCAGGCATAGGGACCGGAGCCTTTCATGCGCTTGCCCCATTCCGAATCGTAGTCCTTGCCGTCGCGCATCGAACGGATCAGCGACATGACGTGGCGATAGCGATCGGGATAATGGCGCAGCAGCCAGTCCTTGAAGATTGGCGCGACCTCCAGCGGCAGGCGCAGCAGCACATAACCGGCCTCGCGCGCACCCGCTGCCCGTGCCGAATCGAGGATGCGCTCCATCTCCGGGTCGGTCAGTCCGGGGATGATCGGCGCGACCATCACCGAGGCCGGTATGCCGGCATCCGAAAGCTGCCTGATCGCCTCCAGCCGCTTGGTCGGCGTCGACGCGCGCGGCTCCATCGTTCTGGCCAGCATCCTGTCCAATGTCGTCACCGACAGCGCCACCTTGGCCAACCCGCGCTCGGCCATGCGCGACAGAATGTCGATGTCACGTGTCACCAGCGCCGATTTGGTGACGATGCCGACCGGATGGCCGCGCGCCTCCAGCACTTCGAGGATCTCGCGCATGATCCGGTATTGCTTCTCGATCGGCTGGTAGGGATCGGTATTGGTGCCGATGGCGATGGTGCGCGGCTGGTAATTATCCCTGGACAATTCCTTGTCGAGCAGCCGCGCCGCATCCGGCTTGGCAAACAGCTTCGATTCGAAATCCAGCCCCGGCGACAGCCCCATGAAGCTGTGCGTCGGCCGCGCGAAACAATAGACGCAGCCATGTTCGCAGCCACGATAGGGGTTGATCGAGCGGTCGAAGGAGATGTCGGGCGATTCGTTGCGGGTGATGATGGTGCGCGGCTTCTCGACCTGTACCTCGGTCTTGAACGGCGGCAGCTCCTCCAGCGAATTCCAGCCGTCGTCGAACACATGCCGGCTGACCGGCTCGAAACGGCCGGACGGATTGATGCCCGCCGACCTGCCGCGATTGCGGTCCGGGCGGACGCGCATGCCGCTCTGCTCGATCATCGCATTCGCCATCTCGGCCCTGCCAGCGCCGAAGGCTGCAATATCGGCACGCACGATCTGTTCCATTTTGGCCCTTTCCCAGGGACTGTCCGCCCGCTGTCGAATCGCTCTGCTCATGAATGTATTCCTATCGCTTTGATGAGAACAAAGCAAGAACTTATTCGCGGCGCGCCGCAAAAACTGGCGCTGCCCACCGCTTTCCGCTATTCGGCTAGACATGCTCAGCGTCCTGATCGAAACCCTGAATGACGAGGAGGGCCTTGCCCGCACGCTCGCCTCGCTGATCAGCGGCGCGGTCGAAGGCGTGGTGCGCGACGTTCTCGTCTGCGATACCGGCTCGACCGATCAGACGCACCGCGTCGCCGAACATGCCGGCTGCCACTATGTCAGCGGCGGCATCGCCGCCGGCATCAGGCAGGCCAAGGGCGACTGGCTGCTTTTGCTGGAACCGGGAGCGCGGCTGGGAGAGGGCTGGATCGACGAGGTCGTCGCCCATACGGCGAGGCAAACCATGGCGGCGCGATTTTCGCGGGCACGCGGCAGCCGCGCGCCGTTCCTGTCACGGGTCTTTGCCGGAAATCGCGCTCTCGCCGAAGGCTTGGTGATCAGCAAGCGTCAGGCCGCCGCGCTGTCGAAGAATGCCCGCAGCGCCGAAGCGATCGCCCGCGGCCTGGCGACCAGGAGGCTCCACGCCGAGATCTGGGTCGCGCCGCGGAAGTGACGGCTTACCGTGCCGGTTCAGGGAACCCCGCCCAAACAAATTTTCTGGCGGGTCGTCGTTTATTGTGCATTGCACAAAATCTGGCTGGGGGTTACCATTCCCGGCGATATGGGCGAATAGGGTTTTGGGGTGTGCCGGAGCGGCGACGACTAACGTCGATGCTGTTCCCTCGATATTGTGAGGACCCCGATGACCCTTTCAAGCCCTGACAAGTCCGGCGCTGCAAGCCTCGAGGCGATCGCACGCAACGGCGGTACGCTGCGCCGCATCGCCGCCCGCATCCCGACCTATCTTTCCGACCTTCGCGAGAATCCGGCATGGCTGCCGATGTTCATGCTGGCCCGCACCATGCCGGCGCGGCGGCTGCACTGGCGCGGTGCAAAGCCCGTTCGGCCGGCGCGCAATGTCGGTGAAACGATGTTCGCCGGCGTCGACCGCGATGCCGTCGTCGGCGCGCTGCGCACCGAGGGGCTCTATTCGGGCCTGATGCTGCCGGCCGCCATCCATGAGGAGATTGCCCGCTTCGCCGAGCGCACGCCATGCTTCGGCAATTTCGACCGCCGGCTGGAATTCCTGCCCGAAAAACACGCCGATGCCGAAAAGCATTTCGGCCGCCCGCTGCTCAGCGGTCACTATTTCGAGCGGGTCCTCGACTGCAGCGCTGCGGTCGCCGTGCAACGTGATCCGCTGCTTCTCGACGTCGCGGCACACTATCTCGGCAGTCAGGCCAAGCTGATCACCACCCGCGTCTGGTGGAGCTTTCCGACCGGTGGCGTCTCGGACGCCGACAAGAACATGGCCTCGCTCGGCAAATACCATTTCGACCTCGACGACTGGCGCATGCTGAAATTCTTTTTCTACCTGGTGCCGGTCGACGCCGACACTGGGCCGCATGTCTATGTCCGCGGCTCCCACAACCGCCGCATCCTGAAGCATCAGCTGACGCTGCTGGTCGGCCATTCGGCGGAAGAGGTGCTGGGCGTCTACGGCGAGCAGAGCCCGGTCACGCTGACCGGGCCGGCCGGCCTCGGCTTTGTCGAGGATCCGTTCGGCTTCCATATGGGCACCGTGCCGACGCGCACGCCGCGGCTGATGATGGAGGTTGGCTTCGGCGTCTCGCCGCCGTCGCGCCGGCGTTTTCACGGCGAGCCGGTCATTCGCTAAACCGAGGTCGCTTGGCTGATACCTCGGTTCGTCTCAGCCGCGCCGCAAATGCTCGTCCAGCCGCGGCATGATCTCGACGAAGTTGCAGGGCATGTGCCGGTAGTCGAGCTGCGGCTTCAAGATGCCGTCCCAGGCGTCCTTGCAGGCGCCGGGCGAGCCCGGCAGCACGAAGACGAAGGTGGCATTGACGACGCCGCCGGTTGCCCGGCTCTGGACCGTCGAAGTGCCGATCTTGTCGTAGGAGATGCGGTGGAACACTTCGGAAAAGCCGTCCATGCGCTTTTCGAAGATCGGCTCCAGCGCTTCCGGCGTCACGTCGCGGCCGGTGAAGCCGGTGCCGCCGGTGGTGATGACGACATCGATCGCATCGTCCTTCGACCAGCCCAGGACCTTGTCGCGAATCTTATCGCGGTCGTCGGTGACGATGTCGCGGGCGGCCAGGACATGGCCGGCCTTGGCAATGCGGTCGGCCAGCGTCTGCCCGGATTTGTCGTCGGCGAGGCTGCGCGTATCGGAAACGGTCAGCACCGCGATACGCACGGGAACGAAGGGGCGGCTCTCGTCAATCCTGGCCATGGGCATCAACTTCCGATGTCACGCTTCGCGTCGCCGCGACAAACCAGTCGGGATGGCGGCTGCGAATATCGACGGCCGCGCGCTTGGCCACATTGCCGGTCTCGAACAGCCCGAAACAGGTGGCGCCGGAACCGGACATCCTGGCAAAACCGGCTCCGGCCTTGTTGAGAACGGAAAGCGCCTTGCCGATGGCGGGCTGGATTGCACGCGCCGCAGGCTCGAGATCGTTGCGGGTGCTCTCCAGCCAGTTGCGGATGCTGTGGAAGTCGAGGCTGTGCGGCAGCGGCGGCAGCCCCGCATTGTCGCGGCGGCCAAGCGCCTCGAACACGTCGGCCGTCGAGACGGCAGTGCCGGGATTGACGAGCACCAGACCCAGCGCCGGGAAACCCGGCACGAGCGTCAGCTCGTCGCCGACGCCGCGGGCTATCAGCGGTCTGGCTGCGAGGCACATCGGCACGTCGGCGCCGAGCGACAGGCCGATCCGCGCCAGTTCGGCATCGCCGACATCAAGTCCCCAGGTCTGGACCAGGGCGCGCAGCACAGCCGCCGCATCGCTCGACCCGCCGCCGACGCCGGACGCAACCGGCAGGTTCTTTTCGAGCCTGATGGCGACAGCCGGTGCGTGCTGGGGACCGGCCTCGCGCCGCAGTGCATCGCGCGCTCTCACCACCAGATTATTGTCGTCGACCGGAACCGCGGAGGCGTATTTGCCGGACACGGAAAACCCATCGCTGTCGGCAAGTTCCGTCTCGATGCGATCGCCGAAGCGCGTGAACACAGCCAGGCTTTCGATCGTGTGATAGCCGTCGGCGCGCCGGCCGGTGACGTGCAGCGCGAGATTTATCTTGGCGTGCGCATGTGACGCCCGGATGCTGGCCTCGGAGTTCACTGGCTCGGCCGCGAGGGGGACGACGGTCAATCCTTGGCCAGACGGTATTCGCCGGTCTTCGGGTCCTTGACCAATGTTCCCATTGTACCGTTGGCGGCTTGCTTTTCGGTACGCCGCACCTTGGCGGTCACACGCTCGGCTTCCCTGACGAAGGAGCGGTAGCCGAAATAGGCGGCAATGCCGACGACGGCGAAGAAAATGATCTGCGGCATGTCAAACTCCTCCCTCGCAAGGCCGGCAAGGCGGCCGGTCGGGTCGGTTGATGATTTATGCTAGACGCTTTCACCAGCTTTTCAAAGCCCGAAGCGCGCCCACAGCGCGCGCTCTTCCGCCGCATCGATGACGCCGCTTGCCGCGGCGGCGGCGATATCGGGCGCCGAAAAGCTCGAGCCGAACAGGCCGAAGCGGCCGAACAGGCCGCGCGGTGCGGTGATCAGCTTGAGCTGGGTTTTCGGCCCGAAACGGCTCTTCAGCACGCTGCGCATGTCGCCGAGCGCATCGACCAGCCCGAGCTCCAGCCCCTTTTTGGCCGTCCAGAACAGGCCGGTGAACAGGTCGGGATCATCCTTGAGCTTGCTGCCGCGCCTGTCCTTGACGAGATCGATGAAGGTCTCGTGGACCTCGAGCTGCAGCGCCTTCAGGCGCTCGACGTCTTCCTTCTTTTCCGGCTTGAACGGGTCGAGCACCGCCTTGTTCTGGCCGGCGGTGTGGACGCGGCGCTCGACGCCGATCTTCTTCAACAGCTCTGGAAAGCCGAACGAGGCCGACACCACGCCGATCGAGCCGACGATGGAGGACGGGTCGGCAAAGATCTCGTCGCCGGCGACCGCGATCATGTAGCCGCCCGAGGCCGCCACGTCCTCGACGAAAACCAGGACTTTCTTGTTCTTCTCGCTCGCCAGGTCGCGGATGCGCCTGAAGATCAGCCGCGACTGCACCGGTGAGCCACCTGGCGAATTGATCGAGATGGCGACCGCCGGCGCGTCGAAGGAAAACAGCTTTTCGAGAAGGCCGGCGGTGGAAGCGAGCGACAGGCTCGGCCGGAACTGGCCGCCGCCGGGCATGATGGTGCCGTGCAGGCGGATGACCGGAATGGTGACGACGGCGGAGCGCCAGGATTTCGGCAGCAGGCGGTTGAAAAGGCGTTTCACGAGGGGGCGGTCTCCGGTCGATTTGCTTGAGGCATGTAGGAATTCGCCGGCCAACGGCAATGCCGTCACGCCGGCAATCAAAATGGATCAGTCTCCGAACAGCGACGCCAGCCCGTTATTGATCAGCTCTGCCCGTTCCGAGGGGCCATTGCCTGAATAGGCATGCAGCATCAGCGGCGGCCGGATCGACAGTTTGCCGCGTGCGCCGAGTGCTGCCCGGACGACGATGCGGATCGCCGCCGCTTCGGGGCGAGGGTGGACGGCCAGCATCTCGGCGTCGCCGAAGCGGCCGGCAATGGCATCGAGGATGGCGCCGAGCTGCTGCGGCCGGGCGATGACGGCCAGCCCGCCGCCCGGTCTGACCACCGCGGCCGCGCTGCGGATCCAGCTGTCGAACAGCCCGTCCTCCGAGACATGCGCGGCCTTTCTCAGCGGATCGGGCGTCGCGCGATCCACGGCGGCATTGAACGGCGGGTTCATGATGACGAAATCGAAGCTGTTGTTCTCGAGGCCGGCGGCCCCTCGCGCNCGAAGCTGTTGTTCTCGAGGCCGGCGGCCGCTCGCGCCCGGCCCGACAGCGCGACATCGGCGACGAGCACCGAGGCGCGATCACTGAGATGTGCATTGCCGGGATGGGCAAGGGTGGTGGTGGCGAAGGCCGCCATTTCCGGAGAACGCTCGACGAGCACTGCCGCGGCACCGGGGCAGCGCGACAGGACCGCCAGGCCGGCGGCACCGGCACCCGCGCCAAAGTCGGCAAGCCGCCCGGCGAAGGAGGACGGCACGGCAGCCGCCAGCATCATCGCATCCATGCCGGCGCGGTGGCCCGCCTTTCTCGGCTGCACCAGCCAGAAGCGACCGCGATGGAAGGCGTCGACCGTATGAGCCGGCATGTCCGGGACAAGGGCAGCGGGCGACGCGGACATTATTTTTGGCGGATCTCGTTGGCGATGCCAGCATCCGTCAGGATGCGCCGCGCCGCATCGGCCTTGTCGGCGTCCACCATGACACGGCGGGGCAGGATGCCGATCGAGCCGTCGAGAACGCTCATATTCTGGTCGGCGACGAAACAGCCGATGCCGGCATCGCGCATCAGCGATTCGACAAACGAAATGATGACGGCGTCGTTGGTGCGGATGAGCTCTATCATCGGATTAGGGCCATGATCTATCGATATGGTCGAAATGGCGCCTGAAACGGCAAGAAGATGCGAGGAGAAGCGCGAAGGTCGGGGTCTTTCCCCCGGCCGAGCGGTTCGACGACGCAGCTTGCAGCCGTTTCGGCGTCCGGAGGATGTGGTCCATCTGCCCGGCTACTTTGTCGCGAAGGACTTGAAAGCCGAATGGCTTCCTGCGCCTTCGCTCCGCGTATCCGGACAGATGGCCTCACACCATTTCGATCATATCGATAGATCATGGCCCTAAACTCGCAGTTTGCGGCGTTGATGTAAACGTAGGCGTGATCATGTACCAGAGCCGGCGCGCCAATTCGCCTCTTGCCGCGCCGGTGGGTGACACCCTAGAGTCTGTCCAGGGACCATGTTGCCGTCGTGCATATCGAGGTTGGGAGTTTTGCCGTGGGTGTCGTTCTCAACATTGAAAACGGGAAGCGCGAAGCCGCCTCGATAAAGGACCTCATCGACCTGACCGCGGCCGACATGGGGCGCGTCAACAAATTGATCCTGTCGAAGGCCGGCTCCGATGTCGAGATGATTCCGGAGATAGCCAACCATCTGATCTCGTCGGGCGGCAAACGGCTGCGGCCGATGCTGACGCTCGCCGCCGCCCAGATGTTCGGCTATTCCGGCGACGGCCATGTCAAGCTCGCCACATCGGTCGAATTCATGCATACCGCGACACTTCTCCACGACGACGTCGTCGACGAAAGCGGCATGCGGCGCGGCAAAAAGACGGCGCGTATGATCTGGGGCAATCAGGCCAGTGTTCTGGTCGGCGATTTCCTGCTCGGCCAGGCCTTTCGCATGATGGTCGATGTCGCCTCGCTTGAAGCGCTCGACATCCTGTCGAGTGCGGCCTCGGTGATTGCCGAAGGCGAGGTGATGCAGCTTGCCGCCGCCAAGAACCTCGAGACCACCGAGGACGAGCATTTCGCGGTGATCAAGGCCAAGACCGCGGCGCTGTTTTCGGCCGCCGCCGAGGTCGGCCCGGTCATCGCTCAGGCGACGCGCAATGATCGCGCAGCACTCCGCTCCTACGGCATCAATCTCGGCCTTGCCTTCCAGCTGATCGATGACGCGCTGGATTACGGCGGCACCAGCAAGGACCTCGGCAAGAATGTCGGCGACGATTTCCGCGAGGGCAAGGTCACGCTGCCGGTGATCCTCGCCTATCGGCGCGGCACCAAGGCCGAGCGCAGCTTCTGGAAACGCGCCATCGAGGACAATGCCGCCGACGATGCCGGGCTGGAAAAGGCAATCGGCCTGATGCTCCGCCACGGCGCAATTGCCGACACCATCGGGCGCGCCCGCCATTTCGGCGAGATCGCCCGCGACGCGCTGGCGCCGCTCGAGGCGACGCCGCAGAAATCGGCGCTGATCGACGTCATCGATTTCTGCATCAGCCGGGTGAATTGAAAGGCATCGGCGCCCCGCGCTTGTTCTCATCGAGCCTTTGCCGGAAGAACCATTGCTGCCAGCAGGCTAACGACGATGCCCGCCGCCGCGAGCCAGAAGGCGACCTGGATGCCGTCGGCGACGGCAATTTTCAACGCATTGCCGGACAATTCGCCGATTTGGCTGTTCGCAATCGCAATCAGCACGGCCATGCCGATGGCGTTGCCGACATTGAGCGTCGTCGAAGCCATCCCCGAGGCGACGCCTTGCTGGTCATGGGCAACGCCGGAAGCGGCGGCAATCCACATTGCGGTCCAGACGATGCCTTGTCCGACGCCGGAGACGATCAGGCCAGGTACGAGGGCCAGATAGCTGCTCTCCGCGGTCGCGCCTGATACCATCAATGCTGTCCCGACCGCGCCGACCATCATGCCGCCGACCAGGGTGCTGCGCGTCGAAAAGCGCGTTGCCAGACGCTCGCCGGCTTGCGTACCGGTGGCGATGGCGACCGACGGCACGAGAAAGGCGAGGCCCGTCTGCAAGGCAGTGAAGCCGTGCACGTTCTGCAGCAGCACGGTGAGGAAGTAGGGCAGCGCTCCGAAAGTGGCCATGTAGAGGAAGGTTATCGTCATGCCGGCGACAAGGCTGCGGTTGTGGAACAGGCGCAGCGGCATCAGCGGGTCGGCGCTGTTGGCCTCGATCACGGTGAAGGCAATCAGAAACAATGCCGCCAGCAGCGCGCTGGCGATGATTGCGCCAGAGCCCCAGCCATATCCGGGCCCTTGAACCAGGGTGAAGACAAGCAGCGTCGCGCCGGCGGTGACGGTCAGGGCGCCCGGCAGATCGAAGCTGCGCTGCTCGTGCCACTTGCGATCGCGCGGGATGATGGCGAAAGCCGCGATGATGGCGATCCCGGCCAGCAGCACGTTGACATAGAAGACCGACGGCCAGCCGAAGGCGCTGGTCAGAAACCCGCCGGCAAGCGAACCGAGCGTCAGACCGCTGGCGCCTGCGCCGCCCCAGACGGCGAGCGCCCGGTTGCGTTCCGGTCCCTCGGCGAACAGGCGGTTGATCAGCGACAGCGTCGCCGGAAACAGGAACGCGGCGCCGATGCCTTGTACGGCGCGGTCCGCGATGATGATTTCCGGCGACCAGGCGAGGCCGCCGATCAGAGATGAGAGCGCGTAGAGCCAGAGCGCGAAGATGAAGACGCGGCGCTGGCCGATCAGGTCGGCCGCCCGGCCGCCGAACAGCAGGAAGCCACCGGTGAACACGGTGTAGGCGCTGACCACCCACTGCAGGGTCTGGCCTGAAAATCCGAGGCCGGCGCCGATCTCCGGCAACGCCACGAAGACGATGTTGAGGTCGAGCGAGATGATGAGCTGCGCGAAGGCGAGGAGCGCCAGCGTTGCGCCATGTTTCGCCGTGCTTGCTCCTTGCGTTATCGCCCCGAGCGGCGCGCCTTGATCGAGTGAACTCATGTCGGACTCCTTGTCGACAATTATTTAATGATCGACAAAGAATTGAGATTTGCAATCCGAAGTCAAGCGGATTATTTGTTGATCGACAAAAATTGGAGACCGACATGGCAGGCAGGCCAAGGCAATTCGACCGCGACCAGGCGCTGGAGAAAGCCCGCGACGCTTTCTGGAGGCGCGGCTACGAGGGCACTTCGATGGCCGATCTCGTATCGGCGCTTGGCCTCGCATCGGCGCGCATCTATGCCGCCTTCGGCTCGAAGGAGGATCTGTTTCGCGAAGCAGTGGCGCTTTACGAGGCCAATGAGGGCGGCTTCGCCACGCGCGCGCTGCAGGAAGAACCAAATGTCCGGCGCGTCATCGAGCGCATGCTTCGCGACGCCGTCGAAATCTATACGCGGCCCGGGCGGCCGCAGGGCTGCATGGTGGTGACGGCCGCGACCAATTGCGCCGTCGAAAACGACGCCGTGCTGCAATGGCTGGCGGAGCATCGGCTGGCGCGTACCGCGTCGATCGTCGAGCGATTGAAAAAGGCCGTGCGCGATGGCGAATTGAAGCCGGATACCGATGCCGAGACGCTGGGTGACTATTACGCCACGCTGATGCACGGCCTTTCGGTCCAGGCACGCGACGGCGTGCCGAAAAAGCGGCTGCACGATCTTGTCACCGTCGCCATGCAGGCGCTCGACGCAAGCCTTTCGCAAACGTCCTGAGTTCCGGGCCGTGACGCCGGTTTCCCATTGCCGGATTGCCGCAATGCGGTCGTGCGACCTCTTTCGGCATGGTTTATTAATTGCTTGACCCGATTGTGAATTCGGGCCGGGTTGAAGCCCGACCCCAAAAAGGCCATGCTTTACCTGTAAAGATCGAGTCTACGGCGATCCCGCTGACGCGGAGATGGCGTTTGGCTGAAAGGGATATGATGCGGCAAGGATATGCGCGCTGGCTGACGGGGCTGGCAATCGCGACGGGCATGGCGATCTCGGCTTTGCCGGCGCATGCCAAACAGACCGCCGAGCCGGTCAGGATCACATCCTTCTCGGGGGCCTATCTTGCCGCCAGGATCGCCGACGGCGACAACGACCTCGACAGTGCCATCTCCTATTACAAGCAGGCGCTTGCGTTCGATCCGAACGATACGGGACTGCAGCAGAGTCTGATGCTGTCGCTGATCGCGCAGGGGCGCTTCGACGAATCCCTGGTCTATGCTGACAAGCTCAAGGCGGTTCCCGACGTCGAGCGCTTCTCGCGCCTGGCGCTGGCCATCGATTCCTTCCACAAGAAGGATTTCTCCAAGGCCGAATACTGGCTCAAGCTGTCGCTCGAATCCGATCTCGACCGGCTGATCTCCGGCGTCATGACCGGCTGGGCCAAGCAGGGTGCGGGTGACGCCGGCGAGGCCATGGCTTCCATCGACAAGCTGCAGGGCCCCGACTGGTTCAGCCTGTTCAAGTCCTTCCACCGCGCCTTGATTGCCGACGCCTCCGGCCTGCCCGACAGGGCGGATGCGCTCTACACCGCCACCGTGCAGGACACGGCGGCAGGCGGTGCGGCCCCCGAAACATGGATGCGCAACGCGCAGGCCTACGCCTCTTTCCTCGCCCGCAAAGGCGACAAGGCCAAGGCGCTGTCGGTGCTCGACAAGGCCGAGGCGTTCGCCCCCGGCAAGGTCGAGATTGCGGCCCTTCGCGACAAGATCAACAAGGGCGAAAAGATCGAGCCCTTCGTTGCCGGTCCGTCGGACGGCGCCTCGGAAATCCTGCTCGATCTCGCCACCGCGCTCAACCGCGGCGGCGGCGAGCCATTCGTGCGGCTTTATCTGCAATATGCCCTGGCGCTGCGGCCCGACAACGACGCGGCGCTCGTTCAGCTTGCCGCCGTTGCCGAGCAGTTGAAAGATGGCGAGGGCGCCATCGCGCTCTATCGCCGCATTCCCGCCGGCTCGCCGCTGAAGGAGCTTTCGGACCTGCAGCTTGGCCTCAACCTTGCCGATCTCGACCGCAACGATGAGGCGATCGCTCACCTCAAGGCCATCGTCGATGCGCATCCCGACGACATGCGCGCCTATCTGGCGCTCGGCGGCGTCTATTCCTCGAAGGAGGATTTCCGCTCCGCCGCCAATCTTTACGACAAGGCAGTCGAGGTGCTGAAGACGCCGACCGCCGCCAACTGGAACATTTTCTACCAGCGCGGCATCGCCTATGAGCGGCTGAAGGAATGGCCGAAGGCTGAGCCGAATTTCCGCAAGGCGCTGGAGCTCTACCCCGACCAGCCGCAGGTTCTGAACTATCTGGGCTATTCCTGGGTCGACAAGAACATGAACCTCAAGGAAGGCCTCGCGATGATCCAGAAGGCCGTCGACCTGAGGCCGAGCGACGGCTACATCGTCGATTCGCTGGGCTGGGCCTATTACCGCCTTGGCCAGTTCGACGATGCGGTGCGCGAAATGGAACGCGCCGTTTCGTTGAAGCCGGAGGATCCGGTGCTCAACGATCACCTCGGCGACGTTTACTGGCGCGTCGGCCGCAAGCTGGAAGCCACCTTCCAGTGGAACCAGGCCCGCGACCTGAAGCCGGACCCGGACGTGCTTGCCGCCTTGCAGCAAAAGCTGATGAAAGGCCTGCCGCCGATCGAATCCAACACAGCGCAGGAAACCCCGAACGTAAAGCCCGTGCCGGCGCCCGCGCCCAAGGGGTGACCCTTCTTTCCTTCTCCCCTTGTGGGAGAAGGTGGATCGGCGCGCAGCGCCGAGACGGTTGAGGGGTGTTGGACGGAGTGCCGTCGGTGCCAATCTAGAACACCCCTCATCCGACCGAGCTTCGCTCGGCCACCTTCTCCCACAAGGGGAGAAGGGAACACCTTCAAAGGCCTGACCCCCTCTGCCTTGACGCTTGCTGGCCAGGCATCTAGGACGTGCCGGCATCCCGCCTTTCCCGCCGGAGGCCGCCGTGACCGTTGATATCCCTGCCCACATGCACCCCAGCCGCTCGTTCCAGGGGCTGATCCTGACGTTGCATAATTATTGGGCGGACTATGGCTGCGTCGTCCTCCAGCCTTACGACATGGAAGTCGGCGCCGGCACCTTCCATCCGGCAACGACATTGCGCGCGCTCGGCCCAAAACGCTGGAACGCGGCTTATGTCCAGCCCTCGCGCCGCCCCAAGGACGGCCGCTATGGCGAGAACCCGAACCGGCTGCAGCACTATTACCAATACCAGGTGATCCTGAAGCCCAATCCGCCCAATCTGCAGGAGCTTTACCTCGGCTCGCTGGCCGCGATCGGCATCGATCCGCTGCTGCACGACATCCGCTTCGTCGAGGACGACTGGGAAAGCCCGACGCTGGGCGCCTGGGGGCTGGGCTGGGAGTGCTGGTGCGACGGCATGGAGGTGTCGCAGTTCACCTATTTCCAGCAGGTCTGCGGCATCGAATGCGCACCGGTGGCGGGCGAGCTCACTTACGGGCTGGAACGGCTGGCCATGTATGTGCAGGGCGTCGACAATGTCTACGACCTCAACTTCAACGGTCGTGAAGGCGCCGACAAGGTGACCTATGGCGACGTCTTCCTGCAGGCCGAGCAGGAATATTCGCGCCATAATTTCGAATTTGCCAACACCGCGATGTTGCTGCGCCATTTCGAAGACGCCGAAGCCGAGTGCAAGGCGTTGCTACAAGCCGGCGCGCCCATCTTCCCCCTTGAGGGGGAGACGCCCGCGAAGCGGGCAGAGGGGGTCGCCTCAGAAGGCACTGCAGGTCAGGCGTCGAGCACTGCACGAGCGACCCCTCCCGGCCAGACCTTGTCTGGTCCCCTCAAGGGGGAGGGATATCACCGCATGGTCTTCCCAGCCTACGACCAGTGCATCAAGGCCAGCCACGTCTTCAATCTGCTCGACGCACGCGGCGTGATTTCGGTCACCGAGCGCCAGAGTTACATCTTGCGGGTGCGCAATCTGGCCAAGGCCTGCGGCGAGGCGTTTCTGCTGACGCAGGCGGGTGGAATGGCGGCTTAGCTCCAGGCGATTTCGACAGGGGCGCTGATTGGCAACGTGCCTTGGCCGCTTGCACCGGCTATTGTCCGCAACGCTTGTCTGACGCCGGGCATCGAGAACGTGCCATGCACCTGCGCTGTAAAACAGGCGCTGAGCGCGAGGATCTGCAGGAATGTCGATGCCGTTTTCATGCTCGTTCAGCCAATAGCTCTCTGCCTGAGCGTTGGTCGCTTCAGCGCTGCGTTCGGTTCAGGGAAATCTTTGATCCAAGGACGGGCGGACCGGCGCGTGTCCGACAGGCGGCTGAATTTTTTCGGAATTCGCTGTTGGACGCCTTGATCGTGCTGGCCCGATCTTGCTGGGAAGGGTGACAGCAGCCGACCGAGTTGCTATGCCCCGCTTACCTTCGCCTCGATGGGGGAGGACGCCGCGAAGCGGCGGCTGTTTCTTGTCGCGTGAGCTCTTTCAATGCCTGACCTGCTTCTAGAACTTCGTTCCGAGGAAATCCCCGCTCGCATGCAGCGCAAGGCGGCCGGCGACCTGAAAAAGCTTTTGACCGACGGTCTGGTCGACGCCGGGCTGATCTATGAGGCGGGGCGCGAATATTGGACGCCGCGCCGGTTGACGCTCGACATTCGCGGCCTGACCGCGCGCTCGAAGGACATCAGCGAGGAGATCAAGGGGCCCTCGACCAAGGCGCCCGAGCCGGCGGTGCAAGGTTTTCTGCGCAAGGCCGGCCTTGCCTCGATTGCCGAGGCGCATGTTCATTCCGATCCGAAGAAGGGCGACTTCTACGTCGCCCATATTTCCAGGCCGGGCAGGCCGGCGGAGCAGATCATCGCCGAGCTGGTGCCGGGCATCATCCGCAACTTCCCCTGGCCGAAATCGATGCGCTGGGGGCCGGCTTCGGCCAAGCCCGGCTCGCTGCGCTGGGTGCGGCCGCTGCAATCGATCCTGTGCACCTTCGGCCCCGAAACCGAGGAGCCGGTGGTCGTCGATTTCGAGATCGACGGCATCCGCTCCGGCAACGTCACTTACGGTCACCGTTTTCATGCGCCGGGCACCATCACGGTGCGCCGCTTCGACGATTATGTCGCCAAGCTTGAGGCGGCCAAGGTCGTGCTCGATGCCGACAGACGCAAGGAGATCATTCTTGCCGATGCCAGGAACCTCGCCTTCGCCAGCGGGCTCGACCTTGTCGAGGACGAGGGGCTGCTGGAAGAAGTGTCGGGCCTCGTCGAATGGCCGGTCGTGCTGATGGGCGAATTCGAGCAGGATTTTCTGGCCATTCCGGCCGAGGTGATCAGGCTCACCATCCGCGCCAACCAGAAGTGTTTCGTGACGACGCGCCAAATCTCCCCCCTCGAGGGGGAGATGTCGCCGAAGGCGACAGAGGGGGTCGCCTCGCGTGGATCGGCGGCATCCCCTGTCCGCGATAGGGAGTCGCGTCAGGTCGTGCCGACCCCCTCTGGCCTACCGGCCATCTCCCCCTCAAGGGGGGAGATCAGCCAATCGCCGCTCTCCAACCGCTTTATCCTGACCGCCAACATCGAGGCCAAGGATGGCGGCAAGGAGATCGCCCACGGCAACGGCAAGGTGGTGCGTGCCCGCCTGTCCGACGCGCTCTATTTCTGGAAGACCGACCACGGCGACCTGCCGGATCTCGACCAGTTGCAGGCATCGGCGGAAAAATTCGGGCTCGATCTGAACAAGCCGCTCGACCAGCGCATGGCCCGCCTCGACCACCTCAATGTAACGTTTCATGCCAAGCTCGGCACGCAAGGCGAGCGGGTGGAGCGGATTGCCAGGTTGGCCGAAGAACTAGCACCAATCGTGGCGCGCGCAATCTCCCCCCTTGAGGGGGAGATGGCCGGCAGGCCAGAGGGGGTCGCCGAGCGTGAATCGCCGGCATCCTCTGTCCGCGATAGGAAGCCGCGTCAGGACGTGCCGACCCCCTCTGTCGCCTTCGGCGACATCTCCCCCTCGAGGGGGGAGATCAGCAGTTCCNCCCTCTGTCGCCTTCGGCGACATCTCCCCCTCGAGGGGGGAGATTATCGCGCTCGCGCGCCGCGCCGCCGTCCTCGCCAAGGCCGACCTCACCACCGAGGTGGTCGGCGAGTTCCCGGAACTGCAAGGCGCCATGGGCCGCAAATACGCGCTGCTGCAGGGCGAGCACCCCTCCGTCGCCGCCGCGATCGAGGAGCACTACAAGCCGCAGGGCCCGTCCGATCGCGTGCCGACCGATCCGGTTTCGGTGGCCGTGGCGCTTGCCGACAAGCTCGACACGCTGGTCGGGTTCTGGGCTATTGATGAAAAGCCGACCGGATCGAAGGATCCCTATGCGCTCAGAAGAGCGGCGCTGGGGGTGGTCAGGATGTTGGTCGAGAACGGGGTTCGATTGCGCCTTGAGCAGGATTGGCACAAAGCATGGCTTCGAGTTTTCTGGCAGATCGTTGATCAGAAGTACCGGCCAATATTTGAGAAATTTATGGAACTCGGTCGCATGCTTCCGATGTCCTCCGCAGGAGATTGGAAGTTTGATCAGGTCGCAGCCATCTTAGCTGAAGACAAGGCATTCCTGATAGAATGGGCGAACAGATTTAATGCTGCAGAAGCCGACCTCCTGTCCTTTTTCCACGATCGCCTCAAAGTCTATCTCCGCGATCAGGGTGCGCGGCACGACCTGATTGACGCGGTGCTGGCGGCCGGTTCGCGCCCAATCTCCCCCCTTGTGGGGGAGATGTCGGCGCAGCCGACAGAGGGGGGCGCTGTCCCGCCGGCCTCTCATTCTGTCGCGCCCCCCTCTGCCCTGCCGGGCATCTCCCCCTCAAGGGGGGAGATTGGCCAGAACGACGATCTCCTGCAGATCGTCCGCCGCGTCGAAGCACTCGGCTCCTTCCTTGACACCGAGGACGGCAAGAACCTGCTTGCCGGCACCAAGCGCGCGGCCAACATCGTGGCTGCCGAGGAGAAGAAGGCGACGGCGATCGCAAGCAGCGTTGAGCCGGCTCTGTTCCGGGAGGACGCCGAAAAAACCTTGTTTGCGGCGGTCAATCAGGCCGAGAGGCAAGCCGGCGAAGCAATTCAAAACGAAGACTTTTCCGCCGCCATGCTGGCGCTTAGCGTGTTGCGCGAGCCGGTTGATTCATTCTTTGACAAAGTCCTCGTAAACGATGAGGACCAGGCGGTGCGCGCCAATCGCCTGGCATTGCTCGCCCGCATCCGCGCGGCGACCGACCGGGTCGCGGATTTCTCCAAGATAGCCGGCTGACATTCGCGAAGAAATCTTCGCTTATGCTTCAGGCGCTATTTGGGCTGGTCGGGAGCTGCTAGCGGCGCAGGCTGCGGCGCTGCCGGCTCAGGGGGGTTGCTGGCGACCTTTGGGTCGGCTTTGCCGTCGGCGGCGGGCGCGGCAGCGGTGGCCGGCGCGGCTTTGGGCGCGGGCGTAGCAAAGGCATCGCCGACGATACCGCCGCGAATGATCATCGGGCTTCCGGCGAAGCCATGACTCGGCTGGCTCGGGATTGCCGCGACCTTTTCCTCGGTGACGTTTTCATTGACGTTGGGCAACTTCTCGCCGAGCGCGACGATCGACGGTGTTTTCGTCCGCTCGAGCGAGCCTGGACTGGCCACCGTACCGACCACCGAAGGCGTCGCCGTCGTTTGCCCGAGAAAAACCAGCGACGAGGCCTGTGCCGTGCCGGCCATAAACGCCAAACCAAGCGCTCCAAGGATACGCATCGAAAGCATGATAATTCCCCTTGCCCAACAAGACGGCACCCTAGCCGAGGGCAGTTGATGCCGGCTTGCGGGGAAACATAGCATTTTAGCGATTTGCGATTCGCCAATGCCTGGGCTTGCTCGCCCGGCGTCAGCGTATTAGGCACCCGCATCCGTGAGGTGACGACAGTGGCTGAAATTCGTGCCGTCGGCGAGGCGATGGAAAGGGCGTTGGCGCTGCTCGAGAGCGGCGATGTCGTCGCCATCCCGACCGAGACCGTTTATGGGCTGGCCGGCGACGCGACCAATGGCGTTGCCGTGGCTCGTATCTTCGAAGCCAAGGGCCGCCCTCGCTTCAACCCGCTGATCGCCCATATAGCCGATCCGGCGATGGCCGAGCGCATCGCGCTGTTCGACCCGCTGTCGGAAAGATTGGCGCAGGCATTCTGGCCGGGGCCGCTGACGTTGGTGCTGCCGCAACGGCCCGGCAACGGCATTCATCCGCTGGTCACCGCCGGCCTGGAAACGATCGCGCTGCGCATGCCGAAAGGCTTTGGCGGCGAGCTGATCGCCAGGTTCGGCCGTGCGCTGGCGGCGCCCAGCGCCAATTCCTCGGGCAGGATCAGCGCCACGACGGCCGAGGCCGTGGCCGCCGATCTCGGTCCCCGGATCAAGCTTGTGGTCGACGGCGGCGCGACGCCGGTCGGGCTGGAATCGACCATTGTCAAAGTCGAAGCTGGAAAGCTGCGGCTGCTGCGGCCGGGCGGCATTGCCGCCGAAGAGATCGAAGCAGTGGCCGGGACAAAGTTGCTGCGCGGCGCTTCGGGCATCGAGGCGCCCGGCATGCTCGCCTCGCACTATGCGCCGGGTGCGGCGGTGCGGCTCAATGCTGCGGAGGTCGCACCGGGCGAAGCCTTGCTGGCCTTCGGCCGCCGCCGTGCCGAAGGCTGGCGCGATGCAGCCGCCCTGCGCAACTTGTCGGAGACCGGCGACCTGCGCGAGGCGGCAAGCAATCTCTTCGCCCATCTGCAGGATCTCGATGGCAGCGGCGCCAAAACCATCGCCGTCGAGCCGATCCCGTTCGAAGGGCTGGGCGAGGCGATCAACGACCGGCTTTCGCGCGCCGCCGCCCCGCGTGACAAGATCGCCCCGCGTGACAAGATGGATTGAGCACCATAGTTTCGACCCATGAACGACATTTCCCCCGATCTCGACCCCGCCGTCCTCGCGCGCTTTGCGGCAATCGTCGGCGACAAATATGCGCTGCGCGACCAGCAGGACATCGCGCCTTACCTCACCGAGCGGCGCGGACTTTGGCACGGCAGGACGGCTTTGGTGCTGAGGCCGGGAAACGTCGAGGAGGTCAGCAGCATCATGCGGCTGGCGACCGAAACCGGCACGCCCATCGTGCCGCAAAGCGGCAACACCGGGCTGGTCGGCGCCCAGGTGCCGGACGCATCCGGCCGCGAGATCGTGCTGTCGCTGTCGCGGCTGAACCGCATCCGCGAAATCGATACGCTGTCCAACACGGTCACGGTCGAAACCGGCGTCATCCTGCAGACGCTGCAGGAAGCGGCCGATGCCGCCGACCGGCTGTTTCCGCTGTCGCTTGCCGCGCAAGGCTCCTGCCAGATCGGCGGCAATCTCTCGTCCAACGCCGGCGGCACCGGCGTGCTTGCCTACGGCAATGCGCGCGAGCTCTGCCTCGGCGTCGAAGTGGTGCTGCCGACCGGTGAAGTGTTCGACGATCTGCGCAAGCTGAAAAAGGACAATACCGGCTACGATTTGAAGAACCTGTTCGTCGGCGCCGAGGGTACGCTCGGCATCATCACCGCCGCCGTGCTCAAGCTGTTCCCCAAGCCCAAGGGGCGCGAGGTGGCGTTTGCCGGCCTGTCATCGCCGGAGGCGGCACTGTCGCTGTTCAGCCTCGCGATGGACCGTGCAGGGGCAGCGCTCACCGCCTTCGAGCTGATTGGCCAGAGGCCCTACGACTTCACGCTTGCCCACGCGCAAGGCGTGGTGCGGCCGCTGGCCGGCGATTGGCCGTGGTATGTGCTGATGCAGATCTCGTCGGGCCGTTCGGCCGAGGATGCCAGGGCCCTGATCGAGGAGGTGCTGGAGGCAGGCCTCGAGCAAGGGATCGTCGGCGATGCGGTGATCGCGGCAAGCATGGCCCAGGGCGATGCGTTCTGGAATTTCCGCGAGGTGCTGCCCGAGGCGCAGAAGCCGGAAGGTGCCTCGATCAAGCACGACATCTCGGTGCCGGTGGCGTCAATCCCGCCCTTCATTGAAAAGGCTGCCGGCGCCGTGCAATCGGTCAGTCCCGGCGCGCGCGTCGTCTGCTTCGGCCACATGGGCGACGGCAATCTGCACTATAACATCTCCCGGCCGGTCGACGGCGATGACGAGGCGTTTCTCGGCCTTTACCACGTCATGAACAAGGCCGTGCACGACGTCGTGCGCGCGTTTCATGGCTCGATCTCGGCCGAGCACGGCATCGGCCAGTTGAAGCGGGACGAATTGATCGCGACGGCGCCGCCGATGGCGATCGAGCTGATGCGCAGGGTGAAGGCCGCGTTCGACCCGGCCGGCATCATGAATCCGGGTAAGGTTATCTGATCCTTTCGCCGGCCTGCGCCGGTTCGCATTCCGATAACCATCCGCCTCGGATCAGCAAAATTTAACCGACTTTCTTAAGCGCGAGGATAAGAAGCTCGCGCTAATGTTTCTCCACAACGAGGCTGGGAAAACCGGCCCGGAGAACCGGAAACACCGGCTCTCAGGAGAAACAGGAAAGGCACGATATGAACACTGGACTGAAGCCAGTCTGGGCCGGGCGCAATATGCGCCTCGACCCATTCCGCCTGCCGCAGGTGGTGAGCTACGCCACGCGCGACGACTATGGCGACGTCACCTTCACCATCGACCAGCGCGGCGCGGTTATCCGCCGCACGCTGGAGATGAGCGGCGTGCCGGCGATCATCGCTCTGCCCGCCAACGCGTTTCGCGGCGTCGCCGCCCGCGCCATGGAGGATCCGGATGGCAATGTCACAGTGACGCTTGAGCTTCTGCACAATGACCCGATGCTGTCGGTGCCGCTGCTGGTCGCCGACGATCTCGACGACGTCGCCGCCGACTGGCGCGCCTGGGCCGACGCCTACCGCCTGCCGATGCTGCTGATCGAGGCCGACGGCATTGCCCGCACGCTGGAAGAATCGCTCGGCGCTGCCATCAAGGCGCTGCCGGCGCAGGACCGCCGCAAAGGCCGCGTCTCGACCATGCGCCGCCCGCGCTTCCTCGCCCGCCGCCGCGCCGGCGATCTCGGCCTCAGGCTGGTCATCGGCGGCGAGGAGCTCATTTCGCGGGAATAGCATGGGCTTGGCGGGCTTGCGCCGCCCTTCTTTCCTTCTCCCCTTGTGGGAGAAGGTGGCCGAGCGAAGCTCGGTCGGATGAGGGGTGTTCCAGGAACACCAACGTCTCGTTTCTTCCAACACCCCTCAACCGTCTTGGCGCTACGCGCCAATCCACCTTCTCCCACAGGGGGAAAAGGGAAAAGGCTCCTAAACCAGCGGCTTCAGCGCCACCCAAGCCGCGCCGCCGATCAGGCCGAGGAAGATCAGCCAGCCGACCTGGTTGTTCGATCTGAACAGCCTCAGGCACTGGTCCGGATCGTCGATGTCGAGCACGGCGATCTGCCGTGCCATATGCGCGCCGGCGGCGATCAGCCCGGCGAGTGCAGGCACCGGTGCCTGTGCCGAGGCGAAAGCAATGGCGAAGCAGACCAGCGCTCCGCCATAAAGTCCGGCCAGCCAGGCTTTGGTGTTGTCGCCGAACAGGCGCGCCGTCGAGCGCACACCGACGATGGCGTCGTCTTCCTTGTCCTGATGCGCATAGATCGTGTCGTAGCCGATCACCCACAGGATCGAGCCGATATAGAGCATGATTGCCGGCCCATCGAGATCGCCGAACTCGACCGCCCATCCCATCAGCGCTCCCCAGGAAAAGGCAAGGCCGAGAACGAGTTGCGGCCAATTGGTGTACCGCTTCATGAATGGGTAGACGGCGACGATGCCCAGCGAGCCGATGCCGAGCGAGATGGCGAAGCTGTTGAACTGCAAAAGCACGGCAAGGCCGCCCAGTGCCTGCACGACAACAAACATCCAGGCCTGCCGGCGCGTGACCTTGCCGGCCGGCAGCGGCCGCGAGCGCGTGCGTTCCACCTGGTTGTCGATGTCCTCGTCGACCAAATCATTGTAGGTGCAGCCGGCACCGCGCATGGCGAACGCGCCAAGAAAAAACAGCAGCAGGTACCACGGTGACGGCAGCAGCGAGAGCAGCGGATCCGCCGGACGCGGATAGGCGCTCGCGGCAAGGGCAGCCGACCACCAGCATGGCCACAGCAGCAATTGCCAGCCGATCGGCCGGTCCCACCGGGCAAGCTGCGCATAGGGCCACAACCCCCGCGGCAGCACGCGATAGACCCAGTGGCCGCTCGGCGCATCGGCGACGCGGCCCTGGGCCGCTTTCGACTGGACGGTTTCCATTTTGCTGGAGTGGCAGCAGAGGCGAATGCCGTCAAGCGTCAAGCAGCCCCCGCACGCTCGCCACGCGCAATCGGCGCTTCGGCAGCCAAATGTCTTGACCCGTCGCGCGCGGCGCAATAGCGCAGTCCTGGTCTTGGAATGACGAGGAATCTGGGCATGCGTGTTTTGCTGATCGGCTCCGGCGGACGAGAACATGCGCTTGCCTGGAAGATCGCGGCGTCGCCGCTGCTGACCAAACTCTACGCGGCGCCCGGCAATCCGGGCATCGGCCGCGAAGCCGAGCTGGTGAGGCTCGATACTGCCGATCACACGGCGGTGGCCCGGTTTTGCCGCGAGAATGAAATAGGCCTCGTCGTGGTCGGACCGGAAGGGCCGCTGGTCGCCGGCATAGCCGACGACCTGCGCGCCGAGGGCATCCGCGTCTTCGGTCCGTCAAAGGCAGCGGCACGGCTGGAAGGCTCGAAAGGTTTCACCAAAGACCTCTGCGCCAGATACGGCATCCCGACCGCCGCCTATGGCCGCTTCGGCGATCTGGCTTCGGCCAGGGCCCATGTCGAGAAGACGGGTGCGCCGATCGTCATCAAGGCCGACGGCCTCGCTGCCGGCAAGGGCGTCACCGTCGCCATGACGCTTGACCAGGCGCTGGCCGCGCTCGAGGCCTGTTTTGACGGCTCCTTCGGCCAGGCCGGGGCGGAAGTGGTGGTAGAGGAGTTTCTCGTCGGTGAGGAAGCAAGTTTCTTCTGCCTTTGCGACGGCACCACCGCGCTGCCCTTCGGCACCGCGCAGGATCACAAGCGCGTCGGCGAGGGCGACACCGGCCCGAACACCGGCGGCATGGGCGCCTATTCGCCGGCCCCGGTGATGACGCCGGAGATGATCGACCGCACCATGCGCGAGATCGTCGAGCCGACCATGCGCGGCATGGCTGAAACAGGCGCGCCGTTTTCCGGCGTGCTGTTCGCCGGGCTGATGATCACTGACATGGGGCCGAAGCTGATCGAATACAACACCCGTTTCGGCGACCCGGAATGCCAGGTGCTGATGATGCGGCTGAAGGACGATCTGCTCGTCCTGCTCAACGCAGCCGCGGACGGCCAGCTGGCGCATACTTCGGTGCGCTGGCGCGACGAGGCGGCGCTCACCGTGGTGATGGCGGCCAGGGGTTATCCCGGCACGCCGGAAAAGGGCTCGGTCATTCGCGGTGTCGAGGCGGCGGCAGGCGATGGCGTCGAGATCTTTCACGCCGGCACCGCCATCAACGGCGGCGCACTCGTCGCCAATGGCGGCCGCGTGCTCAACGTCACGGCGACCGGCAGCACCGTCGGCGAGGCGCAGAAGAAGGCCTACGCCGCGCTCGACCGGATCGACTGGCCGCAAGGCTTTTGCCGCCGCGACATTGGCTGGCTGGCGGTGGCGCGCGAGCAGGCGAACTGATGCTTCGGGCGGCCTTCGGCCTCAGCGCAAGCCGTGGTCGAATTCGGTCGAGACGCTGCTGACCGCATCGGCGGTGGAGACAAATCCTGGCACCGATGCCGCACGCTTTTCGTTTCGCGTCCAGGCGACATATTCGGCAATCCCGCGCGGAAGGCCCGGCGCCGCTTTCGCCGCAGGCATTTGAAAGCCGCTGCTGAACCTGGCCAGGCGCGCCCTGAATACCGCGACCATCTCCTCGAAGCTTGCTGGCGTCACGCTGGCGTAAGTGATGGTGCCGCCGGCGAGCCCCGCCTCGCGTGAGAGCGGCACCGGTATCGAGGTGAGATAATCCGGCTGCACGTCGATCAGGCCGCCGAACGGCCACTGCGCGCGCAATTCCGTGGCGTTCATCGGCGCGACGCTGACGTCGATATCGTTGGGTGTGCCCGCGACCCTGTAAGGGCAGCGGAACCGGCCGCAGTTTGCTCGCGCCGAAAACTGCCAGAGCGCATAACCCTGCCAGTTGCCCATCGGAAAATGCACGCCGATGTCTGGCTTGTAGCGCGCATACCACAGCGGCAGCCGCGACAGGAGCGGGTATTTATACTTGTTGTCGGCGATATGCCTGGCTGTCGTGCCGTTGGTGTAGAGCACTGGAAAGCGGCCAACCCGACGATGCACATGGCGCACGAATTCCTCGGCATCCTCGAGCGACATCCATTGGGTGGGATCATCGTCCTCGATGTCGAGGGCAAGCAGGTCATCCGGCCGGGGTTTCACGAAATTGATGAAGTTATTGGCCTGTCCCACGGGGTTGCCGGGGCGGGCGAGATGATAGGCGCCCCATTTCAGGCCCAGCGCCTTGGCCACCACCTTGCGCGTCTGGAACAGTTCCTGTGCCATCGCATGGCGCTTCCAAAGCGTCTTGCACAGCCGCGTCTCGGTCTCGTCGCCGAAACAGAAATAGGGTGGCGGCATTCCGTCGGATGCCTTGTTGATGAAGCCGACAAGACGCTTGTCGGCGGCTAGCCGGGTCCAGTCGATGGAATTGTATTCGTAGGCGTCGACGACCAGCGCCCGGTCGGCATCCTTCCAAGGTTCGGAGAAATCCGAGGCCTTTGCCGGCGTCAGCGCCAGGGTCATCGCGGCCGCGACAAGGAGAAGCGCTGAGCGGACAAGGGGGCGCGCCGGCGTTTTCAAACAGCAGATCCTTGCTGGCCAAAGCCAAATCCTGAACCGCCATGGTTAAGGAAATGCTTTCGATCGCGGCCCGCGCATGCCACGGCTCGGTCAGCTTCTCCGTCGATGGTCTTGATGGTTGTCACTGGCGAGAGGGGATATGAAACGGGTCGAGCGCCGGCACTTGCAACAGCGTTCCCTCGGCCTCGCGTTTGCGATGAGGGGTCAGCGAACATGGTGGTGAGCACAATATGCCGCGATCCGACCAATAGGCTGCACCGTTCTCGACCTTACCTTCATGATAGCAAAAACCGGCCGTCCGCCAGAGCAGGCGCATTCGCCACAGCGATAGGTGTCAGGTCGTGCGAGCACGAGGCAATCCTATTTCGGTGTTCTGCTCTCTCTTGCCGAATTTAGCCTGCGTCGTGGCAATTGCAAAATCCGCGTGACAAAGTTTGACGTTTACGTAAAAAGAAGATGGACAGGAACTCCGAAAGCAGATGATTTTGCATCGGTACAGGTCTTAAGTAGACCTGCCAGACTGGGGAGGGCCGGACTGAGGAGGAGCGAGCGCCATGTATCGGGCACCGGTCGAGGAAATCGCCTTCACCCTGAAGCATGTCGCCGGCTTGAAGCCGGCGCTCGATGCAGGCATTTTTGGCGAACTCGGCGAGGACCTTGTCGACACCATTCTGGCCGAGGCCGGCCGCTTCGCCAGCGAGGAGGTGGCGCCGCTCTACACGGTCGGCGACCAGCACGGCGCGGTGCTCGACGGCGCTGCCGTCACCACCCCGCCCGGCTGGAAGGAACTTTATCGCCGCTGGATCGGCGGCGGCTGGAATGCGCTGTCCGCGCCTGAAGCGTATGGCGGCCAGGCGCTGCCGGCCATGCTCGGCGTCGCCGCGCTCGAAATGTGGAACTCCGCCTCGATGGCGTTCGGCATCGCCCCGACGCTGACCATGGGCGCCGTCGAAGCACTCGACAAACATGGCTCGCAGGCACTCAAGGCCAGATATCTGGAAAAACTGGTCTCCGGCGAATGGATGGGCACCATGAACCTGACCGAGCCGCAGGCAGGCTCGGACCTGAATGGCTTGCGAACCCGCGCCGAACCGGCCGGCGACGGCACCTACCGCATCTTCGGGCAAAAGATATTCATCACCTATGGCGAGCACGATTTCACCGACAACATCATCCATCTGGTGCTGGCGCGGCTGCCGGACGCGCCGGCCGGCACGCGCGGCCTGTCTTTGTTCCTGGTGCCGAAATTCCTCGTCGGCGACGATGGCGCGCTGGGCAGGCGCAACGACGTCTTCTGCTCCGGGCTGGAGCACAAACTGGGCATCCACGCTTCGCCGACCTGCACGATGATTTATGGCGATGGCTTCGAAGGCAGCAGGCCCGGCGCGATCGGCTGGCTGGTCGGCGAGGAGAACAAGGGCCTCGCCTGCATGTTCACCATGATGAACAATGCGCGCCTTGCCGTCGGCATGCAGGGCGTCGCGGTCGCCGAGGCGGCGACGCAGAAGGCGCTCGCCTATGCAAACGACCGCCGGCAAGGCAAAGCGGCAAGCTATGGCGGTGCCGGCATGGCGCCGATCGTGCATCACCCCGACATCCAGCGCAGTCTTCTGACCATGAAGACGCTGACCCAGATTGCCCGTGCCATCTGCTATTCCTGCGCCCACGCCATCGATCTCGCGTCACAGAGCGAAGATGCAAAGCACTGGCAGGAGCGCGCCAATCTGTTGACGCCGCTGGCCAAGGCGTTTTCGACCGATGTCGGCGTCGAGGTCGCCTCGCTTGGGCTGCAGGTGCATGGCGGCATGGGGTTCATCGAGGAGACAGGCGCCGCAGCACTTTATCGCGACGCGCGCATCGCGCCCATTTACGAAGGCACCAATGGCATCCAGGCGATCGATCTGGTGACGCGCAAGCTGCCGCTCGGCGGCGGCCGGCATGTGCATGGCTACATCGCCGAACTCAAGGCCGTCGCCGATGCGCTGCGAGCGTCGAACCTTGAAGGCTTCGGCCGCACCGCCGATCGCCTCGACCAGGCGCTCGACGACCTCTCCCAGGCGACCCGTTTCCTGCAAGACCTGCTCGACCAAGGCCGTTCGGACGAGGCGCTGGCCGGCGCGACACCCTATCTCAGGCTGATCTCGCTTGCCGCGGGCGGCGCCTATCTGGCGCGCGGCGCGCTTGCCGACCAAAACCGCATCGCGCTTTGCCGGTTCTTCGCCGAGAACCTGCTTGGCGAAGTGGGCGCGCTGAAGGAGCGCGTCGTCGGCGGCGCCGACAGCCTTGCCGTTGCCGGCAAGCCGCTGATTTCAGCCTGACGTTCGCACGCGCCGATATTCACAAAGGCCCGAAATTCACAAAGGACGAATCCGTGACAGACCACATCCTCGTCGAGCGCCAGGGCGCCATCCAGATCATCCGCATCAATCGTCCGGACAAGAAGAACGCGCTGACCCGCGCCATGTACGCGACGATGTCGGCGGCTCTTGCCGGCGGCGACGCGGATCCGGCGATCCGCGTCCATGTCTTTCTCGGCGTGCCCGGTGCCTTCTCGTCCGGCAACGACCTTGCCGATTTCATGATTGTCGCCTCGGGCGGTGAAGGCGGTACCGAGGTCTGGGATTTCCTGATGGCGCTGGCCAAGGTGGAAAAGCCGATGGTTTCCGGTGTCGACGGCATTGCGGTCGGTATCGGCACCACGCTCAACCTGCATTGCGACCTGACCTTCGCCACGCCGCGCACAATGTTCCGAACGCCCTTCGTCGATCTCGGCCTTGTGCCGGAGGCAGGATCGAGCCTGCTCGCACCGCAGATCCTCGGCCGCCAAGGCGCCTTCGCGCTGCTTGGCCTCGGCGAGGGCTTTTCGGCCGAGAGGGCGAAGGCCGCCGGGCTGATCTACGAAGTGGTCGAGGAGAGGGAACTCGAAGCATCGGTATTGGCGGCGGCGGGCCAGATCGCCGCCAAACCGCCGCAAGCGCTGAAGATCGCGCGCGACCTGATGCGCGGCTCGCGCGACGCCCTTGTCGAGCGCATCGGCCAGGAAAGCCAGCATTTCCGCGAGCGGCTCAAATCCGACGAGGCCCGCGCAGCCTTGACGGCCTTCATGACCAGGAAGAAGGCCTAGACCTTCTGGCCTTGTCTCGCATCGTGGACCCGCCGGCAGCAACCGGCGGGTTTTCTTGCCATGATCTCTTTGTCACATCGCCATTTTTTTACATTCGGCCTGGGCCTTTGCCGAAGACGTGTCGATCATGAATGTCTTGCCTTTGGCGTCGGTCATCAACATCATGCAATGCTTGATCGGTTTCGCCATTTTCATCATTTCGGCGCTCATCTTCGCGTCGGGCATCATGGTGCCCATATGCCCATCGGGCATGATCGCCATGACCTCCCCACCCTTCATCACCGTCATTGTCCCCATCGCGTCCTCCGCAAAGGCTTGCGAAGCGAAAAGGCAGGCAAGACCGGCCATCGTGACCAACCTGAGTGAATGCATTGCTTCCTCCTGAATTTGCGCCGGCGGCGCGTTGAGCCCTTCCCTGGTTCGTTCCGGCAAGCTGGAACGTTTCACGCACACGAGATCGTGATAGTGGGAATTGGAAATCCGGCAGAAGCGGCCCGGCCTTGGCCGCCTTCATGACCGGGAAGAAGGGCTGAAAAAATGGGCGCCGGTGCGGAAGCTGCCGATCTCCCCCCCTTGTGGGGGAGATCGGCGCTCCACCGTCGTGCCCTACGGATAAAGCCTCACCTTGTCCCAACCGCCCTCGGCGTTGCGCGAAAACACCACACGGTCGTGCAGCCGGAACGGACGGTCGTGCCAGAACTCGATGGTCTGCGGCACGATGCGGAAGCCTGACCAGTGTTTTGGCCGCGGGATGTCGCCGATCGCGTGGCGCGCCGTGTATTCGGCGACCGCTTTTTCTAGCGCGAAGCGGCTCTCCAGCGGCCGCGACTGTTTGGAGGCCCAGGCGCCGATGCGGCTGCCGCGCGGACGCGTCACGTAATAGGCGTCGGCTTCGGCGTCGGTGACGATCTCCACCGGGCCGCGCGCTCGCACCTGCCGGCGCAGCGATTTCCAGTGGAAGCACATCGCCGCTTTCATGCTGCCAAGAATCTCACGGCCCTTGGCACTCTCGAAGTTCGTGTAGAAGACAAAGCCGCCCTCATCGAACCCCTTAAGCAGCACCATACGCACATTCGGCATGCCTTCGGCATCAACGGTCGCCAGCGCCACGCTGTTGGGGTCGTTGATCTCGCTCTTCGTCGCGTCGTCGAGCCACGCCGCAAAGAGCCGGAACGGCTCCGCCGCCTCGGTAAAGTCACCGCTTGTTAACCCGGTTTCGCTCATAGTTTTCCCAAATTTGTCGCCGGCTGGGGAGATTGCCGATTGTCGCGTATCGCGCAAGCTTTTGACAGTGGGCAATGGAGCGTTATCGCTTCGGCCAGCGCCAAAGCCATGATCGTGATAATCGTCCTGCCGCTTGCCGCCTGTGGTGGCGGCGGCTTCAGCCTGGAGCAGGCGGAGGTCGACCGCTCGGTGCTGACCGCGAGCACGCCGGCCTCAGTCATGTCGCTCGATCAAGACCGCGCCTCCGATCAGGCCACGATCCGCAACGCCGTGTCCTCCGCTGACGTCGAGCAACTGGCTGGGCAGGCCGTTCGCTGGGCGAATGCCGACACCGGCTCGCGCGGCTCCATCACCGAGCTGGCGGAATTCAGGGCTAACGGCGAGACATGTCGTCGCTTCACCGCATCGCGCGAAAGCTTCGACGGCGTCGCGCTGTTCAAAGGCGAAATATGCCTGGCCGGCGGCAGCATCTGGCGCATACAGGACTTCAAGGCGCTCTGATTTTCCGCCGGCAACATGGTGGTAAGCCACTGGAATTCCTTCCTATGCGAGCGCATATAGGAGGCGATTATGGACTCACTCCTTCTCCAGGGCAGTAAGCATGCGCGACCCCTATGAGGTGCTGGGCGTTGCCAAGAACGCATCGGCCAAGGACATAAAATCCGCATACCGGAAGCTCGCCAAGAAGTATCATCCGGACCAGAATCCGGATGATCCCAAGGCGAAGGACCGTTTTGCCGCCGCCAACCAGGCTTACGAGATCGTCGGCGACGAGAAGAACCGGGCGGCATTCGATCGCGGCGAGATCGACGCCGACGGCAAACAGCGTTTCCAGGGTTTCGAAGGCGCGGCCGGCGGCGCCGATCCTTTCGCCGGTTTCCGCCGGCAGCAAGGGCCGGGCGGCGCGCATTTCGAATTCCGCACGGGCCGTCCCGGCGGCGATCCGTTCGACGGCAACAGCGACATCTTCAGCCAGATCTTCGGCGATGCTTTCAGCCAGCAGCGCGGCGCCGGCACCGGCGGCCGCCGTCAGGCCCCGACCGCCGCCGATCTCAACGTGACGCTGGACGTCACCATCGAGGAGGCCGCCACCGCGGAGAAGGTGACGGCGATGTTCCCCGACGGCCGCAAGATGGCGGTCAAGTTGCCGGCCTATGTCGAGGACGGCCAGACCATCCGGTTGAAAGGCCAGGGTGAGCAAGGACCGGGGCAGCCGGGCGATGCGCTGGTTAAAATCCGTTTCCGCCGGCACCCGCGCTACCGCGTCGAGGGCCGCGACCTGCATGTCGACCTGCCGGTGGAACTGGCCGATGCGGTGCATGGCGCCAAGGTGGCGGTCGAAACCCCGACCGGCAGGATTGCGGTCAACGTCCCCCCTTGGTCGAGCTCGGACAAGGTTCTGCGGCTGAAGGGCAGGGGCCTACCGGAAAAGGCCGGCGGTCACGGCGACCTCTACGCACACGTGCGGCTGATGCTGCCGGAAGGCGGCGACGCCGAGCTCGAGGCGCTGATGCGCCGTAGAAAGGGCTGACGGTCGAAAAGGCTGGCGCTTAATGCCGTGTGTGTAAAGCGGGCACTCCGGGGTGGGCATGCCCGCGACCATCCGGATCACAATGGAAAGGGAACCTCGTTGATGGCCTGGGAAACTGATGGCTTCAAACCTAGGCGCACAGGAACATCATAGAGCCTGCCGCCGCCCAACCGGGGCTTGGTAGGACGAAGTCCAGGTACAAACACTCGTGCAACAGGCGATTCGGCGTTGTGCGTCAGGTTGACCGCGAAGATCTCAAGTTCCTGCTCGTGGCAGATGTCGAGGCAATAGTTCCAATCCAGTCGCAACTCGGCCGACGAGGCCTGAACTGCTGAATTGCCGGAAAGGTGAGGAAGGCGATGAATGTTCTCGTCCATGTGCCACCGATAGAGGTGCAGCGCGCCGGGGGTGAAGGCCGCCGTGCCGGACGTATCGGCGTTCCGTTTGAGCAGGGTAAGGTTCGCCTCACATTCTGCAAGTTCCCCCACCGCGCGCCGGGCCGCCTCCGACATGGATCGTCCGGCCGCGAATCCGAACGCAATCGCGTCACCGCCCACGTGATGAGAAATTGCAGCGACAATGGGGATGGGCAGGTCAAGCGTCAGGAGCAGAAGCCGCAATTCGCGGTTCTGCGTCAGCAGCCAATCGGCGTACTGGGACGCCAGTCCATCCGACAGCGAAGTCAGGTCTATCCGAGGCAGAACCAGCCGATTGTACCACCATATGGCTGTTGCATCGCGCTCCACGACTTCGCAGAAGCCGCGCACGACCGCGTCCTCTATGCTCGATCCCCTCGCAAGACCATTGGAGTCCGCCGGGGGCAGACCTGATGACTCATCGTTGGGATACCCGAGAAAGCACAATCCCGCAGGCACCCAGGCCTCGCTCGTGCTGAAGCGCGGATCGCTCCGGATCCAGTCCAGCGGCTGCGACCTGCGCCAGCGGATCGGGACCGCGCGGCTATCATCGACGTTTTTGTTCCAATGCAGCCGCTCGCAATACTGCGCATCACTGAAAAGTGTGAGTGCAGGCGGCTCGATCACGCGCCCGCGCAATTCGCCGGCGCGGGCGCGTGAGAGTCGCTCATGAGGGATCATCTGGGCGAAATAGGTTTCATCGGCCTCATACCCGCAGGCGGTTGCCGCCTCCTGGGTGGTGTTGCCCCACCCTGACACAAAACGAGAAGGTCTGGCCCCTCGGACGGGGCCGACCGCGACCGTGATCGGGCATCTGAGCGTGGGATCGGTGATCACGATGGGGCCGTAAACCAGGCTTGACCCGCCGGCCCCTGCCTCGGACGCCCGCCGCTCCGGCATTATGGACCCTTCACCCAAGCACGGCCCTCACATGTTCAATCCTCTACAGTATCGGCACCAATTGCTCATTCGCACGCTGACACGCACTGGAGTATGATGCAAACTCCTGCGAGACGCTTTGATATCGTCAAGCCGACGTCGAACATAATATAACCCGCCGAGGGAGAGAATGAACGCGGGCGACAGCAATCTTCAGCGACGTCTGACGGCTATCCTGGCTGCTGACATGGTCGGTTACTCGTCGCTGATGGCCCGCGACGAAGAGCGCACCTTCGCGCTCGTCAAACATCTCATGCAGGACGAAATAGAGCCTAGGATCACGCAGCACCGGGGACGGGTTGTGAGAACGACCGGAGACGGGATGCTCGCCGAGTTTCCAAGCGCTTTCGGAGCCGTGCAGTCAGCAGTGGAAGTCCAGGAACTGCTTGTCGGCCAGTCTTCGGGGAAGGCCAGCCAGGAAATTTTTCTCCGGATTGGGATCAACTTCGGTGATATTATTGTCGATACCGATGGCGATGTGTTTGGAGATACCGTCAACATAGCCGCGCGCCTGGAACAGTTCGCCAGCCCGGGCGGTATCTGCCTTTCCGGAAAGGTACACGACGAAGTTCGCGACAAATTTAATCTTCCGTTTGAATATTGCGGCGAACAGCATCTCAAGAACATTCCACGCCCGATTCCCGTATACTCGTTGTTCCAAAAGCCCAAAGGGCTGCCACCTGCATCGACTGCGCAGGTGGCTGGTCCGAGCAAGCCCTCCATCCTCGTTCGCCCGTTCAAGAGCGCGGGCGACGTCCAACCCTATTTCAGTGGCGGCTTCACCGAAGACATCGTCACCGAACTGACGCGCTTTACTCAGCTTACGGTTGCGTCCCATTATACGTCGACGCGGCTCAAGGATGTGGACCTGGTCGCGGATAACGGCGTGGATTTCGTCATCGAAGGCGGGATCCGCCGCATGGGCCGGCGAATGCGCATTACATGCGAGCTGGTCGACGCAACCTCGGGTGAGTGCTTGTGGGCCGAGCGCTACGACGGGGACGAGCAGGACATCTTCGATGTCCAGGACGAACTGATCGGGAAGATCGTCGGGACCGTTATCGGCCGTCTTACGGCCGCAGGCGCCGAGAAGGCGCGGCGTAAACCACCTGCCAATCTCGCGGCCTATGAGTGCGTGCTCCGGGGCAATGCCCTGCCCCTGGGCGACATCGCGGCCGAAATGGAGGCTCGACAGTGGTATCAGCGAGCGATCGAGCTCGATCCATCCTACGGGCGCGCGTACGCCAAGCTCGCCCACTATAAGCAGCTTGAATGGTTTCGCGACATGGGGCCGTCGGATGCGGTGCTTGCCGAGGCTTATGACATCGCCAAAAAAGCGGTGGCGCTTTCCCCCAATGATCCAGTCTGCCTGAACATACTGGGCTGGGTGCTCCTCCACCGTCGTGATTTCGACGTCGCATCTCAGCTATACACACGCGCGCTCGAACTCAATCCGCACGATCCCGAGCAGGTCTCCTATCAAGGGACTTATCAAACATTTGCCGGCGAGCCCCAAAGTGCCTTGGACTGGTTCGAACGGGCGCGAGTGCTCGATCCCCTATACGAGCCTTCATGGTATTGGCCGTTCCGCGGTCTTGCCCATTTCATTGCCCACCGTCCGGATAAGGCAGTCGTCGATCTGGGCCGCTCGTCCACCATGCCGACCTGGGTTAAGGTCTATCTGGCTGCAGCGAACGCCCTGCTTGGCCGAAACGAAGAGGCGAAGAGCTACACGTATCTGGTTCTGCGTGGCGCACCGGAGTTCTCCGGGCGGCGGTTCGCCACCAAGGAACCTTACAAGCTGGAGGGTGACCGTAACACGCTGCTCAACGGCATGCGGGAAGCGGGATTGCCCGAGTAGGGACTGGCGACTATCTGCAGCCGAAGAGCACGGCCGTGGCGAGCTCGTCATGGTAGTGCCTGCCCTGGGCGTATTTGTGGTAGTCGTGGAGATAATCGATCAGATCGCTGCGGGTCAGGACCCCCCTCGGCACCTGGGGCACCACCACATTGATCAAGTTCGGTTCGTCCACGTGAACTTCGACAGACACTCCCGTTTCCACGATGTCTTCCAGCACCATTTTGAGATCACGCTTCAGGTCCGCATAGGCGGCAGCATCCGGGATCGCGTCGCCCCCGTCGAGAGGGTCATCCTCGTATTTTATGGGCTGCCCATTCAGATCTTCTATCGTTAGTGTCTGCGAATGTGGCGCTGTTCCGGCGGCGGCGGTCCGGACCCTGATGTTGCCGATAGCACGGCCTGCTTCCGGCCGAAGTCTGATAGTATCACCGACGGCGAAAATCTGCCGATCAATGGTAATTGTTAGGGGATCTGTTGAATCCATGGACAAGATACGTGACGAGGCCGGCAAAAGCTTGAGCCAGGCCCCTACGATCGCTGCGCCGATCTCTTGGACTTGCCGACCTGGCTTCAATTCTGCCCTGGGCATCGCCGAGGCTCCCCTCCGAGGTCAATGCAAATAGCCTAAACGCATTTTGCATCTGTCGCAAGCAATGCGCAGGCGGCATGCTCGCATCGACTCGATGTTTTCATGGACAGAAAGCCGTATTGGGAGCATTCTGATCCTCGCGGTATCAGTAACGACAGCCGGAGGGTGTACGAATGATACTTGCTCAACTTCGTGTGCTGTTGCTCGGCTGTCTCCTCGCCGTTGTCGGAACAGCGAGACCGGAAGCGTCAGGCGAGGAGGGCTTCACCGACAGCGGTGACATCGAAAAGACTTTCATCGTCGACATCGCCAGGGCGGCGGAGTTACGCAAGGATATCGGCGCGCTAAACAAGTTCATCGCAGGCAAGGGCAAGCTGGAAGCGGTGGACATGCCGGATATCGGTATCAGCATCGTGACGGGGACCTTTTCCGAGAGCGAGATCGAAGAGCTGCGCTCCAGGGGATATGAGGAGCCGGATCCTTTCGTGGTGAACCTGTTCGATGGTGCCACCTGCGAGGGGCCGGAACTCCTGGGCATCTCGCCGACTGCGGATGTTGTCCCTCCCAGCGTCTGCAGGGTCGTCGGGTCACCACAGCCGGTGGCTTCAGGATCGCCCACCGTATGGATCATCGACAGCGGAGTGGATTGGAGCGTTGTCACCGCCGGGCTCCTCAAGGTTCAGGAAGCCATCGATTGCACGAGCAGCCCATGCCAGACCGTGTCGAGCCTCGACGACACAGTAGGGCACGGGACGATGGTGGCAGCAGTTATCGGCGGAAAGCGTGTCAAGCAGGGCGACCAGTATATAGGTCTGGTTGGTGTCAGCCCCGACGCCCCGCTCAAGATCGTAAAGGCCTTCAGTAAGCTGAAGACCGAAATTTTCGGCCCGCCTCTTCTCGCGCTTCGCCATGTTCGGGACAACGCGGTCGCTGGGGATATTCTGAACTTGAGTTGGGGTGCATTATATCTGGAGAGCACCAGACGCGGAAGCACGTTGCAAGATCTTAAATTTCTCGACGCCCTTCTTTATCAGATCGCCGACCGTCAGGTGCGCGTTGTGGTAGCTGCGGGCAACCCCCGGGAAGACGAAGAGGGCCCTTGGGTACAGTCTTATTTCCCGGCCAATGCGGCGACTTATTTTTCGCCTGTGACGACAGGAAACAAGGTGGGAGCGATATACAGCGCTTCGGCTTCCAACAGCGAATATATTCAGGTGGCAACTCCTGGGAAATGCCAAGGCATCAGCAACGCCTGGTGCGACACGCTATGGCGCGGGGGGGCGTTCGGCGCGTCCTATGCCGAACCGGGCGTCAATGTCCTGTCACTGTGGAAGAGCCGAAAGAACGGCAAGCTCCGGAGGAACATCTGTTCGGGCACATCTTTCGCAGCCCCGGCACTTGCCGGCCTTTTGGTTCGCAACGCGCAGCCGACTAACAAGGCTCTGACAACGGGAAGTCTTAGCCCGAATACGGATCTGCTAGGGTATATGACCGCGGGTACGCCGGTGAACCCAAGTTCGGACGAGCCTAAATGCAACTGACCCGAAGGGCAGCGCTGCAAGGTTTGGCCTTGGCGTCCGCGTTCGGTAGCGTGCGTCTGGCCGGTGCCTCGCTTGTGGACGAAGATCCTCGCCTTCTGCTCGTCCACGTGCGTGGCGGACTCGATGCACTAGCTGCCGTGCCGCCCTACGGCGATCCGCATTTTGCCTCGGCGCGCGGGCCCCTCGTGCCTTTCCCGAACTCTGGCGTCGCCGAGATGCTCAAGCTCGACGGGCTCTTCGCGCTTCATCCGGCGCTCGGGTCTCTGCTGCCCCACTACTCGTGCGGCGAGTTGCTCATCGTGCCCGCGACCGCCATTCCGGATGCGGGCCGGTCCCACGCGACCGCCCAGGCGGCGCTGTTCGACGGCGATATTGACGGCGGCAGCGCCGGATGGCTCGACCGGGCTTCGTCTGTACTGTCGCGCCGGCAGAAGGCGGTGTGGCGGGCCAGACCGGCCGATCGATCGATGGACATGCTGGCCCATCTTGCGCTGGCCAATCCTCGGCTCGACCTCGTCCGCCTCTGCGCCGAGGGCACTTGGCCGTCCGGCGCAAAGGGCAGCGAAAGCCTGCTGGAACAACATGCCGCATGCGACGCGGCTCGCTTCGGCGACGCGGCCAGGAGCGCGGCGCTTGCCCTGTCAGCTACGGGCGGACCGCGGATCGCGATGCTCGAGGTGGCCGGCTTCGACACGCATGTGGCGCAGGGAGCGGACTTCGGAAGGCTGGCGCGGAGTTTGAATGGGCTGGCGCGGGGCCTCATTGCATTTGCCCAAGCGTCCGGGCCTGCCTGGAACAGGACGGCGGTGCTGGTGGTCACGGAGTTCGGCCGTTCCGTGGTGCCCAACACCGACGGCGGCACTGATCACGGCGTCGCGAGTGTCACCTTGTTAATGGGTGGCGCCGTTGCCGGCGGGCGAGTAGGCAATCGCTGGCCCGGTCTTGCTCGAGACCTGCTTCATGGCGGAACAGACTTGGCTGCTACGACGGACGTACGATCGATCATAAAGGGCGTGCTGACGGAACACCTGCGTCTTCCTGACCGAGCAATGGCTGAAATTTTCCCAGGCGCTGCCGGGATACCGGCGGTGCGTGGACTGTTTATCGGGAGCCGTTGTCCAGGCGGAGGTCGACTGGCTTCGATGTGATCTCCAGCGCGGTTTAGCTTCTTATCCGCGTTTTCGTCGGCTACGGGACGCATCGGACTGCAATAGGCGACGCCTAATCTTAAGTGGCCGCTTCTAAGAAGCTTCCGGAATCACGGCTATTGTGAAGGGTTTCGGATGCCGGCCCCCGGCGCGGTCGCCTATAATGTCCGGTTTAAGGCAATGGCCGAGCTAACTTGAATGGCCGAGATGAGGCGCAAAGCGATCGTCCACGGCCCAAAGTATGGAAGTCGGCTCGGGGTCATGAGCGTGACTTCGGCCGCTGGCCAACGAAACTTCCGCCAAAGGGTCATCTTCCGCCGTGCCACACCGATACCAGTGTCGGATTTTTCCACTGGCCCACGACCGCAAGGTCAAGGCGCTACAGCGTCCTTTGCGCGCCCAAACGACGCGCGGCGCTGTTGAGCAACCGCTTTGTCCCCCGAACTGTCCGCTTTGAACGCTTGAAGGGGCACTGTGGCTGTGCGATAGGCACTCCACAAAGTAGAGAACCTTGCGGAGAGCGCTGACATGGCGGGTGGACGGGGCCTTATGGCCGGCAAGCGCGGCCTTATCCTTGGCATCGCCAACAATCGCTCGATCGCTTACGGCATCGCCAAGGCCTGTGTCGACCACGGCGCCGAGATCGCGCTGACCTATCAGGGCGAGGCGTTCAAGAAACGTGTCGAGCCGCTTGCCGCGGAACTGGGCGCGCATGTCGCCGGCCATTGTGACGTGACCGACCCGGCCAGCCTCGATGCGGTGTTCGCCGATATCGCCAGCCATTGGGGCAAGCTCGATTTCCTCGTCCACGCCATCGCCTTTTCCGACAAGGACGAGCTGACCGGCCGCTATGTCGAGACGACGCGCGACAATTTCCTGCGTACCATGGATATTTCGGTCTATTCCTTCACCACCATCGCCAAACGCGCCGAGGCGCTGATGACCGACGGCGGCTCGCTGCTGACGCTGACCTATTACGGTGCGGAAAAGGTGATGCCGCACTACAACGTCATGGGTGTCGCCAAGGCGGCACTCGAAGCCAGCGTGCGCTATCTGGCCGTCGACCTCGGCGCCAAGAAGATCCGCGTCAACGCGATCTCCGCCGGCCCGATCAAGACGCTTGCCGCATCCGGCATCGGCGATTTCCGCTATATCCTGAAATGGAACGAATACAATTCGCCGTTGAAGCAGACGGTCACGCAGGAGGAGGTTGGCGATTCCGGCGTCTATTTCCTGTCCGACCTTTCGCGCGGCGTCACCGGCGAGATCCATCACGTCGATTCCGGCTATCATGTCGTCGGCATGAAGGCGGTCGACGCGCCGGATATTTCGACGGTCAAGGACTGACGCCACCGCCTGACCTCTTCCGGAAGACCTGATGTACCCGCTCGTCTATATCGTGCGCCACGGCCAGACGGCGTGGAACGCCGAGGCCCGGTTGCAGGGGCAGGCCGATACCGACCTCAACGAGCTCGGCCGCGAGCAGGCTAGCCGCAACGGGCGCAGGCTGGCCGAACTCATCGACAAGCCCGAAGATTTCGACTTTGTCGCCAGCCCGATGCGGCGCACGCGCGAGACGATGGAGCGCCTGCGCGCGGCGATGAAGCTCCATCCGCACGCCTATCGTACCGAGCCGCTGCTCGTGGAATTGAGCTTTGGCGACTGGCAGGGTTTCACCTTTGCCGAACTCGAGGCGAACAATCCCGGTTCGACCAGGCGCCGCCGCCTCGATAAATGGAATTTCCAGCCGCCCGGCGAGGGCGCCGAAAGCTACCAGATGCTGCTCGAACGGGTGAAGCCGTGGTTCGACGCGCTCGATCGCCAGACGGTCTGCGTGACCCATGGTGGCGTCATGCGCGCGCTGTTCCGCTTCGTGCTGGGGATGTCCGAACAAGATGCGGTCAGCATGGAAGTGCCGCAGGACCGCGTGCTCAGGCTGGACGGCCGGCGCCTGGAGTGGCTTTGAGACCGATGACGTAGCCTATGTTGAGATCAGGTCGGGCCGGCCTCAGCTGAATATCGACGCGCCCTATTCCGTCGATCCGGTGTCCGGCAGTTCCATGTCGGTGACGACGTTCTCGCCATTCGTCACGTCGTAGGCGAGGACGATGTCCATGCCTGGCTTCAGCGCATCGAGGTCGGTTTCGGCGTTCAGCTTGTAGGACTTGCCGTCGTCCAGCGTCAGCGTCAGCGCATCCTTATCGACCTTCTTGATCAGGCCTTCGGTCTGGCCGGCGAAGGCGGCGGTGGAAATCAACAGCGTGGCGGCAACAGCGCCAATCAGGATACGCATCATCGTCCTCTTTAATCATTGCCGGTACAGCGGCTCGGTCCAACGGAACAGAACTGAGCAGAAACCAATCGAATGTGTCAAAACTAAATCCGCGGGATCACAGTTTGACCACTGTGGAAAACGCCAATAGAAGGCAGGCGACAGCGCCGCGCGTCCTCCTGGGCGCGCAAAGGACGCTGTAGCACTTTTGATTTTGTGCATGATCCTTTCCGAAAATCGCTCCGATTTTCGGGGTCATGCGCTGAGCCGGCTTCGACGCCGGCAGGGCTGGTTCCATGTCGCACAACACGTTCGGCCATCTTTTCCGCGTCACCACCTGGGGCGAAAGCCATGGGCCGGCGCTGGGCTGCGTCGTCGACGGCTGTCCACCAGGCATCCGCTTCAGCCGCGACGAGATCCAGGCCGAACTCGACAAGCGCCGCCCCGGCCAGTCACGTTTTGTGACGCAGCGTCGCGAACCTGACGAGGTCAAGGTCCTGTCCGGCTTCATCCTCGATGAGGACGGCGAGACGATGATCACCACCGGCACGCCGGTGTCGATGCTGATCGAGAACGTCGACCAGCGCTCCAAGGACTATGGCGACATCGCCCGCCAGTTCCGGCCGGGCCATGCCGACTACACTTACGAGGTCAAATACGGCCTGCGCGATTACCGCGGCGGCGGCCGCTCCTCGGCGCGTGAGACGGCGGCGCGGGTGGCGGCCGGAGCGCTTGCCCGCAAGGTCGTGCCCGGCATGGTGGTGCGCGGCGCGCTGGTGTCGATGGGCGATAAATCGATCGATCGCGCCAATTGGAACTGGAATTTCGTCGGCGACGCCGAAAACCCGTTCTTCACGCCTGATCCGGCGTCCGTCGCCGTCTTCACCAAATATCTGGACGGCATCCGCAAGGCGGGCTCCTCGGTCGGTGCGGTCATCGAGATCGTCGCCGACGGCGTTCCGGCGGGGCTTGGCGCGCCGATCTATGCCAAGCTCGACCAGGACATCGCCGCCGGCCTGATGTCGATCAACGCCGTCAAGGGCGTCGAGATCGGCAACGGTTTCGAGGCCGCCCGCATCACCGGCGAGGAGAATGCCGATGAGATGCGCATGGGCAATGACGGCAAGCCGGTCTTCCTATCCAACAACGCCGGCGGCATCCTCGGCGGCATCTCGACCGGCCAGGCGATCGTCGCGCGTTTCGCCGTCAAGCCGACCTCGTCGATCCTGACGCCGCGAAAGTCGATCGACAAGGACGGCAACGACGTCGAGATCATGACCAAGGGCCGCCACGATCCATGCGTCGGCATCCGCGCCGTGCCGATCGGCGAGGCGATGGTTGCCTGCGCCATTGCGGATCATTATCTGCGTCATCGGGGACAGACAGGTAGGGGAGTAGGGGAGTAGGGCAGTAGGGCAGTAGGGCAGTATGTTTATGTTAATGCCCGGCAGGCAGCCATTTTCGCTTTCCCCTACTGCCGTACTGCCCTATTCCCCTACTCCCTGCGAGCGAAGCGAGCACCCATGCCTTACGACCAGAAGAAGATCGTTGAAGCCCTGCGCGCCTTCGAGCGCGGCGAGATCGTCGTCGTCATGGACGATGACGGACGCGAGAACGAGGGCGACCTGATCGTCGCCGCCGTCCATTGCACGCCGGAAAAGATGGCGTTCATCGTTCGCAACACGTCGGGCATCGTCTGCACGCCGATGCCGCGCGAGGAAGCAAAGCGGCTCAACCTGTCGCCGATGGTGGCCGACAATGATTCCGCCCACACCACTGCCTTTACCGTCAGCGTCGACTTCAAGCACGGCACCACGACCGGCATTTCGGCCGACGACCGCACGCTGACGGTGCGCAATCTCGCCAACGGCAATGTCGGCGCCTCCGATTTCGTCCGCCCCGGCCACATCTTTCCGCTGATCGCGCGCGAAGGCGGCGTGCTGATGCGTTCGGGCCATACCGAAGCCGCTGTCGACCTCTGCAAGCTCGCCGGCCTGCCGCCGGTCGGCGTCATTTCCGAGCTGGTCAATGATGACGGCACTGTCATGCGTGGCCCGCAGGTGCAGGCCTTCGCGGAAAAGCACGGGTTGAAGCAGATTTCGGTTGCCGACCTAATCGCCTACCGGCAACGCAAGGAAACGCTGGTCGAGCGCGTCGCCTGTTCGGACATCGAGACGCCCGGCGGCAAGGCGCAGGTCTTCACCTACACGCTGCCCTGGGATTCCATGCATCACGTGGCGGTCGTCTTTGGCGATATCCGCGACGGCGTCGAGGTGCCGGTGCGCCTTCATTCCGAGGACGTGGTCAGCGACGTCTTCGGCACCAGCCACCGGCTGGACGCCATCATGAAGGCGATGGGCGAGCGCCAGCGCGGCGTCATCGTCTATCTGCGCGAAGGCTCGGTCGGCGTCGCCCATCAGGAGCGCAAGCGGCCGGCTGCCGGCGACCGCGAGGATCATGAAGAGGCGCGCCGGCGCGAGAACGAATGGCGCGAGATCGGCCTCGGCGCGCAAATCCTCAAGGATCTCGGCATTTCCTCGATCAATCTGATCGCCTCGCGCGAGCGCCATTATGTCGGCCTCGAAGGTTTTGGCATCCACATCGCCAAGACCGAGATTCTTTAGGCCATTCTCACGATGCTGGTATGCGTCCGGCCCCGCCTCGGGGCCGGACGCACCGGAAACTATTCCGCAGCGACCGCGGCTGCGTCGCATGCAGCCATCTCGCAGTTCGGCGCGGCAAGGCTGCGCTGGCCGGCGAGCACGATGACCAGCGCGATTGTGCCCGATGCCACCGATACCCAGAACCCGTTCTGCGCGCCGAAAGCGTCCACCACCCAGCCGGCGGCGAACGAGCCGAGCGCCATGCCGATGCCGATGCCGGTCATCACCCAGGTCACGCCTTCGGTCAGCACCGCCTCGGGCACGCGCCGTTCGATCAGGCCGAATGCCGTGATGAAGGTCGGCGAAATCGCCACGCCGCTGACGAAGACGGCCAGTGCCAGCAGCGGTACTGTGTCGGCGACGAGCAGCGGCAGCGTGGTAAGCGCAATGATGGCGATTGCGATGGCAAGCTGAATTTGCAGCGGCAGTTTCAGGTTCAGGGCGCCGATGATGATGCCGACGACGAACGATCCGAGCGCGTAGACACCGATGACGAAGCTGGCGGCCCCTGGCTGGCCAAGCTCCTTGGTGATCGCCACCGTGCTCACCTCCGTGGTGGCGAAGGTCGCGCCGATGAAGATCAGGGCCAAGGTGATGATCTGGACCGGCCGCAGGCGGATTGCCGAGCCGCCTGAATCATGTTCCACCGGTCGGGCTCGCGGTTCGGTCGAGCGCTGCAGGATGAAGGCCGTCGAACCGAAGGCGAGGAACAATGTGCTCGCGAGCACTCCCGCTTCCGGGAAAAGCGCGACGCTCAGCCCTACCGACAGCGATGCGCCGGCTATGTACACCAGTTCGTCCGCCGCCGACTCGAAGGCGAACGCCGTGTTCAGCTCGGGGCGGTTGCGAAAAATCTCGGTCCAGCGTGCGCGCACCATTGCCGGGATGCTGGGCATGACGGCGGCGAGCAGCGCCGAGACGAATAGCGTCCATATCGGCCAATGCTGATTGGCCGCCGCAATCAGGATCGCGAAAGCGAGCGTGGAAATCACAGTGGTCGGCACCACAATCCGCGTCTGGCCGAGGCGGTCCACCAGCCGTGATACCTGCGGGGCGACGAAAGCGTTGGCCAGCGCATATGTCGCGGAGACGGCGCCGGCCAGCCAGTATTCGCCATCGGTCTGCGACAGCATCGCGACGATCCCGATCGGAGCCATGGCGATCGGCAGCCGGGCAGCGAAGCCGGCGGCGGCAAAGCCCTTGGCGCCGGGCGCGCGAAAGATCTGGGAATAGGGATTTTGCATGGTCTGGCTCCTCGACAACGGCCGGTTCGGCGATTACATACGTGGCGTATGAATTTAAATAGATCATACGCGGCGTATGTCAATTGGCATACGAAGCGTATGTTAATAGGGCCAGAGCATGCACAGACCACGCAAGGAGATGATTGCCGAAACCCGCGCCAAGCTGATTGCCGCGGCACGCCACGCCTTCGGTACGCTCGGCTATGCCGAAGCCTCGATGGACGATTTCACGGCATCGGCCGGGCTGACGCGCGGCGCGCTCTATCATCACTTCGGCGACAAGAAGGGCCTTCTCCAGGCGGTCATCGCCGAGATCGATGCCGAAATGTCGGCCCGGCTGAAGGTCGTTTCGGCCAAGCCGGACAATCTCTGGCAGGGCTTTGTCGACGAATGCACCGCTTATATCGAGATGGCGCTGGAGCCGGAGATCCAGCGTATTGTGCTTCGCGACGGGCCGGCGGTGCTCGGCGATCCATCGCAATGGCCAAGCCAGAGCACATGCATCCGCTCGATGACAGAGAGCCTGCAAAGACTGAGCGACGGGGGGACAATTCTCGCCGTCGATCCCGAAGCCGCGGCAAGGCTGGTCAGCGGCGCCTCGTTGCATGCGGCGCAGTGGATCGCAAATTCGAACGATCCTGAAGCGACATCGAAGAAGGCAGTGAGGGCGTTCAAGGTTCTTCTGGAAGGGCTGCTCAATCGCACCGGCAAGCTGCCTCAGCCTGATCGATCGTCAGCGAAGCAGCCCCAGATTGACCGATCACCGGCCTGAGGCCATTCTTTTCGCCGATCCCAGGCGGCTCGCGGTGGGCTCAGCCGACGCCGGTTGCCTAAACCCTGTTGAACATCGCCTCACCAGCGCGCGAAAACATGGCCAAAGCGGCGAGGCGCGCCTATATCGGGGCATGGTCACGAGACTTTACACCCACCCGATTTTCCTCGAGCACATAACACCGCCCGGTCATCCGGAGCGGCCGGACCGTTTGCGCGCCATAGAGCGTGTGCTTGACGACGAGGCCTTCGCGGCGCTCGATCGCGTCCAGGCGCCCGAAGGCGACGAGGCAACCATCCTCTACGCGCATCCGCCCGAATTCGTCGAACGTGTCCGCGCAGCGATTCCGGACACCGGCATCGCCCGTATCGACGCCGACACCACCGCCAGCCCGAAGAGTTGGCAGGCGGCCGTGACCGCGATCGGCGCAGCCAACGCCGCGGTCGACGACGTCTTCACCGGCCGTGCCGAAAACGTCTTCGTCGCCGCACGGCCGCCCGGCCATCATGCCGAAAAGACCACCTCCATGGGCTTTTGCCTGTTCAACACCGCCGCGATCGCGGCACGCTACGCGCAGAAGAACCATGGCGCCGACCGCGTCGCCGTCGTCGACTGGGATGTGCATCACGGCAACGGCACGCAGGACATTTTCTGGGACGATCCATCGGTGCTCTATTGCTCGACACACCAGATGCCGCTTTACCCGGGAACCGGGGCCGTGAGCGAAACCGGCGCCGGCAACATCGTCAACGCGCCGCTGGCGCCGCAGAGCGGCAGCGATAGTTTCCGCGACGCCTTTCTGTCACGCATCCTGCCGGCGCTCGACAATTTTGCGCCCGACCTCATCATCATCTCCGCCGGTTTCGATGCCCACCACCGCGATCCGCTGGCCGAGATCAACCTGACCGAGGATGATTTCGACTGGGCGACCGGCCAGTTGCTCGAACGAGCCGGGCGCCGTAGCCGCAACCGGCTCGTCAGCGTGCTCGAGGGCGGCTACGATCTGCAGGGATTGGCATTTTCAGTCGCCGCCCATGTCGGGCGGCTGATGAAGGGATAGATGATGGCTGGTGAGACTAACGAGGATGTCAAGGCGATGAGCTTCGAGCAGGCGCTCGAGGCGCTGGAGAGGATCGTCGACGATCTGGAGCGCGGCGACGTTCCGCTCGACCAGTCGATCCGCATCTACGAGCGCGGCGAGGCGCTGAAGGCGCATTGCGACCGGCTGCTGAAGGCGGCCGAGGACAAGGTCGAGAAAATCAGGCTGTCGCGTGACGGCAAGCCGGTGGGGACAGAGCCGTTGGACGCGGATTGAGGCGCGGCCTCGAACGACAATTTTGCTTACCGGCTTTGGACATCATCACGATTGAGGGTAAAACTCATCCCGTTTGAAACGGCTCCAGGACGAGAGGAGATTGCGAACGATGTGCAGAAACATCAAAACCCTGTTCAATTTCGATCCGCCGGCAACCAATGACGAGGTCCGCGATGCCGCGCTTCAGTTCGTCCGCAAGCTGAGCGGAACGACGCGGCCGTCGAAACAGAACCAGCATGCGTTCGACCATGCCGTCGAGGCCATTGCCGCCTCGGCGCGCGAATTGCTCGACAGCCTCGAGACGACGCAGCATCCGCGCAATCGCGAAGAGGTGGCGGCCAAGGCGAAGGCCAAATCCGTACTTCGCTTCGCCTGAGGAGACCGCGTGAGCTTCTTTCCCGGAAACGATCCGCAGATGGGCGATGCCTTCGCCAGCGATCAGATCGAGCTGATGGTCATTCCGAACGCCAAGGACATCGGCGGATTTCAGGTTCGCCGCGCCTTGCCGACGGCCAGGCGCCGGCTGGTCGGACCCTTCATCTTCTTCGACCGCATGGGTCCAGCCGTACTGCGAGCGGGCCAGGCGCTCGACGTGCGTCCGCACCCACATATCGGCCTGTCTACGGTGACTTACCTGTTCGATGGCAAGATCAGGCACCGCGATTCGCTCGGCACCGAGATGGTAATCCAGCCCGGGGACGTGAATTTGATGACCGCCGGCCGTGGCATCGTCCATTCGGAGCGCACGCCGGAAGAACTGCGCGGCGCGCCGATGTCGGTTTCCGGCCTGCAGACATGGCTGGCGCTGCCGGACGGCAAGGAAGAAGTCGCGCCGGTCTTCGAAAACACCGCGGCCCTGCGCCTGCCCGAAATCGATGCGGAGGGGGTTAGCGGCCGTGTGATCATCGGTGCGTTTTCCGGACTGCGCTCCCCGGTCGCCACCGCTTCGGACACGCTTTATGCCGATCTCAGGCTGGCGCCGGGTGCCAGCGTGAAAATCCCGGCCGATGCCGAGGAGCGCGCCATCTATACGCTGGAAGGCGAGGTTTCGATATCCGGTGACCGCTTCCCGGCCGAGCGGCTGCTGGTTTTCCGGCCCGGTGATGAAATCGTTGTCTCATCGGAACGCGGCGCCCATTTCATGCTGTTTGGCGGCGCTTCGCTCGGTTCGAAACGTTATATCTGGTGGAATTTCGTATCGTCCTCAAAGGAACGCATCGAGCAGGCGAAAGAAGAATGGAAGACGGGCCGCTTCGATATCGTTCCTGGAGACGAGCAAGAGTTCATCCCGCTGCCCGAAAGCTGATGCGCGTTACCGCCACATTTACATTCGCCGGCCAGCGGCATATTTCACGATGAACAGAAAATCTGACCAGGCTCGCAAACAGTGAACGCAAAGCCCGATACGCCGCTTCTCGACAAGGTCCGCGTCCCAGCCGATTTGCGCACGCTTGCCGAAGGCGACCTGCCGCAGCTGGCGTCAGAGCTTCGCGCCGAACTGATCGACGTCGTTTCCCACACCGGGGGCCATCTCGGCGCCGGCCTCGGCGTCGTTGAACTGACTGTCGCGCTGCATTACGTCTTCAACACGCCGGACGACCGGCTGATCTGGGACGTCGGCCACCAGGCTTATCCGCACAAGATCCTGACCGGCCGCCGCGACCGCATCCGCACGCTGCGGCAGGAGGGCGGCCTGTCCGGCTTCACGCGTCGCGTCGAGAGCGAATACGATCCGTTCGGCGCAGCCCACTCCTCGACCTCGATTTCAGCCGGCCTCGGCATGGCGATGGCGCGCGATCTGTCCGATGGCCGCAACAATGTCATTGCCGTCATCGGCGACGGCGCCATGTCGGCCGGCATGGCCTATGAGGCGATGAACAATGCCGGCGCACTCGATGCCCGGCTGATCGTCATCTTGAACGACAACGATATGTCGATCGCTCCGCCGACCGGCGCAATGAGCGCCTATCTGGCCCGTCTGGCGTCGGGCAAGACCTATCTAGGCTTGCGCGATTTCGGCAAGAAGCTGACGTCGTATCTCGGCGAGCGCGCCGATCGCGCCATCAAGCGAGCGGTCGAGCATGCGCGCGGTTACGTCACCGGCGGCACGTTGTTCGAGGAAATGGGGTTCTACCACATCGGCCCGATCGACGGTCACAACCTCGAGCACCTGATCCCGGTGCTGAAGAACGTCCGCGACAATGCCGACGGCCCGGTGCTGATCCATGTCGTGACCCAGAAGGGCAAGGGCTACGCCCCGGCCGAGGCGGCGGCCGACAAATATCATGGCGTCAACAAATTCGACGTCATCACCGGCGCCCAGGCCAAGGCGCCCGCCAATGCGCCGAGCTACACCAAGGTGTTTGCCGAAAGCCTGATCCAGGAGGCCCGAGAGGACGACCGCATCGTCGCCATCACCGCCGCCATGCCGAACGGCACCGGGCTTGATCTGTTCGGCGAAGCGTTTCCGGCGAGGACCTTCGATGTCGGCATCGCCGAGCAACATGCGGTGACCTTCGCCGCCGGCCTTGCCACGGAAGGCTTCAAGCCTTTCGCGGCGATCTACTCGACCTTCCTGCAGCGCGCCTACGACCAGGTCGTCCACGACGTGGCGATCCAGAAATTGCCGGTGCGCTTTCCGATCGATCGCGCCGGCTTCGTCGGCGCCGATGGTGCCACCCATTGCGGCGCCTTCGACACGACCTTCCTGGCGACGCTGCCCGGTTTCGTCGTCATGGCCGCGGCCGATGAGGCCGAGCTGCGCCACATGGTACGCACCGCCGCAAGCTACGATGACGGCCCGATCGCCTTCCGCTACCCGCGCGGTAACGGCGTTGGTGTCGAGATGCCGCAACGCGGCTCGGTATTGGAGATCGGCAAGGGCCGGATCGTCAGGGAAGGCACCAAGGTTGCGCTGCTTTCCTTCGGCACCAGGCTGCAGGATTGCCTGGCCGCGGCCGAGGAGCTTGGCGCGGCCGGGCTTTCGACCACGGTCGCCGATGCCCGTTTTGCCAAGCCGCTCGACGAGGACCTGATCCGGCGGCTGGCCCGTTCACACGAGATACTGGTGACGGTGGAAGAGGGCGCGGTCGGCGGCTTCGCCAGCCATGTGCTGCAGTTCCTGGCCCATGAAGGGCTGCTGGAGAGCGGCCTGAAGGTGCGCCCGCTGGTGCTGCCCGATACATTTGTCGACCATGCCAAGCCGGAAAAGATGTATGCCGATGCCGGGCTGGACAGCGCCGGCATCGTGCGCACCGTGTTCGTGGCGCTGGGGCATACCGCGCAGGCCCAGCGCGCCTAGCTTTTAGACGCATTCCCGCGACGCCGACGCGATTCAACTTGGCTGCAAGATGCTAGTCTGAATCAATATCTCAAACGCTTGAATCAAATTACCGGCGAACAATCGTAACATGCTGTTTACGCTGCCGTTTGGCGATTTGCTTACCGTGTCCTTTGGCCGTTCTTCAACGCTGCCCTGCTAGAAGGCAACAGGCAGGGGAAAGCAGACCAATGAGATCGCTTTTGGGCGGCATCGCGCTTGCGGCCATCTTCGTCTTGTCGGCTACAGCCGAAACGCGCTACGACCGCAAACTCGAAGAGGCGGTGATGGGCGTCGTCGCCGGCAAGATCGGCGAAATCCGTGGCGGCTTCTCCTACAAGCAGGCGCCGCAATTCGCCGTCGTGCCCGATACCTTGCCGAAGGCGTCCAGTTCCGCTGACCGGCGCGCACACAGGTGTCCGGCGACAGCAGCGACGGTCTGACGCCGGCCGTCGAACGGCGGGTTTCGCGGACCATATTCTAAAGCATGATCCCGAAGAGACTCTAGAAACTAGAACCACATGTCCCGCACACAGCGACCATCTCTCGGCAAATCCTCGAATGTATCGAGACCCTCGAAATGGTCGATCGGGAGATCGGCGACGGCCTCGGGCGGCGCAAGCCTCACATTGACGGCGATGCGGTAGCGCCCAGCCGCCTCGGGATGCAAACCGCGCCAGGCCAGGACGCAAGCGCAGGTTGGGCAGAAGAGAATCTCAAGCGAAGGATGAGCCTTTCCGACGCGCCGATAGGCGCTTACGGGCCCGGCAAGGCGGATGCGTTCGTCGACATAGTCGTAAGCCCAGAGCGTGCCGTAGCGACGGCAAAGTGTGCAATTGCAGGCAGTGATCGAACCGGGATCGCCCTCCAGGGTCCAGTGGGCTGCGCCGCAGTGGCAGGTTCCCGTCAGCATGTTCCTCCTCCACGTTTCGACGGCTAAACGGCATCTCTTTCTTAGCATTGCGTCGGGTCTCGTGCGAGGCTCGACAAACAGCGCAGCGGCTTGATGCGCTCACCGCCTTTCCAACTATGCCTTGTCTGATCGCCAAATTCCTTGCCATCATCGTTGGCTTTCGCCATGAAGGCCGATGACTTCCCTTCCGCCAGCCAGCATACGCCAGCGGCTCGACGAATTGCTCGTCCAGCGCGGCCTGTTTGCCAGCCGCTCGCGTGCCCGCGACGCGGTCGAGCGCGGCACCGTGACGGTCGATGGCATCGTCGCCCTCAAGCCGGGCCAGGCCGTTCTGCCTGAGTGCAACATCGTCGTTGACGATCCGGCGCAAGGTTACGTGTCGCGCGCTGCACTGAAGCTGAAGGCTGGTCTCGACCATTTCGCCCTCGACCCCACCGGCAACGAAGCGCTCGATGTCGGCGCCTCGACCGGCGGCTTTACGCAGGTGCTGCTCGAACGCGGCGCGGCGCATGTCACGGCGATCGATGTCGGGCACGGCCAGATGCACTCCGACATTGCCGGCGATCCGCGCGTGACGGTAATTGAAGGCCTGAATGCGCGCGAACTATCGGCCGCCGATCTCGGCGGCCGTGTGCCGGATTTCATCGTCTCGGATGTCAGCTTCATATCGCTGAAACTGGCGCTGCCGCCGGCGCTTGCCTTGGCCAGGAATGGCGCAAAAGCTGTGTTTCTGGTCAAGCCGCAATTCGAGGCCGGCCGCGAGGCGATCGGCAAGGGCGGCCTGCTGAAGGACCCCTATGATGCGGCGCGCATTGCCGGCCTGATGCAGGACTGGCTCGATGCCATTCCCGGCTGGCGCTCGCTGGGGCTTCATCTGTCACCGATAGAGGGCGGCGACGGCAACCGCGAGTTCCTGCTCGGCGGCATCAAGGACGTCGAGACCCAGAGGCGATGAGCACCCGTTTCACGATCGCAAGGTTGGGCTCGCAGGGCGACGGCATCGCCGAGACGGAAACCGGCGAGGTTTTCATTCCGTTCGCGCTGTCGGGAGAGGTCGTCACCGCCGCGCGGGAGAAAGATCGCGCCACCTTGATGTCGGTCCTTGAGGCTTCGCCGTTGCGGGTCGATCCGCCGTGCCGGCATTTCGGCGCGTGCGGCGGCTGCGCCGTCCAGCATCTCGAGACTGAAGCCTATCACCGGTGGAAGCGCGAAAAGGTCGTGCATGCGCTGAAGAGCAAGGGCATCGCTTGCGATGTCGGGGCGCTGGTGCCGTGCGCGCCGCACACACGCCGCCGTGTCGTCTTCACCGCCCGGCGGAGCGAGGCGGGAATGCAGTTCGGCTTCGTTCGCGCGCTGTCATCCGAGATCATCTCGATCGAGGAATGCCCGATCTCGGCGCCGCAGATCGTCGCTGCGCTCGACCGTTTGAGGATGCTTGCCGGACTGATCTGCACCACGACCAAATCGTTCCACATGGCGGTGACGGTGACCGGTTCCGGCCTCGATGTCGCGGTTCACGATTCCGGCAAGCTCGGCGAGAACCAGCGCCGCGTCGCTTCCAACTTCGTCATCGCCGAGCGGCTAGCCAGGCTGTCGGTCGACGGCGAAGTCATTATCGAACCAAACAAACCGGTCGTCCTGTTTGGTGGCGTCGCCGTCGCAGTGCCTCCGGGCGCTTTCCTGCAGGCGACCGAGGCTGCCGAACAGGCGATGGCCAACATTGTCGTCCAGCATTTCGCGCGCGCCAAAAAGGTCGCCGATCTCTTCGCCGGCTGCGGCAGCTTCGCGCTGCGCCTAGCCGCAAGATCGGAGGTTCATGCGGTGGAAGGCGATGCGGCAGCACTCGCGGCGCTCGACCGGGCATTCCGTTTCGCCAGCGGCCTGAAGCGGGTGACCGGCGAACGTCGCGACCTGTTCCGGAGGCCGCTGACATTCAAGGAGTTGAATGCCTTTGACGGCGTTGTCTTCGACCCGCCTCGCGCCGGCGCCGAGGACCAGTCGAAGCAGATCGCGCGCTCCGACGTGCCGCTCGTCGCCGCGGTGTCTTGCAATCCGGTAACGCTGGCGCGGGACCTACGCATCCTCATGGACGGCGGCTACGCCCTGAAGAGCGTGACGCCGATCGACCAGTTCCTGTGGTCGCCGCATGTCGAGGTCGTGGCGCTGTTGGAGAAGCCGAGACGAAGGCGCTAGCAGCCAGGGCCTGAAACGCGCACCAAAAAAGCACATTTTGAACGCACGTCGTTCAGACTGTGCTAGGGAATTGCCATGAGCACCGCAGCCTTCGAAATTTCGGCATGGCGCTTCGGCGAGGAGCGGGCGCGTTTCTCTCGCCAAGGCGGGTCGCTGAACTGCTAGGGGTTAATATGACAGAACTGGCGGGGCTGACCGGTCTCGCGCGCAACACGCTTGCCGCCAAGTCCGGTGCGCGCAAGGTCGACGCCGCATTGAGTCCCATCGTCCGTATCCTGGCGATGGCCGGCGAGATGGCCGGTGATGAACATCGTGCGGCGATCTGGTTCAAGCATCAGCCGATCCCCGGTTGGGCCGGAAAGACCGCCTACGATCTGGTTCGCGAAGGCAAGACGGACAAGGTGCTTGCCTATCTGGAGGCAGTCCGCTCCGGCATCTATGCCTGAAACCAGGCTGACCCTGTGGCGCGCTTTTGTGCCGCGCTGGGCCGCTGTGAGCTGCTATGCTTCTTGCACGCGTTCGTATCCGGCCGCCTTCGCGGCCCTGACGAACTTGCGGTCAAAAGTCGCGAAGCCAGCGCAGTGAGCGGACTTGCCCAGATGCAGCGCGTCAGCGAAATCCAACCCCTGTTCCGAGAGGTCGAGCGCGGACGACACGACCGCCCCGTCTTCCACCTCTACCGTGGGAAGCCCGCTAAACACCCGTAGCGTACGGGCGATTTCAAGCGGCGCAAAACCGTAGGCGCTGCGCAACACCCATTCGACTTCCAGCATCACCGTGACGGCGACAAAGACCGGCTGGCTATCGATCAGCGCCCGGGCGCGGGAAGACTGCGACGGGTGATCGCCCGTCAGGTAGCGGACGATCAGGTTGGTATCAATTGCGAGCATGGCGCCGCCGCGCTTCGGCGAGCACGCCCGCGTCCATTTCTTCCAACGTCTTCGGCCTGCCGCTATAGCGCAGCGATCCAAACACGTCCTCTGGCCGCGTCTCGGCGAAGACTGGCGCAGGCTTCAGTAGCACGCCCTCCGGGGTATCCTCGACCAGAAGGCGTGTGCCGGCATGCCATTCCCTCCGTTTCCGGATCGCGCTGGGCAGGATGACCTGTCCCTTGGTCGAGACCGTAGTTACGAGCTTCTCTGCGGCAGCCATCTCGGCACGTCCTTAGGTGTAAGACGAATGTAAGATAGTCGAAGCTCTCGGCAAATTCAAGGCGCAAGCTACTCCTACTTAAAGCGATGACAAGGCAGTGGGCGGCGGGGATTGGTTGTTCCGGAGCGGCGATAATTCGGCGTCAACTCCATCAAACCCTGGTGCCGCCGACTGTCATCTGGTTCATCCTGAGATGCGGCTGGCCGACGCCGACCGGCACGCCCTGTCCGGCCTTGCCGCACATGCCGATGCCGGTGTCGAGCTTCATATCGTTGCCGACCATCGAAACCCGATGCATGGCATCCGGCCCGTTGCCGATCAGCATGGCGCCCTTGATCGGTTGCGTCACCTTGCCGTTCTCGATCATGTAGGCTTCGGTGCAGCCGAACACGAACTTGCCCGAAGTGATGTCGACCTGGCCGCCACCGAACGACACGGCATAGATGCCGTTCTTGACTGAGGCGATGATCTCGTCCGGCTCCATGTCGCCTCCTNCACCGAACGACACGGCATAGATGCCGTTCTTGACTGAGGCGATGATCTCGTCCGGCTCCATGTCGCCTCCTGTCATGTAGGTGTTTGTCATGCGCGGCATAGGCTCGTGCGCGTAACCTTGGCGTCGCCCGTTGCCGGTGGCTTTCATGCCCATCAGCCGGGCGTTCTGGCGGTCCTGCATGTAGCCGACCAGCTTGCCATCGTCGATCAGCACGTTATGGGCCGATGGCGTGCCCTCATCGTCGACGGTAAGCGAACCACGCCGCTCGGGCAGGGTGCCGTCGTCAACGACGGTGACGCCTTTCGCCGCCACCTGCTGGCCAAGCAGGCCGGCGAAGGCCGACGTCTTCTTGCGGTTGAAATCGCCTTCCAGCCCGTGGCCGACGGCCTCGTGCAACATGACGCCCGGCCAGCCGCTCGACAGCACGATGTCGAAAGTGCCGGCAGGTGCTGGAACCGCTTCGAGATTGACCAGCGCTTGCCGCAATGCCTCCTTGGCCGCGTGCCGCCAGCTGTCCTCGATCAGGAATTCACCAAAATCCTTGCGGCCTCCCATGCCGTAGGAGCCGCTCTCCTGGCGGTCGCCGTCGCCGACCACCACCGACACGTTGATCCTGACCAGCGGACGGATGTCGCGCACCATCTGGCCGTCGGCGCGCACGATCTCGACATGCTGCCAGGAGGCGGCGAGCGACGCCGTCACCTGCCTGACGCGCGGATCCTCGGCCCGCAGCCATGCATCGATTTCCTGAAGCAGCTTGGCCTTGGCCTCGAAGGAAGGCGAGGGGATAGGGTTTCCGTCGCTGTAGAGATGGCGGTTGGTGCGGGCAGGCGCTGCGGCAAGCGTGCCGGAATAGCCGCTCTTCACCGTCGAAACGGCATCGGCGGCGCGCAGCAGCGAGGCTTCGGAGAGATCGCTGGAATGGGCGTAGCCGCTGGCTTCGCCGGCGACGGCGCGCAGGCCGAAACCCTGGTCGGTGTTGAAATTCGCGGTCTTCAGCTTGCCATTGTCGAACATCAGCGATTCGCTTTCGCTATATTCGAGAAACAGTTCGCCGTCGTCGGCGCCGTTAATAGTCTCGGCAACGATTTGCTTGATGCGATCGTCGGAAATGTCAAATTGGCCGATCAGGCTGTTCATGGCAGGTCCATTCGCAGGAGGATTGTTTCCCACGATGTAGGCGCGAAGGCCCGCACAGACAATCTGAAATGAGATTTGCCGTGACCCGGCCGGTCAACATCACTGGATCATCACTGGATCGTGCTACAAGACCCGGTCTCAAGGCAGGGCGGCGAAGCCGTCGGCGAAACCCTTGAGGTCGACGGGAATGCCGATCCCCTCTTCCGGCGTCTGGAAGACGATGAAGGTGGCGGACGTACCGGTCTTCAGCGTGTCGAGCAGCGGCTTTTCCAGGATGACCTCGGCATAGCAGCCGTCCTGGAAACAGCGCACGAAATACGCGCGGCCGATATCCTTGCCGTCGACATTGAGGCCGAGGCCGTTGGGCAACAGCACGCCGAGCGGCGCCAGCACACGCAGGATTTCGGCCTTGTTGTCGGCTGTGCGCAGCACGACAACGGAAAGACCCATTTCCGGACGGTCCTCGGCGACGACGTTCTGCATCATCACGCATTGTTCGGATGTAGCACCGGCGGGCGTATCGCAGATGATCGACCACGCCCCATGCGTTGACTTCACCGTGCCGCTTGGCTGCGCGGCATTGGCCAGGCCGGCGCCGGACAAGGCTATTGCGGCGGCAACAAAGATGACCTTCGCCAAGGTTCTCGAAAGCCAAGGGTTCATGACGGCTCCATTGCGAATCACGGCACTTTAAGCCGCACTAAACCCAAGTAAAGGACGAGACCCCGGCGATCCGCCCCGACACAGGCAACAATGCGCTTTTCCGTGCCAATTTCGCCCTAATTGCGACGGTTCCGCGCGCCGCGCAGCTCATTCTACCCGGATGCCGCTCTGGTGATTCGCGGCGAGCCGTCACCGCACGAAGCCAGCGCCGCGCTTGCGCGCAAAAATGCCGCACGGGTTCCGGCGCTCCTTTCTTGCGGAGGCAAATAGAGTATGGTTTGAACCAGCCTTGAATTGTCCGGGATTCCCGTCCCGGCATTGTTCGACATTCTTGCGGTCCGATCGCGAGGAACTGGGAGATGACGAGGGCGATGAGAAAATTCCTGGCAACCGCCAAAATCGTAGCTAGTGCCGCCGCCACGTTGTTTGCCGCTGCATCCGCTCATGCAGCCCAGCCCCAACCTTGGGAAACCAGTTTTCAGCCTCCGGCGACCGACATTATGAGGCAGATCGAGTGGTTCGGGAACTACTCGTTCGCGTTCATCATTGTGATCACCGCCTTGGTGCTTTTCCTGATTGCCTATTGCATTTTGCGGTTCCGGGCGAGCGTCAACCCGACGCCGTCGCGCACCAGCCACAACACGCTGATCGAGGTCATCTGGACTGTCGGTCCCGTGGTCATCCTGCTCTGTCTCGCCATTCCCTCGTTCCAGCTGCTGACCGCGCAATACACGCCGCCGGAAGAAGCCAAGCTGACCGTCAAGGCGACCGGCAATCAGTGGAACTGGGACTACGAATACCAGGTCGACAACACGCTTTCCTTTAATTCCGCGATCCTTCAGGATGCCGACAGGGCTGCTGCCGGCAAGGAAGATCGCGCCGCGTATCCGCGCCTGCTCGCCGTCGACAATGAGATGGTGGTGCCGGTCAGCACCATGACCCGGGTGCTGGTGACGGCGACCGACGTCATTCACGCCTTTGCCATGCCGTCCTTCGGCATCAAGACCGATGCGGTGCCGGGCCGCATCAACGAGGTCTGGTTCAAGGCGGACAAGGAAGGCCTCTATTACGGCCAGTGCTCGGAACTCTGCGGCAAGGACCACGCCTTCATGCCGATCGCCATTCGCGTCGTCTCCGATGCACAATACAAGACCTGGCTGGCGGCAGCCAAGACCGACCTTCCCGGCGCCAACAAGGCGCTGATGGCCGAGGTCGATGGCACGAACAAGGTAGCGGCCGCCGGCAATTGATGCCGCGACCAGAAAAGATTCAGGGAACGGAGCCGACCATGGCGCACGCTGCAGCTCACGACGACCACGACCACAAGCCGTATCATGGCTGGGTCCGGTGGGTGTATTCGACCAACCACAAGGACATTGGCACGCTTTATCTGATCTTCGCGATCATGGCGGGCTGCATCGGTGGCGCCTTGTCGGTCGTCATGCGCATGGAATTGCAGGAGCCGGGCATCCAGATCTTCACTGGCCTGGCGCAGATGGTCTACGGCATGAACGGCGACGCCGCCATCGACGGGGGCAAGAGCATGTACAATGCTTTCACCACCGCGCATGCGCTGATCATGATCTTCTTCATGGTGATGCCGGCGCTGATCGGCGGCTTTGCCAACTGGATGGTGCCGATCATGATCGGCGCGCCGGATATGGCCTTCCCGCGCATGAACAACGTCTCGTTCTGGCTGCTGCCGCCGGCTTTCATCCTGCTGATTTTCTCGGCCTTCGTTCCGAGTGCGCCCGGCGCTTACGGCGTCGGCGGCGGCTGGACGCTTTATCCGCCGCTGTCGACATCCGGCCAGCCCGGACCAGCCATGGATCTGGCGATCCTGTCAATCCACATCGCCGGCGCCTCCTCGATTCTTGGCGCCATCAACTTCATCACCACCATCTTCAACATGCGCGCGCCCGGCATGACAATGCACAAGATGCCGCTGTTCGCCTGGTCGGTGCTGATTACCGCCTTCCTGCTGCTGCTGTCGTTGCCGGTGCTGGCCGGCGGCATCACGATGCTGTTGACCGACCGCAATTTCGGCACCACCTTCTTCGCCCCGGACGGCGGCGGCGATCCGATCCTGTTCCAGCACCTGTTCTGGTTCTTCGGCCATCCGGAGGTCTACATTCTGATCCTGCCGGGTTTCGGTATCATCAGCCATATCATCTCGACCTTTTCGAGGAAGCCGGTGTTTGGCTATCTCGGCATGGCCTATGCGATGGTTGCCATCGGCGCGGTGGGCTTCATCGTCTGGGCCCACCACATGTACACGACGGGCCTGTCGCTCGACACCCAGCGCTATTTCGTCTTTGCCACCATGGTCATCGCGGTGCCGACGGGTGTGAAGATCTTCTCGTGGATCGCCACTATGTGGGGCGGGTCGATTTCGCTCAAGACCCCAATGCTGTGGGCGATCGGCTTCATCTTCCTGTTCACTGTTGGCGGCGTCACCGGCGTGCAGCTGGCCAATGCCGGCCTCGACCGCCCGCTGCACGACACCTATTTCGTGGTCGCGCACTTCCACTACGTGCTGTCGCTGGGCGCGGTCTTCGCGATCTTCGCCGGCTGGTACTACTGGTTCCCGAAAATGACCGGCTACATGTACTCGCCCGTGATCGCGAACACTCACTTCTGGGTCACTTTCGTCGGCGTCAACCTGGTCTTTTTCCCGCAGCACTTCCTCGGGCTTTCCGGTATGCCGCGTCGTTATATCGACTATCCCGATGCCTTCGCCGGCTGGAATATGGTGTCGTCCTACGGCTCGTACATCTCGGCTGTCGGCGTCGTCATCTTCCTGTTCGGCGTCTTCGAGGCGTTCCAGAAGAAGCGGGTCGCCGGCGCCAATCCTTGGGGCGAGGGTGCGACCACGCTGGAATGGCAGCTGCCTTCGCCGCCGCCGTTCCATCAGTGGGAACAGTTGCCGAAGATCAAGTAGGCGGTTGCCTCCTTTAATACGGAACCGCCGGCCGGCCGGCGGTTTTGGCCAACGGAATGATGGACTTTAAGTACGCATGGCCCTTGCCGAAGACAGACTGATTGACGAGCCAGGCTTCCGCATGTCGGAAGCGACGGCGGGCGATTTCTTCGCCCTGCTGAAGCCGCGCGTCATGTCGCTGGTGGTGTTCACTGCGTTTGTCGGCATGGTCGCCGCCCCGGTGACCATCAATCCGCTGCTGGCGGTGATCGCGATCCTGGCTATTGCCATCGGCGCCGGCGCCTCCGGTGCGCTCAACATGTGGTATGACGCAGACATCGATGCGGTGATGACGCGCACCGCCGGCCGTCCCGTGCCGGCCGGCCGCATCCGGCCAGGCGAGGCATTGAGTTTCGGGCTGGTGCTGTCGGTTCTGTCGGTGATGACGCTCGGCGTGCTGGTCAACTGGTTGGCAGCATCGCTTCTGGCCTTCACGATCTTTTTCTATGCCGTCATCTATACGATGTGGCTGAAGCGCTGGACGCCGCAGAACATCGTCATCGGCGGGGCTGCCGGTGCCATTCCGCCGGTCATAGGCTGGGCGGCGGTAACCGGATCGGTGAGCCTCGAAAGCTTGGTGCTGTTCCTGATCATTTTCCTGTGGACGCCACCGCATTTCTGGGCGCTCGCGCTCTTCAAGTCGGAGGACTACGCCAAGGCAGGCATTCCGATGATGCCGAATGTCGCCGGCCAGGCCTCGACCAGACGCCAGATCTTTGCCTATGCGCTGGTCCTCGCGCCGGTTGGCGTGCTGCCCTGGGTTCTCGGGTTCACCACGCCGGTCTATGGCATCCTTGCATTGCTGCTCGGCGCCGGCTTCGTCTGGTATGCGTGGAAGGTGCTGCAAATGGCCGATGACGACCGGGCGATGAAGCCGGCCAAGGCCTTGTTCGGCTATTCGCTGCTCTATCTCTTCGCCATCTTCGCCGCCTACCTTGGCGATTGTGTCGTCTCGCGCGCGCTGACCATTGGTGGAGCATGAGCATGGCCGAAAAGAAGCTTGAACTGGTCACGCTGACCGAACGTCAGCAGAAGGCCCGCCGCAATCGCTCGGCCGCAATCGGTTTCGCGCTGGCGGCGCTGGTCGTCATATTCTACGTCGCGACCATCGTGAAATTTGGTCACAGTTTCCCCGGCTCGATGTGAGCTCACAATGACCAGGCAAACAGTCACCGATCCTACGAAGAAAAACACGAACCGCGTCGTCGCTGGCGTCTGCATCGCGTTTTTCGGCGGCATGATCGGCATGGCCTACGCCGCGGTACCACTCTATGCGATGTTCTGCCAGGCGACAGGCTACGGCGGCACCGTCAAACGGGCGACCCAGCAATATGCCGATCGGGTGCTCGATCGCGACATCACCATCCGCTTCGACGCCAACACCGCCGGCGTTCCCTGGCAATTCCAGCCGGTCGCCCGCTCGATCACCATCAAGATCGGCGAAACCGCCGAGGCGCATTTCAGCGCGACCAACAAATTCAACCGTCCCATCACTGGACGCGCCACCTTCAACGTGCAGCCGGAACTGGCCGGACCTTACTTCAACAAGGTCGAGTGTTTCTGCTTCACCGACACGACGCTGAAGCCGGGCGAGACACTGGACATGCCGGTCGTCTTCTATGTCGATCCCGACATCGTCAACGCGCCGGAATTGAAGGATCTGACGACGATTACCCTGTCCTACACGATGTTCCCGGTCGACAAGACCAAGCCGGTCGCATCATCGGTGCCGGCCGACGGCCGCCGCAACAAGATTTCAGATACCGAAGCAAGCCTCGGGGGTTGATATGGCAGACGCACACGCAAAACCACAACATGACTACCACCTTGTCGACCCGAGCCCGTGGCCTTTCCTGGGCTCCGTCGGGGCGCTGGTGACCGCGTTCGGCGGCGTCTGTTACATGCAATACCTCAAGGGCGGCGATTTCCCGATCTTCGGTTTCAATGTCGCCAATCCATGGCTGTTCTTCATCGGCCTGCTGATCGTCATCTACACGATGTTCGCCTGGTGGTCGGATACGATCAAGGAAGCGCATGAGGGACACCACACCCGTGTCGTGTCGCTGCATCTGCGCTACGGCATGATCATGTTCATCGCCTCCGAGGTGATGTTCTTCGTCGCCTGGTTCTGGGCCTTCTTCGACGCCAGCCTGTTTCCGGGCGAGGTCCATCAATACGCCCGTACCGCCTTCACCGGCGGCGTCTGGCCACCCAAGGGCCTCGAAGTTCTCGACCCTTTCCATCTGCCGCTCTACAACACCGTCATCCTGCTTCTGTCAGGTACCACGGTGACCTGGGCGCACCACTCGCTCATCCACGGCGACCGCAAGGGCCTGATCAATGGCTTGGTGCTGACCGTCGGCCTCGGCATGCTGTTCACCATGGTGCAGGCCTACGAGTACATGCACGCGCCGTTCGGCTTCAGGGATTCGATCTACGGCGCCACCTTCTTCATGGCGACCGGCTTCCATGGTTTCCACGTCATCATCGGCACGATCTTCCTGTTGGTCTGCCTGATCCGCGCCATGAAGGGCGACTTCACGCCCAAGCAGCATTTCGGCTTCGAGGCCGCCGCCTGGTATTGGCACTTCGTCGACGTGGTGTGGCTGTTCCTGTTTGCCTCGATCTACGTCTGGGCATCGAACGGCGCGATGATCGAACCGCACTGAGATCGAGCTGAGGAAATCGACAAGGCGGCTGCGGCGACGTGGCCGCCTTATCTTTTGCGGCAAATGCTCCTAGGATGGACCTCATGAGCGACGACAAGGCGATCTGGCCACCAATCGATCCGATCTCGGCCGGCTTGCATGGCCGCTGCCCCCGCTGTGGCGAGGGCAAGCTGTTCTCCGGGTTCCTCACGGTCGATGATCGCTGCTCCAATTGCGGCCTCGATTATTCCTTCGCCGATGCCGGCGACGGGCCGGCGGTGTTCGTTATCCTGATCATCGGCTTTATCGTCGTCGGCCTGGCGTTGTGGATGGAGGTGACGCTCAATCCGCCGCTCTGGCTGCATCTGCTGCTGTGGATTCCGCTGACGCTGGTGCTTTGCCTGGCGGCGCTCCGGCTGATCAAGGGCGTGCTGCTGACGCTGCAATACCGCAACAAGGCGGCCGAGGGCCGGCTGGACCGCGGCGAATGAGCGAGGCATCCGGTTCGGTGGCCGGCCGGTCGCGGCCGAAGCGCGCATTGGCACTCGGCCTGGGTATCGTCGTGTTTTTGATCCTGCTGGCGCTCGGCACCTGGCAGGTTCAGCGCCTGCACTGGAAAGAGGGCCTTCTCCAGACGATAGACCAGCGCACGCATTCGGCGCCTGTGCCATTGGCCGAGCTCGAAAAGCGGTTTGCTGCCGCCGGCGACGTGGACTACACGCCGGTGACAGTGACCGGCACTTTCCTGCATCAAGACGAGCGGCATTTCCTCGCCACCTGGGAAGGCCAGTCCGGTTTCAACGTCTTCACGCCGCTACAGCTCGACGATGGCCGTTTCGTGCTGATCAACCGCGGCTTCGTGCCTTACGATTTCAAGGATCCAGCCAAGCGGCCGCAGGGGCAGGTAACGGGCAAAGTGACGGTGACGGGGCTCGCCCGCAACCCGCTGCCGGCCAAGCCCTCGATGATGCTTCCCGACAATGATCCGCAGAAGAATATCTTCTACTGGAAAGATCGTGACGCGATGGCCTCGAGCGCCGGCCTGCCGACAGGTGCGGCGCTGGTGCCGATCTTCATCGATGCGAACGCCACGCCCAACCCCGGCGGGCTGCCAGTTGGAGGTGTCACCGTCATCGACCTGCCGAACAGCCATCTGCAATATGCGATAACCTGGTACGGCCTTGCCGCCGCCCTTGCCGGCGTCCTGATCTCCTGGCTCCGCCGCCCGGCGAAAGACCAATGATCGCCGCCACTACCCTTGACAGGGCAGGGCCGCGCACCTCATTTCGCGCCTTGAGCTCAGAAGTCATAGTCCGATCAACCGGCCTACAATCAGCGTAAGATGCAATCATGCTTTATACAAAGCCGCCGCTGACCATCCGGCTCTGCCAGCCCCGCGGTTTCTGTGCGGGCGTTGACCGTGCCATCCAGATCGTCGTGCTGGCGCTGAAGAAATACGGCGCGCCGGTCTATGTCCGCCACGAGATCGTGCACAACCGCTACGTCGTCGAAGGGCTGCAAAGCCTTGGCGCGGTGTTCATCGAGGAGCTCTCCGAGATCCCGCCCGAGCATCGCCAGAGCCCGGTCGTCTTTTCGGCGCATGGCGTGCCGAAATCTGTGCCGGCCGACGCCCAGTCCCGCAACCTGTTCTATCTCGACGCGACTTGCCCGCTGGTCTCGAAAGTCCATAAGCAGGCGATGCGCCATCAGCGGCTTGGCCGCCACGTGCTCTTGATCGGCCATGCCGCGCATCCGGAGGTGATCGGCACAATGGGCCAGTTGCCGGACGGCGCGGTCACTCTGATCGAGACCGAGGCCGACGCCGCAAGCTTCGTGCCCGCAGACTCGCAAGCGCTCGGCTTCGTCACCCAGACGACGCTGTCGGTCGAGGACACCGCCGGTATTATCCGCGCCCTGCGGCAGCGTTTTCCCGAGCTGCACGCGCCGGCGGCGGAATCGATCTGTTATGCCACCACCAATCGCCAGGAAGCGGTCAAGGAAACAGCGGCCGGCGCCGATCTCTTCCTGGTTGTCGGCGCACCTAACTCCTCCAACTCGCGGCGCCTGGTCGAAGTGGCCGAGCGCGCCGGCGCCTCGATGTCGCTTCTTGTGCAGCGCGCCTCCGAAATTCCGTGGAATGAGATTGCCGGCATTTCGACGCTCGGCCTGTCGGCGGGCGCCTCGGCGCCGGAGATCATCGTCGACGAGATCGTCGATGCGTTCAGGCAGCGCTTCGACGTGACCATCGAGCTGGCCGTGACGGCGACGGAGACGGAGGACTTTCCGGTGATGCGGGTGTTGCGCGATGTCGAACTGACGGCTGCCGACATGGCCTTCGTCAACGGGGCCGCGTAGCAACGATGGCGGTTTACACCGACGTCAACGAGGGCGAGCTCGGCGCATTCCTCAGGAACTATCCGGTCGGCGACCTCTTGTCCTACAAGGGCATCGCCGAAGGTACCGAAAACTCGAATTTTCTGCTGCACACCAGCAGCGGCTCCTACATCCTGACGCTTTACGAGAAGCGCGTCGACAAGGCTGACCTGCCGTTCTTTCTCGGCCTCATGGCCCACCTCGCCAGAAAGGGCATTTCGTGCCCGCTCCCGGTCACCGCACATGATGGCGGTGTGATCGGAACACTTGCCGGCCGGCCGGCGGTCATCATCACCTTTCTCGAAGGCCTGTCGCTGCGGCGGCCGACGGCTGCGCATTGCGGCGAGGTCGGCAAGGCGCTGGCGGCACTGCATCTCGCCGGCGCGGATTTTCCGATGACCCGCCCCAACGCCCTTGCCATCGATGGCTGGCGCAAGCTGTGGAATGCCGCCCGCGCCCGCGCCGACGAGGTCGAGCCGGGACTGGCTGCCGAGGTCGATGCCGATTTCGCCGATTTCGAGCGGAACTGGCCGAACGGTCTGCCGCGAGGCATCATCCATGCCGATCTTTTCCCGGACAATGTGTTCTTCCTCGGCGAGAAACTGTCCGGGCTGATCGACTTCTATTTCGCCTGCAACGACCTCTACGCCTATGACGTTGCCACGTGCCTGAACGCCTGGTGCTTCGAGAAGGATTTTTCCTTCAATCTGACCAAGGGCACGGCGCTGCTTGCCGGCTACCAAAGCGTGCGGCCGTTGAGCAGTGACGAGAAAGCTGCGCTGCCGATGCTGGCGCGCGGCTCGGCGCTGCGCTTCATGCTGACCCGGCTCTACGACTGGCTGACGGTCCCGGACGGCGGGCTGGTGATGAAACGCGACCCGACCGAGTATATCCGCCGGATGCGCTTCCACCGGGCGATCAACTCTCCTTCCGAATATGGACTGACATGACCAAGCGCGTTGAAATCTTCACCGATGGTGCCTGTTCGGGCAATCCCGGGCCTGGCGGCTGGGGCGCAATCCTGCGCTTCAACGGCGCAATTAAGGAGCTCCATGGCGGCGAGGCTGCCACCACCAACAACCGTATGGAACTGTTGGCGGCCATCTCGGCGCTTAATGCGCTCAAGGAGCCCTGCGCCGTCGATCTTTATACCGACAGCAACTATGTCAAGGACGGTATTTTCAGCTGGATCGACGGCTGGAAGCGCAACGGCTGGAAGACGGCCGCCAGGCAGCCGGTGAAGAATGCCGAGCTGTGGCAGCAGCTCGACGCGGCGCGTAACCGCCATCAGGTCACCTGGCATTGGGTCAAGGGCCATGCCGGCCATCCCGAGAACGAGCGCGCCGACGAATTGGCGCGGCTCGGCATGGCGCCATTCAAGAAAGGCCTCGTCAAGACTGCGGCGCCAGAACCAGGTTCGCAGTCAAAGCAGCCGGCCGCCACAAAGGCGCGGCGCTCGACGCAAAGCTATTGAATTCCGGCTGCGGGTCCGCTCTCTGGCAGGAAAGCTCTTATCATGCCGATTGCATACTACATCACGCATCCCCAGGTTCAGGTCGATGCCAACGTTCCAGTGCCGGAGTGGGGACTGTCCGACATCGGGCGAGCGAGAACATCTGCAATGCTCGATCAGCCGTGGGTTGGGTCGATCCGGCGGATCGTGTCGTCGGGTGAACGCAAGGCGATAGAAACCGCCGAGATACTCGGAAGGCATCTCCGCCTTGCAGTCGAGGTGAGGGAACGGATGCATGAGAATGACCGATCGGCAACCGGTTTCCTGCCGCCATCGGAGTTCGAAGCGGTCGCCGACCAATTCTTCGCCAATCCAAACAGCAGCATTCGTGGATGGGAGCCAGCTATCGAAGCCCAGCGTCGTATTCTAAGCGAGGTAGACACTGTGCTACGCACCGACGCCGCCGTCGACGTTGCTTTCATAGGTCACGGAGGTGTCGGAACGCTCCTGCTGCTCTCTTTGAGCGGTCGGGAAATCAGCCGCGAGGCGGATCAGCCAGCGGGCGGTGGGAACTACTTCGCATACGATATCAGCGCGCGTCGCGTTATCCATGGATGGCAGCCGATCGACAGGCCGACGCAGCGCCGCGACAGTTAATTACCTATCGGATCAGCAGGGCGGTGCCGAACAGTCCGATTGCGAACACCGTGTGCGACACAAGATTGAGGGCGCGGACCTGCATCGGATTGGGCCGCTTCGAAGCGGCCCAGCCGGCGCCCATGCCGGGCGCCAGCAGAAACCAGCCGGCGCCGACGGTGACCATGCTGATGATAAAGGCCGGCAGGAAGGTCGGCGCGGTGAGCCAGGCCGTTCCGGCCAGCACGACCAGTATGAAGCCGTAGACGATGCCGACAGCATAATGAAAGGCCCAGCCAAGTACTGATTCATGCGGGTAGGGCGAGGCCTTGCCAATGTCGTCATGGAAGACCTTGCCTTCCCTGAGATGCCAGACCCAGCGGCCGACCAGCCCCCAGTTCGGCCGCGGTTGAGCAAACGCCTTGCTCAGGAAAATCGCCCAGACATCCATAAGCGCGGTTGCGCCGATGCCGATCGCGACGCTGCGCCAGACGATGTCAGACATAATCGAGGTCCCCAAAAGCAAGCAGTCCCGAAGAGCCGACGCATGGTCCCGAAAACCGGGTCGGCTTTCGGAAGGATCATGCGCCGATGCAAAAGTCAGCGTCCTTTGGACGTTGAGCGCTCGAAGGCGCCCTTTGCCGTGCCTGGCCTAGGCTGTCGCCAGGACGGAAAGCTGTCCGAGAATGTGAGCCGCACCGGATTCGTCGACGCCGGGCTTTGTCTCGACATTGAGTGCGGTGACCTTGCCGTCATCGACGATCATCGAAAAACGCTTCGAGCGTAGCCCCATGCCGCCGCTGGAGAGGTCGGCGTCGAGGCCGACCGATTTGGCGAAATCGCCATTGCCATCGGCAAGATAAAGGATTTTGCCTTCACCGCCGCTGAAGCGGGCCCAAGCCCCCATGACGTGAACATCGTTGACCGAGACAACGGCGATAGTGTCGACGCCGCGCGCCAGGATGGCGTCGTAATTGTCCAGGTAGCCGGGCAGATGATTGTTGCTGCAGGTCGGCGTGAAGGCGCCTGGAACGCCAAACAGCACGACCTTCTTTCCTGAGAATATCTCGCCCGTCGTGATCGGCCTTGCACCGTCGGCGGTCATTGTCTTGAAGGTCGCATCGGGCAGTTTGTCGCCAACGGAGATCGTCATGATGGTCCTCGCTTGGAAATGGAAGGGAGCTCCTTGCGATAGCGAATTAAGGCGCGCCCGGCAACCGTCCAGACGTTGGCATCACGGGAATGGCAACAGGCCTTCGACCGCGCCTGCGGCACTTGTCAGTGTGTAGTGCAGGCCGCCATCGGTTGGCGTTGTCGACGGCCTGTCGAGGATCGGTACAGTAAAGATCAGCTTGCCATCCTTTTCGCTGCGTGCCGGGGCACCGAACATGTAGTCGCGTTCGCCGGCAACGAAGAAGTCGGCGCCCTCGGGGCTGCCCGGAAAGCTCGCTTCGACAATCAGCGTTTCGTGGTCGCCCGGCAGTACGTTTATGCCGAAATCGGGCGTTGCCGTGGCGGGCAGGGTTGCAAGGCCCGCCTTGACCAGTGCCGCATCCTCGGCGTTGTCGGGATCGGCGCCGGGATCGACGGTCAGCCTTGTCTGCACCGGGATGCAGATGGTTTCGCAAATGCCGAGGAAGATGTCCGCATCGATGACGGCCGGTTGGCCGGGCGCGGCAAGCGTGAACGTCACCGGCAACGAAACCGGGTGGTCGTAGCCGGCCCATTTGCCATAGCCGTCATCGTGGCGCTGCGGCGGCGGAAACGAAAGCGTCGCGTCGGCAATGTTGGTGCTGGCCGAGACGTCGATCTGTGGCGGCACGCCCGCATCGCCCGGATCGCGCCAATAGGTTTTCCAGCCGGGCTTCAGCGCAATGTCGAGGACGCCCTGGAGACGTCCGGCCTCGTCGGCTTTGCCGCTTGTTACCAGCCGCACCCTGCCGCCTTCGCTGTTGTACCAGGCCGACGAGGAGGCTGAGGCGGGGAAGCCGGTCGCCGATCCAATGGCCACACCAAGCAGCAGGATTTTCAAGCTTTGCATGGCGATGATTTGATCGTCCGTTGATGGCCGCGCAATGATTTCATGACGCCGCCGGCATCATATTTGCGTGACCTTCGGCTTTTGAGCCTGATCAAATCGGGCGCCGCCCATCTTTTCGACGCCCCGGAAACGCGTTACGCTGTGGCCATGGATTTGTTGCGCCATAAAAGGACGGCCGCAGGACCCGGCTTTCTCGACGATCAGTTCCTGATTGCCATGCCCGGCATGAAGGACGACCGCTTCACGCGCTCCGTCATCTACATTTGCGCGCACAGCGACGAAGGCGCGATGGGGCTGATCATCAACCAGACGCAGCAGATGCTGTTTCCGGACCTGCTCGTGCAACTTGGCATCATGAACGAGCTGGAGGCAATTCGCCTGCCGCCGCCGGCGCGCGACTTCGTCGTGCGCAATGGCGGACCGGTGGATCGCAGCCGCGGCTTCGTTCTGCATTCGGGCGACTACCGGGTGGAATCCTCGCTCGCCGTGTCCGATGATGTCTGTCTCACCGCGACCGTCGACATATTGCGCGCCATCTCCTCCGGCCGCGGACCCCGGCGGGCTCTGATGGCGCTCGGCTATGCCGGCTGGGGTGCAGGCCAGCTTGAAAACGAGATCGTCGAGAATGGCTGGCTGACTTGCCCGGCAAGTGCCGAGCTTCTGTTCGACGCCGACATCGATCGCAAATATGACCGGATCCTCGCCTCGATCGGCATCGATCTCGCGCATCTCAGCCTGGCTGCCGGTCACGCCTGAGCCTCATCACGTCCCCGAAACTTGTCACGCTTGAGTGAGCGGATACTGTTCCTTCAGCGTCTTCAGCACCTGGTCGCCCGGCATCGGCGCGCCGAACATGAAGCTCTGCACGTATTCGCAGCCCATCTGCCGCAACTCCAGCGCATCGCTCTCGTCCGAAATGCCTTCGGCGACAACCGACAGGCCGAGTTCATGCGCCATGTTGACCATGGATTTGAGCAGCACCGCACGTTTCGGCGTCGCGTCGTCGACGAAGCTCTTGTCGATCTTGATAGTGTCGAACGGAAAGCGCGTCAGATAGGCCAGCGATGAATAGCCGGTGCCGAAATCATCCAGCGACAGGCCGATGCCAAGCTGCTTCAACTTGGTCAGCACATGGGCGGTCTGCTCGGGATTGTCCATCACCAGCGATTCGGTGAGTTCGAGCCGGAAGCAGCGCGGTTTCAGGTTGGCTCGCGCGATCACCGAGCGGACGTCGCTGACCAGGTCGCGGCGGATGAGCTGGCGGCTGGACAGATTGACCGAGACCGACAGCGGCGCATCGCCGATCTGCTTTTGCCATCCCGCCAGGTCTTCGGCAGCCTGCTGCATGGCAAACAGCCCAAGCTGCACGATCAGGCCGCAGTTTTCGGCAACCGGAATGAAATCCGCCGGCGGGATCATGCCGCGCCGCGGATGGTCCCAGCGCAGCAGCGCTTCGAAGCCTGCGACGCTGCCGTCCTCCAGCCGCACGATCGGCTGGTAGGCAAGCGTGAATTCGCGTCGTTCGATGGCGCGGCGCAGATCGGACTCGAACTGCAGCCGGTCGGTGCCGACGGTGCGGAAGGCGGGACGGAACGGCTCGATCCGGTCGCCGCCGAAGCGCTTGGCCTGATGCATGGCAAGCTCGGCATCCTTGACCATGTCCTCGGCCGAGGTCTGCGTGGCGGTCCAGGTGATCAGCCCGATCGAGGCCGTCAGCACGATCTCGCGCTTGGCGAAGGTGATCGGGTTGTTGATGGCGTGCTTGATGGCATCGGCAATGGCCGCGATGCGGGCCGGATCCTGCTCCGACAAAAGCATCAGCGCGAACTGGTCGCCGGCAAAGCGCGACAGCGAATCCTTCGGCTTGAGCAGTCGGTGCAGCCGCCGCGCGATAGTCAAAAGGATGGTATCGCCGGCCGAGATGCCGAGCCCGTCATTGACCTGCTTGAACCGGTCTATGTCGATGACGAAGACGGTCGGGCGCACCTTCTCTTCGGTGCGGGCAATCGAAATGATCGCCTCCAGCCGGTTCATGAACAGCTCGCGGTTGGGCAGGCCGGTCAGATTGTCGTGCACGGCGTCATGCAGCAGCCGTTCCTCGGATTTCTTCTGCTCCGTCACGTCGACCATGGTGCCGACGCAGCGGATGACCTCGCCGTCCGAGCCGATCACCGGCCGGGCGCGCAACGAAAACCAGTGATAGTGCCCGTCGGCGCCGCGCAGGCGAAAGTTTTGCGACACCCGGCCGCGCCGGTGCTCGAGCACCACGTCGAGTGTCGTGCGAAACGTGTCGCGGTCGTCGGCATGCAGCACCGGCAGCCAGTTGCGGGCAGGGCCGCCGAGGCTGTTGGGGGCAAGACCGAGCTGAATGCTGACGTCGGGACGAGTGACGACGCGGTCGCGCAGCACGTCCCAGTCCCACACAGTATCGCCCGATCCGGCAACCGCCAGCGCCTGCCGCTCAAGGTCGGAGAACAGGCCCTGATGCAGCGCGCCGCCGGCAAAAGCGTGCTGCATCACGGTGAAGCCGATCAGCAGGATGATGAGGATCAGCCCACCGCCCAGCGCCGGCTGAGCGATATCGTTGTCCAGCATGCCGGTGATTGCCATCCACGATCCGCATAGCCACAGCAGAACCATCACCCAACTGGGCACCAGCATGATGGCGCGGTCGTAACCGCGGATACCGAGGAAGATGATCAGGCCGAGCCCGGTCAGCGCGGTGGCGGCGAAGGACAGCCTGGCAATGCCGGCGGCAACCGCCGGATCGATGATGGCGACACCGGCGATCAGCACCAGCCCGAGAATCCAGACCAGTGCGCCGTAGCTGAAATGGCCGTGCCACCGGTTGAGGTTGAGATAGGCAAACAGGAACACCACGAAGGTCGCCGCGAGCGCCACCTCCGTTCCGGCGCGCCACATCTGCTCATTGCCCGGTGAGATCTCTATGATCTTGTTGAGAAAGCCGAAATCGACGCAGATATAGGCAAGCACCGCCCAGGCTAGGGCCGCCGTTGCCGGGAACATCGAGGTCCCCTTGACGACGAAAAGAATGGTCAGGAACAGCGCCAGCAGGCCGGCGATGCCGATGACGATGCCACGAAACAGCGTGTAGGAATTGACCGAGTCCTTGTAGGATTCAGGATCCCACAGATAGACCTGCGGCAGCTTGGGCGAGGCGAGCTCGGCGATGAAGGTAATCACCGTTCCGGGGTTCAACGTCACCCGGAACACGTCGGCGTCGGGGCTGGTCTGACGGTCGAGCGCAAAGCCTTCGCTGGGCGTGATCGCAGCGATACGGGTCGAGCCGAGATCCGGCCAGAACAGGCCGGAATTCACCAGCCGGAAATGCGGTGCGACAATCAGCCTGTCGAGCTGCTGGTCGGTGGTATTAGCGAGCGCGAACACCGCCCAGTCACCGGTCGAGCGCGCATCATTTGCCTCGACCTCGATGCGCCGCACGATGCCGTCCGGGCCTGGCGCGGTCGACACCTGAAAATTCTCGCCCTGGTTCCGGTAGATCGAGACGGCCCCCGAAAGATCGAGCGCAACGTCGTCGCGGGCGATCTTGATCGGTTCTACGGCAAACGCCGAGGATGCCGCGCAGAGCGTGACGATTGCCGCCAGCATAAAGGCAAGCAGCGACCCCTTGCGCAGAAAATTCGTCAAAATCAGTCCTTTGTTCCAACGCCCGGCGGATCGTCCGCGATTCGGGCGTATAGGTAATGGTCCTGCCAGATGCCGTTGATCCTGAGATAGGATCGTAGCAGTCCTTCGCGCCGGAATCCGGCTTTTTCAAGCACGCGGATCGACCGGGCGTTGTCGGGAATACAGGCAGCTTCGATCCGGTGCAATCGCAGCGTTTCGAAGGCGAAACGCGTCACCACCTTGACGGCATCGGTCATCAGGCCGCGTCCGCTGAAGCGCTCGCCGATCCAGTAGCCGATATGGCCGCTTTGGGCGACCCCGTGGCGGATATTGCCGAGGGTGATACCGCCGGCCAGCCTGCCGCTGCTTTTCTCGAAGATGAAGAAGGCGATCGCCGTCCCCTGCGCGTAGTCCTCGCGGTAGCGCCCGATACGATGCCGCCACGCCGTGCGGTCGAGTTCGTCAGGGGTCCATCGCGGCTCCCACGGCTCAAGAAAAGCGCGGCTTTCACTGCGCAGCACCGACCACTCGCGATAGTCGTTGGTCAGCGGTACGCGCAGCGTGACAAGCTCGCCCTTCAGTGCCGGCAGGTCGCGGCGAAAGAAAGGGAGCGCGAACACGACGCTCGAATAGGCTTAGACGGCAAGCTTACGGGCAGTGGTCTGCGTGCCCGAAAGCGAATCGAGGATTGCCTCATAGGGCGCGAGCGTACCCACCGGCCCGACGGCTGTAAGCGTCGGCTTGGTCGAAAAAAGCCGGGACGACAGATCCGTCAGCCGCTCGACAGTCAACGCCGCCAGCCGCTCCATCAGCTCTTCCTTGGCGATCGGCCTGCCGAACAGAAGCAACTGCCTGGCGATCTGGGAGGCGCGGCTGGCCGGGCTCTCGGCCGACATGATCAGCCCGGCGCGGTATTGGGCACGCGCCCGGTCAAGCTCCTCCTGCAGGATGTTTTCACCGGCCTTTTGCAGCTCGTCAATGATCACAGGCACCAGCTCGGCAATATCGCTTTGTCCGGTCGCCGCATGGACCCCGAAGACGCCGGTGTCGGAAAAACCCCAATGGAAGGCATAGACCGAATAGCACAGGCCGCGTTTTTCGCGGACTTCCTGGAAAAGTCGCGACGACATGCCGCCGCCCAGGATCATCGACAGGACCTGGGAGGCATAGAAATCGCGGACGTGATAGGCGCGGCCCTCGAAACCCAGCACGATCTGGGCGTCCATCAGGTCGCGGTCCTCGCGAAAATCGCCGCCGACATACTGCGCATATTGCGGGATGGTGCCGTCGGCCTTGCCGCGGAAGCTGCCGAGACGCTTTTCGACTTCCCGCACGAAATCGTCGTGCTTGATATCGCCGGCCGCCACCATCACCATGTTCTCGGCACCGTACTGTCGTTCGATGAAGTCGTGCAGCTGCTTCGAAGTGAAGGATTTGACGGTTTCCGGCGTGCCAAGAATCGAGCGGCCGATAGTCTGGTGGCGGAAGGCGGTCTCGGTAAAGTGATCGAAAACGACGTCGTCGGGCGTATCGTGCGCGGCGCCGATCTCCTGCAGAATCACATGCTGCTCTCGTTCCAACTCCTGCGGATCGAATTCGGATTCCTGCAGGATGTCGGAAAGGATATCGACGGCCAGCGGCACGTCGTCGCTCAGAACCCTTGCATAATAGGAGGTCGTCTCGACGCTGGTGGCGGCATTGATCTCGCCGCCGACGTCCTCGATCTCCGAGGCAATCTCGAAGGCGCTTCGCCGCCTGGTGCCCTTGAAAGCCATGTGCTCGAGCAAGTGCGCCATTCCGTGCTCTTCGTCACGCTCGTTGCGTGCGCCCGACTTGACCCAGGCGCCAAGGGCAACAGATTCGAGGCTTGGAAGGGTTTCGGTGGCGACTGTCAGGCCGTTCGACAGACGGCTTACCTCAACACCCATATGGCAATTACTCCCTAACGCGCCGCCCGCGTGTGGCGGCCGAGATAATCTTCCACCATTTTCAGGTCGGATGGAAGTACCGTGTATTTTTCCTCGGCGCTCATCAACCCGCCTAGCCATGCAGGCAGGGCAGGCGACACGCCGCTGGCGGCTTCGACGGCGGCGGGAAACTTTGCCGGGTGCGCAGTGCCCAGCACCACCATCGGCACCTCACCCGCAGCCTTGCCGGCGGCCACATGCACGGCCGCGGCCGTATGCGGGTCGAGCAGATAGCCGCTCGCCGCAAGTGTGGTGCGGATGGTGGCGGCGACCTCGTCCATGGTGGCGCGGCCGGCGTCGAATTCGGAGCGGATCCTGGCGATTTCCCCGGCCTCGATGGTGAAGGCGCCGGACTGCTTGAGCCCGTCCATGTAGCGCCGCACGGTCGAGGCATCGCGGCCGGACGCCTCGAACAGCAAGCGTTCGAAGTTCGAAGACACCTGGATGTCCATCGAGGGCGACGTGGTCGAAAAGACCCCCTTCATGCGGTATTCGCCGGTCGCCAGCGTGCGCGCCAGAATATCGTTGTCGTTGGTGGCGATGATCAGCCGTTCGATCGGCAGCCCCATCTTCTTGGCGGCATAGCCGGCGAAGATGTCGCCGAAATTGCCGGTCGGCACGGTGAAGGAAACCGGCCTGTCGGGCGCGCCGAGCGACAGGCCGGACGAGAAATAATAGACGATCTGGGCCATGATGCGGGCCCAGTTGATCGAGTTGACGCCGGACAGCGATACCCGGTCGCGAAAACCGTGGTCGTTGAACATGGCCTTTACCAGGCCCTGGCAGTCGTCGAAATTGCCTTCGATCGCCAACGCATGGACGTTTGCGGCGGTCGAGGTCGTCATCTGCCGCTGCTGTACCGGCGAGACGCGGCCGTGCGGGAAAAGCACGAAGATGTCGGTGCGGTTGCGCCCGGCAAAGGCATCGATGGCGGCCCCTCCGGTGTCGCCGGAGGTGGCACCGACAATGGTGGCGCGCTGGTCGCGCTCGGCCAGCACATGGTCCATCAGCCGCGCAAGAAGCTGCATCGCCACGTCCTTGAACGCGAGCGTCGGGCCGTGGAACAGCTCGAGCACGAAGCTGTTCGGCCCGGTCTGCACGAGCGGGCAGACGGCCTCATGGCGGAAGGTCGCATAGGCTTCGCGCACCAGCCGTTCGAACACCGGCGCCGCGATCTCGCCGCCGAGGAACGGCGACAGCACACGGATGGCAAGATCGGGATAGGCAAGGCCGCGCATGGCGCGGATCTCGGCTGCGGAAAAATGCGGCCAGGCGCTCGGCAGGTAGAGCCCGCCGTCGCGCGCCAGTCCGGCCAGCACCGCGTCGGAAAATCCAAGCGCGGGCGCTTCCCCGCGGGTACTCACATATTGCATCGTCACGTTTCCATTGCTGCCGGGAATTTTCGCCCGCCGCGAGGTGGTGGATTTCTGCGCAGGCTCAGTCGCATTTTTGCCGCGCGGTTGATATACGTCACCGGCTTTGCGAGAGGGAAGTGCAGTTCATGGCGTTTCATTCATTCAACGGTCGTTTTGTCGCGGGTCTGGCGCTCGCCGGCTTTATGCTTGCCGCCGCAGGTTGCCAATCGAGCGACAATGGAATTCTCGGCTTCGGCAAAAAGGATACGACACCGCCACCGCCACCCGATCCCAAGGTGCTTTCCAGCCAGCTGCAGGCCTATTGCCCGAAAGTGACGTTGCGTGACGGCACTGCCTTCTTCAATACCTACGCCAAGAGCGGTCCGAAGCCGAAGAAAAAAACCGATGTTGCCGCCGAGGAAGCCGCCCAGCCGGCAGCGGACGCGGCTGGCGCCGATCAGCCGGACGATTCCGCCAAGATCATCTATCAGGCTTCGATCACCGATGTGACCCGCGACTGCAGCCGCGCCAACGGCTCCTTGTCGATGAAGATAGCCGTCGCCGGCAAGGTCGTGCCTGGCCCGATGTTCACCCCCGGCACCATCACCATGCCGATCCGCATCGCGGTGATGCACGGCACCGAAGTTCTCTATTCGCAGCTTCACTCCTATCAGGTCCAGGTTACCGATCCTTCGAGTGCCACGCAGTTCGTCTTCACCGATTCCAACGTCGTCGTTCCGGAGCCGACGGCGAAGGACTACCAGGCATATGCCGGGTATGACGAGGGCGCTCCGAAAGTAGCGACAGACAAGCCGAGGAAGAAGAAAGCCGCCGCGACCAACTGAGCCGCTGCATTCGCGCCACGGCGGTTGGAGGCGGCCTCTCAGGCGTCCGCCGACCATTCCGACAGCGCGGCGATCACGCTTTTCAGTTCCGCCCAGCGGCGGATGACCGTTTCCGCGCCGGCCTCGGTCAGCGCATCGGCGTGGCCGGGATAGCTGTGCGCCGCGCCGGTGAAGCCGATGACGCGCATTCCCGCCGTCTTGGCGCCGGTGACGCCATGCACCGAATCCTCGATGACAAAGGTGTTCGCAGGATCGGCCTTGAGCTTTTCCGCGGCGAACCGAAACACGTCCGGCGCCGGCTTGGATTTCCCGGTCGGGGTTTCCAGCGAGGAAAAGATACGGCCGGCAAAGAACGGCAAAAGCTGCACCTTCTCCAGCATGAATTCGATTCGCTCCGAACGCGAATTCGAACAGACGCAGCGCGGCACTGCTACCGCGGCGACAGCCTCGTGCGCCCCGTCGATGGCACGCACGTCGCTGCGCAGCCGACGATCGACCAGCTGTTCCTCCTTGTCGATCAGCGAGGCCTGGAACGGGATCCGGGACTTTTCCTCGACCCGCATCATGATGTCCTTGAAAGTCAACCCGGCATAGACCTCGGAAATCTCCTCGGCCGATATCTCGTAGCCGGCCGAGGTCAACAGCTCGGCATCGATCCGCGCGGCGATGATTTCGGAATCGACGAGCACGCCGTCGCAATCGAAGATGACAAGGTCTGGCTGGGGCATGGTGATCCGGAAAGCGGGATGAGGGGAATGCCGAGGGCCCTTTGGTCCAAACGGCTCAGGCGGCGCGGCATACACCAACAGGCCGGGCTTCGCAAATTCGGCGGGCTGCTTCACTGAATATTTACGCTGATCGGTAACCATAACGGACAGTAAACAGTAACGCGTGCCTTGGGTGTCACAATGTCTGCCGTGCGTCTTCTCGACGAGCTTTCCGATGCTCCCCAGCAATCCGAGTGGCTGGATACGATCCTGAAGGGCGACTGCGTCGCCGCGCTCGAACGGCTGCCGGAAAAGTCGATCGACGTGATCTTCGCCGATCCGCCCTATAATTTGCAGCTCGATGGCGATCTGCACCGGCCCGACCAATCCAAGGTCGATGCCGTCGACGACCATTGGGACCAGTTCGACAGTTTTGAGGCCTACGACGCCTTCACCCGCGCCTGGCTGCTGGCGGCGCGCCGTGTGTTGAAGCCCAACGGCACGATCTGGGTTATCGGCTCCTACCACAATATTTTCAGGGTCGGGGCAAAGATGCAGGACCTGGGCTTCTGGATCCTCAACGACGTCGTCTGGCGCAAGACCAATCCAATGCCCAATTTCCGTGGCCGCCGTTTCCAGAACGCGCATGAGACGATGATCTGGGCATCGCGCGACCAGAAGGGCAAGGGCTACACTTTCAACTACGAGGCGCTGAAGGCATCGAACGACGACGTCCAGATGCGCTCGGACTGGCTGTTTCCGATCTGCACCGGCGGCGAGCGCCTGAAGAACGACAATGGTGACAAATTGCATCCGACGCAGAAGCCGGAAGCGTTGCTTGCCCGCGTCATGACGGCATCGACCAGGCCGGGCGACATCGTGCTCGACCCGTTCTTCGGTTCAGGAACCACCGGGGCTGTGGCCAAGCGGCTTGGCCGCCACTTCGTCGGCATCGAGCGCGAACAAACCTATATCGATGCCGCCATGGAACGTATCGATGCGGTCCGGCCGCTGGAAGGCGCCAATTTGACGGTACTGACCGGCAAGCGCGCTGAGCCGCGCGTCGCCTTCGTCACGCTTCTCGACAATGGCCTGGTGGCGCCAGGCGCCACGCTTTACGACGCCAAGAAGCGCTGGGCGGCAAAAGTGCGCGCCGACGGCACGCTGGCGATCGGCGACAGTGCCGGGTCGATCCACAAGATCGGCGCCGAGGTGCAGGGGCTGGACGCCTGCAACGGATGGACCTTCTGGCATTATGAGCGCAGCGGCGGCCTGACCCCGATCGACGAGCTTCGCCGCATTGCTCGGCTAGGCATGGAGCGGGCGGGCGCCTGACGGCTTCCGAGTTGCGACAGATCGGTTAATGCGAAGGCTCAACCAACTCCTGGAACCGATTCAAATCACACTTTGATCCCAAGGCGCTCAAGGTCCGCCCTGAGCGTCTTTGCATCGGTGAACAGCACCGACTGCCAGCCCGCCGCCTTGGCGCCGTCGACGTTCTTCTGGCTGTCGTCGATGAACAGCGTCGCTGACGGTTCGAGGCTGAACGCGGCGACGTGGTGGTCATAGATGGCGCGATCCGGCTTGATCTGGCGGATGTCGCCGGAAACGGTGACGCCGCGCGGCCGATTGAGGAAATCGAAGCGCTCGCGGGCCTCGGCGAGCGTATCCGCAGCGAAATTGGTGAGCATCGTCACGTCATGGCCGCTGTCGATCAGGCCGATCATGATGGCGACGCTGTCCTCATAGGCGTGAGGCACCATCTCGTGCCAGTGCCGGCGGAAATTGCGGATATTTTCGGCGTGCTCGGGATATTGCGCGATCGCCAGCGCTTCGGCCTCTTCCCAACTGCGGCCGCGATCCTGCTCGATGTTCCAATCATGCGTGCAGACATTGTCGAAGAACCATTTCCGTTCGTCGGGATCGGGGATCAAGCGACTGAAGGGCAGGTCCGGATCATAGTGGATCAGCACTTTGCCGATGTCGAAAACGATGTGGCGGATTTCAGTCATTCTTCTCTCTTTCAACGCGGCCGCTGCTTTTTCGTCGCGCCCGGCATCGCCGCTTCGATTACCTTTTTCATGACGCTCGGCAGCGCTTCCCCGGAAATTTCATGGGCCAGCGACCAGAAATGCCCGACCGGGGCGGCAACGTCGGTCTCCGCCTTGAACACGTCGAGTTCAAGCGCAAAATGGGTAAAGATATGGCCGATGCGTCCGGCCTGCTGCCAGTTGCCGGGGAGCGGGGCCGCCGCTTCCGTGGTGGCGCCGTCTATGCGCGCCGTCCAGCCGGTCGTCGGCACCTCAGTCATGCCGCCGAGCAGGCCTTTGTCCGCGCGCTTGCGCAGAAGGATGGCGCCGTCGCACCTGACGGCAACGAAGGCGGCACCGCGGCGTAAGGGTCTTTCGGCCTTGGGCAGGCGGACCGGAAAGCGTTCGGGGTCGCCCGAGATCGTGGCGCTGCAGTCCACGCGAACGGGGCACAGAATGCAGCGGGGCCGGCGCGGCGTGCAGATCGTCGCGCCCAGGTCCATCATCGCCTGCGCGAAGTCGCCGGGCCTTGTCAGGGGAACCATGCGTTCGACCTGGCCGCGTATCTCGCCCTTGGCTTCGCCCAGCGGCGTGGCGATCGAAAACAGCCGTGAGACGACCCGTTCGACATTGCCGTCGACGACCGCGGCTGGTCGGTCGAAGGCGATCGCTGCGATCGCCGCCGCCGTATAGGCGCCGATGCCGGGCAGTTCCTTCAAGCCGGACTCGCTGTCCGGAAAGCGGCCGCCTTGCCGCGCGACGAGATCGGCACAGGCTTTGAGGTTACGGGCGCGGGAATAATAGCCGAGCCCGGCCCAGGCCTTCATGACGTCTTGGGTCGGTGCCGCCGCCAGCGCCTGGACCGTTGGCCATTTCTGCATGAACGCCTGAAAATAGGATTTTACCGCCTCGACCGTGGTTTGCTGCAGCATCACCTCGGAAAGCCAGACCAGATAGGGATCGGGCCGCGCCCCGCCCGCCAGCGCGCGCGGCGAAACGCGCCAGGGCAGGTCGCGGTGATGCGCGTCGTACCAGGCAAGCAGCCGGGAGGCGATCTCGACATTGTCTCCGGATACGGCCTTGCGGGTCTGGTCGTGCAGTGCCATTGATCGAGGGTCGGCCCTAATCCATTGGTGCTGAAGCTGGAGAACGCACATGGCAGGGAAAAGGCCCTTCGGCAATCCCGTTCCGGTGAGCGATCTCGCAACCGAGATCCTCGACCCGGTGCTGCGCAAGCGGGCCGGTATGTCGATCGGACTGGTCCAGTCATGGGAAGAAATTGCCGGGCCGCGGCTTGCCGGCCGCTCGCGCCCGGAAAAGATCCAGTGGCCGCGCCGCATGCATGAGGACGATCCTTTCGAACCGGCGGTGCTGGTGATTGCCTGCGAGGGTGTAGCGGCACTGCATCTGCAGCACGAGACCGGCGAGATCATCAACCGGGTCAATGCCTTCCTCGGTTTCAATGCGATCGGCCGGATCAGGATCGTGCAGAAGCCGGTAATGGCGGGCAAGGACAAGCCGAAACCCAGTTTGCGGCCGCTGACTGCGGCCGAGAAAGCGAAGCTGTCGGGCACCGTTGGTTTGATCGAGGACGGCGGGCTGCGCGCCTCGCTGGAGCGGCTTGGCGCCACCATTCTCGGTCAAAAGAAACCGTGATCTCGCGCTATCGTGATGGTATGCCCGGATTTGGCGATTGGAATAGGGGCGGTAATGCCTTAATTCGCGCCAACTCTCGCTTTTTGTAGACTTTGCATTGCAAAATCCAACTATTGCCAGGTGATTCGTATGATCCGTTCCTTGTCCCGCAGAAACCTTTTGACTTCGCTGGCCGCAATACCAGCGGTGGCGCTGCTTGCCGCCTGCAGCGACTCGGGCGAGAAAGCCGAGGCGCAGGATGTGAAGCCTGCGGCTCCGGAACCTGCGAAGCCGGCCGCTCCGGCCGCCGCGGCGGCGCCGGAGGCTCAGGGCACGGTCGATATGGCGGCACTGCTGAAGCCCGGCGCATTGCCCGACATGCAGCTCGGCAAGGACGATGCAAAGGTCACTATCGTCGAATATGCATCGATGACCTGCCCGCATTGCGCGCATTTCGCCGAGACCACTTTTCCGGAGCTGAAGACGAAATATATCGACACCGGCAAGGCCCGTTACATACTGCGCGAGTTTCCGTTCGATCCCAGCGCCGAGGCCGGTTTCATGCTGGCGCGCTGCTCCAAGGACAACTATTTCCCGATGGTCGACGTACTGTTCAGGCAGCAGGCGAACTGGGTTGGTGTGAACAATACCAAGGACGCACTGCTGCAAATCGCCAAGCTTGCCGGTTTTACACAGGAGTCCTTCGAGGCCTGCTTGACGGACCAGAAACTTCTGGACGATGTGAGATCTGTCCAGAAGCGCGGCGCCGACGAATTCAAGGTCGATTCCACACCGACCTTTTTCATCAACGGAAAGACCTACAAAGGGGCGATGTCGATTGCGGAAATGTCGGCCATCATCGACCCTCTGCTCTGACGTTTCGGCAGCGCCGAAGCGGCGTAGCTTCGGCGTGCGCACTTCTTTGTCTTGCCGCGGGTTCTCCTTGCAAAACCGCGGCACAGTTTTGCGAAACTTGGCTATGGGCCGGCGCGAATGAAGTTCTCGCGCCTTCGCCTCCTCGGCTTCAAATCCTTCGTCGAACCCGGCGAGTTCGTCATCGAACGCGGTCTGACCGGCATCGTCGGGCCGAACGGCTGCGGCAAGTCGAACCTGGTCGAGGCGCTGCGCTGGGTCATGGGCGAAAGCTCCTACAAGAACATGCGTGCGTCCGGCATGGACGACGTCATCTTTTCCGGCTCGGGAACGCGTCCGGCCCGCAACACCGCCGAAGTCACGCTGTTCCTCGACAATAGCGACCGCACCGCGCCGTCCGCCTTCAACGACGCCGACGAATTGCAGGTCTCGCGCCGCATCGAGCGCGAGGCCGGCTCGCTCTACCGCATCAACGGCAAGGAGGCTCGCGCCAAGGACGTTCAGCTGCTGTTCGCTGACCAGTCGACCGGCGCCCGCTCGCCCTCGATGGTCGGCCAGGGCCGCATCGGCGAGCTGATCCAGGCAAAGCCGCAGGCGCGCCGCGCGCTGCTGGAGGAGGCGGCCGGCATTTCCGGCTTGCACACACGGCGCCACGAAGCCGAGCTGCGGCTGAAGGCGGCGGAACAGAACCTCGAAAGGCTGGACGACGTCGTCGGCGAGCTGGAGGGTCAGATCGAAAGCCTGAAACGCCAGGCCCGCCAGGCCTCGCGCTTCAAGAACCTGTCGGCCGACATCCGCAAGGCCGAAGCGACGCTGCTGCATCTGCGCTGGACGCTGGCCAAGACGCAGGAAGGCGAAGCGCGTTCGGCGCTGGCGATTGCCACCGCGCTGGTCGGCGACCGTGCCGCCGCCCAGATGGCTGCCGCCAGGGAACAAGGCATCAACGCCCACCGGCTGCCGGACCTGCGCGATGCGGAAGCCGCTGCCGCCGCCGCCTTCCAGCGTCTATCGATCGCCAAGGCGCAGATCGAGGAAGAGGCAGGCCGCATCCGCGCCCGCCAGGCTGAGCTCGACCGCCGACTGCAACAGCTCGATGGCGACCTTGCCCGCGAGGAGCGCATGGTCCGCGACAATGCGGATATCCTCGAACGCCTCGCCGCCGAAGAAGCCGCGCTCAACGCCGAAAACGCCGGCGCCGCCGAGCGCGAGGCCAGCACCCGCGCGGCTTTCGAGCAGGCGGCATCGACGCTTGCCTCGAGCGAGGCCAGGCTCGCCGCGCTGACCGCCGAACGGGCGGAGGCTGCCGCCTCGCGCAACCAGATCGAACGGACGCTGCGCGACACCGCTGAGCGCCGCGACCGCTTTGCCCGCCAGCTTGCCGATGTCGACCGCGAACTGTCGGAGATCGTCTCCAGAGTCGCCGGCCTGCCCGATCCCGCCGAGAAGCGGCTGCTGGTCGATCAGGCGCTGGCGCTGCTCGAAGAGGCTGAGGCAGCCGCCATTGCCGCCGAACAGGCGGTCGCCGAGGCGCGTGCAGGCGAAAGTGCTGGCCGCCCACCGGTTCAGGACGCAAAGGCCGAGCTGGCGCGGATCGAAACCGAGGCCCGCACGCTGGCCAAGATCCTCAACGCCGCCAGCGGCGATCTATTTCCCTCGGTGCTGGAGCAGATCAGCGTCGAGCGCGGCTACGAGACGGCGCTGGGTGCCGCGCTTGGCGAAGATCTCGACGTGCCGCTCGACCGCAGTGCGCCGGTACATTGGGGCCAGAGCGAAATCCAGCCTGCCGACGCCGCATTGCCCGAAGGCATAAGGAGCCTCGCCAGCGTTGTGCGTGCGCCGGCACAGCTGGCCCGCAGGCTGGCCCAGATCGGCATTGTCGAAGCCGCCGACGGAAGACGGCTGCAGACGCTGCTTGCTCCCGGTCAACGGCTAGTCAGCCGCGAAGGCGCGCTCTGGCGTTGGGACGGCTTCACCGCCAGCGCCGATGCCCCGACCGCCGCCGCGCAGCGGCTGGCGCAGAAAAACCGGCTGGCCGAGCTCGATGCCGAAGCAGTCCATGCCACGCGCACCCTGCGCGAAGCTGAACAAGCCCTTGCCCAGGCCGAACAGGCGCTTGCCCAGGCGAGCGAGGCCGAACGCAACGCCCGACAGGCCGGGCGCGACGCCCAGCACGGGCTCGACGCTGCCCGCAATACGCTGGCCGAGGCCGAAAAAGCCGGCGGCGAGCTGTCGAGCCGGCGTGCAGCACTTGACGAGGCGCGCGCACGCATTGTCGACAGCCATGAGGAAACGGCGGCGGCATTCGTCGAGGCGGAAATGCTGCTGCAGGACGCGCCCGATCTCGGCGATCTGCAATTGCAGCTCGAGCAGTCGGCCGCCAACGTCGCCCGCGACCGCGCCGCCCTTGCCGATGCGCGTGCCGTTCACGAGGGCCTGAGGCGGGAAGCCGAGGCACGTGCGCGCCGGCTCGACGCCATCAGCGTTGAACGGCGCAACTGGGTCGAGCGCGCCGAAAACGCCTCGACGCAGATCGCGGCGCTCGGCGAACGCAAGGCAGAGGCCGAGGCCGAGCGCGAGCAACTGGCCGACGCTCCCGACGAGATTGACGCCAAGCGGCGCGCCCTGCTGTCGCAGCTCGCCGAGGCCGAAAGCCTGCGCAAGGCAGCGGGCGACCGCTTGCAGGAAGCGGAGAACCGGCAGTCCGAGCTGGACAAGGCTGCGACTGCTGCCATCCAGTCGCTGGCCGAGGCGCGCGAATCCCGCGTTCGCGCCGAAGAGCGGCTGACCGCCGCCGACGAGCGTCGGCTGGAAGTCGAGGCGCGCATCCAGGAAACGCTGAACACGCCGCCGCATCTGGTGATCCGCCACACCGGCCTCGAATCCGACAGCCCGATGCCCGAAATGGCCGAGATCGAGCGTCAGCTCGACCGGCTGAAGGTCGAACGCGAACGGCTCGGTGCCGTCAATCTGCGCGCCGAGGAGGAGCAGAAGGAACTGTCGGACCGGCTGGAGACCATCGTCTCCGAGCGCGACGACATCATCGAGGCGATCCGCAAGCTGCGGCAGGCGATCCATAGCCTGAACCGCGAAGGCCGCGAGCGGCTGCTCGCCGCCTTCGAGGTGGTCAACGGCCATTTTCAACGGTTGTTTTCGCACCTGTTCGGCGGCGGCACCGCCGAGCTGCAACTGATCGAGTCCGACGATCCGCTCGAAGCGGGGCTCGAGATCCTGGCGCGCCCGCCCGGCAAGAAGCCGCAGACGATGACGCTGCTGTCCGGCGGCGAGCAGGCGTTGACGGCGATGTCGCTGATCTTCGCCGTGTTCCTGACCAACCCGGCGCCGATCTGCGTGCTCGACGAAGTCGACGCGCCGCTCGACGACCACAATGTCGAGCGTTTCTGCAATCTGATGGACGAAATGGCCGCAACGACCGAAACGCGCTTCGTCATCATCACACACAACCCGATCACCATGGCGCGCATGGACCGGCTGTTTGGGGTGACCATGGCCGAACAAGGCGTCAGCCAACTGGTGTCGGTTGACCTGCAGGCGGCCGAAGCCATGCGCGAGGCAAGCTGACGCATCAGCTTAATGGTGGTCTCCACCTCGGCTTTCGACTATAGCACGACAAAATGGGCCGGATCTGCCGCTCCAGATACCGGCCCGGCTATGCGCGTGGAGAAGCTTGTTGCCTATACTTGTCACCGGAGCCGCGGGATTCATTGGCAGCCACGTTTGCCACCATCTGCTCGACCGGGGAGAAGCGGTCGTCGGCGTCGACAACATGAACGACTATTACGACCTGGCGCTCAAAAAGGGGCGGCTTGCCCGCCTTCTGCCCCATAAGGATTTTTCGTTCCACCAGATCGATATTGCCGAACAGGGCGCGCTTGCAGCCGCTTTGGCCGGGCAAGGCATCGTTAGGATCGTGCACCTTGCCGCGCAGGCGGGCGTGCGCCACTCACTCGACAATCCGCGGCTCTATATCCGCTCCAATGTCATGGGCCACCTCGAAGTGCTCGAATTCTGTCGCGCCGAACCGGCATTCGAGCATCTGGTCTATGCCTCGTCGAGCTCGGTGTATGGCGGCAACCGCAGCGTGCCGTTCAGCGAAGCCGATCAGGTCGACAAGCCCGTTTCGCTTTACGCTGCCACCAAGAAAACCGATGAGTTGATGAGCCACACCTACGCCCATCTGTTCGGCATACCGCAGACCGGCCTGCGGTTTTTCACGGTCTACGGTCCCTGGGGCCGTCCCGACATGGCCTATTGGATGTTCACCCAGGCGATGCTCGAGGGCAAACCGATCCGGGTCTTCAACAATGGCGAAATGTGGCGCGATTTCACCTACATAGACGATGTTGTGAAGGCGGTTGTCGCCGTGCTCGACAAGCCGCCGGCGGCTGACGTTCCGCCGAACAGGCTCTACAATGTCGGCAACAACCGGCCGGTGCGTCTGGGCGACTTCATCGACATTCTGGAAAGGCTGCTCAAGGTCAAGGCAATCCGCCACAACGAGCCGATGCAGGCAAGCGACGTCGAGAAGACTTACGCCGACATGACCGCGCTGGAGCGGGATTTCGGCTTCAGGCCTAGCGTTTCGATAGAGGACGGGCTGAAGAAGTTTGTTGACTGGTACCGGCCGTACTCGAAGCAGTGATTTGCATCGCTCGCCGTGACGCCTTCAAGCGTGACACCTGGAGTGGGGCGCAAGTCGGTCCGCAAAAGCATCGTTTTGTCCTAACATCCTGTTAACCACATGCTCGCTGAAAAGTATCCGATTAACCTTTGAGGCGCTTATGACCGCTATGTTTCGTGGCTTGCTGTTCAGTATGAGCTGTGTGGATGTGCGGATTCGGGGGCTATTTCGGTTCAGTCCGGGATGCGGAAGCTTTGCTTGCGCGCATGACGTCTGCGATCGCCCATCGCGGGCCGGATGAACAAGGGAAATTCGTAGCGCCCGAGGCTGGGCTTGGGCATGCGCGGCTGTCGGTGATTGGAATTGGTGATGGCCAGCAGCCGATGTCCGACGAAACCGGCAATTTGACGATTGCGTTCAACGGCGAGATCTTCAACTACGTGGAATTGCGCGAAGGGCTGCTGGCCAAGGGCCGACGCTTCCGCACATCGAGCGATACCGAAGTTCTCCTGCAGCTGTATGACGAGATGGGCGAAGACTGCCTGTCGCTCCTGAACGGTGATTTCGCCTTCGCGATTTGGGATAACCGGCGGCGGCGGATGGTGCTTGCAAGAGACCGCATGGGTGTTCGGCCGCTGTTCTACACCAGCAAGGACGGGGTGCTCTACTTTGCGTCGGAGATAAAGGCCCTGCTGAAGGTACCCGGCGTCTCGGCCGAAATCGATCCGATTGCACTCGACCAGATCTTTACGCTGTGGGCGCCGATCGCTCCACGCACGGCTTTCCGCAACATCCACGAGCTGGAGCCGGCAAGCGTGATGATCGCGACACAGGGGCAAGTCACGGTCAAACCATATTGGCACCTAGACTACCCGTATCCGGATACGCCATCGAAGATCACCAATGAGGACGACGCGGCCGAGGAACTGCAGGCCCTGTTGACCGACGCGGTGAGGCTTCGCATGCGCGCCGACGTGCCGGTCGGTTCTTACCTTTCGGGCGGGCTCGATTCATCCCTCGTTTCGGCACTCGCGGCCGGCATGACTCCTCTTAAGCTGCAGACATTTTCCGTGACGTTCGACAGCGCCGAGCATGACGAAAGCGCCTTCCAGACCGAAATGGCGTCGGCAATTAGCACGCAGCATCGAACCATCGCCTGCCGTGCCGGCGATATCGCCGGTGTGTTTCCCGAAGTCATCCGCTTTACCGAGCGGCCGATCATCCGCACCGCCCCGGCCCCCCTCTATCAATTGTCTGGCCTCGTTCGCCAGGCCGGTTTGAAAGTGGTGCTGACAGGCGAAGGCGCCGACGAGGTGTTTGCCGGTTATGATGTCTTCAAGGAAGCGCGGGTTCGCCGTTTCTGCGCGCGACAGCCGGCATCGCGCATAAGGCCACAACTGTTCCGCAAGCTTTATCCCTATCTGCCGGGCCTGCAACAGCAGTCCGTGGAGTACCTGGCTGCGTTCTTCGGAACCGGCAGCGCTGCCCTGGACGATCCGCTGTTCTCGCATCGGCCGCGTTTCAAGACCACATCAGCGGCGAAGATGTTCTTTTCCGGTGACCTGCGCGCGACATTGAAGGGGTATGACGCAGCCGAGGACCTGGCCAGCCGGTTGCCTGAGGCATTTTCCCGGTGGCATCCGCTGCATCAGGCGCAATATCTCGAAACCCGCTTTCTCCTGCCGGGCTACATCCTCTCCAGCCAGGGCGATCGCATGGCCATGGCGCACGGTATCGAAGGGCGTTTCCCCTTCCTTGACCATCGCTTGGTGGAGTTTGCGGCCAGACTTCCGCCGGAGATGAAGCTGAAGGGACTGGTGGAAAAACACATATTGCGCAAAGCTGCCAAGCACCTGCTTCCGACGGCCATCCGCGAGCGCACCAAACAGCCTTACCGGGCACCGGAAGCCCGCTCCTTCGTTGGAGCGGGAGAACTGGACTACGTACGCGATTCACTGAGCGAGGCGAGCATCGCCGCCGGCGGACTATTCAACGCCAAGGCGGTGGCGAACCTGCACGAGAAATGCCGCTTGCAGCCAGCGTCCGGATTCCGCGACAATGCGGCTTTCGTCGGCATTTTGTCGACGCAACTGTGGCAGAAGATTTTCACCGGCGAAAAGGTCGGTGCAGCACGAGCGGCCTGAGAAATCGAGGGAATGAAAAATCATGATAGCAATCAAGGACAAGGTCAAAACCTTTATCGTCGACAACTTCCTGTACGGGGACACGTCCTACGAGCTTGCAGACTCCGTATCACTGATCGAGAACGGCATCATCGACTCGACGGCCGTGTTGGAGCTCGTGGCATTTATAGAGGATGATTTCGGCATAGCGATGGTCGATGCCGACATCGTACCGGCCAATCTGGATTCGATTGACCGCATCTCAGCCTTCATCAAGGCAAAGGCAGAAGCGCTGGCAGCGTAGGCGCCATCGGCGAGGAGCGTCCGTGCGGATCGAACATTTTCTGACGGCGAAGGCCGCTGCCCATCCAGCCAAAACGGCATTGATCACCGAGCACAAAAGGCTGTGCTATGAAGAGCTGGACGATCATTCGAGCCGTCTGGCCGCCGCCCTTTTCATGAATGGCGTCAGTCGCGACGACCGGGTCCTGATCTTCATGGACAATTGCTGGGAGGCTGCGGTTTCGATTTTCGCAGTTCTTAAGGCAGGCGCGACTTTCAGTCCGATCAATGCATCCACCAAGGCCGAAAAGCTGGCCTACATCATCGCCGATTGCGACGCAGCTGCGATCCTCACGCAAGCAAAACTGATGCCCGTGGTCGCCGAGGCGTGCGGATCGTCCGGCAAGACCGGCATCTTCGTGGCCTCCACCGTTGGTGCCGATAACCAATGCCCGGCAGGGGCCACATCCCTGGCGGATTGCTTGACGCTCCAAGCCAGGGAGATTGACCACCGCGGCGTTGACGTCGATCTTGCGATGTTGATCTACACCTCGGGCTCGACCGGCCGGCCCAAGGGCGTGATGATGACGCACCGCAATTGCGACGCGGCGGCCGACTCCATCACCACCTACCTGCGCAACTCGCCCGACGACATCATCTTGAATGTTCTGCCCCTCGCTTTCGACTACGGCCTCTATCAGTTGCTGATGGCTGTCAGGCTCGGCGCCACGCTCGTGCTCGAGAAGTCCTTCGCTTTTCCCCAGGCGGTCTTTGAACGCATCCGCCAGGAAGGCGTCACCGGGCTTCCGCTCGTGCCCACGATGGCAGCGATGATCCTGCAGATGCGTGATCTGGCGCCGGGCTTCCTGCCCAGCCTTCGCTATATTTCCAACACGGCGGCTGCCTTGCCGCCGGCTCACATAGAACGCTTGCGGTTCCTTTTTCCCGGTGTCAGGCTCTATTCGATGTATGGCCTGACGGAATGCAAGCGCTGCACCTATCTGCCGCCCGAGGAGCTCGACCGCCGGCCGGGGTCGGTCGGAATAGCCATTCCAAACACCGAAGCCTTTATCGTCGACGACCACGGGCAACGAGTGCCGCCGGGCATAGCAGGTGAATTGGTCATTCGCGGGCCGCACGTCATGCAGGGTTATTGGCGAAACGAAGCTGCGACGGAACAAACCCTGCGCCCAGGCCCGAACCCTTGGGAGAAGGTTCTCTACACCGGCGATCTGTTCAGGGCCGATGAGGACGGCTTTCTCTATTTCGTCGGCCGCAAGGACGACATCATAAAGACACGGGGAGAGAAGGTGGCGCCCAAGGAAGTGGAAGCCGCGCTTCACGCTCATCCGGGCATCGCGGAAGCGGTTGTCTTCGGCGTGCCGGATGCTGTGCTTGGGCATGCGATCGGCGCATTTGTCGTACGGTCCGACCCAGCGCTTGGCGAAAAGGATATCATACGTCACTGTGCACGCCACCTTGAGGACTTCATGGTGCCCAAGGTCATCGAGTTCCGCCGCGAGCTGCCTAAGACCGATACCGGCAAGGTCAGCCGTCGGCTTGCGGCAGAGATGATGGAGGCCGCGCAATGAATGTTCGCCCGACCGAGGACGCGCGGACCTTTGTGGCGAAGGCTCTGGCGATCGACCCAGCCGCTGAAACGGACCGTATCGTAACAGCCTTGCGCCAGCAGTTGCGCGGGCTTCGCAAGCGGGGCCTTGTGCTCGGTCTTTCGGGCGGGATCGATTCGAGCGTGTCGGTCGCGTTGGCCGCACGTGCCGTCGGTCCGCGGAATGTGCTTTGCCTGTTCATGCCGGAAAGCGATTCTGATCCCGAAAGCCTGCGGCTCGGCCGGCTCGTCGCCGAAACTTTTGGTGTCGAGGCTGTGACGGAAGATATCGGGCCGGCCTTGCGCGCAATGGGCTGCTACCAGCGCCGCGACGCCTTCATCCGCGAATTGGTCCCGGAATACGGCGAAGGCTGGGCCTCGAAGATCGTGATCGCGAACGCGCTCGAGGGCCAAGGCTATAATATCTCGTCGCTGGTGGTGCAGGATCCCGAAGGCAAGCAGACGAAACTGAGAATGCCGTTGCCTGTCTATCTCGGTGTCGTCGCCGCTACCAATATGAAGCAGCGCACCCGCAAGCAGATCGAATACTATCATGCTGATCGTCTGAACTTCGCCGTTCTTGGAACACCGAACCGGCTGGAATATGATCAGGGATTCTTCGTGAAGAACGGTGACGGCGCCGCGGACGTCAAGCCGATCGCCCACCTCTATAAAACGCAGGTCTATGCGATGGCGCCCCATCTCGGCGTTCCGGAGGAAATCCGGAACCGGCCGCCGACCACCGATACCTACTCGCTGGCGCAGACACAGGAGGAGTTCTACTTCTCGCTTCCATATGACCGTATGGATATTTGCCTTTACGGTCTCAACAACGGCATGGCGGCCGAAGTGGTGGGGCAGGCGGCGGGGTTGGCCGCCTCACAAGTGGAACGCGTCTGGGCCGATATCATCGCCAAGCGCAAGGCGACGCGTTATCTGCACCAGCGTCCGCAACTCGTCGAGGAAGTCGAAGAACTCGGTACCTGACCTGCTTCGAGACCGGCCACGTCCCAAAAAGCGCCTTAGGGTCAAAACTCAATCAGCAGGCTGCCGCCAATGGCCGAGATGGGCGGGAAGTTGCCGTTCGTCTCATCTGCCAGACGAGCACGTTGCGCCAGGAGCGGAAGCTTAGCAGGGGTCACGCCAGCGCCCAGTTAGCGCTACGAAGCAGACCTTCAGCCTGTGCCGGAAGCGGGGCCCGGCTTACCAAGTGGCATATCCAGGAAGCGCGTCCCCCCTCAGCTAGGCACCGTTTTCGGCTCTACGCTATACCTGCGCGACGAGCCCCTTCCTTAATCGCAGCGAGGGCCAGAGGATTGGTGACGGGATAGGTTCGGATGAAGTTCTCGACGGTGAACCTTGGAAACTCGACGGCAATCCGCCTGGCGATCGACTGCGCCTGCGCCGGCTCTTCGAGCAGCGCGTGACACAGGGCACGGAACATCAGAGTGACGGGAATATCCGGCGGACTTTGGCACAGCGACGACAGACTGTCGGCATAGCGACCGGCGACGAACCGCGCCCGGGCGAGCTGCGCGTAGTACCAACTCGGAGCCTGCGGATTGAGGCGAAGCGCCCGTTCGGCAAGAGCACAGCCTTCTTCCGGATTTCCACACACGAGAGCTCGGCTTGAGGCAAGCATCGACAGCACATCGGCGTCATTGGGTGCCAGGGCCAGCGCCCGGTCGTATTCCTCTGCGGCCCCGCTGATATCGCCGTCAATGGCGCGGAGAGCGCCCATGTAAAGGCGCGTCATCGGATCGGTAGGGTCGAGCGCCAGAGCCTTTTCCACGCATTTTCGCCAGCGCTCGACCGAAGCGGCTGAATCTGGCGTGAAGGCATTGAAGGCGTCGACCGCATGTGCCAATCCCAACGTCATCCAGGCCCGCGCGAAGCCGGGGTCGAGTTCCACGGCGCGGGACAGCATGCGTATGGCTTCTGCCCTCGCATCGGTCGTGAATCTGTCGTGCAGTTCCACCCCGAGTAGATAGCAGTCGTAAGCACCCAGGCTCGAGGGAGGCTTCCGCCGAGCCACCTCACGCCCGAGATTGGCGAGCTTGCCGAAAGTGCCTGCCAGGGCATTGATGACGTTCTGTGTGATGCTGTCCTGCATGAGAAAAAAATCATCGGTCGACTCGTCGAACCGCGCCGACCAGAGGTTGGCTCCGGTCCGGGTGTCGACCAGCTGCACCGCGACGCGGACACGCCGCCCGATCGCCTGGAGGGTACCTTCCAGCAGGTAATCGGCGTTCAGTTCCCGTCCAACCGAGCGTGTGTCGCTCGCCCGTCCCCGATAGGACTGCATGGTCTGGCGCGAAATGACCGCAAGGTCGGGATAGCGCGCTAGGTCGCCGATCATGTCGGCCGACAGGCCGTCTGCCAGCCGCGTCCAGCCGTCGTCGGCGCTCAGGTTTTCGAACGGCAAAACCGCAATTACCGGCGGCTTACTGTCGTCGCCGGAAGAAAGGCCTGGTTTGGCACCGACGATCTTGCCCGCAGTAGCGGGGTCGATCAAGACACGGTACACGCGAACCGGTTCGGCGATACTTTTCATTTTCTGCACGCCGAGTGAGGCAAAGCCGATCGGCACCTTTCCCCTCACATGGTCGCAGGCGGTGGCGGAAATCGCGATTCCTCCAGGTTCCGCCAGCCCTTGCAGCCGATCGGCGATGTTCACCGCATCGCCGTGGATGTCGTCACCCTCAACGATAACATCGCCCAGATTGATGCCGATGCGGAAATCAAGCCGCCGTTCTGGCTGCGTGAGAACGTTCACCTCCGCCTTCTGTTGCTGGATTTCGACGGCGCAGCGTAGGGCGTCGACCACACTGTGGAACTCGACCAGCATCCCATCTCCCATGGTTTTCACCAGTCGACCATGGTGCGCAGCGATCCTTGGCTCGAATACTTCGTTCAGGTCGGTTCGGAAAAGCGCACGCGTACCCTCGTCGTCGATCTGGCTCAAGCGGCCATAGCCGACGACATCGGCAATCAGGACGGCTGCGAGATGACGTTCCATCCCCCCAATCCTTCGCGGATTGTTACCCGCTTTCCAAGCTTACAGCAGGTCGCAGGTTGATGCCATTGCCGCCGCCCCTGAAAGACAGCTTTTCGGGTCTGTGTACCATGCTGCATGAGAGCCCGAATGTCGGACAAGGGTCAGATCGCGTCATGCGACGCTCCCAACTGGATGACGGCAAAGGGTCGAACTCGGTCGTTCAGAGTGATTGGGTTTTGACCCAAGCATTTTGCAGCCAAGTGGAAACGCGCCTAAAATAAATAGATAGAGCGGGATGCTCGGTTCAACTTGAAAGCATCCCGCCTCAGCTGAAACGGCTGCCGATCAGCCGGCTCCACTGCTCGCCCGCAAGCCCGTTCAGGAAAACTTGCGAGTTCTTCATGGCGTCCAGAAGCTCTGGATCGCGTGAATGCACCACCGTTGAGGCAACGGTCAGGAAAGCAATGCGTCGTCCAAGCATCGCCTCCAGAAGTGCAGGTTGAATGCGTCCGCGCAGGCCGCTGACGCCGCGCGCGGCGGCGTGATCGATCAGACAGTCAATCACCGGGCCCGCCTGGCCGGGGAGGGCAAAGATCTGCAGCACGCGACCAATTTCATACTTTCGTGCGTAATAGGCGAAAGCGCCGACATTGGTGCCGACTGGCGACGTCACACAAACGTAGACAAGCTCGCCCAGATCCGGCTTTTGTGCCGCATCGGTCAGGATGTGGTCGAGTTGGCCTTCCGTCCAATCTGGGCGCAGGGCGAATTGAGCGGTAAACGGTTCGATGAGCCTGGCAAATGCGTGGCTGTCGATTTCGGATGTGCGAAACGCTCCGTGGCCTGCCCCGTCCACCGCCACACCCGACCAACGTCGTTCGCTGGACGTCATCCTTCTGCAGTAAAATCGGTCGACTGTACGCGCCAGCGGATTGAGCATTCGCGCAAGCGCCATGCGATTGGCGGAAAGGCTGAGCATGAAGGCCGCGGGGCGCATCACGCGGACCCAGTCAAGGCTGTATTGCGGCAGGACCACGCCGCGCAGCCGGGTCCACAATTTCACGGAAATATCGTTGGCCGTCTCGCTGAAGGAGATGTCCTGCGGACCATCCAGGTAAGCTTTCAGCAAGCGGGCGCCGGCCAGCGGGTCGTGCTCATGGTCCTCGACCATGAGCGAGCTACAGATGGCCGCGCGTAGTTGTCGGCCGTTGAACGTCATAGACAGGACGTGGACGCCGACAAATCCGGAGACGCGACCGGCGTCGTTGACATGGACAAGCGACCGGAGGTTGTCTGCGCAACCGGGCGCATCCAGATAAAACCGTTTCATGTATTCCACGAGAGAGGCCGGCGCTTCGGTCCTCTCCTTCAACAGCACGCGCTGAAACATGTTCGCAACTGCCGGGAGGTCGGCGCCTTGCAAGGCGCGAATGACGCTCAAGCCCGGCTCCCGCCACCAAAGTCCCATCCACCGAGCTTCCGGGCCAGGGCGACGCGAGGCACGAGAACATCGGGCGCGCGTTCCAACTCGACGCCCATGAAGCCGTGCAACCTCGGCCAGTTGCGATCGCCCCGGTGACCGAACGGAGTGCTGAATTGCTGCGGCAAGATGGAACCCTTTGCTTGACCGACGAAAAACCGGCGTCATTGCTGCTAGCAGATTCAGGTAAACCGATATTAAAGTCGTTGCTTTGAATGGTAGCGAACCGGGTTTGTCCGGGCCCATACCTGGACATCAGCAATTTTGGTTCCTGGCGGGCTCTACACGACCAGCGGCATGGGTTGCGTGCTCCGCGCCGAACCGTTTCGGCTGGCCAAAGTTTCGCGTGGCGGCTCTTGACTGGGAGCGCGGGCGTAATACGGTGAGGACAAATACCGGCTCTGACCGCCGGGCGGCAAGAATGCCTCGTATGCTCTCGCCTGGCGGCGGTGGCTGCGGGGCATTGTCATTTTGAGGCATTGCTTGAAACGGCATATCGAGATCGGCATTCTCTATTCGCGGTCCGGCAACTACCGGCTGGTGTCCGAATCCTGCCGTGCGGGTGCGATGAACGCCATCGCCGACGTCAACGCCGATCCCGCTATCCCATTCGAATTCATCCCGATCGAGCGCGACCCGCAGGGCAACATCGATCGCTATGCAAGCGGCTGCGCGGACATTCTCGCCAACAGCGGCGCGCGTCACATCATTGGCTGCGTCACCTCGTGGAGCCGCAAGGAGGTCATTCCAATCCTGGAGAGGGCAGGCGGCACGCTGTGGTACGCCTGCCCGTACGAGGGCTTCGAAGCCAACGAGCATGTCGTCTACACACACGCCTGCCCCAATCAGCATCTCGTACCGCTGCTTGCCTATGTCGTGCCTCGTTTCGGCGCCGACGGCTTCCTGCTCGGTTCCAACTACATCTGGGGTTGGGAGACCAACCGCGTGGCGCGCGACCTGATTGCGGACGCTGGCGGCAAGGTGCTGGGCGAACGCTATCTGTCGCTCGGCGAGGTCGATGTTGCGCGGCTGATCGCGGAGATACAGGCGACGAGACCTGATTTCATTCTGAACAATCTCATCGGCCCTTCTTCTTATGCCTTCATCGCTGCCTATGCGGAGCTTGGCCGGCGCGACCCGCATTTCAGGCCGGAGCGTTGCCCGATCCTGTCCTGCAATCTCACGGAATGCGAATTGCCGGCGCTCAATGGGGCAGGCGATGGCCACCTTTCCGTTGGGCCCTATTTTCACGACATCTCGGGGGCGGATCGCGGTGCGGCTCCAGTGCCTTCCGTCATGCCGGCCTCGTCCTTCGAGGCGGCGGCTTATGCCTCGGTGCGCATGCTCGCCGAGATCCTCACCCGCAACCCCGGTGCACAATGGACGGACCTTCCCAAGATCTTTACCGAAACATCATTTCGAACGCCACTGGGCGACATCGCCATCGACCCGCAAACCCAGCATGCTACCTTGCCGGTGCTAATCGGACGTATCGATGGAACATCGTTCAAAACGGTCACGCTGACGAAGGGCGTGGCACCCGATCCCTACCTTTCCCGCTATGACCGGACGGAGACGTTCGGGCGGCCACGCCTGCGGGTGGTATCGTGAGCAAGATGGCGCGTATCCCGAACCTTGGAGGCGCCAGGGCTTTTGTCCTGCATCGTCCACATCCGACCGTGCAGGCGATCACAAGGCAATTGTCGGCCATCGGCCTTGAGGCGATTGGCTTCTGGCCGGAACTGCCGGCCGAAGCCTTGGCGGCGGACTTCGTCTTCTTCGACGTCGATCTCGGCTTTGACGAACAATTTCCGTGGAAGCCGGGCGAGGCACCGATGCCGCTGATAGCACTGATCGGCTCCGAGGCGCCGGGGCGCGTCGAATGGGCATTGTCGCACAAGGCCGATGCGCAGTTGCTGAAACCGGTCGGCAATGCCGGCGTCTATAGCGCGCTTTTGATCGCAAGGCAGAGTTTCGAGGCGCGCAAGCTTCTGGCCGGCGAGATTGCCTCGCTTCGTCAGCGGGTCGCGGAGCGCCAGACCATCGTACGCGCGGTGGAGGTCTTGTCGAAGGGCGCCGAGGACGGCCGTGCCTATGCGCAGCTCCGCTCGCTGGCGATGAGCTGGCAAATCAGTGTCGAGGAAGCCGCGCGCAGGATCGTGGCGATGACACAAGAAGAAGGCGACGATGACCAATCCGATCGCGCCTGAGCTTTCGGCCGCCGGGCGTATGCCAGCCAAGCCTCGCGCCGGCGTCTGGCGACGTCTGCTAAAACGGCCTCTCGCTTTACTCGGCCTCGGGATTATTGCCGTTGTCTTGGCCGGCGCCATTCTTGCACCGTGGCTGACAGGCTACGATCCAAACGAGCAGATGTTCGACGGGCTCACGCTTGAAGGCGCGCCACTGCCGCCGGGGGCCCAATTCTGGCTGGGCACCGACCTGCTTGGCCGCGACCTGCTGACCCGTCTCCTTTTCGGCGCGCGCACGTCGCTGATCATCGGCATCGTCGCCAATGGCGTGGCGCTTCTGATCGGCACGTTGGTCGGCATCACGGCCGGCTATTTCCGCGGCTGGATCGGCAGCGCGCTTATGCGTTTCACCGATTTGATGATGGCTTTCCCGGCGCTGCTGCTCGCCATCTGCCTGGCGGCGGTGCTCCAGCCGAGCCTATGGATCGTCGCCATGGTGATCGCATTGGTGAACTGGGTGCAGACCGCCCGCGTCATCTACACCGAGACAAGTTCGCTCTCCGAGCGCGAGTTCATCGATGCCGAGCGCACCATCGGCGCAAGCGCCCCGCGCATCCTGTTTCGTCATATCCTGCCGCACCTTTTGCCGACGATCATCGTCTGGGGCACGCTCGGCATCTCGACGACGGTGCTTCTTGAAGCGACGCTCAGCTATCTCGGCATCGGCGTGCAACCGCCGACTGCTTCCTGGGGCAACATCATCTTCGAAAACCAAACCTATTTTCAGGCAGCGCCCTGGCTGGTTTTCTTTCCGGGTGCGGCGATCCTGGCGCTGGCGCTAGCCTTTAACCTGGTCGGCGATGCGCTGCGCGACATCCTCGATCCGACGCAAAGGGGGCGGGCATGATCGCCTATCTCGGCCGCCGCGTTGTCCAGTCCGTGCTCATCTTGCTCGGCGTCTCCCTGATCACCTTTGCGTTGCTCTATCTGCTGCCCGCCGATCCCGTCCGCCAGATCGCCGGCCGCAGCGCCACGCCCGAGACGGTCGAAAACATCCGCCGGCAGCTCGGCCTCGATCAGCCCTTCGTCGTCCAGTATTGGCACTATCTGATCAGTCTGCTCAGCGGCGATCTGGGACGCTCCTACATTCAGCGCTCGGAGGTCACGGAGCTTATCGTCTCGCGGCTGCCGGCAAGCCTGCTGCTGATGGTCGGCGCCATTGCCTGCGAAGTCGTGATCGGGCTGACGATGGGCCTCATCGCCGCCGTCAAGCGTGGCACCGCCACCGACCAGTCGCTGATGGTCGCCTCCTTCGTCGGCGTCTCGGCGCCGCAATTCGTTGTCGGCCTGCTGCTGCTTTATGTGTTCGCGGTGCGGCTCGGTTGGTTCCCGATCGGCGGTTACGGCACCTGGCGTCATCTGGTGCTGCCGTCGCTGACCATGGGAATTCTCGGTGCCGGCTGGTACGCCCGCATGATGCGCTCGTCGATGATCGACGTGCTGCGCCAGGATTACGTGCGTACCGCGCGTGCCAAGGGTCTTGCACGCAGCGCCATTATCTTCCGGCACGCGCTGCCCAACGCCATCCTGCCGGTCATCGCCATGATCGGCATCGACATCGGCATCTTCATGGGCGGCATCGTGGTTGTCGAAAGCGTGTTCGGCTGGCCAGGCATCGGCCAGCTAGCCTGGCAGGCCATTCAGCGCATCGATATTCCGATCATCATGGGGGTCACCCTGGTTTCGGCCTTTGCCATCGTGCTCGGCAATCTCCTGGCCGACACTGTCGCACCGTTCATCGATCCACGCATCAAGCTCAGATGAAAACCAAGAAAACCAGAGAAAGGGAACATGACATGAGAAAATATCTGATATCGACCGTGGCGGCATCGGCGCTTGCGCTGGTGCTTGGCATGACAAGCGTACGCGCCGAAGACGCCGTCGATCCGAATGCCAAGCAGGGCGGCGCGATCACCATCACCTACAAGGACGACGTCGCCACGCTCGATCCGGCCATCGGCTATGACTGGCAGAACTGGTCGATGATCAAGAGCCTGTTCGACGGGCTGATGGACTACGAGCCGGGCACCACCAACCTGCGGCCCGACCTTGCCGAGAGCTACGAGATTGCGCCCGACGGCAAGACCTTCACCTTCAAGCTGCGCCACGGAGTGAAGTTCCACAATGGCCGCGAGATGACCGCCGACGACGTGAAATATTCGCTCGATCGGGTCACCAATCCAAAGACACAGAGCCCGGGTGCCGGCTTCTTCGGCTCGATCAAAGGCTATGACGACGTCGCTGCCGGCAAGGCGGAAAGCCTGGCGGGCATAACCGTCGTCGATCCCTACACGATCAAGTTCGAGCTGACCCGGCCCGACGCCACCTTCCTGCATGTCATGGCGATCAACTTCTCGCATGTCGTGCCGAAGGAAGAAGTCGAAAAATACGGTGCGGACTTCGGCAAACATCCGGTCGGAACCGGCGCCTTCAAGCTCGCCGAATGGACGCTCGGCCAGCGCGTGGTCTTCGAGCGCAACCCGGATTACTGGCACAAGGGTCTGCCGCATCTCGACAAGATCACCTTTGAGATCGGCCAGGAGCCGATCGTGGCGCTGCTGCGGCTCCAGAAAGGCGAGATCGACGTTCCCGGCGACGGCATTCCGCCGGCGAAATTCCAGGAGGTGATGGCCGATCCCGAGCAGAAGGCCCGTGTCGTCGAGGGCGGCCAGTTGCACACCGGCTATATCACCATGAATACCACCATGGCGCCCTTCGACAACGTGAAGGTGCGGCAGGCGGTCAACATGGCGATCAACAAGGACCGCATCGTCCAGCTGATCAACAACCGTGCGGTGCCGGCCAATCAGCCGTTGCCGCCGTCGATGCCCGGCTATGACAAGGCATTCAAGGGCTATCCCTATGACCTGGCCAAGGCCAAGGCCTTGCTTGCCGAGGCCGGGCATCCCGACGGATTTGACACGCAGCTGTTTGCCATGAACACCGATCCCAACCCGCGCATCGCGCAGGCCATTCAGCAGGATCTGGCGGCGGTCGGCATCAAGGCCAGCATCCAGTCGCTCGCGCAGGCCAACGTCATCGCCGCCGGCGGCGACAAGGCCGGTGCGCCGATGATCTGGTCCGGCGGCATGGCCTGGATCGCCGACTTCCCCGATCCGTCGAACTTCTACGGCCCGATCCTCGGCTGCGCTGGTGCCGTCCCGGGCGGCTGGAACTGGTCGTGGTATTGCAACAAGGAGCTCGACGCCAAGGCGGCCGAAGCCGACTCAATCGTCGACCCGGCCAAGGCTGGCGAACGCGCCAAGATGTGGAGCGAGATCTACGGCAAGATCATGGAAGACGCGCCTTGGGCACCGGTCTTCAACGAGCAGCGTTTCACCATGAAATCAACCCGCATGGGTGGTGCCGACAACCTCTACGTCGACCCGGTCCACATCCCGATCAACTACGACAATGTGTATGTGACCGATGTGCAATAACTGCGACTACACCATCCACGGGCGCCACCATCATTTCGGCTGGGACAATTCCTTTGTCCCGACCGAACGGGTGGCGCCAGGGTCGACGATCGAGTTCCAGTGCCTGGACTCGTCCGGCGGGCAGCTGACGATGGAGAGCACCGTCGACGACGTTGCTTTGCTCGACTTTGCCAAGGTGAACCCGGTCACTGGGCCAATCTATGTCGAAGGGGCAGAGCCGGGCGATGCCCTGAAAATCACCATCGAGGCGTTCAAGCCGTCCGGCTTCGGCTGGACGGCGAATATCCCGGGATTCGGTCTGCTGGCGGATGACTTCACTCAACCGGCACTGAATATCTGGAAGTACGACGCCGCCTCGCTCGAACCGGCGCTGTTCGGCAAGAGCGGCCGGGTGCCGCTCAAGCCCTTCGCCGGCACCATCGGCAGTGCCCCGGCTGAGCCGGGTCTGCATTCGGTGGTCCCGCCGCGGCGCGTGGGCGGCAATCTGGACATCCGCGATCTCGCCGCCGGCACGGTTCTCTACCTGCCCGTAGAGGTCGCGGGCGCGTTGTTCTCGGTCGGCGACACGCACGCCGCGCAGGGTGACGGCGAGGTCTGCGGCACGGCGATCGAGAGCCCCATGAACGCCGTGCTGACGCTCGATCTGGTCAAGGATGCCCGGCTGCGGACGCCGCGTTTCACAACGCCCGGTCCGGTGTCGCGGCATCTCGACGCCAAGGGCTACGAGGTGACAACCGGTATCGGGCCGGATCTGATGGACGGCGCCAGGAGCGCCGTTTCCCAGATGATCGACCTGCTCTCCGGCCGCTACGGCATGGATCCGGTAGATGCCTATATGCTCGTCTCGGTTTGCGGTGACCTGCGCATCAGCGAGATCGTCGACATGCCCAACTGGGTGGTTTCGTTCTACTTCCCCCGCTGCGTCTTTGAATGAAGGTGGAGGACATCAAACGATCCGGGCAGGCCGCCGCGGAGAGTGGCTCTGTCAGGCCGGTACTCAGCGTCTCAGGTCTGAGCGTCGCCGTGCGCGGCGAGGAGGGCGAGCGCGACGTCGTTTCCGACCTGACATTCGGCCTGATGCGCGGCGAAACGCTTTGCATCGCCGGCGAGTCCGGTTCCGGCAAGTCGATGACGGCGCTGGCCATCATGGGCTTGCTGCCGCAGCCGGCGGCACGCATCGGATCAGGCTCCATCCGGCTCGGCAATCAGGATCTCGCGGCTCTCAGCGAGAGCGGTATGCGCCGCATCCGCGGCGACCGTATTGCCATGATCTTTCAGGAACCGATGACATCGCTCAATCCGGTTCTGTCCGTCGGCCGTCAGCTCACGGAGGCGATCGAGGCACACACCTCGATGTCGCGCTCCAACTCGCGGCTGAGGGCGCTCGAGGCGCTGAAGGCAGTCCGAATTCCGGATGCCGAACGGCGGCTCGAGCACTATCCGCACGAACTCTCAGGCGGCATGCGCCAGCGCGTGATGATTGCCATGGCTCTGGCCCTGAACCCGGACGTGCTGATCGCCGATGAGCCGACGACTGCCCTCGATGTCACGGTTCAGGGCGAGGTGCTGGAGCTGCTGCGCGACCTGCAGCGCGAGCACGGCACCAGTGTTATCCTGATCACGCACGACATGGGCGTCGTCGCCGAGATGGCGGACCGCGTCATCATCATGCGCGACGGCCGGATGGTCGAGCAGGGCAGGGCGGCTGACATCTTCAATCGCCCGCAGGCCGACTATACACGCGAGCTTCTGGCCGCCGTGCCGCGTATCGGCGGCGGACGGACGGCCGAAGACCGACAAGATGCCGCCAACATGCCGGCCGAGCTTGTATCTGTCAGCGATCTTCACGTCCGCTTCGACCTGCACGGCGGCTTCTTCGGCCGCGTTGACCGCAGGGTGCACGCGGTCGAAGGCGTGAGTTTCTCGATCGCGCCGCACGAAACCCTGTCGCTGGTCGGCGAATCGGGCTGCGGCAAGTCGACGACGGCCAAGGCGATCGCCGGACTGGTGCCCTTCACCGGCAGCATTTCAATCGGCGGCCACGACCTGTCGGCGCTCAGCCGCAAGGAGCGCAAGGCTGTCCGCCGCAATGTGCAGATGATCTTTCAGGATCCCTTCGCGTCCCTCGACCCGCGCATGCGGGTCGGCGATCTCGTCGCCGAGCCTCTGCTGATCCACGGCCTCGGCGACAGAGAGCAACGGCATGCACAGATCGCCGCTCTGTTCGAACGCGTCGGCCTCTCCGCTGACCAGATGGAGCGCTATCCCCACGAATTCTCCGGCGGGCAGCGCCAGCGAATCTGCATTGCACGGGCGCTGGCGCTGCGACCAAAGCTGATCATTGCCGACGAGAGCGTCTCTGCTCTCGACGTGTCGGTGCAGGCGCGCGTGTTAAGATTGCTGAAGGAGCTGCAGCGCGAATTCGGCGTCGCATATCTCTTCATCTCGCACGACATGGCGGTGGTCGAGAACATCTCCGATCGCGTGGCGGTAATGTATCTGGGGCAGATCGTCGAGATGGGCACCCGCGACCAGATCTTCTCCAACCCGCGCCATCCTTACACAAAGCGGCTGATCGAAGCCGTTCCGGTTCCCGATCCAGGCCGGCGCCGCGCCAGGTTCGCCCGTTTGGACAGCGAAATTCCAAGCGCTGTGCGGCGCATCGGTGACGAGCCCCGGAAACTCAAGCTCGAAGATGTTGGCGACGGCCACCTCGTCGCCACTTGATCGAGCTTAGGCTGCCTCGTCCAGCCAATCCCGCAGAGGCTCGGGGACAGCTGCATATGTGATGTTCGAGTGGCGGAAAATGATCGGCGATGGCGCTGCCGCGGCAGCGCCGTTCGGCGATGCCGAGTTGGCAAGATCACCCGTTTACATCTGACATGTTAGCGTGCTAACGCTACGTCCACATTGATTTCAACGGAGATCGCATTGGCTTCCCGCTTTGGTCTTTCGGTTGCCCTGACCACACCCTTCGACCCGTCGGGGCAGATAGCGCTCGCGCCGATGATCGCGCATGCCCGAGCCTGCCTTGGCGCCGGCTGCAGCAGCGCGACGCTGTTCGGCACCACCGGCGAAGGAGCCTCAGTCGGCACCGACGAGCGACGGATCGTCACCGAGGCCATGCTGGCGGCCGGTATTCCGCCACATCAGCTCGTCGCCGGAGTGCTGGTCGATGCAGCCGAAGATGCCGCCGATCAGGCCCGGCACGCTTTGCAGCGCGGCGTTCGCAACATTCTGCTCGCTCCGCCGAGCTACTTCAAGAATGTCGGCGAGGACGGGCTGTTCGGATGGTTTTCCGCCGTCTTCGCCGCACTCGGTCCGCTGGCGCGCGACGTGCTGCTCTATAACATCCCCTCAGTCACCATGGTGCCGCTCCCGCTTGGGCTGATCGGCCGGCTGCGCGCCGCTTTTCCCGCTGTGGTGGCCGGGGTGAAGGATTCCGGCGGGGACTGGAGCTACAGTGAGGCGCTGCTTGAGGCGCACGGCGATCTGGTGATCCTCATCGGCGACGAACGGCATCTGGCGAGAAGCGTGCGCCGCGGCGGACAGGGCGCGATTTCCGGCATGGCTAATTTTGTTACCGGCGAAATCCGGGCAATGGTCGAAAACGGGGGCGACGACCCACGCGTCGAAGACTTCGTGCTCGAATTGCTCAAATACCCGGTCACGCCGGCGGTGAAGGTCATGGTCGCGCGCAAGACCGGCGACGAGCGCTGGCTGGCGGTCCGCCCGCCCCTAGAGGCGATCGATCCGCAGGGGCAGCGGCAGCTTGCCGCTGCCTACGACAGGCTGTTTGCGACAGAGGCGGCCTGACCGACAAGGCCGGGCTGACCGACAAGGAAGCGAGCTGAAGTGGAAGACGGCAGCGAACCGATCACTCTCCGGGAGAAGGCCTATGCCAGCTTCACGCGGCATTTGCTGGCCCGCGATCTGCGGCCGGGGCAGTTCGTGTCACAGCGCGAACTGGTCGCTTTCACCGGGCTGCCGCTGGGTGCCATTCGCGAGATCGTCCCGCGTCTCGAGGCCGAGGGACTGCTGACCACCATCCCGCAGCGCGGCATGCAGATCGCGCATATTGACATCAATCTGATCCGCGAGGCATTTCAGTTTCGGTTGTTCATGGAACGCGAGGCAGTGGCGCTATTCACGACCAGCGCTTCTGATGCCGAACTTGCCCGCATGCGGCGCGAACATGAAGAGATGCTGGCTCAAGCTCTCGGGCAGGCGCCGACGCCGGAAATGGAAGCCAAGGCTCAGAACATCGACTGGGCGATGCACGACACCTTCATCAATGCGCTCGGCAACGAGATTATCGCCAAGGCCTATCTGGTCAACTCGGTGAAAATCCGGCTGATCCACCAGGAGCGTTTCCGCATCGACGGTCGTGTGGTGCCGGTGATGCGCGAACATTTGGCGGTCATCGAAGCCATGGAGAGCCGCAATCCGCAAAAAGCGGTTGAAGCGATCAGTCTGCATATCGACAATGCGCGCCGGCTGGCGCTCCAGATCTGAGAAAATATAGCCGCGCCGCGGTTCGCGGCGCATCCACAACGACAGCAACCGGGAGGAAGAAATGTCGTCCAATCTGTTCAACCCAACCAGGAGGCAACTCCTTGCCGGAACCGCGGCGCTAACCGCGGCCGGCCTTGTGGGGCTTCGCCCCGGCTTTGCCGCAGGCGTTGACTGGAAACGCTTTGCCGGGACGACGCTTGACGTCAATCTGGTGAAAAGCCCGCGCAGCGACACCATCCTGAAATATCTCGCCGAGTTCGAGGAACTGACCGGCATCAAGGTCAATGCCGAGGCAACGCCCGAGCAGCAGCAGCGCCAGAAGACGGTGATCGAGTTGAGCTCGGGCAAGCCGAGCTTCGACGTCGTGCATCTGAGCTACCACGTGCAGAAGCGCCAGTTCGAGAAGGGTGGCTGGCTGGCCGACATCGCCGGCTATCTCGCCGATCCGTCGCTCACCGACCCGGCGCTGGTCGAAAGCGACTTCGCCGAAGCCGGCATGCTGTTTGCCAAGGACGGCCAGGGCGTGCTGCGCTCGCTACCGTTCTCGGTGGACTACTGGATCCTGTATTGGAACAAGGAGCTGTTCGAGGCCAAGGGCCTCAAATACCCAGAGACCTTCGAACAACTGGTGGCAGCCGCCGAAGCGCTGACCGACCCCTCGACCAATACATACGGCTTCGTCGCCCGCGGGCTCAAGAACGCAAACACGCCGGTGTGGACGTCGCTGATGCTCGGCTACGACATGACGCCGCTAGATGACAAGGGCAAGCTGCGCACCGAGGCTCCCGAGGCGATCGAGGCTGCCGCACTCTATCAAAGATTGATGACCAAGTCCGCCCCTCCGGGCGTTACCGGGTTCAACTGGGCCGAAGCACAGTCGGCCTTCCTGCAGGGCAAGATCGGCATGTGGCTCGACGGCGTGGGTTTTGCCCCGCCGATGGAAAATCCGGAAAAATCGAGGGTGGTCGGCAAGGTCGGTTATGGCGTGATGCCCAAGGGTCCCAAGGCGCATGCCTCGGGCACCTTCGGCGACGGGATTGGCGTTACCGCCGCCAGCGAGAAGAAGGAGGCTGCCTATCTGTTCTGCCAGTGGGCGGTATCGCCAACCATGGGTGCACGGCTGTTGCAGGCCGGCGCCGGCGTTCCGTTCCGCAAATCCGTGCTGGAGGATCCCAAGGTGCGCGAAGGCGTCACCATGCCGGCAAGCTGGCTTGATGCCGTGGTCGGCTCGGGCAATATCAGTCGGCTGGCACTGCCGGTCATCATCCCGGTCACGGAATTCCGCGACATCTATGGCGTGGCGCTGACCAACATGATTGCCGGCGCCGATCCCGCCGCGGAGCTGAAGAAGGCCACCGAACAGTTCCAGCCGGTTCTCGACAGGAGCGAGCAGGGCTGATGTCGGCCACCACCCCAGAACAGACCGGGGTGACGATGCCGGTTATCGACGGGAGCCAGACGATCCGGCTGGCTCCCAACTACTGGCCTTTCGTTGTCCCCGCACTCGTCGTCGTCGGCGCCGTCATCGTTTTCCCCTGGGCTTTCACCCTGTGGATGAGCGTCAATCGCTGGACGCTCGGCCAGTCGCGGAGCTTTGCCGGGATGGAAAACTATCTCCGCCTGGCCAGCGACCCACGTTTCTGGGAATCCCTTGTTCATACGTTGACCTACACCTTCCTCTCGGTTGCAGCGCCGATGCTGCTGGGCACTCTGGCCGCCCTGATCTTCGATGCCAGGTTTCCGCTGCGCGGCTTGCTGCGCGGCGTCTTCGTCATGCCGATGATGGCGACACCCGTTGCCGTCGCACTGGTTTGGACAATGATGTTCCATCCTCAGCTTGGCGTGCTCAACTACCTGCTGTCGCTAGTCGGCATCCCGGCTCAGGAATGGATATTCAACGCCAACACGGTCATCCCGTCGCTGGTTGCGGTCGAGACCTGGCAGTGGACGCCGCTGGTCATGCTGATCGTGCTTGGCGGGCTGGCCTCGGTGCCGCGCGAGCCCTTCGAAAGCGCCGAGATCGACGGCGCTAATGCCTGGCAGCAATTCCGCTATCTCACTCTGCCGATGATCGCGCCGTTCCTGATGATCGCGGTCATCATCCGCACCATCGATGCGCTGAAGAGCTTCGACATCATCTACGCGATGACCCAGGGCGGGCCGGGAACGGCGTCGGAGACCATCAACATCTATCTCTACAACACCGCCTTCTCCTACTACGATATCGGCTACGGCTCGGCCATGGCCGTGGTGTTCTTCATTGTCATCGTGGCCCTGTCGTTTGTCCTGCTGATGCTGCGCCAACGCTCGCAGTGGATCGATACGGAGGGCAAATAGATGAGTTCACGGCTGCTCAACCAGATCGGTCTGTTTTTCGCTGCCCTGGTTTTCGTCTCGCCGGCGATCCTGTTCTTCCTCTGGATGATCTCGCTGTCGCTGAAATTCGAGATCGACAACGGTGCCTATCCGCCGATCCTGATCCCCGAACGCTTCGCCTGGTCGAACTATGTAAAGGTGTTCGAGGAGAACAATTTCCTGCTCTATCTCTGGAATTCGGTTCTGGTGACCGGCACGGCGACCTTGCTGGCCCTGCTGATCGGCGTACCGGCCGGCTATGGCATCGCACGGCTCAAGGCTGAACGATCGGCGGTCGTCATCATGATCGCCCGCATGACGCCTGGGCTATCCTATCTCATCCCGCTGTTTCTGCTGTTCCAATGGATCGGGATACTCGGCACGCTGTGGCCGCAGATCATCATCCATCTGGTGGTGACGGTGCCGATCGTGGTGTGGGTGATGATCGGCTATTTCGAGACCACGCCGATGGAACTGGAAGAGGCGGCCAACATCGACGGCGCCAGCTCCTGGCAGGTTTTCCGGCTGGTTGCCCTGCCCATCGCCAAGCCGGGCATCGTCGTCGCCTTCATCCTGTCCGTGATCTTCTCGTGGAACAATTTCGTCTTCGGCGTGGTGCTCGCCAGCCGTGAGACGCGCACACTCCCGGTCGCCGTCTACAACATGCTGTCCTACGAGCAGGTCAGCTGGGGGCCGCTCGCCGCGGCGGCGCTGGTGGTGACGTTGCCGGTGCTGATCCTGACCATGTTCGCGCAAAGGCAGATCGTCGCGGGGCTGACCGCCGGCGCCGTCAAGGGCGGCTGAGGGGCGCCCAGACATCACTCTTTTTCCAGGAAATTTCCAATGGCATCGGTAACGATCAACAACGTGCAGAAGGCCTTCGGGGCCACCAAGATCATTCACGACGTCAGCGTCGATATCGCCGACGGCGAATTCGTCATCCTGGTCGGCCCGTCGGGATGCGGAAAATCGACGCTGCTGCGCATGATCGCAGGCCTTGAAACGATCTCCGGCGGGAAGATCGCCATCGGCGAGCGTATGGTCAACAATCTGCGGGCACGGGACAGGAACATCGCCATGGTGTTCCAGAATTATGCGCTCTATCCGCATATGACTGTGGCCGACAATATGGGCTTTGCCCTCAAGATCAAGAGAGCCGATCCGGCCGACACCGCTGGCCGGGTCCGGAAGGCAGCCGGCATTCTTGGCCTGGAAAAGTTGCTTGACCGCTATCCGCGCCAGCTTTCTGGCGGCCAGCGCCAGCGCGTCGCCATGGGCCGCGCGATCGTACGCGACCCACAGGTCTTCCTGTTCGACGAGCCGCTCTCCAACCTCGATGCCAAATTGCGCGTCCAGATGCGCGGCGAAATCAAGGCCCTGCACCAGCGGCTGGGTACCACGACGATCTATGTCACGCACGACCAGATCGAGGCCATGACGATGGCCGACAAGATCGTCGTGCTGCATGACGGCCTGGTCGAGCAGATCGGCGCGCCGCTGGACCTCTACGACCATCCGGCCAACCTCTTCGTTGCCGGTTTCATCGGCTCGCCCGCCATGAACTTCATCGCCGGCCGCATCGAGGAGGGCGTGTTCCGCAGCGCCGGCGGGTTGGTCCTGCCGTTGCCGGAAGGCGCCCAGCCGGCGGATGCCGCAGGACNGGGCGTGTTCCGCAGCGCCGGCGGGTTGGTCCTGCCGTTGCCGGAAGGCGCCCAGCCGGCGGATGCCGCAGGACGCGAACTCGTCTACGGCATTCGTCCGGAACATATCCGGGCGACGGGGCAAGGCGTGCCGGGCACGATCACGCTTCTCGAGGCGACAGGCTCGGAAATCTTCACCAGGGTCGACTGCTCCGGTGAAGAAATCTCCTGCCTGTTCCGAGAAAGGCTTGTGCTCAAGCAAGGCGAAGGAGTGCGGATCGAAATCGACCGCGCCTGTGCGCATCTGTTCGACGCCGAAACTGGTCGGCGCATCTGACTCGGTGGTCCGCTGAATGCGTGGTCGGCCTTAGGTCGGCAAGGCGAATTCACCGGCGAGTTCGATGGCGCGGCCTTCGCGGGCCGATCTCTGGGCGGCGAGACCCATGACGACGGCCCACCAGCCGTCTTGCAAGGTCACTTCAACCTTGCTCTGTCCGCGCACCGCAGCGGTGAAGCGGGCGTGCTCGAAATAGGTCGAACCGTTATGGTCGCCTGCCTCGAGCAGCCGGGGGTCGACGGGAATCTCCAGCAGTCGTGGTCCAGGCGGATTGCGCGGACTAACGATCAACTGGGGCACTGGCGCAGGGCCAAGGTGGGTCGGCCAGAAACGGCCTGGTCCGGGCACCAGACATTCGATCTTTCCGTCGCCGCCGATAGCGCAGAGTTCCTCCTGGTAGCGGCTGCCCTCGGCAAACATGCACAGTTCCAGCATGGCGCGCGCGCCGCTCGCGAAATCAACCAGCACATAGCCATGGTCAAGGATATCCGGCCTCTCACCGCCATAGCGTTCGTCGAGATGGTTTACGGCCTGTCCAGCGCTCGCCATCACGCGGACGGGGTCCGATCCGAGGATCAGCCGCATCAGGTCGAAGAAGTGGCAGCACTTCTCGACGAACGTGCGCCGGTGTTGCGGTTGAAGCGGTTCCAGTCGCCGACCTTGGCCAGAAACGGGAAGCGATGCTCGCGGATCGTCAGCATGCGGATGCCGCCGGTGGCGTGGCGCGCCTGCTCGACGAATACGGCGACGGGGGGCATATAGCGATATTCCATGGCCACCCAGACGAGCGGAAGCCGAGCTTTCAACGCCGCGATCCGCCCCTCGTCGGCGCCCTCGGTGAAGAGCGGCTTTTCCACCAGTACCGGCAGTGGTCGAAGTGCGGCGATCTGCTCCATCTGACCGAGGTGCTGGTGGTTGGGGCTGGCAATCAAGACGCAGTCCACCTCATCCATGGCCAGCAGTTCGGCGATCGATGCCGCCGATCGCGCGCCCGACGCCGTCGCCAGCGACGCCGCCAACATGCCGGGGTCCGGCTCGACGATCGCGGCCACATGCGCGTCGGGCAACAGAGTGATGTTGCGGATATGCTCGCGGCCCATCATGCCGCAGCCGATGATGCCGTAGCCGATCGATGATCTGGTCACGCTGCGTCTTCCTCCGGCCTATCTGAAACGCGTGACGTACCGCGCCGCGCCCGGATCGAACCAGCTGCGGGAATATTCCGCGCTGGCGCCGTCGCCAGCCCAGGCGATACGTTCTATGAACCCCACGACCGTCCCCGGCGGTGGCCTGAATTCGAGCGGGGCCCAGTCCGGGGCGGGTGCGACGGCAACATGGTCTTCGGCGCGAACGATCGAAAAGCCGAGCGCGAGCCGGTAGTGGAGATAGAGGGATTCCGACAAATCCTGGCGCTTGAGCCGCTCGGCGCGGCTGACGTCCAGCCAGATCTCCTCGACCGCGGCCGGCTCGCCGTCGAGCCGCCGCAGCCGGCGTATACGGTGGGCTTCGCCGGCGCCGCCGAATTGGGGCAGGTCGGCGGGCTTGGGCAGTCGCTCGACGGACAGCACGTCGGCGCTCGGCAGGCCGCCACCGCCGATGCGCTCCAGGCGAAAAAAGGCATAGACCCCGAGCAANAGTCGCCGCGCGCCCGCACATAGTTGCCCGAGCCCTGGATGCGGTCGAGAAGGCCCTTTTCGGTCAAATCTGCCAGCGCCCGCCTGAGCGTGCCGACGGCAATCCCGAGGCTCGCGGCCATCTCGCGCTCGGGCGGCAGCCGCGCCCCGTCGGCCAGCCGTCCGGCCGCGATTTCGCGGATCAGCATTTCGCTGGTCTGCAAGTGCACAGGCAAGGGCCCACGCATCTGGCTGGATCGGTGGCCGGGGTCCGCCCTTGTCAAATGCATCCGGTGTCCAATCACATCCCGGTTTCGGGTTTGGCTCAAATTGATACAGTATTGATCTACACCAAAACGAATGCTACGCAAGCCCTATTCGCAGCTCCGGACCTCTTTGAAGAATGGCCCGGGCTTCTTTTTTGAAGAGTGGCAATGAGCATCGTCCCAATCACCTCGCCGGATCTCGATGCAGCCGAAGTCTCGTGGTTCGCCGCACTCTGCTCGGACGACCATCGCTATCTCGGTGTGCCGAACGGCGCGTTGCGCTCGAGCTGGGCGCATTGCTCCGAGATCGTGAAGACGTCCGAGGAACTAGGTTTCCGCAACATCTTGTGTCCGTCGTCCTATCAGGTCGGCCAGGACACGCTGAGCTTCGTAGCCGGCTGCGCGCCGATCACCTCGAAGATCAATCTGCTCGCCGCTGTGCGCTGCGGCGAGATGCAGCCGATCATGCTGGCGCGCACGATTGCGACGCTGGATCACATGCTGGAAGGCCGGCTGACGGTGAACATCATTTCGTCGGACTTTCCGGGCGAGACAGCCGACAGCGCCTACCGTTATCAGCGTTCGCGCGAGGTTGTGCAGATCCTGCGCCAGGCCTGGACCAGGGACAGCATCGATTTTGAGGGCGAGGTCTATCGCTATAAAGGACTCTCGACGGCGCCAGCGAAGCCCTATCAGCAAAATGGCGGCCCGCTGCTCTATTTCGGCGGTTATTCGCCCGACGCGCTCGAGCTTTGCGCCGAACAGTGCGATGTCTACCTGATGTGGCCGGAAACCAGGGAGGAACTTGCCGGCCGCATGAAGGCCGTCCACGAACGCGCCGAGCGCCATGGGCGGACGCTCGACTACGGCCTGCGCGTCCACATGATCGTGCGCGATACCGAGGCCGAGGCAAAGGAATATGCCCGGGAGCTGGTTTCGAAGCTGGACGACGAGCAGGGCAGGGCGATCCGCGAGCGCGCGCTCGACGCCCGATCGCTCGGCGTATCGCACCAAGCCAGGAACCGCCAGATCGCCGATGCCGAAGGCTATGTCGAGCCGCATCTGTGGACGGGCGTCGGGCGGGCGCGCTCTGGTTGCGGCGCGGCGCTCGTGGGCTCGGCCGATCAGGTTCTGTCGGAAATCGAAGCGTATATGAAGTTGGGGATCCGCGCCTTCATCTTTTCCGGCTACCCGCATCTCGACGAGGCGCGTCATTTCGGCACCAAGGTGCTGCCCCAGCTCAAGACATGCTCGCTCCCGCACGCCTATGGCCGTGTGCCGGAACGGACCCCGGCGACACCATTGGGAACGGGGGAGCGCCGCTGATGGAGCATGTCGTGTGCGATCCACGCCTTTTGCGCAATGCCTTCGGGCGCTTCGCCACCGGCGTCACGGTCGTCACCACCGGCACGGCCGACGGCCCGGTCGCAATCACTGCCAACAGCTTCTCATCCGTGTCGCTCGATCCGCCGCTGGTGCTCTGGTCTATCGGCCGCCACTCGCGCCGGTTCGAAGCCTTCGCCAATTCCGCGCACTACGCCATTCACGTGCTGGCGGAAGATCAAATCGATCTGTGCTGGCGTTTTTCGAAGTCGGGGACGGACTTTGCCGATCTTGACCTGTCGTGGAGCGAGCACGGCGTGCCATTGCTGCCGCGCGCACTGGCGCGGTTCGAATGCAGCGTCGCCGACCGCTTCCCGGCTGGCGACCATATGATCCTGCTTGGACGTGTCCTTGAACTGCAGACGCAAGAGGGTTTGCCGCTGCTTTTCGCTGGCGGCAAGTCGCGCGCTCAAGAGGCCAGTTGATGACCGCCGGCGCCGCTTCGGGCTGGTGCCGTCGACTGGCGCACCACGAGATTGCAGGCAAGTTCGACGCGACGCGGCGGCGACCCCGAATGGGCCATATCGTCGAGCAGCAGGCTAAGCGCCGCCGATCCGATCTCGCGCATGGGAATGTGCATCGCCGTCAGCGGCGGGTTGCAGAAGGCAGCGAGCGGCAAGTCGTCCATACCGACCACGGACACATCGCCAGGCACCGAATATCCGGCCTCCTGGACGCCGGCGATGGCACCAAACGCCAAGCTGTCGCCGGCCGTCAGCACGGCGGTGAAATCGAGGCCACGGGCCGCGATGCGCTCGGTCACGGCCCTGCTCGCAAGTCCCGGCAGCCAGTCCTGCACCTCAACCACGAAGTCGTCGAAGCCGGCAATTCCGGCTGTGATCAGCGCGTCGCGCCAACCTTCGTAGCGCCGCTCGATCGTGCGCCGGCCACGCCGCATCAGGAACAGGATGCGGCGGTGGCCGAGGCCGATCAGATGCTGCGCCGCAAGCATGGCGGCAGAGCGATTGCAGGGCGTCACGCTCGAATGGCGCATCGAGGGATCGTCGCCGTTGACGAGCACGATCGGCTTGGCGAATCCGGCTGTCAGCGTCAGCACATCGTCATCGTCCAGCGTCAGAAACAGGCAGCCGGCGACGCTGTCGTCGCGCTCGGATTCACGCAGCAGCGCTATTTCGTCCTCGGGCGCCGAAACCGGCCGGGTCACGAGTTCGACGCCCAGCAACCGGGCGCGCTCGTTGAGTCCATCAAGGACATGGTAGGTGAACTGATTGCGGGCACTGTCCACCATTGCCACGCTGCTTGCGGCCAGGATGACCTTGCGGCCGGCAACCGAGGCGGGAATGGCATAGTTCATCGACTTCGCCGTTTCGATGATCCTGGTGCGAAGCTCGTCCCTCACGCCGCCGACGCCGCTCAGCGCACGGGAGGCGGTGCTGACCGACACGCCGCAACGCGCCGCTATCTCTTCAAGTCGAATGCGGCGGCTGGGGCGGCCGCGCTTGCCCTGGATATTCATCCGCTCCGTCACCTCCGGCAAAGTCATCCGATTAATGCAAAAAATTTTCAGATTGCGCAAGAAAAATGGCTGTGAAACAGTTCCGATGAAGCGGGAGAAACGGGAGGAGTGATGCCGCTATCGGCCGAACGCCTGAATTCCGTGCTTGCCAGCCTTGTGGCCGGCATGACCGGCTTGCGTCATGACGGGCGGTTCCATGAGCCGAATCTCGACGGCACGCCGGGCGACTATGTCAGCTTCGACAGCTGGGAATGGCCGCAAGGCGTCGGGCTCTACGGGCTGATTCGGCTGTGGGCGCAGACCGGCGACGATGGGCTGCTGCAGACGATCGAGGCCTGGTACGACCGACGCATCGCTGCCGGTCTCCCTGCGATGAACGTCAACACCACCGCGCCCCTTTTGGCGCTAAGCGAATTGTGGCGGCGCCGGCGCCAGCCGCGCTTCGAGCCGGTGCTGCGCGAATGGGCCGAGCGGGTGGCCACCGCCTTGCCACGGACGCCCGAAGGCGGTTTCCAGCATGATGTTTCGGACCGGGTCAACGACGACGAATTGTGGGACGACACGCTGTTCATGGTGGCGCTGTTCCTCGCATCCTACGGCCAGGCTGCCGGCCAGCGTCGCTTCGTCGAGGAAGCAGAAAGGCAATTCCTGGTCCACGCCCGTTATCTCGCTGACCCGGCATCAGGGCTGTGGTTTCACGGCTGGACGTTCGCGGGACGGCACAATTTCGCCCGCGCGCGTTGGGCGAGAGGCAATGCCTGGATTACCGTCGGCATCCTGGAACTGGTGGAGTTCGCCGAAATTGCACCTTCGGTCCGGGCCTATCTGCTCGGCGTGCTGGACACGCAGATCAACGCCCTGCTCGAGGTGCAGGCAGGTTCGGGCGCATGGCACACTCTGCTCGACGACCCGACATCTTACGAGGAGATTTCCGCCACGGCCGGCTTCGGCTACGGGTTGATGAAGGCCGCGCGGCTCGGAATCGGCTCGACAGAGTGCCGTGCCGCCGGCCTCCGCGCCTTGGAAGCCGTGGTAGCCAACATCGATGACAAAGGTGTGGTGGCGAACGTGTCCTATGGCACACGCATGGGCGCCGACCTGCAGTTCTATCGCGATATACCCATCCATCCGACGGGCTACGGGCAGGCGCTGGCCATTCTGTGCCTGACCGAAGGGGCGCGTCATCTGCAGTCGAAGGTGGAGGCGGCATGATGCGGACGCTCTATGGCGCGTCGCCGGGCGATATTGCCGGCATGGACACGGACCGGCTGAGGGCCGAGTTCCTCGTCGACGGCTTGTTCCGGCCTGGCGCGATCGAATTCGTCTACACCCATGTCGACCGCATGATCGTCGGTGGCGCGGTGCCGCTGGCCAACCCGCTGGCATTCGGCGACGGGGCCGAAGTCGGCACCCCGCTCTTCTTTGACGCGCGCGAGATGGGCATCGCCAATCTCGGCGGCAATGGCACGGTCGCGGTGGACGGCCGGCGCTTTCACGTGGCTAACCGCGACATCGTCTATGTCGGACGCGGAGCGCGTGAGGTGACGCTGGAGAGCGACGATCCGGAGAGGCCGGCACGCTTCTACATGAACTCGGTGCCGGCTGGCGCCGATATTGCGCACCGTCTCATCGTCAGCAGCGAAGCCAGGCCGCTTGTGCTCGGCGAGGAGGCCCGTGCGAACAGGCGCACGCTGCGTATGTACATCCATCCCGAAGTGGCCCCGTCCTGCCTCTTGCTGATGGGGATCACCGACCTCGCGCCGGGCAGTGTGTGGAACACCATGCCGCCGCATCTGCATGAGCGGCGCATGGAAGCTTATTGCTATTTCGACCTCGCCGAGGCCGACCGTGTAATCCATCTGATGGGCCGGCCAGACAAGACGCGCCACCTGATGGTCGCTGACGGCGACGTCGTCCTGTCGCCTGCCTGGTCTATCCATATGGGTGCCGGCACCGGCCCTTATGCCTTCGTCTGGGGCATGACCGGCGAGAACCAGGCCTACACCGATGTCGATCCAGTTGCCGTGAAGGATTTGCGATGAGCGAGGCCGCGCAAAGCGTTCGGACGGACTTTACGCTGCGCCGGCCGCTCATGGCGGGGCAGCCAATCGTCTATTGGCGGCTCGGGTCTATCGCCGAGCAACGCTACGACGTGGCCGACCAGCCCATGCAAGGCGAGATGGATCCCTTCTTCTTCCTGACCAAGCACAAGAATTTCATTCCCCATGAATATCCGTGCCGCACGCAGTTCGCAGCGGAACGACGCGGCAAGCGACCACAGGTCAGCGCCGAATTCGGCGCCGAGCGCATCTGGCTGCCCTTCGCCTCGCCGCGCATCGACCTATCGGGCTTCTGGTTCCGGCCGACGGTGCTTGGAACCTGGGCCGAGACCACCATCGAGGCGGCCTCGACTGGCGAGGCGCTGGTGCGGCTGCGCACATGCGGCGGCGCCACACTCTTTGCCAATGGCGAGGAAGCCGGCTGGATGGCGCCCTACGGCCGCAACCTGGAAAGTGCAGAGCATTTCAAGATCGCGCTGAAGGCTGGCCGCAACGACGTCCGGATATGGTTCGACGATCTCGCAGAGCGCGACGCCCGCTACTATTTCCAGCTCGATTATCTATCCGGTCCGGCTGCTTCGGTGGCACTGCCGATCGAAGTCGAGAGCGGCGTTGCCGATGCGATGGAAGCAGCCCTTGACGACATGCATTTCGACCGTCCCGCCTATGACGGCGGCGAGGTGGCGCTCGTCACCGGCGTGGCCCTGCCGCGCGACGCGCAAGTCGAGATCGAGATCGAAGGCGATTTCATGTCGATCGAGACGCCGGTGCGCTTCGCCTTCGATCTGCCGGCGGGCCAGACGCGGCTGCCGATCGCCGATACCGAGCAGCTGCCGGCCGACTTTCGCCATTTCAAGGTGGCGCTGACGGTCGCAGACCATTCCGTATCGCGTGTCTTCGGCGTCGAGATATGCCACGCGCGCCGTCAGGGCGATGCGCCGGAAACGCTTACCGCGCGTATAGATGAAGCCCTGCGCGAGGTCGCCGGTCACGCCGAGGCCGACACCGTGCGCGCGCTGGCGCGCCTGGCGATCGGGCGGCAGGGCGCCGAGACCGACGCCATGATCTCTGGCACGCTGCCGGCGATCGAGGATTGTCACGATTGCGCCGACTTCATCCTGGTGCCGCTGCTGTGGTGCCGCAAGGCCTATGGCGATCGGCTGGAAGCGAGCCTGCGCGCGCGCGTCGACAACGCCATCCTCGGCTATCGCTACTGGATGGACGAGCCCGGCAATGATGTGCAGTGGTACTTCTCCGAGAACCACGCGCTGCTCTTCCACACCGCCGCCTATATTGCCGGGGGCCTGTTGCCTGATGTGCGGTTCGTGCGGTCGGGCCGCCTTGGCCGCGAACAGTCCGCGGTTGGAGCCGCGCGTGTACGCGCCTGGCTCGACCATTTCGAGGCATGGGAGATGGCCGAGTTCAACTCGGCGCCTTATTTCCCGATCGACCTCAAGGGCCTGTGCGCGCTTTACGCGCTGGCCCCGGACAAGGACATCGCCGAACGTGCCGGCAAGGCAATCATACGCCTGCTTGAAATCGTCGCCCGCTCGGCGCATCGCGGCATCCTCACCGGGGCGCAGGGCCGCTCCTATGAGCACACGCTGCGCGCCGCGCGTTCCCTGGAATTATCCGGCATCTGCCGCATGCTTTGGGGCAAGGGCAACTACGGCATGCGCTTTCACGCGCTGCCGCAGCTGGCATTGTGCCTGCGGGATCACGATTTGAGCGTTCCGGACGGGTTGGCAGCAATTGCTTCCCTCACCGACGATACGGCGTGGGAATGGACTTTTGCGCAGGGACAAGACCGCTTCGCGCGGCTCTACCACTACAAGACGCGCGACCATGCGATGGGCAGCGCCGCTGGCTACCGCTGGAACCAATGGGGTTATCAGGAGACCGTCATTCACGCCCGGCTGGGCAAGAATCCGGATGCGCAGATCTGGATCAACCACCCCGGCGAAGTGCTGCAGTCGGGATATGGCAGACCATCATATTGGGGTGGCTCAGGCACTTTGCCCCGGCTTCACCAATACCGCGACCTCGCCGTCGTCAGCTTCTTCTGCTCGGATGAACAACCCGACTTCACGCACGCCTGGTTTCCCGCACGTGCCTTCGATGCCGTGCAAGTGGGTGGCGATCGGGCGTTCGCGCAATCGGGCGACGCCTTCGTCATGCTGAAGACGGATGTTCCGCTCACGCAGGTAGTGGCCGGCCCGACGGCCGGCAACGAGTTGCGGGCGGCGGGACGCAGGACGACATGGATCATTCGCCTCGGTGACCAGAATGCCAATCGGCCGGCCCTCGACGCCTGGACTGCCGTTTTTGGGGACCTGTCGGTGCGGTCGGGTCCCGGCGGCGAGTTGATCGTCGAGGATCCGGAATACGGCACGGTGCATTTCCTCGCCGACGCAAGGATCGTGGCTGAGGGACGTACACTCGATCCGGCCAACTGGACCGTGCGCGGTGAGGCGATGCGCATGAAGCACAGAGAGTAGGGAGGAGATCGGCTGCGACGCTCAAGAGGAGGAGGGCGTAGCAGGCTTGAACCATCGGGGCGCCGCCCCGCTAAAGGAGGAGACGAAGCATGAATAAGACCCGCACTTTGCTGGCCGCGCTATCGGTCAGCCTGCTCGCATCGACCAGCGCGTTTGCCGGCGACGTGCGCATCATGTGGTATTCGGACGGTGTCGAGGGCGATGTCATCCAGGACATTCTGAACCGCTTCATGAAGGACAATCCCGACATCCACGTCACGCTCGACAACGTCGCCTACAAGGTGATCCAGGAGCAGTTGCCCATCCAGCTCGAAGCCGGCCAGGGTCCGGACATCGCCCGCGTCACAAACATCAAGGAGCTTGCCCAGCACTGGCTCGATCTCAGGCCACTGGTGGCCGATCCGAAATATTGGGAGGACAATTTCGCTGACAGGCTGGACTGGATGCGCCCCGACGGCTCCAACGCCATCCCGGGTTTCATGACCCAGCTCACGCTCACCGGCGGCTTCGCCAACAAGACGCTGTTCGAACAGGCCGGCGTGCCGCTGCCCGGTGACAAGGCGACCTGGGACGACTGGGTCAAAGCCGCCGCCGAGGTGGCGAAGAGCCAGCAGCTTCCGGCTGCCTTCGCCATCGACCGTTCCGGTCACCGCATTTCGGGTCCGAATGTCTCCTTCGGAGCGAACTATATCGGCCCCGATGGCATGCCGGCGAAAGTGGACGACGGCACCAAGGCTTTCGTCGGCAAGCTCGTCGACTGGACCGCCAAGGGCCTGATGCTGAAGGATACCTGGGTTTCGGCGGCAGGCTCGACCTATCGCGCGGCCGCCGACGACTTCATCAACGCCCAGATCCCGTTTTATTATTCGGGTAGCTGGCAGGTCGCCAATCTATCGACCAAGATCGGCGATAGTTTCGACTGGGTGGCGACCGGCTCGCCTTGCGCTATCGCAGGCTGTTCGGGCGTGAAGGGCGGCGCGGCGCTGGTCGCCATCAAATACACGAAGAATCCCAAGGACGTCGCCAAGGTCATGGATTATCTGGCCCGTGAAGACGTGGTAAAAGAGTTCAGCGAGCGCACGCTGTTTCTGCCCGCGCACAAGGGCGTCGTAGACAAGGGCGGGCTGAAATGGGTCTCGGCCGACAAGAACGTCGGTCCGGCGCTCGACAAGTTCGTCAAGGCGGCGGGTGAAACCCTGCCGGCGGCCGATGCGCTGCCGCCGTGGAAGTGGGCCAACGCTTACTTCGCCGCGCTGGTGACGCGCGTCAGCCAGGTGATGGCCGGCGAGCTCAGCCTCGACGATGCCTGGGGCAGGATCGACCAGGATATCGCCGACAAGGTTGCCGAGGCGAAGTGACCGCCGCCGCGACACTGAAGGCAGGGATTGGCGCCGCCCTCGCGGCGCCGGTCGTGTGGCTGGCGTCGATCGTCAACGTGCCGCTGAAGTTCTGGCAGCGAGCGACGGGCACCGGCGGCATGGCCGCGTTCTTCCTCGCCCCAAACATGGCGATCTTCGGCATTTTCGTCCTGGTGCCGATGATCATCAACTTTTTCTATTCGGCCACGTCGGGAACGGCCTACTTCCTGCAGGACCGAACCTATGTGGGGCTCGAGCAATATCAGCGCCTGCTCGATTGCGGCAACTACCTGGACACTGCCACTTGCCACGAGGATCTCTTCTGGAAGGCCGTGCACAATACCGGCCTGTTCGTCGTCGTGCAGGTGGCGCTGATGACGGTCGTGTCGATGGCGACAGCGTTGATCCTCAACCGCGAGATCGTCGGGCGCAGCTTCTGGCGCGCGGTGTTCTTCTTTCCGGTGCTGTTGTCGCCCGTCGTCACCGGCCTGATCTGGCGTTGGATCCTGCAGCGCCAGGGCCTGCTCAACCTGATCGTCCATGATCTGGGCGGCGAGCCGCACAACTGGCTGACAGACCGTTTCTGGGCTTTCACCGCCGCGGTCAGCGTTTCGGTTTGGGCACATATGGGCTTCTATACGCTGATCTTGCTTGCCGGATTGCAGGCGATCCCGCGCGACCTTTACGAAGCGGCCGAGATGGACGGCACGAAGCCGGCGCGGGTGTTCTGGCGCATCACGCTGCCGCTGCTGATGCCGAATCTGCTTGTCGTTATCGTACTGGCGCTGATCCGCGCTGTGCAGATCTTCGACGAAGTCTATGTGCTGACGGGTGGAGGGCCGGGAACCTCGACCCTCTATATCACGCAGTACATCTATGAGATCGGCTTCGCCTCCCTGCTGCGCAACCCGGGGCTGGCTTCGGCGGCTTCGATCCTGATGGGGTTGGTGCTGGTCGTGCTCACCTTGGTTCAGCTGCAGGTCGGACGCCGGGGTGAGCGGAAAGGAGCCCGCGAATGAGCGGCGTGATGACATTCCTGACCCGCCGGCGCGGCGGTCGCGGCTGGCACTGGACGGATATCGTGAGCTGGCTGTGGCTGCTCGGCGGCGTTGTCATCATGTTCGGCCCGGCCGTCTGGCTGGTGGGTTCGTCATTCAAGACGCCGGCACAGCTCGCCGAGTTCCCGCCGACCATAATGCCTTATGTCAGCCAACACGCGAGGGTCGAAGGCTACGACAAGCCGCTGACCCTCTACAGGGTGAAGTTGCCGGATGGTTCGACCAAGGTGCTGGCCGAGGTGCGGCGCATCGGCATCGTGGCGCAAATGGTGGATCCGCAGGCGCCGAACGATATCGTGAAGGTCAACATCGCCGACCGGCAGCCGGTGCGCGAAATCGGCTTCGCGACGGAGAATTACACCGAGCCCTTCGTCCATTTCGACTTCCTGCGCTATCTGCGCAATTCGGTTTTTGTGACGGCAATGGCAACGCTGATCACGCTGCTCACCAATTCGATGGCCGCCTTCGCCTTGTCGAAATACAAGTTCCGCGGTCGCGATCTGACGATGCTTGTGATCGTCGGTACGCTGATGGTGCCGCTGTCGGTCATCCTGGTGCCGCTCTATTCGGTGGTGGGCGCCGTCGGACTGCTCGATTCGCTGTGGGGCGTGATTTTGCCGACCGTGGCGACGCCAACCGGCGTCTTCCTGCTGCGCCAATATATGCTGACCATCCCCGACGAGCTGCTCGATGCGGCGCGCATGGACAACGCTTCCGAATGGCAGATCTACTGGCGCATCGTATTGCCGCTTGCAGCACCGGCGCTCGCCGTGCTGGCGATCTTCTCGGTCGTCTGGCGCTGGAACGACTTTCTGTGGCCGCTGGTGGTGCTGTCGCGCAAGGAACTCTACACACTCCAGGTCGGCCTCAACACCTATGCCGGCCAGCTAAACGTGCAGTGGCACTACATCCTGGCGATGACCGTGGTGACGATGATCCCCGTCGTCCTCGTCTTCGTCTTCCTGCAGCGTTACATCACTTCCGGCATTGCCGGCACCGGGCTGAAGTGAGGATGTCATGGGACGGATAACGCTGACCAACATCGATCGCGCTTACGGCAAGATGAAGATCTTGCACGGCATCAACCTCGACGTCGGTGACGGCGAGATGCTGGTCCTCGTCGGCCCGTCGGGTTGCGGCAAGTCCACGCTGCTGCGGTTGATTGCCGGGCTCGATCGGCCGACCGACGGCAAGGTCGAGATCGACGGGGTCGACGTCACTAACGTTTCGGCCGCGCAACGCGGTCTGGCGATGGTGTTCCAGTCTTACGCGCTCTACCCGCACATGAGCGTGCGCCAGAACCTCGCCTTCGGGCTTGAAAACATTCGTATGCCGAAGGCCGAGATCGACGCGCGGATCACGGAAGCGACGCGCATGCTGGAAATTGCTCCCTATCTAGACCGCCGGCCCGGTCAATTGTCGGGCGGCCAGAAGCAGCGCGTGGCGATCGGCCGTGCGGTGGTGCGCAATCCGACCGCCTTTCTGCTCGATGAACCGCTGTCCAACCTCGATGCCGAACTGCGCATCACCATGCGCGCTGAACTGGCGGGCCTGCACCGGCGGCTGGCAACCACGATGGTCTACGTCACCCATGACCAGATCGAGGCGATGACGCTGGCGGACCGCATCGTGGTCATGCGCTCGGGGCGGATCGAACAGGTCGGCCGGCCGCTCGATCTCTACAACGCGCCGGCCAACCTGTTCGTCGCCGGCTTCATCGGCGCGCCGCGGATGAACCTGCTGCCGGTGAAGGTGCGTTCGGCAAGCGGCGCCGAGGTGCGTGTCGAAGGTCCAGGCGGGCTGTCGGCCTCGATCGCCGCCGACGGGGTCGCGCTGAAACCGGGAGACGACGCGACGCTTGGCATCCGGCCACACGACATCCAACTTTCGAATGGCGGCAAGGGATCGGTGGAAGCGCGGGTAACGCTGGCCGAGGCGTTGGGACCGGAAACAGTTGTCCACGCCACCATTGCCGGCGACAGCAAACTTATCGCCGTTCTCAAGCAGCAGGGCGTTGAATCGCAAGGGCCGCCGATCAACCTCGCTCTGCCGCCGGAGCGCATGCATCTCTTCGATGCCGCCGGGCTGCGTGTCGCACCGCGTTAGCCGGCGGCAAGATAGTGGGTTGCTTTTCATGAACCCTCGCAACTGCGCACAGCGAATGCGTGTTGCGCTTGTCAAAATAGGTGAACGTTAAGACAACCGAACTCTTCAAGAGGGCGCTCTCTGCGATCATTGCTGCCACAGGATGATCCGGAAACACTTCAAAGTGGATTTTCTCGTGGGCGGTCTTCGGCACTACGGAGATCCGCGCCGGCACGTTCGCGCGCCTGAATCCGGCTGACTGATAATACGACCTGTGCTGAGGTTCAGTACGAACTACCGATCAGGTTCTGTTGTCCGGCTTCGTCATCCAAAGGACCGGGATGCGCCTGATCACGCTTGCGCCATTTGGCATTCTGCTCTTCGCAGGCGCGATGTGGCTGCTGTCTGCTTCGACGAGCGGTAGCGTCTTACCTGTCCGGCTCGTATTCCCAGTGATATGTGTTGATGCATCGATCCGCGTCGCTCCTCGCGCGAGGCCATCGTAAGGGCCCCCGTAGCGGCGATATCTCCGCGCAATGCATGGATTTCCATGAGATGCAGCCGAGGCATGGCGGAACTAGATTTAGGCGGTGAGTTCGCCTGTCCAGATATTGAAAACAAGTGCTATATCAAGCGCTGACCGTCCCCAGGCTTTTTTGTCCGACAGGAGAAGCCAATGACAGCAGCGTCCAACTCACTTGGCGAAATCGACCCCGAAGCAACGCTTGCGCTGCAAATCATCGAGAGCATGCCCGGCCACGCGTGGGCAGCCGATGCCGCCGGAAGATTCACCTATGTCAGCCCAAACACCCTGGCGTTCCTCGGCAACACGCATGAGGGTCTCAACACTTCCGAAGACGACGATGAGTTCGGCTGGCGTCGAGCCGTCCATCCCGACGATTATGATCCTGTAGCCGCCAGATGGCGGCATTGCCTCGAAACCGGCGATCCCTATGATACCGAGCATCGCCTGCGGCGCGCCGATGGCGTCTATCGCTGGTTTCGAAGCTCAGGACGACCTTTTCGCGATAGCCAGGGGCGCATCATTCAATGGTACGGCACGACAATAGACATTGAGGACCAGAAGCGGGCCGAGTCAGCATTGCGCGACCGGGAGCGGGAACTCTCGCAACTCGTGGACATGGTCCCGAGTCACATCTGGCGGCTCGATCCCGACGGCGAGCCGATCTTCTTCAATGGGCGCATGGTCGACTTTCTCGGCCTCGACGTAGCGGATCTGGACCGACCGGGCATGAGCCGGCTGGCGGTGATGATACAGGCCGCCGTTCATCCGGACGACGCGGCAGCATTCGGCGATGCACTCCGTGGTTGCTTCGCTACCGGTGCGAGCTTCGCGATGCGCTATCGCCTGCGCCGTGCCGATGGCGTCTATCGCTGGATGTCGAGCCGGGCGGAGCCGATGCGCGATGACGCCGGCCGCATCGTCCAGTGGTACGGCCTCTGTCACGACATAGACGATCAGATGCACGCCGAAGCGGCGTTGCGGCAGAGCGAGCAGCAACTTCAGCACATGATCGACGCGGTGCCGGTCCGCATCTGGAGTGTGATGCCGACCGGCGGGCCGGTCTACTTCAACAAGCGATACCAGGACCATTTCCGCTCCGTTATCGCGAACTTTGATGTGCTCGGCGAGCCGGGCATCGAAACGTTGCTGCACGAGGTGATTCATCCCGAAGATGCGCCCGAGGTGCAGCGCACGTTGTTGACCTGTTTCGAAACTGGCGGCGGCTCCGCGATGCGGTTTCGCTGGCGCGAAAAAGACGGCACCTATCGCTGGGCAGAGTGCAGGGTCGAGCCGCGGCGCGATGACGACGGAACGGTCGTGCAGTGGTACGGGGTTTCTCTCGACATCGACGATGAGGTGCGCGCGCAGGCCGCGTTGCGCAAAAGTGAGCGGCGCCTTCAGCAGCTGATCGACACCGTGCCCGCTTTGATCTGGAGTACGACACGGGAAGGGACGCCTTCCTACGTCAACAAACGGTTCACCGATGTAACCGGGGCCACGCTCCACGACATCACCGCCCCGGACGGGTCGCCGTCGCTGAGCGTGATCCACCCAGACGATATCGACACCGCACGGCAGGCGATCCGCCATTCATTCGCAACGGGCGTGCCTTACGTTCAGAGATATCGCCAGAGGCGGGCCGACAGCGGCTATCGCTGGACCGAGACTCGCGCCGAGCCGCTGCGCGACGAAGATGGCAGCATTCTCCAATGGTACGGCGTGAGCGTCGACATCCATGACCTGGTGACCACGCAAGCCGCGTTGCACGACCGGGAACGAGAGCTCTCGCAGCTCGTCAACATGGTTCCGAGCTACCTCTGGCGGCTGTCTCCCAACGGTGAGCCGACCTTCTTCAACAAGCGCCTGATAGATTTTCTCGGCCTGGACATAGCGGACGCGGAAAAGCCGGACACGAGCCTGCTGGCGGCCTTCATTGCCACCGTCGTCCATCCCGACGATGCAGCCAGCCTGAAGGAAGCACTCGACAGCTGCTTTGCCACCGGCGAGCGCTTCTTCATGAAGTATCGCCTGCGCCGTGCCGATGGCGTTTATCGTTGGATGGAGGGCCGCGCGGAGCCGCTGCGGGACCAGGGTGGACGCATCGTCCAATGGTACGGCCTTACGCACGACATCGACGATCAGCTGCGCGTCGAAGAGGCGCTGCGCGAGAGAGAACGCGCTCTCTGGCAGCTCGTTGAAACGCTGCCGGCAATGATCGATTGCGCCGCGCCGGATGGCGAACCGATATATCGCAGCCAGCAGCTCCGCGAATTCCTCGGATACAATCTTGAGGAATTGGACGAAGCGGGAAAGTCCCGGCTGGCTGGCACACTCGACGCCGGTGTTCATCCCGACGACCTGACAGGTGTCAAAGAGAGATATGCCCATTGCCTGTCCACAGGCGAGCCGTATGCGCGACGGCACCGTCTGCGGCGCTTCGATGGTGAATATCGCTGGGTCGAGACGCGCGCCGCGCCGATGCGCAACGCTGAAGGCGCCATAGTGCAGTGGAACGTTATCTGCCTCGACATCGAAAATGAGGTGCGGACACAAGAGGAGCTTCGGCTGGCACAAGAGAGACTTGCGCGTGCGAGCCAGGCGGCGAGCCTTGCCGAACTCTCCGCATCCATCGCTCATGAGGTGAACCAGCCGCTGGCCGCCATCGTAGCCAACTCCAACGCATGCCACCGTTGGCTGTCCGCCGAGCCCCCGAACGTCGAGCGCGCGAAGATCACGGCCGAGCGTATCATCCGCGATGCCAACTCGGCGGCGGATGTCGTCAGCCGCATCCGTGCCTTGTTCAGACCTTCGCTTGAAATGAGAACCAGCACACCGATCCCCAGCGTCGTTGCCGAAGCACGTGACCTTATGGCCGAGGAAGCCATGCGGCGTCGCGTTCGCATGGACATCGACGTCGAAAGCAACCTTCCGCTGGTTGCGTTCGATCGCGTCCAGATTCAGCAGGTCCTGGTCAACCTCATTCGCAACGGCATGGAGGCGATGGACAACACGGCGGGCGACAAGGTTCTCGGAATGCGCGTGCGCCGGATAGAGGACACGATCCAGACCGAGGTCCGCGACCGAGGCCCGGGTATCGAACGTCCCGACAAGATATTCGAGCCGTTCTTTACAACGAAAGGGAACGGAATGGGCATGGGGCTCGCGATCTCCCGTTCGATCATCGAGTCTCACGGCGGACGCCTTTGGGCGGAGAATAGCGTGCCGCGTGGGGCGACATTCATCTTCACCCTCCCGGTTGAAGCGAAAGCTGCGCAATAACTGGCGGCGCTCAGTAAGCGCTTGGTTTTTTCGGCTCTCGGTGAAGGGGCGCCGCCGCCCCGTGCAATGCATGGATTTCCATGAGGTGCGGTTGGGGCGTGGCGGGATTAGGGTGGCTACGTGAGTCCGTCAGCCCAGTCCAGCTATCAAGAGCAAGTGCTACACGAAGCGCCGACAATCTCCAGAGTTTGTTTGTCCGTCAGGGGCACCCGATGACGATAGCGCCCAACTCACTTGGCGAGACCGATTCCAGCGCAACGCGCGCGTTAACGCATGACTTGGACCGATCCGGACCGGGAAGTGGCCGATCTTTCGCGACGAATGAACCGGGCCTGATTCGCGGCAACATGATCAGTGATCTTGAAAGAGGCAGGTTGTCGCGCGTCTGGTCGCACCGTCCCCAATTCTTACATCTGGGGCTTTTTATTACGGCCTATGTCCTGGGCTGCGGCTTCGCCCAGTCGCTCGCAATCATACCTGGAACAGGGATTTCCATTTGGCCTCCGAGCGGGCTTTTCATCGCTACGCTTGTCTTCGCCTCCAGGTATAGCTGGCCGTGGTGGGTGCTGGGGGCCTGTGTGGCAGAACTGTTCAGCAACTTCTTGTGGTTCCACACTCCGCTGCCCGCGGCCTTCCTGATCTTTGCCGGCAACGCTCTTGAAGCGGTGGCCGGCGCATGGCTTGTGAACCAGACCTGCAAGCGCCCAGTTCGGCTGGAAACGTTGCGGGACGTTCTCGCATTCGTCGCACTGGCCGCTGGAGTTGCGCCAGTTGCAAGCGCGACGGTGGGAAGTGCGGCGCTTTCGTGGTTTGGCATACAATCGCAAACCTTTGCGACGGCTTGGCCGCTGTGGTGGATCGGAGACGCGACGGGAGTCCTGATCGTAGCGCCACTGGCGCTGGTCGTGTTCCAGAACTGGCGCGGCAAGGCGCAGCTCTCGGCGGCGCGGTGGATGGAAGCTTGCGTCCTGGGGCTGATCTTTCTTGGTACCGCCGCCCTTTCCTTGAGCGGCTATCTGCCCTTCGCCTACATCATCATGCCGCCTCTTCTTTGGGCCGCGGTGCGCTTTGAGTTCCGAGGCGCCGCCGTAGCATTGACCGTTCTCGCTCTGATCACGGCGGTATTCACGATATCCGGCGCCAGCCAATTTGCCGGCGATCCCGAGTCCCAGAAGCACAACCAGATCATGCTGCAGCTTTTTCTGGCCATCTCTGCATTTTCGGCGCTCGTCATGGCCGCCATTTCCAGGCAGCATCAGGCGGCGGTGCTCACTTTGCGCCAAAGTGTGGAGACCTTGCGGGAGCGGGAGCGAGAACTCTCGTTGCTGGTCGAAATGATCCCCGCTCACATCGCCCGTATGGCGCCCAACGGCGAACCAACCTTCTTCAGCAAACGCACGACAGACTATATCGGCCTCAACGACATCGCGGACTGGGACAAGCCGGGCACGAGCCGCCTGGCGACCGTGGTCGCGGCAGCCGTCCATCCCGACGATGGACCCAGGATGAGAGAATGGCTCAGCCGCTCGCTCGCCACCGGCGAACCCTATCCCATAAGGTATCGCCTGCGTCGCGCGGACGGCGTGTACCGCTGGAGGGAGGGCCGCGCCGAGCCGCTGCGGAACCAGAGTGGGGCGATCGTGCAATGGTACACGGCCAGCATTGACATCGACGATGAGGTGCGCGCGCAGGAGGCATTACGCGACCGGGAGCGGGAGCTCTCGCAGCTTGTCGACATGGTTCCGAGCCATGTTTGGCGCCTGACGCCGGACGGCGAGCCGACCTTTTTCAACAAGCGAATGGTCGACTTTCTCGGCCTTGACGTAACGGATTTGGACAAACAGGGCATCAGCCGGCTGGCGGCGATGATAGCGGCCATCGTCCATCCGGACGACGCAGCAGCATTCGGCGATACGCTCAGTCACTGCCTCGCCACCGGTGAGCGCTTCTCCATGAGGTATCGCTTGCGCCGCGCCGATGGCATCTATCACTGGATGTCGAGCCGGGCGGAGCCGATGCACGATCACGCTGGGCTGATCGCGCAGTGGTACGGTCTCTGTCACGACATAGACGATCAGATGCAAGCCGAAGAGGCCCTGCGGCGGAGCGAATTGCAGCTTCAGCAGATGATCGACGCTGTGCCGGTCCGCATTTGGAGCGCGGTGCCGACCGGCGGGCCGGTCTACTTCAACAAGCGATACCAGGACCATTTCCGCGCCGTCATCGCCAATTTCGAAACACTCGGAGAGCCGCGCATCGAGGAATTGCTGCAAGAACTGGTTCATCCCGAAGATGCTCCCGAGGTGCTGCGCACGTTGCTGAGCTGTTTCGAAACAGGCGGCGGTTCCGCGATGCGGTTTCGCTGGCGCGAAACAGATGGCTATCGCTGGGCGGAGTGCAGGGTGGAGCCGCGGCGTGATGAAGACGGGGCGGTTGTGCAATGGTACGGGGTTTCCCTCGACATCGACGAAGAGGTGCGCGCCCAGGAAGCGCTGCGACAAGCCTCCGACAAACTCGCGCAAGCCACTCAGGCTGCAAGTCTCGCCGAGCTTTCCGCTTCGATCGCGCACGAGGTGAATCAGCCGCTGGCCGCGATCGTCGCCAATTCCCATGCATGCCACCGTTGGCTGTCCGCCGCCCCTCCGAACGTCGAACGCGCGAAGATTACGGCCGAGCGCATAATCCGGGACGCTAATTCGGCGGCGGACGTCGTCGGCCGCATCCGCGCGCTGTTCAAGCAATCCACCGAGACGAGGACCAATGCGACGCTCAGCAGTGTCATCGCAGAGGCACGCGACCTCGTGGCCGAGGAAGCGATGCGTCGGGGCGTTCGCACCAGCGTTGATGTCGGAAGCGACATTCCGCTAGTCGCGTTCGATCGCGTCCAAATCCAGCAGGTTCTGGTCAATCTCATCCGCAACGGCATGGAGGCGATGGACTCTGGTGCGGATGACGGAGTTATCAGCATCCGCGTGCGCCATATCGGGGATGTTGTCCAGACGGAAGTCAGAGATCGCGGCCGGGGCGTCGCGTTTCCCGACCGGATATTCGAACCGTTCTTTACCACGAAAGAGCAAGGGATGGGCATGGGACTGGCGATCTGCCGTTCGATCATCGAGTCGCACAGCGGGCGTTTATGGGTCGAGAAGAACGAACCACGTGGAGCGACGTTTATCTTCACGTTGCCGATTGAAGCGAAAGCGGCGTCATGACGACGGACGGCCAAATTGTCTTCATCGTAGATGACGATGAACGCATCCGGGAGGCGCTCAGTGAGCTGCTGGCTACACACGGCATGTGTGCCCTAGCGTTCGGATCGGCGGGCGATTATATCCGCGCTGACAAGCCGGACGTCCCTGCCTGCCTCATCCTCGATATCGAGTTGCCGGATATTAACGGCCTCGATCTGCAGCGGCAGATTGCCGAGGGCGATCATCCGCCGATCGTTTTCCTGACGGGACATGGCGATATCCCGTCCTCGGTGCGTGCGATCAAGCACGGCGCCGTGGATTTCCTGACTAAGCCCTTCAGCGATGCAGACCTCATGGCCGCAATCCATGCGGCGATTGCCCAGGATCGGGTACAGCGATCGGAGCGCGCCGAGCTGGGCGTGTTGAAGCAACGTTATCTCGAGCTGACGCCGCGCGAACGTGAGGTGCTGCCGCTGGTGGTCAGTGGTCTGCTCAACAAGCAGGCGGCCGCTGAACTGGGGATCAGCGAAGTTACGCTGGAAATTCATAGAAGGAACGTCATGCAGAAGATGGTCGCGGCGTCGCTCGCCGACCTCGTTCGCATCGCCGAGCGATTGGGAATACCGATCACGCACTCGCGCCGGGCAGGGGGGAACTGAGGGTGAGCAAGCGGAGGCCTGTCGTGGCGATTGTCGACGATGACCCAAGACTGCTCGAGTCGCTGGAGGACCTTCTGGAGTCCGCCGGCTATGTGGCCCGCAGCTTCTCGTCGGCAGGGTCGTTGCTGGTCAGCGGCCTGTCTGGATTGGACATGCTTATCACCGACATCGGGATGCCAGGCATGGACGGCTTTGAACTTCGCGACTTGGTCAAGAAGGCGCGTCCGGATCTGCCTGTGTTCCTGATCACCGGCCGCCACGAGATAGTGGATCAGCACCGCGCCAAGGGCATTGGCAGGCTTTTCCGCAAGCCGTTCGATGGCCAGGCACTGCTTGCGGCGATCGGCGACGCTTTGCGCAACCCAGAAACGGAGGCTGAACATGAGAGTTGACCAATTGCCCTTACCGAGATCGACGCCGTCATCACAGCAGCGAAGGGCTGAAGCCGAGCAGCCGCTGGTCATTATTGTCGATGATGATGCCTCTGTTCGGGAGGCGCTGTCTGAATTGATCCTGTCGGCGGGTTTCCTGCCGGTGTGCTTTACCTCAACCCGTGAATTGCTTGACGCCGACGTGTTGGAGAGCCCCGGCTGCTTGATCCTCGACGTGCGCATGCCGGGGACGAGCGGTCTCGATCTGCAGCACCATCTTGCGAAAAACGGCAACCCCAAACCCATTATCTTCCTGACCGGGCATGGCGACATCCCGATGACTGTCCAGGCGATGAAGGCCGGCGCCGTGGACTTTCTCACCAAACCGGTGCGGGATCAGACGCTGCTTGACGCTGTGATCGCCGGCATTGCGGTGGATGCCAAGCGGCGGGCGGATGCCGTGATCGTCAAGCGCAACATCGAGCGCGTCGAGACGCTGACGCCGCGCGAGCGCGAGGTCCTGCGTGAAGTGGCGCGCGGACGCCTCAACAAGCAGATCGCCTTCGACCTCGGCATCAGTGAAGTGACGGTCAAGCTTCACCGCGGCAATGTCATGCGCAAGATGGAAGCCGCTTCCATCGGTGAGCTGATCCGGGCGTGGGAAACGCTGCCCGCGCCGATGCGCGAGGTCTAGATTTTGGCACAAGCCGATCCATGCCCCATCCAATAGGATCGCCCGGCGCGCCCGGCCATTTCAGGTGCTTTCTCAGCGCGCCCAGGCCTCCTGCCTGTTGGTACGCTCGTGCTGCTGCGGGTGATCCCGATGTACATCGGTGGTCCTGTTGGTGTTTCGCGGCAAGGCCGCGCCAAACATCGGTTACCACTGAGCGGCGCCCTTTGGCGGCGCCAGTCTGACCGACAAAGTCGCAACATTTCATGCAACAGCAACTGACGCCGGCCATGCCGCGTCGGTCCCCGCGCCGCTACCCAAGCCTAAATTGACGTGTGTCTATAAGAGCTTGCCTCAGCCCGGCCCTATCTTCGGCGTGCCTGCCCTGCACTTTGGCATCGTATGACAGATGCTTCCGTAGAATAGGTTCGCGGCCCGGATCGATGCATCCTGTTCCTCGCAAGCCATCACGACCGTCGCGTTTCTACCGCTCCTCGCTCGCTCCTCCCCGAACGCGACCGCACAGGCCGACTCGACGGTCGTGATGGTGAGCAGGATGCTCAAAGCACATGGATGGATATGATGAACAAAGACGGACTTTTCTCCGTCGGCGGATCTCGCCGCGATGTCTTGTTGGCAGGCCTGATCTCTACGGCAGCCGCCGGACTGCCCCGCGCTGCTTCGGCAACGAGCCGAAAACAAAACCTTCCCTCTTTCCCCTCAATCAAAGGAACCAAGACGATGAGCACCATCACGACCAAGGATGGCACCGAAATCTACTACAAGGATTGGGGCAAGGGTCCTGTCGTCACGTTCTCGCACGGCTGGCCGCTGAATTCCGACGCCTGGGACGGCCAGATGCTCTTTCTTGCCCATAACGGCTTTCGGGTCGTTGCGCATGACCGGCGCGGCCATGGCCGATCGAGCCAGGCCACGTCCGGCAACGACATGAACGGCTATGCGGACGATCTTGCAGCCGTGATCGAGGCGCTGGATCTCCGGGACGCCACGCTGGTCGGCCATTCCACCGGAGGAGGCGAGGTTGCTCGCTATATCGGACGGCACGGGACGAAGCGGGTGGCCAAGGCTGTTCTTATCGCCGCTGTTCCGCCGATCATGGTGAAAACGCCGGCCAATCCGGAAGGTCTGCCGATCGAGGTATTCGACGGCATAAGGGCTGGCCTCGTCAAGGATCGTTCGCAGTACTACCGGGACCTCGCACCGTTGTTTTATGGCGCGAACAGGCCAGGCGCCAAGGTTTCCCAGGGGACTCTGGATCAGTTCTGGCTCTGGAGCATGCAGGCGGGTCTCGTGAACGCGTACGAAAGCGTCAAGGCGTTCTCCGAGACCGATTTTACCGAGGACCTCAAGAAGTTCGACGTACCAACCCTCGTCCTGCATGGCGAGGACGATCAGATCGTCCCCGTCAAGGACTCGGCAGTCAAGTCGGCCCGATTGATCAAAGGCGCAAAGGATATCTATTACCCCGGCGCGCCCCACGGGATCACGGCCACGCACCAAGATCAGGTCAATGCTGACCTGCTCGCCTTCATCAAAGGATAGCACGCCCTCAGTCACGACCGCATGTTCTCCGCAATTCCTTGGAGCCGCCGATGACCACCTTTGGCAATATTTCGCGCGCCCTGAACCGCATTTCGGGTGGCGCGCCAGGTCAAACCTTGTGCGCTCGCATAGCCGAGCGGTGGCCTGAATGCTGGTTCTGTCGGCTCATGTCCCGGATTGTGGAACCGAACCACTGCGCCATCGAGCTGGAGCGCTGGCAGAGGCGCGAAACATATGCTGCGCCACGGCTGCCACTCGGGCAACTGCGCCTGTGCAGCGCGGAGGCGATCGCCGGCGTTCGACACTACGTCGCGCTGTCGGGGGTCGCCGCCGCGCGCTTGTTCTGCCTTGAAGGCCAAAGCGCTCTCCAAGACGTCAAACTGGCTAAGCGCCGGGAGTTTATCAATCGGTAGCCGTTTGCGATTGCCGCTCATTTTGGCGGTCTCAATTCGGCGTGAAATTTTCTTGGCGAGCAGTTGCGACTATCGCAGCAGCACCGGCACTATTTTTCGAAGGCAGGAACGAAATGGGCGCACTCTCGGGCAAGATCGCAGTGGTCACCGGCGGAAACAGCGGGATCGGACTATCGGCTGCAAAAATCTTTGCGGCCGAGGGCGCGCAAGTCGTCATTACCGGCCGCCGGCGGCAGGCGGTCGAGGAAGCGGTCGCACAGATCGGGGCAGGCGCGCTGGGCATTCAGGGAAATGTGGCCGACGTGTCGCACCATGACGAGGTAGCGCAACAGATCCGCCAGAGGTTCGGGGCGCTCGACATCTATATGGCGAACGCCGGCATAAACACCATCACGCACTCGGCCGACGTCTCCGAGGCAGAATATGATGCGCAATTTGCCGTCAATACGCGGGGCGTCTTCTTCGGCGTCCAGAAGCTGATTCCGGTCATGCGGAATGGCGGCGCAATCATCCTCACAGGCTCGCTGGCCAGCGAGAAGGTTCTGGACGGTCATGCTGTTTACGCGGGCTCGAAGGCGGCCATAAATGCCTTTGCGCGCGGTTGGGCGATCGAACTGAAGTCTCGCGGCATCCGGGTCAACGTGCTCAGCCCAGGTCCGGTGGATACGGCTATTCTCGATAAGCTAGGCGTACCGTTTGAGCAGCGCGGGCTGTTTGAAAAGGCGATGGCGGAGGCAATACCCCTGGGCCGGATGGGGCAGCCGGAAGAGCTGGCAAAAGCTGCTCTGTTCCTTGCCTCGGACGCGAGCAGTTTCGTCACGGGCATCAATCTGCGGGTCGACGGCGGGATGGCAGTGCTCTGAGCCACGACTGCGATGTCGCGCCAATAGACTGGCGAATAACGCCGGAGCAATCGGTCTTCCTCACGACGATTTTCCGGGAAGCTGCCGCACGAATCCCGCCAAATAGGTCGGAGGCGAGACGTTTTGTCGACGTGGTGCAAATTGAGCCACGTAAATGGCAAGTCGCATTGCAGGGATCGACGCGCAAGAGAGAAGTCGGCTCGCCGATACGGCGGAAGGACCGAGGTCACGCCCCGGTCCTTCAAATTTTTCTGTAGGTCGGGATCAGTGACCCCCAGATGCCCTGGCCATATTCATCGTTGGGAACAGTCGGCTTGCGTGCGGTTTTCGGCACCCCGATATCGTTGTTCATTTTTTGGATCGAGGATGTATACATGTTGTCAGAGGCAGTCGCAGGCTGCTGGGCTCCGTTTGATCCATAGTGGTCGCTTCCGGCAGTGGCGCTTCCTGCTGTAATAACAAACACGGCGACAGCAAGGACTGTCATTTTCATTTCAGTAACTCCATTGATAGTTTGGATGGTATTCACACATGCAAATATAAATGTCGTGACGCAGCGACACGATCAGACGGTCCGGCTGTTTGACTCATACCAAGGCATTGGGCGATGCGGGCCGAAGGCCAGGAACTATGTCGTTGACGAGAGGAGGCTTTGCCGCCGTGTTCGATCCGGCCGGCTCACCAGCGCTCAACGGATCGACCGCGCCAGGTTCTCGCCACGGCGGCAGCGAAGTCTTGCAAACACAACTCTCTGGCCGCGCGCCCTCAGTGTCTGTTCCGGCTACCGCCGACAATGCACACCCGCATAGATAGCTCAATCATGCTGCAGGGCACCTGATCTCCCTGGTGACCTACCCTGCACCTTGGCATTGTATGACAGACCCTTCCGCACAATAGGTTGGCGGGCCGCGTCGGCGCATTCTCCTGAGCATTGGTCACCACAGGCCACACGGGAGAAAGCAAATGCGAAACATAACTCGAGTCCTGGCCCTCACCGCAGCGCTTGCCGCGTCGGGCGGCGGGATGGCGCAGGCCGCGAATTCTCAGCCCAAGCCGACGATCGTGCTGGTGCACGGCGCCTTCGCGGAATCGTCGAGCTGGGATGCAGTCATCACCAAGCTCAGCAAAGACGGTTATGTAGCGATAGCCGCAGCTAATCCGCTCCGCGGCGTTGCCAGCGATGCGACAGCAGTCTCAGCCATCGTCCGGTCGGTTTCCGGGCCGGTCGTGCTGGTGGGGCATTCCTACGGCGGGCCTGTCATCACCGAGGCCGCCAATGGCAATCCCAATGTGAAGGCATTGGTCTACGTGGCGGGTTTCGCGCCGGATACCGGCGAATCGAGCCTTACGTTGTCCAGCATGTTTCCCGGCAGCACCTTGGGGAGCGCGCTTGCTCCCGTCGCGTTGCCGGACGGCGGACAAGACCTCTTCATCGAGCCGGCCAAGTTCCGCGCCCAGTTCGCCGCCGACGTTCCGCAAGAGCAGACTTTGCTGATGGCTGCCACTCAACGCCCTGTTGCGCAGGCGGCTCTGGCTGAAGCCTCGGGCGTCGCCTCATGGAAGACGCTGCCGTCCTACATGATCTACGGCTCGGATGACCGCAACATCCCGGCAGCCGTCATGAGCTTCATGGCCAAGCGTGCGCACGCGGTAAAGACCGTCGTCATCGAGGGTGCGTCCCACGCGCTCATGGTTTCGCATCCCGACGAGGTCACGTCACTCATCGAGGATGCTGCTGCATCGGTCAGTCAGTAGCAGGCCGGAAACGCCCAGCATCCGATCGAGCAACGAAAATAGACACGCAACACCAGGAGACCAGACATGAAGATCGTCGTCATCGGCGGAACCGGGCTGATCGGTTCAAAGACCGTGGAGAGACTGCGAAACAAAGGACACGACGTGCTTGCGGCGTCGCCGAATTCGGGCGTCAACACCGTTACGGGAGAGGGTCTGGCGGCCGCGCTTGCCGGTGCGCAGGTCGTCGTCGACCTCGCGAACTCGCCGTCGTTCGAGGAAAAGGCTGCCCTGGAGTTCTTCGAGGCATCCGGGCGTAATCTTTTTGCCGCCGAAACGGCCGCCGGCGTCCGTCATCACGTGGCGCTGTCGGTCGTCGGTACCGACCGGCTGCAGGGCATGGGCTATTTCCGCGGCAAGTTGCTTCAGGAAAAGCTGATCAGGGAGTCCGGAATTCCCTACACCATCGTTCACGCCACTCAATTCTTCGAATTCACCGCCGCCATCGCAAACACGGGCGCCGTCGGGGATACCATTCATATGTCGCCGGCCTACTTCCAACCCATGGCGGCTGATAATGTTGCCGATGCGATGGCGGACGTCGCGCTTGCCGCGCCGTTGAACGGCATGATCGAAATTGCCGGCCCGGAGCGTGTTCGCATGAGCGAACTTGTCGAGCGCTTCCTGAAGGCCACCAACGACCCGCGCAAAGTCGTCCCGGATCCCGGCGCGCTCTACTACGGCCAAGTGGCAATCGACGATCGAACGCTGGTGCCCGGCGAGAACGCGCGCATCGGCGCCGTGCGTTTCGATGATTGGCTCAGCCGATACACACCACCGAAGTAAGTAATCATCGGATAGGCCCGCCATTCGCACAACAAGGAGACCAGACATGATCAAAACACTTCTCTGCGCCGCGCTCACCTCCGCTTCCGTCACCGCAGCAATGGCCAATGACGCCGCCAGCGTGAAGCTTGTCTACGACCAGGCTCTTCCAAACGTGCCCGGCAAGAGCATGAAAGCCGTGCTCGTCGAGTACGCGCCTGGGGGTACGTCGCCGGCTCATACCCATCCCAAATCCGCGTTCATCTATGCCACGGTCCTGCAGGGGGCGATCCGAAGCCAGGTCAACGACGGGCCGGTGAAGACTTATCGCGCCGGCGAGAGTTTCTCGGAATTCCCTGGCGACCGTCATGCCGTCAGCGAAAACGCCAGCAAGACGGAAGGCGCTCGTCTGCTTGCTATTTTCGTCGTCGACACCAGCGAGACGGAACTGACGACGAACGCGAAATGAAATCGTAGCCCCCGGGACCATCGGGGCGTAGGCGAAGGGACGGTCAGTGACATGAATTCGATCGCCATCCGCACACTTGCGGGGATTTTGGTCCCCGATACTCCGCTTGTTGGCCGAGCGATCGAACATGCCCGCGCTCGATGTGAACCCTACCTGTTCAACCACGTGGTCCGATCCTGGCTTTTCGCGGCCCGGATCGGACAGATTCAGAATATCCAGCACGACGCGGAGGTTGTTGCGGTTGCAACCCTGTTGCATGACGTCACGCTCAATGAGGACTTCGCCGGGCCGCGCCGTTTCGAAGTGGAAGGCGCCGATCTTGCCCGCACCTTCGTTCGGGAGGGCGGCTTCGACGAGCGGCGCGCCCAATTGATCTGGGACAGCGTCGCCCTCAACTCGACGCCGTCAATCGGCCTCTACAAGGAGGCTGAGGTGGCGCTTTGCACAGCCGGCATCTGTCTCGATGTCGTCGGCTTGCAATACAGCCTCATTTCGTCAGCCGAGATTGCAAAGATCATCGGTGAGTTTCCACGCCTCCAAATGAAGCGACGGATGACGCGATGCTTTTGCCATATCGCCGAGGTCAGGCCGGAAACCACCTACGACAACTTTGCCCGGGACTTCGGCGAGCGCTTTGTTTCAGGCTACAAGGCGACTTCGGCAGTTGATCTTGTGATGAACGCTCCCTTCGAAGAGTGAACGCAGTTTCGATCCAGGTTCTATCGACACCGGTCGGTTCAGCCTCGCCCTTCAAGTGACCCAAACGCTGTGCGCCCGTCGCATGCCTGCGCCAAAGCGAATTGCCGGGGGCAGCGGTCAGGTGCCAATTTCCACCTCCTATACTTCGGTTTAGGCGCCCCAACCCAATCGAGTGGCAATACATATCATCGGCACGATAGCAACAGTTCGTCTCACCGGTCATCCTTACGCTGCAATGGATCGCAAACACCTCAAGGAGATAAGTAATGAATATTGCAGCGTCACCGGTCGCTCCGAAAGGAAAAGCCGTCGCCCAACGCGCGAGTTATGCGGAGCAGTCGCCGGAACTTCTGAAGAAATTTATTGAATTTCTTGGTGCGACGCGAGAGGGGTCGATCGAAGAACCGATCCGCGACCTTGTTGCAGTCCGAGCCGCGCAGCTGAACGGGTGCACCTTCTGCCTCGATATGCACGTCAAACAGGCGAAGATCCATGGCGAGCGCGAACTGCGCCTTTACCACCTGGCAGCCTGGCGGGATTCGACCTTGTTCGTTCCTCGCGAGCGCGCAGCCTTGGCATGGACGGAAGTCTTGACCAAGCTGCCCGAGCAGGGTGTCCCCGACGAGATCTACGATCGGGTCAGGTCGCAGCTTTCCGAGAAGGAAATTTCCGATCTGACCTTCGTTGTCATGGCGGTCAATTCTTGGAACCGTCTGAACATCGGCTTCAAACCCGTCCCGGGCTCGGGGGATGCGAAGTTTGGCCTGAGCAAAGCAGCACTGAGCTAATCTTTGGAACGGGTCAGAATGGCGCTTGTTTGCGCGCCATTCTGACCGGCCAGGCGAAGGCGCCGAGCTCGGCGACCAACACTGGAACCGATCTCAGCCTCCCGGCCGCGGCCGCGAGGCGCTCTCAGGAGGGCGTCATGCGCATTGACAGTCTGCATCCAGTAATATCGGCCCGTCTCATGGTGATTGATGTCGACGCTCCACTCCGCAGTGCAGCACTCTCACTTTCCAGGCCCGCAATAGGCCTGGTCGTGGTGTGCCACGGCAGTGGGGAGGCGGCAGGCGTGCTGAGCAAGTCCGACCTTGTCCGCCATCTGGCGAATTCAGGGCCAACAGAAGCGCCGATTGCGGCATTGATGAGCACGTCCATCGTGTCCTGTGGTCCCGATGACGACCTTCATTCAGTCTGGCAGACCATGGCCGCGCAAGGCCTTCAGAATGTGCCGGTGCTAGGGGCTGACTCGAAACCGCTAGGCGTCCTCGATATCCGTGATGCGATGAAGGCGCTTTTCAAACAAGAGGAACTGCAGGAACGGCTGCTTGCCAACTACATCAGCGGGATCGGCTATCAATAGAGCTTGGTCTATCGTTTGGATATACAGAAGTATGTATCGGAGGCGTCTTAGATATAATTGACAATAAATGCCGTAAATTATAGCGTATTGAAGCAAATGGGTGTCGACTGAGCCAACGGGGTTATGAAATGTTTCGTCCGGACATAAAAGAAGATGTCTTCGACGGCCCGCCCGATGGTCTTGGAAGTGGTATGTCCGTGCAAATGTCGACGGCCGGCATCGTCCATGACCTGGGCAATCTCATTCAGGTCGCCTCGTCGGCGTTGAACCACCTGGCCCGCGATCCGAGCATCCAAGCGGCTCCGGCGCTTGGGCCTGTAATTGCCGGCGCCAAAACGGCTTTGGAACGGGCTGGGGACCTTGTCCGGCAAACCATCAGCCTGGCTCGAGAGAGCCACGCGGAAATCGAATACACAAACGTAGATGCTTGCCTGGCTGAGATCGAAACCCTCGTGCGGAGCGCCTTGGATGCCAATTTCGGTCTTGAGCTTCGGGTTGGGTCCGACCTGCCTTTGGTGAGATGCGATCGCTTTGGGTTGCAAAATGCGGTTCTGAACCTTCTGTTCAACGCGCGCGATGCAATGCCTGACGGCGGTTTCATCTCGATCGATGCCGGCTTGGCCTCTGAAAGCTCTACCGCCGGTCAGGTAGATATCCGTGTCGCGGACAACGGTCTCGGGATGACCAGCGAGACGATGGTCTGCGCCTTCGATCCGTTCTTCACCACCAAAAGCGAAGGCCTCGGCGGCGTCGGTTTGCCGATGGTGAAGCGCTTTGTCGAGCAGTCAGGCGGAAGCATCGCTATTCAGAGCACACTTGGGGCAGGCACGACCGTCACTCTGCGGTTGCCTGCGGTGCGATAGCGGCCGGCCAATCTCCCCCCGGTGACAGACGTGACATACAATCGAGAGATAGAGATGGATGCACAAGTCGTTGAAAACGTCCAACAGCACCGTTTCGAGCTGCCGATCGCCGGCGATATGTTTGCGGCGGCCTACTATCGGCTCGAGGGCGGGCAGGTCGCGCTGATACACACCGAAGTCCCGTCGGAATTTTCCGGACAAGGGATCGCGTCGCGATTGGCCCAAGGGACCTTCGAACTGCTCCGCAAAACCGGCCGTAAAGCGATCTTGAAATGTCCCTTCATGAGCCGCTTTTTCGCCAAGCACCCGGACTATGCAGATGTCGTCGACGGCTAGTCAGGGCACCAATGTTGAGGGTTTCCCAAGGATCTATCCAAATGCCTGACGAGTATGATTTGCAGAGGTTCGTCAGCGCACAGGATCCGGTCTACGACGACGCGCTGGCCATTCTACGTCGAGGGATGATGTGCACTCCCTATATGGAGTTCATCTTCCCAAGGTTGGCCACAAGGCGAAGTGGTGCAGCGCCTGAGCCATATGCAATCACATCGCTCGACGAAGCCAGCGCCTATCTGTCATTCCGATCCTCGGAGGCCGTTATCGGGAATGCGTTGGCACCCTGCAACGGCTCTCCGGCCTAAGCGCTCGCGCTGTCTTCGGTGACGGTGATGCGAAGAAGTTGCACGCGTCCCTCACGCTGTTTTCCGAAGCAAGCAACGACGAGTTCCTGCTCGAGACAATCTTCGACGTCTGGTTCGACGGTTTGCTCGATGAGGAAACGATGAACGATCTCTACTTGATGTCGTAGTGGTCTGCCTGCGCCACCCGGCGTAAAGCTGTCGCGGCGCTGAGGTCACCATCCGCTGCCTTATCCCTCACACGCTGCCATCTGGCAGAGGCATGAGCTCGTGCTCTCCCGGCACGCCGGGGAAGCGGCGTTCGCGCCAATCCGCCTTTGCCTGCTCGATCCGTTCGGCTGAAGAGGAGACGAAGTTCCAATAGATATGACGTGGCTCGGCCAGGGGCTCACCTCCTATCAGCATCAGTCTCGCCGCATGGAAGGCAGGCGCCTGGAGCACAATCTCAGCGCCGGGCGCCAGAGCTACTAATTCGGCCTCATGAAACGTACCGAGCTGGCCGGCAATTCCAACCTCACCGGCGACGATGTGGATCGCACGCTCACGGTGTTCGGGTTTCACCTGGTAGCGCGCACCGCTCGTGAGCACAATTTCGGCATAGACCATGTCGGAGAACGTCCGGTGGCGTGCGCTCGGAATGGACGATGCCCGACCCGGCCGTCATCCAGTTGGCCTCGCCAGGACGGATGGTCTGCACTTTACCCAAATTGTCGCGATGGACGATCTCGCCATCGATCAGGTAGGTCACGGCCGCAATGCCGATATGCGGATGTGGTCCCATATCGAAACCGTGACCTGCGTCGAACATAGTGGGGCCGAAATGGTCGAACAGGATGAAGGGCCGGATCATCAGGCGATTCGAGGACGGCAATACGCGCCTTATCTTCAGTCCGTCCGCAAAATCACGGATAGCCGGCTGGATGAGTGTATCGATGCCTGTGATATCGCTTTGGCGGATGGTCATGGATCTCTGTCCTTCTGCATGCCTTATCAGCCAGGTGCCCGAACGCGCTTGAACGGAGCGGCGCGAAAGACTGTCTGAATGGCTTTGAGGAGCGCGAATTTGGAGCCCGCGTGGTGCTGTCCGGCGATGCCGCTTTCATTAAAAGCCGACACCCTCATCGACAGGGTCGCGGCAAGATCTTCGGCCATTTCGGGCCTGTCGTGCAGCAGCGGCGCAAAGCTTTCCTGGTCTATCTCGTAAACCGTGATGGGGGTCATTGCCCGCAAACTTGACATCTCGCCAATGCCCGCGAGCAAGCCGGTCTCGCCGAAGAAATCGCCAGGTGCAAGCCGGCCGATCTCCTGCAGTTGATCATCGCCCTCGCCAATTTGCCGGACGATGACTCCCGTCCGTACGATCATGAGCGACGGCAGCATCTCTCCCTGTCGTGCGATGATTTCGCCCTTATGGTAGGTGCGAACCGAGGCCGCTTTGGCGAGCGACTCCTGCTCGGTATCCGTTAGCGCCGAGAATACCGGTATGGAATTGATGAGTTCGATCGGGGTGAAGCCTTGGGAGGCCGCCGTCTCGTGGCCCGGCCGGTTGGTCATGGCAATCGAGCCCGAAAATGGCTCCGCCAGCAGCATGCCGGTCGACTTTGAATGGCGATAAATGAGATCGAAGATTTCGTTCCGAGCGGCACTTCGCTGGTCGATACTTGCGACGCGAAAAAACAACTCGATCTCGATAGCTGCGGCATCCAGGCTTCTGATGGTGACCGAAGGCGAAGGCTCCTGGAGGATTGAATTGCAGCTCAGCAAGACAGTGCGCATGAGGTCTACGATGATCGCCGGCGTCGTCGTTGGCACCACCTTGACGGTTACGGCAAGTCCATGGCTCTCGTCCGGACCGCTTAAATTTGTTACCCCGATCTTGGCGAGAAGGCTGTTTGGCAGCGCGACGACATTGTGGGTCGGGGTCAGGAGTTGAGTCGACCGCCAATTGGTCTCGACAACGCGGCCTTCGGTTCCGTCGCCCAGAATGATCCAGTTTCCAAGCACGTAAGGGCGGCCGAGGTTTAGCGCGATCGCCGAAAATACGTCACCAAGCGTATTCTGGAGCGCCAGTCCCAGGATGACGGCAAAGACGCCCGACGTGGCAATGAGCGTTCCGACCGGCACTGCAAAGACAAACGCCAGGATCGACAGGAACATTCCAGCGTAGACGACACCGACCACGACGTCCTGCAGGAGACGTGCCTCGCGCGGCTTTCGCTCAAAGACGAGATAGATACGGACAAATCCGATCAGCGCCCAGGCAAGGTGAACCCACCAGAGCAGCTTGACCGAGCCGATGAGGATCGCTCCTCCGGTTGTCTCGTTGTCTCCTGCGGCCTCGTATGGCACGACGCGCAGGTGGAGAACCATGGCCGACATCGCGAGGAAAAAGCCGAGTTGGACGAGCAGCTTCGCATTGGCGAAGCGTCTGGGGATGAGGGACCAAACGACGATCCCGGCGAGGCCGAGCAACACGAGGTAGACCAGAGGAGAGTTCCACCAGCTCATGAACGATCACCGCGATGCCAAGTTCAATGTTTGGTCTCCGGCCCGGCGATCGGGCCTCTGCCGCTGGCCTTGTCTTTTTCGAGAACTGCTTCGGTGATCGAATTCGGCAGCCGTCGCGGCTTTTCGATCAGCCCGAGCACCGGCATGGCGATGATGAAGAACGCAAAATAGTAAAGCGTCGCCAGTTGGGACATGACGACGTATGCGCCTTCCGCCGGCCGGGAGCCGAGCCAACCGAGAAAGAGAGCATTGGCAACGAACAGCCAGAAGAGCACCCTGTACCAGGGCCGATAGACCGCCGAGCGTACCCTCGAGGTGTCGAGCCACGGCACCAGGAACAGCACCGCGATCGAGCCGAACATCGCGAGCACGCCGCCGAGCTTGGAATCGATGGGCCCGATATTGAAGGTGATGGCCCGCAGGATCGCGTAAAACGGCAGGAAGTACCATTCCGGCACGATGTGGGCCGGCGTCTTCAGCGGATTGGCGATGCTGCTATTGTCGGGATGGCCGAGGTAGTTCGGCAGGTAGAAAACGAAATAGGCGAAGAAGAACAGGAACACGAGGATGCCGAAGGCATCTTTGACGGTGGCATAGGGCGTGAAGTCCACGACATCAGTTTTCGATTTGAACTCGATGCCGGTCGGATTGTTCTGGCCGACGACGTGAAGCGCCCATATGTGCAAGGTCACCACACCCGCAAGCACAAATGGCAGCAGGTAATGCAGCGCAAAGAAGCGGTTCAGCGTCGGATTATCGACCGCGAAGCCGCCGAGCAAAAGCTGCTGGAGCCAGTCGCCGATCAGTGGGACTGCGGTGAAGAAGCTGGTGATGACAGTAGCGCCCCAGAACGACATCTGCCCCCAAGGCAGCACGTAACCCATGAAGGCCGTCGCCATCATCAGCAGGAGATTGGTGCAACCGAGCACCCACAGCAGCTCACGCGGCGCCTTGTACGAACCATAGTAGAGTCCGCGGCAGATGTGGATGTAGACGGCAATGAAGAAGAACGACGCGCCGTTGGAATGGAGATAGCGCAGCAGCCAGCCCGAATTCACGTCGCGCATGATCTGCTCGACCGAGTTGAAGGCCAGCCCCGTATCAGGAGCGTAATGCATCGCCAGCACGATGCCGGTCAGGATCTGTGAAACCAGCATGATCGTGAGAATGCCGCCGAACGTATAGGCGTAGTTCAGGTTGCGCGGGACGGGATAGACGATGAAGCTGTCATAGACCAGCCGCGGCAGCGGCAGGCGGGCGTCGAACCAACGTTCGATTCTGGTTTTGGGCGTATAGGTCGAGTGTTTGTCGCCGCTCATCGAAATGCCCTTGCCTCAGCCGATACGGATCTTGGTGTCGGAAACGAATTGGAACACCGGTACCGCCATGTTCTCGGGTGCCGGCCCCTTCCGGACGCGGCCGGCGGTGTCGTATTGCGAACCATGGCAGGGGCAGAACCAGCCGTCGAAATCGCCTTCCTGACCATGCGGGATGCAGCCGAGATGGGTGCAGACCTGGATCATCACCACCCAGGCTTCCTTGCCCGGCATAGTTCGATTGGCGTCGGTTGCCGGCGCATCGGCCGGCAGATTGGCGTTGCGGGCAATTGGATCCTTGAGCTCGGCGAGACTGACTGCCTGGCCGTCCTTCCTCTCTTTTTCGGTGCGGTTGCGCACGACCACCGGCTTGCCGTGCCAGTCGACGATCAGCGACGTTCCCGGCGTCAGCGAGGAGACGTCGACCTCGATCGCGGCGGGCGCTTCGACGCGCAATGTGTGCTCGGCTGTGGAGGTTTCGGAAAGGTCGGCCATGATGGCGACTCCTATTGTCGGAAGCTGCGTCATCGCGTTGGTGGCAATCGAGCAAAAGCAGACCACGGCTTTCGCGTTTCCAGTCTGCTCGTGCCGCGCGGAATATGCCGGCCGAGGCCGGTGTGAGCCATCGTGCCAACGGCACGTGCGTCCAATACTTTCGTTTAGGATTTCCTGAGCGAAGGACTGGCCGGGCCGGCGATGTTGCCATCATGGAAGGTTCTGGATTCCTCCAGATAACCGTTGGCCGCTGAGCTGGCATACGTCCCAGCATTGCGCACGGCGATCCAGAACTTCACCCCGACCATACCTCGGCATAGGCACGTCTAGCTGTCGGTGTCGTAGTCGTCGTCTCCGCCAAGTGCGAGTTTCTGGAGCGGTTGTCTCGCGTGGCGCGGGGCAGGTTTTTCGCTCGGCGACGACCAATTGCGGGATTCAATCGGGTTTAGAAAAGGGAAAAGCGGTGAAACTCTACTACAGCCCTCTCGCCTGCAGCCTGGCGGACCACATCGCTCTGGAAGAGGCCGGTGTTTCCTTCGAGCGCGAAAGTGTGAACCTCAAGCCCAAACGGACAGGCTCCGGGGATGATTTCACAACCGTCACGCGCAAGGGCTATGTTCCAGCCCTCGTGCTGGATAGCGGCGAAACGCTGACGGAAAATATCGCGGTCCTCGACTGGATTGCGTCGCAATACCCGCCACTGGGAGTGGCGGGGCCGTTGGGCCGTACCCGCCTTCTCGAAGCGCTGACCTATGTCTCAACTGAAATACACCGAAGCTTCAAGCCGATGTGGCACCAAAGCAGCGCTGCCGAAAAGGCCAGGGCGAGCGCGACGATTACGAGCCAACTCGAGTTCTTCGCTGACGGGCTCGAGACCGACTATCTGTTCGGCGACAAACCCGGCGTCGCGGATTTTTATCTTTTCGTGATGCTGCTTTGGGCGGCCCGCTTCCACGTCCCTGTTCCCGCGCCTTTGCAAGCCCTTCGCGTCCGAATGGCTGCCCGACCGGCCGTGCGCATCGCAATGGATCGCGAGGGCCTCGTCTGAAGCCGAGGGCGACTTCGAGCATAAGATCAGATGCAACATGTCCTCTCGCCCAAACAGAAGATCAGGAGTCATTCTCATGCTGCCGTTCCTTCGGATGCTACATCCAGCCGCTTCCAAGCGCGGCGACGGCCTAAGTCTCGAATTTCTGAGGAGGGAAATCGAGGAAACGCTTGACCTGACCGGCATTCAATCAGAGTTCGCCGCACTGCCTCCTGGCCGAGTGGTTACAATGGTTGGTCCGCCGCCCGCAGTCACCATCGAAATAGGCAACATTTCCGGTCGGCCGATGAGGCGGGCGGGTCCGGTCGTTCCTGCTTGTTGGTCATTACAGAGGCTTCATCATGAATGCGAGTAAGGGTCCCGAGACGGTCGATCATCGCCGCCGACGCATTGTTGGTGCTGCGGCAGTGACGTTCGCCGCCACCGAACTCGGCTTGAGCGTGCCGGCAAAGGCGGCAGCCGCTAGGACGGTCGAGGCGAGGGCATCTGCTACGCAAACCACGCAGAAATCATTCGGCTCGCTCGGGCAGGTCAATGCCGGAAATCTGAGCGTCGGATATGCGGAGCTGGGGCCCGCCGAAGGTGCCCCAGTGATCCTGCTTCATGGCTGGCCTTATGACATTCACACCTACGCCGATGTCGCTTCCCTGCTTGCCGCAAAGGGGTACCGCGTGATTGTGCCCTACCTGCGCGGCTACGGCACTACGCGCTTCCTGTCGGACGAGACGATGCGCAACGGCCAGCAGTCGGCGCTCGCCGTGGATACGATCGCCCTGATGGATGCGCTGGGGATCGAAAAGGCCACGATCGCCGGCTGCGACTGGGGCGCTCGAACGGCCAATGTCGTTGCCGCGCTCTGGCCTGAGCGTTGCAAGGCGATCGTCTCGGTGAGCGGCTATCTCATAGGAAATCAGCAGGTCGGCATGGTGCCGCTGCCACCGGAGACGGAGCTTCAATGGTGGTATCAGTATTACTTCGCCACGGATCGCGGCCGCGCCGGCTACGAGAAATACACGCGCGATTTCGCCAAACTCATCTGGCAACTCGCTTCGCCGCAGTGGGATTTCGACGATGACATCTTCCAGCGCAGCGCCGCAGCACTGGACAACCCCGATCACGTCAGCATCGTCATTCACAATTACCGCTGGAGGCTCGGGCTGGCACAGGGCGAGCCGGAATATGACGTTCTGGAAAACCGGCTGGCCGAAGCTCCCGTGATCACAGTGCCGACCATTACCCTTGAGGGTGATGCCAATGGCGCACCCCATCCCGACAGCAGTTCCTACGCCAAGAAATTCTCGGGCAGATACACGCACCGGATCATCACCGGCGGTATCGGCCACAACTTGCCTCAAGAAGCCCCGCAAGCCTTTGCCCAGGCTGTTATCGACGTCGGCGAATACTGATCAAAATCCATGACGTGCCCCGACCGTAAGGAATAACACGGGAAGATTCCTGGTTCTCGGCACAGCCTCCCGTCCGCTTAGGCGAGAACAGCTCTCCCGCCGACCCAGACCGACGCGATGTTGGCCCTGGAAGCGGAGTAGACGATCTTCTGAAGGATGCCGTCGCCGTCGTCGAGTTCGTCCCACAGGTGAATTGTGCCTCTGGGCGCGGCGGTGTCGACCAGGATCGCATCGAAATGGTAGCCAGGCGAGAATCGCCCCACAGGCAAGCCGAGTGCCGCGCCACCGCCTGCCGTCGCCAGGTGGAAGGACTCGCGAAAGTCGACGCGTGCTGTTCCGGCCGTGCCGCGCGTCTCGGCCGCTAGCGCCGGGTCGGTGCCGGTTTCCAGCATGCGCGACGACATGACCGTCGCGCGCATCGCATCGAACATCGAGGCGCTCGGTCCCCCGGAAATGTCGGTGCCGAGCCCGACCTTGACACCCTTCTCGAGGGCCGCCCTCAACGGGAACACGGCGCCTGCGAAGTAGGCGTTGGAGACGGCGCAGTGCGCCACGGCCGCCTTGCGCACGCGGATCGTCTCCATGTCGGCAAGCGTAATGAAATTGGCGTGCGCGAGCACGCTGCCGGCGCGCAGCAGGCCAAAGCGATCAAGGCTAGACGTGTCGCTGATCCCGTGGCGCTGCAGCACGTAGCCATGCGCCCAGTCGCTCTCCGAGCAATGCGTCTGCACATGGCAGCCGCATTCCTGCGCAAGCGTGCCGAGCCCTTCGAGGGCGGCGTCGGTACAGGAGGGGATGAAGCGCGGCGTAATGACCGGCTTTACCCGTCCCGTGGCATTGTCTGGATGCCCATGCACGTAGTCGATCAGAGCGCGCGTGCCATCGATGGCCTCGTCCGCCGAGGTATCGCGATAATAGGCCGGGCACTCATCGGGATTGTCCATCGCCACTTTGCCGACCAGCGCACGTTGCCCGCGTTCGAGGCAAATGTCGACGAGCAGCCTTGTCGCGTCCTGGTGGATGGTTGCGAAGTAGAGCGCTGTGGTCGTGCCGTTAGCGATCAGGTCGTCGACCAGCAGGCCGTAGCTGCGCCGCGCGAAGGCGAGATCGGCGTAGCGCGCCTCCAGGGGAAACGTGTGTTTGTGGAGCCAGGCCTCGAGCGGCACGTCCAGAGCCCGGCCGAGCTGCGGATATTGTGGCGCGTGCACGTGAAGATCGACGAAGCCGGGCAGCAGATAACTCTGCGCCGGCAAGGTCGCCAGCGAACCGGTTCGGCGCGCGGCCTCCAGCGCCTCGTCATAGCCGGCATCATGCGGATGCAGCACCGAGGCGATGATGCCTGATTGATCGATTGCGATCAGGGCATGGCGCAACTCTTCCACGAGCCCGCGCTCCGGAGCGTGAAAGCCGCTGGCCAGAAGCGTCTTGCCGCTCAGGTCGCTCACCTGTCCTCCGCCGAAGAACAGCTACGCACTGCCGTCGCGAAGCGCCAGAGCGCGATTGCCCGTCCGTCGATGCCGATGACAATAGCGGAAGGGCTGCCGCTCATGCGGCTTGCGCCGTCGTGCCGTAGGTGATGCCCTTCTCCTTCAGCCAGCGGCGATAGGCGATCGACGAGCCGTCGGCCCGCGTCGGGATTTCCGCGCGCGGCTCGAGCGGCAAAAGAAGTGGCCGTTGGTTCTCCAGGATGATGCGGTCCTGCAGGAAGATAAGCTGCTGGAACTGCACAAGTTCGGTCGTGGTCGATACGTCGTCGATCAGGAACATGACGGGGTGCGCGCGGCAGCGGTCCGGATCGAGGGGCTGCACGAACAGACAGATCACGTCCCACCGGGTAGCCGCGTTGGGGCAGGTCTTGTAGAGCATCACCGCGAAAGGATTGGCGACCCGGTACATGTATTGGGTCATGATGCCGCCGGTCGCCGAGAGTGCCGCCTGCGGCTGGAAGAATTCGCAGTTGGTCGCCCACACCTCATCCACGTCGCGGCGGATTTCGGTTGTGTAATGCCGCACTTCCGTGTGCGGCTCGGCGCCCAATATGTCGGTATGGACGAAGGGGAAATGCGCCATGTCGAGGAAATTCTCGACGATGCGCAGGCCGGACGCCTTTACCGCGATCGCTCCGCAAACGACAGGCCGGCGATCGTCCTCATAGGCCTCCGGGATCGACAGCACATCGCCGGCCGGCATGCCGAGCGTGATCCATAGATAGCCGTAGCGTTCCCTGGCCGGGACTTGGCTGCCGTCGCCGGCACGCGACACATTGACCGCGCCTGCCGTATCGCGGGCTACCAACAGATCGATGCCCAGAAGCCGGTTCGCCATCGTGCCGACCGGAATCTCGTTCAGCGCGTCAATGCAATACCATTGATCGAGGGCCGCCTGCTCCGCAGCTCGCTTAATGGTCATTGTTGCGTCCTTCCTGTGCTATCTCACTGCCGATAGATGCGGTCCATCACAGCCCGGTGGTCGGCCATCGCCGCCTCGACATCGAAAGAGGCGAAGTCACCTCTCGCGATAATCTGCCGGCCGTTGATGTAGGAATAGTCGACCTTGAAGGGTCCGCAAAGCACCAGCGCGGCGAGCGGGTCGCGCTCGGTGCCGGAAAGGCCGAGTTGGCTGCGTTTGACCGCGATGAAGTCGGCGCACATGCCGGGCGCGAGATGGCCGATGTCATTGCGACCGAGCAGGGCAGCGCCGCCGCGCGTCGCCATTTCGAGGGCCTCGCGCGCGGACAGCGCCGTCGGCGTGCCGCCGAAACCGCCGCGGCCGCCGGGCTTTTCGGAGAGGTAGTGGTGCGGCGCGACACGCTGAAGCATCAGCGCCAGCCGCGCTTCCATGAACAGGTTCGACGTGTCGTTCGAGGCCGAGCCGTCGACGCCAAGGCCGACCTTCACGCCCTTGTCGAGCATCTCGCGGATCTTCGCGATGCCCTGGCCGCAGCGCATGTTAGCCGACGGGCAATGGGCGACCCCGGTGCCGGTTTCGGCGAAGCGGTCGATCTCGTCGCTGGTCATGAAAATCGAGTGGGCGAACCAGACGTCGTCACCGAGCCAGCCGACGGATTCGGCGAACTCGACCGGCCGCTTGCCATAGATTTCGAGGCAGTACTTCTCCTCGAAAAGCTCTTCGGCAAGGTGCGAATGCAGGTTCACGCCCTTGTGGCTGCGCGCCAGCGATGCCGCATCGCGCATCAACTCCGGAGTCACCGAGAACGGCGAGCAAGGAGCCAGGATGATTCGGCTCATCGAATGTCGCGACGCGTCGTGATAGCTGCCGATCAGCCGTTCGGCATCCTTCAGGATATCCTCTTCCTTTTCGACGCAGCGATCCGGCGGCAAGCCGCCCTGGCTTTCGCCGCGCGACATGGCTCCACGCGCAGCGTGGAAACGCAGACCGATATCGCGGGCCGCACCGATCGTCGCGTCGAGCGTGCAATTGTTGGGCAAGATGTAGAGGTGATCGGAGCTGGTCGTGCAGCCCGAATGGATGAGCTCGGCCATCGCTACGCGCGCCGAGACGCCTATGGCATCGTCGTCGAGCTCGGCCCAGATCGGATAGAGCGTCTTCAGCCAGACAAGCAGCTCGTCGTTCTGAGCCATCACACGGGTGAGATTCTGGTACATATGATGATGCGTGTTCACCATGCCCGGCATGACCACATGGCCCGATAGGTCGAGCACCTCGTCGGCACTGGAGGCACTGAGTTCCGCGGTGGTGCCGACCGCTTCGATGACGTTGTCGTCGATCAACAAGGCGCCGTCGGAAATCTCGCGGCGCGTACCATCGAAGGTGGCGAGCAGATCGATGTTCTTGACAAGCAGGCGGGGCATGATGGTCTCAACGCATGTCGCGGAAATAGGGTTCGCCGAGAGCAGCCGGCGCGGCCATTACCCGGCGCATGCGCTGCCAGGCAAGCACCGGCACGATGATCAGGGCGATCGTGCCGAGATAGGGCAGCATCGACAGGATCGGCGCCGCGATCGGCCAGTTGCGTGCTTGGCCGACGAAGCCGAGAGAGGTGATGAGACCGAACAGCAGAGCGGCCAGCACGGCGTTGAGGGGCCGGTAGCCTGCGAAGATGACGAGAGAGACGGCAATCCAGCCGCGGCCGGCCACGACGCCTTCCGACCAGGAGGGAACGAAGGCAAGCGTGAGGTAAGCGCCGGCGCCGGCCGCCAGCGCCGAGCCCGCGGCGACATACCAGAAGCGGATGCTTTGCACCGAAATGCCGGCGGCGTCGGCTGCCGCGGGGTTTTCGCCCACCGCGCGCATGTTCAGCCCGTGGCGCGTGCGGAACATGATGTAGTGCAGCACAACCGGCAGGACGATGTAGATCAGGTAGACAAGGATGTTCTGCGTGAAGATCGCGCGACCGAGCAGCGGGATGTCGCTAAGATAGGGAATAGCGATCGGCGCGAAGGTCGCCGGCGCCGGCATGCCGGAATAGGCGCGACCGATCGTTGCGGCCATGCCGGTGCCCATCAGCGTCAGCGCCAGGCCGCACAACACCTGGTTCGCTTTGACGACGACGGTGCCAAGAGCGAAGACGCAGCCAACGAGGAAACCGACGGCAAGCGCAAGGACGAAGCCGAGCATAGGGTGCGGCGTGGCGACGACGACCGCGATGCCAGTGATTGCACCGAGCGCCATAAGCCCTTCGACGCCGAGATTGACGACGCCGGCGCGCTCGGAGAGCGTCTCGCCCAGCGCCGCCAGCGCCAGCACGCCGCCGGCGAGAATGGAGGTCTGGATCAGTCCGGCGATCATGTCCATGGGTGTTTCCTCAGCTCGCGGCCGGTTCGGTCCGCGTGATGCGGTAGTGAGCGAGTTCGTTGCCGATCGCCGTGAAGAACAGGATCAGTCCGGTGATGGCGAGCACGGCCGAGACGGTGATGCCTTGCGTCTGCAGGATGATGCCCGAATTCAGGATGACGCCCATCAAAGCCGCGCCTGCGAGCACGCCAAGTGAGGAACCGCGCGCCAGCACCGCGACCATGATGCCGAGATAGCCGAAATTGTTGGAGATGCCGCCCTGCAGGCGATGCACCGTGCCAGCTACTTCCAGCATACCGGCGATGCCGGCGATCGCTCCCGACATCAGCAGGATGACGATCAGGCGGCGGCGGAACGGCATGCCCGCATAAAGCGCCGCGCTTGGATTCGACCCAGCGATCCTTACCTCGTAGCCCCAGCGCGTGTAGTTGAGCAGTCCTGCGATGACAAAGGTGAGCAGGATCGCCAGCGGGAAACCGTAGTGCACGATACCCCAGAATTCAGGCACGTCATGCGGCAGACGTGCGGTGGTCGCGAGCGCATGGCCGCTCGGGTCGAGCCATGGGCCGGTGGCGACGTAATAAACCATCAGCGTCGCCACGAAATTCAGAAGCAGGGTGGTGATGAGTTCGCTGACATCGGCGTAGGCGCGCGCCAGCGTCGGCACCAGTATCCAGAGCAGCCCGCCGAGCGCGCCAGCGGTGAACATAACAGGCAGGATCAGCCAGGTCGGGCCGGGAATGAACAGCGCGACCGCCGTGGCGCTGAAGGCGCCGGCATAGAATTGGCCCTCCGCGCCGATGTTCCAGGCGCCGATTCTCAGCGCTACCCAGACCGACAGGCCGGTCAGGATCAGGGGAGTGACCAGAAGTCCGACGTCTTCCAGCCCGAAGCTCGAGCCAAAAGTCGAGCTGAGCACCTCCCAGGCGAGTTCGACGGGAGCATTGCCGCGAGCGGCCAGAACCAGGCCGGCGACCCCCAGCGCCAGCACGATCGCCAGGGCACGTGCCGCAAAGGCAACGGAGGGCTGCGCGGATGGAACGCGCTGAAACTTGATCGCCAAGGTCAGTGCTTCCCGGCAGCGGCCTGGGCGCCAGCACTGGACCGCATCTGCCCGCCCATCATCAGGCCGATTTCCTCGATGTCGGTGGAGGCAGTCTCCACCGCGCCCATGATCTTGCCATGGAACATCACGGCGATGCGATCCGACAGGTTGAACAGCTCTTCCAGCTCCTCGGAAATGAAGAGCACACCGACGCCGGCATCGCGCAATTCGACGAGGTAGTGCATCATCGTGTTGATCGCTCCGACATCGAGGCCGCGGCTCGGATAGGCGGCGATCAGAACCTTGCTTGCGATGCGCATCTCGCGGCGTGCGACGAGGCGCTGCTGATTACCGCCGGAAAGGTTGCGCATGGGCATGCCGAAATCGGGCACCGCAACGGATGCCGCTTCGGCGATCGTGCGTGCGAGAGCAGCCGCAAGGCGCGGTCGGAACACGAAGCCTTTTGAAACAGGCGCCGTCGCATATTCGCGGATTATGGCGTTGTCGGTGATTGAAAGCGCCGGCGCCAGGCCGCTGTGCAGCCGGTCTTCGGGAATGTGGCCGACGCCGAACTTCGCGTAATCGACCGCGCCGGCGGTCGTGACGTCCTTTCCGCCGAGCAGTATCTGGCCGGAATGGATCAGCCGTAAGCCGGTGACGGCCTGGGTCAGCTCCTTCTGGCCGTTGCCGGCCACACCGGCGATGCCGACAATCTCGCCGGCATGGATGTCGAGCGAAACCTCGTCGAGAAGGATGCCGCCCACGTCGTCACGCGCGACGACAGATTTGAGGCTGAGCACCGGCTCGGCGGAGATGCCGGCCGCGCCTGGCTGCCTGGCACGCAGATTGCTAAGCACGATCTCACGGCCAACCATCAGGCGCGCCAGCATCTTCTCGCCGCAGTCCGCAGTCTTTTCGGTGGCCACCTTGCGGCCGCCGCGCAGCACGGTGATGCGGTCGGATATCTCCAGCACCTCGTCGAGCTTGTGGCTGATGAAGACCACCGCATTGCCCCGGGACACGAACTGCTTGAGCGCCTTGAAGAGCTCGCGCGCTTCCGCCGGAGTAAGCACTGCAGTCGGCTCGTCGAGGATCAGAACGCGAGCGTTGCGCGCGAGCACGCGTAGGATTTCCACGCGCTGCTGCTCGCCGGTCGAAAGATCGGCGACGCGCGCGGATGGCCGTACCGCGAGGTTCAGCTTCTCGGCCAGTGCGGCAGTCCGCGCCTCGAGCACCGACGAGCCAATACGCTTGGGCGTTTCGGACCAGCCGAGATGAATATTCTCGGCGACCGTGAAGGCGGTCACCAGCTTGAAATGCTGGTGGACCATACCAATACCGGCGGAGATCGCATCGACTGGAGATGCGAAACGTTTGGCATAGCCGTCGACGACGATCTCACCGGCATCCGGCTGATAGATGCCGGTGAGGATGTTCATCAAGGTCGACTTGCCGGCGCCATTCTCGCCGAGCAAGGCGTGGATCTCCCCCGGCATCACGTCCAGGTCGACATCCTGGTTGGCAACGACGCCGGGGAAATATTTGCTGATGCCCTTGAGCAGCACGAGCGGCGGCGCGCCGGAGCCAGGCTCGTAACGCCCCGGGGAGGTGGACGGCACCTCCATGCCGCCGTAGCGGTGCTCACTCGAAGCATGATGAACTGGAACAAAATCATTCATCCCGCTTAGCGCTTTGCCTTCTGCCCGCATAGTCTATCCGAAAACTCTGCAATCTTTCGGGATCACGCTTGGAGGCCGCTGACGCCTTCGATCGACCAATCCCAGTTGTAGAGTTCCTCTTCGGTCATGCGATGGCCGGCAGCCACCTTGACGTTGCCCTTGGTGTCCTTGATCTCGCCCTCGAACGGGCTCCAGCCGCCGAGAATCTTGTCGCGCACGGCATCGGCCTGCTTTGCGACCTCGGTGGGCACCGTCTCGCCCCAGGCATCGCGGTCGATACCGCCGCCCATCGGCAGGATGGTCTGCGAGGGCGTCCACTTGCCTTCGAGGCGCAGGCGCACCTGGTCGACATAGAATTTCTTGAAGTCGATGGCGATCGAGGAGACGTAGGCCTTCGGCCCATAGCGGCGGATGTCGGTATTCCACATCACGGCCTTCGCGCCGCGCTGCTCGGCCACCTGCAGATAGCCTGCTTCGTCCATGATGCCGAACAGAAGGTCGGCGCCGTTGTCGATGAGTGCGGTGCCGGCCTGGGTGGCAGCCTGCGGATCGAACCACGAATTGATGACGATGGTCTGCATCGTGGCGTTGGGATTGACCGAACGGGCGCCCATCAGGAAGGCATTGGTGCCGGAAAAGACCGACGGAACAGGGAAGGAGGCGACGTAGCCGAGCTTGCCGCTCTTGCTCATCAGGCCCGCGGCGACACCGGTGACGTAGGTCGGGTACCAATGGGCGAGATAGTAGGTCGAGAGATTTTCGAGCGGGTTGCGGCCATCGCATTCATAGAAGGCGACGTCCGGCGAACGCTTGGCCACGTCGTAGAGGAAGTCGCCATAGTTGGAGGTGGCAAACACCATGTTGGCACCTTCCGAGACGAACTGGCGGAAGGTGCGGGTCGCGTCGGCCGAATAGGGGATGCTTTCGACGAACAGCGTCTTCAGCTTCGGGAACGCTTCCTGCACGGCCTTCATGCCCTGGTCGTGGCTCCAGGTCCAGCCTTCATCGGTCACCGGACCGGTGTGGCCGAAGGCGATGACCGCGTTTTCCTCGGCGACGGCGGCGAGCGGCGTCTGTGCATGGGCGGGCGTGATAAGGCCGGATTTCGGCAGGAGCAGCGAGGCGCCGGCTGCGGCGCCCATGTTGAGGAAGCCTCGGCGGGAGAGATTGCGCAGGTCGATCATGCTTCGGTCCTTTGTTCCGTGTCGTGTTCAGTTCGGGAGAGACAGTTCGGTTTCCATGAGGCGGTCGATTTCTGCCGACCAGTCGGCCAGCCATGCCTGCTTGATGTCGTCGTCGAGCCATGCTGCGGACAGGCCAGCCAGCGCGATCCGCTTCAGTGCCGGCGGCCCGAGCGCAAAATTTTCGGCGATCAGCGCGTATTCGCGGTCGAGTGTCGTGGCGAACATGGGCGGATCGTCGGAGTGGATCGTCACGGTAAGCCCGGCCTCGATCATGCGGCGGATCGCGTGGTCGGGCGCGGAAAGGTCACGCCAGACGGTGGTGGCCAGCGTCGTGCTCGGACAGCAGGTGAAGACGATGCCCATCTCCCTGCACTGTGCCATCAGCGCCGGGTCGTCGACGACATGGTAACCGTGGTCGACCCGTCCCAGGCCGAGAATGTCGATGGTGTCGCGGACGTAGCCCGCCGGGCCATCCTCGCCCGCATGGTTGGTGACATTGAGCCCGGCAGCCCGCGCTCGCTCGACGATGCGCGCAAACATCGGCGGTGGGTTCGGGCGTTCGTCGTAATCGAAGCCGATGCCGATCACCTCAGCCGGGCGCTCGGCCAGAACCATGTCCAGGAAGCGCTCGCCACCTGCCGCGCCGAGCGGCTTCGCATGCGCCGGTATCAGCTTTGCTATAAGCCCATAGCGCTCCTTTGCGCGGTGAAAGCCGTCGAGGATGCCTTCGAGCATAGTCGAATAGGCCACGCCATGAGCCAGATGCGCATGCGGGCTGAAGAACAGTTCGACGTAGCGCGCACCGGCCTTCGCGCAGCGCTCCAGTGCCTCGAAGGTGATGCGAGAGAAATCGTCCGCAGTCCTGATCGAGGCGCAAACCAGATCGTAAATCTTCAGGAAATCCAGCAGGTTGCCGTAGCTGTAGAGCTCCGATGTCGATCTGCCGTCCGGCAGCGACACCGCGTTTAGCGCCGCCAGCTCGGCGAATGTCTCTGTGGAGACGGCACCCTCGAGGTGCAAGTGCAACTCGACCTTGGGTATAAGCTGAATGAAACTTGACAACGACATCGACGCTCACCCGCCCGGACCGGCAATCCCAAGCCGCACCTGGTTTTCTTGGGCGACGGACGGCTGCCGAGTTGTTCGATAATCGCGGTTTTTTCCAACTGTCCGATCACCTGATACGCAACAGATGTCAGGGAAACGGGGCTTGCACAAGCCAAAAAATGATGCCTAACTAGACACATTCTAAAACTGCTTAAAAAATGTGCAGTCCGGGAGAAATATAGGCATGAAGCACCTACCGGAAGCGCAGAACCTTGCGCCTCCGCCTCAAACAACGCGCCTGCGCTTCGTCGGCCAACTGGTGTCGTCGAGCTTTAGCGAGTTCGCCGACAGGCGTGCCGCTCGGCTCAATCTCGATCTGCTGGTGCACGAAGCCGCGGACGATTTTTTTGTCGTCCAGGTTTCGGGCCAGCCCGATCTCATCGATGCCTTCGAGATGGCATGTAGCCTGGGACCAATCGACTGTCTGGTGATGGACTGCGAACGGGCCGAAATTCGGGGATATTCCAGAGAGGAAGACGCAGGATGACGATACAGGCTGGATGGCACCCAGTGGCGCTGTCGGGATCGATCGAGCCGGGCAGTTCGGCCGGGATCCGCCTTGGCGGAAACGAACTGGTGGTGTGGCGCGACAACAGCGGCGCAGCGCATGTGTGGGAGGATCGCTGCCCGCATCGCGGCATGAAGCTGAGCTTCGGTTTTGTCCGCGGCGACCATATCGCCTGCCTTTATCACGGCTGGCAGTACGACACGGCCGGCCAGTGCCGATACATTCCGGCCCACCCCGATCTCAGGGTGCCGGCGTCCATTACCGTGTCGGTCTACAGCACGGCCGAGGCGGCTGGCATGATCTGGACGACGCTGGACCCGGCAGCAGCATTGCCTGAACTGCCTGCCTTGCCAGAGGAGGTGGTGCCGGTCCGCAGCCTGTATCTCGACTGTTCCGCCGGGATGGTGATCGATGTCGTGCAGGCCATGCCGCCCACATCTTCCTCCGGCGGATCCGGGCTCGCTGATCTGAAGGCGCTGAGCGGGACGCTGTTCAGCCTGAAGGTCGGCGAAGAGACGCTGCTTCTTGGCCTGCAAGAGCTGACCGGCAAACGATCGGCCCTGCATGTCGTGATTGACGGACCGGCGGCAAAATATGCCGGCAAGGGACAGGAACATTTCTTCGCTTGGACGAGTGAACTGCGCCACCACCTCGAGACCGGGCGTGCCGGCGCGACCTCGACGACGCGGGCCGCATGATGGCGAGGATCACGCTATACAACTACGAGCTGGACGAAAGCTGCTACAAGGTGCGGCTGGCGCTTTCCATGCTTGGCCTGGAATGGCAGACCGTCGCAGTCGATGCATTTCCGGGGGCGGAGCAGAAGACGCCGCCATTCCTGGCCATGAACCCGGCGGGCAGCCTGCCCATTCTCCGCGACGACGAGATGACGATGTTCGGCGCCGAGTCCATCATCGCCCATCTGGCGCGCAGCCACGATTCAACGGGTGCATGGCTGCCGGCGGATGGTGCGGATTTCGCCAAAGTGATGCAGTGGCTTTTCTTTGCTGCCGGCGATCTCGGCGTTGCCGGCGCCGCGCGCCGCCATGCCATGTTCGGTGCCGCCGGCGACGAGGCTGCGTTGCGTGCCGGTGCCGCGCAAGCGCTCCGCGCCATGGACGACCATATGACCGCGCGGGGTTTCGAGAAAAAAGAATGGTTCGCTGCGCACCGCCCGACCATCGCCGACATCGCGCTTTTTCCGGCTTTTGCGCTGAGCCGCGATTTCGGCGTCGACCATGACGAGTATCCGGCGCTGCGCCGCTGGGCGCGTCGCTTCCGCGCGCTTCCCGGCTTCATGACCATGCCGGGCATCCCCGATTACCATTGACGCCCAAAATTCAACGAGGACGAGGCTAGCAACAGAATGACCTCTCTCACGCGCTTTTCCGTCCAGCCGCTCTCGTCCATGACCCGGCGGCTGGCCGGCGTCGCTTCCGGGCGAGCCGATCCCGATCTGGTCATTGCCGGCGCACGCGTGTTGTCGACCTATTCGGAGCGCCTGCTTCCAGGCCGCGAGATCTGGTTGTCGGGAGGGCGGATCGCCGCAGTGAAGCCGGCCGGCACTTATAAGGGCGGCAGCGCCAGGATATATGACGCCAGGGGCGGCATCGTCGCCCCCGGCCTGGTCGATCCGCACATCCACATCGAATCCTCGATGGTGACGGCCTGCGCCTATGCCGAGGCGGCGCTGCTCAACGGCACCACGACCCTCTTCTGCGACAGCCACGAGATCGGCAACGTCATGGACGTTGCTGGCATCGAGGCGATGCTGGAGGACGCGCGCCTGGCGCCGTTGTCCATTTTCCTGACGGTACCGAGCACCGTCCCGGCGACATCGTCGTTGCTGGAAACGGCCGGCGGCGACCTGACAGCCGAGAAGATCGGCGCATTGTTCGACAAATGGCCGGAAGCCGTGGCGCTCGGCGAGAAGATGGATTTCGTGCCAGTGGCTATGGGCGATGAACGCAGCCATGCCATCCTCGCTGCGGCGCTGAAACGCGGCCGCCCGGTATCGGGACACGTCTATGGACGCGAATTCGTGTCGGCCTATGCGGCGTCCGGCGTCACCGACACCCATGAGGCGATCGACCGCGAGATCGCCGACGACATGCTCGAAGCCGGCATCTGGCTGTTCCTGCGCGGCGGCCCGCCGACGACGCCGTGGCACAGCCTGCCCGCAGCGATCAAGACGATCACGGAACTCGGAGCCTCGCACAAGCGCATCGCGGTCTGCACCGACGACCGCGATGCTGACGACCTGATGCTCTTCGGCCTTGACTGGGTGACGCGCGAGGCGATGAAGGCCGGCATGACGCCGGAGCAGGCCTGGTCTATGGGCTCACTGCATGGCGCGACGCGCTTCGGCATGGAAGGCGAAATCGGAGGCCTCGGTGGTGGCCGCCGTGCCGACCTGGTGCTGCTCGACGACGGCTTCGATCCCGTCAGCACGTGGTATGGCGGCGAACTCGTCGTCGATGGCGGCAAGATCACGCCGCTGCTCGACCAGGCCCTCTCGACCCGCTACCGCTATCCGGACGCGGCCTACTACACAGTGAAGTTGCCGAAGCAGATCAAGCTGACGCCGGACCTGCCAACCGGCAAGGTGGTGGCGCATACCATCCGCACCGAATTGCCGGGGATCACGCTCGGCCACCAGAAGATCACGCTCGATCCGGCCAACGACTGGCAGAACCATTTCGACCGCCACGGCCTGTGCTTCGTCACTATGGTCGAGCGCCATGGCAAGTCGGACGGCAACGTCGCCTACGGGCTGCTCAGCAATTTCACGCTGCGACGCGGCGCCGTCGCATCGTCTGTTGGTCACGACAGCCACAACATCATCATCGCCGGCCTCAACGAGGCCGACATGCAGGTGGCGCTGCGGGCGATCGAGGAAACGCAAGGCGGCGTCTGTGTCGTCGTCGACGGCAAAGTGACTGCCATGGTTGAACTGCCGATCGCCGGCCTTTTGTCCGACAAGCGCGTCACTGAGGTCGCGGAGGAGGTGAAGATCCTCAAACGGGAATGGGAGGCGGCCGGCTGCTGCATTCCCTATATGGGCTTCAACCTCATCCCGCTCTCGGTCATCCCCGAAATCCGTATCACCGACAAAGGTCTCGTGCTGGTGCCGGAAATGGAGATCGTCCCCGCCTTCGAGGCCGCCTGAGTGGATCCCTTCCGACTTGGGCTGGTCTCACCGCGCATTCATTATTTCCAAATGGTCGCGCGGCTGGGCTCGGTTCGCCAGACCGCGCAGGCGCTCAACGTGGCGCCATCCTCCATCAGCCGCGTCATCAAGGGTCTGGAGGACGAACTGGGCACGCCGCTCTTCGAGCGTGTGCGCCAGCGACTGAAACTGACCAGCGCAGGCGAGCTTCTGCTCTACCACGCGCGTCAGAGCATCACCGAGTTGGCGCGCGCCTCGTCCGAGATCAACGATCTCAGTGGCCTCAACCGCGGCTCGTTGTCCGTGGCAATCGTGGAGAGCGCGGCGCGCGGGCTGGTGCCGAACGCGCTGAAGGAATTCTGGAAACGCCACCCGCAGATCTCGGTCGATGTGCATGTCGCCGGGTCGCAGCGGGCCTGCGATGCAGTTGCCGACGGCGAATGCGATCTGGCGCTTGCTTTCGACGTGCGCGTGCCGCGCAACGTGCGCAAGATCGCGAGCATGCCTCTGCCGCTCGGCGTCGTCGCTCATCCGGACAGCCGCCTTGCCGGCCGCAAGGAAGTGAAGCTGTTCGATCTTGCCGGCGAACAGGTCATCGTCTCGGACAACAGCCTTGCTTTGGGCATTTCGATCGACGATGCGATCGGGCGTTCCATGATCGACATCACGCGACGGTCGCGGACCAACTCGATCGGACTGATGACCGAGATGGTGCGCCTCAACCTCGGCGTGGTGCTTCGCACCAAGCTCGGCATCGAACCGGAAGTGGCTGACGGATCGATCGTTTTCGTGCCGTTGCGCGATTCGCGCATGAACCCGCACCGGCTGATGCTGCTCGCCCGGCTGGAACGCGAAATGTCGGATGCGGCCTCCGCATTCGCGGCGCTGCTGGCCCGCATGGTCGAGGCGTTGCATGGTTAGTTGTTGCACTTTGCGCATCGATAAAGAGAGTAATTTGTCCCTATCTCGAACAACTGAGCTTTGCGAGACTTCCCGGCCGAAGGGGATGTCATGAAGCAGAGTGCGGTCGACGCGGTCATTCGGGGGCTTAAGCGGGCGGGAGTGAGCATCGTCTGCTACCTGCCCGATTCGCTGTTCAAGGAGCTCTACCCGGCGCTTGATGCCGATCCGGATATCCGCACGATCCGCGTCACCAACGAGGGTGAGGGCGCGGCGATCTGCGGCGGGGTCTTCCTGTCGGGCAAGCGCGCGGCGCTGGTCATGGAAAATTCCGGCTTGCGCGCCTCGGTCGAGCCGCTGGCCCGCATGGGCCTTGGAGCCGGCATCCCGGTCGTGATGCTGATGAGCTATCGCGGCGAGCTCGGAGAGAACAACTGGTGGGCTATTCCGCATGGCATCACCATGGAGCCGGTGCTGAACGCGCTGCGCGTGCCGTACCGGATCGTCACCGAGGAGGCGAAGATCGAGCGCGCCATCGTTGACGCCTATTCCTGGTCTTATGCGTCCTACTACCATTCGGCCGTGGCGCTCGGCGGCGAGGTGGTGCGATGAAACGCTTCGACTGCATGAAGGCTCTTGCCGCGCGGCTGAAGGATGAGCTGGTGATCCTTTCGCTCGGCGGCAGCGTCGACGAGTGGTACAACGCCGCGCCGCATATGCGCGAGGCGAGCCTGTTCCAGCAGCAACTCGGCTGCGTCACGCCGCAGGCCTTCGGGCTCGCCGCCGGCCTGCCGCACCGCCGCGTCGTTTCGCTTGATACGGATGGCGGCCTGCTCTTCAATCTAGGCATCCTGGCCACGCTCGGCAACGAACAACCGAAAAACCTCTTCATCGTGGTCTGGGACAATGAGTGCTACCAGTCGATCGGCGGCCCGCCGACGCATACGGCGCTGGGCCGCGTCGACCTTGCCGCGATCGCGCGCGGCGCCGGCGTCGAGAACGCCCATACGGCGCGCACCGTGGAGGAGTTCGACGCGCATTGCGCGAGGGGGCTCGCCTTGGACGCTCCCTATTTGGTGGTCGCCAAGGTCTCGGGAACGGTTCAGCCGGACATCAAGCGCAAACACAGCGACGGCCGCGAGGACAAGTATATCTTCGTCCGCCACGTCGAGGCGAGCGAAGGCATCGTCATCATGGGCCCGAGCGAGCACAACTGACGAGATCATGGGCACCCTCGGACCTGTCGTCCCCCGACGCGCGCTCAAACCCAGCTACGACTACGTCGTGGTCGGCTCGGGTTCCGGTGGCTGTGCGGTGACGCGGCGGCTGGTCGATGCCGGCGCCGACGTCCTCCTGATCGAAGCCGGCACGACGGGTCTTGGGATTACGGAAATCGACGACCCCGGCAAATGGGTGCCGCTTGGCCGCGGCACCTATGACTGGGGCTACGACTATGCTCCGACACCGCGCGTGAACGGCCGTACCATCGGCATCCCGCGTGGTCGCCTGCTGGGCGGCTCAAGCGCTATCAACGCGATGATGTGGTATCGCGGCCATCCACATGATTACGATGCCTGGGAGGTTGGCGGCGCCAAGGGCTGGAGCTTCGCCGACGTGCTGCCCTATTTCCGGCGCTGCGAGGACTGGCGCGATGGTGCAAGCGAGTTTCGCGGTGCGGGTGGTCCGCTCCGTGTCGAGCGGCCGGCGGCACTGCACCCGGTCGCGCAGGCGCTGATCGATGGCGCGGCCGAGATCGGCATCCCCGTAATCGACGATCCCAACGGCCCCAGCAACGAGGGGGCGGCGGCCGCGAATTTCAACATCTGCGACGGCAAGCGCTGGAGTTCGGCGACGGGCTATCTCGTGCCTATACTCGATCATCCGATGCTGACGGTGCTGACCGGTTCCGCGGCCATCGGCCTGACGGTCGAAGGCAGCCGATGCGTCGCGGTCCAGCACCTCGTCGGCGGCGAAATCCGCGAAACACGCGCGCGCGAGAGCATCGTGCTCGCGGCCGGTGCCATCGACACGCCGCGCATGCTGATGCTGTCGGGCATCGGCGATCCGCTCGAACTGAAGCGCCTTGGCATTGCGCTCGTTTGCGCCCTGCCGGGCGTCGGCCGGAACCTTCAGGATCATCCGCTGGCGCAGGCCTGCGTCTTCCGCGCGAAACGACCGATCGGACCGATAGTGGGCAATGGCGGTGGCTCGATGGTCAACTGGAAGTCGCGGCCGGACCTGCCGCAGCCCGACCTGCATGCCTTCCCCGTCCAGGGCAACAGCGCCGAACCGGCGATCCGCGCGCGCTACGATCTATCCGGCGATGTCTTTTCCTTCGGTGCGGGCCTGATGCGCTCGAAGAGCGTCGGGCACTTGAAGTTGCTCGACGGCAAGCCCGGCGGGCCGCTCGAAATCCAACCGAACTTTCTGGCGGAACCGGAAGATCTCGACGCCATGGTCACTGCGGTCGAGATGGTGATGGAGATGGCGGCTGCAAAGGCGAACGCCGGTCTCTTCAGCAACTTTGCCGCACCTGACCGCCGACTGACCCGCACCGAGACCATCGCCTTCATCCGCGAGGCGTGCTCGACGTTCTTCCACACCTGCGGAACCGCCAAGATGGGCGAGGACGCGATGGCCGTCGTAGACAGCCGTCTCGCCGTGCACGGGCTGGACGGCCTGCATGTCGCCGATGCCTCGGTGATCCCGACGATCCCGACCTGCAACACCCACGCGCCCGCCACGATGATCGGCGAGCGCGCCGCCGATTTCCTGCTCGCGGCGGCAGCTTGAGGATGTCATGACCGACGGACCGCACACGGAGTACCACCCTCGATGACCCAAGGCCTCATCCTTGCTGCCGACACGCTGCTCACCATGGATGAAGATAACCACGTGTTGCCTGATGGCGCCGTGCTGGTCGAGGATGGTCGTATCGCCGCGGTCAGCGCACTCGCAGCATTGCGCGCTGCGTATCCGGCCGTGGCCGTGAAGAAGCTCGACAATGCGGTGCTTTTGCCCGGGCTGGTCAATGCGCATGCGCATTCCGGTTTTCTGCGCGGCACGGCGGAGCAGCTGCCGGTCTGGGACTGGCTGACGCTCCATATCAATCCGATGCATCGCGTGCTGCAGCCGCACGAGGCCGAGGCGGCATCGTGGCTCTGCTACGCGGAATCCGTGCTCGGCGGCACGACCACCGTCGTCGACATGTGGCGGTTCATGGAAGGCAGCGCCAGGGCGGCCGAGGCGATCGGCAACCGCCTGGTCGCCGTGCCTTACGTCGGCGAGCATCCCGACTACAACTACTTCGACACGCTCGACATGAACGAGGCGATGATCGAGGGCTGGCATCGCAAGGCGGGCGGCCGCATCAATGTGTGGGTCGGGCTGGAGCATCTGTTTTATGCCGACGAGACCGGCCAACGCAGGGCGATCGAACTCGCAAGGAAACACGACACCGGCTTCCACACGCATTGCAGCGAGGCCGAGATCGAGATCGCGGAATTTAAGCGGCGCTACGGCAAACGCCCGATGTTCGCGCTGGACGACCTTGGCTTCTTCGAAACGCCGCGCGCCATGATCGCCCACGCCGTCTGGCTCGATCGAGAAGAGATCGAGCTTATTTCCAAGCGCCGCGTTTCGGTGGCCCACAATCCTGTTTCCAACATGAAGCTGGCAAGCGGCATCGCGTTGGTGGCCGAGATGCTGAAGGCCGGCGTGCCTGTCGGGATCGGCACCGACGGCGAGAAGGAGAACAACAATTTCGATATGTTCGAAGAGATGAAGGTGACTTCGCTGCTGGGCAAGCTGAAGGACTTCGACGCCGCCGCCATGGATAGCTGGCAGGTGCTGCGCATGGCCACCATTCTCGGCGCCAGGGCGATCGGCCTCGACCACGAGATCGGCTCGATCGAAGTCGGCAAGCGCGCCGACATTATCGCGGTCCGCACCGATACGCCGCGCATGACGCCGGTCTTCCGCGACGGACCTTATTTCAACTTCCATCACAATCTTGTCCACGCCGTGCGCGGCAGCGACGTGTCTTTGACGATGGTCGATGGCGAGATCCTGGCCGAGGACGGCGTGCTGCGCACCGGCGACCTGCGCGAGATCATCGCCGAAGTCCATCGCGTCGCGCCTGGCCTGTTCGCCCGGCGCGCCGCTTTCCTTGCCCAGAATTCCGGCGGCAGCCTGCAATGGACCCAATAGGGCGGGCCTCGGTGATGAAGACGACGGACAGGGCGGCACTGGACGATTGGTACGCGGTGGCGATGGTCGCCGATCTGGATGGCGCGCCGAGCCGCACGCGGCTGCTCGGCCAGGACATCGAACTGGTCCGTGACATCACGGGTGCAATCACGGTTCGGGAGGTCCTGGACGACGGCAACCGCGGCCCCGCGCTGCCCGTCCGGCAGCGCTACGGCTGCGTCTGGACGACGCTGGGCCTGCCCGGGAAGGAAATCTTCGAGATCGCCGAGGCATCGGAACCCGACCGCCGCTACGTGCCCTGCGGCTGGGTGACGATGCGGGCGTCGGGTTTGCGCGTCGTAGAGAATTTCCTCGACATGGCGCATTTCCCGTTCGTGCATACCGACATTCTCGGTTCGGAGCCGCACACGGAAGTGCCGGCCTATCTGAGCGAGATACGTCGCGAGGTGGACGAGGTCTGGGCGACCAACTGCACGTTCTTCCAGCCGCGCATTGCCGCAACGGAAAGCTCCGGCGCGTTTGTGCACCTGACCTATCGTGTGCCGAGCCCATTCGTTGTCATGCTTTACCGTGTATGCCCTGGAGCGCCGGACCGGCTCGACGCGATCGCGCTGTTCATTCAGCCCATCGAGGAAGACCTCTGCCGCGCCCAGCCGGTCATGTATCTGGTCGACTCCGCTTCGACGCAGACGGCGTTGCTCAACTTCGAACAGGTCATCTTCCTGCAGGATCGGATCATCGTGGAGAACCAGCGGCCGCTGCGCCTTCCGCTCGAGCCACGGATGGAAATCCCGACCCGCGCCGACGGGTCCTCCATCGCCTACCGCCGCTGGCTGAAGGAAAGGGGCATCCGTTTCGGCACGGCCGCCGGAGCCACATGACCGAGCCGGGTCTCCAGGTGCTTCGCCCGACCTCCGTTGCCGAGGCGCTGTCATTGGCAGGCGAGGGCGCGTCGCAACTGGTCGCCGGGGGCACGGCGCTGCAGCTCGGTTGGGCGAAGGGCCTGCCAAAGCCGCGGCGCCTCATCGACATCGGCCGAATCGCCTGCCTGAAGGGCATCCAACCGGCCGGCGACGGCTTCCGCATCGGCGCACTGACGACCCTGGGTGCCATGGAGCGTGACCGGGCGATAGGCGAGAATTTGCCTTTGCTCGCAGCCGCCGTCCGCGCCACCGCGGGACCTGCCGTCCGCAATCTCGGAACGCTGGGCGGCAACGTCGCCGGGCTCATGGGTTGCCTTCTACCGGCCCTGCTCGCGTCCGACGCGAAGCTGGAGATCGCCTCACCGGCCGGACACGCCGTCGTGCCGCTCGCGCAATGGCTGGCTGACACGCCGTCAGCGGACCTCATCGAGGCGGTGATTGTTCGACCGCAACCTACCGCTCGCTGGACCCATCGCAAAGTTGGCCTGCGCGCCGCATTCACCCCAAGCGTGGCCGGTGTCGCCGGGCTGGTCGAGACAGCGTATGATCGCATCACCGTCGCGCGGCTCGCGGCCAGCGGCGGCGGGCAAGCGGCCCGCCTTGGCCGCGCTGAAGCACTGCTTGTCGGCCGCCGCCTGCAGGAGATCGATTGGGCCGAGCTGCACGCCGCAATTCTCGAAGAGGCGCCGGCGATCGATGATGTATGGCGGTCCGAACGCTATCGGCGCAGTGTCGTGGCGAATGCGCTGGTCTTCGGGCTCGGCGGAAAGTTGTCCCAAGGAGCACCTTCGCCGTGCCGGCGGACCGTGCCGTCCGGAAATCCACCTGCCGAAATTCTCGTGTCCCGATCGGAGATCGGCGCACGCTGGCACCAGCGGCCGGACGTTGCGCCGAAAATCGCAGGCAGGCTCGAATACCTGACCGACCATCGCGAGCCCGCCATGCTGGTCGGGCGCATTCGGCGTGCCGGCATTCCCCATGCAAGGATCGTTTGCATCGATACGAGCGCGGCCGAGGCGCTGCCAGGAGTCGCGGCGGTTGTAACGCACCGCGACATCGCCGGCAGCAATGCCTTCGGCATTGTCGTGCAGGATCAGCCGGCACTGTGCTTCGACAAGGTCCGCTATGTCGGCGACGCGGTTGCTGCTGTTGCCGCTGTTGACATGAAGACGGCCGAACGCGCGCTTGCTCTCGTCAGCGTCGAATACGAGCCGCTGCCAATTGTGAGCGATCCCCAACAGGCACTCGCCGCTGGAGCGGAGCTGGTCCACGCCTCCGGCAATCTGCAGTGCAGCTTCGAGTTCACGCGCGGCGATGCCGCCGCGACTTTTGCCAAGGCAGCTCATATCGTCGAGGCTGTCTACGAAACGCCGAGCCAGATGCACGGCTTTATGGAGACGGAGGGCGGCTACGCTTTCGTCGGTACGGATGGTACCCTGAACGTCTTTGCCGGTGGGCAGCATGGCCGCCGCGACCGCATGCAGCTCTCGCGCATCCTCGGTATGCCGCAAGAGCAGATACGGGTGGTCACCAGCCCGACTGGCGGCGCTTTCGGCGGCAAGGACGAGCTGACCGTGCAGCCGGCCCTGGCCCTGCTGGCGCTGAAGACCGGACGCGCCGTGCGGCTGCATCTCGACCGGGCGGAATCCGTCATCGCGGGCACCAAGCGCAATGCGATGCGCATCCATATGCGTACCGCCTGCGACCCCGAAGGTCGGCTGCTCGCACAGCAGGTGGATGTGATCGCGGATGCCGGCGCCTACGCGTCGCTCGGTCCGGGCGTGCTTGAGACGGCCCTCGAACACGCCTGCGGGCCATATGTCGTTCCCAACGTCCTCAGCTCGGGCAGGCTCGCCTACACCAATAACGGCGTCTGCGGCGCGTTTCGTGGCTTCGGTGCCAACCAGATGGCCTTCGCGGTAGAGTGCCAGCTGGACCGGCTAGCCGAAGCCGCCGGCATCGACATTATCGAGATACGGCGCCGCAATTTGCGCGAGCCTGGCACGCGAGGCCATCTCGGCCAGCAGGTCGCGCCGTCCGAACGTTTGGCCGAGATGCTGCAAGCCGCCGCTGCTGACCCGATCTGGGCCAAGCCGCGTGGTCCGTCGTTCGACGGCTGTGAGACGATCGGCGTCGGGATGGCGATGAACTATCAAGGCAACGGACTAGGCACGCTGCCGCCGGACCCGGCCGGAGGCGCGTTGCGCTTGGCTGCGGATGGCATGATCGAAGCTCTCTACGGCCTGGACGAGATGGGACAGGGCCTGCTCACCTCGGTCAAGGCCGCCGTAGCCGGAGCGCTCGGCTGCGGTCGCGACGATGTCCGGCCGGTCACCGGCGATACGGCGGCGACGCCCGAATCCGGTTCCTCTACCGCCTCGCGCGGCACTCACGTGGTCTGGCGGGTCGCGGCAGTCGCCGCACCAGCTTTTGCGCGCGACCTGCTGGCCGCAGCGGGCCAGCTGCTTTGCCGCGAAGCCGGGACGCTGGCGCTGGCGCCCGGCGGTATCGTCGAGCGACATTCCAACAGCGGCTCACTGCTCATGAGTTTCGCCGAGCTTGCCGAGGCGTTGCCTCCCGACCGGCTGCCAGCTGCTGCCGTCAGCTTCGAGTTTCCGAAATCGGACTATCTGGAAGGCAATGCACGCCTGATCTTCGCCTTCGGCGCGACACTGGCGCGCGTTGCCGTGAGCCGCATCACTGGGCAGGTACGCATGCTCGAGCTCCATCAGCACACCGCGGCCGGACCGATGCTCGATGCTGCCGCCTATCTTGGCCAGATCGAAGGCGGCGGCGTCCAGGGGCTGGGCTTCACCCTCACTGAGGACGCGGCGATGCGGGATGGCCGGTATCTTGCCGGCAACCTCGATTTCTACATGCTGCCAAGCATTGCCGACACGCCGGAAAGCCTCGCGACCTTCGCGTTGGAGGATCTGGACGAGGACGACCCGTTCGGTCCGCGCGGAGTTGGTGAGCTTGGCATTGGCGCCGTGACGCCAGCCATCGTCAACGCGATTGCGGACGCCACAGGGGCTTGGCCCGAGCGCATCCCGGTCGATCCTGAATGGGTACTCGATGCCCTGCAGAGGAGTGCAGCGTGAGTGCCGAGATCGCGATTACCTTTAACCTCAACGGCTGCCGCCGGGCGCTGGCCGTGCCTGCCGAGTTACGCCTGATCGACCTGCTACGCGATCATTTCGGCATGACTGCCGCCAAAATGGCTTGCGGCATCGGCCGCTGCGGCGCTTGTTCCGTGCTGATGGATGATCGCGCGGTCAATGGCTGTCTGGTCATGTCGTGGCAGCTCGACGGGGCTACCATCATCACCCCGGAAGGTTTCGACGATCTTCCCGAAGCCGATGTCCTGCGCGAGGCTCTGGCGAGCGAAAACGCCTTCCAATGCGGCTACTGCGCACCCGGCATCACTGTTGCGCTGACCGCCCTGATGTTGGAGAATCCGGCTCCTGACGAATCTCAGATCCGCGCTGCGCTCGAAGGCAATATCTGCCGCTGTACCGGCTATCATTCCATCATCCGCGGTGCTCTCGCCGCGGTCGAGGCGCTCGCTCGCGGGATACCGACATGACGGTCATCATTCGAAACGGTGAAGCCAGGCATGCAGGCGTCAAGGCGTTCCTGGCCAAACCCAAAATGCGGCACCTGATCGGCGGCGGCTGGTGCGACGCCAGCGATGGCGCAACCTTGCCCGCGACCGATCCTGCGACTGGCGACACGCTCGCGCTGCTGGCGCAAGGCACAGCCGATGACGCCGGGCGTGCCGTTGCTGCGGCGCGTGCTGCTTTTGAAGGCGAGAGCTGGCGCGACATGACACCGTCGGCACGCGGCAAGCTGCTATGGCGCATCGCCGACCTGATTGAGCGCCATGCCGATGAGCTTGCAGAGCTCGAGACGCTTGATCAGGGAAAGTCGCTGAAGACCTCGCGCTTCGCCGAGATTCCCGCCTCGGCCGAGCAGTTCCGCTATTTTGCCGGTTTTGCCACGAAAGTCCTCGGCACGACCATCCCCACCTCCATCAGCTACCAACCGGCGGGCAGCAAGATTTTCGCCTACACGGTGCGAGAGCCGATCGGTGTCGTGGCAGCCATAACGCCATGGAATTCGCCGCTGCTTATGGCCTCGATGAAGCTCGCCCCGGCGCTTGCCGCCGGCTGTACGATCGTGCTCAAGCCAGCTGAGGAAACGTCGCTCACCGCGCTCAGGCTCGGCGAACTGATGATCGAAGCCGGCTTGCCGGACGGCGTCGTCAATATCGTGACCGGTCTCGGTGAAACCGTGGGCGCAGCATTGGCTGCAGATCCCGATGTCGATAAGGTCGCCTTCACCGGCTCGACGGAAGTCGGAAAGATGATCGTCTCCGCAGCGCGCGGCAATCTGAAGAAGCTGACGCTCGAGCTGGGTGGCAAGTCGCCGGCCATCATCATGCCCGATGCGGACATGGGGCTCGCAATCCCCGGAGTGGCTCGGGGGATCTTCGCCAATGCCGGCCAGGTCTGCGTCGCCGGCTCGCGTGTCTATGCGCATCGCTCGATCTACGACCGTCTGGTGGAGGGGCTGGCGGAAGAGGCGCGAAAGCTGCGTCTCGGACACGGGCTTGACCCGGATACCGACCTTGGTCCGCTGGTCAACGGAACCCAGGCTGCGCGCGTCGCCTTCTATGTCGGCGATGGTGCCTCCAGCGGCGCCGAGATCATCGCCGGCGGCCGGCGCTTCGACAACTTCTTCGAGCCGACCGTGGTTACCGGCGTACGGCCAGACATGCGCATGATGCGCGAGGAAATCTTCGGCCCCGTCGTTGCCGTGACACCGTTCGACGATGTTGCGGAGGCGATCAGCCATGCGAACGACTCGCCCTACGGCCTCGCCGCAAGCGTCTGGACCCGCGACCTTTCCGCTGCGCACCGCCTTGCTGCACGTATCCGGTCGGGCACCGTCTGGATCAATTGCCATTCCTACTTCTCGCCGGAATTGCCGAAGGGCGGCCACAAGCAATCCGGTTGGGGCTATGAGAACGGCGCACCGGGCCTGGGGAACTATCTCGAGACGAAAACGGTCTGCGCGGTGATTTAGCCGCGCCTTTCCCGCGATATTCGTGGATCGGCGGCTGACAGCCCTTCCATCGGCGGACAGGGATTGATCGAAAATTGCTCGGATCCTCCTGAGGACCAGTTCCTTGGCGGCGCTGGTCCACATCGACGTTGCGCTTGACTCGTCCATATTATCCATAATAAATCGTACATATTGCCATCGAAAAAAGACGGCAGGTCTGGGAGGATCAGTGAAAATCACGGCCATCAAGGCGCGCGTCTGCAATGCGGAAATGCGCAACTGGGTCTTCGTTCGCGTCGAAACCGACGAGCCAGGCCTGTTTGGCTGGGGTGAGGCAACGCTGGAATGGAAGACCAGAGCCGTCGTTGGGGCGCTTCAGGACCTTGAGGCCCTGCTCATCGGGCAAGATCCGCGCAACGTGGAGCAGTGCTACCAGATACTTACGCGGCACGGCTTTTGGCGTCTCGGCGTCGAGGGAATGTCCGCCGTCAGCGGCATCGAGATCGCGCTCTGGGACATCCTGGGCAAGTCATTGGGCGTCCCCGTCTGGCGCCTTTTGGGCGGACAGGTCCGCGAGTATCTGCGCACCTATACGCATCTCGGCCTCGGGGACATGAAGGCGGTCTATGAGACCGGATCCGCGGACGCGATCGTGGAACGCGGACGCATCGTGACGCAGGCAGGCTACGACGCTGTCAAGGTCGTCTGCATTCCCTACACCCACTACCTATCGCCTGCGAAAGCCGTTGATTCTGTCGCCAACATGGTTGGCTCACTTCGCGAGGCCATAGGTCCGGACATCGACATCATGGTCGATTTCCATGGACGCCCTGCATCCGTTAACGCTGCGATGGATTACCTCAGAGCAATCGAGCCGGCCCGCATCATGTTCGCGGAAGAACCCGTGCCGCCCGAAGATGTTGCCGGACTGGCGCATATCACGGCGCGATCGGCCGTGCCGATTGCTTCCGGCGAGCGGCTGATCGGACGTCGCGAATTCACGCACTCGATCGCAGCCCGTGCCTTCAACATTGCCCAGCCTGATATCTGCCACACTGGCGGTCTGCTGGAGACAAAGAAGATCGCGGCCATGGCGGAAACGGCAGGCATCGGCCTTGCGCCGCACAACCCGCTCGGTCCGATCGCTGGCGTCGCTGCTCTTCACTTCGGCATATCGACGCCAAACGTCGTCATTCAGGAGGAGATGTCCGGTGCCGTCGCCTGGTACGACGAGGTCGTTACCTGGCCAATTCGGCGTAAACCAGGCCGCTGGGACCTGCCCGAACTGCCGGGCCTGGGCGTCACCGTCAATGAGGACGTGATCGCGCGTCACCCCTTTAAGCAGGAAGTGCTGCATGCCCGCAATGCCGTCATGCCGGACGGCACCGTGGTTGACTGGTGAATGCAATGGCAGGCCGGCTGCAAGGAAAGATCGCAATCGTCACGGGCGCCGGCCAAGGCATAGGTGCCGCCACCGCCCGGGCTTTTGCGATGCATGGGGCAAAGACCGTCATTGCCGAACTGAATGCGGCAAGCGGCAAAGCAATCGCCGACGAATTGCGTGCCCAGGGCGCGGACGCCCTGTTCATCGAGACGGACGTCACCGACGCATCCGCGGTCGCGGACATGGTCGCCCGCACGATCACGGCCTATGGCGGCGTCGACATTCTGGTCAACAATGCCGGTGCCAACGTCTTCTACGAACCACTGATGATGCCGGATGAGGAATGGGAGCGCTGCCTCAAGCTCGACCTCCAGGCCGCGTGGTTCTGCGCCAAGGCGGTTTTGCCGACGATGCTGGCGAAGGGCTCGGGGTCCATCGTCAACATAGCGAGCTGTCACGCCTTCCAGATCATTCCCCATACGTTTCCGTATCCGGTCGCCAAGCATGCACTTTTGGGCCTGACCCGTTCGCTGGCGATCGAATATGCCGCACGCGGTATCCGGGTGAACGCGATCGCCCCCGGCTATATCGAGACGCCAATCGCGGAAGCCTACTGGAACACATTCCCGAACCCCGCCGAGGAGAAGCGGCGAGCCTACGACCTCCATCCGCCCAAGCGAATTGGCCGGCCGGACGAGGTTGCAATGACGGCGGTTTTCCTCGCTTCGGACGAAGCGCCGTTCATAAATGCCGAGACGATCACCATCGATGGTGGGCGCTCGGTTCTCTACCACGACTAGCAACCACCATTGAGCTCAGGGAGGATCTTCATGAAAACCACAACAAAGGCTTTGGCGACATTTGCGGTACTGGCTGCCGGACTGATGAGTGGCGCAGCAAGCGCAGACGACATCAAGATCGGCTACATCAACAAGATGGGAGACCATCCATGGTTTGTCGCCGAAGTCGGCGGCGCCAAGAAAGCGGCTGAGGCGGCAGGGGCCGCGTTCGTGTCGCAGGACGTTCAGTTCGACGCCAATTTGACGATCACGACCTTCGATACGATGGTCGGCGATGGCGTGAAAGGCATCGCCATCGTTGTCCCCGACAAGGCGCTGGGACCGGTCATCGCGGAGAAAGCAAAGGCCGCAAAAATTCCCTTGGTGGCGGTGGACGACGATATCTACTACCAGGATGGCACCCAGGTCCCCTATGTCGGCATGAATGCTTACAATATCGGTGCCCGGGTGGGCGAAGAGCTTGCCAAGCTCTACAAGGCTGAAGGCTGGGCGGGCAAAGAGGTGCGCATCGCCTCGATCGAGGACCGCAAGGCCGATACCTGCATGCAGCGCAACAAGGGCGCGGAAGAAGCGTTCCTGAAGGCGGTGCCCGATTTCAAGCCGGGCAGCATCGTTCGCGTCCCCTACGACAATACGATGGTCAACGCCATCGATGTGATGACCACCACATTGACGGCCAATCCCAGCGTCACGAACTGGATATTCTATTCATGCAACGATGACGGCGTGCTGGGTGGTGCGCGAGCACTGGAGAATGCCGGCTATTCCGCAGACCAGGGCATGGGGATCGGCATCGACGGGAGCCGCGCCTGCGATGCCTTCGGATCCGGAAAGCCCTCGGCGTTCCGTGGTACGATGTGGCTCAATTCGGAAAATCATGGCGCGCTGGCGGTGAAGATTCTCTTGGCCTCCATCAAGGACGGAACGAAGCTTCCCGTTCAGTCCTTCACGGACCCGGAATACATCACCGCCGATAATTTTGCGTCGGACTACAAAGCCAAGCTCTGCCACTGAACCAGATATGCGTCATGCGCCGCAGTGCGCATGACGCTCTTTGGGCCGGCAGTTCGTCGGCGGGCACACGGGATCGATCCTCGGGAGTGAGCTTTTGATGCAATCGGATTTCTTCTCGCTCGACAGGATATCGAAGCGCTTCGGCGTCGTGCAGGCGCTCGACAATGTCTCGATTGCCTTTCGGCCAGGAGAGGTGCTTGCCCTGGTTGGCGAGAATGGCGCCGGCAAGTCGACAATGATGCGAATTCTCGAGGGCGTGTTCGCACCGGACACCGGCACCGTGCTGCATGGCTCCGCGCCGATCGTTTTCAGCGAACCGCGCGACAGCCACAGAGCCGGAATACGCGTCATCCATCAGGAGCCGGAGATCGTTCCGAACCTGACCGTGGCCGAGAACATTTTCGTCGGCGAACTGCCGCGGCTGGCAGGCGTCCTGCTCGACTGGCACAGGCTCGAGGACCAGACTGATAAGGTGCTTGCGACCTTCGGCATGCAGCAGGATATGCTGCCGCGTCAACTCTGCAGCACACTCGGTCCGGCACAGCGCCAGATGATCGAAATCATGCGCGCCATACGTGCCGGCGGCCGGCTGATCGCATTCGATGAGCCGACCTCGTCACTGACCGACGACGAAGCGCGCCGTCTGTTTTCAGTAATTCGCCGGCTGCGCGGCGAGGGCACTTCGATCGTCTACATCTCTCACAGGCTGAACGAGGTCATCGACCTTGCGGATCGCATTGTCGTCTTGCGGGACGGCCGGCTGGTCGATGATTCCCCCGCTGCCGGTGCCAGCGAGCAGACCATAGCCAAGCTCATGGTGGGCCGCGACATAGCCGATCTGTTTACGCGCGAGACGTGGCAATCGGGGCAACCGTTGCTGGAGGTGACGGGCCTGACCACCGACCACGTCACCGATGTGAGCCTCAAGGTCCGCCGTGGCGAGGTGCTCGGCATTGCCGGCCTTATGGGTGCGGGTCGATCCGAACTGGCAAAGGCGATTGTCGGCTATGATAGACGCGTCGACGGAACCATAACGATGAATGGTGTGCCCGTTGGCCCTAACAGCCCGCATGCAGCGATCGTGGCGGGCATCGGCTTTGCCCCGGAAGACCGCAAGCACGAGGCGCTGCTGTTGTTCCGAAGCATTCTTGATAACGCCTCGCTTTGCGTGCCCGACAGAACGTCGACCTTCGGCTTCTTCAACCGGCGCAAGGCACTGGAGATCGTCTCACCGCTTGCAGCAAAGATGTCGATCAAGGCGCCTAACCTAGACGAACAGGTTTCGAAATTATCGGGTGGCAACCAACAGAAGGTCGTTCTCGCGCGCTGGCTTGCCCGGCAGCCGATGCTTCTCATCCTCGACGAGCCGACCCGCGGCATCGACATCGGTGCCAAGGCGGAAATCTATCGCCTGATCGACGAACTCGCCGCCAGCGGCATCGGCATAATCCTGATTTCCTCGGAAATGCCGGAACTGATCGGGCTGGCCGACAGGGTGCTTGTTATGGCTGGAGGCCGGATCACGGCCGAACTTTCCCGCCCTGACATCGACGAGGCCACGATCCTGAGACATGCCATGCCTCAATCTGCAGCATCGCTTGGAGGACAAATTCAGTGAACAGCCTTGAGCTCAGGACAGCAACAACGCAAACCGGCAAAAGGCGCGCTTCCTTGCGCATCGCAGAGCGCATCGGCATTCACAACATAAGCCTTCTTGTTGCTCTCGCCATTCTCGTGCTCATTTTCGGCACCCTGAGAGGCGACGTGTTCTTCTCCAGCCGAAACCTGCTGAACATCGGTCTAGGCATTACCATCCTGGGCGTTCTGGCGATGAGCCAGACCGTGGTTATTGTCGCCGGAGGGCTCGATATTGCCGTCGGCGCAATTGTCGGTCTGACCACAGTATCGACGGCAATGGCCATCCAGGCCACCGGATCACCCGCCGCGGGTATTCTTGCCGGCCTGGTCCTGGGCGGTCTTGCCGGCCTCGTGAACGGCATCATCATCACCTATGGGCGGGTCAACGCTGTCATCGCGACTCTCGGTACGATGGCGATCTTCCGCGGCATCGCGTTCATCATGTCCGATGGACAATCGATCGCGATTTTCAGCGACACTTTCCGCTTCATCGGGATCGGACGAATCCTCGGCCTGCCTTTGCTGATCTGGATTCTCTTGCTGACCGCGATCGTGTTCCATCTCTTCCTTGCCCGCTCGATCGTTGGCCGCAACATCTATGCCTTGGGCGGCAATCCCGTTGTCGCACGCTTCTCCGGCATCAACATCAACCGCTACCGCGTCGGCATCTACATCATGAGTGGAGTGGCGGCCGGATTGGCCGGGATTCTGTTGGCTGCCCGTACCGGCTCCGGGCAGCCCGTATCCGGATCCCAAGGCCTGGAACTCGAGGCCATCACAGCGGCCGTGCTGGGTGGCTGCGCCTTGCAGGGCGGCAAGGGCACGATCGTCGGCGCACTGCTGGGCGTCGCCATCATTGGCGTCCTCAACAACGGAATGATACTGACGTCCGTGCCAACCTTCTATCAGTTGCTTGCCAAGGGCTCGCTGCTGATACTTGCTGTGGTAATTGCCGAGTACCACTTGAACAGGACATGACGATGGACGCGGCGATCGCTTCGACTGGCCAAGGCAAGCAGGACATTCCTGCCGCAGATGGCACCACGTCATCGCTCAAGGATCGCATCGCACGCGATCTCGGACAGCGCATCCTCGCCGGCTCCTACGCCCAGCACTCCGTCCTGCCGACGGAAGCCGAGCTTTGCGTTATCTACGGGGCGAGCCGCACCGCGCTTCGCGATGCTCTTCTGACGCTTTCGGCGAAAGGATTGATCGAGGCGCGCAAGCGGGCCGGGACGCGTGTGCGCGTGTCGAGCGAATGGAACAGGCTGGATGCACAGGTTCTGGAATGGATGCGCGATATCGAGCCCGATCTCGATTTCGTCCGCGGATTGATCGAGGCGCGGCTGGTCATTGAACCCGCTGCCGCCCAACTTGCGGCCAAGATGGCGACGTCAGGCGATCTCGCAGTCATCGAAGCGGCCTATGAAGCCATGCGCATTGCTCCGCAGGACGATCTCGCTGCGTGTCTCGATGCCGACGTCAGGTTTCATACCGCCATCCTTCGTGCCAGCCGCAACCCGGTGTTCGCCAATCTCGGCAATATGCTTGCGGCCGCCCTCAGCTTCTCCTTCCGCTTGACCACATCGGCCACCGCTAATTACCAGCAGACGCTGAGCGCGCATGGCGACGTGCTGGAGGCAATCAGGATGCGGAGGGCCGACGATGCACACGATCAGATGAAGGCGCTCATCGGGATCGCGTCGAACGACCTTCTTGCAGTGGCTCGCAAAGGCCGCCATCAACAGCCGATCGCCGCTGCCAAGGCCGATACCGTCTGAAGCGGATGGTCGGGACGATCAAGATCAGAAGCGGAGACCTGTCCGCTGAAATCGTCCCATCGCTTGGGGCAGGTCTTGCGAGACTGGACCATGGACGCGTGCCGCTCTTCAGGCCTTGGCCAAACGGCGGGAGCAGCAAACCGTTCGACCTTGCCTGCAACCTGCTTTTGCCATGGTCAAATCGCATCTCGGGCGGCGGGTTCACATTCGACTCCAAATTCCACGAACTGCCTGCCAATGTTGCAGGCGAGCCATTTCCCATTCATGGCAATGGATTTTCGAGCGAGTGGGACGTCGACAGCGTAACGCAGGACAACGCAAAGCTGTCGCTCATCAGCAACGGGCCCGGCCCATACCGATATCGCGCCGAGGTGAGCTACGCGCTGGCCGGACAGGGGCTCGAGCTGAAACTTCGCGTCGTCAATCGGGCCTCGATGAGATTGCCGTTCGGGCTTGGCATCCATCCATGGTTCCCGAGAACGGCACGAACCGCGCTTCATGCGCCGGCCTCGCAGGTTTGTCTCGAACTGCCCAACCACCTCCCTGAACGGTTTGTGGATGTCAAAACCCGTCCCGACTGGAATTTCGGCGCCCCAGCCGTATTGCCGAGTGGATGGATAAACAATCTGTTTGCCGGTTGGAACGGCGTCGCCACCATATCGTGGCCGGAGCACAGTTGCAGCCTGCGGATTGAAGCTTCATCGCCCTTGAATTTCTACCTGGTCTATTCGCCATCGGACGAGAGCGACTTCTTCTGTTTTGAACCGGTCAGTCATGCTGTCGATGCTCACAATCGTGGTTCGATCGACAAATGGAATGGACTGTCGGTGCTTGGGCCCGGCGAGAGCCTGGCAGCCCGTTGCAGCTTTGCCGTCAGTTAGGCGGATCTCTGCGGCGCCCTCGAATTGGCGGATGTCGGCCAGCATGTCCGGTGAGAACGAAGCCGGCTTTTCGTCCAAACGGAGCTTGGGAAGAGGGAACTCCGGCGACCGGGAACCGGGTGAGCCAATTCGACGTTTGCCGGATGTCGCTGCGCAGCTCGTCTGCTTGACGGCCCACCAAATGTGCCTGGCAGGATTGGATCAATGACGGATGTTGAACCAAAAGAATTCGTGCTCGCAGGCATCGTCATGAAGCGACTGGTCTCCGGCGAACAGACGGGAGGCTTGTTGAGTCTCTTCGAAAACAGAAGCGACGGGCACACGAAAACGCCAATCCATGTTCATGCGAATGACGACGAGACGGTCTACGTCATCGAAGGGCACTTGACCGCAATTGTGGACGGTGTGGTCCGAACGCTCTCGCCCGGCGAGAGCATGTTTTTGAAGCGGGGCATCCCGCACCAGCTTATGAATCCCGGCAATCAACTCGTTCGCTATATCCTGATAGACACGCCAAGTGTGTTCGAGCAGTTTCTCGCCGAAGGTGGCCATGAACCCAGCAAGGGAGAGGTGGTCGGGCCGCCGACGCCTGCCGATATCGAGCGGCTCAAAGTAGCCGCGCCGAAGTTTGGGATTACGCTTCTGCAGGACTGGCCGGCAAGAGAGTAGATGGCTTCGTGATGGCGGCTTGGATCGCCGCTAAAGCCGGCCCTTGCCCGAGGAACCGGTATTGGCTAGCCGCCGGCAATCCAATCCGAGAGGCTGCGGGCAAAACTTCGCGGCACGATGAGTTCGCACGCGGTCTCGCCGGTGCGCAGGAAGAGCACGGGCACGTGATGGAAGGATGTTTGCACGGCGCGGCCCGGAGCGGCGGTCGGCGCGTGCCAGTCGACGGCAATGCAGCCGGACAGAAGCCTTGCGATACCAGGGCCGGCCATTTTCAAACGAACACGACCTTCCCCGAGGGGCACGGAACAGCCGAGATCGGGGTCGACGACAAGGGCTGGCGCTTCTGTGCCTTCGTCGAGAGCCAGCCAAAGGCGGCGAGGTGCAACGCGGATGGTTAAAAGGCCCTTGTGGCGAACCGTCTCTCCGACCGAAGCGGGAAGTTTCGTGTTGAGCGACGCCGAGACGCTCTTTTCGAATTGTCTCAGTGTCGCGTCCCAGCCCTCGATCTGGATAAGCGGACAATCCGCCACGCACAGGCTGAAATCCCGAGAAGAGGTCAAGCTAGCCATGCAGCCGTTCTCCCTGCGGATCGATGAATACCGGCGAGACAACGCGGGCGCGAACCGTTTCGGCCTTCATCGGATAGATCGCCACGAGCTCGCTTCCTTCTGCCGCGACGTCGCCGGCAAGCAGGGCCAGCCCGACATAATGGCCGCGTTCGGGGCTGAAGGTGACGGAGGTGACGCGACCGCGCCCATGGCCATGGGGTTTCTCATCCGGCAGGAACAGGATGGCGCCGCCGCGCAGGCGTTTTCCCTCTTCGATGCATTCCAGCCCGACCAGACGCTGCCGGTTGGGCGCCCGGAGGGCAGGGCGCCGTCGCAGGACGTCGCCGACGAAGCCGCTGCGCTTGCCGGCCATGCGGCCGAGGCCGAGATCGTCGAGCGTCGTGCGCCCATCGATCTCCGGTCCGGCGACATGGCCCTTTTCGACGCGCAGCGCGCCAAGCGCCTCGACACCGTAAGGCTTCAGGTCGAAGGGTCTGCCGGCTTCGAGCAAGCGGCTCCAGAGCTGTTCACCGGCAGTGGCGCCGACATAGACTTCGTAAGCGCGCTCGCCGGAATAACTGAGACGCAGGATGCGGAGCGCACGGCCCTCCCATTCGCTTTCGAGTAGTCCCATATGCGAAAGCGCCTCCTCGGAAACGTCGAGAGCGGGAAACGCTGCATTCAGGATCGCGCGGCTGTTAGGCCCAGCAACCGACATCGCCGCCCATTCATCGCTGACCGAGGTAACGGCCACGCGCAAATCCGGCCAGGCCGTGTCGAGCAGGAATTCGAGACGCGACAGCACATCGGCGGCCTTGGCGGTCGAGGTGGTCATGAAGAACCGGTTTTCCGCCAGCCGCGTCGTGGTGCCGTCGTCGAAGACGATACCGTCGTCGCGCAGCATGACGCCGTAGCGGGCGCGGCCTATCGCCAGTTTGGCAAAGCCGTTGGCATAGACGCGGTCGAGGAAGATTGCCGCATCCGGGCCCTGGACATCGATCTTGCCGAGCGTGGAGATGTCCATCAGGCCCGCCGCCTGACGTACGGTCCGCATTTCGGCGACGTAGGCCTCGTTCACGTTACGCCCCGACTGCCGGTAGAAATAGGGCCGCATCCAGAGCCCGACCTCGAGCATCTTGGCGCCGTTCGCCATGTGCCAATCGTGCATCGGCGTGCGGCGGATCGGCTTGAAATGATGGCCGATTGCGCGCCCGGCAAGCGCGCCGATCGCCACGGGCGTATAGGGCGGCCGAAAGGTCGTGGCGCCGGTCTCGGGGATTGTTGCCTTGCGCAGGGCGGCCATCGCGGCAAGTGCGGCAAAATTGCTGGTCTTGCCCTGGTCGGTGCCCATGCCGAGCGTGGTGTAGCGCTTCAGGTGCTCGACCGATTCATAGCCCTCACGATGGGCGAGCTCGATATCCCCGGTCGTCACGTCCATCTGGAAATCGACGAAGGCCTTTCCACGTCCAACGGAAGGGATCTCGCGAAGTGAACTCGTGGCGGTCTCGTCCAGATCGAGTTTCGACGGAGCGGGCACCGGCGCCGACTTGCCGCAGGAGGCTGCGGCCTCGCTACCGGCGCGATGACCGTCGTCGATGGCATCGGCCGTCGCATAGGTTCCCATCATCGCGCCGGCGCCGAACCGGCCGGCCGGAAACGAACCCGGCACGAAGCCGTCGATGTCGTCGCGGTAGGTGGGCTTGCTCCCCAGGTGCGAGGTGAGATGCACAGTTGGCGACCAGCCGCCGGACACGCAGACCAGGTCACAGGCGGCCGAGGACTGGCCCTCCGGCCCGTTGAGCGTTACTTGCCTGACGGCATGGCCGCCGTGCAGGTCGACGATGCGCGTTGCGGCCCGCACCACCACGCCGAGCCGTGCGGCTTCCGCGGCAAGTGCTGCGGGCGGGACGGCGCGCAGATCGGCAACCGTCACCTCCGCGCCGGCTGCGGCATAGTCGAAGGCGGTGCGCCAGGCACCGTCATTGGTGGTGGCGACAATGATTTTCTTGCCCGGCAGGACGGCGAAACGGTTGAGATAGGTCCGGGCGGCCGAGGCAAGCATCACGCCGGGCCGGTCATTATTCGAGAACACGATCGGCCGCTCGATGGCGCCGGTGGCGAAAACAATCGAGCGGGCGCGCAGCATAGTGACCGTTTGGCGGGCCTCGCCATTCGGCTTCGGATCGGTTGGATCGCGCTGTTTGACCAGTCCAAGGACATTGCCGTCATAGCTGCCGAAAGCGGTCGTCCGCTTCATCAGCGCGACGGTTTCGAAGCCCTCCAACTCGGCCTCGGCCTGCCTCAACCATCCAGCCGCTGCGCTGTCGGACGGTTCCGCCAGAAGCTGGCCGCCAAGCAGGAAATCCTGCTCGATCAGCGCAACCCGCGCCCCGACCGCGGCCGCTGCCCGCGCCGCCGACAATCCCGCCGGGCCGCCGCCGACAATGGCGACATCGGCGAAGGCATGACGAACCTCATAGCGGTCGGGATCCGGGCCGGTGCCGGCTCTACCCAGGCCGGCCGCCTTGCGGATGAAATGTTCGTAGAACATCCAGGCGCGGCGCGTCGGGCCCATGAAGGTCTTGTAGTAGAAGCCGGCGGACAGAAGCGGTGCCAACAGCCCGTTGACGCTTTGCACGTCGAAGGCAAGCGATGGCCAGCGGTTCTGACTCTCCACGACCATGCCGTCGGCGAGTTCCAGTGTCGCCGCCGGCAGGTTCGGCTCGCGCCTGCCGGCGCTCCCGAGCGTAACCAGCGCATTTGGCTCCTCGGGTCCGGCTGAAAAGATGCCGCGTGGACGATGATATTTGAAGCTGCGACCGACCAGGGTAACGCCGTTGGCGAGCAGCGCCGAGGCAAGCGTGTCGCCGCGATACCCAATCAGCTTGCGGCCGTCGAAGGTGAAATTGACCGGCACCTCGCGACGGATACGGCCACCCACTGGCAGGCGTTTGCGGTTCGAACTCATGCCCGTTGTTTCCTGACAGTCGATTTCCTGGCGAAGTCGACGGATGCGATCGCGTGGTTGCGTGTGTCGCGTTCGACCACCATCCATTGGCGGCAGCCGGTCACGTGCTGCCAGAATTCGCGGTGCTGGCCGGCCGGGTTTGTCCTGATATAGACGTAACGATACCAGGCCTCTGGATCGGGATCGTCATGGGCCGGACGCGTGACCGAGGCATCGCCGCCGTAGCGGAACTCGTCATGATCGCGCGGGCCGCAGCAGGGGCATTCGATGCGCAGCATTTTGTCCCGCCTCCTATTGCAGCCAGGCGGAGGGGCCGGCGCCGGCCTCGTCGAGCGTGTGGCCGGTGCGGAAACGATCGAGCCCGTAGGCCGCGACCAAGGGATGCGGCTTGCCGGTGGCGATCGTGTGGGCGAAGCACCAGCCGGAAGCCGGCGTCGCCTTGAAGCCCCCATAGCACCAGCCGCCGTTGAGATAGAGGCCGTCGATCGGCGTCGGGCAGATGATCGGGCTGGCATCGGGCGTCATGTCCATGACGCCGCCCCAATGGCGCAGCAGGCGGACGCGCGAAATGCACGGCATCAATGCAATCGCCGCCTCCGCCACCTCGCGCACGACGCCGAGATTGCCGCGCTGGGCGTATGAATTGTAGCCGTCGAGATTGCCGCCGAAGACCAACCCGCCCTTGTCGGACTGGCTGACGTAGAAATGGTCGGCGCCGTAAGCGACGACGTGATCTACCAGCGGCTTCAGCGGTTCGGTGACAAAGGCTTGCAGGACGTGGCTTTCGATCGGCAGTTCAAGGCCGGCCTTGACACCGAGCACGGATGTATGACCGGCAACAGCGAGGCCGACCTTGCCGGCGCCGATCCGGCCTTTCGTCGTTTCGACGCCGACGATACTGTCGCGGTCGCGGAGGAAGCCGGTCACTTCGCAGTTCTGGATGATGTCGACGGCATGGCCGTCGGCGGCGCGCGCATAGCCCCAGGCGACGGCGTCGTGGCGCGCCGTGCCCGCCCGGCCCTGGAAGATAGCGCCATGGATCGGGAAGCGGGCGGTGTCGGAAAAGTCGAGATAAGGCACCAGCCGGCGCACGTCTTCTCGGTCGAGGATATCGGCATCGATGCCGTTCAGCCGCATGACATTGGCGCGGTGGCTGAAGCCGTCGAGCTGATCGGCCGAATGCGCTGTGACGAGCTGGCCGCGCTGCGAGAACATGACGTTGAAATTCAGCGCCCGCGACATGCCCTCCCAAAGCTTCATCGAGAATTCGTAGAACTGGGTGTTGCCGTCGAGCAGGTAGTTGGAGCGGATGACGGTAGTGTTGCGGCCGACATTGCCGCCGCCGACATAGCCCTTTTCGAGCACCGCGACGTTGCGGATGCCGTGGTTCTCGGCAAGGTAGAAGGCGGTGGCGAGGCCGTGTCCACCGCCGCCGATGACGATCACGTCATAGGACGGTTTTGGCTCCGCCGCACGCCAGGCGCGCTGCCAATTCTTCTGGCCGGACAGCGCGTTGCGTAAGATCGAAAATGCCGAGTAGCGCGCCATGTGTGCAGGCCTATCGAACGATCGGGCCGGCCGGCGTGCGGGTAAGCACTTCGGCGCCCGCATCGGTCAACAGCACCGTGTTGGAAACGAAGTCATCGCCGCGACCGGTGCCCATCAGCCATGACAGGATGTGGAAGCTCATCCCGGTCTCGATCTCGAGGTCGGAATCGTGCTTTAAGCCGGTCACCGAATTTCCGCCGGTCCATGATGGCGGCTGGCCGGCGCCGACAAGATAACCGCAGTGATGGCGGCGATAGTGGGAAAGACCGGCCGCGTCGGCGACAGCCTGCCAGGCGGCGTAGACATCGCGCGCCTTGGCGCCCGGCCGCAGCGCCTCGACGACAGCGTTGAACGCCTTGGCGGTCACTTCCGCCATTGCGGCGTCTTCGTCGCTGATGTGGCCGATGCGAACGAGCCGGCCGAGCGGGGCGTGGTAGCGTGAGATGCACCCGGACAATTCGACAAAGACCGGCTCGCCCTTGCGGTAGATCCCGTCGCCCCAGGTCGTGTGTTCTTCACCCAGGCGCGCGGCCGGGCGGATGAACGGTCCGAAGCCCGGCGCATGACCGCCGGCGCGGATCATTGCCGCAACACATTGGGCGGCGACCTCCTGTTCGGAAGCGCCATCCGAGATCGCGGCGATCGCGGCACCGGCACCGGCGTCCGTCACCTTTGCGGCCCGCCGCATCAGCACTTGTTCGTCGGCGCTCTTCACCCGCCGCATCTTGTCGATCAGACCGGAGACATCGCTCCACTTGGCATCGGCTTGCATCTGGAGTGCCACGGCAAGTCCATGGCTAAGGCCGGCCGTCCAGTATTCGAGACCGATCCGCTTGCCGGACAGGCCGAGCTCCGCAAGCACCCGCGCGGCAAGGTCGGCCGCCGTTTCGCTGTCGGAGTGACCACGGAATTCCGCTGCCTTTACCTGCTTCTCGATCGTCACCATTTCCATCGAGCGGGTGACCAGGACAGGTTTTCCCTGGAGCGGGACGATCAGCAGGTGAGGGGCAAAATACCCCCAGTGATCGAGCCCGGTGAGATAGAAGACGTTCTCCGGCGAGGCGAAGACCGCCCCGTCGAGCTCGCGCTCGGCTAGAGCAGTGCGGACCTTGGCAAGGCGGCCAGCGATTTCGGCTTCGGAAAACGGATTGCGGTCCATCGGGCGTCCTCGTGCTTGTTGCCGGCTTGCTGGCGGGCATGGTCTTTTCGGCAGCCGGTTTCCCGGCCGCCATGTCAGTCGATGACGACGAGTTCGCGCGCCACGTCGCAGAGGCGTTCGCCGCCGCGATCCGTGACGACGAAGGATTCCGAGATGGCGATGCCGAAATCGTCGAGCCAAACGCCGGCCATGAAATGGAAGCACATCCCGGGCTGCATCTCGGTGGTGTCGCCGGGACGAAGGCTTGCGGTGCGTTCACCCCAATCGGGCGGATAGGCGAGCCCGACCGGATAGCCGACGCGGCTTTCCTTCTTCAGCCCGTTCCTCTGCAGCACTGCCTGCCAGGCGGCTTCCACCTCCTCGGCGGTGTTGCCGGGGCGCGCCTTCTCGAGGCCAGCGTCGACGCCCTCGACGATCGCCTTGGCCATGTCGAGGATGGCTTGCGGCGGCTGGCCAAAATGCACCGTCCGGGTCAGGGCCGCATGATAGCGGCGCCGCACGCCGGCGATCTCCAGAATGGCGAGGCCGCTGTCCGGCAGCGGCGCGTCGGACCACGTCAGATGCGGCGTGCTGGTGCCCTCGCCAACGGGCATCAGCGGACAGATCGCGGCATAGTCGCCGCCCGCTCCGGGCACGCCCATGATCTGCGCGTGATAGATTTCGGCAATGACATGGTTCTGAGGCACACCGGGCCGCATTTTCTCGATGGCGCGGTTCATGGCATGCGTGCAGATCGCACCCGCCTCGCGGATCAGCACCATCTCGGCTTCGGATTTGACCAGCCGCGCCCAGTTAACGAGATCGTGGTTGTTGGCGAAGTGCGCGTCGGGCAGCCCTTGGACCAGATGGGCGTGGCAGCGCGCCGTATAATAATGCGCGTCCATCTCGACGCCGATGCGGGCCTTTCCCCAACCACGCGACCGGATCAGTTGGGCGAGTTCGTCATAAGGGTGTTCGACGGGCTGCTGCACCAGCCGTTCCGAGAACGGCACGATGTTTTTCTCCGGGAGGCCGGTGGTTAGGCGTGCGCTCTTGGCATCCTGCGCCCTGCCGAACCAGATCGGCCGGTCTTCCTCCAGATGGACGAGCACGCACTGCGGAACGTAGAACGACCATCCATCATAGCCGGTCAGCCAGCACATGTTGGCGGGATCCTGACAAACGATGAGATCGAAGCCGGCTTTTTGCATGCGTGTCTTCACGCCGGCGAGGCGCTGCCCATACTCCGCTTGCGTGAATGTCCCGAAGCCGTTCGCGGTCGCCACCGAAATCCTGCCTTCCAGGTACGCCGTTTGCCTTTTGTAAATGGCAACTAGGCCAAATTGTGCACAACTCGACGTCAATTTGCTGGCTAACTGCGAATTATCGCCGAATTTTCATGGTTTCTATATCTCTGCTTGCGAAATGTCTAGGGCAGTTGTATACGTCTGATCTAGCAGGCGTCGACCTCGAAGAAGGCCGCGCCCTGGGAACCATCCACAGTTGTCCAATGGGAGAAAAGCATGCTCAAATCATCGATATCGCGCCGTATGGTCGTGAAGGCGGCTGCCTGCATCGCGCTCGCCGCGACGTCATTGACGTCGTTGTCCGCTCACGCGGAAACCACCCTCGAACGGGCCAAGAAGGACGGCTACATCCGCGTCGGTTTCGCCAACGAGGCGCCGTTCGGTTACGCCACGCCAGACGGCAAGCTGACCGGCGAGGCCCCTGAAGTCGCCAAGGCGGTGCTCGCCAAGATGGGCATACCGCAGGTCGACGGTGTTTTGACCGAATTCGGCTCGCTCATTCCGGGTCTCAAGGCCGGCCGCTTCGACATCATCGCCGCCGGCATGTTCATCACTCCGAAGCGCTGCGCCGAGATCAACTACTCCGAGCCGTCCTACGGCATCGGCGAGGCTATGCTGGTGGCAAAAGGCAATCCGAAAGGCATCAAGGATTTTTCCAGCATCAAGGACAATCCGGATCTCAAGCTTGCCGTGATGGCCGGCGCCGTCGAAGGCGGCTTCGCCAAGGAAGCGGGCGTTGCCGGCGGGCAGATCGTCTCCTTGCCCGACCAGTCAAGCCTGGTCGCCGCCGTCCAGTCGGGCCGCGCCGATGCAGCCGCGCTGACCGCTCTTTCGATCGCCGACATGGCCAAGAAAGCCGACGGCGTCGAATCGACCAAGCCCTTCGGCGAGGTCGCCGGCAAATCGGTAAAAGGTCATGGCGGCTTCGGCTTCCGCAAGGAAGACACCGACCTGCAGGAGGCTTTCAACGCCGAGCTGAAGAAGTTCCTCGGTTCGCCGGAGCATATCGCGCTGGTCGAGCCACTCGGCTTCGGCAAGGATTATCTCCCCAACAAGACCACCGCAGAGCTCTGCGCTGGCAAATAGGTTCCCAACTGCTGGCGGCGCGAAAGCGCCGCCCTTTTTCCTTGGGGGAATCGCATGGGTATCCGTACGCTCGTTGCCATGCTGGTCATCGCGCTTGTCGTGATCGGTGCCTTGGCAACACAGGAATCATATCAAGTGTTTATGCCGGGGCTGCTGCAAGGCGCGGTCCTGACAATCGAGATCGCCGTCCTCGGCAGCCTGCTGGCAATTGTCATGGGCGTGCTTGCGGCACTTGCAAGGATGTACGGCCCGACGCCGCTCAGATGGCTGGCCACGGTTTACGTCGAGATCTTCCGCGGAACGTCGGCACTGGTGCAATTGTTCTGGCTGTTTTTCGTGCTCCCGCAATTCGGCGTCACGATCAACGCGTTCGTGGTGGCGGTGCTCGCGCTCGGCCTGAATGTCGGCGCCTATGGATCGGAGTGCGTGCGCGGCGCGATCCTGTCCGTCGCCCGCGGGCAGTGGGAAGCGTGTACGGCATTGAACATGAGCCGCCCGCAGATGTTGCGTCGGATCATCCTGCCGCAGGCCTTTGTCGCGATGATCCCACCCTGGGGCAATCTGTTCATCGAGCTTCTGAAATCGACGGCGCTGGTCTCGCTGATCACGCTTTCGGATCTCGCCTTCAAGGCGCAGCAAATGAACCAGAACACGTTCAAGACCATTCCGATCTTCACCCTCGTTCTTTTGATGTACCTGGCAATGTCGCTGGTTGTGACCATCGGCATGCGGCTTCTTGAAAGGCGGGCGTCGCTCGGACTGGCGCGGGGGAAGGCGGCATGATCTGGGATTGGGGATTTGCCCTGGAAATCCTGCCGGTGCTTGCCCGCGCCGCCGTCATTTCCATCGAGGCGACGCTGATCGGCTTTGCACTTGCCGCCTCGCTCGGTCTGGTGCTGGCGGTCGTCCGCATCGCCGTGCCATGGACCAGCTGGACGATTTCGGTGCTGGTCGAGCTGATCCGCTCGACCCCGCTGCTTATCCAGATATTCTTTCTCTATTTCGTCTTTCCGAAATTCGGTGTCGTGCTCGACGCTTTCACCGCCGGGGTGCTGGCCATCGGCATCCACTACGCCGCCTATTGCTCCGAGGTCTATCGCGCCGGTTTCGACAACATCCATCGCGGCCAGTGGGAAGCTTCGATCGCGCTCAATCTCTCGTCCTGGACGACGTTCCGCGACATCATCATTCCGCAGGCGATCCCGCCGATCGTTCCGGCGCTCGGCAATTATCTGGTGGCCTTGTTCAAGGAAACGCCGTTGCTTTCCGCAATCGCCGTGATGGAACTGATGCAGACCGCCAAGATCATCGGCTCCGAAACGTTCCGCTACACCGAGCCGATCACGCTGGTCGGCCTGTTTTTCCTTGCCATGAGCCTGGTTTCGGCGGCGCTCATCCGCTCCCTCGAAGGGCTGCTCAACCGGAGGACCACCCGATGACTGAACAACCGATGGTCCGCTTCGACAATGTATCGAAACGCTACGGCACGTTAACCGTTCTCGACGGGCTCAATCTCGAAATAGCGCGCGGCGAAAAAGTCTCGGTCATCGGTCCGTCGGGTTCGGGCAAGACGACGGTGCTGCGCATGCTGATGACGCTGGAGACGATCAATGACGGCGTCATCTGGGTCGAAGGCGAGCCGCTGACCCATATGGAGAGGAACGGCAAGCTTGTTCCCGCCGATCTCGCCCACATCCGCAAGATCCGCGCCAAGATCGGCATGGTGTTCCAGTCGTTCAACCTGTTTCCGCATATGACGGCGATGCAGAACTGCATAGAGGCGCCGATAACGGTGCTCGGAATGAAGCGGGCGGACGCCGAGGCAAGAGCGGCCGAGCTGCTGGAGCTGGTCGGTCTGGCCCAGAAGAAGGACCACTATCCATCACAGCTTTCCGGCGGCCAGCAGCAGCGCGTCGCCATCGCCAGGGCGCTGGCCATGCGGCCCAAGATCATGCTGTTCGACGAGGTGACGTCGGCGCTCGACCCGGAGCTTGTCGGCGAAGTGCTGCAGGTGATAAGGCAAATCGGGCGCGAGCATGATCTCACCATGCTGATGGTCACCCATCAGATGGGCTTCGCCAAGGAGTTTTCCGACCGCGTTTGTTTCTTCTATCAAGGCAAGATCTGCGAGCAGGGACCGCCAAGCGAACTGTTTGGTGCTCCCAAGAACGAGCGGACACGGCAATTCCTGCACGCTGTCCTGGAGGCTGGGTGACGATCGAGACAGAGGCCAAGCCGCCCACGACGGTGACCGCCGCGCCGCCGCGCCCGCTCTCCGCGCGAGAGCGGTTCGAGCGCATCTACCGGATATTGCGCGACCGCATCTGCCTGCTCGATTATGCGCCGGGAAGCCACCTGTCCGAGGAAGAACTTGCCCAGGAATTCGAGATCAGCCGCACGCCGGTCCGGCGCGTGCTGGCGCGCCTTGAATCCGAGGGTCTGGTTCAATCCGTCCACGGCGTCGGCACGATCGTCACCGACGTCGACATCGAGGAATTGCAGCAGGTCTATCATCTGCGCCTGGAGCTGGCGCTCCTCGTCGGCAAGCTTTCGCCGATCCCGCGCACGGCGGACGACCTCGACCGGATACGGGCGCTCATCGCGCGCTGCGATTCCGATATACTCAATCCCGACCAGCGCGCTTTCCTGCGCCTCAACATGGATTTTTTCTACGAGCTCACGGCGATGACCGGCAACCAGCCACTGCGCGAGATCAGCGAGCGCCTGTATTTTCAGGTCGCGCGCGTCGTCCTGAAGCTGATGCCGCAATTGGGCCTTGTCGAGGAATTCACCGCGTTCCGCCGCGAAATGGAAGAGGTCCTTGCCGCCGCTGAGATCGGCGACTGGGAGTCCATCGGGCACATAAGGCGGGCGCATATCTCAATGAGCTTCCGCCGCATGATGCGTCACGCAGGCGAGGCGAATCTGGATAGAGCTACATAATCAGCGCTTAAGATTGTGCCGGTGGCCTGCCGTCGAACTTGCCTAGTTGCCAGGGAAAGCATGCCGCCCGCCCGGTGCCGACAGAATTTGCCAGCACCGGCGAGACTGCAGGCCCGCGCCGCCCTTAAAGAGGATTCTCACTCGGTATGTTGGCGGGGTTCCAGACGACCTCCCACAGGTGTCCGTTCGGGTCGCGGAAATATCCGGCGTACCCACCAAAGAATGTGTCCCGGGCAGGCTTGATGATCTCGGCTCCGGCGCGGGCGGCCTCATCCATCACTTGATCGACTTCTTCGCGGGGCACAACGTTGTGTCCGATCGTGAACGAGGTCGAGCTGATCGGCGCCTTGGGGAGGCCGGTGTCGTAGGCGAGGTCGTCCTGCGCCCAGATCGCGAGCTTCAACCCGCCGGACAGCGTGAAGAACGCGACGGCGCCATGCTCGAACTCGCGGCCGATGATCCCTTCCGTCGGCAAGCCGAGACCGTCGCGGTAGAATGCGAGAGAACTCTCGAGGTCGGCGACAGCGATAGTCAAAACCGAAATGCGCGGTTTCATGGCAGTCTCCTCTGGTTGTCGGAGACACCAGGATAAAGTCGGGCGACAATGAAGACTTGAACAAAACGGCCAACAGCGCGCCGCCAAGTCGAAGGACGCGCCGAGAGGTTTCACCCGTTCTGCAGCAGCCGATGAATCTGTCGCGGGGTGCTTCCTGTCAGGCGTCGGCTCTCGCGGACAAGATGCGCCTGGTCGGAATAGCCCGCCTCGGCTGCCAGGATGGCCGTAGCGCTGTTCGATTGGCTCGAAAGCCGCAGAAAGCGCTGGTAGCGGAGGATACGGTCGAGCGTCTTGGGGCCATAGCCGAAGCTCTCGTCGAAGCGCCGGCGCAACGTCCTTTCGCTCATCTCGAGCGCGCGCATCAACCAGGGGATGAGAGGCGCGTCGGGTGGCGGCCCGCGCTCAATCAAGCGATATGCCGCCTGCATGGGAACGTCTGTCGCGTGGGAGGCCGCCTCCTCGGCGACGACCTGTTGGAGCGAGCAGGCCAGATCCTCGAGATTGTCACCAGCGCGCACGCGGCTGGCGAGGCGCCGGGCTCGCGCTCCCCATAAATCGTCGAGCGACAGCCTCTGGCCGACAAGCTCGATTTGCGGCACGCCGAGCCATGCCGCCGCCGTGGCAGGATGAAAGCGCAAGCCGATCACGATCTCGTCTGCCGCCAGAACCTCGGTCTGCGGCTCCTTGTCAGGGCCAGCAATTCGGAAGCTGCCTCCGATCCATTGCAGATCGATCGTTGCGTCGGGCATGATGACGATCGGCGGTGAGCCCGCCGGGTCCATTCGATGCACCCACACCGAAGCAAAGCTCCCGCGAAGCCGCGCCGACGCTGGACGTTGCTCAAATGAACCCGTTGCCTGCGCTGGGACGGGATCGCTCATCTCGCTCCTCTTCGGACTACCGGCGGTGAACCTACGACGCAGTGGCTGCGCCCGCCGTCGCTCGAGACAAGAATCTGCACGACCGACAACGTCTGCCAATCGAGAACGGTTGCAAGAATCGGTTGTTTTCTTCCGGCCGGAAGGAAGAGGGCAGGTGAGGGGTGATGCTACGTGCATCGCCATCGGCAGCGCCGTGTGCGGCTCATACGTCGATGGCCGTTTCGTTCAATCCGGCAAGCGAGATGCGTGCTTATCTTTCGGCGTCGTACATCACACGAGAGGTATGCGTCATGAGCAACAACAACGATCAACGGATCGACTACGTCGAATTCAACGTGAAAGACATTCAGCGGTCACGCGACTTCTACGGAAAGGCCTTCGGCTGGACCTTCACCGACTACGGCCCGCAATATTGCGAGTTCAACGACGGGCGCTTGTCAGGTGGCTTTGCCGCTGGCCCAGCGAGGTCCGGAGGAGGCCCGCTCGTCATCCTCTATGCAGATGATTTGCCGGGAACGGTCAAGCGGGTCGAGCAGGCGGGAGGCAAGATCGTCAGGCCGATCTATGGATTCCCGGGCGGCAGGCGCTTCCATTTCGCGGACCCGGATGGTTACGAGCTTGCGGTTTACACCGAGGACGGCAGCAAGGAATGATCGCGTTCTTCCACCACCTCGGATTGGTTTTGCTCGGCTGCGTCTTTATCTGGGCGGGCGCCGAGCATTTCCTCAGGTTCCGGGCGGTTGCAGCGTCCCTGGCCGAGCGGGGCTTTCCTGCTCCCAGGCCTCTTCTCGCGGCCGGATCGGTGCTTGAGATTGCAGGTGGCTTTTGCTTAGCAACGGGCCTTGGTGGACCGTTTCCCGCCGCGACCTTGGCCGCATTCACCATTGCGGCGTCGTTCATGGCGCTCAACTTCTGGCGCTACAGCGGCGATGAACGCGAAGCGCTTCGTACCGGCTTCACCATCAATGTCGCCGTCTTGGGCGGGTTGATTGTCGCCGCGACCACTAGCCTGTGATCATCGTTTCGAGGCGGCGGGCCACTGGACCACGACAGTGCCATTCCACGACGCTGCGCTGCTTGGGCATTTCGTTGATGGCTTCCGCAAGGCCGATCTTCCGGCGTGACCTCCTAAACGGCCAGCATTGAACGCGGCGCTCTGTACAAAGCCTACGTCAGGATCGCGACGATGAATCCCATCCCCTGCGATCCTCCTCTAAGGTACGGCGCCTTGGCTGTCACGGGTCACCTTAGGCGCTCACGAATGCCTATGGGGCAATGTGGATGAAGGCAGCGCACCTTGTAAGCGTGCAAGTTCACATTTTAGCGGCGCGAGAAGGCGGCCTCATCCGTGTTCTGATGTCGTTGCCTCCTCGGCAGCGTTCGTGCGACCTATTCCTCAAAGCGACCCGTGGCGTCACGATCGCGCTCGTATCGTCTGGTGAGCGGAAACGGCGGCAACCAGGCCTCGCGACGGATGATCCAGCTTTCGTAGGTTGGCATCAGCTGGTCAGGCGCATCCAGCGACCCCAGGTTTACTTCGATTTCGTCTGCGGTGCGTCCGAAAATGGAGGAGCCGCAGCGGGGACAGAAAAACCGCCCGGCATAGTCGCGTGTTTCGCCGTCGATCGTCACCGCATCCTCAGGAAAAATCGCGGAAGCGTGAAAAAGGGCGCCATGATGCTTGCGGCAGTCAAGACAGTGACAAAGGCCGACCCGGTATGGGCGCCCCGACGCGATAATTCGGACGTTGCCGCACAGGCAACCGCCGGTGAATCGGTCCATGCTGCGTCTCCTCCAAAATCAAGCGGCCGGAATGGTTACAACGACCGGCACTGTTGTTGCAATCGCCGCGCCGCGGGCGGGGACACGTCGTTCTTCCGTGGCGATGACATTGCAGCCGCCTCTCTATGCCTTGCGCGAGCTTGCCGCCGAAAATAGGCTTTGGTTTGTCATATGGAACGAAACGGCGCGTTCCATTGAGCCGCCAACTCGGCGGCCGAGGCGATCTTGACACCGCAGTCGGCGAGTATGCGTGCGACGGTCGCTACCAGCTCGGCGTTGGACGAGGCTATGCTGCCGTCCGGAAGGAAAAGATTGTTTTCGAAGCCGACCCGGACATGGCCGCCAAGCAACGCGGCGGCGGTCACGCACGCCGCTTCGTTGCGGCCGAAGGCGCAGACGCTCCAATGGTCGAAGCGCGGCATGTTCGCCGCAAGGAATGGCAAGAGATCGGCAGGAACGGACGTCTGTCCCGGCGTGTAGCGGCCCAGCACGTAGAGAACCGGTATGCTTGCCCAGGGGATCAGTCCGCGCTGCTGCATGTCCGAAAGCCTGACGGCCTCCTCGGGCGAATAGAGGATGATCTGCGGCGCAACCCCCTCGGTGTGCAGCCAGGCCATGAAGCGCACGAAGGCGAGTTCCGATCCGGCATCAGGAACGATTTCGCGAAGCGCCAGGGAGACAGCTTGCGGCTTTACATCTTGTACGACGGCCATCTGTTGGGCCGGCGAATAGATACCGAGCGCTTCGGAGGTGATCTGGATTACCAAGCGGTCGCCGGCAGCACCGCGGATGGCGGCGATCGCCTGGCGGTAGGCGTCGGCGTCGAGCAGATGATTGTCGCTTCTGTCACGGACATGAACGTGGATCATAGCCGCACCGGCATCGGCGCATTCCGCGGCCGTCCTCGCAAGTTCGGCTGGTGTCAGCGGAATCGCCGGATGGTCGGCCTTGCTGCGACGTCCCCCGTTCGGGGCGACGGCTATGGCGATGCGGTCGAGACCATGGGGCGGCTTCATGGGAACGTTCTGTAAGTGACAAGATGCATATGAATCAGTCTTTGATCACACTGAAACAGACGTTGCAATCGCTGGTCTGGCGAGCTAGCAATATCCATGGACCAGGAAGAGCTTGCTGGACAGATCGTCACTGCCTTCGACGGTATGTCGGCGCAGCTTCGGTCCGCTGCGCGCTATGTCCTTGATAAGCCGTATGATGTCGCGCTGTTGTCTATGCGCGAGCAGGCCAGGCACGCAGGAGTGCAGCCGGCGACGATGACGCGGCTGGCCCAGCATCTCGGCCTTGATGGCTACGAGGCGGTACGCGATATCTACGCCGCCGCGATCCGGGACGGCGAAATCGGTTTCGCCGGCAAGGCGGGCCTTCAGGTGGCCAGCCAAAAGCTCAAGGGCGACCACGCGCTGGCGGCCGATATTCTGGATTCGATTTCCAGCCAGCTTTCCCATCTCGCCGAAGGCAGGTCGATCGACCGTCTGGTCGAGACGGCCAGGGCGCTGAGTGCGGCAAGGCGCGTCTATTGCCTCGGCCTGCGCTCGAGCCACGCAGTCGCCTGGCATCTGCATTACATCCTGTCGCTGATCGGCGAGAAGTCGGTGCTGCTGCACGGCATCGGCGGAACCGATGGCGACGCTCTGGCCCATGCGACCAAGGACGACGTGCTGATCGCCGCCAGCGTCCTGCCCTACACGCGCTTCACCATCGAGCTTGTCGAGTACGCTGCCGGCCGCGGCGTACCGGTCATTGCGATCACCGACAGCGGGGTAGCGCCCTTGGCGCTGCTTGCCGATCACCTAGTCGTCGTGCCGACCGGCAGTCCGTCCTTTTTCCACACCATGACGCCAGCTTTCATCGTTGCTGAGGTCCTCGGTGCTCTTGTCGCAGGGCAGGCAGGCGAGGGCGCTGTTGAGTCGCTGCGACGTTTCGATGAGCAGGGCGCTGCTCTCAAGACCCATCTGAACCAACGTCCGCCGAAGAAAATGCCCATGAGGGACCGTCGATGACACACATTCTTCATCGAACCATCCACTCGACGCTGCCGGTCGCCATTCGCGGCCAAGGCATCGAACTGTTCGATGCCGAGGGCAAGTCCTATATCGACGCGTCGGGCGGCGCGGCCGTGTCCTGTCTCGGCCACGGCCATCCCGACGTGATCGCTGCACTGCACACCCAGCTTGACCGCATCGCCTACGCCCACACCAGCTTCTTCACCACCGAAGCGGCGGAGCGCTTGGCGGATCGGCTGGTCGAGGACGCGCCGAAAGGCTTGGACCACGTCTATCTAGTCAGCGGCGGCTCGGAGGCGGTCGAGGCCGCGCTCAAGATGGCCAGGCAATATTTTGTCGAGAAAGGCGAGCCGCAACGGCGCCATCTCATCGCACGCCGGCAGAGCTATCACGGCAATACGCTCGGCGCTCTTGCCACCGGCGGCAACGAATGGCGGCGCGCCCAGTTCAGGCCGTTGCTGATCGAGACCCACCATATCGACCCCTGTTACGCCTATCGCTATCAAAAGCATGGCGAAAGCGACGAAGCCTATGCGGCGCGCGCCGCCCAGCAGCTCGAAGACAAGATCCTAGAACTCGGCCCGGACGAGGTCATCGCCTTTGTCGCCGAGCCGGTGGTGGGTGCCACGCTCGGCGCGGTGCCGCCGGTCGCGGACTACTTCAAGCACATTCGCGCGATTTGCGACCGCTACGGCGTGCTGCTCATTCTCGACGAGGTGATGTGCGGCATGGGCCGTACCGGCACGCTGCATGCGTGCGAGCAGGACGGCATCGCTCCCGACCTGCTGACCATCGCCAAGGGGCTCGGCGGTGGCTACCAGCCGATTGGCGCGGTGCTGCTCGGCCGGCATATCTTCGATGCCTTTGCCCAAGGCTCGGGCTTCTTCCAGCATGGGCATACCTATATGGGCCATCCAATGGCAGCGGCGGCCGGCCTTGCCGTGCAGGAGGTCATCCGGCGTGACGGTCTGCTCGACAACGTCAGCGCAATGGGCGCGCAGCTGGACGAACGCCTGCACCAACGCTTCGATAACCACCATCACGTCGGCGACATTCGCGGGCGGGGTCTATTTAGGGGAATCGAGCTGGTGGTTGATCGCGCCAGCAAGGAACCATTCGACCAGAGGCTTGAACTCAACGCCCGCATCAAGCGCGAAGCAATGGCCCGCGGCCTGATGATTTATCCGATGGCCGGGACGATTGATGGTGTGCGGGGCGTTCATGTGCTTGTGGCGCCGCCATTCATCATTTCCAAACAGGATATCGATCGGATCGTCAAACGGCTCGGTGAGGCGATCGACGCTGCGATCGCTTCAGCGGCCTGACCCGCACGACGCGGACCGCCTCAACCAGTTCCAACGCGTCATCGGCGACGGGCCGGGACACCCCACCAGAGAGGTAGCAACCATGTACAGTTCAATGAAAACCCTGATCGGCGCGGCGGCCTGCATGCTGCTGGCGCTGCCATCCGTCGGAGCCGAGCAGCGCTTCGTCACGGTCGGCACCGGCGGGGTCACCGGCGTCTACTACGCCGTCGGCGGCGCCATTTGCCGACTGATGAACAAGGACCGGCAGAAAACCGGCATCCGATGCTCGACGGAGTCGACCGGCGGTTCGGTCTTCAACGTCAACTCCATCCAGACCGGCGACCTCGATTTCGGCTTGACCCAATCGGACGTCCAGTACCAGGCCTATGAGGGGACCGGAAATTTCGACGGCAAGCCGTTCAAGGATCTGCGGGCCGTGTTCTCCGTCCATCCCGAGCCGTTTACCGTGCTAGCGCGGCCGGACGCCGGCGTCACCAAATTCGAGGATTTCAAAGGCAAACGCTTCAACGTCGGCAATCCCGGGTCAGGCACCCGCTCGTCCATGGAGGAGTTGCTCAAGCAGATGGGCTGGACGCTCGGCGATTTCTCGCTTGCCGCGGAGCTGAAGGCGGACGAGCAGGGCAGCGCGCTGTGCGACAACAAGATCGACGGTTTCTTCTACGGCGTCGGTCATCCTTCCGCCGCGATCCAGGATCCGACCACGGCCTGTGGCGCCAAACTCATCCCGCTGACCGGTCCGGCAGTGGACGCGCTGTTGGCAGCTCATCCGTACTATTCAGTCGCCACCATCAAGGGCGGCATGTACGCCAACAATCCGGACGACGTGACGACATTCGGCGTCCGCGCGACAGTGGTGACGAATGCCAGCACGCCCGATGAGGTGGTCTACGAACTGGTGAAGTCGGTCTTCGAAAATTTCGACGACTTCAAGAAACTGCATCCGGCTTTCGCCAATCTCGATCCCAAGGAGATGATCAAGACCGGTCTGTCGGCGCCAATGCATCCGGGCGCGGAGCGCTATTATAAGGAGAAGGGCTGGCTCTGAGGCCTTCAATGCGAGGCGCCACAGGCGCCTCGCATCGCAAATAATTGTGGGGAACGATGACAGATCAAAGCCAGCGGGCGGCAGGGCCTGACCAACCCGTTATCGACATTGACAAGCTTAGCGAGATCGTCGCCGAGGCCGACACCGGTGGGCGCAAGCCGACCGGCCGCACCGCGAAGCTGATCCTCGGCGTATCGCTGGCATGGTCGCTGTTCCAGCTCTGGTATGCCTCGCCCCTTCCGTTCATGCTCAATTTTGGTGTCGTCAGCGACGGCATCGCCCGCTCCATCCATCTGGCCTTCGCCCTGTTTCTGGCGATGCTGACATTTCCGGCCTTCAAGACCTCGTCGCGCAGCCGGGTGCCGCTGCCCGACTGGGTGCTAGGCATCGCCGGGGCGGCGTCCGCCCTCTATCTGTTGGTCTTTTACAGCGATATCGCCCATCGGCCGGGCCTTCCTACTACGGCTGACCTGGTCGTCTCGATCGCCGGCGTCCTCATCCTGCTCGAGGCCGCCCGTCGCGCCGTCGGGCCTGCCATCACCGTCATCGCGGCGATCATGCTGACCTATATCTTCGCCGGGCCTCACCTTCCTGGCCTGCTCGGCCACAAGGGCGCGACGTTATCGCGCGCAGCCTCGCAGATGTGGCTGACGTCGGAGGGGGTCTTCGGTGTTGCCCTCGGTGTGTCCACCAACGTCGTCTTCATGTTCGTTCTGTTCGGAACATTGCTGGAGCGCGCCGGCGCCGGCGGCTTTTTCATCCAGCTTGCCTTCTCGCTGCTCGGCAAATACCGCGGCGGTCCGGCCAAGGCCGGTGTCGTGGCTTCCGGCCTGACCGGCATGATTTCCGGGTCGTCGATCGCCAATGTCGTGACCACCGGAACCTTCACCATCCCGCTGATGCGTCGCGTCGGATATTCTGCGGTGAAGGCGGGCGCCATCGAATGCGCGGCCGGCGTCAATGGTCAGCTGATGCCTCCGGTGATGGGCGCCGCCGCGTTCTTGATCGCGGAATATGTCGGCATCTCCTATGCCGAGGTGGTCAAGCACGCCTTCTACCCGGCGCTGCTGACCTACGGCTCGTTGTTCTACATCGTCGATATCGAGGCGATGAAGATGGGGCTGAAGGGTCTGCCGTCGCGCAGCGCCCATTCGGCCTATCAGGGTGCGCTGCGCGGGCTGATGGGCGTATGCGGCTTCATCGTCCTCGCAGGGCTTGTCTATTACGGCATTGGCTGGACGAAGATCGTTTTCGGCGCGGCCGCGACCTGGATGATCACTGCCGCGCTGATCGCCGTTTACATCGGCCTTGTCGCCTACCGGGCGCGTTATCCCGACCTGCCGCTGGAGGATCTGGAGGGCGAGATCGTCAGGATTCCCCACTTCGGCGAGACGGCGCGCACCGGCCTGCATTTTCTGCTGCCTGTGATCCTGCTGATCTGGTGCCTGATGGTGGAGGAGTTGTCGCCCGGCCTGTCGGCATTCTGGGGCGCTGTCGCCCTTATGGCGCTGATCGTCACGCAGCGGCCGCTCACCGCCTTTTTCCGCAAGGACCGCGCGCTGGCGCAGCATTGGCTTCACGGTTTCGACGATCTGGTCGGTGGCCTGTCCGCCGCCGCACGCAACATGACGACGGTCGGCATTGCCACTGCGACGGCCGGCATCATCGTCGGCACGGTTCTGCTCACGGGCATCGGGCTGGTAATGACCGAGCTGGTCGAATTCATCTCGGGCGGCAGCTTCATCGTCATGCTTTTGTTCACCGCGGTGATCTGCATCATTCTCGGCATGGGCATGCCGACCACTGCGAGCTATGTCGTCGTCGCCACCTTGATGGCGCCGGTCATCGTCGATTTGGCGGCGCAGAACGATCTTGCCGTGCCGCTGGTCGCCGTCCACATGTTCGTTTTCTATTTCGGGCTGATGGCGGACGTGACGCCGCCAGTGGGGCTGGCGGCTTATGCTGCTGCGGCAATTTCAGGCGCCGATCCGGTGAAGACCGGCATTCAGGGCTTCAAGTACGAGATCCGTACCGGCCTCTTGCCATTCATCTTCATCTTCAACACCGGACTGCTGATGATCGATCTCGAAGGGCCGTTCGACTTCGTCGCGATGGTGGTCACATCGACGCTCGCCATGGTCTCGTTTGTAGCAGCGACGCAGAATTGGATGCTCGTGCGCAACCGCTGGTACGAGACGATTGCGTTGCTTGTGGCCTGTTTCATCTTGTTCAGACCGGGATTGTTGCTCGATCAGGTGAGCGAACCTTATCGGGCAGTGCCTGCCTCCGAACTCAGCCGTATCGTCGACGAGACAGCCGAAGGCGGAGCGGTTCGCCTGCGCCTGACGACACTGAACCTCAACGGCGATGAGATATCGAAGCTGGTTCGGCTACAACTCGGGCCCGCAAATTCATCGGCCGAACGCCTGAAGGCTGCGGGCCTGGACGTCAGTGCGCTTGGCGATAGCGTGACAGTCGGCGTCGTGCGACTGGGCAGCCAGGCGGCCAAATTCGGCCTGCAGCCCGGCGACGAAATCAACCAGGTGCTAGTCCCTGCGGAACGGACGTCGCGCTATTGGTTCGCCATTCCGGCTCTGCTGTTGCTCGGTCTCGTCGTCTGGGGCCAGAAGCGGCGAAGGCGGGCGGTTGGTCTGTAAACGTCTTGTGAGCGGAAGCGTCTTGGCCAGCATGTCGGTAACCAAAGAACCAAACGACGCCCTGGAGCCGGCTAACGCGGAAATGCGCATGACGACGCGCGACCGCCCCTTCGAACCCGTCGACTACGGGCTTTACGCGCTGACGGTCATTGCCTGGAGCGCATCGTGGTTCGCGATCGAACTTCAGGTCGGCAGCGGCGTGTCGAACGAGGTCAATCTGGTCTGGCGCTTCGCCATCGCCACGCTGCTGATGTTTGCCTGGGCGGGTTTTTCCGGTCGGCGGCTCCGCTTTCCGATCGCCGATCATTTGCGCTTTGCTGTGCTTGGCATCCTCATCTTCTCGTCGAACTTCCTGTTTTTCTATTATGGCGCCGGCTATCTCGTCAGCGGCTTGCTCTCGGTCGTCTTTTCGCTCGCCTCGGTCATCAACATGCTGCTCGGTGCCTTGGTCATCGGCGAGCGCCCGGCGCCGCGCATTCTCGCCGGCGGCATCATCGGCTTCGCCGGAATAGCGCTGATGTTCTTTCCCGAAATCGCTGCCAACGGGCTTTCCGGCGGCACGTTGGTGGGCCTTCTCCTGTGCCTCTGCGGCACGCTGAGCTTCTGCGCCGGCAATCTCGTCTCCGTCGCAAACCAGCGCCGCGACCTGCCGCTCGTTTCAACGAGCGCCTGGGGCATGCTTTATGGCACTCTGTGGTCGGCGTTCCTGGCCTTCCTGCTTGGTGAGCCGTTCGTGTTCGCGACGACCGCCCCTTATATCGGCTCGCTGGTCTTCCTCGCCGTCATATCGACGGTCATGGCTTTCGCCGCCTACCTGACGCTGCTCGGACGCATTGGCGGCGCCCGCGCCGGCTATGCGACCGTCATATTTCCCGTCTTTGCGCTTTTGATCTCCACGGCGCTGGAAGGTTATGACTGGACTGCGTACGCGATCATCGGGCTCGTCCTCGTTGCCGCCGGAAACGTCCTGGTCATTCGCGGAGGACGGCGCTGACGCATGCAATACTTCGCAATGCGCCGCCTTCCGCTGCGCGGGCCGCGCCACATAGGTGCACCGGATAGATGGGTCAGGGCGCCTTCTTCTTCTGTCTTTTTTATCCAGCTTGACTCTCTTGGTCGTCAGTTTAGGCTGCGGTCAATGGGTCAGACCAATGTACCAGGGTTGGCCCCGGGAGGGAACTAAACGCGCATGCCGATCCAGTCCGTTGAACCACGCCGGCTTTACCGACAGGTCGCCGATCAGCTCAGGCAGCTGATCGATGCCGGCGAGTTTTCCGTCGGCGACCGCCTGCCGACCGAGCGGGATCTGGCCGACCAGCTCGGAATTTCCCGCCCGACAGTCCGTGAAGCGCTGATAGCGCTGGAGGTCGAAGGCCGCATACGCATCCGCGTCGGCTCGGGTATCTACGTCATCGATCCGCCGAGCGCCGCCGCCTCCGAACCCGAAGTCGAGGAAGGCCCGTTCGAGCTGTTGCGCGCGCGCGAATTCGTCGAAGGCGCGATCGCCGCCGAAGCGGCCCTCCATGTCCGGCCTGCAGATATCGAACGGCTCGACGACGTGCTGCGCCGGATGGAGGCCATGCGTCACCCCAACAAGATGACCATTGCGCTCGACCGGGAATTCCACACCGCTGTCGCCGGCATTCTCGAGAACGCGGTGCTGGTGCGCTTCATCGGCGAGCTTTTCGACCAGCGCATGAACCCGTACTTCGAACGCCTGTCGATCTATTTCGAGACCAGCGATTCCTGGCAGGTCGCGGCAAAGGAACATCGTGCCGTGCGCGATGCAATTGCCGCGCGCGACCCCGAGCGGGCCAAGGCCGCCATGCAGCAGCATCTGCGCCAGTCGCAAATCAGATTCTCACGCAATTTCGATGAGAGAGCCGCAGCCAAGGAGGTTGCGGAATAGCAGTTGGCCGGGGGGAGATCCGGCCGTCAAGTTCAACCAGGGAGGAATTAGATGCTGAGAAAATACGCAGTTCTGCTCGGTGCGATCGCCGCAATTGCCATACCCATGGCGTCGGCCTCGGCGGAAACGGTCCTGAAATGGGCACATGTCTACGAGACGACGGAGCCCTTCCACACCGAATCCGTGTGGGCGGCCGACGAAATCAAGAAGCGCACCCAGGGCCGCTACGCCATCGACGTCTATCCGGCCTCGCAGCTTGGCAAGGAAGCGGACATCAACCAGGGCCTGATGCTCGGCACCGTCGACATCATCATTTCCGGATCGAGCTTCGCGGCGCGCGAATATCCACCGATCGGCGTCACCTATTTCCCATACACTTTCCGCGATGCCGACCATCTGCTGAAATACACCAAAAGCGACGTCTACAAGGCCCTGACCAAGGGCTATGAGGACAAGACCGGCAATCATATCGCCGCCACCACCTATTACGGGACGCGGCAGACCACCTCGAACCGTCCGATCGCCAAGTGCTCCGACATGCAGGGCTTGAAGATGCGCGTTCCCGACGTGCCGGCCTATCTGGCCATGCCGCGTGCCTGCGGCGCCAACACCGCGCCGATTGCCTTCGCCGAGGTCTATCTGGCCCTGCAGAACGGCACGGTGGAGGCCCAGGAGAACCCGCTGACCACCATCGAGGCGAAGAAATTCTACGAGGTGCAGAAGAACATCGTGCTCACTGGCCATATCGTCGATCATCTCAACACCATCATATCGGCGTCGCGCTGGGCCTCGCTTTCCGACGAGGACAAGAAGATCTTCACCGAGGTGATGCAGGAGGCTGCCGCCCGCGCCACGGCAAAGATCGTCGCCCGCGAAAAGGAACTGGTGCAGGTATTCAAGGACCGCGGCATCACCGTAACCGATGTCGACCGTGCCGATTTCGAGAAGAATGTCCTGGAGAAGGTCACCTTCGAGGAGTTCGGCTACAACAAGTCCGATTGGGAAGCGATCCGCGCCATCAAATAGGCTATCCGGAAATCGGATGCTTAATCAAGAGGATAGAGCGGCAATCGGATTTGCTGCTTTGACCTGCCCTTCCGTCCGGCTCCAAATTGCGCCGGACGGCCTTTTCAATCCTTGACGACCCACCAGCTTCGGGAGCCCGCGCCGATGGCCGAGGAACACCACACCGAGATCACCGTCGAAGAGATCGCGCACGCCTTCGAGGAGGTGCCGGTACACGTCGACCTGTCGGACCACGGCGTCGAGGACTGGATTACGCTTGCCGTTTTCTGGGGCATGGTCGTCTGTGTCTTCCTGCAGTTCTTCACCCGCTATGCGCTGAACAACAGCCTTGCCTGGACCGAGGAGATCGCCATCAACGCGCTCGTCGTCGTCGTTTTTCTGGGCGCCGCCATGTGCGTGCGCCTTTCGCGCCATATCCACGTCGACGTGCTTTACCACTATCTGCCGGAGCGTGTCGGCCGCTGGCTGGCGCTCGCCGTCGATATTATCCGCATCGCATTCTTCGCCTACGGATCCTGGCTGATGTGGCGCTACGTCACGATCGTGGCGCATGAGCGCATGGTCACCGTCAACCTGCCGCGGCGCTGGTTCTTCTACGCCGTACTGGCGGGCTTCGTGCTGATGCTTCTGCGCTCGATCCAGGTCTTTATCGGCAATTACCGGCGCGGCTATTCGGTGCTCGAGCGTCCCGGTGCGTTCGAGACAGCGGGGGTCTGAGCGATGCTGCTTCTGGTCGGGGGCTTTCTTGTCCTGATGCTCATCGGCGTGCCGGTCGCCGTTTCGATGGCGGCCGCGTCGATCCTTTACCTCGTCATCTACGGCGTCGCGCCCGATATCATCGCGGCCCAGCGCATGATCGCCGGGGTGGAGAGCTTTCCGCTACTCGCCGTTCCGTTCTTCATCCTGGCCGGCAACCTCATGAACATCGCCGGCGTCACCGGGCGCATCTATTCCTTCGCCCTTGCCCTGGTCGGCTGGATGAAAGGCGGCCTGGCGCAGGTCAACATCATCGGATCGGTGATCTTTTCCGGCATGTCGGGCACCGCGCTCGCCGACGCCGCTGGCATCGGCACCATCGAGATCAAGGCGATGAAGGATCACGGCTATCCTATCGACGCCGCGGTTGGCGTCACCGCCGCTTCCGCCACGCTCGGGCCGATCTTTCCGCCCTCGCTGCCCTTCGTCATCTACGGCATGATGGCCAATGTCTCGATCGGTGCGCTGTTCATGGCCGGCATCCTGCCCGGCGTGGTCATGACCGTGCTGATGATGATTACGGTTGCCATCTTTGCCTACAATCGCGGCTGGGGTTCCGACACGCCTTTCGAGCTTCGGCGGCTCGCCGAAGCGGCGGGCGAGGTGCTGGTGGTGGCTGCCTTTCCGATTGGCTGTTACGTGCTTGTGCAGCTTGGCCTGTCGATCAACATCGCGGTCGGCATCGCGCTGCTGCTGCTGATCGCCGCGGACTGGTATTTCGATTTCTCCGCGGTCATGGCGCTGATGACGCCGGTCATCCTGATCGGCGGCATGACGATGGGCTGGTTCACGCCGACCGAAGCGGCGATGGCGGCTGTGATCTGGTCGCTTTTCCTCGGGCTGGTGCGCTACCGCACAATGACGCTGCGTTTGCTTGCCAAGGCCAGCTTCGACACGATCGAAACGACCGCGTCGGTGCTGTTCATCGTTACCGCCGCATCGATCTTCGCCTGGCTGCTCACCGTCAGCCAGGCGGCACAGCTGTTTTCGAACTTCATTTTCGCGCTCACCGAAAATAAATGGGTCTTCCTGATCCTGGTCAACATCCTGATGCTGGTGGTCGGCTGCTTCCTCGATACGATCGCCGCGATCACGATTCTGGTGCCGATCCTGCTGCCGGTCGCCGCCGTCTACGGCATCAACCCGGTGCATTTCGGCCTGATCATGACGCTCAACCTGATGATCGGGCTTTTGCACCCGCCGCTCGGCATGGTGCTGTTCGTGCTGTCGCGCGTCGCCAAGCTTTCGGTCGAGCGCACCACCATGGCGATCCTGCCGTGGCTGGTGCCGCTTATCGTGGCGCTGCTTCTGATCACCTTCATACCCGCCATCACGCTTTGGCTGCCGACCGAGATGGGCTTGATCCGGTGAGCGGCCAGGTGATTGCCGCAACGCTGTTCGGCCCGCAGGACCTGCGCGTCGTGGAGCGTCCGCTTGAACCGCTGGCACCAGGTATGGTGCGGGTGCGCTTTGGGGCAGGGGGCATCTGCGGCTCCGACCTGCATTATTTCCGCCATGCCCGTACCGGCGACTTCGTCGTCACTTCGCCGCTTGTCCTCGGCCACGAAATCTCAGGCGAAATCGTCGAGATCAACGGCGCCGCGCCCGGCCTTGGCGTCGGCGACCATGTCGCGGTCAATCCATCGCGCTGGTGCGGGCGTTGCGCGCGATGCCTGGAAGGCCGCGCCAATCTCTGCGAAAACATCTACTTCATGGGCTCGGCATCGAAGACACCGCATATGCAGGGCGGCTTCGTCAGTCTGTTCGACGCCACGCCCGCGCAATGTTTCAAGGTTCCACTTGATGTGGCCTACCAGGCGGCGGCACTTGCCGAGCCGCTAGCGGTGAGCCTGCACGCCGCCACGCGGGCGGGCGACATCAGGGGCCGCAATGTCATCCTGTTCGGTGCCGGCCCCATCGGTCTCTTGACCATGCTCGCGGCCAGGCTTGCCGGCTGCGCTGAACTGACCGTCGCCGACATCGCCGCCGCGCCGCTCGCCTTCGCCCGCAGTTTGGGCGCCGACAGGACGATCGACCTTTCCGGCGGCGACGCCGAACTCCAGGCGCTCGCGGCCGGCGGTTCGCTTGATGTGGCGTTCGAGATTTCAGGCACTGCCGCAGGCCTTGCCGCGGCGATCGCCAGTGTCCGGCGCGGCGGCACGGTGGTCCAGGTCGGCAATCTTCCCGGTGGCCAGATCCCGCTGCCTGCCAATGCAGTGATGGCCAAGGAGATCGACCTCAAAGGCACCTTCCGCTTCGGTACGGAGTTCGGTCGCGCAGTCGATTTCATCGTGTCGGGAGAGGTGGACGTCCTGAAACTGGTGACCGCCGAGCGCACGCTTTCTTGCGCCCCCGATGCCTTCCGACTTGCCGTCGACCGTTCACAGAGTGTCAAGGTCGTGCTGACCGCGGACTGAATCATGGTTTTGCCAGATCGTTAGCAGCCATAACTCATTGCGAACGGACGAAACTCAGAACGTGCTCGACGTATATGCTCCCACCCAGGTCTCCGGTTAAACTCGGGAGCAATACCGGCAGCTTGCTGTCAAAATTGTTGGCAGCAAATCCGCTCGCGATTAAAGCCCCTTCGTCGCGAGATTTTGCTTAGTTCGGCCATTCCTCGTCCTGCCAACCGCGCGCTGCGTGGATCACCCGCAAAATTGAAATGCTTTCCCGGCCGCCCTTGGCGGTCACGGCATAAGCGATGATGTAGGGCAGGCGACTCACAGGCTTTTCATAGGTGCCGGATAGACGGCCGGGTCGCCCGGTTGCCATTTCCCCAAGCGCGGCCCCTGCGTCCAGAATCCGGTCTGCGACCAGGCGCGCAGCGCGCGGATTATCCTGCGAGATATAGGCGATCTGTTCCTTGATGTCGTCCAGCGCACCGCGAGACCACTGAACGGCTCGCGTCACACCTTGCGGCCCATGCCGGCATCAATCGCGGCATAAATTTCTGCCATGGCCTTATCATGAGACACGATGCGCCCAGCTTCGACATCAGCAAGGCCGCGCTTGATACCTTCAATGATTTCAAGCTCGCGATCGACATACGCTGCGACGGCTTCACCTGCGAGGAACGACTTGCTACGCCGGGTGTCGGTTGCGATCCGGTCGAGCTTTTCCTTTACATCGGGACTGACGCGAATTGTCATAGTGGTGCTAGCGGCCATAGCGGTGTCCTGTGTTGATCTGTGTACACCTTAGCACAGAGCGCCGCGCTGGTCCATTATCCCTTGACCGCCGAGCCGACGATCGAATCCACGAAGAAGCGCTGCAGGAAGGCGAAGAGCATCAATGGCGGCAGCACGGCGAGCGTGGCGCCGGCCATGACCAGTCCTGTATTGAGGGCGCCTCTGTTGTAGCTGAGCAGGCGGCTGAGGCTAATGACGATCGGATAATCCTCTGCATTGCCCTGCAAAACTGTCAGCGGCCACAGATAGCTGTTCCAATGATAGACGAAGGCAAACAGCGCCAGTGCCGCGATCGCGGGCGCCAGACTGAATCGAGGATGCGCAAAGTCCCTATTTTGCGAGGCAATCGGCGCTTCACTGTGCGGGTACAAATAGAATGTGCGACCGTGCTGGCTTCCCAGCATCAGGATAGAGCATACGCCTGTAACCTTCATAGCCCGATGCCGCGCTTCTTTCCCAGGTTCCAATCCACGCCCCCCGTATCCGAGCACACGACCCCGATGACTTGATTACCCAATCGCTTTTCGAGCGACGGCGACCAGGGCACGAGCTTGAATTCGAGCCCATTGTCGATCATCGCGAGCCGGCCTGAAGCCAGCGAGAAACGCCGCCGGTAAATCCCAGCCACATGATCGCCGTTGGCAGCCTTCGTGAATGAGAGGCCCGTCTCGGCGGCGAGGCGGGCACCGAGCGATTCCACCTCATGATCGTGTAGAGTATCGATCAGATTGCGCACAAGAATGACGCGCTGTCCCTCGCGCCTGGCCAGATCGCGGCTGACAAGGTGGTCGACCCGATCTTGCAGTGCCTGTCTTACGTCCCTGCCAAAGCCGCCGTCACCGAATTCGGCAGGCTCGCGTGCAACGAGTTGGCGATCGAGCCAAGTCGCGCCGGAAGCATGGACCTGCTGTTCGATTGAGAGGTCGGAGCGGACCGCGAGCGTGACCCGGCCACCGCCATTTGCACTCGCATCGCGGCACAACTCCACGACCGAGCCCGGGTCGGAGTCTCCGGCCGCATCAGGGTCATGGAAGCGAATGTGGTGCGTGCGTCCATCAATGCCATCGACGATGGCATAGGCCGCGCCGCGCCGTTCGTCATCAAGGCCGCGTTCGAGCAGTCGGCCGATCACGGGCGCATCAATCTTTTCGGCGGCCAGCACATAGTCGGCCGTCCCTTTTTCTAGCCCATGCACAGTGAGGCTGCGGTGCATGCGCTTGATGGTGTCGCCGCGTTCACCGAGGGCGCGCAAAGTGGCCTCGGCCTCTTCGACCACCATCCACTGGCCGGGACCGATCTCGTTCGCGAGGCCCAGGCTTTCCAGTTGCCGCAGCCGGCCGACTTTGAGCCCCAGGAACTCGTCGGGCCGGCGATCAGGGTGTGGCGCGAGATCAATGATACCATGACGGTCGGCGTCACGAACAAGCTGGCGATCGAGCTGCGTCCAGCGCTCAGTGTCGACCTGGTGCTCGATGGCCTGGCGGATGTCGAGGTCCGTGCGGAGCCCAAGCGTCTGGGTGAGAATGTCGCTCGCCCGATCGCGCATGCCCTGGCGGATGTAGTCGCGCGAGATGACAAGGCTCTCGCCATCGTCGGCAACGCCGCGAACGAGGATGTGAACGTGCGGATGTTCGGTGTTCCAGTGATCGACGGCTATCCAGTCGAGCCTCGTGCCGAGGTCGCGCTCCATGTCGACCATCAGGTCACAAGCGAAGTTCTTGAGGTCGCCGAGCTCCATTGCATCCTCCGGCGAAACGATGAAACGGAAGTGATGCCGATCATCCTTGCAGCGGTCGCAGAAGGCGTCATGATCTGCATCTTTGGTGTCGGGACCGAACATCCTCGCCTTCTCACCATCACGTGTAACACCTTCGCGGCGAAGATATTTGAGATGGGTGGCGAGTGGCGCAGACCCTCTGAACTGCCGTACCACACGGGTCTTGACGACGGCGCCGCGTGAGCTGTCAGAGATGAGGCGACTGGCGCGGATGCTCGCTGACCTGCCGCGGCCAAACGTTGAAGCTCGCGGGGAGGTGATCCGACCCTCGCGTGTAAGGTGCCCGCCGGCGCGCTGTGTGGCCGCAAGAGCCTGGAAGATGAAGGGTCGTGCGCGCTGGCCGGCGCGGGAGCGGATGCGACCGGGGCGGACGCGAAAGCTATCGTCACGCTTCATGCTAGACGGCCACGAGGTGCGGTTTCCATTGAAAGACTGAAAAATTGGGAATAGCGCACATCGCTGATTGTGCCAGCACATTGCGAAATGAGACGAAAATCGTAAGGAAAACAATCGGCCGAACCGAGCCGCACCTCGCGGCCCTTTATCCTGCCAATCTCTCTGTTCTCATCCACAGCCAACCCTTCCGCCGCAATTTCCGCGACGGAACAGGCCGGAATGCAATTGAGGAGGAACGTGGCGATCATCGCGATATGGCTAAAGAGGGCTGAGCGAATAGGCCGGAAACAGCGTGGTTCGATTGGAAATCGGTTTCACCCGGCCGTGGCTCGATCGCGGTCAGGTCCGCAACAGGATTGCCCATTGGCGACCGCATTGCGGACGAATGAATCGCCGCAAAGATCGTCTCGCCATAACCATTGCCATCCGATGCAGTGGCGTTCCGAATGTCATGGGGATGCGCAAAGATCGTTGCACGGAGCGAGCTGGCTCTGCCCCTTCCCTGCCGCGCGCGCCGCGGACTGAGAACTGCACCATCGAGCAGCGGCGCGAGTTTCCTGACGTAGTCGACCGTCTCGCGTGGCAGCGGACGGCCGGTTATGAGATGTTCCGTGTACCGACCAGGACCGGCATTGTAAGCGGCAAGAAAGCCGCTGCGCCCGAAGCTGTCGAGCATTTCGCGAAGATATGCTGCACCTGCAAGAATGTTGTCACGCGGTTGATAGGGATCGTCACCGAGACGGTATTTGATGCGCAGTTCTTCCCACGTCACCGGCATGATCTGCATCAAGCCCATTGCGCCCTTGCTTGAAAGCGCACGAACATCGCCGACGCTCTCAACATGCATGACGCCGCGCAGCAACCGCTCTGGAATGGCGAAGCGTTTTGACGCTTCCCGGATATGCCGCGACCACGGGCCAGCCGACAAGATCGTCGACTCGGAGTGCGCCGGCCGTTCACCATGAGAGGAAGCCGCTGCACCAGTTTCGGGCGCCACGAAGCCGAGCATGACACATGCGGCAAACGTCGTCATGCCTCTGTGGGCTGCATCCCGCAGACCGCAGAACCGATGCGCTGCCAGCCTGCGACGGTGTTCGCTTCCGTTAAGGGCAGGGGCTCGCCGATCGAACCGGCTTTGCCAAAACTGTGATGAAATCGGCGTCCGCAGCCACAAGCAAGTGTCCGGCCCCCTCTGGGCTGCCTCGCGGGCGGTCGGATCGAAGGGTTTGACCGGCGCGCAATGGATCAAAAGGGTTGGCGAGAAAGATTCGTCGAAGGGCTCCAGAAGCATCTGTTCAGCCTCGCCCGTCGCGCTTCGATGATCGGTTCCAGTGCAGGCTCCAGACGCTGTTCTCTGCATCGGACCGAAACAGCTTGGCGCGGATCGGCTGCGTAAAGGACGGGTCGTCAATTGAGACGGAGAGGTAATCCCCAGCCTTGTCTCCGGCGCGGTCCCAAGCGGCACCGACCGCCATCCCTTCGCAATAGATCAGATGGTCGGGCGCGTTTTCGGTTTTGGATTTCTCGGCAGGCAGGATGGCAATCTTCGCCTCGATTGTTAGCGTGGAGAGATTGCCGAAGAAGCCGTCATCATTGCGCGTGAAGGTTCCGATCTGGGTCATTGCAGTGCTCCTTTCTGAGTGTTAGTGCGCGTCGAGCCGAGCCGTCACGGCTCGCTAGCGAGGGGATCGTTGGTGATATCCAGCACCGGAGTGGTGCGCTCCGTGGTCCAGACGGGAACCGCACGGCCAACGATCGATGAGAGCGGGAGCGGGCCGAAATAGCGGCTGTCAAAACTGTCGGCTGCACCCGGGTTCATAAGGAAGACGTCGGCCTCGGCAATGTCGCGGCAGCCCTGCCAGATGGGCAGGGGTCGACCGCGACTGTCACGCTCGCGCGCATGTCCATACGTCTTGCCGTTGACGATGATCGTTGTGCCTTGGCGACAGACGGTTGCGCCCCCGAGTGCCAAAATACGCTTCAGGAGCGGCACATTTTTCGGCAGATACCCGCGTCTTGCCATGAAGGCCGCCAATGGCTCGGGCTGCATGATGACGGCGATATTGGCAATACCGATTTTGTCGGCCGGCTGGACGCGATAGAGCCCGACGGGGATGCTCGCCGATGCGTTCCAGATGGATATCGGCGGATGGCTAATCCATGCCGGCGCCGCGGCGAGCACTGCGCCGCCAACCATGGTGGCGATGATCTTTGTGCGCTTGCTCATGACTTGATCCCGGGGCGCAGCAGGCAAGCTTTAAGACGCTTGCCCGTGTATGGACTCGGCTGCTCGCGTGCGGCTATCCGGCTGTGGACGTGCCGCCGTTGACGCGGCGACCTGAAGGTCAGGGTTTGCTGCTGTTTCGCCGCTACCAGGCGGCGCGGTTGCAATCTCCTGGCTTGCGCGTGGATGTTTTGCGACACAGCCCAGACCAGGATGGCAGCGTTCCAAATCGTTGCCATGCCGTGCACACTTGCCGCCTCTACGCAGGTCGATTCTTCGCGCGCATGAGAGTGGATCGGTGTCAGGCGGCGGGATTTCACCAATAAGACGAGCTGCCACGCCACGACGTCCCGCGTGCTGCGTGGAGGGAAGTCGGATGAGGGGACATGAGGCAGCGCAAATTGCTGCTGAACGGTCTCGCGATACTGCATTTTCGGTGCGCCACAGATCAGGAGCTGCGGTCGCGCCTGCCGACATAGGCGGGCGCGCGGGCTGCATGGGGTTTTGCCGGCGGAACATAGGTCGCGTTGGCATCGCTGGTGGAAGTGCGTGCGCCCAACTCTATCCAGGCGTGCAGGTCGTTGATGTCGTAGAGAACGCGCCCGCCGACCTTTCGGTATTTTGGGCCGGTGCCGTAGGTCCGGTGCTTTTCGAGTGTGCGGGCGCAGAGCCCGACGATGGGTGCTGCCTCCTTCGTGCGCAAATACTTTTGGGGCGCGTCCGCGGGACCCTTCGACATCGCTCGATCTCCATTCGGTTCTGCTGTCGTCCTGGCCTGCCGGGACGCGCGAAGTGGACCATGATCGAAATGAGGAAAGGCGAGGGAGGGCAAAGATTGGGGGGCGCGTTTTTGCTACCCCGAAGAAGGACTTCGGCGGCCGGACTTTTCGCTGCGGTTGTGGGGGTAGAAGAGAAGATCGCGATAGCCGCCGGCGACTAAAAAAGCTGCACGGCGTAAGATAGCTCGGACCTTGTGGCGGAGATGATGATCACGCCAATCTCGCGGCACAATCGGCTCCTGCGAAAACAGCACCTCCGCGAGCTGACGATAGGTTGCACCCGTGCGGTGACCATCATGTGCGCGTAAATTGAGGATATGCCTGATCTTGGTCTGTTGCGGCAGCGCGCCGTAAGATGGACTGGCTGCCCGGCCGTTCAGTGCGCGCCAGAACCGGCGCGCTGCATCGAGCCGCGTCTCGAATGCAGCGTCGAGCGGCAGAAGGATAGCGTTGAATTCACCGGCGCGGTCGTCAGCGACGAGATAACTTTTCCCAATTAAGGTAGACCAAATAATGTGAAGGCCTTCGTCCTGCGGCCAAACGCTGGCTCCGCCAAGGCTGGAAGGTCGAACTGTCTGATGGGATGCAGATACCCGCATGACCCTGAGCACGCGCGGCGAGGCCTGTTCTGTCCAGATGATATTGTCAACTTTCGGAAGTCCGGCACCGGCAGTTTTGAAATCGCGCGCCCCAACGGGCGGCGAGATCGGGCTGACCGGCAGGTTCTCCAGAACCAGCGAATTGCGATGCAAGCTGGCTGCACTCTGCCACGAATTCGTCATTCCGGATCAGATACTCGGCAGCGAACTCCGTAGCCTGGTAGCTGCACATGTGTGAATACGCCGCCGGATCGGTCCAATCGCCTTGCACTGTTCCTGTCCTCTCCGCGTACCCGGATGTGAGGCGTCGGCGTCAACATTCCAGGGGGATAAGGAAGTTGGATAGTTTGAGAGTCGGCAAACCATTATGCCGATTCAGCAAAATGGAGCGCCGGCCGCGTCAGTGCGGAGCGCCGCCAGCGAGAAGATATCGGTAGCCGCTGGTCGTCATCCATCGCGCGCGGGCAAGATGGGTCTCCCAGGACCGGAACGCTCGTTCCGGCTCCTGCTCCGGGTCTATATGCAAGACGATCCTGGCCACCTCTCGCCAATCGGCATCTTCCGCTGCCGCGTCAAGCAGGCGAATGTAGGTGAGCAGACGCTCCTCGTCATAGCCGGTCAGGACCGGGGCATCCGGCGCAATGTCGGCGACATCAGGATCGAGCAGCGGTTTAAGCATGGTATTTGACCGTTCATATTTCGATCGCGATCTCGAAGGAGCCGTCCTTTAGATCGAGCACCAATCATAGCGAATAGGAACGATCATTCCTAGAACGATAGTTCCCTTTCTGGTCCCTAATCCGTCATGAATCTCAAGGAGATCATGGCGGCCAACATGCGTCGTCTGCGCCATGACCAGAACGTGACGCAGGAGGAACTGGCCGCCCGCTCTGGACTGAGCATGCGTTACGTCGGATCGATCGAGCGCGCTCGGGTCTCGGCCAGCATCAGTGTTCTTGGGAGGATCGCAACTGCGCTGAATGTGGACCCATGCGAGTTGATCAGAAAATCGGCACCGTGAGTTGACGCGGGAAGCACCGCGAATTTTCGATTATCGGCGAGGCAACATGCAGGAATGAAGTCTCCAGCCGGGAACACGACAGGTAGTCGCCCCAAAGTCCGACGGAGCTCGTTGCGCAGCGACTGCGCTCATCTTGTCGTGAAAAGGAGGACGGCCCCGCCCTGTTCGTCCGGGCGGAGCCTTGGTCGGGGCCTTACTCCGCGTTGCGGCGGCCGTTGGGGCGCGACCAGATGAGGCTGTAGCCTTCGCCTTCCTCATCGTTGAAGAGGTTGGCGTAGATCGGAGCAGTGAAGCTCGGATCGTCCAGCTTCACGCCGAGATAGTCGCGGCCGTCATTGGAGCGCTTGGACCATGCGGCGCCGATCTCGACCCGCCCGACGAAGACACGGTGGCTGGGGGCGCTGTCGCCAGAGCGGTTGGTCTCGGGCACGACGCGGACGTTCTTGGTCTGGAGCGAGAGAGTGACGATTTCGCCGGTGAACTCGTTGTTGCCGGTCCTCTTGAAGGTTCCGATTATCGCCATGAGTTTTCTCCTTGAACTCTGTTTCGAGCCCGCACCATTGCGGCCTCGATGGCGATCGGCGGGCCGGAGGCGATCGACGCCGCATCGCTTGCGACCGCAGCGCCAGCGGAGGATGGCAGCCAAGCGACTTTGTTGTTTGGCGAGGAATGACGGCGCAGCCGGCAGGGGAAGAAAGTCGATCGGCGCCATTGCGGCTTAGGCGATCGAGGCGCAGCCGACCTTCGGCCAGATCAGCCCATTAAAGAGGCCGTTTGGAGCGGCCCACCAGATAGAGACATCAACGGAGAACCTGGCGATACCGTCGCTGGCGAAATCCCGGCTACGACGATCACCGGCGTCGATGCTCCTCTGTACAGGCATCGCGAAGTCGCAAGCTGTTGTCAGCAACGCGCATAAGAAACGCACGTGATGGTTCAAGTCACGGCTGACGTGCACCACCGGATATGCGCTATCTTTGGAACGAGACGGCACGCCGTGGTGGATTCGAACTGTGCGTCGCGCGATGCCGAGTCAGCGACGACGCTAACAATGCGACGGCCGAAAAAAGCATCCTGCCCACGCCGGTTGTTCGGTGAGTTCGCCCAGATCCAGGCCCTGTTCGGTTAAACAGGCGTCGTTATTCGCAGCTGTGATGCCAGCTGCGACGCAGCTGAAACGTTGACGGCAAGCGTGACGGCGTCGCGCGCCTTTGCTAGGGCGCGGACTTGAGTATCGCAAAAAGACGGGCGGCGCTGGGAGCCTGAGATCCGGCATCCCGGGCCAAGCACTCCAGCGAGCTGCAAATACAGTACGCGCTGCCCGATCGCGGCCGTATCGTACAATCGAAAAAAGGGTAGGGGCGGGCAGCGCTTACGCGCCGCCTCCCTTGGGGCGGAAGTCGAGGACTGGGATGCCGAGCTTCTTTGCCTTGTCTGCAAGATTGTCCTGAATTCCGGTCCCGGGAAAGACGATGACGCCTATCGGCAGTACCTCCAGCATTGCGTCATTGCGCTTGAACGGGGCGGCTTTGGCATGCTTTGTCCAATCAGGGGCAAAGCCGATTTGGGGTACCTTGCGACGGTCTGCCCAACAGGAGGCGATCTTTTCGCCACCCTTCGGCGATTTCCCATGCATCAAGACCATGTCGGGATGCCTGGCGTGGACCTGGTCGAGCTTGGCCCAGATCAGCTGGTGGTCATTGAAGTCGAGCCCAGCGGTGAAGGCGATTTTCGGGCCAGGTGGCAGAAGGACTTCCTGCGAGGCGCGTTTCTTGGCGCTGAGAAAGTCGCGGCTGTCGATCAGCGCAGAGGTCATGTTGCGGTGGTTGACCATCGATCCGCTGCGCGGTCGCCAACTCGATCCGGTGTGGCGCTCGTAGTGCTCCGCGGCCTGATCACGCATCAGTTCGAAGGCGCTTTGGCGTTCGATCAGCGTCTGCCCTTCGGCCGTCAGGCGTTCCAGCTCGACGGATTTCACTTCGCTGCCGTCCTGCTCACGCTGGCTGCGGCGTTGCGCCTGCTCGTTGTGATCGAGTTCGCGCTCGATCCGATCTGCGGCGCGGTGAAAGATGTTGACGGTCGACCACAGAAGATCGTCGAGATCGGGCTCGAGGCGAGTGTCTTGCAGTGCCACGATGAGGGCGTCGAAGATGTCGGCGATCGCGCCGGCGACGCAGTGGCCCTCTGGAAGCGGTCGAGGATCAGGCTCATCCGCGAAGGGTCGGTAGCCATAGAGCTGGAGTTCGGTGAGGACGAGGTCGATGGGTGAAGACGAGTGCTGTGGTTCGTAGTCGTCATGCTCGCTCATTGGATGCTCCGCCGGTTGGACCGCGACCCTCGCGGCCTTCATGGCGACGGAAGCCGGCGGACGGGACGGACCTGCACCCGCAGCGAAGCGAAGGGCCGGAGTGTCAGCGGAGGAGGGTGAAGGCCGGCTATTTTGCTTCGCGATGGAAAGCGCTCCCTTGGGGAGCGCGCCGGAAAATAGTCGGCCGGAGACATTGCGGGTCCGGGTCGTTTGCTGGCCGATCGCCCTCTCGAAGGCCCGCAGGCGCGGTTCTCTCCGACTTCAGGAGCATCCAAGCGATGCAAGCGACAGCGGACAGGCTGTTCGTTCCGAGTTATTCCGCCACTGCCATGAAACGGGCGATGTCCTGGGGGGCGAGCTGAACACGGACTGCTGCTCGAACGGCATCCACGCCTAGCGTACAGAGATCTTCGTTGAGGTCACCAAGTGCCGGCGAGAGCACGACCGCCTCGATCCCGGCAGCATTCGCTCTTTCGATCAAGGTGTCACGCGCGCCGTTACCGGCTGGATCGGCGTCGCGCACGATGTAGAGCCGTCTCAGCGTGAGGGGGAACAGCATGGCAGCAAGATGGGCGGCCGAAAGTGCCGCTGCCATAGCCATATCGGGCAGGATGCATCGAAGCGACAAGACGGTCTCGATGCCTTCGCCGCCCGCCATGACGTCGCCCGGCAGGCCAAAGCGAACCGCGTGACCGAGAAGATCGCCCATCGCGCGCCTCGGCGTACCGACCGATGCCTTGCCTCTGCCGGAAGGATCAAGCCAGGTGCGATGTGCGCCAGTCAAATGGCCGTCGAGATCGGTGACGGATGCGATCATCGCCGGCCAGGTCTCAGTCGGCGCGTGTTCGTCGGGCCGGTAGTAGCAGCGCGGGTGAAAACGCAGGCTTTCGGTCCCGTGCAAAGCGGTAATACTGCGGTTGCGCAGATACGCCTCTACGACCGTACCCGCAATCGGCTGCGACATCGTAAACAGCCGACGCGCTGCTTCAGATGATCCGGATGGCGTGTCTACCGATTTCGGCCGGGGAGAAATCTGCTCTGGTTCGGGATGCGGCAAGCCGAGAAACGTCATTGCTTCATTCGCAACGTCCTTGAAGTTGCTGAAGCCGCGGCTTTCGCGGATGACGTCTAGAAGGTCCCCATGCTCGCCAGTCGCCGCATCGGCCCACTTGCCGGCGGCTCCTTTTCCGTTCGCTGACCCGACGAGACGCACGAACATTGAGCGGCCCGGCGTGTTTTGCACATCGCCGACAAGCCAGTAGCGGCCCTCGCGATGCCCGTTTGAAAGATAGTAGCGACAAACCGCCTCAGCCTGCTGGCCGAGGCGGTGCGCCAGTTCTGACGCATCGTGGCGGGCCATCACGCATCCTCCCGCGTGTCGATGCGCTGGACTGGATAGCCCTTCAGCAACTTGCCCAGAATTGCGGGTCCAGATGCGTCGGCGGGCACGAACATGCGCAGCTTCCAGGAGATGATCTCTCGGAAGAGGCCGTAAGCCGAAAGACGGTCACGCATTGTGTCGTTGAAGCCCGTCAGCTCGATTCGGCTGACGCCCATGAGGCGGCTGCGCCGAAGCTGCAGACCATCGGCGAGGTCGAGGATCGTTCGACCGCCCAGTAGCGCAACGAAAGCATCACTGGCTGTGATCGAAGGCGAGCTTGTTGCCAGTGCGCCTGCGATCCATGCTGGCGGGACCTGACGACCGATGATGCGCTCGCCATCGTCAGTCTGGAGCCGGTACACACGTGAGAATTCCCTGGGCAGACGCTTCCAGATCGGCAGCAGCATGCCGGCAACGACATGGATAGTGCTGTCCGTGAATTCGGGCACATCAGCCGTCTCGACACTCCAGGCGTCAGCGAATGCAGCCTGCTCAGCCTCAACCCAGTGGCTCTCCGCCATCATCTTCAATGAGGCCTGATGGTGCTCCATCGGCCGGATCAGCCGGACGCGCCATTCGATCTCGCCATTGTCGAGCATCAGCGCGGGCGCTGGCACCTGTACGGCGGCGCGGCCGGATCGGTTGTTGACCAGGAGCTTCGCGCGGGGATCGTGAAGCTGGGCGAGGGCATCGGCAAGTGAAACGGGTCGATTGCGCTTGCGCTGGGCGATGGTCAGCAGTCGCGTTTCCGCACCGGTGGCGGCATGGACATGGATGACGCGTCGCTCGGTGACGACGAAGCTCTCCGCACGCAGTGTTTCCAAGCCGATGTCGTAGGCACCGGAGGCGATGGCGCCCTCGATTTTCGCATTTAGCAATTGTTCGAAGGCTGTAAACAGGACGGTTTGAAGTGCGATGGTAAGCGCCAGCAGCCGATTGAGGAAGGTCGTGATCGGTGGCAGCTCGTCCTTGATGCCGGTGGAATCCGTCAGTGTGAGGCCGGTCGCTTCCTCGAACATCTGGAGTGAGCAGCCATCCACCTTGCCGCGAACCAGCAGCAGGTAAAGCTGCCGCAGCGCGTCGCGGGCATAGTGCGACTCCAGATTGTCCTCAGGGCGAAATAGGCCCTGGCCGCCGGTCTGGCGCTGGCCGCGCGTAATGGCGCCCAATGTGTCGAGGCGCCGGGCTATCGTCGAGAGAAAGCGCTTCTCAGCCTTCACATCGGTCGCAACCGGCCGGAACAGCGGCGGCTGCGCCTGGTTCGTGCGGTTGGTGCGCCCCAAGCCCTGGATGGCGGCATCGGCTCTCCAGCCCGGCTCGAGCAGATAGTGAACTCGAAGGCGGCGGTTCTTCGCAGTGAGATCAGCGTGATAGCTGCGGCCAGTGCCACCGGCGTCGGAAAACACCAATATGCGCTTACAGTCATCCATGAATGCCTGTGCCTCGGCGAGATTGGCCGATCCGGCGCGGTTTTCGACGACAAGGCGATCGATGCCTCGAGTGCTGGTCTTGCGCACGATTCGGCGCGACCGGCCTGTCACTTCCGCTACGAGGTCGGTGCCGAAGCGCTGTACGATCTGATCGAGTGCCCCCGGCACGGGGGCCAGTGAAGCGAGTTGCTCGATGAGGCGATCGCGGCGGGCGACCGCTTCGCGGCTCTCCACGGGCTGGCCGTCGCGATAGACCGGACGTGACGACAAATTGCCTTCGCTGTCGGTGAACGGCTCGTAGAGTTGCACCGGGAACGAATGCTGCAGATACGAGAGGACATGTTCGCGCGGCGTGATATCGACGCGAACGTCGTTCCATTCCTCGGTTGGAATTTCCGCGAGGCGCCGTTCCATCAGTGCCTCGCCGGTCGAGACGATCTGGATGACGGCGGCATGGCCCTGATGGAGATCGCGCTCGATCGAGCGTATCAGGGTCGGCGTCTTCATGCCGGTGAGCAAATGCCCGAAGAAGCGCTGTTTCGTGCTCTCGAATGCCGAACGTGCAGCCGACTTTGCCCGACGGTTCAGTGTCCCGGTCTCGCCTGTGACGTTGGCGGCCCGCATCGCGGCGTCGAGATTGTTATGAATGACGCTGAACGCTCCGGCATAGGCGTCGTAGATGCGGGTCTGCTCGGGGGTAAGCTGGTGCTCGACCAGCTCGTATTCGACACCATCGTACGAGAGCGATCGGGCCGTATAGAGACCGAGTGCGCGAAGGTCTCGGGCGAGCACTTCCATGGCGGCAACGCCGCCGGCCTCGATCGTCTCGACGAATTCGGCCCTGGTCGCGAAGGGCAAATCCTCACCACCCCATAGGCCCAAACGCTGCGCGTAGGCGAGGTTGTGGACGGTGGTTGCGCCCGTCGCCGAGACGTAGACGACGCGGGCGTTCGGCAGGGCGTTTTGGAGGCGGAGCCCGGCGCGTCCCTGCTGTGAGGCGGCGGCGTCGCCGCGTTCTCCCTTGCCGCCTGCGGCGTTCTGCATGGCATGGCTCTCGTCGAAAATGATCACTCCGTCGAAGTCGGTGCCCAACCATTCGACGATCTGCCGCACGCGCGAGACCTTCTCACCGCGTTCGTCGGAGCGCAGCGTGGCGTAGGTGGTGAATAGGACCCCTTGATCGAGGCGGATGGCCTTGCCCTGCGGGAACCGCGACAGCGGCGTGACCAGCAGGCGCTCCATGCCGAGAGCAGACCAGTCGCGCTGGGCGTCTTCGATCAGCTTGTCGGATTTGGAGATCCACACCGCCTTGCGGCGGCCCTGCATCCAACTATCCAGCATGATGCCGGCCGACTGGCGGCCCTTGCCGGCGCCCGTCCCGTCGCCGAGCATGAAGCCCCGGCGGAATCGCACGGCGTGCGCGGCATCGTCGCGCGCGGCAGAGACAAGATCGAAGGTGTCGTCCACCGTCCAGGAACCGGCGAGGAACTCCGAATGGGCCTCGCCGGCATAGATGACTGTTTCTAGCTGCGCGTCGGACAAGAGGCCGTCGCTGACAACCTTGGCAGGAAGAATCGGCCGGTAGCTCGGCTTCGGCGGAGCAACGGATGCCATCGCCGCCGATTGAACCAGCTTGGTCGGATGCGGATGGGCGCCCGGAATGCGGATCGCCTGCAACCCGTACTCCTCATAGATGCCATCGGTGATGTGCCTGCTTTCGGCAGGCCTCCAGTCCAAAGTCTCGTAGGCAAGCTCGGCGCCTTCCGGGTCGGCGAGGCTGCGCACCGGAGAGGAAGCGGCGGATCTGGCGAGATCACCGCGCACCGTGTGCGCTGTGGGCCCCAGTGCCTTGACGGCGGGCGCAAAAGCCGAAGCGCTGACCGGCAGCCGTGCGGGAACGTGCTCGCCAATCCTGGCGATCAGTGTGGCGACATCGGGCGCCGTGCCGGCTGATGCTGGAAAGGTGCCTGGATTGTCGGCCGGCAGTTTGTCGATGACGGTCAGCCGCGTCTCGACGGTGGTGCCATGCCTGGCGTAGACGGCGCCGTCGATCGCGGCGGTGAACACCACGCGACCGCGCTCCTGGAGCCTGACGAAGGACTCGCGCCAGATGGGCAGCTCTGGGGAAAAATTTGCGCCAGTGATTGCGACAAGCCGCCCGCCCTCGGCGAGCCGGGCCAGCGCAGAGGCGACGTGACGATAGGCAGCGTCGGACACGCGACCCGAGACATTGGCCAGAACCGAGAACGGCGGGTTCATTAGCACGACGCTTGGTGCAATGCCGGGATCGAGATAATCATCGATCTGCGCTGCGTTGAAGCGAGTGACGGGGATAGCCGGAAAGAGCAATGAGAGAAGCCCGGCGCGGGCCTCGGCCAGTTCGTTGAGCAGCAACGTGCTGCCGCTGATCTCGGCCAAAATAGCAAGTAACCCGGTGCCGGCGGAGGGCTCAAGCACGCGGTCGGCAGGGGTGATTGCCGCGGCAGTCACGGCCGCCAGACCGAGCGGAATGGGGGTGCTGAACTGCTGAAGCGCTTCGGTCTCTTCGGAGCGGCGCGTGTGAGTTGGGAACAGGCCGGCAATCTTGCCCAGCATCGGAAGTGCGGCGGCCGCAGAACCGGCTTTGCGGAAAAGCGACTTTCCGTATTTGCGCAGGAACAGCACCGTCGCGACTTCGCAAGCGTCATAGGCTGATTTCCAGTCCCATGCGCCGGACGCATCGGAGGCACCGAAGGCAGCTTCCATGGCCGAGCGAAGGTTCGAGGCGTCGACACGCTGACCGCGTTCGAGATGGGGCAGAAGAAACTGCGCCGCGCGGTGGATGGCGGCAGCTGGTTCGACAGCCGGGGATGAGACAAGCGGAAGCGGCACTGCCGGTGCGGCAGTCTTCGAAGAAACATCAAGCATGGAGAAAAACCTCGAGGAGAGCGGAACGGGAATGAACCGGGCGGCCCTCTCTCTCGACCAATCCGGCTCAAATCCGCCCTGGCCGGCCTCTCCCCTCTGGACTGCGGTCCTGCCGATAACGATCCTTCTTCGATCCAGGCGCTGCGCCGCTACCCGCCGTCAGTCCAACGACGACAGCGGCAACGCGGTTGGCAGCCCGGGGGCGATATCTTGGCACGCAGTGGGACGGCGGGGCAGCAGCCGCCGAGCGAGAAGGACGCGGCAGAAGCGGCCAATTGGCTTTGCCCGTGTGTGAGAAAGTGAGCGTCCGGCAGGGGTAGGAAAGGGCGCGGAGCGGCCGAAGCCGCTCCGCGCGAGGCGATCTATTCAGCGGCCATGTGCGGTTCGCTGTCTTCAATCTGCGCATCGTCGTCTGAGAGGAATTCGGGCAGCTCTTCCCCATAGCCGTCGGCGCCGGCGCCGCTATCAGCGCCAGCACTGCCGTCGAGGTCGACCAGGCGCAGTGGCTCGGGCAGCCAGCCACTATCGGTCAGCAAGCGCTCGGCTTCCTTCGCCATATCTCCCTTTTTCAGGTGCTCGATCAGCTGCGCGGCCTGTTCGCCCTTCGCCTCTCGCACCGCCTCGAGAATGCGAGACTTGGTGATGCAGCCGAGATAGTTTTCGACTGTCGGTGTCCAGCCGGCGTCAACCATATCGAGACCGACCGCGCGTGCCAGTCGATCAGCTTGCGCGATCCGCTGCCGAACGCCGTGTGCCGAGACAGCGCCGCCATAGCGGTCGCCTTTCTCGTGGAGCGCGTTCACGCCGTAGCTGACGCAATGGGCGAGCAACGCCGCGCGGCTGGTCTCATCAAGTGAGGCGATCCAGTCCCAAAGTGCATCGTCCTCGGTCGGCAGGTCCGATTTCCAGGCCTCATGGCGTTCGGCCACCGATTTCGCCGAGGGGCTGTCCTTTAGGTCACCTGCCTGCAGAGGGAAGAAGACGTGACGGATCGAGGCCTCCAGGCACCCGTTCGTGGTGCGGTGCTGGAACGTGTCAGTGACCAGCTTGTGCAAGAGCGCTGTCATGGCGACGTGAGGGTTGCCGGCAACCGCATCGCGCAACGCCAGTGTCCGGTGTGCGGTCAACTCTGTCATCAGTCGGTCCGGCAGGGGCTTGACCGCATCGTCCTCGTCTTCCTCGCACTCGACTGCCTGGCCGCCAATGGTGACAACGGCACGGTGCACCGACGAGTCGGCAGCCCCGGACCCGCCGTCCCTTTTCGATTCATTCGCGCCGTCAAATGACATCGGCGGCACGTCCTCAGGCCGGAGAAAGCCGCGGTCGACCGAGAGCGAGCCGTCAGTGTCGATGCTGACGAACGCGCCGGCGATGGCGATGTCGGCCGGATCGAACTGCTTTGGGCGCTTGTCGAAATTGGCGAGCGCGGTCTCGATTTCACCGAGTCGCTGATCGACGTCTTCGGGCAGCTCGTCAGCACCCTCATATTCGGTTTCAAGCTTGGCATGCTCGGCGTTGAGGGCATCGATGGAAGCCTGCTCCTCGGCAGAGAGATCGAGCGGGTCACTCTGCAGCTGATACAGCCCACGCGTTGCGTCGTAGGGGAAGCTGACAGCGACCTCGACCCACTTCCAGCCCTCGGCTGCAACTTCCTGGGCAGCCGCCTTGAGCTTCTCTATCACTAGGCGGTCCAGCAGCGCTGCATCCTGCAGCCAGCCCCCGTCATCGGACTGGAACAGGTCGTGCATGACGATACCACCCGCGGCCTCATAGGCGTCGGTCCCCACGAAGACGGCGCGCTTGTCGGAGGCGTGCACCGTCGTTTCGGTTAGCATGCGCCGGATTTGATAGGGCTCTTTCGACCAGGCATCCCTGATTGCCTCCCAGATCTGCTCCTGGCGAGCGCGGTCTTCAGAGACCGTGAAAGCCATGAGTTGCTCCAGCGTCATCCCGTCATCGGCATACACATCGAGCAGCACTGGGGAGACAGAAGCCAGCCTAAGCCGTTGCTTAACAACGTTGACCGGCACGAAAAAGGCTGCGGCAATCTCCTCCTCGCTCATGCCTTTTTGGCGCATGTCCTGGAAGGCGCGAAACTGATCGAGCGGGTGCAGCGGCGCTCGCTCAATGTTCTCGGCGAGCGACACCTCCTCGGCCACGATCGCGCTGTGACGGGCGCGCACGACACAGGGCACGAGGGCGGTCTTGGCGAGGCGCTTTTGCTTCACCAGCAGCTCAAGCGCGCGGAAGCGCCGGCCTCCGGCAGGTACCTCAAACATGCCAGTCTCGTTACCGTCGCTGTCGACGACGGGCAAGACGCTGAGGCTCTGGATCAAGCCGCGGCGGGCAATCGAGGCCGCAAGATCCTCGATCGAGATGCCGACCTTGACGCGCCGGACATTGGACTGGGAGAGCACTAGCTTGTTGAACGGAATGTCGCGCGAGGACGACAGGGTGATCTTCTGAACGGCAGTAGCCATCGGGATGTACTCCGCGACGGGCGGCCGAGAGCCTCTCTCTCGACCTCCAAACCCGTCATGAGAATTCCGTCACTCCTCGCCCTCTGATGTGCTCTGCAGCCACGCGACACTTGTCGCGGAGCAGCCGGTCGGTCCTGGCGCTCTGCAACGACTTCGCCGCAGCGGGGTCCGGCATCCAGGCAGACTTCGGTCATGAACGCATCCGCAGGAAGACGCCGAACTGGAAGCGGGCGGCCATTACGCTGCCTCCCGCCGATCGTCGTCAGCGGCGACTTTGTCGGGCAAGAACCCCAAGAGATAATCCGCAGCCCTGCTTGCCAGAGAGGCGGCGCGAACGATCGCACGGTTATCCTCGCGCAGCACCTCCAGCCACGAGCCGATATAGTCGGCGTGACGCACGGTCGGCGTGATGCCCAGCGAGGCGCCGCAGAAAGCCGCACTTATCTCGGCAACCAGCTCTTCGAAGGCATACTTCTTGGTGCCGAAGGAACCAGACAAATCCCGGTTGAGGCGTGAGGCATGACCGGTGGCGTGCCCGAGTTCATGCAGGGCGGTCCGGTGCCAATTGATCGGCTCGAAGTAGGCTTGGGGTGGCGGGACCCGCACATAATCGTGGGCCGGAGCGTAGAAGGCGCGGCTGCCACCAACCCGGAAATCGATCCCCGTCTGCTTGATCAGCCTCTCGACCTTGGGCTCGATCAGGCCGAGTAGGGGCGGGGGCGTGGCCATTGCAACACCGTCGGGCAGCCCGTCGCACTGCGCGGCGTTGAACACCGTGAAGCGTTTGAGGAATGGGATCGAACGGGCTTGCTCGCCGGTTTCGCGGGCGCGTTTTTTCTCGTCGTCGGGCACGAACCGATCGGCGTAGACGACCGTCGTTCCATGCTCACCCTTGCGGACGCTGCCGCCAAGCGCGAGCGCCTGGCGGAAGGTCAGCCAGCTCTGTCCTGAAAAACCCTGCTCGATCACCGAACCCCAGAGGATCAGGATATTGATTCCAGAGTATCGCCGGTCGGTGGCGGCGTTCTTCGGCATGGCGAGCGGCGCCTTCGCAGCCGCCATTCCCCATGGCTGAACCCAGGGCAGCCGACCGGCCTCCAGCTCGCCGATGATCTTGTTGGTGATATCGTCATATACGCTGGCCCGGGTCGGGGCAGCCTGGTGCTGATGCTTGGTCATTGCGAGTCTCCGCGCCGGGCGCCGGGAGCCTCTCTCCCAGTCTTCAACCCGTCAGTGCGCCAAGCGCGGCCCTCTAACTCTATGGACTCGAACGAAGATTGCGGTTGCTGACCAACTCCGAGGTGAAAGACACCGTTCGAAACCGCAGCGTGAGGCGATCAGCCGAACCCACTAAAGCGGCGCGCGGGAGTTCCGGCCCAAGGGAGCCGGCCAGTGAGTAAGCCGCGCAGCCGAAGCCCAGTCGGGAGCGGTTTCACCGGCCACGGAAGTGGGGAGCCAGCCGAAAGGCTCGTGGAGTGCGCGTCAGCGCAACCGTTCCGATTAGCAGGTCAAAGGAGCATCTTTGCCGCAGGCGCTCCAGTCGGCGCTTTTCGCAGCCGTATATTCAGAGAAAAGATCGTGCGGCAGGGCATCCGGAATGGCGAGACAGAAAAGTGTGCTCAATGCGACCCGCGATCCGTCTGTTTCCGAGCGAAACTATCGGACCATAGAGATTGGCTGAGGGCTCCGTTTTGAAAATCCCCGAACAATTCGACGAGACCGCGCCCCTGCGCGTCGCGATTGCAGCACGAATTGCCTTTCCCGATGGCTCGATGTGCGCAGCAGGCCTACGCAAGGAACGTGACGCCGGCCGACTTGAAACCGAGCTAATCGCAGGAAAGGAGTACGTCACCTTGCTGGCGATCACCAGAATGAGGGAACTATGCCGCGGGCGTCGAAAGGGCCACGCCTCGTCTGGCGCGGCGAAAGCTGGAAAAAGGACGGAACACTCCGAAACAAAGCTGGATGGTTTATCCGCGATCGAACAACGTTCATCAGCGCTGGCAGCGGCGAAAAAGGCCATCCAGGACCTGAAGCTGAAAAGGCGCTCGCGGTCTACATCGCCGGCAAGTACCATCGAGCGCGCGGTGCCGAAGATGTCTTGATAGCCGATGTCGTCAGCGTCTACCTGAGAGAGGTTGCACCGAAGCATGCCGCGCCGGAAGAGACGGCGGCTCGGCTGGACAACATCCTCGATTTCTTCGGTGAAAAGACGCTCGCCGCTATCAACGGCAAGCTTTGCCGCGACTACGTCGCGTTCTGTCCCACCGAAGCCGTTGCGCGCCGCCAACTCGAGGATCTTCGTGCGGCCATCAACTACTACCGCAGGGAAGGCCACACGACTGCCGCACCGACGATTGTCCTGCCTGACAAGGCCGGTGCGCGCGAGCGCTGGTTGACGCGCAGTGAGGCGGCCGCCCTTATCTGGGCCGCGTGGCGTATGAAGCAGAAATGGAAGGGCCAGGAGAGCGACCGGCGTACCGGGCGACACCTCGCCCGCTTCATGCTTGTCGCGCTTTATACAGGAACGCGCTCTGCCGCAGTTTGCGGTGCCGCCATCCGTCCCACCAAAGGGCGTGGTTATGTGGACCTCGACCGCGGCATCTTTTACCGCCGCGCCGATAGCGCAAAGAAGACCAAAAAACGCCAGCCGCCTGTGCGCTTGCCGGACAGGCTGTTGGCGCATCTCCGCCGCTGGGCGTGCACAGATCTCGATATCAGGACCAAGGCGCGCGGCAAGAGCGCAAATATTGGTCGCAAGATATCGCAAGACTTTGTGGTGGAGTGGAATGGAAAGCCGGTGGGGTCGGTCAAGAAGAGCTTTAGGAGAGCTCGCGACGCTGCCGGCCTCGGTCCCGACGTCACTTCGCACACGCTTCGCCACACCGCTGCGACCTGGCTGATGCGGGCCGGCGCCGACATGTGGCAGGCCGCGGGCTTTCTCGGCATCACCGTGGATGTTCTGATCGATACTTATGGTCACCATCATCCCGACTTCCAGGCAGACGCCGCCGAGAAGATCGCCAAGAAGCACGTCGCCGCCAAGGCAACGAAAACCTCGCTCAGGATAGGTGGCGATGAAAACGTGAACTTGGCCCGATCGCACCACAGGTTCCCCACACAAAGCCCGAAAGGAAATGCAATCATTGCGGAGCGAGCGTGACGAAGGAACCCGGGAACCTGCGGCTTTGCCTGGTAGCGCACATCGTTCGGGACGATGGGGTCGCAGGTTCAAATCCTGAGCGCGCTCAGGTCCCTCCTGTCTGAGCGACCACGGGGCGAGCGGTTGAGCGAACAACAGAACCGCTTGTGAACGCGCCGTGTCAGATCGAGCTTTAGACCCAAGGCTTTTCTGTAACGAACGCTGGCTATCGACCTGAACGTTACCTTGGTGGCGATCGATGGTGTGATATCACTTCGGAACATACCCTAAAATGACCGCTTTGCGCCGTATGCACGAACCCGCTTCGCGGGAGGGTCGCCTGGTTCTGAGGTGACGCGTATTCATAGGCCTTGAGCAGGTAAAGCCTGCGATTTGATCATGGAGTTCCCTTCAACGAGAGGAACTTGCCACGGCTACCTTGTCGACCGATGCTCCGATCACGCCGCTTCGCAGCGCATGCAGCAAGACATGCTGATGCGGGCTTGGGACCCCATAGGCAGCAGGATGCCGGGCGGCGGCATCGCGCCGGACGGATCACGCTGGATATCGTCGCGGCCGGCCTTCGTTCTTCCAGTCAGAGTACTGGCCAACCTGTTCCGCCGTCTGTTCCTGACCCGGCTGGTCGCGCTGCACGACGCCGGTCGGCTCGCCTTCTTCGGATCGGCGGCGCACCTGGCCGACCATCAGGCCTTCCTGCGTCATCTGAAGCGCCGGTCAACAGGATGCTATGTGCACGTTGCCGTGGCGCCGGTCGTCACGCACACCATTCCCGTCGGAAGCAACGCTACAGGCTCTGCGACCTGGCCCGGAAGCCGCTTCCACGACATGCCCAATGCGGGGTTCGCGACAAGCGCTGGCACCCCCGAGGCACAAATCCCCATAGGCAATCGTCCGCGGCCCGCGGGTTCCTGCATGAGAGACTTTCGTACGCCTGAGGCCACCAGAAACGCTTCACCAAGTCAGTCATTGCTGCGGACTTCGCCATCGCCGAAAAGCGGACATTGCCGAGGACTACGCTGCAGGTCGAGGTTGCTCCATCTCCTGCTATTCACAGCTCTCGATGATCTAAGCTAACCGGACGCGGTCTGGCCGTCTCTCAATGACGGGCTGGAAAGCGTGTCAGCTTGTTTTGCTTGGTTCTTTCGATTTAGGATACAATTTCGGAAGCAATTCTGCATTTCCTTGAAGGACCTAAAGCCGAGGCGCGGTGCGAGGCGGGATAAGGTTGTCGGGGACACTCCGCATCGGCGCGCGATCGCGGCGGCATTCTCGAAAGCCACGTAGTCCGGCTGCGCAAACATCACCCGGGCGACAGTTTCCAACTTCGTGGGAAGTACGAGCTCCTTTTTCGCAATCAGCATTTTGAGTTCGGCGAGCGTTGGCACCGGACTGTCGCGAGATACGACTTGTCTACCGCCCGCTCGTGAGGAATCAGATAGCCCCACACGCATGGTTCTCACTGTTTGGCTGCTTGCATGAACATGTCGAACTCGGCATCCCCAATCGGAACAGTATGCTCGTCACCGGGATACCTACCGGAATCGACGTCTGCCTTGTATTCCCTGAAGGCGACAAGGCGCTCGTCCTGGATCTTCTGCAGTTCAGGGCCAAGGTGTCGGTAAACCTTTCCGTGTCGCGGCGTGTGGTTCTTGCCGTAACCACACACATCTTCCGTGAAGAGGTACTGCGCATCCGCATACTTGCCAGCGCCCATGCCAAGCATGACAAGCGATGAGTTTTCAGCCAAGAATTTCGCGACCCGATCGGGCACGACTTCCAGTTCCGCTCCGAAGACGCCGATCTCCGCAAGTTTCTGGGTGTGTCGCCAGAGGCGCATCGCTTCGTCCGCGGTCTTGCCGACTGCGCGCCAGCCCGTCCAGGTGATGTATGACGGGGTTAAGCCGATATGGCCAACGACAGGGATGTAGTTGTCGCAAAGTGCCTTCTGGATGTCGTAAGACGCCGCACAATAAAAGGCGTCACCACCAATGCCAGCGAAGTGGAAGGCTGCACGCAGATAATCCTCTGCTGTCGCCAGCGGGCGGCCAGCAAAGCTGCCCCAGCTGCCATATGGCAGGCCGACCTGTACGAAACAGTCGCCCGCTGCCTGCCGCATTTCCGAATCGAAAAATCGACCCTCGATGGAAAGCATATGAATGCCTGCTGCGGCAGCGGCAGCTGCCTCGTCGGGCGTGCTGACGAAGAGCATGGAGATTTTCTGTCCATTCTTCTTCATCTTTCGGATGTCCTCGACATGAGGACGGTTGTGATACATGCCCATAATCAGCCTCCGCTGCAGTTCAGGCGACCTTGAAAATGAGTCTGCGAGCGGTGTTCGGATCGGAAAGCATAGTCGGATAGCTTGCCGCGCTTGATCATAACGCCCAAACCCGCATCGCACCTATGATGACCGTTCCCGGCATAGCTCACACCGTAAAAGCCCGCCGAAAAGCGTCCAACGCCGCTTCCGGATCGTTTTGGGCAAACGCCTCCAAACCCACCGGCCCGCGGTATCCCATGTCGAATAGAGCTCTCGCGATGTACCGCCAGTTCATCTCGCCCGTTCCCGGCTCGCGACGACCCGGGTTGTCAGCCACCTGCACCTCGCCGATGAACGGCAGGCACTTCTCGCACCAGCGCACAATATCGCCCTCGCCGATTTGAGTGTGATAGAGGTCGAGATTGATACGCAATTGCGGTCTGTTGATCGACGACACCAATGCCAGCACTGCTGCCGTCGAGCCGAATGGGCAGCCGGGGTGGTCAAGCCGGTTCAGATTCTCGAGCGTGAAGGTTACATCTTCGGCCTCGGCCATGTCACAGATGCGGTTTAACGTGTCCCGCGCCTTGAGCCACATCGGGCCAGTCTCGACGTCAGTTTTTACAATAGGAATGCCGCCCTCGCCGAGACCGGTGCCATGCAGGTTCAACCGAGCAACTCCGAGGCGCTTTCCGACCTTCGCGGTCTCGAGCGCCGATTTTAAGAGAATGTCGGCCCCCTCATCATCGGCGAGCCTTCCGTCGAGATAGCCGTTCATGATTGTGAAAGTCGCGCCCGTCTTCTCGAGCTCCTCGAGGTCATGGTCCGGCCAATTCCACAATCCGATGCCGAAACCCATCTCATGCAAGCGCGCGACGCGCCAAGCAATTGGGCGATCAAGCCAAAGCATCTCGGCGCAGGCGGCCAGCTGGAAGGGTTGGCCCATGATGGCTCAAGCCTCGATCATGACGCGGCCATTCTCGACCTTCGTCTTGTAAGTCTTGAGGTTCTCGCAGGCCGGTGGCGTCTCTACTTCGCCGGTCGTGAAGTCGAAAACGGAAGCGTGCTTGGGGCATTCCACCGTATTGGCCATGACGAGGCCGTCAGCGAGGTGAATCTTCTCGTGCGTGCAAAGCCCGTCTGTGCAGTAGTATTCATTCGCGTCGTTGCGGAAAATCGCGAAGGTGCGGCCGCCATGATCGAAGCGTTTGGCTTCTTCGGCTTCTATTTCGTTGGCGGCACAGGCGTTGATCCAGGGCATGGTGTCTTCCTTCAGATGGCTTGCGGTTTGAAGTCGGCAGGGGCGGACGGCATGACGCCTTGGAGTAGCGCAACGGACTTTTCGAGCCCGTCGAGCGAGTTCAAAAGGACATCCTCATGCTCGATCGAGAGCCAACCATCGTAGCCAGCCATCTTCAGGCGATAGCAGAATTGCCGCCACCACTCCTCGCCGTGGCCGAAGCCCAGCGTGATGTAGCTCCAGGATCGCGCCGGAATATTCATCAGGCTGCCGTTTTCCAATAGAGAGGTCGTCGCCTGCACCGGGCCGTTCAGCATCGTATCCTTGGCATGAACGTGGTAGACCGCCTCGCCCAACGACTGAGCCGCCGCCAGGGGATCAGCGCCCATCCAAAAGAGGTGCGAGGGATCTAGGTTGGCGCCTACGACCGGGCCGACCGCCTGCCGCAATTTCAAGAGCGAGGGCACGTTGTAGACGCACTGGTTGCCGTGGAGTTCCAGCGCAATGCGCTCCACGCCATTCTCCTGAGCCAGCGCCACGATGTCGGTCCAGAACGGGATTATCTTCTCTTCCCATTGATATTTCAGGATGGTCTGCGTTTCCGGGGGCCACGACGAGACGACCCAGTTAGGCATGGCGTCGGCAGCTTTGCCGCCAGGAAGGCCACTCATGGTGCACACGGTCCGGATGCCCATTTCCCCGGCCACGCGAATCGTATCTTTCAACCCCTGACCCTGGGCTGGGTCGGTTGGATGCAGCGGATTGCCGTTTGCATTGAGGCTGATGATTTCCAACCCGCGCTCCTCAAACGCATTGATGAAGCGCTTCTGGCCTTGCTTATCGCCCAGTAGGGACGAGAGCGGGAAATGCGGTGCGGTGGACCAGCCGCAGGTGTTCACCTCGACGCCATCGACGCCCATGCGCTTGCATGGTCCAGCATCGTCTCGAAGGGAAGGTCGCCTAGACTGTCGGAAACGAAACCCAATTTCATGCATAAAACTCCGGCTTTTCGATCATTTGCACGGACACGTTGCGCCCTTCGTTCAGCGCCTTCACGCCCGCCTCGGCAACGGTGGCAGCGCAGTAGCCGTCCCAGCAATCGGCGGCGGTGCCGGGGAACTCGCCGGTAGTTACGAAACGAAGGAAGTCGCGATTCTGCCTGCGGTAGGCGTCGGCGTAGCGGGTCCGCCAGTCTGCATCGTAGCCCGTGCTCTGGGCGAGCGCCGAATCTAAGCGGGTGTAGGAGACATTGTTCATCGCCACAGCACCCTGCTCGCCAATAAGCTCGGCGCGCACGTCGTAGCCATATGCGGCATTGTTGTTGATCTCGATGTTGACGAGTTGGCCGTCAACTGTCTGGAGCACCATGAAGACTGGCGCGACAAGTGCATCGGAGCGCTTCGGCTGGAAGGCCGAGATTGAAGCGTATTCAGTGTCGAGTACGTAGCGCACCACGTCGAATTCGTGCGGGGCGGAATTGGTGATGGCCATGGCGCCGGTGAAATCGGCCGCTGGCGTTTCAACGTTGCGGTGGAAATTGTGCATCATCAGCGGCCGTCCAAGCCGGCCACCTGATAGAGCACGTTTCATTTCCTGGTAGGAGCGGTCGTAGCGGCGCATGAAGCCGATCTGGACGAACTTCGCACCCGCCTTCTGTTCAGCCTCCATCACTGCGACACATTGGGCGGACGATGGAGAAAGAGGCTTTTCGCACAGCACGCGTTTGCCGGCCGCGATACAAGCCTGCGACAACGGCGCATGCGTGAAATCGGGGCTCGCGATGATCACCGCATCCACGTCGTGCCGTGCGATGACGCCTTCGGGGTTGGTGGAGATGTCGGAGGCGCCAAGGGCATTGGCGACCGCTCGGGCACGCGCCTCGTCCCTGTCGCACACCAGCTGGAGCGTGGCGCCGGGGAGGTCCTCGGCGACTATTTTAGCATGGTCTGCGCCCATTAGGCCGGCGCCAATCACGGCAATGCGGGTTGTCATGTATTCTTCTGCCTTTTTTCTGAGTTAACGGCCGCCGACCCTGGCAATCCTAAGGCGTCGGTTGATGTGGAGGCGGCGGATGCCGCGCTTGCTGAGGGAAGCCTATCGACTCGTTCGCTCCTCAACTACTTCCAGAGGCGGCGGATGGCCTTCGTGCTCATCCATATAATTTTCGATCTCGGCTTCGAGGTCGGCCATGGTCTCGCCGCCGGCCATCAGGTCGGTGATCTCCTCTCGTGTCTTTTCGTGCTTGCGGAAATCCGCGGCGATGGCACCGCGGATGAGCACGGCGAAATGGTCGCCCACAGCCATCGCGTGCATCACCTGGTGGGTAATGAAGATGACCGCGAGTCCGCGGCGCTTGGCTTCGTTGACGTGCGAAGCACGTGTGCCGCCTGCTTGACGCCGAGCGCCGCGGTTGGCTCATCGAGGATGAGGACGCGGGCCCCGAAATGAACGGCGCGTGCAATAGCCAGGGACTGACGTTCGCCGCCCGACAGGCCGCCGACCAGCCGGTCGCCATCGTCGATGCGCGTGATGCCGAAATCTTGCACCGCTTTGACCGCGATTTCGTTGGCGCGCTTACGGTCGTAGAACTTGAACGGGCCCCAGCCCTTCGTTGGCTCCAATCCCACGAAGAAAGACCGGCCTATGCTCATTAGCGGGAAAGTGCCCCCGAATTGGTGCACCGTGGCAATGCCGCGCTCTTGCGCATCACTTGGCCCGTTGAAGCTAATCGGCTGGCCGTCCATCAAGATTTGGCCGCTGGTGGGCATGAAGACGCCCGCTAGCGTCTTGATCAGGGTGGATTTGCCGGCACCGTTATCGCCCAACAGGCACAACACCTCACCTTGGCGCACTTCCAATGAAATGTCGTGCAGCACGTCGATCGCGCCGAAGGACTTGTTGATGTTCTTCAGTTCGAGAATGGCAGGTTTGTCGCTCATGACGCGTTCAGCCCTTTTTCGCGGGATTGGCCTTCAATTTCATAAACTTCTCTCAGTGCTTGGCGGCACCTCCGGCGGGCTTCGCGCCCCTCCGGGGTCTGTACGACAGGGCTAACTCGCGGAAGGACTGGTTCATCAGCACAGCCACCAGGAGCATCACACCGATGATCAAGTTCGACCAGTTGCGGTCAATCTGGGTAAAATAGATTCCCTGACTCACAATGGCGAACGTGACTGTACCGACGAAGATGCCGATCACCGAGCCGAAGCCGCCGGTGAGAAGCACGCCGCCCACCACCACAGACACGATCGCATTGAAGATGAAGCTCATTCCGCCGGAGACTTGGGCCGAATTGAACTGGATGGCTTGGCACATACCGACGAATGTGGCGCTGACGGCGGACAGCACGAACAGCGCGATGGTCATGCGGCCCGTCGGAATGCCTGCATTGCGGGCGCTTATGCGGTCGCCGCCCATGGCGAATAGCCAGTTGCCGTATCGAGTCTGATGCACGACGAAGCCGACGATCACAGCGATAATTATCCACCAGACTATGATGACCTGGTGGCTGCCGCCGATCAGTTGGCCGAACAGAAATTTGGCCCAGCCTGGCGCGGTGACCGCCACGCTGGCATTGCCGGTCAACAACACCGAGGCGCTGAGCACCACGCCCTGCATGGCGACCAGCGTGCCGAGCGTAATGATAAGCGAGGGCACGGAAGTGCGGACGGTCAGCAGGCCGTTGACGAGGCCGACCATCACGCCAACCGCGAGCGCGCCCACGATGCCGACCATCATGGGCATGCCGTAATAGCCGGTGAGGATGGCGGTGGTCATTGAGCCCGCTGGGATCAACGCACCGATGGAGATATCGAGTTCACCCGAGATCATCAGGAGGCCGAGAGGAATGGCGACAATGCCGAGATTGGCGGCGAAGTTGACCCAGCTGGCCGCACCGACGAGGGTCCGAAGGTCGACACCGCCAAAAATGACGAAGAACAGTACGACACCGACCAGGCTGAGGATCGAGCCCGCATCGGGGCGGCGCAGAAAAGCCTTGATTGCATCAGTCATGGCTGTCCCTCACGCCTTCTTCGCCGAATAGCTGAGAGCCAGCTGCCGGAAGGTGTCGTTGGTGAGCACCGCGATCAGCAAAAGTGCGCCGATGATGATGCTTCCCATGTTAGGATCGATACCGGTGAAGTAGATTCCCTGGTTGACGACTGAGAAGGTGATCGTGCCGAACACGATGCCGACGATTGAGCCGAAGCCGCCGGTAAGCAGCACGCCCCCTATAACCACGCACATAATGGAATTGAAGATGAAGGACCCGCCTGCCAGAACCTGCGCGCTTTGGTAGACCATCACCTGGCTGACCCCGACGAAAGCGGCGCTAAAGCCGCTGAACATGAACAGGCCGATTGTAAGCCGGTTGGTAGGAATACCGACGTTGCGCGCGCTTACCTTGTCACCGCCGAGTGCATAGATCCAGTTGCCAACCGGCGAGACGTGCAGCATCCAGAATGCGCTGACGATGAAGGCCAGCCACCAGAGAATTGTGACTTGGAACATGCCGCCGAGATACTGGCCAAGGATCGCCTTGGTGAGAGCGTCCGGCACCAACGATACACCGGTGCTGCCGGCGATCATGACGGTGAGGCCAAGCGTGAGGCCCATCGTGCCGAACATGGTCCCTATGGTAATGATGAGGGACGGGATGATGGTTCGCGTCACAAACAAGCCATTGATGAATCCGACGGCGAGGCCCATCCCGAGCGCAGCCAAGATGCCGAGCCAATCTGGTAGGCCATAGTGGCCGGAGATGATGGCGGCGGTCAGAGAGGCGGCGGGAATGATAGCGCCAACCGATATGTCCAGTTCGCCGGCAATCATCAGCAATCCTATCGGAAGGGCGATAATGCCGATCTCAGCCGCGACGTTGAGCCAGCTGGCCGTACCGGCTGCTGACAGAAAGCCACTGCCACCGAAAAGTCCGAAGAAGAGGAAGACTGCGGCCATGCCGAGGAACGAGCCCGCCTCGGGCCGGCGCGCCAGACGGCCGAGCGCCAGTGCATGACGAGCGGGCTCTGACGTTGGGGCTGCGGGAGATATCACTGGATGCGCCGTCATAATGGATCCGCTAGCAAGCGGGCGGCCGAACGCGGTCGCCACATTACAGGGATGGAAGGGCCGCTCGCTTCTTCGCGAGCGGCCATGGTTGAGGACTTAGCGCGTCCCAGCCTTCACGCCCGCAATGGTGGCCTCGACAGTGCTCTTGTCGATTATGCCGGGGCCGGTGAGAATTTCGCGGGTCGGCACGGTCAGGCCGTAGTTCACCTTGCCATTCAGAATCGCGACGGCGAGGTAGCCCTGCAGGTATCCCTGCTGGTCGATGGCGCAGGCCTGTTTTCCCTCCTTCACGTTATTCAGGATGGTCTCGTCGAAGTTTATGCCGCAGAGCTGAACCTTGCCGTCTTTCCCGGACTGCGTGATGCCGTTCATGGCGGAGTTGGCGTCAACGTTGCCGATGGTGAACACGGCGTTCACGTCCTGATGTTGCAGCAGATAGGCCTTTACCGCCTGGGCCACAGCTGTAGCCGAGCCGAAGGACGTGGCGGGCAAGGGCAGGACGTCGGCTTCGCCGCCGCCATTCTTCATCCCTTCTTTGAAGCCACCACAGTAAGCCTCGATATTGGCCGCACCCGGGAGGGTGTTAATGCAGACGCCTTTCTTGCTGCCGGCCTTGGCGAGATACTCGCCGCCGGCGACGCCGCCTTTGTAGTCGTCAGAGCCAACATAGTTCATGGCGCCGAGGCGATCGGCCGCTTTCAACCCGCCGGCATTGTAAATCACTAGGGGAATGCCAGCATCCACGACTGCCTTGAACGCAGGGTCCATCGCTTCCGGCACCCAGTCTGGACCGACAATGGCGTCGGCCTTCTGGTCGATTGCCTGGCGGATCAGTTCGGCGGCGTCCACGCCCAGATTGTCGTAGTTCTGGGGCCCGAGCCAGGTGACCTTGCCACCCTGGGCTTCGACCACCTTGCCCGCGTCTTCGGCGCCGCGTTTGACGATTGACCAGAACGGGTCGTCCGGCTTGCCGCCGATGACGAAGATGTTGGCGGCAAGCGTCGCGCCAGTGCTAAATGCTGTCAGCACCGTTGCCGACACGAGTGTCTTGAATAACGTCACAGTCGTCCTCCCAGGTTTCACCCGCCTCGCGGGTGTTGAAATTAAGTTCTACTGTCCCGCCCGCCCGCTCCTCTCAGGCACATGCGGGACGGTGTCGTTCCGTCACTCTGCCGGCATGTCAGAGGCCGCGCCGCGGGCTTCCTGCTTGGCGCGCCGCCTTTCCTTCTTTTTGAGGAAGCGCGTCTTCATCGCGTCGTCGGCTTCCTTGCTACCGTCGTGCCAAGTACCGAACAGCTTATCGAGGGGCACGAGGCCATCACCGCCGTAGTTCACCTCGAAGTACTTATGGTGCAGGTAATGCACGTAGGAATGGCTATCGAGATTCATCTTGTCGGTGAGTTCGAATGTCTCGAAGCCAAGATGGCCGTTGACTGCGCCGAAACCGGCGCCGTGCAGCGTGAAATAGGCACAGACCGGGTTGGATGGGATCAATAAGTGCAGCCAAGCCTCGGCATGGTACAGGAAACCCTCGACCGGATGCATGGACAGAGACGACCACGGGCTCGGGTTGATCGAGTTGTGGTGGACCGAATGCACCCATTTATAAAGGGGTGGCCAATGGATCGCGCGATGCAGCAGAAAGAAATAAACCTCGTGCACAAACGGTCCGATCAACACCAGGAAGGACAAGTAGAGCCAATTGGTTGTCCAGGGCAGCCAGGCCGCCCAGCTGTTGGCATAGACCCACAGCATCATGATCTCGACCACGGTCCACAGCGGGATGGTCACAAAGAAAGACCGCAGGAAATTGTCTAGGTTCTGGCGCTGGAACCAGAAAACGTCGGACGGCACATCAGACGGAAATTTCGCATTGTATTTGAAGCGCGTCCCCTGCCGGCGATGAACGTAGTAGCGCAGCTCGAAGAAACCATAAAACAGGAAAATGCCGGCGGCGTTCAGACCGTATAGCCAGAAATAGTTGAGTAGCGACAAGCTTGCGAGGCTCTGCCAGCTCGGGATGAGCAGGTTGACCCAAAGGATCGCTGTGGCGATGTGGAAAGCGTTCCATGGCCAAAAAAAATCGGGAATCCAGGCAACCACCTTTTTTGCATTGAACGGACAATGCCACAACGGCGCCGGCTCTGCACGGCGGTGCGGTGCCCAATTGCCGCGTTTGTCGCGTGTTCCATACTGAAGGTCATCCATCGTAACAGCACCTCCTTGCCCGGATCAGTCGTGTGCTTGCGGGTCCAGTCGCCCCGGGGCTCATCATCAAATTGAGCCCTAGCTCGGCACGTTTTATATCGGAGGGTTGATATTTGTAGAAGTCGAAAATAATATCAAAATGACATTTGTATCATTTAGCTTCAATCATGATGATACAAAAGAGGGTTAACATTCATGAAACGGCCGACAATTCGCGATCTCGCTACCGCGGCAGGCGTATCTACAGCGACTGTAAACAGAATTCTGAGTGGGACCGTTTCCGTACGCCCGAAAACCGTTCAACGCGTCCAAAGCGCGGCGGAAGAAATAGGGTTTTACGCTATCGGAGCGATTGATAACCGGGCCCGTCAGCTATCGCCCCAGTACCGATTAGGTTTCCTGCTCCAGCAGTCCACCCGCGACCTCTACCAGCTGTTCGGGAAGAAAATCGTCGGCGCCTGTCGCGATCGTCGGGACGAGGTGATTGAACCTGTCGTCGACTTTGTGGATCTGCTGACGCCAGAGACTATCTCGAGCCGCCTCATCGCACTCGGCGACGCATGCGATGCCGTCGCGGTGGTCGCCGCAGATCACCCGATCATTGGTCAGGCCATCCGTTCATTGAAGGAGATGGGGAAACCAGTCGTTTCTTACATTACGGACCAATCAGCGCCGGAACGGGCGGCGTATGTGGGCACCGACAACTGGAAACTGGGGCGCACTGCAGCCTTCCTGATTACCCAAACGACCCATGGTCCTGGTCGCATTGCGGTTTTCATAGGGAATCATCGGTATCAATGCCAAGACGTCGCAGACGCTAGCTTTCGCTCCTACTTGCGCGAGCACGCTCCAAGGCTCACGGTGGAGGAAAGTCGCCCCACCCACGAGGAATCGAGCGAGGCTTACCGAATGGTGGCCGAGTTGCTGAAGGCGACTGACGATCTTGTGGGAATTCTGATCGTCGGCGGCGGAATAACCGGTGTACTTCGCGCACTGAGGGAGGTTCCTTCCGAAAGGCGGTCGGGGATCAAGTTGGTTTGCCGTGACATTGGCCCCGAGACCCGAAAGGGATTATCTGAAGGGTTGATCACCGCAGCCCTTTGTCATCCGCTGGAGGCGATCTCTGCACTTCTTGTGCAGACAATGATTGATGTCATGGGACCACAAGCACCGTTCGCTACGCTTCAGCGGTCCATACCTTTCGAAATAGTCACGCCGGAGAATATTTGAGACAAATATCTCGGCGGATGAATCAGGAGATCCCTCGGGATAGCTCAACCGGTGCAAGCTTCAGACTGCCAATTCGCGCTTCCAGCAGTGAACGCGCAAATGCGCATCCCGACCCCGACCGTATCGATCCGTCAAGCGGTCGACCGCAATGCTTCGCCGCCGAGGTCGCGGTAAAGAATGATGGGCCCAGCAACTGTCAGATCGCCAACGTTGGCAAAGCATCGTCAGCTAGCGGTCAGCGTCAGCCATCAACTTTGTGATCTGAACGGCACCAAAGGCTCCTTTTCGACGAGCCGCCGTCGTACGACATACCTTGCCTAGACACAGGTTGTGAAAACGCGTGATAAGGTCGGCCCGCGCTAGACTCAAAGATGGCCCGGGGCACCAGAAGATGGCACACCGCATGTGCAACGCAATGCTTGGCTTCGCGGCGCTTGCTTTAGCCGCGTGCCAATCGGCTCCTGAAACGCCGTAACCCGCCACTCTCGAACCTGCGTTAGAACCTGATAGTATTCCTTCACAACCTGCCTTGGATCCTGGCGCTGTTCCTTCCGGCTCAGCGATCTTAGATCAATCCGTGGCGGTCACTCCCCCTGGCAAGGGCGTTCCAACAAAGTATGCTGCTTTTTCGGGTCTATGGGCCGGACAATTGGACGGGATCTATGACGCCAAACTTGCCGTTCAGACGATTTCTTCCAATGGAAAGGTGACGGTCACCTATGCGTGGGGAAATCTGGGCGACAACTATCCGGGAGAGGCCGCCGGCGCTGGAAGAATTGTAGGGAGCACGTTGAAGCTTGAGCGCTTACCGAATGGCGCGGACGTCAGTTTTGTCATGCGGCCCGACGGGGCCCTGGCCGGAACCGTTACGCTTGCCGGCCAGACCTACACGGGCGCGTTCCTCAAGCAATAATCAAAGACGCATCTGAAGGGCTATGCAGAGGGCCAGGCGACTGTTCCATATTGCAGTTGCCTGTTGTTACCGGAGTGGAGGGCCGTTCAAGGCCCAAACTGGTCGTCTACGACACTGGCGGACATCTTCTGGTTGGACAGCAGCAGGATGTTCGCATCGCAGTTCGCAGGTTCCTAGCTGGCGCCGGCCTCATCTCGTCATCCGACAGACCAAGACGGTGATACAACATCCGCTTGGGGCAGTACCGCTTCACAGCTCGTTCGTTGCTGTCGCCGATCGAAGGAACAATCGCACGGGGAGGGGCAGCGCATCATGCCGGCGCTCGCCTTCGTAGCCGGTTGTGAGCTAAAAGATTGATATGATCCGGGACTAACCGTTTCATAGCCTAGGCGCGGCTCCGATTTGTCTTTCGGGACCGCGCTGGAGACAGTTCCGGTTGAACGGCAATCCAAATCTGTTCCCCTCTTTTTCTTGACCGTGCCTGACAAGTCGGGGCAGGCTGACGTGACTTCTGTTCTGACCACCATCTTCTTCTCGTGCGCAACGGTGGCGGTGGATCCGGCAATCACAATTGCCGCACAAATAATCGTCAATCTCATTGAATTTCCCCCTTAGAGCGCACCGCAAAAAATGTCGTCGGCTGTCTTGAGACAGTGGCGGAGACGGTACTCGCGCTTGGCCGGTCGATGCGGCTTCCGGCTTGATAAGATTGTAATTACATTAGCTACAGCGCAAGTAATCATTTCGGACTAGGAACGGGCTCACGCGCCTACCACCTTGAAAGCCCTTCGATGGAAAGCGGCTGAGCTGCGGCGAAAAGGGGGGCGTTTCAGCCTTTTCCGTCATGCTCCGCTAAGGGCCGACGGTGCCAAGACCTATAACGCCATAGAGGGCTCGGAAGGCCCATCGGCTTCGCCGTCGATCTGCCGCGCTGAGGTCGAGCCGTGCATGAATGCGCCGAAGATGCTGCGCCCCATGCCGGCAATGCCGTGGCCGAGGAACCAGAGCCGGTAAAGAAGGAAGGCATGCCCATCGTCACCACGACGCGAGAGGTGCGGCCGCGAAGCAGCGTCTTGGTAAATCCGCCACCCTTGCCCGGATAGGCCACCGCGGCAACGCCGACGACAAAATCGACGGTGATTGTCAATCTAACCCGCCGCGATCAAGACCGTGCTTTCTGGCGACCAGCTCAGCACGACGTCCTGACCTTCCGCCAGCCTGCCAGCGCCGGTGTTCTGCACAATCACCTTGAGTGTCTGGCCGGCACGCTCGACAAAGTAAGTGCTGCTATTTCCGGCGAAGATGCGTTTGGACACTTGCCCTCGCAGCACATTCGCATTGGCCGCATCCGGAGCCTCGGCATCAATGAAGATGCGGAGGCGTTCGGGCCGCACGGCGCAGCTTGCCTTGGCACCAGCGGCAAGCTTGGCACCCGCGCCAGCGGCAATCGCTGTGCCGTCCGGCAGTCGGATGCCGTTGCCCGTGCTGTCGCCGCGAAGGATGTTGGCGTCGCCCAGGAAAGTGGCGGCAAACTCGCTCTTCGGCCGATCGTAGATCTCCTCGGGCGAGCCTTCCTGCACCAGCTTGCCATCGCGCAGAATGCCGATGCGGTCGCTCATCGTCAGCGCTTCTTCCTGGTCGTGGGTGACGAAGATGGTGGTGATGCCGATCTCGCGCTGGATGCGCTTGAGCTCGATCTGCATGTCGACGCGCAGCGCCTTGTCCAGCGCGCCGAGTGGCTCGTCAAGCAACAGCACGCGCGGCCGGATGACGATCGCGCGAGCGAGCGCAACCCGTTGGCGCTGGCCGCCGGACAGCTGGTGCGGCCGGCGGCCGCCGANGGCCGCCGAGCCTGCCGAGTTGCACGAGGTCGAGTGCGCGCTGTACCTCGCTGGCAATCACTGCCTTGGGCTCGCCGCGTACCGACAGGCCGAAGGCGACATTGCCGGCAACACTCATGTTGGGAAACAGGGCGTAGTTCTGGAACACCATGCCGATGCGCCGTTTTTCGACCGGCACCCGCTCGACGCTCTCACCACCTATGGTGATGCGGCCGGAATCGGGAAAGTCGAAGCCCGCGATTTGTCGCAGCAGCGTGGTCTTGCCGCTGCCTGACGGCCCGAGCAGGGCATAGAAGCCGCCATCGGCGAAATCGATGGAGACATCGTCCAGCGCCTTATGGGCACCGAAAGCGCGCGACACGTTCGCTACTTGGACGCCAGCCATTTATTTCTCTCCGCCGAATTTGAAGAAGCGCGCCGTCAGCAGCATCAGTGCCATCGACACGACAATGATGATCGTCGAGACCGCATTGATCTCGGGTGTGAATCCCTTGCGGATCGCGGCGTAGATTTCGACCGGCAGCGTCGTCTGGCCGGGCGTCGACAGGAAGTAGGATACGACGAACTGGTCGAAGGACACGGCGAAGGCGAACAGCCCGCCGGCAATGACGCCCGGCATGATCCAGGGCAGCGTGACGCGGTTCGTCACCTGCCATTGATTGGCGCCGAGCGAGCGCGCCGCCTCTTCCAACTCGGGCGCGAAGGTCTGCAGTCGGGCCGACACGACGACAATGACGTAGGGCAGCGCAAGCGCGACGTGCCCGAGCAGGATGGCGAACAGGCCGCGCCCAATGCCGACGCCGAAGAAGAAGATCAACATCGCCGTGCCGGTTATCAGCCACGGAATGGCGATTGGCGGAAACAGCAGCGCCTGCAGGAATTTCTTGCCGCGAAACTCATAGCGGTAGAGCGCAAGTGACGCGGCCGAGCCAAGCACGACGCAGATGATGGTGCTGATGACTGCGATTTCGACGCTGTTCCAGGTGGCTGAGATAAGCTGGGCGTTCTGCCACAGCGAGACATACCATTCCGTCGTCCACTCGAACGGCAGCTGGTAGAAGGGCGAAACGTTGAAAGACATCAGGGCCATGATGACGATGGGCACATAGAGGAAGGCGAGCAATAGCCAGATGTAGAGGCGGCCGAGCCATTCGAGAACACGTGTCGTCGCCATCACGTAGCCCTCCGCAGCACCGGCGAGGCAACCGCCAGGATGACCAGCACGACGGCCAACAGGATAAAGGAGAGCGCAGCACCCAGCGGCCAGTTGAACACTGCGACGAACTGGTCCTCGATGACAGTGCCGTAAAAGGTGCCGGTACGGCCGCCGAGGATGCGCGGTTCCATGAACGAACCAACAACCGGGACGAAGATGAGCGCTGCGCCCGCCACCAGCCCCGGCAACGACAGCGGAATGATGACCCGATTCAGCACCTGCAGCCGCGAGGCACCGAGCGAGCGCCCGGCCTCTATCAGCGAGTCATCGATGGCCTGCAGGGTCAAGTAGCAGGTCAGCACCATGTAAGGCACGTAGGAGTGCACCAGCCCGATGATGACCGCCGGATAAGAATACATCAGGTCGATGTTGATCTTGAACGGCAGCACGGCGTTGAGCGCGGTGTCGAGAATGCCTCCTTCACGCAGCACCATCGCCCAGGAGAAGATGCGCACAAGCCCATTCGACCAGAACGGCAGGATGACGAGAAGGAAAATCGCCTCTCGGCTGCGGCCTTTCAGCACCTTGGCCAGCACATAAGCGGCGGGATAACCGATGACGATGCACCACAGCGTCACCTCGAGGCCGAGGCGCAGCGAGGCCAAAAGCAATGTCAGATAAAGGCTTTGTGAAAAGAAGGCGGCATAGTTTTCGAGCGTGAACGCCCACGGCTTTCCCGACAGCGGCAGGTCGGTCATGAAGGAGAAGAAGACCATGGCTGAGAGCGGCAGGAAGATCGCAACCGTCAGCCAGAGATAGGCAGGCGCCAGCAGTGGCAAGGCCGATCTCAATCCGCTGCGCGACGCGGCCGCAACCTGTGCTGCCATGACATCCACCTCCCAGGATGGGGAAGCATCAGCCGACATGGATGGTCGGCTGATCCCGGCTTCTGCTGTTACTTCACGTCGACCTTGAGCTGCTGCCAGAGCGACAGATAGGTTTCGCGCTGGGCGTCTGTGATCGGCGCCTGGAACTGAATGCGCTTGGCGACTGCCGGGTCACCCATCACCTTGCGGTTGAACGCATCCCCGGGAAGTGCTTCTACAGCCTTGGTGTTGGCGGATACCGGGGCTCCGACCTTGGTGACCCATTCGACATAGAACTTCGGGTCGATCATGTAGTTGATGAAGGCCTCGGCGCCGGCGACATTCTTGGAACCGACCGGAATGGAGAAGGCGTCGAGCCAGGCGACAGCGCCCTCCTGCGGGATCACGAGCGCGACCGGCAGCTTGAAATGGGTCTTGGCGCGGTCGGCCGAGCCGCTCCAATAGGTGCCGATGTCGATCTGGTTAGAGGCAGCCATCTGGTTCCAGTCGTTCTCCGAGCTCCAGAACGTCTTGATCTGCGGCATCAGCGAGGTGAGCTTCGCCTTGACCGCCTCGATATCCTTGATGTCGTTGATGTTCTGGCCGGTGGCAATGGCGCCGAACTGAACCGCCTCGACGGCATCATCACGGATGGTGACGCGGCCTTTGTGAGCGGGATCCCACATTTCGGCGATGCTCGTCGGCGGCTTATCGAAGGATTTTTCATTGATGGCGAGCGCCGTCAGCCCCCAGACCCACGGCACGCCATAGACCTTGCCGTCATGGACGAGCATCGGCGATCCGGCCTTGTCCTTGCTGATGTCGGGAAAGTTCGGCAGCTTGGACGTGTCGATCGGCTGGATCAGCTTTTCCGCCATCGCCTGGTCGTTGAAGGCGGCGTTGATCATGACGACATCGTAAAGGCCGGGATTGGTCCTGAGCTTGGTCAGCATCTCCTGTTCGGAATTGAAAAAATCGTTGACGACCTTGTTGCCGGTCGCCTTCTCGAAGGCTTCGATGGCCCACGGCTCGTCGGCGCCGTAGCCCTTCCAGTTGAGTACGTGCACCTCGTCGGCCTTGGCGGCAAATGCGAGTGCGGAGGTGAAGACGGCGGTCGCCGTCAGCAGGGCAGTCAAGTCGGGCATGCGCATGTTCGTTCCTCTCTGTGTTTGCCCGCTTCCCGGGCTTTGTCAGGCTGTCGGGCGTTTGGCCTCTTGCTTCCGGCCATGGAGGCCGATCGGCGGACCGCCGGCATGGCTTAGGAATGTCTGGATCTCGTGGTCGGTCGGCGCTGATGAACCACCGTGGCGGGTGACGGAAATGGCCGCCGCCGCATTGGCGTAGCGCGCTGCTTCAAAAGGCGGCACGCCGCGCGCCAGCGCACTCACGAAAGCGCCGATATGGGTGTCGCCGGCGCCATTGGTGTCGATGGCGTCGACCTTGAAGCCGGCACTCGTTTGCGCCGAGCCATCGGCCAGCCGTATGTGGCAGCCTTTCGCTCCGGCGCGAATAACGACGCCGACGGCCTTCGGGGAGTGGTCGCTAAGAAGCCGTGACGCGAGTGTCTCGACGCCGCCCGGACCGGCAATCGCGGCCGCTTCCGTCGTGTTGCAGCTCAACCAGTTGGTGCGGGCGAGTATCCGCGACAGGATAGGGCGGGGAATGTCGACGACGACAGGTGTCGGGTCGAGGACAAGCGGTGTGTCGGCCGGAAGTGCCTCGATCCAGTCGACAAGCGCGTCTCGGCTTCCCGGATAGCTAAGCGTATAGCCGGAGGTGAACACCCAATCCCCCGGTGCGACCGAGACGGGCGCCATCATGTCAAGGCTGAGCAAGCTCTCCGCACCAGGCCACGAGACGAAGGTGCGCTCGGCATCGCTGCTGATCATGGCGACGCAATTGCCGCTGTCCATGACGGGCGATGGCGGCGTCAGTGTCTCGATCCCCTCACTGGCTAAGGCCGTGCGCAGGAAGTCGCCATTGGGTCCGCTGCCGAGCTGGCCGCCGAACACCACCTTCATGCCGGTGCGGCTGGCCGCGGCCATCATGTTGAAGCCGCCGCCGGCGACTTGCGTGTAGCTCGACGCCGTCTTCTCCGTACCCGGCGCCGGCAAGGCGTCGATGCGATAGACATAGTCGACCACCGTGCTGCCGACATGGACGAGACGCCCACTCATGCCGCCGCATCCTTGCCGGGACCGGTCCTGTCCGCACGGCGCTTGGATATACGGGCCGCAACAAGGTCGGCGGTGAGCGCGCCAACCGCCGCTATGTCGATGCCCTTGAGGTCAGCAATGCGGTTCTGAGGCAATCGGGAAAAGCCGGTGCAGGCGCCGGCCATGCCGGTCGCGATGGCGCCGATCGTATCGGTGTCGCCACCGAGATTGGCACTAATCACCGCCGCTTGCCAGGGATCACCGCCGGCGATTTCCAGCACCGCGAATGCAGCCGGAATGGACTCCTGACTGGCGACGCCGGTGCCGACCAGATCGGTGATCAGCCGGATCGCGTCCTTCGTCGCCTTGCCGCGCACAAGCTCCTGCGCCCACCCAATGCGCGCGGCAATGTCACCGCCGGTCACCCAATGGCCGAGCGTTGCTCCGCCCCTCGCCGCGGCGAT
>NZ_AYVL01000002.1 GCF_000502835.1 Mesorhizobium sp. LSJC280B00
CCGGCCTTGACGTCCAGCGGGACGAGCTTGCCGGCTTCGTCGCGGGCGCCGGAACCGACGGCGATGATCTCGCCTTCCTGCGGCTTTTCCTTAGCCGTATCGGGGATGATGATCCCGCCCGCGGTCTTGGATTCGGATTCGACCCGACGAACGACCACGCGGTCATGAAGCGGGCGGAACTTCGACTTTGCCATTTTTTATTCCTCGATGAGAATGGTGAGAACAGTTCCTCCGTCCGGCGGCGCCGGACATGTGGTTAGCACTCATCTTGGGGGAGTGCTAACGTGGCGCTGAAATAGGCTGGCAGCTCGTGCGAGTCAAGGCGCCCGCTGGGCATAATCAGGACAATTGCTTCAAACGGATACTTGACCAAGTCAACTAAATCGCTGATCTTGCCGGGAGGAGGATGCCATGACCATTCATCATCACCCAGGCAAGGAGCGGATCGACGCGGTGCGAGCCTTCAACCGCTTCTACACCCGCCAGATCGGGCTGCTCGACGAAGGGCTGCTGAAAAGCACCTTCTCGCTGACCGAGGCGCGGGTGCTCTATGAGCTGGCGCATCGCGATGGCCTGACCGCCACCGACCTTGCGCGCGATCTCGGCCTCGATGCCGGTTATCTCAGCCGGCTGCTGAAGAAGTTCGAGGAGCGTGATCTGGTCGAGCGCGCCACGATCGAGGCGGATGCGCGGCGCTCGTCGATCGCGCTGACCAAGGCCGGGCGGCAGGCCTTCGCGCCGCTGAACCAGGGTTCGCACGACCAGGTCGCGGCTTTGCTCGAACGGCTTTCGGTTGCCGAACAGGACAGGCTGGTCAAGGCCATGCAGACGGTGCAGCGTTTGCTGGGCGGAAGCGCCGAGCCCAAAATTCCCTATATGCTGCGGCCCCTGCAAGTCGGCGACATCGGCTGGATCATTCGTCGCCAGGGCCTGCTCTACGCGCAGGAATATGGCTGGGACGAAACCTATGAAGCGCTGGTCGCCGAAATCCTCGGTGCCTTCGTCAAATCCTTCGATCCGAAATGGGAACGCAGCTGGATCGCCGAGCGGGAAGGGGAGGTCGTCGGCTCGGTCTTCGTCGTGCGCCAGTCGGACGCGGTGGCGAAGTTGCGCCTGCTCTATATCGAGCCTTCGGCGCGCGGCCTCGGGATCGGCAAGCGGCTGGTCGAGGAATGTGCCGGCTTTTGCCGCGCCAGGGGTTACAGGACACTGACGCTGTGGACCAACGACGTTCTCGCCGCCGCTCGCCACATCTATGAGGCTGCGGGCTTTAAATTGACCAACGAGGAGCGCCACCATTCCTTCGGCAAGGATCTGGTCGGCCAGAACTGGAATTTGGAGCTGTAGCAGCGCCGCAGAATTTCGAGCATCGGCCTGGGGCGGTCGCTCAGGTCACAGGCTTAATGTTTTGGTTCAAGCGAAAGAAATTGGTGGGATCATACTTGTTCTTTAGTGCGGCCAACCTCGAATAATTCTCGCCGTAAGCCGCCAGAACCCGATCAGTGCCCTCTTCGCCGAGATTATTCGCATAGACGCCGCCGGTCGAGAACGGTCTCATTGCATCCCACAGGTCGCGCGCCCATCGGATGTGCGTTTCGTCGTCAGACGGATTGTCCCAGATCGATATCGGGAAGCAATCGTAAAGTGCATCTCTGTTGGCGTAGGGCGTTCCGTCCATCGGTACTCGCGAGATGGCGCCGCCAACCTGCTGCAGGACCAGAAGCGATTCGCTGGGTGCAGCCATGTAAGCCGCAAGCATGGTATCGATCGCCTGATCTGTGATTTCGCGCATGAACTGCGCCTTCCAGTAGTAGCGCCGCCCGCGCGGAAAGAGGCTGTCCCCGGCCGATTGGATTTGAAGATAGGGGACAGGAGCAATCCGGCGCTCAACTGGCGTGCCATACTCTCTCAGAGGTTGAATGATTTGCTGGCCTTCGTCGAGTGGGCCGATGTAGCACGCCGATATGCTGAAGAAGCGTTCGCCCGAGGGCGCCGTCACAAGTGCTGCATCCAGGCTCAGCTCATCCGGGGCGCCGCTCGAGAACGCACGATAGAACCGCATCGCTTCGCGTGCCTCTTCGTAGCGGTACAGCATCGATCCCGCGATGAGGAGCGGACCCACGGGATGGAGCTTGTATTCGAAGGTGGTGACTATTCCGAAATTGCCGCCGCCGCCCCGAATGCCCCAGAACAAATCTGCATTTTCGGCCGCGTTTGCCGTGAGCAACCGGCCGCCCGCTGTCACGATTTCGACAGCGACAAGGTTGTCGCAGCTCAGTCCATGTTTGCGGCCAAGCTTGCCGAACCCGCCGCCGAGTGTCAGTCCGGCTATGCCGGTATCCGCGTTGACACCCATGGTCGTCGCAAGACCATGGACCTGTGTGGCTGCATCGAACTCGCCCAGGTTCAGGCCGGCTTCTGCGCGCGCAACACGGCGGATCGGGTCGACTTCGATCCGCTTCATGCGTGACACATCGATCACCAAGCCGCCGTCGCATACCGAACTGCCGGCGACGTTATGACCACCGCCGCGGACGGCGACGAGGAAGCCTTGCGATCGGGCGAAGTTGACGGCCGTGACGACATCGCTGGATTCGGCGCAATAGAAGACAGCCGCCGGCCTCTTATCGACCATGCCATTCCAAACTCTGCGCGCCTGGTCATAGCCAGGGTCGTCCGCAAGGATCAGATCGCCGCTAATCGCCTGCCTGAGCCGGGCGATATCTGGCGCCTGCAACGTCGGCTCGGAACCGTCTATAAGCTTGAACATGCTCATCAAGGGATACCCTTCGTGATCCAGCACGGTTGGACAGGCCGCTGTCGTTCACCGGATCACAATGATCTCATGCGGCGCCATTCGCTGCAAAATCGAATATCTCAGTCGCTGGATGAGCTAAATTCATCTAAACTGCCTGGATGAGAAAACTTCCGCCGCTCGGGTCGCTTCGCGCCTTCGAAGCCGCTGCCAGGCTGATGAGCTTCAGGAAGGCCGCGACGGAACTCGGAGTGACGCCAACGGCCATCAGCCACCAGATTCGATTGCTGGAGGAGGTCTGTGGGCAACTGCTGTTCCGGCGGCGCCCACGACCGCTCGTGCTCACAGGCGTGGGCGAACGGCTATTCCCGGTAATTTGCAGCGGCTTCGACGCTTTCGCTGCGGCAATAGCATCAGCTTCGGCCGGAGTTGGCCAACGCCCGTTGCGCGTGACGAGCCCAAATGCATTTGCCAGCCGATGGCTGGTTCCGCGCCTGTCGAAGTGGCGCGAACAGCATCCGAACATTCCACTGGAGATCATCGGGACAGACGCTGTTCTGGACCTGCGAGCCGGTGACGCCGACGTCGCGATCCGCTATGCGCGCAGGATGCCGCGGGATGTTCCCGCGCAGGAAATTTTTCGGGACGCATTCTTTCCGGTATGCAGCCCGGAGCTGTTCGCAGGAGGCGACCGACAGATCGAGCGCGCCGCCGATCTGCTGCAATACCCGCTCATCCATTTCAATTGGACGAACCGCGACCCGGAAGCGCCGACTTGGCAACGATGGCTGGCGATCGCACGCTCGATCGATCCCAGCATCCCCAATGCCAACCAGGCATGGGACCTAAGCTTCCGCGAAGAGCTGCACGCGATTGACGCGGCAGCGGCAGGCCAAGGTATCGCTATCTGCAGCGATGTGGTCGTCAGTGGCGAACTCGAGGCTGGCAGGCTAGTCAAGGCACATGATCTCTGTCTGCCAGGCTATGGCTTTTACCTTGCCTGCGTAGCCAATCACCCCCGACAAGCGCATATCGAAGCGTTTTCCGCCTGGATGAGATCGATGGTCTGAGCATCTGAACGCCGATCTTCCGCATGCTCGTCACAAGCGCCCGGCGTAATAAATTGCTAACCACGATCGCCCTGCACCGACTGCCATGCACACTTGCCGGCTTCTGGCACAATCCGGCTCCTTGAATTATGAGCACGCTTATTATATATGTCGCTCATGGTTTCCGACGGCATCGACAGATTGGGCTTTTTGATCCACGACGTGCAGCGCCTGATGCGCAAGCGCTTCGAGGCGCGCGCCAGTGGTTTCGGCCTTTCTTCGGCGCAATGGCGGCTTCTGGTACGTGTCGCCAAGGAGGCGGGTGTCGCGCAGGCGCGGCTTGCCGAGCTTCTCGAAATCGAGCCGATCAGCGTCTCGCGTCTTGTCGATCGCATGGAGGAGGGCGGCTGGATCGAGCGCCGTTCCGACGCAACCGACAGGCGAGTGCGCATGATTTTCCCGACCGCCAAGGCGAACGCGGCCTACACGCATGTCAAGAGCCTTGCCGGCGAGGTTTATGAGGAATCGCTCGTTGGCGTTTCGCCGGAAGATCGCCGCGTCCTGGTCAGGGCGCTGGAGACAATGGTGCAGAATCTTGCAGATGGTGAGACGCCGCCCTCGGAAAAAGTGAAGAATACGGAAGGCGCAGCAGGATGAACGCGGTAGCCAAACTAGATGAGAATGCGGCCAAGCTGGAGATGGAAGCTCCCGCGAAGCCGGCGGCAGCTCCGGTAACGGTCGCTCCGCAGATAGCTCCGGCACCGGTGGCGCCGAAGAAGAAGCGCCGTGCCGGCCGCTTCCTTTTGATGTTTGTGCTGCCCGCTGCGTTGATCGCCGGCGGCAGCTATGTCTGGGTGACCGGCGGCCGCTATCAGGAGACCGAGAACGCCAATCTGCAGCAGGCCAAGGTGTCGATAGCCGCCGATACGGCGGGCCGCATCGTTCAGGTCGACATTTTCGACAACCAGTCTGTCAAGCAGGGCGACGTGTTGTTCGCTATCGATCCCGAGCCCTACCGGATCGGATTGGCCCAGGCCGACGCGGCGGTGGCCGGCGCACGGCTCAATGTCGAGCAGTTGCGTGCGGCCTACAGCCAGGCGCTGGCGCAGGAGAAGTCCGACGAAAGCCAGGTCCAGTACGCGCAGTCGCAATATGACCGCGCCGCCGACCTTGCCCAGAAGGGCATCAACGCCAAGTCGTCTCTGGACGAAGCCAAGAACGACCTCGACAAGGCGAAGCAGCAGCTGGCCGTGGCCCAGCAAGGGATCGTCAGCGCCAAGGCGGCACTTGGCGGCAATCCCGACATCGAGACCGACAAGCATCCAACGGTAATGGCGGCGCTCGCCGCACGCGACAAGGCGGCCTACGATCTGGTCCAGACTACGGTCAAGGCACCTGCCGACGGCATCATCAGCCAGGCCGCTTCGTTCAAGGTCGGCCAGTATGTCGGTTCGGGCACGCCGCTGTTTTCGCTGGTTGAGACCGGCGACACCTGGGTCGACGCCAATTTCAAGGAAACCCAGCTCACCAACATGAAACCCGGCCAGAAGGCCGAAATCATGGTCGATACTTATCCGGGCAAGACGTTCGAAGCCACCGTCAAGGCGATCGGCGCCGGCACCGGCGCCGAGTTCTCGCTGCTGCCCGCGCAGAACGCTACCGGCAACTGGGTCAAGGTCACGCAGCGCATTCCGGTCCGCCTGGAATTGACCGATGCCGACGCCAAGGCGGCGCTGCGCACCGGCATGAGCGCGACCGTCACGGTGGACACCGGCGTTTCCCGCGGGCTGCCGAGCATTTTCCGCCGCGCCACGGCAGGCGAGGCCAGGTAAAGAGGCCTGGTAGCGGCCGCATAGCAAACAGCGAGATGGATGCAGGATTGGTCCGAGGGAGGCGCAGGAAAAGTTGAATGCGTAGACGGGCTGCGCTGTAGCCTGCCTGAGCAGACAACGCCGCGCAGGATCTTCGGTCCTCAGGTTTCCGGGCGGCAGGCGCCCGCTTTGTCGAGACGCTCAGTCGATGTAACCCCCACATCGATGCTCGCGTCCCACCGCGATGAGGGTCTCTCTACAGCGGGGCCTCGCCGTCCGGAAACCTAATGTACACGTTTTTGTTACCTGCTGGAAGTTTTACGTCATGAGCAGCCCAGAACCCTTTCGCGAAGTACCGCACCGCGGCCTGATCACAGTTGCGCTCATGCTTGCGACGATCATGCAGGCGCTCGACACGACGATCGCCAACGTTGCGCTGCCGACCATGACCGGCGATCTCGGCGCCTCCCCCGACAACATCAACTGGGTGTTGACCTCCTACATCGTTGCCGCCGCGATCATGACGCCGGTGACCGGCTGGCTGGCCGACCGCTTCGGTCGCAAGGAGCTGTTCCTGACGGCCGTGGTCGGTTTCACCGTCTTTTCAATGCTGTGCGGCATCGCCTGGAGCCTTGAGACCATCGTTTTGTTCCGGCTCATGCAAGGCGTGTTCGGCGCGGCCATCGTGCCGCTGTCGCAGACCTTCCTGCTCGACATCAACCCCAGGGAACGCCACGGCCAGGCCATGGCTATCTGGGGCGCGGGCATCATGCTGGGACCGATCCTTGGCCCGACGCTGGGTGGCTGGCTGACCGAGAATTTCAACTGGCGCTGGGTGTTCTTCATCAACCTGCCGGTCGGCATCATCGCCTTCCTCGGCATGGCCGCATATCTTCCCAGCGTCGCCCGGCGGGTGCGCAGCTTCGATTTCTTCGGCTTCACCATGCTCTCGCTCGGTGTCGGCGCGCTGCAGCTGATGCTCGATCGCGGCGGCGAGGTCGACTGGTTTTCCTCGATCGAGATATGGATCGAGCTTGGTCTTTCCATCACCGGCTTCTGGGTATTCACCATACATACGTTGACGGCGGAGCACCCCTTTATCGACCCCAAGATCTTCCTCGATCGCAATTTCGTCACCGGGCTGGCGTTCATCTTTGTCATGGGCGTGCTCATCCTGGCGAGCATGTCGCTGCTGCCGCCAATGCTGTCGACCATCTTCGGCTATCCGACCCTCACCATCGGCGTCGTCCTGGGGCCGCGCGGTGTCGGCACGATGATCGCGATGCTGTTCGTCGGGCGGATCATGCACAGGATCGATGCCAGGATCCTCGTCGTCATCGGCTTCCTGCTGACCGCGCAATCGCTCTACACGATGTCGAGCTTTTCGCCGCAGATGGACAACTGGCTTATCCTCAGTTCCGGCGTCATCCAGGGCCTTGGAATGGGAATGGTGTTCGTGCCGCTGTCCACCGTGGCTTTCGCCACGCTCGACGCACGTTTCCGCACCGATGCAACGGCGCTGTTCAGCCTGGTGCGCAATCTTGGCTCGTCGATCGGCGTATCGGTGGTGACGGTTCTGCTGGTACGCAACACGCAGATCAACCACGCCGAGCTCTCGGCCTATATCAATCCGTTCAATCCCAACCTCTGGGCGGCATCGCCGGCAGCGGCGGGCGGCGATCCGACGGCGCTGTCGCTGATGGATCGCATGGTCAATATCCAGGCGATGATGATCTCCTACGTCAATGACTTCAAGCTGCTGATGATGATGACACTGCTTGCTGTCCCCTTTGTTTTCCTGCTGCGCAAGCCAAAGGCTGCGCCGCCCGCCGGTGGGGCGCCTGCCGCGCATATGGACTAAGTCTCACGGCTCCGGCACCGCGACCGGCTCACGGCTTCCGTTGCCTGTGCCGGTAGCGTCGGCGTTGAGCCAGGTTCACCTGCCATTAGTATATCCGGACCAATATGCAGTCGCTTTTGGGTTGAAGGCGAGCCTCCTTTGCTTGCCTCAAGCATCAGCGGGAGGAATTGTGTTTGGCCACGAAGTCATCCAGGCAAACCGCCGAAGCACCCGAATCCGCCAATCTAACGACGCTGGCTAAACTGGCGACTGCCTCGTACGAAGCCCTCGAACGCGAGCTGCGCGCGACGATTGCAGCACTCGAGGACCAGGCACTGCGGTTCCAGACCGCGATCGAGAACATCTCGCAAGGCATCTGTTTCTTTGATGCCGATGAACGGCTGATCCTGTGCAATCGACGCTATGCGGAAATCTATCGCCTTGCACCGGAGCAATTGCAGCCGGGTGCGGCGCTGCGCGAAATCGTCGAGCGACGCGTCGCTGTCGGAACCTCGGCAATGAATGCGGACGCTTATCTGGCGTTGGCCCGGGCAGTCAATTCGGGCACGGCTTCGGGGAACTGGACAGCCGAGCTCGCCGATGGTCGGACAATTCAGGTCTGCCATCAGCCGATGCCTGACGGCGGCTGGGTGGCCACGCACGAGGACATCAGCGAGCTCAGCGCCAACCGCTTGGTCGTCGACGAGCGTATCTCCTTGCAGACGCTGATCGACCTGGTGCCTGACTACATGTGGGTGAAGGACACCGAAAGCCGCTTCGTCGTCGCCAACCGAGCCATTGCGTCCGACAGCGGTCGAGACAGCACGAGCGACATGATCGGTCTGAGCGACTTCGACCTTCACGCGCCGGATCTTGCGCAGAAATTTCGCCTCATCGAGCAGCAACTGATGCGCGACGGACAACCGATGATCGACGAGGAGGAGTTCGTCGTCGATGCGTCAGGCACCGGCAAATGGTTCCTGTCTACGAAACTGCCGTTGCGCAACGTTCAGAACAACATTTTCGGCCTCGTCGGCATTGCCCGCGACATCACTGCGCGCAAGCAGGCCGAAATCCTTCGCGACGGGCAGGCGCATATCCTCGAGATGATCGCAAAGAGCGCTCCCCTCGAAGACGTGCTCGAGCGGCTCATGCGTCTGGTCGAGTCCCAACTGGCGGGGATATTCGGTTCGGTCTTGCTGCTCGACAAGGATGGCAGCCACTTGCGCCACGCCGCCGCGCCGAGCCTGGCGAGAGACTACACCGACGCCGTCGACGGCGCCGCGGTAGGCCCAAGGGCAGGGTCTTGCGGTACCGCAGTCTATCGGCGCGAGCCGGTGATTGTCGCTGACATCATGCAGGATCCGCTTTGGCAGGACTATCGCGAACTCGCGCGGCCACACGGTTTGCGTTCATGCTGGTCGACGCCGATCCTGTCGCATCAGGGCGCCGTGCTCGGCGTTTTTGCGATGTATTCTGTGACGGTGCGCGAACCGACCGAGGCCGAGACTCGCCTCATCGATTTCACCACGCGCATCGCCGGGATCGCCATCGAACGCAAACAGGCCGAAGACCGGATCCACTTCATGGCCAATCATGACGTGCTGACCGGGCTCCCCAATCGCGCCTTGTTGGAGGACCGGCTTTCACAGGCAGTCTTGTACGCCCAGCGATACGATCGCTGGGTGACAGTGGTGTTCATCGATCTGGACAATTTCAAATTCGTCAACGACACGCTCGGCCACAATGCCGGCGACGAGCTCCTGAAGATCGTCGCAAGTCGCATGGTCGACTGCGTCCGGGCGACCGATACCGTCGTGCGGCTTGGCGGCGACGAATTCGTCGTCGTGCTTTTCGACCAGCCGGCGAACGTCGATCTCGTTTCCGAGACCTTGCAAAAGCTCAGGGCTGCACTCGCCGAGCCGGTTCAGCTCGGAGCGCATCTTGTGCGGGCGACGGCCAGCATCGGCATTGCCAACTATCCCAAGGATGGGACGGATCCCGATACGCTGCTGGCAAATGCCGACGCGGCCATGTATCGCGCCAAGGAGTTCGGCCGCGATAATTTCCAGTTTTACGCTCCGGAGTTCAACACCAGGGCGCATGAAAAATTCGTGCTTCAGGAAGAGTTGCGAAACGCCTTGGCGCGTTCGGAATTCACGCTGCTCTACCAACCGCAGGTGGACCTTCGGTCAGGTCGGGTTTTTGCGGTCGAGGCGCTGATACGCTGGAACCACCCAACGCTTGGCACGGTAATGCCGACGATGTTCATCCCGACCGCCGAGGAGACAGGTCTGATCGTATCGATCGGCGACTGGGTTCTGCATGAGGCGTGCCGGCAGAACAAAGCCTGGCAAGACGCAGGACTGCCGCCCTTGACCGTTTGCGTGAATGTGTCGGCGCGGCAATTCAGGGAGCGCAACCTGATCGATCGCATCGTCAGCGCGCTGAAGGACAGCGGCCTGGAGGCCAGGTATCTCGAGCTGGAGGTGACCGAGAGCCTTATCATGCAGGATATCGAGCTGGCGGTCGCCACCATGAACGCCCTGCAAAGCCTGGGTGTCCAGATCTCGATCGATGATTTTGGCACCGGCTATTCCAGCCTCAGCGCACTCAAGACCTTTCCCGTGGCGCGGCTGAAGATCGACAAGTCCTTCATCAAGGATCTCGCCGCCGACGAGAACGATCAGGCTGTGGCCAGCGCGGTGATTTCATTGGGGCAAAATCTCAACCTGAGGGTCATCGCCGAGGGCGTTGAGACAGATGATCAGGTGGCTTTCCTGCGCAGAAACAATTGCGACGAAATGCAGGGCTATCATTTCAGCAGGCCGATTTGTGCGCAGGACGTCGAGGAATTGCTCGGCGGCGGCCGCAAAGACTGACGGATCGGTCGCCAGCAGGCTTCTGCCGACCAAATGGCGGAAGTTATCTGCCGAGCACAAGGCACCAGTAGCGAAGCGTGCTGTCGCGGCCGTCGCGCACATAGGCGAGGCCGAAGCGGGTGAAGCGCGGGTCGAGCATGTTGCGGCGGTGGCCTGGCGAATGCACCCAGATATCAAACAGCTTCTGCTGGTCGAAGCGGCCTTCGGCGATGTTTTCGGCGGCAGCGCCGGCAATGCCATTGTCTTTGACGCGCGAGGCAAAGTCCTTGCCCCAGCCGGTGGTGTGGTTCATTCGGCCGCCGCGCGCCATATAGCCGGCCTGCTGCAGCGCCGCCTGCTCGAGCGGCGCATCGGGGACAAGCGGCCCGAGACCCGCCGAAGCGCGGATGCCGGCCAGCGTGCCAGCGGCGGAGGCAGAGACACCGGCGCCTTCGCCGGTGGGCAGCACGGTGGCGCAGGCGACGAGCCCGGCAAGGGCGCCAAGGCCGGCAGCTCTGAGCAGCACGCGCCTGCTTAGGCTTGGTTGGGCCTCATAATTTTCGATTTTCGTAACGGTCATGCCCGCCTGACATAACCGCGATCATGGCTTTTGCCGGGCAGGGCGGTGAAAATGCGTGATGATGGTTTCGACGTGATGGCACTGTGTCAGATTGATTTCACTGCTCAATCGAAACAGGCTTGCTCGGATGGCGGCATTCGCCCAGGCGGCTGTTCGGGCTCGATACGCCCAGGGGCTCGATACCCAGTCAGGCATTCACGGACCGAGAGTTTCTTTTGCCCCATCTTTGCGGCTTGACGAGCGCTGGCGAGGTATCCTCGGTTGCAAATTTTCTCTGGGGGATATCGCTTGCAGTGACGACCGGAGCGATTCGTAGGCCTGAGCACCAAGCAGCCTCCGGTATTGGTCTTCGAGACGCTGATTGAAATCGTGGACGGTCCGGATCACCGCAAGCGCCGCGTTAGTTGCAACGATTAATTTGGCCCGTCGGTCGTTCGGATCATGCGAGCGCCGAACATAACCGAGGCGCTCCAGTTCATCGATCAACTCACCCATCGATGCTTTGCCAATGCCCGCACGCTCTGCGAGGACGCTGGGTCGGGTTCCCTCCGCGTCGATGTTGGCGAATACAGCGCCGTGTTTGGGCTTGATTGCCGAATGGCCGCTCTCCCGGAGAACCTGGACCAAAGCGCTCGCCGACGATTGATAAGCATAGAGAAGCAGAGACTGCGTGTATGGCTGATTATCCATCTTTCCAAACTTATATGGTGCCCATATAGTATGGCAACCGAACTATATGGCAGGAGGTCAGCATGGCTACCGGCAACGTCCGAACTGAAGGGGTGGAAAGTGTCGCGCACAGGCTGATCGAAGCTTGGAATCGTCACGATGCTCGCGCCTTTGCCGCCGTATTCGCGGCAGATGCCGAATTTACAAACGTCTTCGGTATGCAGGCGACTGGACGTGACAAGATCGAGCAGTTCCATGCCCCAATTTTTGAGAAGATGTTCAAGCACAGCCACCTATCCGCCGAAAGCGTGCGGAACAGGCTTGTTCGCCCTGATGTTGCCACGCTCGACCTGCGGTGGTCCATGACTGGCGCGCTCGATCCGATGGGAAACGAAGGGCCGCGTCGGCGCGGATTAATCAGCGTAGTGGCGACGCGGGATCATGATGAATGGTTGATTGCAACGATGCACAATATGGAACTTGGGGACGATCAAATGGCAAAGTCTCAGGAGAAACTTCAAGAGCATAAGTAGGCTCTTCATTCACACAGAATCAAAAGCGACAGCCAGCCAGCATGGTCAAGCCGATCTGATCGGGCAACGAGATCGAACGGCGGGTCAGGTGATCGGGATTGGCGAGCTATGCTACAGGAGTTGGTGCCGGATGGCGGTGCCTTGTCCCGGTTTGGCTGGCACAATGGCGCGCCCCATAGCCGGTCGCCTTGGTCTTGCGGAATCTAATGTATGAACGGCTTGGAGCGCGCTGGGCTCTCGCCGGCAGTTCTTTGCGGCGCGGTGATCGCCGGGCGGCTATTCCGCCGCCACGAGTTTGGTTTCCGGCGTCGATGTAGCCCGGCTGGCCCGATCGTCCTCGGTATCTTCCCACCAATCGCCCAGGGCGTCGATGAGCGGCACAAGCTTGAGACCGGGCTCCGTCAGGTCGTAATCCACGTGTAGCGGATAGCCGGCATGCGCTGTTCGCCGCACAATCCCGGCTTCCTCCAGCTTGCGTAGTTCGAGCGCCAGGATGCGGTGCGACACTGTCGGATTGTCACGCCTCAGGTCGCTGAAGCGCTTGGTACCGTCCTTGAGATAATAGAGCAGCAAGGTGGGCCAGCGACCGCTGAGCACACGCATGGTCTCCTCGATCGGGCAGCGTGAGACGACATCTTTCATGGCGGGACCTGGTTACAGAATAGTGCGTAATTTACATGGGGCGACCAGCGTTTAGGGTCAAGTTTCGCTGCGCAGCGTGACCCCTAAATCATGGAAGAGACAAAGAAATGGAACCTATTCTCCTTTACGGCTTCCCGCTGGGAAGTTCGATGGGGCTTGTCGCTGCTTTTGAACGCCTCGAACAACGCTACCGCCTGTGTCGTGTCGACATGCTCGCTGAGATGAAGAACGACGCCTATGCCAGTATCAACGGCCGCCAGGAAACGCCGGTGTTGATCACCGACGAAGGCAGGGTGCTCACCGAGACCATGGCGATTGCCGCCTGGCTCGAAGCTCGCGATACGCAACGTCGTATCAGCTTTGAGTCTCGCTCGCCGGAAGCCGACCGGATGCACCAGCTGATGGCTTTCGTGAACACCGGTTTCACCGCCGCTTTCACCCCGCTCTGGGCTGCTTATGAAATGGAGCCGGCCGAACCGGTGCTGCTGGCGACCTTGCGTGACTTTGGCCGCAAGGTCGTTACCAACCGCCATGACCAGCTCGAGGCGATGATCCTCGACACGGATTTCCTGGTCGGCGACCGGCTGACGCTTGCCGATACCACGCTGATCGGCGTGGCGCGCTGGGCGGAGTTCCACCAGGCGGTCGACGGCGCCGCTTATCCCAGGGTGGCGGCGCTACGTCGCCGCATCGAAGCCGATCCGGCCGTGCGATACGCGCTCGCTGTCGAGGCTGGCGAAAAGCCCGCCGGGTCAGGCGCTTGCCTCGGTCACGTGCCGCTGGCCGAGGTGATCGATCGCTTCGCGGCCTAATCCGTTCGTTCAGCCGCCCGGCGCCCCGGCGCCGGGCGGTGGCGACAAGCACGCCGAGATCCGCTATCTTACGGGCGTTCTTGAAGTGGCAGCTGCGGGCGGCCATCCTGGCGGTGACCGCCCCGACACACGGGAGAAAGGTTATGGCCGGCTTTCATGTCATGGCGGACGCACGTGGAATGCATGTACAGCCCACGGTGCGCCGCATCAGCACCGAGGATCTGATAGATGCGCTCCGTCTCGGCGTAGAGGATTTCTGGGCCAAGCCGTCGCATTATGTGTTCCTGTGCCTGATCTATCCGGTGGTCGGCCTGATCCTGACGCAGTGGACCTCGGGCTCGAACGCCATCCAACTCATCTATCCGCTGATGTCCGGCTTCGCATTGGTCGGTCCGTTCGCCGCTATCGGCCTTTACGAAATCAGCCGCCGGCGCGAGTTCGGCATGGATACATCCTGGTGGCATGCGCTCGACGTGCGCCACTCCCCGGCGCTGCCCGCGATTGCAGTCATCGGTATCACGCTGGTGGTACTGTTCCTGCTCTGGCTGTTCACCGCGCAATCGATCTACACCAGCCTGTACGGCAATCAGCCTCCGGCCTCTATCGTCGGCTTTATTCGCGAAGTGCTGACGACCAGCAAGGGCTGGACGCTGATCCTGCTCGGCAACCTGGCCGGGTTCGCCTTCGCCGCGATCGTGCTGGCGACGACTGTCGTCGCCTTTCCGCTGCTGCTCGACCGCGACGTCGGCGCGGTCTCGGCAGTCGAGACGTCGGCGCGCGCAGTTATGACAAACCCGCTGCAGATGGCGCTGTGGGGCCTGATGGTCGCCGTGCTCCTGGTCATCGGCTCGATCCCGCTATTTGCCGGGCTTGCCGTCGTCATGCCCATCCTTGGCCACGCGACCTGGCATCTCTACCGCAGGGTGGTCGAACCGGAGCGGGCAGAGCAGGTCAGGCGGCCGATGTAGGACCGATCAGCGTTGCGCGTCGGTTGCCATCTTGACGGCCAGCGCGGTCAGCACCGTGCCCATCATCCAGCGCTGGATCACCAGCCATAGCGGCCGCCCGGCGAGGAAGATGGCGATCGAGCCGGCCGTCACCGCGATGATGGCGTTGACGGTCAGGCTGATCGCGACCTGCGTGGCACCGAGCACCAGAAGCTGCGACAGCACGTGGCCCTTGCCGGGGCTGATGAATTGCGGCAGCAGCGACAGATAGAGCACTGCCACCTTCGGGTTGAGCAGGTTGGTCATCAGGCCCATGGCGAACAGCTTGCGCGGCCTGTCTTTCGGCAGTTCGCGGATCTGGAAGGGCGAGCGCCCGCCGGGCTTCACCGCTTGCCAGGCGAGCCACAGCAAATAAAGCGCGCCGGCAAGGCGCAGCACATCATAGGCAAAGGGCACGGCGAGCAGCAGCGCGGTGATGCCGAACGCCGCCGACAGCACATAGAACAAAAAACCGAGCGCCACACCGCCCAGCGAGATCAGCCCGGCCTTCGGCCCTTGCGACAGCGAGCGCGAGATCAGATAGATCATGTTCGGGCCGGGCGTCAGCACCATGCCGAGGCAGACCAGCGCGAAGGCAAGGTGGTTGGCGGGTTCAGGCAAGAGCGCATCTCCGGGTGGGGACACTCACCACATGCTTCCATCACCCGCAAGGGCATGACGGCAGGAGCCTTTGCGCCAGCGCGCCGGGCCCCCTGCCTTAGTTGCCAATCCCATCGCCTTCAGCCGACGATGCGCAGGTTCGACAATTCGTTGGCGATTTCCTTGAAATTGTCGGACAGCGTCGCGCCGGTTGCATTCCAGAACAGCTTGGCAGGCTTGCTCGGGTCGGCCGAATCCTTGCGGAAGCGCGAATCCGACGAACACGCCTTCAGCGCATCGATTGCCTTCTTGTCGCTGGCATCTGTGGGCGACAGGTCGAGCGCCACCGTCATCACCAGAACGTTCGAATTCTTTGCATTGGCGCAGAGCGTTTTCATCTGCTCGTCGAGTGCTGCCGTGTAGTTGGCACCGGTATAGGTGGTCTTGCCGATATCGGTGCTGGTATTCATGAACAGGCGGGTTACGCTTCCAGATCCCGGATAGGTCAGCCCAGTGTAGCCGTAGGCGGCGTAGGTCGACCTGTTGTTGGCGTAGCTGCCGTCGCTGACGGCACTATAAGTATTGGCTCCGTCGGTCAGCACCACGACCACCTTGTCGTTGCCCCTCTCGCTGTTCGGCCGACCATCGGTGAACGGTGGGTTGCTCGATACAGTTCGCCAGCCCCAGGCAAGGCCCTCCGGCACGTTGGTGTTGCCGTTCGGCGCCATGGCGTCGATGGCGTCCTTGATCTCCTGCTTCTCTGCGTCCTGGCTGACGTCCTTCAACGGCGTGATCGGGTTGGTGGTGCAGGAGGAATTCGGCCCATCGCCCGCGGCTGCGGATTGCGAACCGTATGGTTTTACCAGGAAATATTTGCGCATGTCAGACTGGCGCTGGGAAGCGGTAGGACCGGCGACATAGGGCCAATCGGCCCACCAGTTGTTGCCGTAATTGTAGGACGTGCTGATGACGTCGTTGATGCCGTCACGGTTGAAATCGAGCCACAGAGTGCCAGCCTCATCCGGGGCGAACATCGGCACGAAAAGCGTGGCCGGCGCGGCTGTATCGGGCGTGGTGTCGTCGACATTGTAGGGATATGGCCGTGCTTCGACGCAACCTTGCCAGCTCGCATAGCGGCTTGTGGTGTAGATATATTCCGGTGCGCTCCAGTGGCCGTACTGGCAGGTGCCGTTCTTCTTGTATGTGTCGCAGACATATTGCTTCGAATTGGGTACCTCTTCGCGGCCCGATTCGACCGTCATGTCGGCGTAGAGGCTGAAACGCGTCAGCGGCTGGTCCTTGGTCTCGCCCCAGCCGGTGCCGCGCTTGTACCAGACGCCGTTGAGCTTCTCGGCATATTTGTCCGGATTGTTGGCGGCACTCATCGTCGTCCAGTCGAAATCCTCGTGCTGGATCGGGGAGATGCCGTCCTGATCCATCCAGCTGTCCTGGTCGTGGGTAGGGCCGACATTGACCGAGGCCGCAAACGGCACGAGAGAAAACTGCACCGGTTTGGTGATCTGCTTCATCTGCTGCGCCTGAAGCGCCAGCGTATCGACAAGCTGCTTGGCGGCCGACTTCAGCAGGTCTATTCGCTTCTCGCCGGTGCCGGAGCCGAGATCGCTCATCGAGCCGGAATTATCCAGCACAAGCGCGACTTCGAGGGTGTTCTTGAGGCGGAGTTCCGAACATTCGGTGAAGGTCGTGTCGCTTGCCGTGCCGCCGATCAGCAGGCTGGCGGCCGGTAGAAAATAGGGGTGGAAGGTGAGGCCGGCGCAGAGCTTCAAGGTGCCGCCGCCGGCATTGTTGTTGGGCAGCGTGACGGTCAGCGCTGTGTTCGCCGGGTCGATACGTGCGAGATTGGTTTCGAAAAATGTCTTGGCGTAGGCCTTGACGTCGTCGTCGCTGGCGCCGGCAACGATCTGCTGGGCGGCGGCGAGGCCGGCCGCATCAAGTGCGTTCAGCGTTTCGTGCTTTTGGCGCAGCAACTCCCCGTAATCGACACTGAGCGCCAACCCGCCCATCAGCGGTACAATGGTGATTGCGGTCATTAAGGAGTAGTTGCCACGTCTGTCGCGTCGGAAATTTCCGATCATTGCCTTCAGCATTCCCGCCCGCCCTGTTTTTTCCGGACGATGCCACGCATTTTTAAATTTCCGATTGCTAAAATACGTTCAAGGTCGGCACGGTTTTTCAATGCCCGTTAACCACACGTCCGCAATCGGCAATGCTGCTCCGCGGCAAAGCCCCATAAGGCTCTGAAAAAGAAGGCTTTCGCCATCACGTCCTCGCCGGCGTCCCCGGGCGGCAATCTTGCGGGCACAACGAAAGCTGGTGACAGAGCGAAGCGCTTCGGTTAATCCGGGCCGGCCGCTACGGACCGTCGGTCGCGGCGCTTGCAAGCATCATGGTACAGGGACAACGGCATGGCGGATTCGCCCGACATCATCGGTTCGCTCGCAGACCTGTCGGGAGCCTATTCAGCCATCCTGTGCGACGTCTGGGGCGTGGTGCACAATGGCGAATGGCATTTCCCGGCGGCGGCTGCCGCGCTGATCGCTGCTCGCGCGGCGAAAATACCTGTCGTGCTGATCACCAATTCGCCGCGTCGCAGCGCCGACGTGGTGGCACAGATGAACGCCATCGGCGTTCCGCCCGCCGCCTACGACCGTGTCGTGACGTCCGGCGACGTTACCCGCGACCTGATCGCCGAAGGGCCGCGAAAGATCTTCCACATAGGCGCCGATCGGGATTTCACGCTCTATGAGGGCCTCGACGTCGAACTCGTCGAGGAGTTCGAAGCATCCGGCGTGGTCTGCACCGGCCTGTTCGACGACGAGGTGGAGAAGCCGGAAGATTATGCCGATCTTCTGCAGAGGCTGCGTGCCAGGAACCTGCCCTTCATTTGCGCCAATCCCGACATCGTCGTCGAGCGCGGCGAACGCATGATCTGGTGCGCAGGCGCTTTGGCCCGCGAATACGCACAGCTTGGCGGACGCACGCTGATCGCCGGCAAACCCTACGCGCCGGTCTATGACGTCGCCATGAAGGAGATCGCCGTCATTCTCGGCCGCCGGGTCGAGCGTTCGCAAGTTCTGGCCATCGGCGACGGCATGATGACCGACATCAAGGGCGCGGCCGACAATGGCTTCGACGTGCTCTACGTATCGGGCGGCATCCATGCCCGCGATTACGGTGAGACGCTGCAGCCGGATCCGGCCAGGCTCGCGGCCTTCCTGGAAAAATATGGCTACAGGCCGGTCGCGGTGATTCCCAGGCTGCAATAGGTTCAAGCCATGACGGCCATGTTCGAACGCATTTCCGCAACCGCACCGCTGCCGGCCCATCTGCGCGGCGGCGTGGTGGCTATCGGCAATTTCGACGGCGTCCACCGCGGCCACCAGGCGGTGCTCGAACGCGCGCGCGCCGAAGCGGAGCGTCGCGGCGTACCCGCCCTGGTGCTGACCTTCGTACCGCATCCGCGAAAGGTGTTTAGGCCGGACATGCCGTTGTTCGTGCTGACGCCGCCGCCGATGAAGGCGCGGCTGTTGTCGCATCTGGGCTTTGCGGCGCTGGTCGAACAGCCGTTCACACGCGAGTTCGCCTCCTTGTCGGCGGAGGCCTTCGTCACCGGCGTGCTCGAGCGCAACCTCGGCATAAGCCACGCCGTTACCGGCTTCGATTTCCATTTCGGCAAGGACCGCCAGGGCGGTCCGGCCTATCTGATGGCTGCCGGCGAGCGCCACGGCTTCGGCGTCACGCTGGTGGATGCGTTTCGCGACGAAAGCGCCGAGGTGGTGTCGTCGAGCCGCATACGCACGCTGCTGTGCGAGGGCAATGTGGCCGAGGCCGCCGGCTTGCTCGGCTACCGTTTCACCGTCCAGGCGGAGGTGATCGGCGGCCAGCAGCTCGGCCGGACACTCGGCTTTCCGACCGCAAACATGAGGCTTTCGCCGGAAGCCACCCTCAAGGAAGGGATTTATGCCGTCCGCTTCCGCCGCGCCGACGGTTCGCTACATGATGGCGTCGCCAGCTTCGGCCGCCGGCCGACGGTCGACGACAGTGGCGCGCCGCTGCTGGAGACCTTCGTCTTTGACTTTTCCGGCGACCTCTATGGAGAGATTTGTGCCGTGTCCTTCTTCGGCTACCTGCGCTCGGAGGTGAAGTTCGATGGGCTTGACGCGCTGGTCGCCCAGATGAAGCGTGACGAGGCCGAGGCGAAGGCACTGCTCGCCGGCGTCAGGCCGCTTTCCGGGCTGGACGCGGCCATAGCTTTTTAGAGCATGGTCCCGAACTGAAGGTCAGCGAAGCAAAAACTGGGAACCGGTTTTCCGATTAAGATCATGCTCAACCAGAATTTATCTCTTCAGTGCCAAGCCAAGGGCGATGAAGGTCCAGCCCTGGAAGATCAGGTCGACGGCCAGGAACAGGCCGAGCACCCACACGCTGTTGACCGGCCAGCCCATGGCGATGACCAGTCCCGCCAGTGCGCTGATGATGCCGGCCGCGACCACCCAGCCCCAGCCCGGCTGCGGCCGGTGGCTGTAGCCTACCCAGGCCCTGAGCACGCCTGAAGCAAGCAGCGCGACCGCCAGGAGGAAGGTCAGCACCGTCGAGGCGAGGACCGGATTGTCGAAGGCGAAGAAGCCGGCGACGGCGTAGAGGAGGCCGCTGAGCAGCCAATAGAAGAAGCGGCCCCATGTCTTCACGCCGAAGGCATGGATAATCTCAACAATGCCGGCCATCAGCATCAGCCAGCCCACGACAAAGACGGAGGCGACGGTTGCGATGAACAGATTGCCGAAGGCGATGCCGCCGAAGACAAGCAGCAGCACCCCGAGCGCCACGAACCACCCCCATTTCGCCCGCGTCTGGCCAATGGCGTCTTTCATGGCATCGCTGTGCACGGTCATTGCCCTTCTCCCTCAAGGTTGCCTAGCTTCTTTGTTCCGGAAGGTAGCGCCGATCGCCTTGCCCGTCCAGCGAGCAGGCTGTGAGCGCCACACTCCCGAGCGATCCGCTAGACCTCCGTTTTTGACCCGAAGCGGCCAAATACCAGATGGAATAATTCGATCATGTGGGGGGTGAGCCAGTGCTAAAAGATAACAAGCGGGTTTACGGGCGACCCGTCGTCCCGTGTATTCGCCGCGGCGCAAGTGTAACGAAAATTCCCAGTGCTGGCATTGGCCCTTTATACGATGACGTGTGCTGCTGCTATATGCCGTTTTCTACGCTTGATGAGGCTAGGGAAGCAAAATGAGCGATGCGGACGAACACCTCGATCTGACGGAGATCAACGCCGTCCGCAGGTTGTTGACCTCAAAGCCTCGAACGGTCCGCTGGGACGAACGCCGGGCACGGCTCGACGAAGTCGGTTCGGTGTGGCCAGTCGCGGAGGACATCCGATGCGAGCATGTGGTTTTCGATGGCCTCGCGGGCGAGTGGTCCCTGGCGCCTGGGAGTGACAGGGATAAGGTTCTGCTCTTTTTCCACGGTGGTGGCTACTGCTCCGGCTCCCTTAAAAGTCATCGTCGAATGGTTACCGAGGCAGGTCGGGCAATGGGAATACGCACCCTCGCGATCGACTATCGCCGCGCACCGGAACATCCTTTCCCTGCGCAACATGAAGACGCACTCACCGCATGGCGCTTTCTGAGCCGGCAAGGCATCGCGTCGGATCGCATCGTGGTTGGCGGAGACAGTGCGGGCGGCAACCTCACTCTGTGCCTGGTCAGTATATTGCGCACGGCAGGCGAGCCGTTGCCGCGATGTCTTTGGCTGGTTTCGCCTTGGACGGACCTTTCGATGTCCGGCGCGACACTATCAACCAAGGACGCAATCGACCCTATCATCCACCGGGCGTATTTGGAGGAACTGGCAACGGCCTATGTTCCCAATGGCGTTGGTCGGCGCGATCCGCTGATCTCGCCTTTGTTCGCCGATCTGAGCGGATTTCCCCCAATGCTGATACAAGCCGGTTCGGCCGAGACGCTGTTGTCGGACGCAACTCGGCTCGCCGAAGCCGCTGGCGCGGCTGACGTTAAAGTAGGTCTCGAAATTTGGCCTCATATGATTCACGCTTGGCCGGTTTGGAATGCGGGGTTGAGCGCCGGTCGCCGCGCTCTTCACAGCGCAGGCATGTTTGTCCGCGAATGTTTGTAACCCCTGCCGAGGCAACTGCTATCGTATTCCAAACACTTGATCTGGAATCTTGGTGCGCCAAACAATCGACTGCAACGCGGAACAGGCCGGCCAACGCTGCCAATGTTGCGGATATTAAGTCAAATTTTACCGAACTGGCGCCATGGCTTCAGTCAAGGCTGGTTGTATCGGCCAATGCGTTCGACGTATGGAGTAACGATGCGGTCTGTCCCGACGATCTTGGCCGCATTCATGCTCGGCACCTGCGGCGTTGCCAAGGCCGGCGAGGGAACCTTCGGCTGGCTGTCCGGAGACTGGTACCTGACGGTCGGCGCCACCGGCATGGTTGCCCCGAATTTCGAGGGCGGCAAGAAGTACCTGCTCAGTGCCTCGCCGATCATCTCGCTCGGCAAGGCTGGTCCCGCGGCGCGCTTCACCTCGCGCAACGACAATATCTCATTGGCATTGATCGACGATGGCGGCGTCCGCGCCGGCCTGACAGGCAAGTTCCTGTTTTCCCGCGACGGTGGTGACGCCGACGAATTGAAGGGTCTCGACCCGGTGCACTGGGGCGGCGAGGCTGGCGGCTTCTTCGAATTCTATCCTTTGGATTGGCTGCGTGCCCGCGCCGAATTGCGGCACGGCATTCGCGCCCATAACGGCTTTGTCGCCGACATCGCCGCCGACGCCTTTTACGATGTGACGTCCGACGTTAGGATTTCGGCCGGACCGCGCGTTTCGTTCGCCTCATCGGACTATTTCGACGCCTATTACGGCGTTGATGCCAAGGAGTCCCTGGCCTCGGGACTTAGCGAATATCATCCCGGCGGCGGGGTGAAGTCGGCGGGCCTGGGCGGCGCGGTGACCTGGAAGGTGACCGAGCCGATGACGGCCAGTCTGTTCGGCGAATATTCCCGCCTGATGGGCCCGGCCGCCGATTCCAGCCTGGTCAAGGAGCGCGGCTCCAGGGATCAGTTCATGATCGGCGTGTCGACGACCTATCGCTTCGATTTTTCGATGTGATGTCTACCCCAGCAATCGGGTATCGATAGGATGCGTTGTGACCTCAACGATGTGGATGCCGTCGCGCGCCAGCAAATCTGGGTTGAAGAGATAGTTCCTTGTAAACGGGACGATCACACAGGGGACTTCCATAACGGCGTGCTTGGCTGTGGCGATAAAATCCGTGCCGAGCCGCTGCGTCGTGGCTGTATCGTGCTTCCAGTCATCAGATAATTCCAGAGATGCAACGGTAACGCCGTCCGGCACTTCGATTTCCAGAAGCTGATAGGTCTGGGGCAGGTCTTCCGCGTCCACATGCACCAGAATTTCGAGAAGCGCTGTAGCTGGATGATCGGCGCAGTAGACGATCGGTGTCCCCATGACATGCCAACGGCCGGCGCTGACCATGCCACCGGCGCCGGAGAGATCGGCGTAGCTGGAAATGCGCCACAGCCGCATATGTGTTAGGCGAGAATGCCGTAATCGATGCGATGGAGCTCTTCTTCCACCAGGACGGCACCCGTCTCGGACTGCAAGAGGTTGATCGGTATCTCGTTGAGCACTCTGCTGCGCTTGCGCAACCAACGCTGCGCCTTTTCATGACTGCCGAAAACCCGGTCCGCCATCGCTGAAACCCGCTCAAGTCGCTGGACGCGGTCGGATTCGGTGATCGTCAGAGTCTCGTTTCGCTCTTTACGACGCGCCAGGGTCCGTCGCGGGCCGACGATCTTGTAGATTTCATCACTACTGAAGCCCCGTTGACGGAGCCCTTCGACCCTGGTGACATGAACGAGAAACCGTTCCGTCGCGGTATCGGGAATTGCGGCGTCGGCGGGATCGGCTTCTGGGCGAACCTTGCTATGCAGACTAGACATGAGCTGGCTCCGCTGCCACTTGCCCCTAGACATAGGCGCAAGTGGCACATCATGCAAGGAAAACCACGACAACAAACTAACGACCATGATGCCCCGACAGGAAACCGCCGAGAGTTCGGGCTTTTCAACATCGCCTGTGTCGGTTAAAAGCCCAGCCATGACGAGCTTTTCGCGCCTTCTCGCGACTGCGATACGAATTACAGGCCCGGTGTTCCGGGCGGCCTGACCGCCGCCGGAGCCGCCGGGAATCTTGCGCGCGGCCTCTCGCGCTTTTTCCAGATCATGATAGTTCAACGCCCGGGCTCTTTTGCCGCCGGCAACGCATATGGCAGACGAATGACTGATACCGAGACCGCCGAGACGATCGATTATTCCAAAACGCTCTACCTGCCGCAGACGGATTTCCCGATGCGCGCCGGGTTGCCGGAAAAGGAACCGCTGCTGGTCAAGCGCTGGCAGGACATGGACCTTTACCGCAAGTTGCGCGAAGACGCAGTCGGCCGCGAAAAATACGTGCTGCACGACGGCCCGCCCTACGCCAATGGCAACATCCATATCGGCCACGCGCTGAACAAGATCCTCAAGGACGTCATCACCCGCTCGTTCCAGATGCGCGGCTATGACTCGAACTATGTACCCGGTTGGGATTGCCACGGCCTGCCGATCGAATGGAAGATCGAGGAGCAGTACCGCGCCAAGGGCAAGAACAAAGACGAGGTGCCGGTCAACGAGTTCCGGCAGGAATGCCGTGAGTTTGCGGCGCACTGGATCAACGTGCAGGGTTCCGAATTCCAGCGGCTCGGCGTCGTCGGCGACTTCGACAATCCCTATACGACGATGGCTTTCCATGCCGAGGCGCGCATCGCCGGCGAGCTGCTGAAATTCGCAATGTCCGGCCAGCTCTATCGCGGCTCCAAGCCGGTGATGTGGAGCGTGGTCGAGCGCACCGCGCTGGCCGAGGCGGAGGTCGAATACCAGGACTATGAGTCGGACACGATCTGGGCGAAGTTTCCGGTCGTCAGCCTCGCTCGCCAGGTCATCAACATCGAGGATGGGCAGCCAGCCCTGGACCCCAAGCTGACGCAGACGTCGCTCGATCTGCTTGATGCCAACGTCGTCATCTGGACGACGACGCCGTGGACAATCCCCGGCAACCGCGCCGTCAACTACTCGCCGCGCATCAACTATGGTCTCTACGAGGTTACGGCGGCCGAGAACGCCTTTGGTCCTCAGCCCGGCGAAAAGCTGATCTTTGCCGAGAAACTTGCGGACGACGCTGCCGCGAACGCCAAGGTCACTCTGAATCGGCTTCGCAGCGTTGGCGCCGAAGAGATTGAAAACCTTACGCTTTCGCATCCCCTCAAAGCTCTGGGCGGCGGCTACGATTTTCCCGTGCCGATGCTCGCCGGCGATCACGTCACCGACGATGCCGGCACCGGTTTCGTCCACACCGCGCCGGGGCATGGCCGCGAAGACTTCGACGCCTGGATGGATGCTGCCTCTGATCTTCGCCAGCGTGGCATCGACACCGCGATCCCCTTCACCGTCGACGATGCCGGCTTCTTCACCAAGGACGCGCCGGGCTTCGGCCCGGACCGCGAGGGTGGAGCGGCGCGCGTCATCGACGACAATGGCAAGAAGGGCAACGCCAACCAGGCTGTCATCGACGAGCTGATCAAGCGCAACGCGCTGTTCGCGCGCGGCCGCCTGAAGCACTCCTATCCGCATTCCTGGCGCTCGAAGAAGCCGATCATCTTCCGCAACACGCCGCAATGGTTCGTCTATATGGACAAGGAGCTTGGCGACGGCACGACGCTGCGCAGCCGCGCCCTGAAAGCCATCGACGATACCCGCTTCGTGCCCGCCGCCGGCCAGAACCGCATCCGCGCCATGATCGAGGAGCGCCCCGACTGGGTGCTGTCGCGCCAGCGCGCCTGGGGCGTGCCGATCGCCGTCTTTGCCGATGCCGACGGCAATGTGCTGCGCGACGAGGCAGTCAACCAGCGCATCATGGACGCCTTCGAGAAAGAAGGCGCCGACGCCTGGTTCGCCGCCGGCGCCAAGGAGCGGTTCCTCGGCAATCACGATGCCTCGAAATGGCAGCAGGTCATGGACATCCTCGATGTCTGGTTCGATTCAGGCTCGACGCATGCCTTCACGCTTGAGGACCGGCCCGACCTGAAATGGCCGGCCGACGTCTATCTCGAAGGCTCCGATCAGCATCGCGGCTGGTTCCACTCCTCGCTGCTCGAAAGCTGCGGCACCAGGGGCAGGGCGCCCTACGACACCGTCGTCACCCATGGCTTCACCATGGATGAGGAGGGGCGGAAAATGTCGAAGTCGCTCGGCAACACCGTCGTGCCGCAGGACGTCATCAGGCAGTCCGGCGCCGACATCTTGCGGCTGTGGGTGGTGACGACCGATTATTGGGAAGACCAGCGGCTCGGCAAGAACGTGCTGCAGACCAATATCGACGCCTACCGCAAGCTGCGCAACACCATCCGCTGGATGCTGGGCACGCTCGCCCACGACGATGGCGAGGAGGTGCCGCTGGATAAGATGCCTGAACTGGAGCGGCTGATGCTGCACCGGCTCGCTGAGCTCGATGAGGTCGTACGCTCGGGCTACGACGCGTTCGAATTCAAGCGCATCACCCGCGCGCTGCTCGACTTCATGGTGGTAGAGCTGTCGGCCTTCTATTTCGACATCCGCAAGGATGCGCTTTACTGCGAAGCGCCTTCCAGCGTGAAGCGCAAGGCTTCCGTGCAGGTGGTGCGCCATCTCTTCGACTGCCTGGTGAAATGGCTGGCGCCGATGCTGCCCTTCACCATGGAAGAGGCTTGGCTCGACCGTCATCCGGATGCGGTCTCCCTGCATCTCGACCAGTTCCCGGAAATCCCGGCGGACTGGAGGAACGAGGCGCTGGCGGAGAAGTGGCGCAAGGTTCGGCAGGTTCGCCGTGTCGTCACCGGCGCGCTGGAAATTGCCCGTGCGCAGAAGGTCATCGGCTCTTCGCTGGAAGCGGTGCCGGTCGTCACCCTCGACGATGCCGCGCTCGAAGCGGCGATCGCCGATGTCGATATGGCCGAGATGGCGATCACCAGCGATCTGGTTATCGTGCACGGCAAAGCGCCGGCGGGCAGCTTTACCCTCGACGACGTCAAGGGCGTCGCCGTGGTCGTCGAGAAAGCGGAGGACCGCGGCCTTGTGAAATGCGCGCGCTCCTGGCGCTACACCGCCGATGTCGGATCAGATCCGGAATTCCCGGATGTTTCGGCCCGTGACGCCGCTGTCCTGCATGAGCTGAAGGCTTTGAGCCGCCTTTAAGGCGGTGCACAAATGCCACGGCGGGCGGCCGATCGGCCCCCGCGCGTTGCCCTTAACGAGTGGTTGAGGTAAACACGCGAAACTCCGGACGACAAATTGTCGCCGGAATTCCGTCGGAAGAGCATGGCGATGGGGACCGGACCTTTCTTTGGCCGGCGGCAATCGAGAGGCTGTCTACAGTGGGACTTTTTGGCATGACCGAGAGAACTTACGCGCGCGTTGCGCTGCTGGCGCCGCTTGTCGCATCGGGCCTCGCCTTGTCCGGCTGCATGGGCTCGCCCACTTACGGAACCGACAAGACCGCGGGCGCGCAGCTGGCTGGCGACCTCACCGGGGCTTTTTCCTTCGCACCCAAGCGCAAGGAGAGTATCGACTACAAGCCGCGCCCCACGCTGGTGAAGCCGGGGCCGGGGCAGAAGGAAGTCTTGCCGCCGCCGCAGGAAAGCATCGAGACGGCGAGTGCCGAATGGCCCGAATCGCCGGAGCAGCGCCGTGCCCGCCTGCGCGCCGATGCCACCCTGCATCAGGACGACCCGGCCTACCAGGCGCAGGTCATCGATGACGTGCAGACGGATCCGGCGTCGGTCAAGGCCGCGCTGAAGCAGTCGGGCTCGAGCCACCCGCCAGCCTGGACTCCGGCCGATTCGGACAAGGCCCGCTCCGCGGAAATCATGCGCCGCCGGGCTGAAGGCAAACAGGGCGACCCGACCACTCGTAGATATCTGAGCGAGCCGCCGGTGCAATACCGCGCTGCCGCCGCCACCGCGCCGCAGGGTGACCTCGGCGAGGACGAGTACAAGAAGGAACGCCGCCTCAAGAGGGAGGCGGCCGCCAAGAGTAAGAGCGGCGGCATGTTCGACTGGCTGCCCTGGTAGGCTGACGGCGCCAGAGACTTTCTGGCCTGGATTGGTTGACTTGGATTCGGACCGTCTGCCGGACCAGAAAATCAGGGTTCGCGTCGCTCGCGAAAAAAGTCCTTCAGCAATGCAGCTGCAGCGTTCTCGGCAATGCCCGGATAGATGTCGGGCACATGGTGGCAGGTCGGTGACGTGAAGAAGCGAACGCCGTTGACCACTGCGCCGCCCTTCTCGTCGGCAGCGCCGAAATAGAGCCGGCGCAGCCTGGCGAAGGAGATGGCGCCGGCGCACATGGCGCACGGCTCCAGCGTCACATAGAGATCGTGGCCGCTGAGCCGCTCGCTGGAAAGCTTGCGGCAGGCCTCGCGGATCGCCAGCATCTCGGCATGGGCGGTGGGATCGGCGAACTCACGGGTGCGGTTGCCGGCACTGGCAACGACCGTATCGCCACCGACAACGACCGCGCCAACCGGCACCTCGCCGCGCTGAGCGGCGGCTTCGGCTTCTTTCAGCGCCAGGGCCATGAAATCCTGCCGCTTCACGCGGTTTCCATTCCGATTATCTCCTCGCCACTAGAGCGCGATCCTGTTACTACCCGCGCAAACGAGCAAAGGCCACATGGACGACAAAAACAAAAAGTTCCCGCGCAAGGCCGGCCCGAAACCGGCGGGGCCGCGCGGTCGCGATGGCGCTCCAGGCAAGGGCGGCAAGCCGTCCTTCGGCGCCAAAAAACCCTACACTCCGCGCGGCGACCGGCCGGCGGCGGCCGAAGGCGAACGGCCGAAGCGCGACTTCAAAGGCGGCGACCGGCCATTCAGCAAAGGGCCGCGTCCGGAAGGCAAGCCTTATGAAAAGCGCGAGGGTCCACGCAAGCCTTATGCACCGCGCGGCGACCGGCCGGCAGCTGCCGAAGGCGACCGGCCATTCAGCAAGCGCCCACGACCCGAAGGCAAGCCTTATGAAAAGCGCGAAGGTCCGCGCAAGCCTTACGCACCGCGCGGCGACCGGCCAGCAGCTGCCGAAAGCGAGCGCGGCGAGAGGCGCTTCGACCGTCCCAAGCGTGATTTTGGCGATCGTCCCAAGCGTGATTTTGGCGGCGATCGACCGCAAGGGGCACAAAGGGCACAGGCGGCATCGGAAGGCGGCTTCAGGCCGCGCCCGCGTCGCGTCGAGGCAACGGAAGAAGCCGGCGAACGCATTGCCAAGCGGCTGGCGCGTGCCGGCCTGGCCTCGCGCCGCGACGCCGAGGAACTGATTGCGGCCGGCCGCGTCAAGGTCAATGGCAAGGTGTTGTCCTCGCCGGCCTTCAACGTCATGCCCGGCGACATCATCCATCTCGACGGCATGGAGATCCCGCCGATCGAGCGCACCAGGCTTTTCCTGTTCCACAAGCCGGCCGGCGTGGTCACGACAAACCGCGATCCCGAAGGCCGCAAGACCGTCTTCGACGTGCTGCCGCCCGGGCTGCCGCGGCTGATGACCATCGGCCGGCTCGACATCAACACCGAAGGCCTGCTGCTGCTCACCAATGATGGCGGCCTGTCGCGCGTGCTCGAACTGCCGGCGACCGGCTGGTTGCGACGCTACCGCGTGCGCGTCCACGGCAAGGTCGAGGAAAGCGCGCTTGCCGGCCTGCGCGAAGGCATTGCCGTCGACGGTGTCTTTTATGGCGCCATCGAGGCGACGCTCGACCGCGAGCAGGGTTCGAACGCGTGGCTGACACTCGGCCTGCGCGAAGGCAAGAACCGCGAGGTCAGGAACATCCTGGGCGCGCTCGGTCTCGACGTGACGCGGCTGATCCGTATTTCCTACGGGCCGTTCCAGCTCGACGATTTACCGGAAGGCCATGTGCTGGAGATCAAGGGCCGCGTGCTGCGCGACCAGCTCGGCGAGCGCCTGGTCGAAGAGTCCGGCGCCAATTTCGATGCCGATATCGCCAAGCCGTTTTCCAACAAGCCGGTCAGGCGTGAGCGCGAGGAGGAGCCCGAGCGGCCGAAATTCACCCGCGACGGCGAACGCCGGCCGATCGGCGAGGGCGGCCTGATCAAGAACCGCAAGCGGCGCGAGGGCAGCCGCGACGAAGCGCTCGGCAAGCTGTCGACAAACCCTGACAGGAGCTTTGCGCCAAAAAAGAGCTTTGGCGAGCGTGGCCCCAGACCTGAACGCAGCGACTTCGGGGACAAACCCCGTGGCGACAAGCCTCGTGGCGGCTTCGGTGGGAAAAAATCCGAACGCGAGCAGCGGCCGATCGAGCCGCCGGGCCAGCGCAAGGCCAATGTCTGGATGGCGCCGGGCGCACGGCCGATCGGCAAGGGCAGGGCGGAGGCAGACGCCGCCAAGGCGGCAGAAAACAAGGCGCGCAAGGCATCGTTCAAGCCGTCTTACGGCAAGCCCGGCGGCAAGCCGCAAGGCGGCGGTGCAAAGCCGTTCGGCAAACCGCGCGGCGAGCGCCCGGATGGCGGTGGCGACCGGCCGCGCGGCGGCCCGAAAGGGAGCAATGCGGATCGTCGGCGGTGAGTTTCGCGGGCGTCCGCTGGCGACGCCCCGCACCTTTGCCATCCGCCCGACCACCGACCGCACGCGTGAGGCGGTCTTCAACGTGCTGGCGCATCGCTTTCCCGAAAGACTGGACGGCGCGCGCGTGCTCGACCTGTTCGCCGGCACCGGCGCGCTCGGCCTCGAAGCGCTGTCGCGCGGCGCCTCCTACGCTGTCTTCATCGAGGAATCCGCCGAAGGGCGCGGCCTGATCCGCACCAATGTCGAGGCCTTCGGCCTCACCGGCCGCACCAAGATTTTCCGCCGCGACGCGACGGGCTTGGGCGAGGCGGGCACCATCGCCGCATTCGGCCTGGTCTTCGCCGATCCGCCCTATGGCAAAGGCCTTGGCGAACGCGCGTTGCGCTCGGCCAAGGCCGGTGGCTGGCTCGCCCCCGGCGCGCTCTGCGTCGTCGAGGAAGCGGCGGTGGCGCCGTTCGAGGCAGGGTCGGGCTTTTCGGTTGTCGACGAGCGCAACTATGGCGAGACGGTCATCCGGTTCATCGAGGCCGCCTGAGTTCGGCTTCCACGATGGCGCCTTCAAAATGACGAACAATTCGCTTTGCCTCGACCAGCAACCCCGCCTATCGTCCCACTACAAACCGGAGCCATCTATGACATTTCAGGCTGAATGGCTGCGCGGAACGCTCTTGGGACTGGCTCTGGTGATGGCCGCGCCGGCTCTGGCGGATAACAATCCTGACGATGGCGTGGTGACCGATTTCCTGCTCGACAACGGCATGGAGGTCGTCGTCATCCCCGATCACCGCGCCCCCATCGTCACCCATATGGTCTGGTACAAGATCGGCAGCGCCGACGAGCCGCCGGGCAAGTCCGGCATTGCCCATTTCTTCGAGCATCTGATGTTCAAGGCGACCAGCAACCATGCGGCGGGCGAGCTCGACCGTGCCGTCGCCGCCATCGGCGGCTCGGACAACGCCTTCACCTCCTACGACTACACCGCCTTTCACGAGACGGTGGTGCCTCAGGCGCTCGGTGAGATGATGGGCTTCGAGGCCGACCGCATGCGCAATCTCATCCTCAACGACGACGTCATCAAAACCGAGCGCGACGTCATCCTCGAGGAGCGCCGCTCGCGCATCGATAGCAATCCGCAGGCAGTGCTCGACGAGGAGATCGACGCCACGCTGTGGCAGAACCAGCCCTATCGCATTCCGGTCATCGGCTGGATGCAGGAGATGGAGAAGCTGAACCGCACCGACGCGATGGCCTTCTACAACAAATATTATACACCCAATAACGCCGTGCTGGTGGTGGCCGGCGATGTCGAACCGGAAACGGTCAAGGCGCTGGCCGAAAAGACCTATGGCAAGATCGCGCGCGGCCCGGACCTGCCGCCGCGCATCCGACCCGTCGAGCCCGAGCAGAACACCAGGCGCACGGTGACGCTGACCGACGGGCGCGTCAGCGTGCCGAGCTTTACCACGCAATGGGTGGTTCCGTCCTATCACACGGCAAAGCCCGGCGAAGGCGAAGCGCTCGACGTGCTGTCCGAAATCCTCGGCGGCGGCAACCGCAGCCGGCTCTACCAGGAGCTTGTCGTCAGGCAAGGCATCGCCGCCGAGGCCGGCGCCTTCTTCCAGGGCACCATGCTCGACGACACCAATTTCACCGTCTACGGCGCGCCGCGCGGCGATGCCAAGCTTGCCGACATCGAGGCCGCGGTCGACGCCGAGATCGCCCGCATCGCGAAAGACGGCGTCACCAGCGACGAGCTGGAAAAATCCAAGGACCGTTTCGTACGCTCGATGATCTTTGCCCGCGACAAGCAGGAAGACATGGCCAACATCTACGGCTCGACGCTCGCCACAGGCGGTAACGTCCAGGACGTCCAGCAATGGCCGGACCGCATCCGCAAGGTCACCGCCGACCAGGTCAAGGCGGTCGCTGCCCGCTATCTCAATCTCGACCACGCAACGACCGGCTATCTTCTGCCGCAAACCCAAGCCGGGAATTGATTTGATGATGAGCCAGCATGGTCCCGCTCTGCCTTCTCCCCTCGTGGGCTCCTCCCCTTCTCCCCTTGTGGGAGAAGGTGGCCGAGCGAAGCTCGGTCGGATGAGGGGTGTTCCAGCTTGGCNTCCTTCTCCCCTTGTGGGAGAAGGTGGCCGAGCGAAGCTCGGTCGGATGAGGGGTGTTCCAGCTTGGCACCAACGGCACTCCGTCCAACACCCCTCAACCGTCTCGGCGCTTCGCGCCGATCCACCTTCTCCCACAAGGGGAGAAGGGAAGCGCCAGCACGCCGGCGCTCTTCTAGCAACCCTGTTCCTCTCCCTTCTCTTTCTCCTCCTGCCGGCGCTTTCCGCTCGCGCCGCCGTGAACATCCAGGAGGTGACCTCGTCGAAGGGCATCACCGCCTGGCTGGTGGAGGACTATTCGGTGCCGATCGTCGCCATCCGCTTCGTCTTCGATGGCGGCGCGACGCAGGATCCGCCCGGCAAGGAAGGGCTTGCCAATCTGATGAGCGGCCTGTTCGACGAAGGTGCCGGCAACCTCGACAGCGAGGCCTTCCAGATCAAGCTTGACGATGTCGGCGCCGAGATGAGCTTCGATGCGCAGCGCGACGGCATCTACGGCTCGATGCGCATGCTGGCCGAGCAGCGCGACGGCGCCTTCGACCTGTTGCGGGTGGCGGTCAACCAGCCGCGCTTCGACCAGGTGCCGATCGACCGCATCCGCGCGCAAATCCTGTCCGGCATCATCGCCAACGAGCGCGATCCCGATACGCTCGCCCAACGCAAATGGCTGGACGCGATCTACGGCAGGCATCCCTATGCGCGGCCCGACCAGGGCACCAGGCAAAGCATCGCGATGATTACGCCGGCCGATCTCAGCGCCTTCCACAAGGCAAATTTCGCCCGTGACGGCCTGCATGTCGCGGTGGTCGGCGCCATCGACGCCGAGACGCTGAAGCAGAAGCTCGACCTGGTGTTCGGCAGCCTGCCGGAAAAGCAGGCGCTTACGCCCGTTCCCGACATCGAGCTGAAGCTCGGCCAGCAGCTCGAGGTCGTTTACGACCAGCCGCAGGCTTCGCTGCAACTCGCCTATCCCGGCGTGAAGCGGAACGCGCCGGATTTCTTTGCCGCGGTGCTGATGAACGAGATCCTCGGCGGCGGCACCTTCACCTCGCGGCTGTTCGACGAGGTGCGCGAGAAGCGCGGCCTGGCCTACAGCGTCAGCTCCGACCTCGTCGACCACCAGCATTCCGAGGCGCTGTCCATCACCACCTCGACCCGCGCCGATAGGGCGGCCGAGACGCTGGCCGTGGTGCGCGACGTGGTCAAGCGCATGGCCGAGGAGGGGCCGACCGAAGCCGAGCTGGCGGCGACCAAGAAATACATCATCGGCGCCTATGCCATCAACAATCTGAATTCCTCCGGCGCGATCGCCTCAACGCTGCTCGAGATCCAGCTCGGCAAGCTCGGCATCGACTACATGCAGCGCCGCGCCGCCCTGATAAACGCGGTGACGTTGGACCAGGTGAAAGCGGTGGCGAAAAAGCTGCTCTCCGCCGAGCCGGCCGTCATGGTGGTCGGGCCGAAGCTGGGAAGCAAGGGATGAGCCCACTTTTCCCGCACTGGCCTGCGCCGGTTGGCTCCCCCTTCTCCCCTTGTGGGAGAAGGTGTCGCCGAAGGCGACGGATGAGGGGTGCTCCAGCTTGGCATCGACCGAGCTCCGTCCAACACCCCTCAACCGTCTCGGCGCTCCGCGCCGATCCACCTTCTCCCACAAGGGGAGAAGGAAAGACGCGCCACGGCCGCAAACTGCCGACAATCCGGGCGAGGGGGCATTTGCCCAAATTCGATAGCTCCGCCACATGGGGCAGCCAAAATGGCGCCTAGCTTCGGCATCGCCTTTGGCGGCGGCGGGGCGCGTGGGCTGGCGCATATCCATGTCATCGAGGCGCTGGACGAGCTGGGCATAAGGCCGGCAGCAATCGCCGGCTCGTCGATCGGCGCCATCATGGGCGCCGGCATGGCCTCGGGCATGACCGGCAAGGACATCCACGACTATACGCGCTCGATCCTCGGCCGCCGCGCCGAAGTGGCAACGCGCATGTGGCGGGCGCGGCCCGGCACTTTTGCCGAGGCGATGCAGGGCGGCCTGCGGGTCAGCCAGTTCAATGTCGAGCGCATCCTCAAGGCGTTCCTGCCCGACGCCATTCCCGAGACCTTCGCCGAATTGAAGATACCGCTGAAGGTGACGGCAACGGACTTTTATGGCCACAAGCTCGCCGTGATCGACGAAGGCGAGCTGCATTCGGCACTGGCCGCCTCGGCGGCGATCCCGGCGGTGTTCCGTCCGGTGATGCGCGACGGCAGGCTGCTGATCGACGGCGGCATTTACAATCCCGTGCCGTTCGACCTGATCGAGCTCGACGCCGATATCATCATCGCTGTCGACGTGGTCGGCGCGCCGACCGAGGCGGGCCGCAAATTCCCGACCTCCGTCGACCTGATGTTCGGCGCCACGCAGCTGATGATGCAGTCGATCATCGCCAGCAAGCTGAACCAGAGCCGGCCCGACATTCTGATCCGGCCGGCGGTGTCGAAATACCGGGTGCTCGATTTCATGAAGGTCGAGGCGCTGATGGCCGAGACGGTGGCGATCAAGGACGAGCTGAAGCGCGAGATCGAGAAGGCGGTCGAGGCCCGCGCCAAGGCCGAAGCCAGCAAGCGCACGAACCGTCTCGGCGGATGACAGCCATCAGTCGTCGGGCGTCAGCGCCCGCTGGACCATGAGCGTGTCGAAATCAGGCGGGCAGGGGCGGTAAGTTTGGGCGAGGCGCCCTTGGCCGAGACGGGCGAGCTTTGCGCGCCGAAAGCCGAAGCTGCGATCTCCCCCTCAAGGGAGGAGATTGGCGGCCATCTCAGCCCCACTTCATCTCGCCGGTGGCGACCTTGGAGCCGATGTCGAGCGCAACGCCCATGCCGAGGCCGGGGAAGCGGGCGTCCATGGCGCTCTTCAGTGCGGCAGCGTCCTTGGCCTTGGCCAGTTCTTCCTCGAAGGCGACGAGATAGGTTTTGGTGTGCTCGACGCCTGAAAGGTCCGTAGCGGCCTCAGGCGTCATGTGCCCGGGCACGACGATTGCCGGCTTGCGCGCCGCGATCTTTTCGAGATTGGCGAGCCAGGCGGCGCGCAGTTCCCTGGTCGGCGTGTCGGCGGTCCAGACATGCACGCCGGCAAAGATCATCACCCCGCCGAACACCGCATTCAGCGACGGCACGAAGAGATAGCGCCGGTTGGCGAGGCCTTCCGCGGCGACGATCTCGATGGTCTCGCCATCGACGCTGAGCGTCTTGCCGTCGAACGTTTCGGGGATGACGACGTCGGCCAGCGCCTGCGGGCCATTCTCCTTGAGCTGCGGCCCCCAGACGGCGAGCTTCTTTTCGACATTGCCGTTGATGGCGGCCACCGTCTCGGCTGCGGCGATCACCCGTGCCTGCGGGAACGCCTGCTTGATCGGCTTGAGGCCGAAATAATAGTCCGGGTCGGACTGGCTGACATAGATGGTGGTGAGCGTCTTGCCGGTCGCCTTGATCGCCTCGGCCACGGCCCGGCCGTCGGGGTAAGTGAAACCGCCATCGATCAGCACGGCTTCGGCGGCGCCGGAGACCAGCACCGGGGCGCGGAAGAAGCCGTTTTGCCCGGCGGGGAAATGTTTCCAGGAAAGCCCGCCGGCCGCATGGCCAAGCCCGGCGGGAGCAAAGACCGCGGCAGCGCCGGCGGCGAGGGTGGTTTTCATGATGCTTCTCCGTGTGAACATGGATGTCTCCTGGGATCCGGAATTCGGCGGTCTCGATGCCCGCAAGATGGCAAAAGCGGAATGCGTATTGAAGGCCGACAAAATAGACGTAATGTATGCCATTGCCTGACAATGAGACTGCCTCTGCCATGAGCGAAGCATGAACCTGAACCGGCTGGCCTATTTCGCGGCGGTGGTCGATGCCGGCTCGTTCACGCGGGCCGCCGAGCGGCTGGGCATCACCAAGGCGGTGGTCAGCCAGCAGGTGGCGCGGCTGNCTGGAGCGCGATGTCGGAACGACGCTGCTGATCCGCACGACGCGGCGCGTCCATCCGACCGAGGCCGGCCGAACGTTCCATGCCCGCTGCCTGCAGGTCCTGCAGCAGGCCGAGGATGCATTCGACGAGCTCGCGCAGGCCGCCGCCGAGCCGACTGGCACGCTGCGCATCGCCGCGTCCAACGACTACGGCACATCGGCGGTGGTGCCGGTGGTCGCCGCCTTCAGCGCGCGCTATCCCGCCTGCCGGGTGGAGCTGACGCTGGGCGACGAGACGATCGACCTGGTTTCCGGCCACATCGACGTGGCCATCCGCGTCGGCTGGCTGGCCGATTCCAGCCTGCAGGCCCGGCGCATCGGCACCTTCCAACAATTCATGGTATGCGGCGCCGGCTTTGCAGGCCGGTTCACCGCCGGCGAACCGCAAGACCTCGCCGGGCTGCCCTTCGTCGCCAACATGGCGCTGCGCGAACCGCTGCTATGGCAATTTTCGCGCGGCGATGACGAGCAGCAGGCCGTGCGCATGCAGGCAACGATTTCGATCGACGCAACGCCGGCAGTGCTGGCAGCGGTCCGCGCCGGCGCCGGCCTGTCGGTGCTGCCGGACTTTTTGGTGCGGAACGAACTGGCCGCCGGGCGGCTGGTGCAGATCCTGCCCGAGTGGCGGCTGCCCTCCGGCGGCATCTACACAGTCTACCCCGCCGCCCGCTTCCGCCCGCCCAAGGTGACGAGGTTTGTCGAGATGCTGATCGCGGCCGAGCAGAAGCTGGAGGCAGGCGGGCGGGGGCGCTGATGGGCGAAGCTGCGATCTCCCCCCTTGAGGGGGAGATGGCCGGCAGGCCAGAGGGNCCCCTCTGCCCTGCCGGGCATCTCCCCCTCAAGGGGGGAGATTGGCTCATTACGACTTTCCCGCCGCATACTCCAGCGCCACCACGCCGTTGCCGAATTGCGTGGCCGAGATCAGCTCGAGCGGCAATTGTGCGCCAGGCGGGAACAGCAGCTTGCCCTGGCCAACGGCACCTGGGTAGCTGAGCAGCCTGATGCGGTCGACCAGGCCGTGGCGCAGCAATTCCTGCGCGACACTGAGGCTGCCATGCACATAGATGTTGCCGCCGCTGCCTTGCTTCAGCCCTCTGACCGCGTCCGGCAACGCGCCCTGCAGCAGCTCGGCCGGCTGCCAGTCGAGCGCCTGCAAGCTGGTCGAGGCGACATATTTCGGCAGCGCATTGAACCGGTCGGCGAAATCTCCGGTCTCCTTGGGCCACGAGCCGGCAAAGATCTCATAGGTCGTGCGCCCCAACAGCATGGCGCCGCTGTCGGCAAGCTCGTCGTCCTTGAATTTCTGCATCTCATCGTTCCAGGCCACGCTCGGCAGCTTCTCGACCTCGGCAATGCCATCGACGCTGATGAATTCGGTGATGATGAGTTTTCTCATGGCGGGTTCCTTCTGTCGGGACGGCCGTGCGGGTCTTGTGCGAACTGCACCGTCAACTAGCGCGGCGCTTTTTCAGGGGGAGGGCTTTCCCTGTTCAGATTCGATCTACAATGACCGCCCCGCTGCGCAATACCAGTTTCCTGACCAGTATCTGCGCCACGTCGAAGCATGCGTCGGCGACTGGATCATCTACTATGAGCCCAGCAAGGTAGAAGAGAGCCGTAGCTATTTCGCCGTGGCTAAGGTCCAGGTTATCGCCGATCGTGCGAGTTACGGGCTGGCTACAGGTGGGCAATACCGGCTTTCAGCAGTCCTTCGCGGACGTGCTGCACTTCAGACTCCTGGGCAAAGTGCAGGGTGGCGATAAATGAATCGATGTCGAATTGGGGATCGAGCGTTCTGATCTTGCCTAGATGCGCCGCGGCCGCGATTTCGTCGCCGAGCCAGCCGTAGCAGGCAGCGGCGAAAGCGTGCTGAGCCGAGTCCATGGTTGACAGATGCATGAAAGCTTCGATCGCCTCGCCATACTGGCGCGCGGCGAAATGCGCCTTTCCCAGATGGCTCCAGAACCTCTCCGGGTGGTGCGGGTTCAACTGCATTGCCTTGCGGATCCATTCAATTCCCTCTTCCGGCCTCCCGAGCCACGTCAATAACTCGCCTTGCTGCACCACCACGAGGTCGTAATTGGGATTGAGGGCCAGCGCGCGCTCTTGATGGTAGCGCGCAGTGGTCAGCTCATTGTTGTTCACGTTCACGGCCGCGAGGATGCGGTGGACATCGGCATCGTTGTTGTCCAGCGCCAGCGCCCTGTCCAGCGCCGCCATGATGTTGTTCCAGACGGCATCCCTGTCTTCGCACCAACTATGGACCCAGGCCTGGCCAAGAATGCAGGCCCGCCAGGCATGGGCATGGGCATAATCGGGGTCGAGCGCGACGGCCCTTTCAATCAAGGTTTGCGCGCGTTCATTATCCGCAATCGTGCTTCGGTGATGCAGCACCTTGGCAGCAAGCACACATTCATACGCGGCCATGTTTGCAGGTTTCGCTCGCGCGAGCTGGTCCCGCTGAGCCGCCTCGACACGACCGGGCAGCGTGGCTGCGATCGCCGCGGTCACCTCATCCTGAATCGCGAATATGTCGTCCAGCTTCCGGTCATATTTGTCTGCCCAAATATGAGCGTCATTCGCCGTGTCGATGAGCTGAACCGTCACGCGCACCCTGTCGCCGATCTTGCGGACGCTTCCCTCCACCAGGTATTGGACGGTGAGTTTCTCGGCCACCTCGCGCACATTCACGGCGCGGTTCTTGTAGACGAAGCTGGAATTGCGCGAGATGACGAACAGCTCATGGTGGCGGGACAGTTCGGTGATGATGTCCTCGGTCAGTCCGTCCGCGAAAAATTCCTGCTCGGGGTCGCCGCTCATGTTGGTGAATGGCAGAACCACTATCGACGGTTTCGAGATGGATCGCTTTGCCTCGACTTCTGGCAGGACAGAACTATCAAACCCAACGCGATAGAGGCGAACCGGGCGGCTGATGTTCTTCAACGTCTTCTCGCCCAGGTCCTCCATGGCAATTTCGAGACGGTCGGCAATTTGGGTCGCCACCGCTGCGGTCACGCAGATACCGCCGACGTCGGCGAGTTGCTCGATGCGCGAGGCAATATTGACGCCGTCGCCGAAAATATCCTCATCGTCGAAAATGATGTCGCCGAGATTTATGCCGATCCTGAATTCGATACGCCGTTCTTGCGGCACATCCGAATTGCGCCGTTTCATGCGCTGTTGGATTTCCACGGCGCATTTCACGGCATCGGTCACGCTCTGGAACTCAACGAGCATGCCGTCTCCGGTGGTCTTGATGATCCGGCCCTTGTTCTTCGCGATGGCGGGATCGACCAGTTCTATGCGATGGGTCCGAAGGCGTGCGAGCGTGCCGGATTCATCGGCCTCCATTAGCCGACTGTAGCCCGCCATATCGGCAGCCAGAATTGCGGCTAGTCTCTGTTCCATCGCTTGAACCAAAAACCAAGCCTATCCTTCCTGGGCTGCCAAATCCAGCAATTTGGGCTTGTGGCTGAATCAAGACGTCTTCTACCGCAGCAGCAAGAAAGGGCGGATCAGAACCCTCCGCCTGGTGGCTGCGAACTCGATCGCATCAATGGCGGGAGGGATCCGCGCGGCGTCAAGCTCGTCGAGGCGATATATTTCGGCAGCGCGTTGAACCGGTCGGCGAAATCTCCGGTTTCATTGGGCCACGAGCCGGCAAAAATCTCATAGGTCGTACGCGCCAAAAGCATGGCGCCGCTGTCGGCAAGCTCGTCGTCCTTGAATTTTGCATTTCAGCGTTCCAGGTCACGCCCGGCAGCTTCTCGACCTCGGCAATGCCATCGACGCTGATGAATTCGGTGATGATGAGTTTTCTCATGGTGATCTCCTGATGGTCAAAGGACGAACCGCGCCGGCCTATTGCGACCGCTCCGTGAAAAAATATCGCGGCGCTTTGTTAGGGGGAGGGGCTTTCCCTATTCGCTTCCAAAAGACCAATACCGTCGGGAAAAGCTTCTGCGACCTGGACTAAGCTCCCAAGATCGGATTTGGTGTTATATCTGAGCCAGAAATCCCCAAAGAAAGCACTGCAGAAAGATCATGGGATTCGGGGTCTTCATTCACCGCTCCGATTCGATCTACAACGACCGCCCCGCAGAACAATACCAGTTTCCTCGCCCGTATCTGCGTCGCGCCGAAGCTTGCGTCGGCGACTGGATCATTTACTACGAGCCTAGCAAGGTAAACGATACTCGTGGCTATTACGCCGTAGCCAAAGTCCAACAGATCATTCCCGATCCTGTGACGCCTGATATGTACCTCGCTCTGATTGAGCCCGGAACCTATCTCGATTTCGTCAATCCTGTTCCATTTAACGGAACTGATGGTCTCGTCGAACGAGGCTTGCTCAACGACGAAGGAAGGATTTCCGGTCGCGCCCAATCGGCCGTCCGCCCCATCAGTCCAGCCGATTTCAACCGCATTATCGATCTCGGCCTGGACACGAATGAGTTGTTGCTACCGCGCATTGACGAGGTCGGCACATCAATCGGTTTTCAGGATGAGCAGGCGCCATTCGAATTCGAGCAGAGCCGCGATCGCGTAAACTACATCGGATCGCGAATTGTGCGGGACCGCATTTTCCGTCGCATCGTGTTGCGCGCCTATGATGAACGGTGCGCGATCACGGGACTCAAGTTGATAAATGGCGGCGGGCGAGCAGAGGTTTCAGCCGCCCATATTCGATCTGTCGAAGCGAACGGTCCGGATGTCATCAATAATGGGATCGCACTGTCCGGCACGGCGCATTGGATGTTCGATCGCGGATTGATCAGCCTATCCGATGACCTGGAAATTCTGATCTCGCGCCAGGTCAACGACCTCGACAGCGTGCAGGCGTTCATAAACAAGACTCGCCGCGCGCTTTCACCGGGCCGACAATTTGAACGCCCTCATCCTCGTTTCTTGCAATGGCACCGGCAGCATTGTTTTAAGCAGTGAAGCACCGCCGGCGGCGGAGCGTGTTGGAACGGCCGCTTCTGACCCGAAGCCGACCTTCATCAGCCCATTTCGCCGCCCGATAGCCGACGTTCACCCGAACCGGCGGGTGGCTTCGGGCTCGCGATCGCGTGGGACCGACATTCCAAGTGGGCATACGAGCGAGGGAAGTTGCCTCATCGAAGACCGAGACCAGTCGTTCGGTCCGGGGGTCAGGCCGTGGGCGTCCGCGTGCCTGCCAACTTCGACGAGATGACCGTCGCGGAGTTCCTTGAGTACGTCAGCTGGTGGGCAGATCTGTCGACCACCGAGCGACAGACCGTTCAGAAGAACGAGACGCGGCACTAAAGCCGTTCAGGTCCTCCGGGACGAGTGCCGGCCGTGGGTCGGGTCTTGGTCCCGCGATTCGAATTGGAAACTGAGAGACCGGTCGGACCACCCGCTCAGCTAAGGCGTCGGGACAATCAGGCCGTTGATCAGCAACCCGGTCCCAAAGCCCGCAATGCAGCCGGCGCTCTTCACGAGCGCGTCAGCAATTTCGGCGCTGGCCGCCCATCCGGCCCTTGCGGCAGTCGGTTCGCTTCTACTCTATATAATCGGATTGCGCGCCGCAGTACGCTGAAATAGCCTCGGTGGGGGGCAATTAGAACACAGCAAGTGGAGGATAAAATGACATTGAAGGTTTGCATGCTGGTCGTCGCCATCACCGCGCTATGTCTCGGACCAGCCAATGCCCAGTCGGCCAAAGACTCCATTGAAGCCAGCAATGCCGAGTTCATGAAATCGCTTAACAGCAAGGATGCCGCTGGCGTGGCATCGCATTATGCTGAGGACGCGACCGTATTGCCGCCGAATGCGATGCGAGTCGACGGGCGAAACAATATTCAGAAGTTTTGGCAGGGCATAATTGATTATGGCGTTTCCGATCTTAAACTCACAACTGTTGAGGTGGTAGAGAGCGGAGATTTCGCGTTTGAGCAGGGCGCCTTTTCTTTCAAGATGCCCGGCAAAGACTCCAAACAGGTGGACGGGGCTGGCAAGTCTATAGTCGTCTGGAAGAAAGCACAGAACGGCAACTGGGAGCTTTATCGCGACATCTGGAACGACGATCCTGCAAAATAGGCATTCTTCGGTTCCAGCCCGGTTGCTGGCAGCAGATAGACCGATAGCGGCGGGAAGGGGGGCCCCGCCGCAATCCCCGGGAATGGCACCATTGAGTCGCATCAGGTCGTACCGCGAACGGCAGGTCTGGAGAAGCGCCATGAAGGGTAGCAAATGGCGCAAGGCGGTCATTGACGAATAACCGCGTCGCCCGCTCGCCATCCCCCTTGCCATCCCCGCATCCTTCTCCTAATCTCCCTCTGAGAAAACCTTTTCCCAAATCGCCCGGCATCCGCTGACCTCACCATTCAGCGCTTCGCAGGACGATAAGAGAAAAGCTTTTCTCAAATGGGAGGATCGATATTCAAATCATGGCGTCCGATGCGCAGCCAACGCCTGTTTCTGCCAAGCAGCCGGTCACCTTGCGCGAGGTGGCGGCGCTTGCCGGCGTCAGCGTCGCCACGGCTTCAAAAGCGCTGAACGGGCAGGGGCGGATGACGGCTGAGACGCGGACCCGTATTCGCGAGACGGCGCAGCGGCTTGGCTTTCGCCCGAACAGCCTGGCGCAGAGCCTGTTGCGGCGGCGCTCCTTTACCGTCGGGCTGTTGACCAACGACACCTATGGTCGCTTCTCGCTGCCGCTGATGGCCGGCGTTTCCGATGCGCTGGTCGATGCCGGCGTCTCGGTGTTTTTGTGCAATGTCGAGGACGACCCGCGCCTTGCCCAGCTGCATGTCGATGCCATGCTCGACAAGCGCGTCGACGGCATCATCGCCACCGGCAAGCGCATCGACCGCCATCTGCCGGTCGACCTCGCCAATCTCGGCATTCCGGCGATCTACGCCTTCACCCAGCCCGATCCCGGCGCCATCGCTTTTGTGTCCGACGATGCCGGCGGGGCGCGGCTGGCGGTCGAGCATTTCTGCCGGCTCGGGCGGCGGCGCATCGCCCATGTCAGCGGTCCCGCGAGCTTTGCCGTGGTGCATGCCCGGGCCGAGGCCTATCGCGCGGTGCTGGCCGAAAACGGCCTGCCGGTCATGGAGCCGCTGCTCGGCCCGTGGTCGGAGGCCTGGGGCCACGAGGCGGTGGCAAAACTGTTCGACGGCGAGGGTTTCGACGGTACCCGCGAAAAGCCCGATGCGGTGTTTTGCGGCAACGACCAGATCGCGCGCGGCGTCATCGACGCCTTGCGCGAGCGCGGTATCGGCGTGCCCGACGAGGTCGGCGTCATCGGCTTCGACAATTGGCAGATCGTCGCCGAGGCGACCCGCCCGCCGCTGACCTCCGTCGATATGAATCTGGCAGCGCTCGGTCGCGAGGCCGGCCTTGCCTTGCTTTCGCTCGTCGGCGGCGAACCCGCTTTGCCGGGCATTAGAAAACTGCCGTGCCGGCTGGTGGTGCGTCAGTCATGCGGCCGTCCGCCGGACGGCTGAACGAAACGGGCCGTGTCGATAGTCACCCGCTTGGGGGCGCGGCTAAATTAAAACCATGTGGAGGAGAAGCATGAGAACCACCATTACCGGGCTCGCCATCGCCGCGAGCATTTTGGGCACGCTGGCAACAGTCGGCCCGGCCGCCGCCGACACCGCCAACATCTGGGTGCGCGCCGACGGCTCGAACTTCATGCCGCGCGTCGTCGATGCCTTCAACAAGGGGCATCAGAACCAGATCAAGCTGGACATCATCCCCAACGCCGAAATCATCCCGAAATATGGTGCTGCCGCCGCCGGCGGCACGGCACCCGACGCGCTGTCGCTCGACCTGATCTACACGCCGTCCTTCGCCGCCGCCGGCCAGCTGGAGGACATCACCGACTGGGCGAAATCGCTGCCCTATTTCGCCAGCCTGTCGCCGGCGCATGTCAAGACCGGCACCTATAAGGGCCGCATCTACGGGCTGCCGTTCTCGGCAGATTCCTCGGTGCTGATCTGGAACAAGAAGCTGTTCAAGCAGGCCGGCCTCGACCCGGAAAAGGGCCCGACCAACTGGGCCGAGATCGAAGCCGACGCCGAAAAGGTCAATGCGCTCGGCGGCGACATCAAGGGCTTCTACTTCTCCGGCAATTGCGGCGGCTGCAACATCTTCACCTTCACGCCGCTGATCTGGGCCTCGGGCGGCGACATCCTCACCGAGGACGGCTCCAAGGCGACGCTGGACACGCCGCAGATGCGCGGCGCCATCGACCTCTACCGTTCGATGGTCAAGAAGGACCTGGTGCCTTCAGGCGCGCAGACCGACACCGGCTCCAACTTCTTTGCCGCCTTCGCCACCGGCAATATCGGCATCTCGCCGTCCGGCGCCTTCGCCATCGGCGCGCTCAACACGCAATATCCCGATATCGACTATGGCATCACCTTCCTGCCCGGCAAGGACGGCGGCTGGTCGTCGTTTGCCGGCGGCGATAATTTCGTCGTCACCAAGGGCACCACCAAGGTTGCGGTGGTCAAGGAGTTCCTCGACTTCGCCTATTCGCTCGAGGGCCAGACGATCCTGGCGAAATACGGCAGCCTTCCGGTGCGCGGCGACATCGCCAAGGATGCGCTCAAGGATCTCGACCCGCGCTACCAGACCGCCGCCGAAGCCATGGCCAAGGGCCGCACGCCCTATTCGGTGGTGTTCAACGATCTGATCAACTCGGCCAACGGCCCCTGGAACCAGATGATGAACGAGGTCTTCTTCGGTGAAGACGTCGACGGCGCCATCGCCAATGCGCAGGAGACGATGCAGTCGATCATCGATTCGGCGCCGCAGAAGTAAAGCGCCGGCGCCCACCTCCCCCTCGAGGGGAGGTCGGACCGAAGGTCCGGGTGGGGTCGTTGCGGCAGTGCTCGACGTTTCTGTCGGCGCACTTCGCAGAGGACCCCACCCCCGCAGCCCCTTAACCTCCCCCTTGAGGGGAGGTCGGACCGCAGGTCCGGGTGGGGTCATCGCGGCAGTGCTCGACGCTCTTTTGATGTCGGCGCGCTTCGCGGAGGACCCCACCCCCGGCCTTCGACCGGACCCTCCCCTCAAGGGGGAGGGGGACGTAGCGCTAACGGAAGACCACGGCATGACCACCATCACAGCAATCTCCGCGCCAGCGCGCGCATACAAACTCGTCGGCGCCGGCCGCCGGCAGTGGATCGGCTTGCTCTATGTCGCGCCCGCCGTTGCCCTTGTCGTCGTCTTCTTCATCGTGCCGCTTTGCATGACCGCCTGGATGTCGCTGCACAACTGGCCGCTGATGGGCGCGCATAGCTTTATCGGCCTCGACAATTACTGGGCGATCCTGCGCGACACCCGCTTCTGGAACGCGCTGAAGTTCACCGGCTACTACACGGTGGTGGTCACGATCGCGATCTTCGCCGTCGCCTTTCCGCTGGCACTGTTCATCGAACGGCCGCGGCAGCTGACCGGCTTCTACCGCACGTCCTTCTTCATGCCGGCGGTTATCGGTTTCGCCTCGGCCAGCCTTTTGTGGTCGTGGCTGCTCAATGTCGATTCCGGCCTGTTCAGCCCGGCCGCTTTCGAGCTCGGCCTGACCGAGAAGAAATTCAACCTGCTGGCGACCTTCCAGCCGGCCTTCTGGTCGATCATCGCCATGGTCGTGTGGAAGGTGGCGGGCTTCACCATGATCATCCTGATGACCGGCCTGCAGTCGATCCCGCCGGATCTGCAGGAAGCGGCGATGATCGACGGGGCAGGGCCATTCGCGCGGTTTCGCGCCATCACCTTGCCGCTGATGCGCCGCACGCTGGCGTTGGCGCTGATCCTGTCGGTCGCCGGCTCGATCCTCGCCTTCGACCAGTTCTACATCATCCTGCGCGGCGGCCCGCGCAACCAGACGCTGACCGCCGTCTACTGGATCTTCAACCAGTCCTTCGTGTCGTTCAAGCTCGGCTATGGCGCCGCCCTTTCGATGGTCCTGCTGGTCATCCTGGTGGCGCTCAGCCTCATCCAGCTGCGGCTGCTGCGCAATCCCGAGGGTGTCGACTGATGGCGCAGGCTCGCACCCGCAAACGCCGCATCGGCATGCAGATTGCCGAGCACTCGACCGGCATCATCGCGTCGATACTGTTCCTAGCGCCGATCGCCTGGACGGTGCTTTCGGCCTTCAAGCCGGCGCAGGAGGCGCGCCAGCCGCCGCTGCCGCCGTGGCCGACCAGCGGCATCTCGCTCGAGAACTACGCCACGCTCAACACCTTTGGTGACGGCCTCTGGCTGCCGGCGCAAAACAGCATCTATGTCTCGGTCATGACGGTGGTGCTGTCGGTGATCGTCAGCGTGCTCGCCGGCTACGGTTTCTCGCGCTTCCGCTTTCCGCTGAAGAACCTGCTCTTCGTCGTCATCCTGTCGACGATCATGATCCCGTTCCAGTCGATCCTGACGCCGATCTTCCTGGTGCTGACAAAAATCGGCCTGCACAACACGCTGACCGGGCTGGTCTGCGTCTACGTCACGCTGCAGCTGCCGTTCTCGATCTTCATGATGCGCAACGCCTTCGATGCGGTGCCGCGCGAGATCGAGGAGGCCGCGCGCATGGACGGCGCCAACAACGTCACCATGCTGCTGAGGGTGATGCTGCCGCTGGTCTGGCCGGGCATCGTCACCATCGCGCTGTTCGCCTTCCTTGGCGCCTGGAACGAGTTTCTGGCGGCGCTGGTGCTGATGACAGACCAGTCGAAATTCACGCTGCCGATCATGATGACCGCGCTGCAGTCCGGCCGCTTCGGCGCGATCGACTGGGGCGCCGTGCAGGCCGGCGTCACCGTGATGATGGTGCCGTGCCTGGTGCTCTTCCTGCTGCTGCAGCGCTTCTACATCCGCGGCCTGATGGCAGGGGCCGTGAAGTGACCAATCGAACCGAACCGGAGTAAATTGATGACCGCATCGCAATCCGCCAGTCAGGGCGCCAAGCCGAAACTCGCCTTCCGCCCGCTGCCCGTGCCGCAGGTCGATGTGCGCGGCTTCTGGGGCGACCGTGTCGATGCCGTCGCCTCGAAGACCGCCGGCATCCTCTATGACCGCTGCGTCGAGGCGCGCATGCTCGAGCAGATCGACCCGGACCGGCCATCGCCGGGCGTCGTCATTCCGTTCCACTCACCCTCGCCGGACGAGGCAGCCACCGCCGGCAACGAATTTACCGGATCGACGGTGACGACGCAGATGTTCTGGGACTCGGATTGGGGCAAGACCATCGAGACCGCCGCCTACTCGCTCTACCGCCGCCGCAACGACGAGCTGGAGAAGAAGATCGATGCCGTCATCGACATGTATGGAAAGCTGCAGCAGCCCGACGGCTATCTGTCGAGCTGGTACCAGCGCATCCAGCCGGGCCTGCGCTGGACCAATCTGCGCGATTGCCACGAGCTCTATTGCGCCGGCCATCTGATCGAAGGCGCGGTCGCCTATTACCAGGCCACGGGAAAACGCAAGCTGCTCGACATCATGTGCCGCTATGTCGATCACATCGCCGAGACGTTCGGTCCCGAGCCCGGCAAGAAGAAGGGCTATTGCGGCCATGAGGAGATCGAGCTGGCGCTGGTCAAGCTGGCACGGGTGACGGGCGAGCGCAAATACATGGAGCTTGCCAAATATTTCATCGATCAGCGCGGCCTTGAGCCGCATTATTTCGACGAGGAGGCGCGCGCCCGCGGCGCCGACCCCAAGGCCTATCATTTCAAAACCTACGAATACAACCAGTCGCACAAGCCGGTGCGCGAGCAGGACAAGGTCGTCGGCCATGCGGTGCGGGCGATGTATCTCTATTCGGGCATGGCCGACATCGCCACCGAATATGGCGACGACACGCTGCGGGTGGCGCTCGACCGGCTGTGGGACGATCTCATGACCAAGAACCTCTACGTCACCGGCGGCCTCGGGCCGTCCTCGCACAATGAGGGTTTCACTGCCGATTACGACCTGCCCAACGACACCGCCTATGCCGAAACCTGCGCTTCGGTCGGCCTGGTGTTCTGGGCAAGCCGCATGCTCGGCATGGGCCCCAATGCGCGCTACGCCGACATCATGGAGCGGGCGCTCTACAACGGCTCGATCTCCGGCCTGTCGCTCGACGGCTCGCTGTTCTTCTACGAAAATCCGCTCGAAAGCCGCGGCGCCCACCACCGCTGGAAGTGGCACCGCTGCCCGTGCTGCCCGCCCAATGTCGGGCGCATGGTCGCCTCGATCGGCAGCTATTTCTACGGCCTGTCGGACGACGCACTCGCCGTCCATCTCTATGGAAACGGCACGGCTCGTTTCGATATCGCGGACCGGCAAATAGAGCTCACCCAGACCAGTAACTATCCATGGGACGGCGCGGTCTCGATCTCTGTCGAACCGGAAGCTCCGACCGAGTTCACTTTGCACCTGCGCTTGCCGGCCTGGTGCCGCAAGGCAGCGCTCAAGGTCAACGGCGCCGATGTCGATCTGGCTGCCATCAGCAGCGACGGCTATGCCGCGATCCGCCGCGAATGGCGCAAGGGCGACCGGGTCGAGCTCGACCTCGAAATGGCCGTCGACCGCCTCTACGCCAATCCGCAGGTGCGGCAGGATATCGGCCGTGTCGCACTGGCGCGCGGCCCGCTGATCTATTGCGTCGAGGAGACCGACAATTCCAGCCAGCTGCACCGCATCGCTCTGCCGCGCACGGCCGACATCGAGGCGCATCAGCAGCCGAACCTTCTGGGCGGCGTCGTGACACTTTCGGCGATTGCCAAAAAGGAGGCTTTCGAAAACTGGGAAGAGGGGCTCTACCGCACCGAACCGCCGGCGGTCGAGGACGCGAAAATCACCGCCGTGCCGTATTTCGCCTGGGACAACCGCGACCCCGGCGAGATGCTGGTCTGGCTCAGGGACGAATGAAGCCCGATCGCAGCGCCCGACCGATCTCCTCGGCCACAAGTTCCTGCAACTGCCAGAGATTGCGGTCGCGGATGCCGCAGGCGTCGAGATGGCGAATGGTCTCGAACAGATATTCGGCGCCCGAACCCCAATGGCCGACGGCCGTGGCCAGGGTCGCCGCTATCGCTCGCTTTTCGAGCTTGCCGGCATAGCGCGGATTGGCGGGATCGACAACGAAACCAAGCGCTTGGCCCGTGCCGTCGCCCGTCCTGACCTGCAGCCAGCGCGGCACGTTGACGGCCGGCAGGATGGTCATCTCACGTCGCAGCAACGTTTCGAGATTGGCCCCCACTGGCTCGGCGATCTCGAATACCATGCCCTGACACTGGCCGCCGCGGTCGAGGGCCATCATCAGGCCGGGCTGCTCGATGGTGCCCCTGAAGCGCTGCACCGTAAAACAGAACGAACGATGCCAGCCCGTCGCCACGGCCCGTTCGCCACCCCTGACCTCGCCGGCCGGCTTCCACAGCAGCGAGCCATAGGCGAACAGCTTCACCGGCCCGCCCGGCGCGCCGGCCAGCACCTCGTCGCGAATGCGCGCGTAATCGGCATCGGTCATGTAGACCATGCCCGGCGTCGGCCCGGCATCCTCGACCGCACGCAAGGTGCGGGCGACCAGCGCCTCGGTCAGCGCCATCGGTGTCTTGCGCGGCGAACGCCGTGATGCGGCGGAAATGACCTTGCTCATCCTCATGCTCTCAGCCTTGCCGCCATGTTGCCGAAGGCTGAAGAATTCTCAAGGGCCGAGTACACCAGCGCGGTATCGGGATTCGAACTATCGTGTCCAACAGCTTGACTGGCTTAGTGCGGAGGCTGATCTGGCCGGACGGTGTCGTTGCAGCCGTCAACATAGGGATGAACCGACCACCGGGAGCCGGGCCGGGCCTGTTGCGCCTTGGTGAGCGGATCCTGGGACTGCGCGTAGCCGTCCTGGTAGCCCCGAACGATTTCGTCGATATCGTCGGGCCAGTCGCCGTCCCATGGCCGTCCCAGAATCTGGGCCTGTTGGACCGGATGCAGTTCGTTGTGGCCTTCATGAAAGCTGTCGTGGATGTGTCCGGCATCATAGACCCACCGGCCGGTCACCCCCTGGATTGTCGCTCCGGTTCCATCGCCTTTGTTGGTCTCGATGCTGGGCAGGCCGGCGTCGCTCGGACTAGCGGTGTCCGAACTGCTGAAGGCCGCGCCGAGCAGCGAAGCGAGCAAGGCGAGAAGCGCCAATACGTAGGCGACGACCACGCCGACGCCCGACATGCATAGCGCCAGCGCTGCCAGGGCGGCGATCAGGGCGAGGATGTTGACGGTCTGCAGGTCATGGATCGATGCCCCTTCGAACTCCACATGCAGCGCCTCTGACTTTACTCCGGTCACCTTGTCCTCCGCCGGGTTCCCCGTGAACAGAAAGCCGTGCGAGGAGGTGATTGCGTTTTCGGCCATCAGATAGCCGAACGGGGCACTGGCGGCGGCAACGGCCTGGGAGACGCCCACCGGGTTGTTCGGCAGCAGCAAATTGAGGCTGTAGTCGGAGTCCAGGCTTCCTGGCCAGGTCTTCTCCGACGGCGGCTCGATGCTGATGACCATGCCGACGATACTCACCGGCTCGCCCAGGCAAACCAGCCGTTTGTTGAGCCACCAGTCGCAATAAGCGAGAATCCACACAATCTCAGTCACCACCAGCGCGATCGGTATGCACCACGGCTCGCCCATCGCGACCACCACCACGACCATCACGGCTGCGAATATGCCGCTGGTAATCGCCGCGCTGATGTACTGGTTGACCGAAATCACCTCGTCGGCGGTCGTGCACTTGGTCCAGGATTTGTCGTCGGTGGCCATCACGGCTCCAAGCTGCTGAGGACGGTCAAGGTGACGCCGCCGCTGGCGCGGTCACCCTCGTCAAATGCATTCAGATTGAGGGCTTGCCGCCCGGTCCAGCCGTCCGGCGGCGTAGCGACCGCCGTGATCGTCACCTGTTCGCCCGGCGCCAGCGACGGCAGGTCAGGCGAAATCTCGACCTTCCAGCCCGGCGGCAGGGGATGAGCCGACGGCAAGTGTGCCGCCAGCCGGCGCTTTTGCTCCGCCTTGGCGGTCTCTTCCGTTGGCTGCCGGTCGTCGCGACAGGGGCCGAGCGGCGGAATGGTGTAGGCATCGACGGTGAACCGGTACCGATGCGGCCGACGGGTAGCGTTGCGCAACTCGAATTGAAATGTTGCTGGCGACTGCGCCAGTCCGACATCGGTATTTTCTTGCCCGAGATTGTTGGCGAAGTTGGCGTCATCGGCCGGGTCGAGCAAAGCTTGCAGGCAATAGTGACCTGCTTGCCGCGGCGTATGCCAGTCGAAGGAGACGAACCCAGGCTGGCTGGCGGATCCGATCACCCCGACCGAGACCGGCCTGGTGGCTATCGGATTCGACACGGTTCCGATGCCAAACGACAGATAGGACAGATGGACCGGCATCTTGACGACGACGGCATCCGGGGAGGCGTTCCATACGCGAACCCGCACCTCGTAGTCGGTGTCCGCCTGCAACCTGCCGGCGGGAACGGGCACACCACCCTGGCGTAGCTCGATATCGGGATTATCCCAGGTGACCGCGAGACCAAGGCCGATCAGGTAATACTGATCGTAGATCAGCGGGTCAGGCCGGCAGAAAGCAGGGTGGTCGATCGGTACGCAATGCGCCCGGGACCCTTTCTGGTCGACCCGGCGATCACCCCCTAGCCGCCACCGGCGACAGAAACGGCGAGCCATCTCGATCAGTGCCGGAATCCAGGCGGAGAACAGTGCTCGCAGGATTGCCGCTATTCCTCGCATCGACTTCCCCTCTGAAGCTAACGCAGGGCAACGCTCTGATAACAACGGGATTCGCGCGGCAACAGTGTATTGGAGTGTCAGACGACTGGTGCCGTTTGTACTCTGGTCAGACGAATAAAGCTGGGCTCGAACGGTACGCGGGCTATTTCCGCGCGAAGAAACCGCGCGCGAACTGCACGATGCGCTTGTGGAATGCGAGCGCCAATATTGCGACAACGGCAAGTATGTAGAGATCTTCGGTCGATCCGTCGCCGCCGTCAGGTGAAATACCAAACCAACTCTCGATGAAATCCATGAACAGATTCCCTCCGCGCAAACTTGCGACCCATGTTCAGCATAGCTCTTCAGCTTGTCCCGGTGTCAAGTAGGGATGCATTGCCCATCCACATAAATCCAGCAAAGACCGTTTTGCCGAATTGTCTGCTGTCTGTCGATAAACCTGAGAATTTGCCTAAAGATTGGCTAAAAAATTGTCGCGGCTTATTGATGCACAACTGAAGGAAAGCTTTGTATCTCGGTCATTTCCGGGTCATTTTGTCGATCATGTGCGAACGATCCAGTCATGATGGTGTCGCCAAACAGGTCCGGACTTGTGCATGGACAGTACGCGGCCCACTACGATCAGAAGCGCGGGGTAGCCTGAAAAGCAGCCCGGCATGGCTCATTGGACGCCATTCGGCGGTCGTCTGGCCTGGTTTCAAATGTAGTCAGCTCTCGAACGTGCCCGGCGGCGTCGTCACGCTGTCGGCTATTGACAGGAAAGAGGCGTTTGAAAATCACCGGCGGTCGAGGAAGCAAAAGTCACCGTGCCGTATTTCGCCTGGGACACCACGATTCCGGCGAGATGCTGGTCTGGATCAGAGCGTCCTGACCGGCAGCTATCGTACCGGCCGAGCCTTAGCTGGGCCGGCCGGTACGCTTGCCGGCCTGACGAGGGCCGCCGTCAAGCAGCCGGTCGAATGTTTTGGTTCACCCGGAAGAGGTTGTTTGGGTCGTATTTCTTCTTCAGCGTAGCCAGGCGCTCATAGTTGTCGCCATAAGCCGCCTTGAGCCTTGCATCGCCCTCGTCATCCATCATGAAGTTCAGGTAGGCGCCGCCCAGATCGAACGGATGCACGGCCTCCCAGTAGGCCTTGGTCCAGCGCGTCACCGGCCCCGCTTTCTGTGGGTCCGGATCGATCCCGGCGATGACCATCGACCAGGTCGCATCACGGTAATTCCAGGGTGTCTCGTCTTTGCCGACGCGATGGACCGCACCATCGATCGGGTAGAGGTGCATGAGCGATAGCTCGCTCGGCGTCTTCGCCGCCTGCTTGAGATGGGCGTCGATCGCCTCGTCGGACAGCGTCTTGACGAAATCGCCCCGCCAGTACCACTGCATTCCCTTTGGGTAGAGCCCATCGAACATGCTCTGCACCGCGGGATAGGGCATCGTTCCCATCCAGTTGAACCAGGGCGCGGGCAGCGCATCGAGCAGCGGGGCCAGCGCCTCTCTGCCCTTTTCCTCCGGGCCGTTGTAGCAGCACATCAGCAGACACATCCGCTTTCCCCAAAACTCTTCCGGGAAGGGTGCGCTCGAGAGGACGGTCTTGAGCCCGAGAAAGATCCCGAGTTCTTCGGGCGCGTTCGGCAGGAACTCGCGATAATGCTGCATGATGGTGCGGGCGTGGCGCTGATCCCATGCGATCGGCCCCGCAAAGACCATGCTGACCTGGTGGAGCTTGAACACAAAGCTGGTGACGATGCCGAAATTGCCGCCGCCGCCGCGAAGCGCCCAGAACAGGTTGGGGTTCCGCTCCTTGCTGGCGGTGACGAAGCTTCCATCGGCAAGCACGACATCGGCCTCGATCAGATTGTCGATGGTCAGGCCATATTTGCGCGTCAGATAGCCATGGCCGCCGCTCAGCGTCAGTCCGGCGACCCCGGTGGTCGAGATGATGCCCGCCGGTACGGCCAGGCCAAAGGCATGGGTGGCATGGTCGAGGTCGCCCTGAGTGCAGCCCGGGCCCACCCGCGCCGTGCGGGCATCCGGATCGACGCGCACGCCGTTCATCGCCGACAGGTCGATCACCAGACCGTCGTCGCAGCTCCCCAATCCTGGTCCGTTATGGCCGCCGCCACGTACCGCAACCAGCAAATTGTTGTCGCGGCCGAAATTCACCGCTGTGATTACGTCGGCGACGTCGACACAGCGGGCGATCATCAGCGGCCGCTTGTCGATCATGCCGTTGTAGAGCTTGCGGGCCTCGTCATAGCGGGCGTCGCCGGCGCGGATGACTTCGCCTCGCAGGCTTGCTGCGAATTTGGTGATGTCTTCATCGTTCATGACATTCCTCCCTGTTATTGGACCTGTCGGCCGGCCGATGAAACGCTAATCCCGCCCGCTGTTCCCGCAAATGTCACATCGTCCATTTCTGTTGCCCGATCGTTCAGAGTAGGATTAGACCGGATGGATAGTTGCTCGGGCGGCCATATTGCCGGATAGTTCGAGATGCCTGGCGGAAAAACTCGTTGTCAAAGGGAGTAGCCGATCGTTTCCGGAGGTGTAGTGCATGGATGTCCTTTCCGATGTGCTCCGAGCCGTTCGCCTCACCGGTGCGATCTATTTCGACGTCGACGCCAGCTCTCCCTGGGTTGGCGAGTCGCCGGGCACGGCCGACATTGCCGCCGCCGTCATGCCGGAGGCAGAGCACATCATTTCTTTTCATGCCGTGATGTCGGGCTCGTGCTGGGCCGCGCTGGGAGACGATTCGGTGCCGCCGGTGCTCGTCAACGCCGGTGATGTCGTTGTCTTCCCCGGTGGTGTTCCGAACGTGTTGAGCTCCTCGCCGGGGGCGCGGGGCGAACCCAATATGGCGATGTATTATCGGCCGATAGACGAGAGCCTGCCGTTCGCGGTGATCCATGGTGGCGGGGGAGACGAGCGGACCCGGTTCATTTGCGGGTATCTTGGCTGCGATGCACGTCCCTTCAATCCTCTCCTGGCCGCATTGCCGGCCATCCTGTGTGCCCGCAAGCCCGCCGATGGAAGCAGCTGGGTTATCGACCTTTTTCGGCTGGCGCTGGCTGAAGGTGGCAGTGGGCGGGCGGGCTGTGAGACGATCCTCGCCAAGCTGAGCGAGCTGATGTTTGTCGAGATCATCCGCCGCCATCTCGAGACCCTCCCCGACGATTCGCGCGGCTGGCTGTCAGGCCTACGGGATCCACACGTCGGGGAGGCGCTCCGGCTCATCCACGCTCGCCCAAGGGAGGAATGGACATTGGACCGGCTCGCCCGCGAAGTAGGGCTCTCGCGCACGGCGTTTGCGAGCCGCTTTACCCACTATGTCGAGGTCTCCCCCATGCATTATCTTGCTCGCTGGCGTCTGCAACTGGCAGGACGCTTGCTCGAACGGCCCGAAATGAGCATCGCGCAAGCGGGTGCCGAGGTCGGCTACGAGTCGGAAGCCGCCTTCAATCGCGCCTTCAAAAAGTTCGTCGGCATTCCACCTGGCACCTGGCGAAAGGGACGGTCGGCGTTGCTCGAGGCTCAGAGATTGCCCGCTGGCGTCGTACAATAGGAAAGAACTGGCAGGGCGTTGACGCTTCGGTCTGCGTGCAGCGTCCCAATGCCCGAAAGCCCCTGGCACAAAGCGGTAGACGATGACCGGCCGCCGCGACGCTTTCGGCGAGGCGTGTCAGACTTCGCGCCTCAATCCTTCGCGCGCTCGACATAGGCGCCATCGGCGGTCATCACCACCACGCGGGTGCCGGCGCTGATGTGTGGCGGCACCAGGGTACGCACGCCGTTGGACAGCGTTGCCGGCTTGTAGGACGAGGACGCCGTCTGGCCCTTGGTCACCGGCTCGGTCTCGACCACCTCGAAAGTGGCGCGCTGCGGCAGTACCAGCGAGATGGCGATGTTGTTGTATTGCGAGATCTGCACCGGCATGCCTTCCACCAGATAAGGCGCCATGTCGCCGACCACGCTTTCCGGCACCGCGACCTGGTCGTAAGTCTCCGGATTCATGAAGTGAAAGCCTTCGCCGTCACGGTAGAGGAACGTGTGCTCGCGCTCCTCGACATAGGCGCGCTCGACCTGCTCGGTGGTGCGGTAACGCTCGGAAACCTTTACCCCGTCGGAGATACGCCGCATGTCGAGCTGGGTGACCGGCGTACCCTTGCCAGGATGAATGTTTTCGGCAAAGAGGATCACATAAAGCTTGCCGTCCTTTTCGACGACGTTGCCTTTGCGTAAGGAGCTGGCGATGACCTTCACGGGTTTCCATCCTGATAAAATTTATTGGCGCAAATCGGCTGGAGAGGCCGTTGCGTGCGGCCTAGCGCATCTTGGCCGCAATCGCCAGCCCTCTGTGCAATTCCCCTGAAGCCGATGACCGCCGCCTCGCCGTGGTGGACGCCGCATGTCCACGCCGACCGCCGGCCGCGGCTGATCCTGCGCAATGCCATTGCCGCCGGGATGCGCGATTGGTTCGGCCGCCGCGACTTCGTCGAGGTGGAGACATCGGCCCTGCAGGTCTCGCCCGGCAATGAAGCGCACCTGTCGGCCTTTGCCACCGAGGCGATCGGGCCGGACGGGCAGCGCCAGCCGCTCTACCTCCACACGTCGCCGGAATTCGCCTGCAAGAAGCTGCTTGCCGCCGGCGAGGAGCGCATCTTCAGCCTCGGGGCTGTCTGGCGCAACCGCGAGCGCGGCCCCTTGCACCATCCTGAGTTCACCATGCTCGAATGGTACCGCGTCGGCGAGACCTATGAGAGCCTGATGCGCGATTGCGCCGAGCTCGTAGCGCTGGCGGCCGAACGGGCCGGAGCGAAGCGTTTTAGCTTCCGCGGCCGTGAAGCCGATCCGTTCGCCGAGCCGGAACGGTTGAGCGTCGCCGAAGCTTTCATGCGCCATGCCGGCATCGATCTGCTGGCGACGGTTGCAGCCGATGGCAGCACCGACCGCGCGGGGTTGCATGCCGCCCTGGTCCAGGCCGGATTGCGGACCGCGCCCGACGACAATTGGGCCGACCTGTTCAGCCGGGTGATGGTCGAAAAAATCGAGCCGGCGCTTGGGCAGGGGCGCAACACCATTCTTTTCGGATATCCGATCTCGGAGGCGGCATTGGCCCGGCCGAGCGCCGACGATCCGCGCACCGCCGAGCGCTTCGAGCTCTATTGCTGCGGCGTCGAACTCGCCAACGCCTTTGGCGAGTTGACCGATCCGGCCGAGCAGCGCCTGCGCTTTGCCGCCGAAATGGATGAGAAGCAGCGCGTCTATGGCGAACGCTACCCGATCGACGAGGACTTCCTCGCCGCGCTCGCCATCATGCCGCAGGCGAGCGGCGCCGCGCTCGGCTTCGACCGGCTGGTGATGCTTGCCACCGGCGCGCTCAGGATCGACGACGTGATCTGGACGCCGGTGGCCGCTTCCTGAGGGATTGTCGATCTCGCTCGCCGTTCATCCGCCTGCGGCCTGCGGTCCTGTTTCGGCGCTTGATGCACCCGGTTTGCCCGCTTCGCCATTGCAGAAGGCGCATCGGGACAATAGATGGTGCAGCAGCGGCTGCCCTTCAGCCGGCCGGAAATAACAGGATCATGCGCATGACCGATACGCTCGACGCAGCGAAACTGACCGATCGCGTCGCGGCCCTGGTCGAGGCTGCCAAACGGGCCGGCGCCGATGCCGCCGATGCCGTTGCGGTACGCGGCCGCTCGACCGGCGTGTCGGTGCGGCTTGGCAAGGTCGAAGGCACAGAGGCGTCCGAGAGCGAGGACGTCTCGCTGCGCGTCTTCGTCGGCAAGCGGGTAGCGAGCGTTTCGGCAACGGCGGCATCCGACCCCAATATGCTGGCCGAGCGCGCCGTCGCCATGGCCAAGGTGTCCCCCGAGGATCCCTATCAGGGCCTCGCCGACCCGGCCTTGCTGGTCAAGAAACCGCGCGACCTCGATCTGTTCGACGCCACCGAGGTGTCGGCGGACCAGTTGAAGGAAGCAGCGCTTGCCGCCGAAGCGGCGGCGCTTGCCGTCAAGGGCGTCACCAATTCGGCCGGCAGTGGCGCCAGTGCCGGGCTCGGCGGCCTGGTGCTCGCCACCTCTCACGGCTTCGTCGGCCATTACGTCGCCTCGCGTTTTTCACGCTCGACCAGCGTGATCGCCGGCGAGGGCACCGGCATGGAGCGCGACTACGAATTCTCCTCGCGCCAGCATTTTTCCGATCTCGACGCGCCGGAAGACATCGGCCGCAAGGCCGGTGAGCGCGCTGTACGCCGCATTGGCGCGCGCAAGGCGGCGACCGGGCCTGTCGACGTGGTGTTCGATCCGCGTGTGGCGCGCGGCATTGCCGGCCACCTTGCCGGTGCCATCAATGGCGCCGCGGTGGCGCGCAAGACCAGCTTTCTCCGCGAGATGATGGGCAAGAAGGTGGCTTCGGCCGCAATCACCGTCACCGACGAGCCGCTCCGGCGCCGTGGACAGGCCTCGCGCCCGTTCGACGGCGAAGGCGTCGAGGGCGAAAAACTGTTCATGGTCGACAAGGGCGTGCTCAACCACTGGTTCCTATCGACTTCGGCGGCTCGGGAACTCGGCCTCGTCACCAATGGGCGCGGCTCGCGCAGCGGCTCGTCGGTCTCGCCGTCGTCGACCAATCTCGCCATCGAGCCCGGGGAAAACACGCCGGAAGAGCTGATCAAGTCGCTCAAGTCCGGCTTCTACGTCACCGAAGTGTTCGGCCAGGGCGTCGACATGGTGACGGGCGAATATAGCCGCGGCGCTTCCGGCTTCTGGATCGAAAATGGCGAGCTGGCCTATCCCGTCGCCGAGGTGACCATCGCCTCCAATCTGAAGACGATGTTCCTCAACATGGTTCCGGCGAGCGATCTCGACCGCAATTTCGGCACTGCCGCGCCCACGCTTTTGATCGAAGGAATGACCCTTGCCGGAGCTTGACCCGGCCGTCTCGGCCGGCGCTACTGAAGACCTGCAGCTGTTGCGCGATGCCGCCCGCGAGGCGGGGCTCATCGCGATGCAGTACTTCAACAACAATCCGCAGGTGTGGATGAAGGGCGGCACCTCGCCGGTCAGCGAAGCCGATCACGCCGCCGACAAATATCTGCGCGAGACCTTGCTGGCGGCCCGGCCGGATTATGGCTGGCTGTCGGAGGAAACCGTCGACGACCCGGTAAGGCTCGTCGCGCGCCGCACCTTTGTCGTCGATCCGATCGACGGCACACGCGGCTTCCTCGAAGGGCTGCCCACATGGTGCGTCAGCGTCGCTGTGGTCGAGAACGGCCGAACGCTTGCCGGCGTACTCGACTGCCCGGCGAAGGGCGAAATCTATTGGGCGCTGCCGGGCGAGGGCGCATTCCTGAACGGCAGGCGCATCAGCGTGCGTCCGCCGTCGGAAACGGCCGAAATCGCCGGACCGAAGGCGATGATCGACCTGATGCCGGCGAAATGGCACAAACGGCTGAAGCGCGTGCTCTATATTCCTTCGCTCGCCTACCGGCTGGCGATGATCGCCGGCGGCCAGCTCGATGCGACCTTCGTCAAGGCCAACGCGCATGACTGGGACATCGCCGCGGCTGATCTCATCCTGCGCGAGGCAGGCGGCGCCTTGCTCGATCGGCATGGCCGCGCGCCGCTCTATGCCGGCGAAGTGATCCGTCACGGATCGCTCGCCGCCGGCAGCGGCGAACTCCTCGCCGTGCTCGCCGGCGTCATCGCCGGGCTGGACAATTGACCACTATCAATAGTTCCAAAGTCGGCGGCTTTGGTCTAGACCTGTCCCAAACTCACGATATGTGAAGGATCGACATGGCCGCTGAAGACGGAAAGAAACAGCTTTTGCACCTGGTGTTCGGCGGCGAACTCAAGAAGCTGGGCGGCACCGAATTCCGCGATCTCGACGCGCTCGATATTGTCGGCATCTATCCGGACTATCAATCGGCGCACGCCGTCTGGAAGGCCAAGGCGCAAGCTAGCGTCGACAATGCCCATATGCGCTATTTCGTCGTTCACCTGCACCGCCTGCTCGACCCCGAAAACAAGGCTGTCGGTTGACATCGATGAACCATGAAGCGGTCAAGCGATCAGCCCCGCGGTCGGCGGTCAGACGTCGCAAGCCGAAGACGTTCTGGCGCAAGATCCGCGAACCGCTGGCGCAGTCGCGATTCGTCAAGAATGCGCTTGCCGCGCTGTTTGCGTATTTCGTCCGCCTTGTCCGCTTGACCAACCGCATGGTCGACGGATCGGCCAAGTTTTCCGGCGGCGCCTATGCGCAGCTCGAGCCTGGCATCATCGCGCTCTGGCACGGCCAGCACCTGCTGACCCCGGCCTACTATCCCAAGGGACGGCCGCTGGTTGCCATGGTATCGCGCAGCGCCGATGCCGAGCTCAACGCGCTGATGGTCGAGAAATTCGGCATCGAGGCGGTGCGCGGCTCTGGCGGGCGCGAAAGCGCAAGGCATCTCGACAAGGGCGGGGCCAAGGCGCTCATCGCCCTCAAAAAGTCGCTCGCCACCGGCAAGAATGTCGCCATGATTGCTGATATTCCCCACGGCACGCCGCGCGATGCGGGGCTCGGCGTCGTCCTTCTGGCGCGGCTGTCCGGCCGGCCGATCCTGCCTGCCGCGATAGCCACCAGCCGCCGCAAGGTGATCGAGGGCAGCTGGGACAAGACGACGATCAACTTGCCCTTCGGCCGCTCCTCGATTGTCGTCGGCACGCCTATCTTCGTGCCGGCCAACGCCGACGCCGCGGAAATGGAACGCAAGCGCCAGGAGGTCACGGCCTCGCTCAATGCCGCGACCGCCGAGGCCTATCGCCTTGTGGACGGTTCGAAATGAGTATGCGCTGGGCCCGCGCCTTCCTGACGGCCTACCGCTTCGCCGGGGCCGCCGCTTACCCGCTGGTCGGACCTTACGTCGCCTGGCGCACTTCCAGAGGCAAGGAGGACCGCATTCGCCGGCGTGAACGCTACGGCGTCGCCGGACGCGAGCGTCCCGAAGGCCCGGTGATCTGGATCCATGCAGCCAGCGTCGGCGAGACCATCGCCGTCGTGCCGCTGGTCGAGAGCATTCTCGATTACGGCGTCAACATCGTGCTGACGACGGGCACGGTCACCTCGGCGCAGGTCGCCGAAAAACGGCTGGGCGACCGCATCATCCACCAATATGTGCCGCTCGACCTCAAGCCGGCGGTCAGCCGCTTCCTCGACCATTGGCAGCCGGACCTGGCGATCATCGCCGAATCGGAGATCTGGCCGATGACCATCCTGGAACTCGGCGCCCGCCGCGTGCCGCAGGTTCTGGTCAACGGCAGGCTGTCCGACCGCTCCTTCAAGTCCTGGAAGAAGCGCGCCAACATTGCCGAAGCATTGTTCGAAAATCTTGCCCATGTCGTCGCCCAGTCGGACCTCGATGGCGAGCGCTTCCTTTCGCTCGGCGCCAGGCCGGTCACCGTATCCGGCAATCTCAAGGTCGACACCGCGCCGCCGCCGGCCGACGAACGGGCGTTGGCGGCGCTGAAACGCCAGATCGGCGGCCGCCCGACCTGGGCGGCGATCTCGACCCATGACGGCGAAGAGGCGGTCGCCGCCGAAGTTCATGCCATGCTGCACAAGCGCCACCATGGGCTTTTGACCATCATCGTGCCGCGCCATCCCGATCGCGCCGGGCAGCTGGCCGCCCAGATTTCCGGCATGGGCCTGAAGCTGGCGCAGCGCAGCAAGGGCGACAGGATCACCGCCGACACCGATATTCTGCTCGGCGACACGATCGGCGAGATGGGGCTTTATCTGAGGCTGACGGAAATCGCCTTTGTCGGCCGTTCGCTGACTTCCGAGGGCGGCCAGAACCCGCTGGAACCAGCCATGCTGGAGACAGCGGTGCTTGCCGGCCGCAACGTCCAGAATTTTCGCGAGGCCTATCAGCGCCTGCTCGATAGCGGCGGCGCCAAGCTGGTGCGCGACCGCGATATGCTGGCCGGCGCCGTTAATTTCCTTTTGACCAACGAGGCGGCCCGCCATGAGATGATGGCGGCGGGNGCGGCGACGGTCGACGAGATGCGCGGTGCGCTGGCGCATACGCTCAGGTCGCTCGAGCCCTATATCCAGCCGCTGGTCGTCAAGTCGCGCCTGAAGGGCGCGAACGGGCGCTGACGTGACCTCGGAAGCGCCGCCCTTCTGGTGGGAGGAGCCCGATTGGCGGGTCACGGCGCTGTCGCCGCTCTCCGCCGTCTATGCGCTTGTCGCCGGTCGCCGCATGCGGCACGCGCCGCGCGAAAAGGTTGAGGCGCCGGTGCTTTGCGTCGGCAACTTCACCGTCGGCGGCACCGGCAAGACGCCGGTGGCGATCGCGCTGGCCGAGCAGGCCAGGCGCATGCGGCTCAATCCGGGTTTCCTGTCGCGCGGCCATGGCGGCTCCTTCGCGCAGCCGCATATCGTCGATCCGCACCACGACGCCGCCAAGCATGTCGGCGACGAGCCGCTGCTTCTGGCCGAACACGCGCCGGTCGCGGTGACGCCGAACCGGGCCGCGGGCGCCAGGCTTCTGCTGGAGAAGCTCGGCTGCGATTTCTTGATCATGGATGACGGTTTTCAGAGCGCGCGCATCCACATCGACTATGCGCTGGTCGTTGTCGATGCGCGCCATGGCATCGGCAATGGCCGCGTCATCCCCGGCGGGCCTCTGCGGGCAAACATCGTCGACCAACTGGTCTTCACCAGCGCCTTGCTGAAGATGGGCGAGGGCACCGCGGCCGACACGGTCGTGCGCCAGGCAGCGCGCGCCGGCAGGCCGATCTTCGAGGCGCACACTGCCCCGAGCAGCAAGGTGACGCTGGCCGGCAGGCGTTTCCTGGCGTTCGCCGGCATTGGCCATCCCGACAGGTTTTTCGACACCGTAATCGAGGCCGGCGGCGAGCTTGCGCTGACCCGACCGTTTCCTGACCATCATTTCTACAGTGCGGACGAGCTTGCCGAATTGGCGGCGACGGCACGTAAAGCCGGGCTTGGCCTCATTACCACCGCCAAGGACGCTGCCCGCCTGCGTCACGGCGCGGCACCGCCGGAATTCCTCGACCGGCTCGATGTGCTGGAGATCGACACCGTCTTCGAACTCGACCATGTGCCGCAACGCATCATCGACGAGACGCTGGATGCCTGGCGGCAGCGCCGGCTTAAAGGCTGACCAGAAGCTTGAGCACCGAGGCAATGCGGGACTGGAATTTGCAGCTTTCCGCCGGTCGAACGTATTTTGTTCTTGCTTTGTGCCGGCAGCTATGCTACTAATTCGGTTATGGTGATGATTCACCGAGACCTGCCCTCGGGCCCCGAGGCGGGTTTTTTATTTCAAGATAACCTCTAAGGTTTCGGTGTCGCCGGCTTGACGTCGCGGCAGGAGGCGGCGCGCGAAGGATCGCAACGGGGCGGCTTCCATTTGCGCTGGACTAGCGTCGGCGGCGCAGTTCCGGATGCGCTTCGATCTCGCGGCGCAGCGAGGCAGCGGCGTTCACATAGGGTTCCTGCCTGGCGACACTCCAATATTTGAGCTCGTCGAGCGGGATGCTCTCGCCGGTCACCGCGCAGCGCACGAAGGCGCCGGGGCTGGTCACCTGGAAGTCGCCGTCGAGATAGCGGATGCGGGCTTCCTTGCCGCCGGGTCCTTCGAAACGGTTCATCATGGGGTGGTGCCCAAATTCATGACGATGTCATCGCCACAAATTGCGGCGAGGTCAAGCTCGGTTGGCCTTGCCTGGTTCTGTTTCTGGTGGCACTTGCTCGAACAAGCCGGCAAACCGGATGCCAATGCATGTCGCGCAAAAGTGTGCAGCGGTTTTGCGATAACGACATGCATAAACACAAGAACCTGAAACACGTCGCATCAGGCCGGTCGAACGCGACGCGCCTTAGACATCTCATTCCTCGGCGATGATAAACTCTTCGATCTTCTCCGCTGACAGCCCGGCCTGGACGGCGATGCGCCGGGCGAGTTCGGCGGCGGCGGCGCGCGGGCGCCCCAGCGGCCGGTCGAGCCAGTAGGATATCGGGCTTAGCGCACTGCGCTCGTCTACGGCGACGATGCGGCCCGATTTCAATTGGTCCACCGTCAACGGCGGACGTGCCAGCGCAATACCGAGCCCGTGCGCGGCGGCGTCGAGCACGAGGTTGTAGTCCTCGAAACGGCGGTCGTGCGGCCGCGGCCGATAGTCCATCTCCTGCGCCGCAAACCAGGCGCGCCAGGCCGAAGCGTCGGAATCATTGATCACCGGAAATTCGAGCAGTCGGGCGGGTTCTCCGCGACCGATCTCCCTGGCCAGTCCCGGCGAGGCGACCGGGAACACATATTCTTCGAAAAGCTGCACCGAGATCCGGCCCGGAATGCGACCGCGCCCGCAGCGGATCGACAGGTCGATGCCCTCGTCGGCAAGATCGCCTTGGCGGATGTCGACGTCGAGCACGATACGCAGCTTGGACGGGTGGTTCTCCAGCGCCGCCATGCGCGGCATCAGCCACAGCCCGCTGACCGAAGGGATCGAGGTCAGCCGCACCACCGCCGTGCCGCGCGGCTCTACCCAACGGTCCGAATTGCTGGCGATCAGGGCAAAGGCTTCGGTGGTGCGCAGATGCAGGCGATTGCCTTCGACGGTCAGAGAGACGCCGCGCGCGCCGCGATCGAAGACTTTCAGCCCAAGCCAGCCCTCGAGCTTGGCGATCTGCCGGCTGACGGCGCCGTGGGTGATGTTGAGCTTCTCGGCCGCCGCCGAAAAGCTGCCGGTCCGAGCCGCGGCGTCGAAGGCGCGCAGCGTTTCGAGCGGCAGCATCGGGTCTAAGCTGTGATCCATAGTCACAGGTGATCCTCGATTTGTTCGTTTGTCAACCGACCCGCAATAGCGTTTCTCTACTTCATGGCATTGGATCGCGAGGACACCCAAATGAGCGCTTACACCGGCACGTTGAATACGACACAGCGCATGGATGCCACGGCTGCCATCGCGGTGGCGCTGACGGTGGTCGGCTGGGCCTCCGCCTTTCCGGGGATCCGCGCCGGCCTTGCCGCTTTCGGGCCGCTGGAACTCGGCGCGCTGCGCTTTGCCATCGCCGCGGTTCCGGCGGCGATCTTCCTCGCGGTCAAGCGGCCGGCACTGCCCAAACTCGATGAACTCTGGCGCTTTGTCTTCGGTGGTGCCGTCTTCGTCGCACTCTACACGGTGATGCTCAATTTCGGCGAGCTGACCGTTTCGGCCGGTGCGGCCGGCTTCATCATCAATGTCAGCCCGATCTTCACCGCCATCATGGCGATGGCGCTGCTCGGCGAACGCTTCTCGGGCCTGGCCTGGGCCGGCACATTCCTGTCCTTCGCCGGTATCGGGATCATCGCCATGGGCGAGGGGCAAGGGCTGCATTTCAACAATGGTGCGCTGCTTGTCCTCGGCTCGGCGCTGTGCTCGGCCGTCAACACCATCGTCCAGAAGCCGCTGTTTGGTCGCCACCACCCGCTGACCATCTCGGCCTCGAACATGGTGCTTGGCGCGCTCTGCCTGTCGCCGTTCCTGCCGAGCGGTCTGGCGCAAGCGGCGGTCGCCGACACCGCCGGGCTCGGCGCCGTCATCTTTCTTGGCATCGTGCCCAGCCTCATCGCCTATGCCGCCTGGGCAACAGCACTTTCCCGGCTGCCGGCGGCGCGCGCTTCCAATTTCCTCTATTTGGTGTCGCCGGTGGCGACGGTGATCGGCTTCTTCTGGCTGGGCGAGGTGCCGACGGTGCTCGGCATCATCGGCGGGGCGCTGGCGCTGGGCGGCGTCATCGTGGTGAATTGGAAGAGATGAGCAAAGGGTTTGGGGCTGTGCTTGACTCGAAGAGAGCCGCTGTACAGCGGCTCTCTTCGTACCCCCACCCCGCTGCTTCGCAGCGACCCTCCCCCAAGGGGGAGGGTAAGCTCCTCGCGAGGCGTCGGCGGGTAGGCTCCCTACCTCCCCCTTGTGGGGAGGTCGGACCGAAGGTCCGGGTGGGGGCTGCGTCCTGCGAGTTTCTTATCGCCGCCCAAACAGCCGCTCGATATCCGCCAGCTTGAGTTCGATGTAGGTCGGGCGGCCGTGGTTGCAGGTGCCGGAGCCGGGCGTCGCCTCCATCTGGCGCAGCAGCGCGTTCATCTCTTCCGGTTTGAGCAGCCGCCCAGAACGCACCGAGCCGTGGCAGGCCATGGTCGCGGCTATTTTGTCCAGCCGCTCCTTCAGCGTGTCGACCGTGTCGTTGTCGGCGATCTCGTCGGCGAGATCGCGCACCAGCTGCTGGACGTTGGTCTCGCCGAGCATCGACGGCGTCTCGCGCACCGCGACGGCACCGGGGCCGAAGCGCTCGATGCCGAGGCCGAAGCGGGCCAGCGTCTCGGAGTGTATGGCAAGCCGCTCGGCATCCTCTTCCGACAGGTCGACAATCTCGGGCAACAGCAGCATCTGCGACGGCACCGCGCGTGAGTGGAGGGCGTTCTTCAAGGCCTCGTAGACCAGCCGCTCATGCGCCGCATGCTGGTCGACGATGACAAGCGAATCCCTGGTCTGGGCGACGATATAATTCTCGTGCACTTGCGCGCGCGCCGCGCCCAGCGCCGTGCCGAGCAGCGTTTCCGCCGCTTCGTTTTGCCCGGCGCGCGCATCGGCGCTGTGCAGCGGCCCCGCGTCGAAGGCCGCCTGCTCGTCCTCGCCGAACCCGTCGCCCATATCGAGCGGCCGCTGCGGCGAACGGGCAGGATCGAACCCGGAAAAGCCGGATGCCCGATAGGCGGCCTCGTAGCTGCGGTGACCGTTGGCCGGGCCGCCATGCGCATAGGATGCGGCGCCTGGCCGGAACGCCGCCATCATGCCGGCGGCCCCGGTGGTGGCGGCGCGGATGCCGGCATTGGCCAGCGCTTCGCGGATAGCGCCGACGATCAGCCCGCGCACCAGCCCCGGATCGCGGAAGCGAACGTCCGCCTTGGCCGGATGGACGTTGACGTCGACGATCGCCGGATCGAGCGTCAGGAACAGCACGGTGACGGCATGGCGGTCGCGCGGCAGCACGTCGGCGAAGGCGCCGCGAATGGCGCCGGCGATCAGTTTGTCACGCACCGGGCGGCCGTTGACATAAGCGTATTGCTGCAGCGCGTTGGCGCGGGTGAAGGAGGGGACCGAGACATGGCCGACGAGATGCACGCCGTCCCGCATCGCGTCGATGGCGATCGCATTGTCCGGAAAGTCGGCGCCCATCACCTGTGCCACCCGGCGCAGCCGGCCTTCCGGGCCGTCCTCGGTCGCCGGCAGCTCCAGCGTCGAGCGGTCCGGCCCGGCCAGGGTGAAGCGCACGGCGGGAAAGGCGATGGCGATGCGCTTGACCACGTCGCCGATGGCCGAGCTTTCGGCGCGCTCGCCCTTCATGAATTTGAGCCTTGCGGGCGTGGCGAAGAACAGGTCGCGCACCTCAACCGTGGTTCCGCGATTGGCCGCCGCCGGCCTGACCGCGGAGACGCGGCCGCCGTCGATGCCGATCTCGGCGGCGTTTTCACTGGACGTGGTGCGCGAGCGGATCGACAGCCGCGCCACCGAGCCGATCGAAGGCAAGGCCTCGCCGCGAAAACCGAGCGAGCGGATGTCGTGAATGTCGTCGGCGAGCTTGGAGGTGCAATGGCGCGCAATCGCCAGCGCCAGTTCCTTTTCCGGAATGCCCGAGCCGTCGTCGCTGACGCGGATCAGGTTCAGCCCGCCGCCGACGGTGACGATCTCGACACGGCTTGCACCGGCATCGAGCGCGTTCTCGACCAGTTCCTTGACCACGCTTGCCGGACGCTCGATGACTTCGCCGGCGGCGATCTGGTTGATCATCGTTTCGGAAAGCTGGCGGATCGGCATGGGGCACTATAGGCGGATTCGCGGTCGATGCGGGAGGGCGGAATTGAGGAAATCCACGCAGCCGACCGCGGCCGTGCATTTCAACTCATGAGCTTGGGCAGCGCTGCCGACAGTGCATCGACGGCAAGGCGGACTTTCATCGGCAGATGAGGCGTCTGCAACCACAGGGCATGAACGTCGTAGAGAAACCGGGATTGTTCCGGCAACAGCGGGACAAGTGCGCCCGCCTGGATGCGCTGGCGAACCATCCAGTATGGCAGCCACGCGAGCCCCATGCCGGCGGCCGCGGCATCGGCGATGGCATCGAGGTCGTCGAGCCGCAATCTGCTGACTGGCCTGACCTCAATCGGGGGATGGCCATTGCGCGGAAACAGCCACGGCTGAACGGCACGCCCGGAACGGCGGTAGATGATCGCGTGATGGCTGCCGAGGTCATCTATTTCATGTGGCTCGCCGTGCCGGTCGAGATAGGGCGGGGACGCGCAGACGACCATGTGCTGGCGCGCGATGCGACGCGCCATCACCCCGGTCTGGTCCTCCAGATCGCCCGTTCGGATGGCAAGGTCGCAGCCATCCTCTGCCAGATCGGCGATGGCATCGCTGAACGATAGGTCAAGTTCCAGCGCCGGATATTGCTGCGCAAGCCCGAACAGGATCGGGGCAACGCAGCGCCGGCCGAAATGCACCGGCATGAGGACACGCAGCTTTCCGCGCGGTTCGGCAAGCTGGTCGGCGGCGAGTGCATCCGCGGCCTCCGCTTCGGCAAGCACCAACCGGCAGCGTTCATAATAGGCGCGCCCGAAATCGGTCAGGCTTTGGCGGCGCGTGGTCCGGTTGATGAGGCGCACGCTCAGGCGCTCCTCGAGAAACCGGACATGCTTGCCGACCATCGGCCCGGACAGATCGAGAGCCGCCGCCGCGGCTGCGAACGAGCCCAGGTCGACGGCTTTGACGAACACGGCCATGCTCGTAAGGCGATCCATATTCAAAACCTACAGTTTCTGCTGATCTACTCAAGCGGCTATTTATCCGCCTGATGAGCGCTGGCATAGCTGATTCAGTTCAAATATTTTGGAGTTGTGATCGATGGCACGTGTCGTTCGCTTTCATGAGCTCGGTGGTCCCGAGGTCCTGCGCATCGAGAATGTTGACACGCCTGCGCCCGCGAGCGGTGAGATTCAGATCCGCGTCAAGGCGCTGGGTATAAACCGCGCCGAGGCGCTGCTGCGTTCGGGGACCTACATCCAGACCGCGCCGTTGCCTTCCGGTCTTGGGCTCGAGGCGGCGGGTATCGTCGAGATGGTCGGCGAAGGCGTGGACGGGTTTGCGCCTGGCGATGCCGTCAGCATCGTGCCGCCATTATCGATGGCCCGCTGGCCTGCCTATGGTGAGATTGCCACATATCCCGCCGAGCTCGTCGTCAAGCACCCGCCATCGCTGAGTTGGGAAGAAGCCGCCGCCGCGTGGATGCAATATCTCACCGCCTACGGTGCGCTGATCGACATTGCCAACCTCCAAAGCGAGGACTTTATTGTCGTTACCGCGGCCTCGAGCAGCGTCGGACTTGCCGCGATCCAGATCGCCAACATGATTGGCGCGACCCCGATCGCGGTCACACGGACATCTGCCAAGAAGCGGGCTTTGCTTGAGTTCGGCGCGGCCCACGTCATCGCCTCGGCAGAGGAGGACCTGGAAGCCAGGCTGAAGCGAATCGCCGGCCCGGACGGCGTGCGCGTGGTGTTCGATGCCGTCGGCGGCCCGATTTTCAAGCCTCTGACGGCAGCGATGGCACCGGGTGGCATTCTCATCGAATATGGCGGCTTGAGCCTCGACCCGACCCCCTTTCCGCTACCTGCAGTGCTGGCAAAGACACTGACGCTGCGCGGTTATCTCGTCCATGAGATCGTGCGCGATCCGGTCCGGCTGCAGGCCGCCAAGGCGTTCATCCTTGACGGACTGAGCTCGGGTTCATTGAAGCCGGCAATCGCCAGAACCTTTCCGTTCGACCAGATCGTCGAGGCGCACCGCTATCTCGACTCGAACGAGCAATTCGGCAAGATCGTCGTGACGGTTTGACCGGGCATTTATCGGCCTCACGCCTGCGCCGCCAGCCAGTCCCGCACCTTGCGGGCATTGTCGCTGAGCTCGCGGTTCTTCGACCAGATGACATGAAAGCCCTTGCCGGTCGTCATCGTGTGGCCGGTGACGCGCACCAGCAGCCCTGATGCCAGCAGCCGCTCGGCGAGGTGACCCCAGCCGAGCGCGATGCCTTGCCCTTCCATGACGGCCTGGATCACCAGCGCATAGTCGTTGATGCGCAAGCCGCGTCCGGCATCGGCGATGTCGACACCGGCCGAGGCGAACCATTCGTCCCAGCTCGCGGCCTCGCGAAACGGCTCTTCAAGATGGATAAGGCGGTGCGATTGAAGGTCCGCGACACGCTCCGGCAGCCCGAACCGTGCCACATAACTAACGCCGGCAACGGGGAATATCACCTCATCGGCCAGCGGCAGCGAATGATAATCCGGCCATTCCTTGGGCTCGCCGCCGCGGACGCCGAGCGGGATGTCTTCGGCGATGATGTCGAGATCGCGGTCGGCGGTCTGGATGCGCAGGTCGATGCCCGGCAATTCGTCGCGAAACTGCTGCAGGCGCGGCATCATCCAGAACGAGGCGAAGGCGGTCGAGGCGGCGAGCGTCACATGCGCGCCGACGGCGATCTGGCGCAGATCCTCCGCCGACTTGCGAATGTGCGACAGGCCGAGCGAGACATCGGCATGGAAGCGGTCGCCGGCCTCGGTCAGGCTGACTTGCCGATGGCGGCGCTGGAAGAGTTTGGCGCCGAGCTGCTCTTCGAGCCCACGGATCGCATAGGAGACGGCAGCCTGCGTCATGCCGAGCTCGCGCCCGGCGGCGGTAAAGCTCGACAGCCGCCCGGCGGCCTCGAAAACGATCAGGCTGCCGGCCGACGGCAGCAGGTGGCGCAAGCTTCGCATAAGCTGAGCTTATACAAGAGATCAGGATTTTCCAGCGTCACAGCTGCATTTTGTCTGGCTAGATTGGTCACCAACAGGAATATGGAGCCTTCATGAACGCACCGGCCGTTGAAGTGAGCGAACACACCAACCGCCGCAGCGGTGGCCGCTTGGGGCGCAAGGCGCTGCGGGGCGCACCCATAGCGTCGTTTCCAACCCTGGTCCGCCAGATTCCCGTCTATCAGATGGTTCCGGACGAGGCGGTTGAGCTGATCCACCAGGAGTCGCTCTCCATCCTCGAAGAAGTGGGATGCGAGTTCCGCGACGACGAGGCGATCGCAATGTGGAAGGCGGCGGGCGCCGATGTCTCGGAGACAAGGGTCCGGATCGACCGCGCCCTGCTGATGGAGCTCATCTCGAAGGTCCCGTCGGAGTTCACGCTCAATGCGAGGAATCCCCAGCGTTCCGTACGTGTGGGTGGCAACAACTCCATCTTCGTGCCGATGTACGGGGCGCCTTACGTGCGCGACCTTGACAACAACAGGCGCTACGGCACACTCGCCGACCTCAACAATTTCCACAAGCTCGCCTACATGGCGCCGGCGCTGCATTCGTCGAGCTCGATCATCTGCGAGCCGATGGAAATCGCGGTGCCGAAACGTCACCTCCACATCATCCATTCGGCGCTGAAGCACTCCGACAAGCCGTTCATGGGCATCGTGACCTCCAGGGATCGAGCCGAAGACACGATGGCGATGGCAGGCATCGTGTTCGGCGAGGACTATGTCCGCGACAACCCGGTCCTGGTGTCGATCACCAACTGCAATTCGCCGCTGGTGTGGGACGCCACCATGCTGGACGCGATGAAAGTCTATGCGCGCCACAACCAGCCGCTGATCCTCGCCCCCTTCGCCCTTTGCGGCGCCTCGACTTCGGCCTCTGCCGTCGGTGCGGTCGCGCAGGTCAATGCCGAAGCGCTGGCGGGCGTCGCGTTCACACAACTCCTGCGTCCGGGTTCGCCGCAGATCTACGGACAGTTCATGGTGACGGTCGACATGAAGACCGGCGCTCCCATGGGCGGCACGCCGGAGGCGGCCCAGATGATGTATCTCATGGGCGCGCTGGCGCGGAAGTATCGTCTGCCGTGGCGCACGTCCGGTTTCCATGTCGGCTCGAAGCTGAACGACGCCCAGGCGGGCTACGAGGCGAACATGCTGATGCATGCCGCCATCCTTGCCGGCGCCAACTACATCTGGCACTCTGCCGGTTGGCTCGAGGCCGGCCTGACCTGCGGCTATTCGAAATTTGCCACCGACTGCGAGCAGCTTGTCGGCTGGTACAAATATGCTGGCGGGCTGCCATTCGACGATTTCAAGGAGGCTATGGCGGCTATCCGCGAGGTCGGACCGCAGGGCCATTTCCTCGGCACCCAGCACACGCTTGAACATTTCGAGTCCGCCTTCTTCATACCGAGCATCATGGACTTCAATTCGTTCGAACAGTGGAAGGCGGAAGGAGCAAAGGACCACGACACCCGCGGCCGCGAGAAAGCGCGCAACATGCTCGCCGATTATGAGGAGCCGAAGCTCGATGAGGGCATCGCCGATGGTCTCAAAGATTTGATTGCGCGGCGCGAGGAGAAACTGCCGGACAGCGTTAGTTGATCACGGGCGAAGACCCGATGCGAACCATAAGGGAGGAAAAAATGACACTCTTCAGAAGCAACGGCGATCGCGTACCGAGCGCCATCGAAGCAATGGCCAGCGAGGCGCGCGCCGGTCGCGTCGACCGGCGGGAGTTTCTGGCCCTGGCAAGCGCTTTCGGCGCATCGACGGCCCTTGCCTACGGCATGATTGGACTTGCCGTGCCGGAGCGGGCTTTGGCTGAAGAGCCGAAGAAAGGCGGAACGCTGCACGTTTCGATGTCGGTGAAGGCGCAAAAGGACACGCGCACCTACGACTGGGTGGAACTTGCGAACATTTCACGCTGCTGGCTCGAGCCGCTTGTCCGCTACACCCGCCAGTTCACATTCGAGCCGGTTCTGCTCGAAAGCTGGGAGGTCAACGACGACGCCACCGAATACGTGCTGCATGTGCGCAAGGGCATCGCCTGGAACAACGGCGATGCTTTCAACGCCGATGACGTGGCCTACAATCTGACGCGCTGGTGCGAGAAGGCTACCGCCGGCAATTCGATGGCCGCGCGCGTTGGTGCGCTGATCGATGCAAAGACCGGCAAGGCCAGGGAAGGGGCGATCACCAAGGTCGACGACAACACGGTGAAGCTGAAGCTGAACGAACCGGACATCTCGCTGATCCCGAACTTCACCGACTATCCGGCGCTGGTGGTCCATCGCAACTTCGACGCCGACGGCGCCAATCCGATTGAGAAGCCGATTGGCACCGGGCCGTTCGAACTGGTGTCTTATGCGGTCGGCCAGAAAGCGGTCGTCAAGCGTCGTGAGAATGGCAAATGGTGGGGCGGTGAAGCGCTTCTCGACGGCGTCGAATTCATCGATTACGGAACCGATTTCAACGCCTCGATAAATGCATTCGACTCCGGCGAAATCGACCTCAACTTCGAGACGCCGGCCGACTTCATAGAGATTCTCGACAAGATGGGGCTGGTCAAATCGGAGGTCGCGACAGCGACCACGCTCGTCGCCCGGACCAACATCACGAACAAGCCCTATGACGACAAGCGGGTTCGCAACGCCCTCCAGATGGCCGTCGACAACAAAGCGGTGCTCGAACTTGGCTACGCCGGGCGAGGCACTGTTGGTGAAAACCACCACGTCAGCCCGATTCATCCGGAATACTACGCGCTGCCCAAGAAGACACGCGACGCCGCGGGCGCCAAGAAGCTTATGGCCGATGCCGGGCAGGACGACTTCGAGCATGAACTGATCACCGTCGAGGACGATTGGCAAAAGAACACCGGCGACGCTATTGCCGGCCAGTTGCGCGATGCCGGGATCAAGGTGAAGCGCACCGTGCTGCCGGGGTCGACCTTCTGGAACGACTGGACGAAATACCCCTATTCGATGACCATCTGGTACATGCGCCCGCTTGGCGTCCAGGTGTTGGCGCTCGGCTATCGCACCGGCGAGGCCTGGAACGAAACCGGCTACTCGAACCCTGATTTCGACGCCAAGCTCAAGCAGGCTCTTTCGCTCATCGACGTGGAAAAGCGCCGCGAGGTCATGAAGGACATCGAGCAGATCCTGCAGGATTCGGGCGTCATCATTCAGCCGTTTTGGCAGAAGCTGTTCAGCCACATGAACGAGAAGGTGAAGAACTACGGTGTCCACCAAACCTTCGAGATGGATCTCCAGAATGTCTGGCTGAACGCCTGAGTTGCCAGCAGAGGACGCGTTGCAGGATTTCATGGACCGCAAGAAAGCCGACGGGCAAGATGCGTGGTACTGATAGCTTCCGTCAGTGAACAATCGGGGACACCCATGAAACTGCCACTTTTTGTTGCCGCGCTTTCGATGGCCGTGCCGGCGGCCGCGTTTGCCGGCCCTGCTGCCAACGCCGTGAAGTTCTTTTATGTCCCGTCGGTCAAATTCGAGGCCGATGCGCAAATCGCGACCGCTTCACCGCACCGGTGACGAAACTGTTCGAGCTGAACGACAATGCGGCAAAGAACCATCCGGATGAAGTTCCCTGCATCGACTTCGCCCCTGGTCTCGATGCGCAGGACTATGACGAGAAGACCGTGGCCAAGACGCTGACGCTGGCCGAAACGCTGGATGGCGACAGCGCCGAGGTGACGGCGACGTTCAACCTTTTTCCGGAAGGCGATGATTCCAAACGCGAAATGGTCTGGTCGTTGAAGAAGATCGACGGCCAGTGGAAGGTCGCCGACATTACCTCGAAGACCAGCGGCTGGACGCTGAGTGCGCTCGAATGCCTGGCCGGGCAGCCTCCGGAGTGACGCCGTGCTTCGCTGCCATCCCTGGATTTTGGCGACTGCGTGCCTGCTGGCCGGATTGAGCAGCGCCGCCGCTCAGGGCCTGTTCGGCGCGCCGCCCGCAAACGCGCCGGCCGACAGTGCGGCACCCCCGCCGGCAGTGTTGCCGCCGGCAGAAAACGCGCCGGCTGCACCCGTGCAGCCGGGCTCGCCGACCGCGGTAGTGAAGCCGTTCTACGAGCATGCCGGGCTCGAGGTCGATCCGGCTCAGCGGGGCCATTTCACCGACCCGGCAAAGTCGGTGCTCGACAAGAGCGACGCGCTGCGGAAGTCGGGGCAGGGCGAGTGCCTCGATCCCAACATGGCGCTCGACAATTCCGAATACGACAAGGCGGAGATCGACAAGAGCCTGAAGACCATCGAAGCGGTCAAGGGCGACGAGGCCAAGGTCGTCGTCGCCTTCGTCGCCGCCGGCAACCCGCATCGGCTGGAATGGAAGTTCAAAAAAATCGACGGCGACTGGAAGATATCGGACCTGCTCTCGGTGACCGGCGAATGGGCGCTAAGCCAATACCAGTGCGAGTGAGAACGGAATCGATGAAGATCACCAACATCCGCGTCACCCACGTCAACGTCCCGCTCGATGCTCCGTTCTGGTGGACGGCTGGTCTCTACGGCGGCGCGTCGAAATCGATCATCGAGGTCGAGACGGACGAAGGCGTGGTCGGACTGGGCGAGGCGCCATGGTGGCATTTCGGCGAGGTGATCAAGGCCGAGATCGCGCCGGCGCTGATTGGCGCCGATCCGCTCGACATCGCCGACTGCGAGGCGCGCTGCGTGCCGCCCTGGCAGATTACCGCCAACACCGGCGAGAATGCAGCCACGGTGGCGTTCGGCGCCGTCGAACTGGCGCTGTGGGATATAAGAGGCAAGGTCTTCGGCATGCCGCTCTACAAGCTGCTCGGCGGCGCGGTGCGCAAGGACATTCCGTTTTCGGAATATTTCGCCTTTCGCCCCGCTCAAGGCGGAGCCGGCGGCGAGATGACCGCCGAAGCGATCGTCGACTACTGTCTCGGCATGCGAGAACAGCACGGCTCGACGATCTTCGAGGGCAAGCTGATCATGGGCGATCCCGAGCTCGAGATCAGGACAGTGCGCATGCTGCGCGAGGCGCTTGGCGATAAAGCGCAGATCAAACTCGATTCCAACATGCAGTGGTCGCTGACCACAGCGCGCTGGGTGCTGCGCGAGATCGAGCCGTTCAACATCCGCAACTACGAGGATCCGGTCGCGACCTTCGAGGAGATGGCTGCGCTGCGCCAGCATTCGCGCATTCCGTTCTCGACGCACATCCCGGATCTCAGACGGGCAGTCGCGCTCGGTGCGCCGGATTACTTCGTCTGCAATTTCGCAGCACTCGGCGGATTGTCGAAAACTCTGAAATTCATTGCCGCCTGTGAGGCGATGGGCAAGGGGTTCTGGTGCTATTCGAACGATCTCGGCATCATGACATCGGCTTATCTGCACGTCGTGGCGGCAACGCCATGGATCACCGAGGCGTCGCAATCCCTGTTTCGCTGGCAGATCGGCGACGTGATCAAGGACGGCCCGTTCAAACAGATCGCCAACACGGTGCGCGTGCCGGAAGGTGACGGGCTGGGTGTCGAGCTCGCCCCGGCGGCAATGAAACGCTGGTCAGCACACTTCGCCGAACACGGGCCGATGCACCATTTCAGCGATCCGAACAGTCCCGGCCGTTACCGGCGGCTGCCGCTCAACTGATGCGAAGTGCACGTGACCGATCGATGAGAAGAGGTCCTGTCGTGGTTGCTTTATTCGCGGCGGTTTGCGTCCTGGCCTGCGCTGTCACCTGGGAGGCAGGAAGCCGCGCGGTGGCCCGCGTGCCTCAGCAAAGCTTCACGCTGCCTGTGGGGTTAGAGGTGGAGCGCATCGTTCTGAAGCAAGAGGGCGCGCCCGATCTTGCCGGTTGGGTGGCGGATCGGCAGGACAGTTGCGGAACAATCGTGCTGTTACACGGACGCGGTTCAAACAAGCTGGCCATGGTTCCAAGAGCGAAGCTGCTTTTCGAAAGCGGCTACTCGATCGTGCTGTTCGATCTGTCGGGACATGGCGAAAGCGGCGGCGATATCAGAGGCTTTGGTTACATCGAACGGCAGGACGCCAGCCGCATCCTCGCCTTTGCGCGGCAACGCTTCGCCGGTCGCAAGGTGGCGGCCATCGGCTCGTCGCTCGGTGCGGCTGCTTTTGTATTTGGCGCTCAGCAGGAGCATGCCGATGCCTATGTCCTGGAGCAGCTCTACGCGACTTTGCTGGAAACCACGGCGTTGCGAGCGCCCTTGCCTATGTTGCGCGACGTACAGGCGACCATCCTCTTGGCGCAGATGCAGCTCCGCCTTGGCTTCGGGGTAGATGATGTCAGGCCGGTCGATCGCATCGGCGCGATTGATCGGCCGATATTGCTGCTAGCAGGCAATTCGGATCCGTTTGTCGCTCGCAGCCAGACATTGGCGCTGAAAGATGCGGCAGGCGCTGCCGCAAAGCTGGTCTGGTTCGACCGCGCGCGGCATGTTGATCTCTATCGCTATGACCAACAGCGGTACCGCGACGCGGTGATGCCTTTCCTGGAGACCAACCTGTGCCGGACCGGGATCAGGTGAGCCGCTCCGTCCGATCAGCCGCGCCCGCGATAGGGGGCGACGCCGGTGTCGGGCAGCCACACACCTTCCGGCGGCGCGCCGGTCTGCCAGAACACGTCAATCGGAATGCCGCCGCGCGGATACCAGTAGCCGCCGATGCGCAACCACAATGGCTTGGTCGCGGCGATGATGCGGCGGCCGATCATGACGGTGCATTCTTCGTGGAAGGCGCCATGGTTGCGAAACGAGGTCATGAACAGCTTGAGCGACTTCGATTCCACCAGCAGCGCATCGGGTGCGTAGTCGATGACGATATGGGCGAAGTCCGGCTGGCCGGTGACCGGGCAGAGCGAAGTGAATTCCGGGCAGGTGAAGCGAACGATGGCCGGCGGGCCGTCGCCGCGCGAAAACGGCACGGTTTCCAGGACTGCCGCTTCAGGGCTCTGTGGCGCCTCGACGTTGGTGCCGAGCTGGGTGAGATTTTTCGTATCGGTCATGAGCAGGTTCCTTGCTGCATGTCGCCCAAAACTGCGCAGCGATTTTGGGACAGCGACATGCGTAAAACAAAAATTTGCCGCTCATTAGCACAATTTGAAACAGCAGGAAGACGATGACCAGCAACGACCCGCTCCTCCAGCCCTATCAGCTCAAGCATTTGACGCTGAAGAACCGGGTGATGTCGACCAGCCATGAGCCGGCCTATTCCGAGGACGGCATGCCGAAGGAGCGGTACCGGCTCTACCATGCCGAAAAGGCCAAGGGCGGCATGGCGCTGACCATGACCGCCGGTTCGGCGATCGTCTCGCGCGACAGCCCGGCCGCTTTTGGCAATCTGCATGTCTATGACGACCGCATCGTGCCGTGGCTCGCCGAGCTTACCGATGCCTGCCACGAGCACGATTGCAAGGTGATGATACAGATCACCCATCTCGGCCGCCGCACCGGTTGGAACAAGGCCGACTGGCTGCCCGTCCTGTCGGCTTCGCCGGTGCGCGAACCGGCCCATCGCGCCTTTCCCAAGACTATCGAGGACTGGGATATCGAGCGCATCGTCGCCGACTATGCGGCGGCCGCGCAGCGCTGCCAGGCTGCCGGCCTCGACGGCATCGAGTTCGAAGCCTACGGCCATCTGATGGACGGTTTCTGGTCGCCGGCCACCAACCAGCGCGACGACGATTTCGGCGGCTCGCTCGACAACCGGCTGCGCTTCACCGGAATGGTGCTCGACGCAGTGCGTGCCGCAGTCGGCGAAAAGTTCGTCGTCGGCATCCGCATGGTCGCCGACGAGGATTTCGAGAAAGGCCTGTCGAAACAGGAGGGCGTCGAAATCGCCAGGCGGCTGGCCGGCTCCGGCAAGGTCGATTTCCTCAACATCATCCGTGGCTCGATCGAGACCGATGCGGCGCTGACCAAGGTCATCCCGGTGACCGGCATGCGCTCGTCACCTCATCTCGACTTCGCAGGGGAGGTGAGAGCGGCGACGAAATTCCCGACCTTCCATGCGGCGCGGATTTCCGACGTCGCCACCGCGCGTCACGCCATCGCCACCGGCAAGCTCGACATGGTCGGCATGACGCGTGCCCACATTGCCGACCCGCATATCGTCAAAAAAGTGATGGAGGGCCGCGAGCACGAGATCCGGCCTTGCGTCGGCGCCACCTATTGCCTCGACCGCATCTATGAGGGCGGCGAGGCGCTGTGTATCCACAATGCGGCGACGGGCCGCGAGGCTGATATCCCGCATATTATTCCGAAAACCGAGGGACCGAAGCGGAAGGTGGTCGTCGTCGGCGCCGGCGCCGGCGGGCTGGAGGCAGCGCGCGTCGCCGCCGAGCGCGGGCACCACGTGACGGTGCTGGAAGCATCGAGCCAGGCCGGCGGCCAGGTGCGGCTGGCAACGCAAAACCCGCGCCGCAAGGAATTGATCGGCATCATCGACTGGCGGCTGGCCGAACTCGACCGGCTTGGCGTCGAGATCCGCTACGACAACTGGGCGGAGAAGGACGACGTGCTGGCGCTGTCGCCGGACGTGGTGGTGATCGCCACCGGCGGGCTGCCGCAGAACCCGCCGCTGACGGCGGGCGACAATCTCGTCACCTCGAGCTGGGATATCATGGCCGGCAGCATCAAGCCGGCCGAGAACGTGCTGCTCTATGACGACAATGGCGGCCATCAGGGCATGGGTGCTGCCGAACTGATCGCCAATAGCGGCGCCAGGCTTGAGCTGGTTTCGCCCGAACGCTTCTTCGCCCCGGAAATGGGCGGCATGAACCATGTGCCCTACATGCGCGCCTTCCAGGAAAAGGGGGTCACGGTGACCATCAACACACGGCTGCGCTCGGTGCGGCGCGAAGGCAACCAGCTGATCGCCGAGCTCGCCTCCGACTTCGCCGATGGCTGGCGCGGTGAGCGGCGCGTCGACCAGGTGGTGGTCGAGCACGGCACGCTGCCGCTCGACGATCTCTACCTGGCGCTGAAGCCGCTGTCGAAGAACGCCGGCGCGATCGATTACGAAAAACTGGTCAATGGCGGCGACATCTTTCCGGTGCGCAATCCGCAGAGTGGTTTCGTGCTCTTCCGCATCGGCGATGCAGTAGCCTCGCGCAACATCCACGCCGCCATCTATGACGGCATCAGGTTCGGCTTGCGAATCTGAGGAATATTTTGGATTGATTGGTGGCGCGCAGCCGAACCTCCGTACGGAGAGCCACCAGGCACGTCGGTCCGGTCTGCGCGCCGCGCACGCCGCCGGCCATCGCCGGGCACCGTACGATCTTGCGATTGCGGCAGGACGCTCAAAACATCCTGGCGGTGGCCATGCAGAACACGGTGATGACCAGCAGGCCGCCAGCGATGCGTTCGCCTTTTGTCATCTTGGCGCGCAATTGGGTTTGCTTCGCCGCATCAGCGCCGGCCAACTGCCTGCTGGCGGAACCCACCAGCGCGCCCTGAACCCCGGCGGCGATTAACGCCGTCAAGATGCCCAGCGCCAAGACCTTCTCCATCGAGCCGAAAGAGCCGTTGTGGAAGAAATACCACAGCAGCAAGCCCGTGAGGAAAACCACGCCGGCTGCGCCCATTTGCGGCCGGAAGAAACGTTCCGCCCTGATCTCCGGTTCGCGCGCAACCGCGATAGTGGTGCCGGCCCAGAACACACCCGCCATGACGTGAAGGCCGAGGACGATGATGTAGACATATTGCATGACCGCATATCCTCTCTTGCCCACCGCCAGGCATATTGATAGATATCAAATGATTAGATGTCAACGCATAAGCTCGAGCCGGTTCCATAGGCTTTGCCCTTGTTCTAGTGTCGGATCATGACGCCCTTTGACCGCCCGCCGATCGGGATGAATCTCGCGCGCACCGCCAAGCTGGTTGCGCAGGCTTTCGACGCTGCCTTGGTCGAGGCAGGCGGCACCCTGCCGGTCTGGGTCACGTTGCTGTCGGTCAAGTCGCGGGAACTGGCCAACCAACGCGAGCTCGCCGGCATGATCGGCATCCGGGGCGCAACGCTGACCCACCACCTCAACGCCATGGAGACGCAAGGCCTGCTGATGCGCCGCCGCGATCCCGAGAACCGCCGGGTTCACCAGGTGGAGCTGACCCAAGCCGGAGAAGCGCTGTTCCTGAAATTGCGCACCGCCGCGTTAGCCTTCGACAAACGGCTGCGGAAAGGACTGTCCGACGACAGGCTGGCAGAGTTTGCACAGGTGCTGGCCGCGCTACGGGCCAATGTCGAAGGCTAGAAATTTAGGCTAGGAAACGGATCTACGCCCGGCAGCCCTGCAGCACCGTCAGCCTGGCCTTCTTGGGCGTTCGCGCCACCAGCCATTCGCGCACGCTGTCCGGCGGCATCGGGAAAGCGATGGAATAGCCTTGCACCTGGTCGCAGCCGATCGCCATCAGCGAGTCGAGCTCGGCTTCGGTTTCAGCGCCCTCGGCAACGATCGAGATGCCGAGACCGCGGGCGAGTTCTGTGAGGGCACGCACGATCTTGGTGTTGCCGCTGTTCTCGTTGATGTTCTGGACGAAACGGCGGTCGATCTTCAGCCGATCGATCTCGTTTGGATTGACATGGCTGAGCGATGCGTAGCCGGTGCCGAAATCATCGAGCTCAGGATGGATGCCAGCGGCGCGAATGTGCCGCAGCTTTGCCGCGATACCGGTCTTCTCGTCGTCGAGGATGACGGATTCGACGATCTCCAGCGACAGTTTGTGCGCTGGCAGGCCAGCCCTCTCCAGCATGTCGAACAGGAAGACTTCGAAATCTGTCTCGCGCAGCTCCGAGCCGGATACATTGACGGCGATCCGCCCGAAGGCGATGCCTGCGCGGTTCCATTCGGCTGCTTCGTCGATCGCCTTGGCAATGACGATGCGGCCGATCTCGGGCATGAGACCGCATTTTTCCGCGATCGGAATGAACTCGCCCGGCGCGATCATGCCGCGCTCGGCATGACTCCAGCGAACCAGAGCCTCGATGCCGCTGATACCGCCGTCCGACAGCGAGACTTGCGGCTGGAAATAGACTTCGAACGCCTTCTCCGAGATGGCGGTCCTGATGTCGAGCTCGAGCTGCTTGCGATAATCGAGTTCGTGCCTCAGCTCCTCGGAGAAGAACGACAAGCTGCCGCCGCCCTGCTTCTTGGCGGAATACAGCGCCAGATCGGCATGGACGAGCAGATCCTGCGCATTGTCGGCGTCGACAGGGTAGACCGCAATCCCGGCACTTACGCCCGGATGGATTGTCGTGCCTCGAAAGACGATCGGCTTGTTGAGCTTGGTCAGGATGCGCCGGGCGACGGTATCGATGTCCTCGGTGCTGCCGGCACCGTTGAGAATCATGACGAATTCATCGCCGCCGAGCCGCACGTTGAGATCCGACGTACGGCACGAATCACGCATGCGCTGCGCAGCCGCCACCAGCACATAATCGCCGGCGGCGTGGCCGAACGTGTCGTTGATCTGCTTGAACCGGTCGAGATCGAACTGCACCACGGCAACCCGTTCACGCCGTCGCCGCGCCGCATTGATCAGCGTATCGAAATGCTCGGTCAGGAAGGTGCGGTTGTGCAGGCCGGTCAGCCCGTCATGCACGGCAATAAAGGCCATGGAATTGCGCGCATCGACCAGCTCGCGCGTCCGGCGCAGGATGGCATTCGACATCGGCCTGAAAATGAAAAGCGCCACCAGCACGATGACGCCGATGGTCGAGTAGAACAATGTGCGGTTAAGATCGAGAAGTGTTTCGGATCGCTGGTATGCAAAGGCGCTGATGCGCTGGCCAAGTGCGGCATAGCCCGACAATGTTGCGTTGGCAACTGAAGCGTTCAGGTTGACGCGCTCCTCTCCGCCTTTGTAGCCACCATTGCCGGCCATGTTGAGCCGCGATTCGAATGACGAGATCAGGCGTTCGCCGTTGGCGATAAGCCCGACCGAGAAATAGTCGAGATGGTACGGCTTGGCGAAAAGCACGCTCTCGATCGATTTCGGATCGAACCTTGCCGGCGACGCCGGATCGGCGGCGGTCCGTTCGAGCAGCAGATCGTAGTTCTTCTCGAACTCCACCGTCGCTTGCTTGAGCGCGCTAACCAGGGCCGGCTGCTGGTCGCGTGAAGCGCTGCCTGTCGCGCCGGCGAGGAAGACGATGCGCTGCGACAGGGCTTTCTGTGTGCTGACGATATCGAGCAGCGCCTGATTGTGCCGTTGGGTAGACATCACCTGTTGCAGCAGGATGAAGGAGGCCACGACCATGGCGGCTATGATCAACAGAGCCAGCCAGTAGCCGGATTTGATCAGGAGTATGAGCCTGCCTGAAACGGCGTGCACCGGCTGCTGCGACATTTTCTGAGGCGGCCCTCTCGCCAACGAATTCTTGTGCGACAACCTTTGGCTTCAAAGTGTTAACAGGTTTGGGACGGCAGCAGGCCGGCGGCGGCGACCGCGGCGGGAAACCCGCAAAGTGGTTATTGCAATCTTTCGCGGCGCCTCCGCATTTGAACATCGTGGCCTCTGCCGTGCCATTGCCGCCACCGAAGCGGTCGCTTTTGCGATGGATTTTTCGTCCGCGCGGCGCGACAGTCCTCGTCGATCTCAACAGGGCCTGATCATGACCGAAGCATTCCTTTCCCACATCGACAGCGAGCTTGAAGGACTGAAATCGGCCGGCCTTTACAAATCCGAACGGGTGATAACCTCGACCCAATCGGCCGAGATCGAGGTGGGCGGCGAGAAGGTGCTGAATTTCTGCGCCAATAATTATCTCGGCCTCGCCGACAGCGCCGAACTGCGCGAGGCGGCCAAGCAGGCGCTCGACCGTTACGGCTACGGCATGGCGTCGGTGCGCTTCATCTGCGGCACGCAGGAAGAACACAAGCAGCTCGAGGCGACCATTTCTGACTTCCTCGGCATGGAGGACACCATCCTCTACGGCTCCTGCTTCGACGCCAATGGCGGCCTGTTCGAGACGCTGCTCGGCGAGGAGGATGCGGTCATCTCCGATGCACTGAACCACGCCTCGATCATCGACGGCGTGCGGCTGTCGAAGGCAAAGCGCTTGCGCTACGCCAACAACGACATGGCCGATCTGGAGGCGCGGTTGAAAGAGGCGAGCGACTGCCGGTTCCGGCTGATCGCCACCGACGGCGTGTTCTCGATGGATGGCATCATCGCCAATCTGAAGGGCGTCTGCGACCTCGCCGACAAATATGATGCGATGGTGATGGTCGACGACAGCCATGCAGTTGGCTTCGTCGGCAGGAACGGCCGCGGCTCGGCCGAACATTGCGGCGTCGAGGGCAGGGTGGACATCATCACCGGCACGCTTGGCAAGGCGTTGGGCGGCGCGTCGGGCGGCTACACTTCGGGCAGGAAGCAGGTAGTCGACTGGCTGCGCCAGCGCTCGCGCCCCTATCTGTTCTCCAACACGCTGATGCCGGCGATCGCTGGCGCTTCGATCCGGGTTTTCGAGATGATCCGCAATGGCGATGCGTTGCGTCAGCGCCTATATGCCAACGCAGCGCGGTTTCGCTCCGAGATGGGCAGGCTCGGCTTTACACTGGCCGGCGCCGACCATCCGATCATCCCGGTGATGCTGGGCGACGCGACGCTGGCACAGGAAATGGCGGCGCGGATGCTGAAGCGCGGCATCTATGTCATCGGCTTCTCGTTCCCGGTGGTGCCGAAGGGCCAGGCGCGCATCCGCACGCATGTCGGCCGCCCATTCCAGCGCTGACATCGATCGTGCGGTTGAGGCGTTCGCCGCAGTCGGTCGCGAACTCGGCGTGATTTCCTGAGCGGCCGGGACCGAAAAGCGATTCCGGATCAAGAGATTCAAGCGACTAAGTTCAGGCGACTAAGGTTCAGGCGACTAAGGTTCAGGGGACAAGAGAATGTCGAACATGATGAAGGCGCTGGTCAAGGCCAAGGCCGAGCCGGGCATCTGGATGGAAGAAGTGCCGGTGCCGGAAATCGGTCCGAACGACGTGCTGATCAAGATCAGGAAGACGGCGATCTGCGGCACCGACGTGCACATCTACAATTGGGACCAGTGGGCGCAAAAGACGGTGCCGGTGCCGATGGTGACCGGCCACGAATTCGTCGGAACCGTCGCCGATTTCGGCACGGCGGTGACTGAGTACAAACTCGGCCAGCGCGTTTCCGGAGAAGGCCATATCGTCTGCGGCCATTGCCGCAACTGCCGGGCGGGCAGGGGGCATCTGTGCCGCAACACGCTCGGCGTCGGCGTCAACCGGCCGGGCGCCTTTGGCGAATACCTGGCGATCCCGCAGCACAATGTTGTGCCGATCCCCGACGACGTGCCGGACGAGATCGCGGCGATATTCGATCCCTTGGGCAATGCGGTTCACACCGCATTGTCCTTTGATCTCGTCGGCGAGGACGTGCTGGTCACCGGCGCCGGGCCGATCGGCATCATGGGCGCGCTGGTGGCGCAGTGCGTCGGCGCGCGAAAAGTGGTCATCACCGACATCAACCCGGTGCGCCTGGCACTGGCGAAAAAGCTCGGCGTCCAGCATGTCGTCGATGCGTCGAAGGAAAAGCTGCGCGACGTGATGCCGGCGCTCGGAATGACCGAGGGTTTTGACGTCGGCCTCGAAATGTCGGGTGCCGCGCCTGCCTTCCGCGACATGATCGACACCATGAACAATGGCGGCAAGATCGCCATCCTCGGCATTGCGCCGACCGGCTTCGAGATCGACTGGAATAAGGTCATCTTCAAGATGCTGCATCTGAAGGGCATCTACGGCCGCGAGATGTTCGAGACCTGGTATAAGATGATCGCCCTGGTGCAGGGCCCGCTCGATGTCAGCGGCCTGATCACCCACCGGATCGGCATCGACGACTATATTTCCGGCTTCGAAGCGATGAAGGGCGGCAATTCCGGCAAGGTGGTGATGGATTGGTAGGCCAGCTCACTGCCTGCACTTTGGGGGACAAAATGGCGGAGAACGAGCACGGACGTATCATTGCTTCGGAAGCAAAGACCGTACTGCAGCCGGCCGGATTTCGGCGAAAGGGGCAGTCACGTGTCTGGATCGCTGATCGTGGCTTCTGGGTGAGTGTAGTCGAATTTCAGCCCAGCTCTTGGTCCAAAGGCACTTACCTGAACGTGGCTGTCCACTGGCTTTGGGGTTCGCTTCCGCAAACACTGACCTTCGATCGGTCTGAACGCGTCGGCGGGTTCGTTGAGTTCCAGAACTCCGCACAGTTTGTGCCCCTGGTCGGTCAAATGGCGAGGAAGGTACTCGAAATTGATCAGATTCATCGATCGATGTTCCCTTCCGTGCAGGCGACAGCCGCGATCCTCGTGAATGAATTGCAGCTTGGTGCGTACGGCGAATGGGCAGCTTTCCACGCCGGGGTGGCGGCCGGCTTGGCTGGTGACTTTGAAACGGCAAGGCGGCTGTTTGAAAGCGTTCGAAGACACGCGGTTTCGCAGGCACAGGCGCTCCTGGCCTACATCGATGATCCGGTAGAATTTCGAAGCCATGTCAAAGGCATCATTGAAGCCGAACGCGCCTATTACGGTTTAGGAGCGTTGCCTGCCGCGGTAGCCATCTGATTTCTGCGACGGTCGAACCTATGGAGGATTTCAACCCAGGGTGAGTTTTGCCTCCAGCGCCGCTACCCCACTGACAATCGCCGCCCGCTCTTCCGCACCAAGCCTCTCCAGCAGCTCCCGCTCGAACTCCTTCGCCAGCGGCACCATTTCGCGATAGGCAGTAACGCCAGCCTTGGTCAGCGCCAGATGCTCGACACGGCGGTCCTTTTCGTCTGGCGTCCGGACGAGCCAGCGGCGCCGCTCGAGTTCGGCGACCGCGCGCGAAACCTTGGTCTTGTGCATCGCCGACTGCTCGCCGAGCGCCGTCGCCGTCATCGTGCCGTGCTGTCCAAGTCCGGCGAGCGTGCGCCATTCGGGCCGGGTCAGGCCGTGGCGGTCCTTGTATATCCTTGAGAATTCGCGGCTGACGGCATCGGCGAGCCGATAGAGCCGGTAAGGCAGGAAGGATTCCAGCTCGAGGATTTCCATGGTTGGTCTTGATTGAGCAGGCTGGCGGCTCATGCCGAAATCACCGTTGATGGTTACATTTTCAATGGTTACAAATGAAACCAGTCTGGTCAACTCAGAGCTTCCCTTCGGACGCTCCGGGACTATGAATTCGGGAGGATTCCATGGCCTATTCCTACATGCCGGGTTTCGGCAATGACTTCGAGACCGAGACTTTGCCGGGCTCGCTGCCGCAAGGCCGAAACTCGCCGCAGCGGCCGGCCTACGGCCTCTATGCCGAGCAGCTTTCGGGCTCTCCATTCACCGCGCCGCGCGGCACCAATGAGCGCTCCTGGCTTTATCGGATAAGGCCGAGCGTGAGGCACACCGGTCGCTTCAAAGCGGCGAATTATCCGCTTTGGAAAAGCGCGCCGAACGTCGGCGACCATCAGCTCGCACTCAGCCAGTATCGCTGGAGCCCGGTGCCGATGCCGAAGGAGCCGACCGATTTCATCGCCGGCATGCGCTCGATCACCACCGCCGGCGACGTGCTCGGCCAGACCGGCATGGCGGCACATGTCTATGTCGCCAACCGTTCGATGGCCGACGATCATTTCTTCAACGCCGACGGCGAGTTGCTGGTCGTGCCGCAGGTTGGAGCCTTGCGCTTAGTCACCGAGATGGGTGTTATCGAACTCAGGCCGGGCGAGATTGCCGTGCTGCCGCGTGGCCTGGTGTTCAAGGTCGAACTGGTCGATCCGCAAGTGCGCGGCTATGTCTGCGAGAATTACGGCGCCAAGCTGACGCTGCCGGATCGCGGCCCGATCGGCGCCAATTGCCTGGCCAATCCGCGCGATTTCAAGACGCCCTGCGCCTGGTTCGAGGACAAGGAGACGCCGTGTCGGCTGATCGCGAAATGGTGTGGCCAGTTCCATGTCGCCGAGATCGACCATTCGCCGCTGGATGTGGTGGCGTGGCACGGCAATTATTCGCCCTACAAATATGATCTTGCGACCTTTTCGCCGGTCGGCGCAATCCTGTTCGACCACCCCGATCCATCGATCTTCACCGTGCTGACCGCGCCGAGCGGCGAGGAAGGCACCGCCAATATCGATTTCGTCATCTTCCCGCCGCGCTGGCTGGTCGCGGAAGATACGTTCCGCCCGCCCTGGTATCACCGCAACATCATGAGCGAGTTCATGGGCCTGATTCATGGTCAGTACGATGCCAAGGAAGAGGGCTTCGTGCCCGGCGGCATCAGCCTGCACAACATGATGCTGGCTCACGGACCCGATGCGTCTGGCTTCGAAAAAGCCTCGCGAGCGGAGCTGAAACCGGTCAAGCTCGACAATACCATGGCCTTCATGTTCGAGACACGCTTTCCGCAAATGGTGACCCGCTATGGCGCCGAGCTCGAAACCCGGCAGGACAATTACATCGACTGCTGGGCCGGCCTGAAGAAGCGCTTCAACGGCACGCCAGAGGGCGACTGGTCTTGAGCGCCGTCGCATGACGGATCGTCTGGTGCTTCTAGGTTCGAAGGGTGGCCCGGCGCTGCGGCCGGGCGGCCCGTGGCCGAGTTCGTCGCTGCTGGAGATTGGCGGCCGCACCATCGTCATCGATTGCGGGCTGGGCGTAACGCGCGGGCTGACCGATGCCGGCATCAGCCTGAAGGCGCTCGACCTGATCTTCATCACGCATTTGCACTCCGACCATGTGCTGGAATTGGGACCGCTTATTCACACTGCCTGGACGGCCGGCCAGGCGACACCGGTCAGTTTGTTCGGCCCGCCCGGCATCGACTACTATTGGCAGCGCTTTTGCCAGGCGATGGAGTTCGACATCGAGATCCGCATCGCCGATGAAGGGCGGCCGGATCTCCGTGACCTGGTCTCGATCGTCGAGTTTGGTGAAGGCCAGGTGGCGGAAGAGCGCGGTCTCAAAATATCGGCGCTGCGTGTCGACCACCCGCCGGTGACGGACTGCTTTGCGCTGCGCTTCGATCATGCGGGGCAAGGCGTCGTGTTTTCGTCGGATACGGCGTTCTTTCCGCCATTGGCGGATTTCGCCCAAGGCGCCGACATACTGGTCCACGAAGCCATGCTGGAAGTGGGTATCGAGCGGCTGGTCGCGAAGACCGGCAACNACCGGCAACGGCGCAAGGCTGAGAGAGCACCTGCTTGCCAGCCACAGCTTTGCCGAGGAGGCGGGCCGCATCGCCAGCAACGCAGACGTCAAAAGGCTAGTCCTCAACCACCTCATTCCGGCCGACGATCCGGAGATCGGCGAGGCCGACTGGATCGCCGCCGTCAGGAAAACATGGGCCGGCGACTTGACGATCGCCCGCGACGGCCTTGTTGTGAGGCTGGAGCATGATCCCGAAAAGTGGGAACCGGTTTTCGGAAGAGATCATGCGTAGAACAAAAAATCAAAGCAGCGCCAAAGCTGCGCCAGGAGAGGAAACCGCATGAAGCTTGCCACATTGAAGGACGGGACGCGCGACGGAAAGCTCGTCGTCGTCTCGCGTGACCTGACGCGGTTTACCGATGCTTCGTTCCTGGTGCGCACGCTGCAGGCCGCACTCGATGACTGGCATCGGATCGCGCCGCATCTCGCTGCGATGGCCGAATCACTTGAGAATAATGCGGTGCCGTCTGCCCGCTTTCACGAGCATGACGCTCATTCGCCGCTGCCGCGCGCCTACCAATGGGCCGACGGCTCGGCCTATGTGAACCACGTCGAGCTGGTGCGAAAGGCGCGCGGCGCCGAGATGCCGGCAAGCTTCTGGACCGATCCGCTGATCTACCAGGGCGGCTCGGACGCTTTCCTCGCACCGCGCGACCCGATCCGCATGGTCGACGACGCCCTTGGCATCGACATGGAAGGCGAGGTCGCCGTCATCGTCGACGATGTGCCGATGGGCGCAAGCCTCGATGAGGCGCGGGCGGCGATCCGGCTGGTCATGCTGGTCAACGATGTAACGCTGCGCGGCCTGACCGGACCCGAGCTCGCCAAGGGGTTCGGCTTCTACCAGTCGAAACCGTCATCGGCCTTTTCGCCGGTTGCGGTGACGCCGGACGAGCTGGGCGATGCCTGGGATGGCGGCAAGGTCAGCCTGCGGCTGCTGGTCGATCTCAACGGCAAACCGTTCGGCCGGGCGAACGCCGGCATCGACATGATCTTCGATTTTCCGGCGCTGATTGTTCACGCCGCAAAAACGCGGCCGCTGGCCGCCGGCACCATCGTCGGTTCGGGCACCGTCTCCAACAAGCTCGACGGCGGGCCGGGCAAGCCTGTCTCGGCGGGCGGCGCCGGCTATTCCTGCATCGCCGAGCTGCGTATGATCGAGACCATCGAAGCCGGCGAACCGAAAACGCCGTTCCTGCGCTTTGGCGATAGCGTGCGTATCGAGATGAAGGACCGGGGTGGGCATTCGATCTTCGGCGCCATCGAGCAGAGGGTCGAGAAGTACGAGGGGGCAAGAGAATGACGGGCGAGACATTCTATCTGCTGTGCGGTGTCTGGGCCCTTGTCATGCTGGCGATCTTCATCCTGGCGATCCGCCTGAGCTATCGCATCGAGGCGCGCTCGCCCGGCCTGACCAACCGCAGCGGCCTGCCGCGCAAGGCGATGATGTTTCACACCGTCACCAACACGAATGTCGCGCTGGACCAGGAAACGCAAGGCATGCGGCGGCGCATGATCGGGCTGCTGCTGATTGTTTTGGCTGGGTTTGCGCTTCTATGGGCGGGTGTGTCGCTATTCCGGGTCGCGCCGTGAAGTCATGGACCTGCTGAACCATTTCCGCGGCATGGCAGCCAACAATCTGTGGTCGAACGACCGGCTCTATCGTGCCGTGCTGCAGCTTGAGCCCGGCGAATTCGAGGCTGAAAGGATAAGCTTCTTCCCCTCGATCAAGGCAACGCTCAATCACATCCTGGCGGTCGATCACCTCTATCTCGATTTTCTCGAAGAGGGCGGCGTTGGCGCCGCCGCCCATGACGATTTTGTGCCGTTCAGTGATGCCAAGGCGCTTTTTGTTGCACAGGCGGAGGCCGACCGGCGGCTGATCGCCTTTTGCGACCGCCTGTCGGCGGACGATCTCGAGCGCCGCGTCGTCACCGATCGGCGCGAGGACGGCATGATACCGGAACGGATCGGCGACCTGCTCGCCCATCTCTTCATCCACGACATCCATCATCGCGGCCAGGCGCACGCGATGCTGTCCGGCACCTCGGTGAAACCGCCGCAACTCGACGAGTTTTTCCTCGATTACGATGTGAAGTTGAGGAAAGCCGAAGTCGAGCGGCTGGAGCTGGATGATCAGGCCAACGCGACGTCGTAGGCTGAGAAATGTCGATCCGCAGTGACCACCGTCAGACCTTCAATTTGAGCCTGTGCGATGAGCAGACGGTCGAAGGGATCGCGATGATGGAACGGCAGATGCTCAAGCCTCGCTGCGTGTAGTTCATTCACACTGAGGATCGGAATGCCGTTCGATCGCAGGATTTCCACGATGTTGCCTGTGAGCGTGACTTTGCCGAGCGATTTCTTAATGGCGATCTCTGCTACCGAGACGGCGCTGACGACCACATCCTCGCCCGCAAGAAAGATGTCGCGATGGTGATCCGAAAGGCGTGAATCCGCGTTGAGTACCCAAAGCAGAATATGAGTATCCACCAGATATTGGCGGCTCATTTAATGTACTCGTCCCATTCGGGACCGAGTTCATCAAAATCATCCGGTATCCGAATTTGGCCTTTCAGGGCCCCAAAAAGGCCTTTGCTCCCGCCGGCCCGGGTGGGCGCGCTTAAGGTCGCCACCACCTCTCCATGCCGCGTCAGATGGATCTCTTCGCCGGCCTGGGCACGTTTCACCAACTCAGAGAGTTGGGCCTTCGCTTTTGCCATCGGAACATTCATGGTCAGACCTCTTATGACCAGAATTTAGGTCATAATTGATCAAACCACAAGGCACCTCGGCCGAGTTGGCTACGCTGCCTTGCCGTCCACCTTCAGCACGCCGCGCTTGATCTGGTCCTGCTCGATCGATTCGAACAAAGCGCGGAAATTGCCCTCGCCAAAGCCTTCGTCGCCCTTCCTCTGGATGAATTCGAAGAAGATCGGCCCGATCACGGTTTTCGAAAAGATCTGCAGCAGGATCTTGGTCGTGCCGCCGTCGACGACGCCCTCGCCATCGATCAGGATGCCGTGCTTTTTCATACGTTCAATCGGCTCTTCATGGCCGTTCACGCGGGCAGAGGACATGTCGTAATAGGTCTCCGGCGGGCCCGGCATGAACTTCAGGCCGTTGGCAGCCAGCCTGTCGGTGGCGCCGTAGATGTCGTCGGTGCCGACGGCGATGTGCTGGATGCCCTCGCCATTATACTTCTTCAGATATTCGGCGATCTGGCTGGTTTCGTCCTTGGACTCGTTCAGCGGAATGCGGATCTTGCCGCAGGGCGAGGTGATGGCGCGGCTGACCAGCCCGGTGATCTTGCCGTCGATGTCGAAGAAGTGGATCTGCTTGAAGCCGAACAGGTCGCGATAGAAATCCCACCATTTGTCCATCTGGCCGCGATAGACATTGTGGGTCAGGTGGTCGAGATAATAGAAGCCGACGCCTTCCGGCCTGGGGTCGCGCTCGCCCAGCCAGTCGAACTCGGCGTCGTAAGCCGAGCCCTTCTCGCCGTAAGTTTCGATGAAATAGAGCAGCGATCCGCCGATACCGACGATCGCCGGCACATCGAGCGTCTTGTCGTTGCCTTCATAGGGCGTCGCGCCCTTGGCCACCGCGTGATCGAAGGCATGCCTTGCATCGACCACCCGCCACGCCATTGAGGCGGCGCAAGGGCCGTGCTTGTCAACGAATTTCATGGCATGCGAGCCGGGTTCGGCATTGACGACATAGTTGATGTCGCCCTGCCGCCAGACGGTGATGTCCTTGCTGCGGTGCTTGGCCACCGGCACATAGCCCATGCGGGTGAACAGTTCGGCGAGCTTTTCCGGCTCGGCATGCGCGAATTCGACGAACTCGAAGCCGTCGGTGCCGGCGGGATTGGTTTTGCTGATCTTGGCGGGCGGTGCGTCGTGCGGGAAGGGACCCATGGCATTGCTCCGAAATCTGGAACTGGCCGCGTCGGCCATCTAAACCCAATTATAGCGCGGAGCGAGTGCAAATTGCTTGCATTCAAACGCTTGAAATGGTCAGATCATGCGCGAGTTGTGCACTGCGGACCCGAAATTCATGGATGAGGCGCGCATCGACCAGTTTGACCGCAAGATAATGGCTCTGTTGCAGGGCGATGCACGGCTGACCAACAACGATCTGTCGGAACGGGTGAACCTGTCCGCGTCGCAGTGCTCGCGTCGTCGCCAGCGGCTGGAGGAGGACGGCTATATCAAGGGTTACCGGGCGGTGCTCGACCGCGACAAGCTCGGTTTTTCTCTGGTCAACGTCATCTCGGTGACGCTCGCCACCCACAACCGCGACAATGCGCGGCGTTTCGGCGAATTGGTGGCGCGGCTGCCGCAAGTGCAGGAAGCGCACGCGCTGACCGGCGAGATGGATTATATATTGAAAGTCGTGACGCCCGACCTGAAGTCGCTGTCGGAATTCGTCAACGGCGTGCTGCTGCCGCACGAATCCGTGCAGCATGTGAAGACGGCGATCGTGCTGGAGACGCTCAAGGAAACCGGCGCGCTGCCGATTTGACGGCATTTTCTGTCAGTTTGATCGGTGCATTCGAAAGGTCTATGACATAGCTGAACAAACAATTGCGGTAGTCCATGTCCAACTTTCAGCTTGCAGGGATTGTCCTCTTTTTTGTTGGACTGGTGCTGTTCACGGTCGGCGGCCTGATCCACCTCGCAAATCATCCCAAGAGTTGGGATTCACGTCTCCTAAATACAAACTGGTCCTGGAGGCCTAGAGCTCCCGTATGGGATCTCAAGGCTTATGACTGGAGCATGTTCACCTATTCGAAGTCGCGCTGGTGGTGCCTCATCGGCTACCCGATCGGCCTTGCGGGCTTCGTCCTGCTGGTGATCAGCACGTTTCCGCTTAGCTTTCTCGCGCTATTCGTTGCTCTCGGCGTGGTTTTCTTCGGTGTGCTCAGTCTAGTCGGCGAGAAGCGCCCGTAGCACCCGCTCATCCCGGCGAGTTGATAGGGTAACGGAGGCCTCTCACCCCTTCGACTGCTGGATCAGCCCATAAAGATTAGTGCAGCGGGCGCCGGACCGGCAGTAAGCGAAGACCGGGCCTTCGAGTTCGTCAAGCGCCTCGGCCTGGTCCTCGACATTCTCGGCCGTGATCTGGCCGCTGATGACCGGGATGTAGCGGAAGGCGAGCCCGGCGCCCTCGACCGCCGCCTTGACGGTGTCGGCCGATGGCTGGCCGGGCTGCTCGTCGTCCGGCCGGTTGCAGATCACGCTCTTGAAGCCGGCGGCCTTGATGGTCGCGACATCTTCGGGCTGGATCTGGCCCGAGACTGAATAGTCCTCGCTTATCTGACGGTATTCCATGGCTGGGGTCCTCGCAATCTGGTTAGCGGCAGTCTTGCCACTCCCTGACCCGGTCGGCAATCCGCGCGAAAAGAAATCCATCCGCAGATAGAGATTTCGATGCCAGAAATCCAGCCGGGCTAACGCCGCATGTCGCCAGGACGCATCATGCGCCAACCCGGCTGGATGAACCGGATCGGTCGGCTCAGCTTCCTAGGATCGCGCCTTTGATCTGGGCGATGTTGTTGTGCATCAGATCGATATAGGTCGCGGCCGGGCCGTCGGGCTGCGACAACGCATCGGAATAGAGTGTGCCGCCCACCTTGATGCCGGTCTCGCTGGCGATCTGCTCGATCAGCCGCGGGTTGGTGATGTTCTCGACGAAGATCGCCGCCGCCTTGTCCTGTTTCACCTGGCTGACCAGCTTGGCGACGTCGGCAGCGGAGGGCTCCGACTCGGTCGACACGCCTTCCGGGGCAAGGAACGTCAAGCCGTAGGCCTGCTCGAAATAGCCGAAGGCGTCATGCGAGGTGATGACGACGCGCTTCTCCTGCGGGATCGACTGGATCGCCGCCTGCACTTCGCCCTCAAGCGCCTCAAGCTTCTGCGTATAGGCGGCTGCATTGGCCTTGTAGCTGTCGCAACCCGCAGCGTCGGCCGTGCAAAAGGCGTCGGCGATGTTCTTCACATAGATCTTGGCATTGGCGATCGACTGGAAGGCATGCGGATCGGTGACCGTCTTGCCGCCATCGGTTTCCGCGCCTTCGGCGACATCGGCCTCGGCGAATTCGGGTTTGAAATTGATCGGCGTGACCCCCTTGGTCAGCACGGCGACAGTCGCCTTGGTGGCGCTGGCGTCGACCAGGCGCTGCAGAAAACCTTCGAAATGCAGGCCGTTGACCAGCACGATGTCGGCCTTGGCCATCGCCACCGCATCGGCGGGGCTCGGCTCGTAGACGTGGGCGTCGCCGTCCGGCCCGACGATGGTGGTCAGATCGATGCGGTCGCCGCCGACATTCTTGGCGAAATCGGCGATGATCGTGAAGCTGGCGACCACTTTCAACGGCTCTGCGAAGGCCGAAGATGCGCCAAAGGCGGTTAATGTTATAACGCTCACGGCCAAAGCGGCGCGGATCGATTTCAGCATGGACAGGTTCTCCTTGTTGGGATCAGGCAGTTCTGTGGCGGTGATGAACGATGCGGGCACGCAGGATGCCGCGCGTGCCGAACAGGATCGAGGCGAAATAGACGACGCCGGCGGACAGGATGATGGCCGGGCCGGAGGGCAGCGACGCATGGTAGGACAACAGCAGCCCGGCAATGCAGGAGGCAAAGCCGATCACTGTGGCCAACACGCACATCGGCTCGACGCGCGAGGTCCAGAAGCGGGCCGCCGCCGCCGGCAGCATCATCAGCCCGACCGACAGCAAGGTGCCGAGCGCCTGGAAGCCGCCGACGAGATTGAGCACGACGAGGCCGAGAAAGATGAAATGCACCGGGCTGCCCATCCGGCTGACCGAGCGCAGGAACAAAGGGTCGAGGCATTCGGCGACCAGCGCCCGCCAGAAGATGGCGAGGCTGACCAGCGTCACCACGACGATGCCGCCGATCAGCGTCAGCGCCTCGTTGTTGAGCGCCAGCACGGTGCCGAAGAGCACATGCATGAGATCGACGCTGGAACCGCGGATCGATACCATGAGCACGCCGATGGCCAGCGAAATCAGATAGAAGGCCGCCATCGAGGCGTCCTCGCGCTGAATGGTGAAGCGCGAGACGGCGCCGGCGCCGAGCGCCACGATGATGCCGGCGATCAGTCCGCCGATAGTCATCGGCAGGATCTCCAGGCCATAGAACAGGAAGCCGGCGGCAGCACCGGGCAGGATGGCATGCGCCATGGCGTCGCCGGACAGGCTCATGCGCCGCAGCATCAGGAACACGCCGACCGGGCAGGCGCCGAGCGACAGCATCATCGAACCGGCGAGCGCCCGCTGCATGAAGGCGTAGTCGGCGAAAGGAGCGACGAAAAGACCGTAAAGCACGTCCATCATGCCGTCCTCGGCCCGGAGCCGTGATAATGGTCGTGGTCATGGCCGTGCTCGTGGCCACCGTGCTGGTGATCATGCTCGCCGGGCTCACACCATGGCGCGTTGTCCTCCCAGGCTTCGTGGAAGCGGCGCGCGCGCAACAGATTCTCCGGCTGCAGCGTCTCCCTGGTCTCGCCCCAGGCGATCGGCTGGCGCGCCAGCAGCAGTGTTTCGGGGAAATTCTGCCGCACCAGATCGAGATCGTGGACCACAACCATGATCGTGCGTTCCTCGCCGTGCCAGCGCTTGATCAGCGCGATCAGGTCACCGACCGTCTTGGCATCGACGGCGTTGAACGGCTCGTCGAGCAGGATGAGCTCGGCATCCTGCAACAGCACGCGGGCAAACAGCGTGCGCTGCAGCTGGCCGCCCGACAGTGTGTCGATCGGCCGCTTCTCGAAGCCGCCGAGGCCGACGGCCATCAGCGCCTTGCTGACAGAGTCGCGATCTTCCCTCGTATAACGGCCGAGCATGCCGCGCCGCGGCCACAGACCAAGCGAAACCAGGTCGACGACCCGGGCCGGAAAGGAGCGGTCGAGTTCCGATTGCTGCGGCAGATAGGCGGCGCGTACGCCGGGCGCCCGGATCACCGCGCCGGCCATCGGCTTCAGGACGCCGACAATGCCCTTCATCAGCGTTGATTTGCCGGAGCCGTTGGCGCCGACGACCGCCGTCAGCGATCCCTTGCGGATCGTACCATTGAGGTGGTGGACCGCAGGATGGCTATTGTAGCCCAGCGTCAGGTCGCGGAAGGTCAGGCAGGTTTGGCTCATGTGACGATCCATGGGGGCGATGATCGGCGCTGCAGGGGCGGATTCGATATGTGATGTTATTACATTAGTCAACAAGCCAATCGGGCGGAATTGCGGCCGGGCCGTCTTGTTGTGTGCTTTGGCTTGGCTCAAGAAGTTCCGCTCGAGCGGCCTTGCCCCCGGCGAACCCGGCCCCTAAACAGGCGCACCGACAAGAGGAGAAGGAATATCCAATGAGCATTCGTCGTATCGATGTAGGCCCGCGCATGAGCCAGATCGTCATCCACGGCAACACCGTCTATCTGGCCGGTCAGGTCGGAAAGCCGGGCGGAAACGTCGGTGCCCAGACCAGGGACATTCTGGCGGCGATCGACGAATTGCTGGCCAAGGCCGGCACCGACAAAACCAAGATCCTGCAGGCGATCATCTGGCTGGCCGACATGAGCACCTTTGCCGAGATGAACGCGGAGTGGGACAAATGGGTACCGCAGGGCAACACGCCGGCCCGCGCCACCGGCGAAGCCAAGCTTGCCGGACCAGAATATCTGGTCGAGATTATTGTTACCGCGGCGATTTGAGGCGTAGCGCTTTCCCTTCTCCCCTTGTGGGAGAAGGTGGCCGAGCGAAGCTCGGTCGGATGAGGGGTGTTGGACGGATCGCTACGCCGATATTTTAAACACCAAAAATCATTCGATATTTTTAACGTCTCATTCCTTCCAGCACCCCTCATCCGTCTCGGCGCTGCGCGCCGATCCACCTTCTCCCACAAGGGGAGAAGGGGGCGTGTCACTACCCCCTTGACGGTGCAAACCGCGCCACCAGCGTGTGGTTCTCTGCCGCATAGGTGAAGCGGACATGGGTGATGGGGTGCTCGGCGCTCCATGTCCGCCGCTCGATCACCAGGCACGGTGCGCCCGTCGCGATGTCGAGTGCCGCCGCTACGTGCTTTTCGGCGGCAACCGCGCGGATGCGATGCTCGGCCGCACTCCACGGCACACGGCCGATCAGCCACGGACCGGGCGCGGTGTCGAAAAACGCCTCTTCGGCGGCCTCCGGCACGGCAGCCAGGTTGATCAGCCGCTGCTCGTGGGCGAACGGCCGCTTGCCGGCGAAATGCCGGCATTCCAGCACCAGCACCGGCCCGGCGACGTCGAGTTCCAGCAGGGCGCGGTCGTCGGCGCTGCTGCGCCTTCTGTTTCGCGCTATGCGCTCATAGCGGTAGGGCAGGCCAAGTGCCTCGACCTCGATCCGGATGTCGTGGATTTCGAGAACGGCTGCCTGTGACTGCGGCCGGCGGACAAAACTGCCGGAGCGACGCCGGCGCTCGATCAGCCCGGCCTTGGCCAGTTGCGACAGCGCCTTGTTCACTGTCATGCGCGAACAATTGTATTCGGCCGTCAGTTCATGCTCGAACGGAATGCGGTGGCCGGGCGCCCAGGCACCCGACAGGATCCGTTCGCTGATGTCCGACAGGATGCGCTGGTGCAGCGAAAGAACCTCGCCGCCGTCCGCGCTTCCAGAATCCGCGCTTATTGTCCCGAGCATGCTCATGCCGAAAGCGCTGTCATCACCTTGCGGAACCGCTCGGCGATGGCATCGCGCCTGGCATGCATGCCGCCGCTGACCAGTTTCTTGCCATGCACCCAGACGCAATCGACCTTGGTGCCGTTGGCAAAAATCCAGGCATCAAGGATTGCATCGCCCGTCTTGCCGGCCAGCGATGGATGCTTGCCGTCGAGCGAGACGAAATCGGCCGAGGCACCTGCTGCGATCTGCGAGTGGCCGGCGCCCAACGCGGCACTGCCACCATCGAGCGCTGCATCGAACAAAGCACGGCCGGTCGAGCCACCGGCCACCGCCAGCACGTTGCGGGCGCGGTGGGCGAGGCGCTGCGAATATTCGAGCTGCCGCAACTCGTCCGGCACGCCGATCAGTACGTTCGAATCCGAGCCGATGCCGAAGCGGCCGCCATGCTGCATGAACAAGGACGCGGCAAAGGTGCCGTCGCCGAGATTGGCCTCGGTGATCGGGCAGAGGCCGGCAACGGCGCCGCTTTTCGCCAAATCGGTCGTCTCGGTCTCGGTCATGTGGGTGGCGTGGATGAGACACCAGCGCCGGTCGACCTTGGCGTTGGCAAGCAGCCATTCGACCGGCCGCGCCTCGGACCAGGCAAGACAATCCTCGACCTCCTTCATCTGCTCGGCGATGTGGATGTGGATAGGCCCCTCCGGCGCCATCACCGTGATGTTTTCCAGTTCCTCCGGTGTCACGGCACGCAGGCTGTGCGGGGCGACGCCGACGACGCCTTGATTCAAGGTGCGAATGGATTCGCGGCTTTTCTCAACAAGCCGCGAGAACTGGTTCACATCGTTGATGAACCGGCGTTGGCCTTCATTTGGCGCAGCGCCGCCGAAAGAGGAATGCGCGTAGAACACCGGCAGCAAAGTCAGCCCGATGCCTGTCTCGGACGCTGCAGCAACAATGCGCTGCGCCATCTCGGCGATATTGGCATAGGGCCGGCCGTCGCGGTCATGGTGTAAATAATGAAACTCGCCGACGCGCGAGAACCCGGCCTCCAGCATCTCGACATAGAGCTGGGCCGCGACCGCCTCGACTTGGTCCGGCGTCATCGACAGCGCGAAACGGTACATCACCTCGCGCCAGCTCCAGAAACTGTCGGCGGAAGGGCCGCGCAATTCGGCAAGGCCGGCCATGCCGCGCTGGAAGGCATGGCTGTGCAGGTTCGGCATCCCTGATAGCAGGATGGCACGGCGCTCGTCTCCAGGCAGGAGCGAGGTATTCGCCTTGACCGTGGCGATCCTGCCGTCGGAGATGACGATCCGCACATTGCTGTGCCAGCCGTCGGGCAGAAGCGCCTGTTCCGCAAAGATTGCTGTCACGTTTTTCTCCAAATCCCGGTCTGCCGTGCGATGATAGCGCTTGCAGTGCCTTTTCATATGTATATACATAATCGTCACCTATTGAAACGGAAAAGATGATGGCTGCAGAGAGCAAAAGCCGGGCAGGGGAGGTTCGCCTCTGGCGCAATGCGCGCCTCGCGACCATGGCCGAAAGCAGCCCCGGGTCAGGCGTTGTCGAGCACGGTGCAATCGCCGTGCGCAACGGCCGGATCGTCTATGCTGGGCCGGAAGCCGACATGCCGGCAGCACTTAGCAAAGGCGCCGAGGCGATCGACTGCGAAGGCCGCTGGATCACGCCCGGCCTGATCGACTGCCACACTCATCTGGTCCACGCCGGCAACCGTGCCAATGAATTCGAGATGCGGCTGGCCGGCGCCAGCTATGAGGAGGTTGCCAAGGCCGGCGGCGGCATCGTCTCCTCGGTCAAGGCATTGCGCGCGGCGAGCGAGGACGAACTGGTCGGCCAGTCGCTGCCGCGCCTCGATGCGCTGCTTGCCGAAGGCGTAACCACCGTCGAGATTAAATCCGGCTACGGTCTCGACCTCGAAAACGAGAAGAAGTCGCTGCGCGCCGCACGACGGCTGGGCGGTGAGCGGCCGGTGACGGTCAGGACCACTTTCCTCGGCGCTCATGCGCTGCCGCCCGAAGCAAAAGGTGACAAGGACGCCTTTATCGATCTTGTTGCAAAGCAGATTTTGCCGGCCGTCGCTGCCGAGGGCCTGGCCGATGCCGTCGACGGTTTTTGCGAAGGCATTGCCTTTTGGCCGGAGCAGATCGCCCGCGTGTTCGATGCCGCGAAGGCGGCGGGCCTGCCGGTCAAGCTCCATGCGGACCAGCTGTCCAATCTGCACGGCGCCGAACTTGCGGCGCGCTATGGTGCGCTATCGGCCGACCACCTCGAATACACCGACGAGGCCGGTGCGGCGGCGATGGCGAAGGCCGGAACCTTGGCGACCATCCTGCCCGGCGCCTACTACTTCATTCGCGAGACCAAGAAGCCGCCGATCGCCTTGTTTCGCCAGCATGGCGTCAGGATGGCCGTTGCCACCGATAACAATCCCGGCACGTCGCCGCTGACCTCGCTGCTGCTGACCATGAACATGGCCGCGACATTGTTTGGCCTGACCGTCGATGAATGCATTGCCGGCGTTACCCGCGAGGCTGCCCGCGCGCTCGGGCTGCTTGGACAGACCGGCACGCTGGAGGCCGGAAAATCGGCCGATCTGGCGATCTGGAACGTCGAGCGCCCGGCCGAACTCGTCTACCGCATGGGCTTCAACCCGCTGCATGCCCGCATCTGGAGGGGACAATGACCGAACTCAAGCTAAGGCCGGGCAATGCCACGCTGGCCGATTGGCGCGCCATCTATCGCGGCGCCGCGCTGAGGCTCGACGATGCCTGCCGGCCGAAGATCAAGGCCAGCGCCGAGGCCGTCGCCAGGATCGTTGCCAAGGGCGAGCCGGTCTATGGCATCAATACCGGCTTCGGCAAGCTGGCCAGCGTCCGCATCCCCGCCGCCGATCTGGAAACGTTGCAGCGAAACATCGTGCTGTCTCATGCCGCCGGCGTCGGCGAGCCGATGCCCGTCGCAATCTGCAGGCTGATGATGGCGCTGAAGCTGGCCAGCCTGGCACAGGGCGCCTCCGGCGTGCGGCCGCGGACGATCGAACTGATCGAGGCGATGCTGGCCAACGACGTTATCCCCGTGGTGCCGGCGCAAGGCTCGGTCGGCGCTTCCGGCGACCTTGCGCCGCTGTCGCACATGACCGCCGTGATGATCGGCGTCGGCGAGTGCTTTACCCCGCATGGCCGCTTTCCCGCCAAGGTCGCCTTCGTTTCGCATGGGTTGGAGCCGGTGACACTGGGCGCCAAGGAAGGCCTGGCGCTGCTCAACGGTACCCAGTTTTCGACCGCCTATGCGCTTGCCGCTTTGTTCGAGGCGGAAGTGCTCTACCAGTCGGCACTGGTCGCCGGCGCGCTGTCGACCGATGCCGCCAAGGGCTCCGACGCTCCGTTCGATCCACGCATCCATCTGCTCAGGAAACATCGCGGCCAGATCGAGACGGCCGAGGCGTTGCGCAATTTGATGGCCGGCAGCGCCATCCGTGAATCGCACCGCGTCGGCGACGAGCGCGTGCAGGATCCGTATTGCCTGCGCTGCCAGCCGCAGGTGATGGGCGCAGCACTCGACGTGCTCCGCAAGGCCGCCGAGACGCTCGGCACCGAGGCCAACGGCGTCACCGACAATCCGCTGATCTTTGCCGAGGACGACTCCGCACTTTCGGGCGGCAATTTCCATGCCGAGCCGGTCGCCTTCGCCGCCGACATGATCGCACTCGCCGTCTGCGAGATCGGCTCGCTGTCGGAGCGGCGCATCGCCATGCTGGTCGATCCGGCGCTGTCGGGCATGCCGGCCTTTCTCACGCCCAAGCCGGGTCTGAATTCCGGTTTCATGATCCCTCAGGTCACGGCGGCAGCACTGGTTTCTGAAAACAAGCAAAAGGCCTATCCGGCCAGCGTCGATTCGATCCCGACCTCGGCCAACCAGGAAGACCACGTCTCGATGGCGGCGCATGGCGCGCGCCGCCTCATCGGCATGGTCGAGAATGCGACGGCCGTCATCGGCATCGAATTGCTGGCCGCCGCGCAAGGCTGCGATTTCCACGCACCGCTGGCCTCGAGCGCGGCCCTGGAGGCGGTGCGCCGGCTGGTCAGGGCAGAGGTGCCGCATCTCGACAACGACCGGCACTTCCACCCCGACATGGAGAAGGCCATCGCCATGATACGCAGCGGCGCGGCGGTGAAGACCGCGGGTGCGGTGAAACTGCCGGGCGTTGCGTCATGAGGCGGTGTGCCGTGACAGGTCGCGTTCTGTCGCGCCCCCCTCTGTCCTGCCGGACTGTCCGGCAGGACAGAGGGCGGCGCTGTCCCGCTGACGTCCTGCCAGAAACAAAAAACCCGCCTCAAAGGCGGGTCGTCGGGCCGAATCAGCACCATACCGAACTTAGTAGCATAGCTGCCGGCACAAAGCAAGAACAAAATGCGTTCCGACCGGCAAAAAGCGAGGTCGGTGTTCACGGACGATTGCAAGGTCGCGTTCTGTCGCGCGGAGACTTCCGATGACCTCACCCTCCTGGCTCACCGTCACCCAAGGCACAGCACCCCTGCTGGTTTCGATCCCGCATACCGGCATCGATCTCGCCGGCCTCGACAGCCGGCTGGTCTCGCCCTGGCTCGGCCGCCGTGACGCCGACTGGTGGATCGACAAGCTTTATGACTTCGCCGAGAGCCTCGGCGCGACGGTCGTGCATACGGCGATTTCGCGCACCGTTATCGACGTCAACCGCGATCCGTCCGGCGTTTCGCTCTATCCCGGCCAGACGACGACTGGGCTCTGCCCGACAGAGACCTTTGACGGCGATCAGCTCTACCGCAAGGGTGAAGAGCCGGGACCGTCGGAGATCGACGAACGCCGCGAGAAGTTCTTCGTACCCTATCATGCCGCTCTGCAGGCCGAGATCGACAGGCTGCGCGCTTTGCATGGGAAGGTCGTCGTCTATGACTGCCATTCGATCCGCTCGGTGCTGCCGCGCCTTTTCGAAGGCAAATTGCCGGTCTTCAATCTCGGCACCAATGACGGCAAGAGCGCCGATCCGACGCTGCAAGCGACGGTTGGCCGGATCCTCGCCGAAACCGGCGAGAGCTACGTCGTCAACGGCCGCTTCAAGGGCGGCTGGATCACGCGCCATTTCGGCCAGCCGCTAGCCGGCGTCCACGCGCTGCAGATGGAACTCTCCAACCGCGGCTATATGCGCGAGCCCGAAGGCAAGGGCGAACCGGCTAACTGGCCGGTGCCTTACGAGGCCGAATTCGCGGCGCCGATCCGCGTCACGCTGAAGAAGATCCTGGAAACCGCGATCGCCTGGGCCGAACGCTGACGCGCGGTGCACCTCACTCGAAAGGGACAATCATGACCGATCCTCGCCACAACATCCGTGAAGTGCGCAGCCCGCGCGGCAGCGAGCTCAACGCCCGCACCTGGCTGACGGAAGCGCCGTTGCGCATGCTGATGAACAATCTCGACCCAGACGTCGCCGAAAACCCCAACGAGTTGGTCGTCTATGGCGGCATCGGCCGGGCGGCGCGCACCTGGAACGATTTCGACCGCATCGTTGCCTCGCTGAAGACGCTTGGCGACGACGAGACGTTGTTGGTGCAATCGGGCAAGCCGGTCGGCGTGTTCCGCACTCATCCTGACGCCCCGCGCGTGCTGATCGCCAATTCCAACCTGGTGCCGCACTGGGCGACATGGGAGAAATTCAACGAGCTCGATAGAAGGGGCCTGATGATGTACGGCCAGATGACGGCCGGCTCGTGGATCTACATCGGCACGCAAGGCATCGTGCAGGGCACCTACGAGACCTTCGTCGAGGCCGGCCGCCAGCATTATCGCGGCAATCTCAGGGGCAAGTGGATCCTGACCGGCGGTCTCGGCGGCATGGGCGGTGCCCAGCCGCTCGCCGCGGTCATGGCCGGCGCCTGCTGCCTGGCCGTCGAATGCGATCCCGACCGCATCGATTTCCGGCTGCGCACCCGCTATGTCGATGAGCGCGCCGACACGCTCGACGAGGCTCTGGAAAAGATCGAGCGCTGGACCAAAGCCGGTGAGGCGAAATCGGTTGGCCTGGTCGGCAACGCCGCCGACATCCTGCCGGAACTGGTGCGGCGCGGCGTGCGCCCTGACATCGTCACCGACCAGACCTCGGCGCATGACCCGCTCAATGGCTATCTGCCCAAGGGCTGGTCGCTGGCCGAGTGGCGCGAGAAGCGCACCAGCGACCCGAAGGCCGTTGAAAGAGCTGCCCGCGCGTCGATGCGCGAGCATGTCGAGGCGATGGTGGCGTTCTGGAATGCCGGCGTGCCGACGCTCGACTACGGCAACAACATCCGCCAGGTGGCGAAGGAGGAGGGGTTCGAGAATGCTTTTGCCTTCCCGGGTTTCGTGCCGGCTTATATCCGTCCGCTGTTTTGCCGCGGCATCGGCCCGTTCCGCTGGGCAGCGCTTTCCGGCGATCCCGAGGATATCTACAAGACCGACGCCAAGGTGCGCGAGCTGACCCCCGGCAACACCCATCTGCACAACTGGCTCGACATGGCGCGTGAGCGCATCGCCTTCCAGGGACTGCCGGCGCGCATCTGCTGGGTTGGGCTTGGCGATCGCCACCGGCTCGGCCTCGCCTTCAACGAGATGGTCGCCAGGGGCGAACTGAAGGCGCCGGTGGTCATCGGCCGCGATCACCTCGATTCCGGCTCGGTCGCCTCGCCGAACCGCGAGACGGAGGCGATGAAGGACGGCTCCGATGCCGTCTCCGACTGGCCGTTGCTCAATGCCTTGCTCAACACGGCGTCCGGCGCCACCTGGGTGTCGCTGCACCATGGCGGCGGCGTCGGCATGGGCTTTTCGCAGCATGCCGGCATGGTCATCGTCGCCGACGGCACGCCCGAGGCGGCCAAGCGCCTGGAAAGGGTTCTGTGGAACGATCCGGCGACCGGCGTCATGCGCCACGCCGATGCCGGCTATGACATCGCGATCGAGTGCGCCCGGGAGAACCAGCTCAACCTGCCCGGCATTTTGGGCTGAGCCGCGCCTTGCGCATCCTTCGGGCAGCCGAATACCGGCCGATGCCGTGGAAGAACGGCGGCGGGGTGACGACGGAGATTGCCGTCTCGCCGCCAGGTGCCGGGCTCGACGATTTCGACTGGCGCGTCTCGATGGCGCTGGTCGAGGGCGGCGGCCCATTTTCCGGATTTGCCGGCGTCGACCGGACCTTGGCGTTGCTGGAAGGCGAGGGCATGATCCTCGACATCGCCGGCCGGCTACCGGTCGAAATCACCAAGGCTTCCGCACCGCTTGCCTTTCCGGCCGACGTGCCGACGCAAGCCACGCTGATCGCCGGTCCGATCACCGACCTCAACGTCATGACCCGCCGCGCCCGGGCGATCCACACGGTCGAGCGCCTGCTGATTTCGGCTCCGACGGAGATCCAGGCCGAAGCCGATGAAACACTCATCCTGTGCGTCGACGGCGAACTCAGCGTGGCCGGCGCGGCGCCCATGCAACTTGGGCCGCTCGACGCGCTGTTGCTCGGGGCGCAAGCGCCGGAACTGCGCCTGGATCCGGTCCGGCCGGCCATGCTGTTCGTGATCCGCATCGACCGCATTGCCGGCAACGATTAACGTCTGTTGCCAAACATGATCGTGACGCCGGCCAAATATCGCGTAAGCTGGTCGCTGCATCACGAAAAAGCCTGAATCTTCCGCCGATCAGAAGCCGAAACGATGCTCATAGTGCCCGCCTGGAAGTTGTCGAAAGACGGCATCTTGTCGTGGTGCGGAAACAAAACTTTCGGCCAAGTGTTGCGATGCAACCAATTGCATTTGGACCGGTTTTAGGGACATTGCCGTGGCGGTGACGCCGCACTGCGTCCCCAACACGGAACCTTAGATGAATATCCAGACCAATCTCGCACAGATCGAAAAGACGAGCGCCAGCTTCCCGGCTGTCACCGACGTGCCGATACGCTCCAATTTCCTGCCGGAAGATCGGCTGCGCGCTTTGGGCGCAGCCCTTGCCAATGGCGACGCCAAGGACTTGTTCGGTCTGACGCCTTTCGATTTTCAGGCGCGCATCCGCGACAGCGCCAGGAAAATTCTCGATGTCTACCGTTCCACCAACGCTGCCCAGGCGAGGGGCGAAACGATCACGCCCGCGGCGCAGTGGCTGCTCGACAACAACTACCTGGTCGAGGAGACCATTTTTCAGGTCAAGCGCGACCTGCCGCGCCGCTTCTACCGCCAGTTGCCGACGCTGAAACTGTCGGATGGATCCAGCGTGCCGCGCGCACTGGCGGTCGCGTGGACCTATGTCGCGCATTCCGACAGTTCCGTCTCGTCGGCCATGTTCAAGGCGATTGTCGAAGGCTTCCAGTCCGTCGAGCCGCTGAAGATTGGCGAATTATGGGCGCTGCCGTCGCTGCTGCGCTTCGTCCTGATCGAGAACCTTCGCCGGATCGCGGTCCGCGTCAATCGCACGCGGGAACTGCGCCAGATCGCCAACGAGGTCGCCGACCGTGTGCTGGCGACGGACGACAGCGCCGACCGGCAGGCGATACTTTCCCACTACAGCGCCCATGCGCAGGACACCACCTTCGCCACCCAGTTGCTCTACCGGCTGCGTGACGGCTCGCAAAATGCCGGCAGGGCGCTGGAATGGCTGGAGGGCGAGCTGGAAAGGACCGGCTCCGACGCCGAGGAGATCATCCTCAGCGAGCACCACACGCTGTCCAGCGGCAACGTGACCACCGGCAACATCATCCGCGGCCTGCGCCTGATCAACGACATCGACTGGACGGTGTGGTTCGAGGGCGTCAGCCGCATCGACACCTTGCTGCGCGAACGCACCGATTTCGCCGCGCTCGATTTCTTTTCGCGCGACCAATACCGGACTGCGATCGAGGAGCTGGCGCGCCGTTCCGATCTCTCCGAATTTCGCGTTGCCGAAAGGGCGATCGAGCTCGCCGGCCATGCTGCCGATGCACCGGGCTCCGAAAGCGGTCCGATCGCTCACACCGACGTCGGCTTCTTTCTGGTCGGCCCGCGCCGGCAGGAGCTCGAGCGGTCGATCGGCTACCGGCCGACCATCGGCAAGACGCTCAACCGGACCTTCCGCAAGACCGGATGGCTGGGCATCGTCGTGCCGGTGTTTGCGCTGACGGTCCTGCTTCTGGTCGTTTCCGGCAATGCGCTTGCCAATCTCGGCCTGTCGGTGCCGCCGATCGTCCTGATGCTGGCCCTGTTCGCGGTGCCGGCCAGCGAAGGCGCGCTCGCATTCTTCAACACCGTCGTCTCGCTGTTTTTGAAGCCGACGCGTCTCATCGGCTATGATTTCAGGCACGGTGTGCCGCCCGAGGCGCGCACGCTGGTGGTGGTGCCGTCGCTGATCGGCTCGCGCGACGATGTCGAGGAGAACATCCGCAACATCGAGGTGCATCACCTCGCCAACACGGCGGGCGAAGTCTATTTCGCGCTGCTTTCCGACTGGCCGGACTCGAAGACCGAGATCGATACGGCGGATGTCGAAATCCTCGAATTCGCCCGCGCCGAAATCGCCAGGCTGAACGCCCGCTATCCCTCGGAAGGGGCGCCGCGCTTTTATCTGCTGCATCGGCGCCGGCTCTACAACGCATCGCAAGGCGTCTGGATGGGCTGGGAGCGCAAGCGCGGCAAGCTGCACGAATTGAACCTTCTGCTGCGCGGGGACAGCGACACCACCTTCCTGCCGTTGGAAGTGCCATTGCCGGAGAGCGTCGTCCACGTGATGACGCTGGACGCCGACACCCGCACCACCCGCGACGCCGTCGCTGCGCTGGCCGGCAAGCTTTGCCACCCGCTCAACCGTCCGTATTTCGATGTCGCACGGCACGAGGTTACGGCAGGTTATTCCATCCTGCAGCCGCGTATCACCGCGTCGCTGACCAGTGGCGACGAGGCATCGTTCTTTCAGCGTGTCTTTTCCGCCAATCGCGGGCTCGATCCGTACGTCTTTGCCGTGTCGGACCTCTACCAGGACATCTTCGGCGACGGTTCCTTCACCGGCAAGGGTCTTTACCATGTCGACGCCTTCGAGGCGGCGCTGAAAGGCCGCATCGAGGAAAACACCATCCTCAGCCATGATCTGCTCGAAGGCGCCCTGGCGCGCTCGGCCTTGGTCACCGACGTCGAACTGGTCGAGGACTATCCGACCCGCTATTCGGTCGACGCGTCGCGCCACCATCGCTGGGCACGCGGCGACTGGCAGCTTCTGGGCTTCATTCTTGGCCCGCGCTCAAACGTGCCGGCGCTGTCGCGCTGGAAGATGGTGGACAATCTGCGCCGCTCGGTGACGCCGATCTTCTGGGTGATGGCCGCGATCGCCGGCTGGACGCTGCTGCCCTTCACGCAGGCCGCGCAATGGCAGGCGCTGCTGATCCTTACGCTGTTCATGGCGCCCACGTTCGACATCGTCGACGCCATCCTGCCGAAGAGCGGCGACCAGACGCCGCGCGGCCATTTCTCGGCACTGGCGCGCGACGTTGCCTTCGGCACCGCCCTGGTGGCGCTGAAGATCGTGCTGATGGCGCACCTTGCCTGGATGATGGGCGACGCGATCATCCGCACGCTCTACCGCCTGTTCGTCAGCCGCCAGAACCTGCTCGAATGGCGCACCGCCTCGCAGGCACACAAGGGCGGCGACAACGATCTCGGCTCCTACTACAGCATCATGTACGGCGCGGTGATCATAGGCGTCGTCGGCCTCGCCGTCCCGGTGCTGGCCGATTCCACCGGCGCCTTCGTCGCCTTCTTCTTTGCCTTGTTCTGGATCGGCTCGCCCGCCATCGCCTGCTGGATCAGCCGTTCGGCCGAAACCGAGGACCGCCTGCGCATATCGGCCGCCGACATCCACGCGCTGCGCACCGTGGCGCGGCGTACATGGCACTATTTCGAGACCTTCGTGACGGCCGAGCATCACCATCTGCCGCCGGATAATTTCCAGGAAAGCCCGGCCCCCGTGGTGGCGCCCCGCACCTCGCCGACCAATATCGGCGTCTACCTGCTGTCGGTGATTTCGGCACGCGATTTCGGCTGGATCAGCCTCTCCGACGCCGTCAACCGCATCGACGCGACGATGTCGACCATCGAGAGCATGCCGCGCGACCGCGGCCATCTCTTCAACTGGTATGACACGACGACCCTGAAGCCGCTCTACCCGCTGTACATTTCGGCGGTCGACAGCGGCAATCTCGCCGGCCATCTGGTGGCCGTGGCCGCTGCCTGCGCCGAATGGGCCGAAGCGCCGTCGGTGCATGTGCAGGGCGACTTCGAAGGCATCCTCGACACCGTCACCATCCTCGACGAAAGCCTTGAGGAACTGCCCGACGACCGGCGTCAATTGCGGCCCTTGCGCCAGCGGCTCGCCGACCGTCTCGACGGCATGCGGCGGGCGGTCGAATTGATCAAGGCGCAGCCGGAGATGGCGTCGATCCGTACCATCAACCTGGCCGTCCTGGCCGGCGAGATACGCAAGCTCGCGACAGCCATCCACACCGAGGCCGCGTCGACCCAGAGCGACACCATCGCCGATTGGGCGGCCAGGCTCGAAGCCACCTGCGAGGCGCATGTGCACGACGCGCACAGCGACGAAAACGCCGTCGCGGCATTGCGGGCCAAGCTTCTGACGTTGCGCGAGCGCACGCGCCGTTTCGCCTTCGAGATGGATTTCTCGTTCCTGATGCGGCCCGAACGCAAGCTCTTGTCGATCGGTTACCGGGTCGAGGAGCATCAGCTCGACGAAAGCTGCTACGATCTTTTGGCCTCCGAGGCGCGGCTGACCAGCCTGTTCGCCATCGCCAAGGGCGATTTGCCGACCGAGCACTGGTTCCGGCTCGGCCGGCCGATCGTCGAGATCGGCTTCCAGGGCGCACTGATGTCCTGGTCCGGCTCGATGTTCGAATATCTGATGCCGCCACTGGTGATGAAGGAGCCGCAAGGCAGCATTCTCAACCAGACCAGCAAGCTCATCATCAAGCGCCAGATCCAGTATGGCCGTTCGAAGAACGTTCCCTGGGGGATTTCGGAAGCGGCCTACAACGCCCGCGACCGCGAGCTGACCTATCAGTACACCAATTTCGGCGTGCCCGGGCTCGGCCTGAAGCGCGGCCTTGGCCAAAACACGGTGATCGCGCCTTACGCGACCGTGCTGGCAGCGCAGTTCACGCCGCATGAATCCGTCCAGAACCTGGCCACGCTCAGGCGGCTGGGCGCACTGGGCCGGCACGGTTTTTACGACGCGGTGGATTTCACGCCGCAACGCGTTCCCGAGGGCACCGACCACGCCGTCGTGCTCAACTACATGGCCCACCACTCCGGCATGTCGATTGCCGCAGTTGCCGATGCGATCTTCGAAGGGCGCCTGCGCGACCGCTTCCACAGCGATCCGGTGATCGAGTCGGCCGAATTGCTGCTGCAGGAAAGGGCGCCGCGCGACATCCCGACTGCGACCGTCAGGACCGAGGCCGACGAGCGCTCGAAGGACGAGACCGAGCTGGAAAGCCCGGATACCCGCATCGTGCTCGATCCGCTCAGGGCGCTCCGCTCGACCAGTGTCATGTCCAATGGCCGCTATTCGGTCATGGTGACCGCCACCGGCTCCGGGTACAGCCGCTGGGGCGAACTTGCCGTCACGCGCTGGCAGCCGGATCCGACCGAGGACCGCCTTGGTTCCTATATTTTCCTGCGCGACGCCAGCAACGGAGACTGGTGGTCGACCACCGCCGAGCCGAAGCGCGCCGCCGGCGAGCGTGCGCAAACGCTGTTCTCCGACGACAAGGCGAGCTTCGTCAAATCGATTGGATCGCTGCGTTCGGAAGTCGAGTGCATCGTCATCTCGGAAGGCAATGGTGAGGGCCGACGGGTGACGCTCCACAATGATGGCCCCGCCGACCGGCATATCGAAGTAACCTCGTTTGCCGAACTGGTGCTGGGCTCCGAGCCCTCGGATAATGCCCATCCGGCTTTTTCGAAGATGTTCGTGGAAACCGAGATCGCGCCGAACAACGGCGCGATCTTCGCCACCAGGGGCAAGCGCGAAAAGGACGAACCCGACGTCACCATGGTGCATTTCGTCACCGACCCGTCTGGATCGGCGCGAGACGCCGAGGCGGAAACCGACAGGCGCGCCTTCATCGGCCGCGGCCGCACCATCACCGAAGCGGCTGCCTTTGATCCCGGCGCCAAGCTTGGCGGCCATTCCGGCTTCACCCTGGATCCGATCGCATCGCTTCGCCGGCAGGTGCGCGTGCCGGCCAACAAGAAGATTTCGCTGACGTTCTGGACCGTCGTCGGTACCCATCGCGCCGAATTGGATGCCGCCATCGCACGGCTCGACCATCCCGAAAGCTTCGCCCGCCAGGCGATGCTCGCCTGGACGCGCTCGCAGGTGCAGACCCGGCACCTTGGCCTCAGCCTGTCCGACGCCGCCAATGTGCAGAAGCTGGCGCGCTATCTGATCTATCCCGATCCGTTCCTGCGCCTTCCGGGCGAATCCATCGTCTCCGGGCTCGGCAGGCAATCCAGCCTGTGGCCGACCAGCATATCCGGCGATTTTCCGATTTTCCTGGTCAGGATCGCCGATGTCGCCGATCTGGAGATCGTCGCCCAGGCGCTTCGCTTCCAGGAATACATGCGCGCTCGCGGCATGATGATCGATTTTGTCGTCGTCAACGAGCAGGCGTCTTCCTACGTGCAGGACCTGCAGCGCGCGGTGGAGACGCTGTGCGAAAACAGCCGGTTGCGCGGCAAGGAGCTCGGACCCCGCCAGCACATCTTCGCGGTGCGCCGCGATCTGATGGAGGAAACGACCTACAGGACCTTGCTCGCCGTCGCTCGGGTGGTGCTGCATACGCGCAACGGCACCATCTTCGACCAGATCGAGCGCGCTGAGGCCGCGGCACTGCAGGCGCGGGACGCCGCCCTCCAGCCGGCAGAGCTTGCAGCGCTTCGCGAGCCGTCCTTGCCGGTGCCGACGTCGCAAGCATCTGCCGCCCAGGCACTGATCGAGGGCCGCGTCGACGGCAGCGGGCTCGACCAATGGAACGGTTTCGGCGGCTTCGACGGCGACGGACGCCACTACGTCGTGCGTCTTGCCGGCCGGCGCACGACGCCGCAGCCGTGGATCAACGTCATCTCCAACCCATCGTTCGGGTTCCACATGTCGGCTGAAGGCGCTGCCTTCACCTGGAGCCGCAACAGCCGCGACTATCAGTTGACGCCATGGTCGAACGATCCGGTCACCAACCGGCCGGGCGAGGGCATCTATATCTACGATCATGCCAGTGGCAGGGCGTTCTCGCCAATGGCTGCTGTGGTGCGTGATCCGACAATGACCTACGAAACCTGGCACGGGCAGGGTTTTTCGACGTTCCGCTCAAAACGCGGGCCGCTGTCGATGGACCTGACCCATGTCGTCGATCCCGTCGATCCGGTGAAGATATCGCGGCTGCGCATCCAGAATTCGGGTTCGGTGCCGATGCGGCTGCGCGTCTACGCCTATGCGGAATGGGTTCTTGGCGGCCATCGCTCGCGCACCGCTGCAAGCATCGTTCCGTCGAGGGATGCCGCAACCGGCGCATTGCTGGCGCAAAATCCCTATGGGCTCGATTTCGGCGAGCGGATCGCCTTTCTGGCCGCCGACGGTGCTGTGCATTCGGTCACCGCCGATCGCGGCGAGTTCATCGGCAGGCAAGGCACGAGCGAGTTTCCGCATGCCGTGCTGAGCGGCGCCGGCCTGTCCGGCCGTGTCGAGGCCGGCGACGATCCCTGCGCGGCCATCGCACGCGACATCGACATCGCTGCCGGCGGCGACGTCACGCTGCTCTGGCTGCTCGGCGACGCGGCCTCGCCCGAGGGGGCCAGCGCGCTGGTGCAGACCCATCGCTCAAGGGATTTCGATCAGCGGCTGGCCGACAACGAGCGCACATGGCGCGGTTTTCTCGACACAATCCAGGTCGAGACGCCGGACAAGGCACTCGACGCTATGATCAATCACTGGCTGCCGTATCAGAGCCTGGCCTGCCGCATCCGTGCCCGCTCTGCGTTCTATCAGGCGAGCGGTGCCTTCGGCTTCCGCGATCAGTTGCAGGATACCTTGGCTTTGCTGGCGCATGACCCCAAGCTGGCGCGTGATCAGATCCTCAATGCGGCGCGGCGGCAATTCCCCGAAGGCGACGTACAGCATTGGTGGCTGCCGCGTACCGAGGCCGGCGTCCGCACCATGATCTCGGACGACGTGGTCTGGCTGGCCCACGCCACGGCCCGTTACCTGCTGGTGACCGGCGACACCGCGATCCTGAAGGAGCAACTGCCCTTCATCGAAGGGCAGGCGCTGGGCGAAGGCGAGCACGATGCTTTCTTCATCCCGGAAATCTCGAAGAAGACAGCCTCGCTCTATGACCATTGCGCGCGGGCGCTCGATCTTGCCGTCAAGCGCAGCAGCCCAGCCGGGCTGCCGCTGATCCTCGGCGGCGACTGGAACGACGGCATGAACCGCGTCGGCGAGCACGGCAAGGGCGAGAGCGTGTGGCTGGGCTGGTTCCTGCTGAAGACGCTGGGCGACTTTGCCGCCGTCGCCAAGGCGGAGCGCGATGCCAAGCGCGTGCAGGCCTGGACGAAGCACGCCGAGGTGCTGAAACGGGCGCTGGAAAGCACCGCCTGGGATGGCGAGTGGTATCGGCGCGGCAGCTTCGACGACGGCACGCCGCTCGGCTCGCGCAAGTCGGACGAGTGCAAGATCGACTCGATCGCCCAGTCCTGGAGCGTGCTTTCGGGCGAGGGCGACCCGGCGCGGTCGACCACGGCAATGGCGCAGGCGATGAAAGCGCTCGTCGACGACGACCTCAAGATCGCCAAACTGTTCACCCCGCCCTTCTCGAAGACGGAAAAGGACCCGGGCTACATCAAGAGCTATCCGCCGGGGGTCCGTGAAAACGGCGGCCAATACACGCACGCGGCAACATGGTTCGTCATTGCGCTAGCCGAGATGGGTCGCACCGACGATGCCTACCGTTGCCTTTCAATGCTCAATCCGGTCAACCATGCGCTCGACGAAGCCGCGGCAGAGCGCTACCGGGTGGAACCTTATGTCGTCGCGGCCGACGTTTATTCCGGGCAAGACAAGGGCGGCCGCGGCGGCTGGACCTGGTATACCGGGTCGGCGGGCTGGCTTTATCGCGCCGCGGTCGAGAGCATTCTCGGCATAGAGCGCCGCGGACAGCGCCTCCAGTTCACGCCGAGACTTCCTAGCCATTGGGACGGCTATTCGGCAACTCTGAAGATGCTGGGCGCCGAGATCAAGGTACGCGTCGTCCGCGACAAAAAGGCCCGGGCCATCTCACTTGAAGTGAATGGCACGAAGACCAAATCTTCGTCCTTCGAGCCAAAAGCCGGAGATAGTGCCGAGGTGGTCGTCAGAATACCGGCCTAGATTCAAGGGCTTGGAGCGTCGCTTAGCGTTCCCAGGGCACGCACGGGCGCTCCAAGTGCCTCTACCGGTTATATTTGCGTTTGACCTTGCTGAATGCCTGCACACGACTTTAGACGTCGTGCCCAGGGTCTTGCTGATTAAAATTGTGGCAGTGCTTTCCAGCTGCCATGATTTTGCCGCAACGCTGACATTTCACCTTTTATCTCAAACTGTTAGACGATCACGGCAAATTTCGAAGCGTCGTCATCTTTTGTTCGCGGAATGGGAACGGAAGAGCTAGACGAGCATTGTTTTGCGACGCGTCAACCGATACGAGTCAAAAAATGACGCACTGCACCATAAATAATTGGCGGAGTAGCTGAAGTGTCACTTCTGCAAATCTACTGGCGAGCCCTTGGTTATCTCGCTGCCGACAGGAAACGCGTTGCGTTTATCTGCGGGGCGAATGTCGCGCTTGCCATTATCGCCATTCTCGAGCCGATCATGTTCGGCCGGGTGATCGATGCCATTTCGGACCGCGGCTCGGTGTTCTCGACGCTCGCAATGTGGGCCGGCATTGGCGCTTTCAATATCGTCGCCTTCGTTCTGGTGGCGCGCGGCGCTGATCGCTTTGCCCACCAGCGGCGCAGCGAGGTTCTTTGCCAGTCGTTCGAGCGCGTCATCACCATGCCGCTTGCCTGGCATCATCAGCGCGGCACCTCCAATTCCCTGCACACGCTTCTGCGGGCGGTCGAGACCCTGTTCAGCCTCTGGCTCGAATTCATGCGGCAGCACCTGTCGACAGCGGTCGCGTTGGTTCTGCTGGTGCCCACGGCGCTCAGCATGGATATCCGCATGTCGATGGTGCTGCTGGCGCTTGGCGCGCTCTATGTCGGCATCGGACGGCTGGTGATGCGGCGCACCAAGGAAGGCCAGGCGGCCGTGGAGCGTCACTACCACAAGGTGTTTGCGCATGTGACCGACTCGGTCAGCAACGTCGCCGTCCTCCAGAGCTACAACCGCATCGGCCACGAGACCGAGGCGCTGAAGCGCTACGTCAAGAATCTGCTCGATGTGCAGAACCCCGTGCTCGACTGGTGGGCAATGGCCAACGCGCTGCATCGCCTGTCGTCGACGATTTCGATGATGGTGGTGCTTCTGATTGGCGCCTACCTGGTGACGCACGGCCAGTTGCGCATCGGCGACGTCATAGCCTTTACCGGCTTTGCCACGCTGCTGATTGCCCGGCTCGACCAGATGTCGGCTTTCGCCAACCAGATTTCCGAGGCACGCGCCAAGCTCGAGGAATTCTATCATCTCGAGGACTCCGCTTCCGATGCCGCCGAGCCCGACGGGCTGCGCGACCTCGTCAACGTCACGGGTCACGTGCGTTTCGAGAACGTCTGCTTCGAGTTCGGCAATTCCGGGCAGGGCGTCGACGACGCGTCGTTCGAGGTCCAGGCCGGCCAGACCGTCGCCATCGTCGGCCCCACGGGCGCCGGCAAGACGACGCTCATCAACCTTCTGCAGCGCGTCTTCACCCCGTCCAGCGGCCGTATCCTGATCGACGGCATCGACACCCGCACGGTGACCCGCAAGTCGCTGCGCCATTCGATCGCCACCGTCTTCCAGGATGCCGGCCTGCTCAACCGCTCGATCGAGGACAACATCCGCGTCGGCCGCGCGGAGGCGACCTATGACGAGGTCCATGCCGCGGCCAATGCCGCCGCCGCGCAGGATTTCATCCTGTCAAAGTGCGAGGGCTACGACACGGTCGTCGGCGAACGCGGCGGACAGCTGTCCGGTGGCGAGCGCCAGCGCATCGCGATCGCCCGCGCCGTGCTGAAGGACGCGCCCATCCTGGTTCTCGACGAGGCGACCAGCGCGCTCGACGTCGAGACGGAAGACCGCGTCAAGGACGCCATCGACGAATTGCGGCGCGGCCGCACCACCTTCATCATCGCCCACCGCCTGACCACCGTTCGCGACGCCGATCTGGTCGTGTTCATGGACAAGGGCCGGGTGGTCGAGATGGGCGGGTTCACCGAACTGTCGCTGCGCAACGGTCGCTTCGCCAGCCTGCTGCGCGCCGGCGGCCTGCTCAACGACGAGGAGGTCCGCCGCCTCAGCCGTCCGGTGAACGAAGCCGCCTGAGCAGCGCGGCTTGCCTTCTCCCCTTGCGGGAGAAGGTGGCCTCGCGAAGCGAGGTCGGATGAGGGGTGCTCCAGCTTGGCGCAAATCTTCATCCAAATCCAGACTTCGGCGCACGGCGATCATTGGCGCCTCACTCCGTCCAGCACCCCTCATCCGGCTCGACGCTACGCGCCGATCCACCTTCTCCCGCAAGGGGAGAAGGGAAGACGTACCGCCGCTGCGGTTGCCGCAACTCCGCCGGCGGTCTATGTAAAGCCGCATGAGCGATACGACTTCACGCCTCTCCGGCTGGATGGACCTTGCCAACCCGACGCGGTTCGTCGCGCTGGTCGACAAGGTGGTGCCGTGGTTGGCGAGCGTGGCCGCCATCGTCCTCGGCGTGGGTCTCTATATGAGCTTCACGGCGCCTGAGGACTTCCAGCAGGGCATCACCGTTCGCATCATGTATATCCACGTGCCTTTCGCCTGGCTTGCCATGATGTGCTACACGCTGATGGCGGTCTCGGCACTGGGCACGCTGGTCTGGCGCCATCCGCTGGCTGACGTGGCGCTAAAATCGGCGGCACCCATCGGCGCCGTCTTCACCGCCCTTGCACTGATCACCGGTTCGATCTGGGGCAAGCCGATGTGGGGCACCTGGTGGGTGTGGGACGCGCGGCTGACCTCGGTCTTCATACTGTTCCTGATGTATCTCGGCATCATCGCGCTGACCCGCGCGCTCGACGATGCCGGGCGCGCCGCCTGGGCCGCCGCCATCATCACCCTGGTCGGCTTCATCAACATTCCGATCATCAAATTTTCGGTCGACTGGTGGAACACGCTGCATCAGCCGGCGTCGGTGTTCCGGCTTGGCGGGCCGACCATCGATCCAAGCCTGTTGTGGCCGTTGCTGGTGATGGCACTCGGCTTCACAGTGCTGTTCTTCGCGCTGCATCTGATGGCGATGCGCACCGAGATCCGGCGCCGCCGCGTCATTTCGATGCGCCGGGTTGCCGCGAGGCAGGCTAACTGACCGCCGTCGAGTTCCTTCGCGCCCCCCTCTGGCCTGCCGGCCATCTCCCCCTCCAGGGGGGAGATTGAATGTCACGTATCGTTTCGCCAATCGCGAATGTTGAAAGAGAGGCGCTACCGGCGAAGCTACCGATCTCCCCCCTTGAGGGGGAGATGGCCGGCAGGCCAGAGGGGGGCGCTGTCCGGGCGCTGTCCCTCCAGCGTTTGAAGGATTTTGTACCTGAAGCGCACGCGCTCCAGCTGGACTCACCCCATCCGTCCTCGCGCCTTGACCGGGAGCGTCTCGATCACCTTGTCGCCTTCGATCAGATGCACCTCGTCGAACAGGTTGGTGACGACGCAGCAATGGTCGGGCACGACGCGCACGCGCTCGCCGATGCGAAGCTCGGCGCCGCCTGACAGCGTGACGTTGCCGTGCTCTTCGCTGAGGCTGGTCACCCTTGCGCCTGAAATGCCCAGCAGCTCGCCGAAATCGGCGAGCCCCAGCGTATCGCTGGACAGAGCCTTGCTGCCGGCGTCGAGGATGGCGCGTATCGGCGTTGGGTGGCTGACCACCGTCGACAGCACCGTCAGTGCGCAATCGTCGAGGCTGCCGACGCCTTTGGCGACCTGGTAGCGGTCGAGATAGATGTAGGTGCCGGGCCGGTATTCGGTAACGACGCTATGCTCGCCGGAACGCCACATATCGGGTGTGCCGCCGCTGGAGATGCGCTCGCAAGAAAGGCCGGCTGCGGCAAGTGCTTGCTGCGCATCGGCGAGCCACGCCTCGGTCTCGGCGGCGCGGCCAGCCCCCGGGTAGGTCATCAAGCCGCCGAAGACGAGCCCCCGGACCTTGTCGATCTCGCTCGCCAGCGCGACTGCCTCGCCGGCCGACTGCACACCGCAGCGGCCCATGCCGGTGTCGCATTCGACCAGCACCGGCAGGCGGTGGCCGGGATCGGTAAAGGTGGCGGCAAGTCCCATCAGCGTGTCCATGCTGTCCGTTGTCACCGACAGGGTTACGCGGCCGTGCAGCGCCTTGAGGCGCTCCAGCTTGGCCCGCCCGAGGATATTGTAGGGCAGAAAGATGTCGGTCAGTCCGGCGTCGGCCATGACCTCGGCCTCGCCGATCTTCTGGCAGGTGATGCCGACGGCGCCGGCCGCGATCTGCTTCTTTGCCCAGTAGGGCAGTTTGTGGGTCTTGATGTGCGGCCTGAGCTTCAGCCCGTGCCGGTCGGCATGGGCCTGCGCCCGCGCGATATTGGCTTCGGCGCGGCCGGCATCGATCAGGATCGCCGGCGTATCGAGGTCGTCTATGCTGCGCATGGTCTCACCATCCGAAAATTGGTTGACCTTATGGCCCTGATCGGACCGCATGTCATGGGGCCAGCGACAGCAGTTTGCATCGACACCGGATGGACGTTCGGCTATTGCGGTTTGAGCAATTCCAGGAAAAGTGTGAAACGGTTTTCCGTCCGGAATTGCGTCCAAAAAAAGATAGAACGGTTCATCGTTTCCGTGAAACGATGAACCGTTCTAGCGCTCGCAAAGCGACGGGAAGGAACCACGATCATGAAACGCTCCGCCATCAACGATATCATCCGCGACGCCGACGCCTTCATCCGCTCGTTCGGCTACATCATGCCGCCCTTCGCCTACTGGTCGCCGGAAGAGATGAAGGCGCGCCGGCAGGATTCGTCGGCAATCTTCTCGTCGCGGCTTGGCTGGGACATCACCGACTACGGCCAGGAGAAATTCGACGAGCTCGGCCTGTTCCTGTTCACCGTTCGCAACGGCCGCTACGAGGACATGAAGAAGGGCATGGGCATGCTTTATGCCGAAAAGATCATGATCTCGCGCAAGGATCAGCTGTCGCCGATGCACCGCCACAACATCAAGGCCGAGGACATCATCAACCGTGGCGGCGGCAAGCTGGTGCTGGAGCTGTTCATGCATGATCGCGATGGCGGCATCGATCCGAAGGCCGAAGTATCGGTGCCTGTCGACGGAACCATCCACAGACTACCTGCGGGTGGGCTCCTGAAGCTCGACCCAGGCCAGAGCGTCACTTTGCTGCCGGGTGTCTGGCATGCCTTCTGGGCCGAGGGCAAGGACGTGCTGATCGGCGAGGTCTCGACCGTCAACGACGATCTCACCGACAACGTCTTCCGCGAGCCGATCGGCCGCTTCGCGGACATCGACGAGGACACAGCACCGCTGCACCTGCTGGTATCCGATTATGAGAAGTGGGTGGGGTAGGGGAGGAGGTGGCGCTGGTTGGAAATGCCGGAACCGATAGCTAGGAGTCCCAATTCAGCTGCTGCAAAAATGTCCGAATACCGATTGTGCTGTCACTGAATTCGCTCGTGCTGTGCAGTGAAAAAACGATATCCACCGTGGGCGGCGCTTCTATTCTCGCTATTATTAGGCGCACTCCGTCATCCAGGTCTCAACGCCCGTTTCTCGTTTCCAATTTCCTCCCACTTGCTGAAGTCGGGGGGAGGAATCGTCGAATTGCTCTCGCATCGATTCGTCGTTTGGAAAGGGAGTGTCGGTGAGGCTGCTGAATTCTTCCCAGGACCCAGACACTGCTGCCTGAATTGCGCGCTCAATTCGGGATTTTTCGGTCTCGCTAATTTTGACTTGCATCGCCTTCGGTCTCTCCGCCCTACCGCGCATGCTTGTCGGCCCTGCGGTTGCCCAGCAGCAGCTTGCGCTCGAGATGCGCCCGCAATTCCCCGTAGTACACCGTCAGGAACGGGCGTGCGTCATGGGCTTGGGGTGCCGCGCCGATCTTGCGTCCGATCGTTTCGGCCACCGTCCGCAGGGCGAAATAGTCGTCGCGGCGCAGCACCTCCTCCAGCTTGTGGAGTTCGGCAATCCCGTAGGCATCGAGTTGGGCGTGGCTGAACCGGAAGGCGCCGGCCGCCGGATCCTGCCGTGCCGACAGGTCTTCAAGCAAGGCGCGCTTCGGCGCCTCGACCACCCAGGTCCCCGCCAACAGGTCGCCGATCCGCATGCGGTCTCGATTGAACAGCGGGAACAAGGCAAACAACAGCGTCCACACCAGTCCGAACACCGTCGTCAGCGTGTCGGCGAGGTCGGTCCCGCTGCGTCCAACGATGATCGACAGCGGCAGGAACACCTCGATCTCGCGCATCAGGTTGCGGGCGATGACCTGGTCGATCGACAGGCCGTCTCCGCTGCGCGACGCGACCCGGATGCCGACGATCCGCTTGCCGGGCGTAGCCGCGCGCCGGCCCGCTTCGAAAACGATGAAGTAGGCGTTGCGCAGAAAGAAGATCAGGATGATCCAGACTACGAAGAGCGGCTGAAATCCCTCGCTGCCAAGGCCTCCCACCCCGAACAGCGCGACGATCGTGATCACGATTGCAGCCACGGCGATGAACACGATGTCGAGCAGGAAGGCGGAGGCCCGCGTGCCGGCGTCAGCAAGCCTAATCCGGAGATCGACGCCTTCGGGCGTGATCAGCGGCCGTATAGCCGCGAAGGCGGCGCGTTTAACGATCGCCATGCCGCACCGCCCGGAACAGGTAGAAATAACCGATCCACAGCACCAGCATGCCACCGCCAATGCCGTAGCGCGTGACGTCGCTGGTGATGGTCTGCCTGCCAATGCCCTCGAGCAGCCCGGCAAACAGCAGCATGACTGAGACCCCGACCATGGCGTTCGCGGCGATGCGTCCGGCGCGAGCCGCTGCCGCCATGCGTGTCAATTCGCCGGGAAAGGCGATGCTGGTGCCGATGCGCATGCCGGCCGCGCCGGCCAAAGCGATCGCGAACAATTCGCTGGTGCCGTGGATGGCCAGCCAACCGCCGAGCTCCATGCCAAGCCCCTTGGACCAATAGACTTGGAACAACGCCCCGATCATGCAGCCGTTGAACAGCATCAGCAGCACCGTCGGCACCGCGAAGGCGAAGCCAAGGGCGAAGGCCAGGATTGCGACCTGGACGTTGTGCGTGAACAGATAGGCGGCAAAGCCTGAGAGAAAGCCATTGTCGCCATCATAAAGCATGCCTCGCAGCAGTTCGGCCGAGGTGTCGGGGCCGCGGCCTCCTGCCAGGCCGGGCGGGATGATCGCGCCGAACCAGCTCTTGTCGGATGCCACCAGCCAGGCGCCTGCACCAATGCCGATCACCATCAGCGCGACCGACGCCAATGTCTCGCGCCACAGGTCGCGAATGGCTTCGGGCCAGTCATGCAGGAAGAAATCGGCGAGGCGCTGCCGCAGCCCGCGGCGCGCGCCGTAGAGATAGAAATAACCGCGCAGGGACAGCGCTTCGAGATAGCCGACCAGCGCATTATCGAGCGAGGTCGCGCGCGCCACCGACAGGGAAGACAGCGCCGATCGATAGAGCAGCGGCAGCGACAGCAGCTCCTCTTCGGAAAGCGTCCGCGGCGCACGCTTCTCGACACGCGCCAGCAGCGCCTCGAATGCTTTCCAGTCGGCCTCGCGCTCGCGGCGGAAGCTGGCTAGCGACTGGCGTACCGCGTCGCCGCGCATCGCATTGCCGCGTACCGGCGCCGTCACAGCAAATCCTCCTGCTTGAACTGCAGATAGCGCTCGACCAGCGCCGGACCGAGCCGGTTGTGGTCGGCTTCGATCACATGCGCCCCGAGCAGGCGCAGCCGGCCGATGACGACCTGCCTTTCGCGCAAGAGCCCTCCGGCAACGACCGCGCGGGCAACATCCTCGCCGGAGCGTGGCGGCAGGTCGGCCAGGCCCTCCAGTTCGGTGTCCTTCATCATCATGAACAGCACGAGATGCCGTTCGGTGAGCCGGCCCACGGTGCGCAGCATCAATTCCGCACTGATCGGATCGACGAAATCGGTGAAGATGATGACCAGCGAGCGGCGGTCGAGCCGCGCCGCCAGCGTCGTCAATGCCAGCGTGAAATTGGTCTCCTCGCTGGAGTAGTCGATCTCGGCGGCCCGTTTCTGGATCATCGCAAAGCTGGCGGGGCCGCGCACCGCGCCGCTCGAAACGCGCGGCCTTGCATCGAAGCCGAACAGGCTGACCATGTCACCGCCCTTCAGCGCGATGAATGCCGACAGCAGGGCGGCCGTCACCGCCCGGTCCACCTTCGGCACACCGTCGACCGGCTCGCACATCAGGCGTCCGCTATCGATGGCCAGCACGATGTTGTTGTTCTCCTCGATGCGGAACTCGCGCGCCAACAGCTTGCCGTGGCGGGCGCTGCGCTTCCAGTCGATCATCCGCCGGCCCATGCCCGGCTGGTAATCCTTGAGCGCGTCGAACTCGCGGCCTTGACCGGCGCGGCGCTGCGCATGGCCTTCGGCAAGCACCGCATGTTGCAGCAGCGTGATCGCCTCGCCGCGAGCGCTGCTGACGTCGGGCAGCACCGCAACCTTGCTTTCCACCGGCAGGACGACCTGGTTCCAGACCAGCCCGAATGGCCCGCGCCAGCGCACCCAGAGACGGTCGAAGCTGGCGACGCCGCGCCGCAGCGCCTGGAAGCGGAGGAAGAGCGACCCGCCTCCGGCGGTTGGCAGCAAGGCGCCGCCGCTGCTGTCCACCGGCGCCAGACGCCCATCGTGGCCGACGCGAGCCTCCGCGGCGCGCGGCCCCGAGTGACGGGCGGTGATTTGCACGCCGAATTCCCCACCAACACCGACCTGCTGCGGCGCATCGATGCTGGCACTCAGCGATGCCCGTCCGCGTCCGGCCGCGGCATCCACCGCCAGGAAGGCAAGCAGCAGGCAACTCCACAGCAATCCCAGATACCAGAACGACGGCAATGCCAGCGCGACCAGGAAGGCCGGGACCGCGCCGGCCGCAGCTGCCCATACCGCTCGGCCGCTGGGATAGATCAACGTGGTGCTTCCGTCTGGTCGACCAGGTCGGAGACGATCTGCTCGACCAGCCGGCCATCGATCTGTGCCGCAGGCGAAAGGATGACGCGATGACGCAGCGCCGGCACCGCCAGCGCCTTGACGTCGTCGGGGATCACATAGGCGCGTCCGTCCAGCGCCGCCCGGGCACGCGCCGCCCGCGCCAGCATGGCGCCGGCGCGCGGACTGGCGCCGACTTCCAGATCGGCATTTTCACGCGTAGCCCGTACCAGCGCCGCTATATAGCCGACGACATCGTCGACAAAGGTGACGGAGCCGACCGTAGCGAGTGCCTCCTGCAGCGTCTCGCGGTCCGTCTGCGCCTCGATGCCATATTGCGCGATGTCGTGCGAGGCGGAGCCGCCGCCGTGATGGACGATGATGGCTCGTTCTTCCTCCGGGCCGGGATAGCTGACGCGGTGCTTGAACAGGAAGCGGTCGAGCTGCGCCTCCGGCAGCGGATAGACGCCCTGGTGCTCGATCGGATTCTGGGTCGCGACGACCATGAAATTGCGGCCGAGCGAATGCGTGGTGCCGTCGAAGGTGACCGCATGTTCCTGCATCGCCTCGAGCAGTGCGGCCTGCGTCTTGGGCGGCGTGCGGTTGATTTCGTCGGCAAGCAGGAGATCGCAGAAGATCGGGCCGCGCGTCAGCGTGAACTGCCCGGTCTGGAAGTTGTAGATGTTCGACCCGACGATATCGCCGGGCATCAGGTCCGGCGTGAACTGGATCCGCCCGTAGGCGATCCCAAGCGCCTGGGCGAAGCAGCGCGCCGTCATTGTCTTGGCCGTGCCCGGAGGACCTTCCAGCAGGATATGCCCGCCCGCAAACAAGGCGGTCAGCATCAGGTCGACCGNCCGTATCGTGCTGCCCGGTGATCGCCTTGGCCACTTCTTCCCTGATCCGTGTCGCCAGGGCCTTCACATCATCGACGTTCACCGAGCCTCCTTGCCGTCCAGTCATGCAGCCGTTCTGCTGCCTGTTGCATCTGCGTCAGATTCTTCGCCTCGCCGGCCGCTTGCGAGCGCGTCGTGAAGCCGCCGGCTTGCTCCTTATCGCGAGAGTCGAGCCAGTGGTCGAGCGCTTTGCCTTGCAACCCTTGCGGTGCGCCGAGCAGCGCGCCGGCGCGCACCCGCATCAAGGCCGCATAGCGGCCTCCCAGCTCGTCCAGCCGGCCGGCACGCCGCATGAGCATCGCCGTCGTATCGACCAGCGCACGCTTGCCGAAGGCGATCGCGCGCTGGTCGATACGCGGCGGGCCGAACCGGCCAAGGCCATGCAGGAACGCCAGCGCCGCAGCGATCAGGATCGTCAGTGTCAGCGCCAGGAACGGCGGCTCGACCAGAAGCTTGGCCAGATCATACTTCCGCCCCGCGCCGTGCAGCGTCAGATCGAACATCACCAGGCCGTCGTCGGGCTGGAGCAAGGCAATCAGCCCGAGCGCGGCTGCCGCCTTTTCGGGATCCTTGAGGGCGGCGTTGTTGATCAGGTCGGGGTCAGTCAGGATATAGAACGGCTTGTCGTTCAGTTCGGTAAGCACAGCCTTGTCATTGCCGGCTGCGATGAGAGGGTACTTGTCGGCCACCCACTGCAATTCTTCGGGTGCGGCAACCATGTTGCCTTCGATGTCGAGTTGCTTTGCCGTGCTCTGGCCGGCACCGATCTTCGCATCGGCGATGCGGCCAAGCCATTCGTTCACCACCGAACCGGGCAATCGCCCGAATTTCATGTTCCAGCCTTCATGCCCCTGCAGCGGCAGGATCTGCCATTTGGGCAGCACGAAAAGCGTGTTCTGATCCTGGCGAAGATTGAGGATGTGGTCGAGCGCCTCCGGATCGCTATCGGGCGAGATGGTGACGATCAGCAGTATATCTCTGGCAAGATCGTCTTCGGTCCGCGCCATCAAGGGCGCTTCGCCGGTGAGCCGCAGCCATTCCGCCAGGCCGGCGTAGCCGACGCCGCTTTTCGATAGCGGCGTGGCGCCGCCATTGCCGGGTTGCCGGAAATCGGGAGCATAGGTGGACAGCAGGAAAAAACCGGCCGCCGCAAGGAGGCTGGCGAAAATCCCCCAAAACAGTGTCTTTCGATTGAACGGCTCCTGTGCCTCGACCGTCGGTGCACTCACGTCCAGGCATCCCGGAAGGCGAAACGTTCATAGGCGCCGCGCGCCTGCCGCCAGCCTTCCGCGCCGACCGGCCGGCGCGCGAACAGCGCCGCCTCGACAATGCGGGCGATCTCGGTAAACGCATGGCGTGCCCTTCCCGGCAGGGAAGGGGCATTGGCGATGTCGCGCGCGGTGAGCGACGGGCGCAGGAAGTCCGGCAGCCGGCCGGCGATATCGGCGACGCTGCGCCGAAGCAAAAGGTGAACCGCCTCGTCATAGTCGCCGCGTGCGGCCAGCGCATCCGCTTGCGACAACAGGATCTGCGCGGCGCCGGCGTCTGGGCGCCAGGTTTCTTCGTCTTCGACTTCCGGCCGCGCGCGCTGCCACGGCAGCCGCCAGGCGATGCCTTTCACCTCAAGGAAGACCAGAAGCAGGATGATTGCGACGCCCGATATCACCGCCCCCCAGAACAGACAGATCATGTAGGGACCGAGCCACGACAAAAAATCCTGCAGCGGTTTCAGCCACTCGGGCGGCTTCGGCGGCACATAGGCCGGCAGGTCGAACTGGATCGATTCGTCGGCGATCAGCTGCTTGTGCAGATTGGTCAGCCGTTCGGCTTCCGCTGTGCCTGGCTGTGCCACCGCCACCCGCTCCCCTGCAACCTGTGGTTCCCAGCCGACACTGACAATGCAGCGGAACAATTGCAAGTGGGCTGGACGGCGACCACCAATCTTGGCAGATTTACCACCGGGGCCGCCAGCCATGCGGCGGTGAGGCAGGGGGAAGCATCATGACATCAGTGACACTGGAACGGCCGAACAAATTTCGCATCGGCAGGGTTTTCAACGACAGCTTCGCTGTCATCAGCCGCAATCCAGTGCTTTGCCTTGGATTGGCCATGCTGTTCTCAGGCTTGCCTACGCTTCTTTACCAGCTTTGGATTTGGAAATGGGCGACCAACGTCGAGGCTGGCGTTCCGGAGTTCTCAGTCCAACGAATCACTGCCACGATCGTTGGCGTGTTGGTTTCCATGACACTGTCGGCAATCCTGCAGGCGGCGCTGGTGCGTGCCGCGATCGAGGATCTGAACGGCAAGCGACCATTGATTGGCGATTGCCTCAAGACGGCAATCTCTCTCCTGCTGCCGGTGATAGGCATCGCGGTGCTGGTGAGCCTCGGCGCCGCCGCCGGCGCGATGCTTCTGCTCGTTCCCGGCATCATATTGTGGCTTCGTTGGTCTGTCGCTGTGCCTGTTTTGGTTCAGGAAAGACTGGGGGTCTTCGGCAGCATGAAGCGCAGCCGGGAACTTACCAAAGGAAGCCGCTGGGCTCTGTTCGGATTCTGGATTGTCCTGTTCATAGCTGTGGTGCTGATCCAGGCCGTGCTCAGCCGTGCGATCATGGTCTTTGGCCTAACCACCGGCATATTTCTTGGCGCCCTGGTGACAGCGATCGTATCCATTGTGACGTCGATCGCCCCGGCAGTCAGCTATGTCGAGCTGCGGCAAGTCAAGGAAGGCACCAGCGTCGAAGACTTGGCGGAAATCTTCTCGTAGCGGCAAGGGATTTGCTGCCTTCGCGTCAGGATCGGTCTGGACTGGATAGGTAATATCGTGGCGTCAATAACGCTGGACCAGCCCAACACATTTCGTATCGGCAGGGTTTTCGGCGCCAGCTTTGCGGTCATCGGCCGCAATCTCGCGCTCTGCCTCGGGCTTGCCCTGATTTTCTACACCTTGCCCAGATTCGTGTTTGCGCTCTGGTTCTGGAAATCCGTTACGAATATCGAGCATGGCGTTGCGGAATTCTCGGTTCAACGGCTCGTGCTCACGGTCGTTGGCGCGATCGGCTATGTGGTCCTTATGGCTTTCCTGGAGGCGGTGCTGACGCGCGCTGCGATCGAGGATTTGAGCGGCAAGCGGCCGTCGATGCGAGATTGTATGGGGACAGCCTTGGCGCTCCTGCTGCCGGCAATCGGCATTTCGCTGATTGTCAACATCGGCTTCACAGTCGGCCTCGTGCTGCTCATCGTTCCGGGATTGTTGTGGTTGGTTCTCTGGGTTGTAGCGATACCGGTTCTGATACAGGAACGTTTGGGAGTATTCGCGAGTTTGGGCCGCAGCCGCGACCTTTCCAAGGGGAGCCGCTGGCGTCTGCTCGGTCTCTGGTTTCCCCTATTCGTGGCTTCGGTCGCAATCAATTTTGCGTCGGACCGCGTCCTATCTTCCTTAGGCATTACGCTCGGGTTCTTCCTGGACGCCTTGCGGGGCGCAGCCGAGCAAGTCGTATTGTCGATCGCCGCAGCGGTCAGCTATGTCGAATTGCGGCAAGTCAAGGAAGGCACCAGCGTCGAAGACTTGGCGGAAATCTTCTCCTGAGGACGCGTGGAGGCTTTTCACCGACGGCTCGGGGCTCTCGCGTTGCGCTACTGAGCCGAGCTTGTTCACAAAGCCTGTGTCTGCGCCGGCAACGCCGCCGCCAGCCGCTTCGCCCATTGCTCGATGCCGGAGCGGCTCGCCAGCAGGTCCTGCCTGATCTCGATAAGGACCGCGGGAATGCCGCGATCGTCGCCATGGACCGGTATGGCGTAGTCGCCGTCGCGGCTGATCACGTAGGGCTCGTTTGCCGCGGCGTTGAGTGCACTGTCGGCGCGCAGGCCGGCAAGCACTGCCTGGCCGAAATCGACTGCCCGATCGTAAAGCACGCCGGCGTGCCAGGGCCGTGCAATGCCGAGGAAGACCGGCGTGAAGGAGTGGATCGTCGCGATCCGCGTCGGTCTGCCCTGCTTCGCCCGGCCATCGAGGTGGGCGGCCACGCGGTCATGGAACGGCGCGAACATGACTTCGGCACGCCGGCTTCGTTCCTCCGGATCGAGGCCGACATTGCCGGGGATGTCAGTGCCTTCCGATAGCACCGGAATGCTGCCGCTGGAACCAAGCGGCCGGTTGAGATCGATCAAAAGCCGCGAATAGGAGCTGAGGAAAGCCGGAGCGTCGAGCAGTCTTGACAGAACACGAGTCACTTCGGCGGCGCCGATGTCCCAGGCGATATGGCGCTGCAAATGGCTGCTGTCGAGACCGAGCCGGGCATACTCTGCCGGAATATGATTGGAAGCGTGCTCGCATATCAAAACGATATCGGAACGCCCCGTTTCGTTGATTGCTTCGACCGCTGGAAGCCAACCTTCCGGTAGGATGGCGTTAGCAAGCGGCTCAGCCATCAATACAGCGTCCGGTAGAGATCGCAGACCGCCACTGGGTCGAGACCAGCGAGGCGCTCGGTCTCATGCCGCTTGAGGCCGACAAAGGTCTCGACGAACACCGGCGCGAACCATCCGGTGACGGTCTTGTCGGCAACGAGCGCGTCGAGTGCCGCAGGCAGCGTTTCCGGCAGCCGCACGAGGCCAAGCTTCTTGCGCTCGGAACCGCTCATCTGCGTCGGGTCGCCCGAGACAAGCGGCGGCGCCGGCAGCTTGGCCTTCAGCCCCTCCAGCCCGGCGCGCACGATCGCCGCCAGCGATAGATATGGATTGCCCGTGGCGTCGGCTGCCCGGTATTCGATGTTGTACTGCCGCGCCGGATCGCGCCCGCCGATCGTCACCGTCGGGCAGATGCGCAGGCTCGCCTCGCGGTCGCGATCGGCAAGCCAGGTGTAGGACGAGCTCCAGCTATGCGGCTTCAGCCGGTAGTAGGACGACACACTCGCCGCCGTCATGGCGGTGATCGCGGGCAGGTGGCGCAGCACGCCGGCACAGAACGAAGCGGCACGGCTGGAAAGGCCGCCAGGCTGGGCCGGATCGTAGGTCGCCGGCTTGCCGGCCTCGTCGACGAAACTGAAATGGATGTGGACGCCGTTGCCGACGGCATCGGGCGCGGTTTTGGGCGCGAAGCTCGCCCGCCAGCCGGCACATCGCGCGACTTCGCGCGTGATCTCGCGGATGGCGACGGCGCGATCGGCCGCGGCGAGCGCATCGGCCGGCTCGCATGTCACCTCGAACTGGTCGGTGCCGAATTCGGCGATCACCACTTCGGGCGCGACGCCGGCTTCCGCCAGCGCCGCCATCAGATTGGCGGCGAACGGGTCGGCGCGGCGCAGTGCTGCCAACGACATCGAATGAGCCGGGCCGAAGTCGCCCTCGATATGGAATTCATGCTCGAAGGCGGCGATGACGGAAAGCCCGGCCGCTGCCTTCAACTCAGTAAGCGCATCCTTGAGCATGGTCCGCGTACAGCCGACCCACGGGCTGCCGTCGAGTTCGACGATGTTGCCGGCGACCATGTCGAAAGGCGTCGCCGATCCGGTCAGCGCCGTGCGGAACCGCGCGTTGAGATCGGGAACGAGCCGCACATCGCCTGACGAGCCCCACGGATTGGGGTCGACGATGGAGTTGAACGGCGTCAGCGACAGATTGGCCTGCAGCCAGCCGACGCCGGTCGCCGCGATCTTCTGCAGCTTGCTTTCGGCGACCGAGCGGCCGCGCGTGATCGCCGAAAGATCGGTGGTGACGACGGCAACCAGCGGTTCGACGGTCATGCAGCTTTTCCCAAGGCTTCGAAACGGGCAGTAACGATGGCGGTATCTGCGACCCAGCAATAGCCGCCGAAGGCTTTTAGCGCACCGTCATGACGCTCCTGCGAGGCGGCGGCGCAAGCGTCGGATACGCAGGTGACGAGATAGCCGCGATCGGCGGCATCGCGCACCGCCATGTCGACGCACTGGTCGGTCATGATGCCAGCGACGACCAGGTAACGCACGCCGAGGTTTTTCAAGACATAGTCGATGTTGGTCGAGTTGAAGACGCCCGACGATGTCTTCGGCAGCATGATCTCGTCGCCGACCGGCGCCAGCGACGGCACCGGCAGGCCCTCGGGCCGGCTCGGCGCGATGTGGATCGGCGTCAGCTTGTGGTCGAGCGAGCGGTCGCGGCCGTCTTCGGTCAGGCTTTGGATGATTGTATGGATCACCTCGACGCCGTTGGCGCGGGCGGCCGCCAGCATGCGCTCCTGGTTGGGGATCGTTCGCGACGCCGTCTGCAGGTAGAAATAGTGGTCGGGACCGCGCTCCGGATGCGCCGGATCGGCCCCGGGTTCCAGCCAGACCCGTTGCATGTCGACCAAAAGCAGCGCGGTTTCGCCGGCCCGGAACGGCTCGTTTCGTTTTGGCAATGCTCGCATCATGCTTGGGGGTCCTGCTTCGCTGATCAAAGTCTGGCTGATTTAGCTGGTTTTGGTCCACACGTCCTGCGTGCGGATGCACTTATTGGGATATTCGAAGTCGCTAATTTAAGGTAAGCTTTGTTTTCGGGCGTGGAGACGGGGGTCTCTGTCATGATCGATTCAGATGTGTTCGACTTTGTCGAACGCTGCAGGAAGCACACAGCTACCGGGCCGCTTCTGGGCGACTTGCTCGAAACCGTGCGAAATCTCGGCTTCGAGCACCTGATCCTGAGCGGCGTGCCGCTCGGTGGCCAGAAGCTTGCACCCATGGTTGAACTGAATGGCTGGCCGGCCGGCTGGTTCGAGCGCTATGTCGAGGCCGAGCATGCCGCGGCTGATGGTGTCTGCATCTATTCGGCAAAGACTTTAAAGCCGTTCCTGTGGTCCGAAGTCCCGGCAAAGTGGTCGGATACGGAGGGCTCGCGACGCGTCGCCGGCGAGGCGACTGAATTCGGCATCTGCAGCGGCTTCGCCGTGCCGATGCTCAGCGTTCATCATTGGCAATCCGTGCTGTCGTTTGCGTCTTCCGCGAAGTCCTGCACCCTTTCAGCGCGCCATCAGGTGCAACTGGTGACCATGGCGGTATACGCGGGCATGTCGATCCAGGCCTTGGCGAATGACGATGACGGCGATGAAGGCGTGCTGACCGATCGCGAGAAAGAGGTGCTGCTCTGGGCTGCGGCCGGCAAGACCTCATCGGAAACCTCACAGATTCTCGGCCTGACCGAGCGTACGGTCAAATGGCACTCGACACGGGCTCGCGAGGCTTTTGGCGTCGCAACGACCACGCAAGCGGTCGTCGAGGCGGTGCGCCGCCGTCTGATCCATCCCTAAACGCGTCAACTGTCCCATCGGACAGGTGACGTATATTAGCGCGACTGCAAATATCCCTGCGAGAAACGATCGGGGGATCGCGCCATGATAACGGCCCACGTAGTCAATGCGCATAACAAGCATCTCTACGAAAACGAATTCGACGAGTTTCTGCGCCGGCGGCACGACTTCTTCGTGCACCAGAAACATTGGCGCCCTCCGAGCCCGGACGGTCGCGAGCTGGACCAGTTCGATACCGACGCGGCGACTTACCTGCTCGGTATCGAAGATGGTCGCGTAGTGACTTCGGCTCGATTGATCCCAACGAGCGAGCCGCACATGGTCTCGGAGGTCTTTTCTCACATGTGCGAAAAATCGGGCGTCCCGAGGCGCCCCGATTGGGCCGAATGGACCCGCACATTCGTCGTTCCCGACAAACGCTCAACCGGGTTGCGGGGTACGCTGACGCAGCTGTGCTGCGCGGTGATGGAATACGCTCTCGACGAGGGCCTCGGCGCCGTCGGCGGCATCCAGGAAACCTACTTCATGCCGCACCACGGCGCCCTCAAATGGCGCGCCGAGCCGATGGGCATGGCCAGGGAAGAAAACGGCGAATGGTACATCGTCGCGTATATCGAGGTGAATGAGGCGGCGCTGGCGAGTGTGCGGAAGATACTTGGGATTGAGCATTCGTTGTTGGTTCGGTGTGGAACGCAAATACCGTTCCTCCTAGAAACCAGCGTGTCATTGGTCTGTAATCGGGTCTAAGTCTAATGGTTAACTGGGAGGGTAATTATGTCTGTCATTCTTGCGTCAGCCAGAATAAAGGAAGGTCAGCTCGCGGAACATTCGGCAAATGTGAAATGGGAAAACAATGTGTTATCATTTGAAATTGCAGAAAAGTACAAAGGGCATTTTGTGCCAATAGTATCTCACTGTCATAACGTTCCTCATGTAACGAGTAGCTATTGGATCAAGCAGGTTGGATCGGAATACATCGTCGTGATGCAGTCAGCTCAGGACACAAGTGGAAGGGTATTTCCGCCTACCGATTTCACGGCAGTCATAGTTTCCACCGTCTAGTGAAGGCGCCGCCACAGCTAGAGGCCTGTGAGCGGATTACGGTGACGGTGCACTATTTTCTTTTCGCCGCCTGCCTCGTTTTCCCGGGCTCACGGCCTTGCCGATTTCCTCGGCGATGCTCTCGGCCCACGGGCGCATCGAAAACCGCGACATCGGCGACGCGGCGATACTCGATGACCAGTTCTTGTGGAACACATAGTCTTCGGACGTGAAAACACTTTGGCTCACCCGTACGGTGCTGGGGATGCGGCAGACCGGGAACACCGGCAAGGTGCACGTGCGGCGAGGGCGACATGGTAAAAAGTGCACTGTCACCGTAATTCTGATCTATACTCGGGACACCAGCTCGAATGCCTACGGCAAGGCGAAGGGCGGATGAAGCGCTTGATAGAGTTCTCTTTTTAGTCATGTGGCGATGTTAAGATGTTAGCCTCCGACCTAACGAAATTTATCGAGCAGGATCATCTGGCTCTGGATGCCTTCGTAAAGGGCGATCCTGAGCCCTTGAAAAACCTCTACTCGCGACAGGACGACGTCATTATTGCCAATCCCTTTGGCCCGCCGGCGAAGGGATGGAGAAAGGCCGCTGAGACCATGGAACGGGCCGCCACCAATTACCGGCACGGCAAGGCCATCGGATTTGAGCGCATCTCGGAGTATGCGACAGCCGACTTAGGATACATCATCGAGGTCGAGCGGTTCCAATCCAAGGTCGGTGGTGGCAACAAACTGGTGCCGATTGCGCTTCGAGTCACCACCATATTCCGGCGCGAGGAAGGCGCGTGGAGGATCGTCCTTCGTCATGCCGATCCGATAACCTCGGCACGCCCGCCGACGTCCATTGTCGGGGAGTAGAAGGGTTGCCGGAGAGGTTTTAGGAATTACGGTGACAGTCCGCTATTTTCTTTTCGCCGCGCGCCTCGTTCCGGGTTCTCACGGCTTTGCCGATTTGCCCGGCGATGCTCTCGGCCCACGGGTGCATCGAAAACCGCGACATCGGCGACGCGGCAATATTCGATGAGCAGTTCTTGTGGAACACATAGTCTTCGGACGTGAAAACACTTTGGCTCGCCGGTACGGTGCTGGGGGATGCCGCAGACCGGGAACGCGGGCAAGGTGCACAATGCGGCGGAGGCGACATGGTAAAAGTGCACTGTCACCGTAATTCATCCTTAGCGGCCAATTTCCCGCGTCGCATCAACAATCTAGGTCATTTTCGGTTTCGCTTTAGGCAGCGCGGCCAGCAAGAGCTGGTGCTGTTTCTTCTTTCTCTTCGACGTGAGGGCTCACCCATTCGTCGGTTATCACGCGGCTGGCCAAGGTGCCCGGCACCGCTTTTCTCAAGGCACGCAGCAAAAAGTATCTAACCCGCTCGGACAGTCAAGAGGTGTGGCAGGCAGGCCATGCGCAGCCAGCCGCAGCGAGCCGCCAAGACGCGCGAAGCACTTCGGCGGTGTAGGACAGCGGCACGCCAGAACGCGCGCAGGCCAGGCGTTGGCTTGCCCAATTGTGTTTTGACTATTTGGCTGAACGGGCGCGTAAAATATCAGGTTCGCCCGGTCGGGCGAACTAACTCAGGGAGGATGTTATGAAGATGAATCGACGTAATGCTCTCGCCCTTGGTGCCACCTCGTTGGCGGCCCCGCTATTGGTCGCAAAGCCCATTCCGGTAGCGGCCAAGACCTACGGTCCGACTGATGGCAAAGAGATTTTTCCCGGCGTTCGGCTCGTCGAACTGGGAACACGAGACTCCCATATCAAGGGGTACAAGAAAATTGCCATGGAAGACGTCGTCTACCAGCCAAAGGCAACTAGCCCGCTCGGGGATGTCATGGCCGACGATATGGTCTGCACGGTCACTGAAGGCGAGCTGCAGGTCACGGCCGGAGACATGCAGTTCACGGCCAAGGAGGGTGACGTATGGAGCTGCGGCAAGGGTAGCACGAAGGAGGCTGCTACGAACAACGGAACAGCGGTCGCAGTGATGCGGGTGATTAACCTGAAGGCTGCATAAAGTTACCCACACTCTGGCGACTGCAGACGCTCCAGCCGGCTTCGGCCGGCGGGCTTTTCCGGTGCGCCACGGCCTCGATGACCGGACATTTCTGCCGGCGCGCTGTGGCCAGCGCGGCGGCAGACTGAGGCCTTAGCGCACGGGCGAGCCGCCCTTCAGTGGTGGTGGGCGGAAACGCTCTTGACGTATTCGGACACCAGTTCCCTCGGTGCCGACTGACTGACGTCGCCGACACTAAGGATGCCGACCATCCGCATATTCTTGTTGATCACCGGCAACCTGCGGATTTTCAGTTCTTCCATGTGCCGTACGGCCTTGGCCAGATCGTCGTCTTCGCGGCAGCAGTGAATGCCGGCCGTCATAACATCGCGCGCCGTTGCGATGCGGCCGTCGAAACCATCTTCTGCCAGTCCGTTGCAGACAATATCGCGGTCGGTCACCATTCCGATCAGTCGGTCGTTCTCTCCAATGGGAATCGACCCGATATCCTGGGCTCGCATCATTTTCGCCAGTTCGGTGACAGCGGTTTCGGGGCTGACCCAGTCGACACCCTTATGCATTGCGTCTTTGACTTTCATGGCGGACCTCCCTTGCTGGGTTGGTGAATGTCCCCCTGTCCCATTCTAACGCGGACGGGGTTTGGCTGCCAGAGGTCATCATCCAGACCCGCATTTTGCGGTGGTTGTCATGCGGAATTACGGTGACAGTGCACTTTTTACCATGTCGCTCCCGCCGCATGGTGCACCTTGCCCGCGTTCCCGGTCTGCCGCATCCCCCAGCATCGATAACCGCAACATCGGCGACGCGGCAATATTCGATGAGCGGTCCTTGTGGAACGCATAGTCTTCGGACGTGAAAACACTTTGGCTCGCCTGTACGGTGCTGCGGCAGACCGGGAACGCGGGCAAGGTTACACAATGCGGCGGGGCGAACATGGTAAAAAGTGCACCGTCACCGTAATTCCGGTGCACTAATTTCTTTTCGCCGCCTGCCTCGTTTTCCGGGTTTCGCGGCTTTGCCGATTTGCCCGGCGATGCTCTCGGCCCACAGGTGCATCGAAACCCGCGACATCGGCGACGCGGCAATACTCGATGAGCAGTTCTTGCGGAACTTATAGTCTTCGGACGTGAAAACACTTTGGCTCGCCCGTACGGTGCCGGGGATGCGGCAGACCGGGAACGCGGGCAAGGTGCACCATGCTGCTGCGGCGGCGGCATGGCAAAAAGTGCACTGTCACCGTAATTCACTGCCGAAGCAGGAATTGATATAAACCGTGGGAATCGCGAGGCCGCCCTTGCGGGGGTGACGCCGGCGCTGCATCCTGACCAGAAGGCCCGGGGGGACACCGTGAACCTATCGAGCAGCGCGGCGAAAGGGCGAGCCGTCCTGACGCGAACCTGGAACCGAATTCGGTTCTGGTGCAGCTTTCCTTTTGCTCGCCTCGGTTTTTGGCTTCGGGAACGCAAGCGCTACAATGCGATGTTCCCGCGACGCTGGCTGAGTCCTGCCCAGATCATTGACCACGACCTCGAACTTGTAGACGATGATGATGTCGGCAAGCTGGATCGATCGTTGCTGGATTTGCTTGTTGCCAGAAGGGATCATCTTAAGTCGTCAAGTGGGAAATTCACCATTTTAAATATATCACTTTTTACCTTTTTGGTTGCGAACTACTTTCACCTAGGAACCGATGTTAGCGTCTATGGAATTTCTATTAAAAGCTCTCCAGGTGTTGCGGAATCTCTTCTCGCTATATCAAGCACGCTCGGAATATACGCGGCCACCCTCCAGGCCAACATAGCAATCGTCGACGGGGCTATAGCCCACCTTCTCAAGCGGATTTTTCCTCGGGGTATACTCAATGTTATGCAGTCAGCTTTGATTCCAGAGACTGCCATCGGGAAATACTTTCCATCGAATATACCACATCTGGTTTTTACAGGTTTTCATTCGGCTGCTTCCAAATATTTCGTATATTTTTATTTTGATGTTGTTGATTGTAGTAATAGCATGCGTGTACGCAATAAATATGCTTCTGATGAAGGAAATATGGATCGCGTCATCTCTTGGAGTTTACAGTAAGATAATCGTTGTCTATGTCTTTATTTGCGGTATTTTTGGCGCAATGTTTCTATTGCTAACCAGGTTTCCTTCTCCATACCGAGATTATTCGGTGCTCCACAAGATGCAAATTGCAGAACAACTATGGCCGGATCAGGCATCGGACCTTCGACAACAGCTTTACGGGCCAAAATCGAGGACCGGGCCGATTTAGAACGTCGAGGATACATCAAGCCTTACAAGATGCCAGAAGGAGCTTGAATACGAGCGGGGCGGCCCCGTCTTGCCACAAGAGCCTGCCTACGATCCGTCACTCCATACCGGAATACGATTGATTCCCAGCCGGCGGATACGAAGGCCGACAGCCTCGCGCTTGGTCGCGGAAAATGGCTCCACTTCCAGCCTGCCGTGATCCTTGCCGTCTTCGCATTTTCATTCGGTAAGCCAGCGAGTCGATGTCCACATCGCCAAAAATCTGGATCAGATCATCGGGGAAATAATTGTAGAGCTCTTGCAGTAGCCGCAGCGGATGCGGACCAGCCGCCTGCCGTCGTTCAAATTGGATAGCGGCTAACAGTGTGGCGTGTCGCGGCACGAAATTGCAGGAAACGAAAAATCCCGATCGCCATAAGTCTCTGATTTGGCTTGTTGGCTGGGGAACCTGGATTCGAACCAGGACTAACGGAGTCAGAGTCCGTGGGTCTACCGTTAACCTATTCCCCAGCAGGGTGGGCCGCCAGGCAGCCGCGCGGCCCTTGTAGCCGCCGCCGGAAAATAGTCAACCCTGTGTCTGGGTGCAATCGTCGGCTTCCGGCGCTTCAACTCTCGCTGCGGCTGTATTGCGAGTGCTCGAAGAACAGCACCACGCCGAGCGCGATCAGCAGCGGGATGATCAGGTAGAACAGCCGGAACACCAGGAGCGCCGCCAGTACGCCGACCTGATCCATATGCGACAAGCCGGCAAGGAAGACCACCTCGAACACGCCGAGCCCGCCCGGCGCGTGCGAGATCTGTGCGATCGAGAACGACACCAGGAAGACGCCGAGCACGATGAAATAGCCGGGATTGCCGGTGGCGGGCAGGGCGAAGAAGATGATCGCCGCCGCCGCCAGCAGCTCGATCGGGCCGACCAGCAATTGCCGCGCCACGATCGGCAGCGCCGGATAGTGCAGCTGAAAGCTGCCGATCCTCAGCGGCCTGAGATGCAGCCAGCTGCCGAAGACATAGGCCGCCACCACGAGCAGCATGGCAAGGCCGGCCGCCTGCGCCAGCCGGTGATGCGGCGTGCCGGAAAACCGGTCGATCACCTCAGGCTCGAGCAGCAGCACGATGCCCGAGACGAACAGCGTCGACAGCACGAAGGTGATCCAGCAGATCGCCACCAGAATGCCGACGTCCTGCCCGGTCAGGCCCCTGGTGCCGTAGGCGCGGTAGCGGATCACCGCACCGGAAAACACCGAGCCGCCGATATTGTGCGACAGCGCGTAGGTGGTGAACGAGCAGAAGGTGACGAACAGCCACGAGACTTTCTTGCCGATGTGCAGCAGCGCGATGTGGTCGTAACCGGCGAGCGAGGCATAGGCGACGACCGAGCTCAGCGCCGCCAGCACCCAGCCGCGCGCCGGGATGGCGATTATGCCGGCCCAGACATCATCAAGCGAGATGCCGCGCAATTCGTGCAGCAGCAGCCACAGCGAGAACACCACCGCGGCGATGCCGACGACGGGCCAGAAATAGCGCCTCCAGTTCATGGCATGACGATCATGCGTTGCAGCCCGTACCGTTTTCCGGTTCGCAGCAGGCAAACCGCCCGCGTTGCCGAATGATTTACCCTCCATTTCAGAAATGCCTCATTGAAGCCGGCTATTCAACCGGGAAGGCGCGTTGTGGCGCTCGCGCCTTCTCTTCTCCAAAGGGGAGAAGGGATCACCGACGTCGCCGGCTTTCATGCCGCCGGCAAAATTCGCCGCGAGCACTCTTGGTGATCCGGCCGTGCGCTGATAGTCTGGCGGCAACTTGAACATGTAAAAGCGCCTGCTGCGTCCGGTCTCCGGTTCGCGCGGCGCCGGAAGGAACGACAGTGGAAGACCACGAAGCCGGCGCTGGCGCGCCGGAAGTGGGCGTGTCCAGGGGTTCGCCGACGCCGTCCGGCCAGGCAAGCCCATCCACCGGACGCTACGGCCGTCAGATGCAGCCCCGGTCGGGTAACGGACAGGCTGGCGACACGTCCCACGACCACAAGGGCCAGAACGGCCCGCATCAGAACGGCAAACCCAAGAAGCGGCGCAAGCGGCGGCGCGGGCGCAAGGTTTTCGCACGCGACGAGGCTCGTCCGGGGATAACAGGCACTTCGGTGCCCGTCGCCGGCGGGGCCTCGGCCGCTCGCCCGTCCCAGCCAGCGGCTTCGATCGCGCCGCAGTCCTCGATCGCGCAATCGGCTTCGATCGCGCAATTGCCTCCAACCTCGCCAAGGCCGGGGCAAGGTGCCCGCACACCGCCGCCGCTGCAGGAATTGCCGGTGTTTGCCGCGCTCGATCTCGGCACCAACAATTGCCGCCTGCTGGTCGCGGTGCCGACGCGCCATGGCCAGTTCCGCGTCATCGATGCGTTCTCGCGCATTGTCAGGCTGGGCGAGGGCCTTACCGCCAATGGTCGGCTTGGCGACGCCGCAATGGACCGCGCGGTCGAGGCGCTGAAGATCTGCGGTGACAAATTGCGCAACCGCAAGGTCAGGAAGGCCAGGCTGATCGCCACCGAGGCCTGCCGAACCGCCGCCAACGGCGTCGAGTTCCTCGAGCGCGTCGAGCGCGAGGCCGGCCTGAAGCTCGAGATCATCGACCGCCAGACCGAGGCGCGGCTGGCGGTGTCGGGCTGCGGCTCGCTGGTCGAGCGCGACACGCAAGGCGTCGTGCTGTTCGACATCGGCGGCGGCTCGTCCGAAATCGCGCTGATCGACCTCACCGGTCAGCGCTCGCCAAGGCTTGCCAACCATATCGTCTCGTGGACGTCGCTGCCGGTCGGCGTCGTCTCGCTGGCCGAGCGTTTTGGCGGCCGCACGGTCACGCGCGAGATCTTTGGCGCCATGGTCGAGGATGTCGCAATGCGGCTGCGCGCCTTCGACGAGCGCGACCGGCTGAGCCACCTCCTGTCCAGCCCGAAATTCCATTTGCTCGGCACCTCGGGCACAGTGACGACGCTGGCCGGCGTCCACCTCGATCTCGAACGCTACGACCGCCGCCGCGTCGACGGGCTGTGGATGGATCGCGACAGCGTCGACCGCATGGTCGAAAAGCTGGTCGGCTGGGATTTCCAGCAGCGCGTCGCCAATCCCTGCATCGGCGCCGACCGCGCCGACCTGGTTCTGGCCGGCTGCGCCATATTGGAGGCGATCCGTGCCGTCTGGCCGTCGGAGCGGCTGCGTGTCGCCGACCGTGGCCTGCGCGAGGGCATACTGAGCGAATTGATGGCCGATGACGGCGTCTGGCGGCGAGGCCGGCAATGACCAAGAAACCGGAAAGACCGAGCTCCGCCGGCATTCGCGTGCTGAAGACGAAGATCAAGAAGAAAAGCGGCTTGAAGGAATCGTCGCGCCGCTGGTTGCAGCGCCACATCAACGATCCCTATGTCCAGCGCTCGAAGGCCGACGGCTATCGCTCGCGCGCCGCCTACAAGCTGATCGAGATCGACGACAAGCACCATTTGCTCAAGCCTGGCATGAAGGTGATAGACCTTGGTGCGGCACCCGGCGGCTGGTGCCAGGTCGCCGCCGCGCGTACCAAGTCGACCGCGGAACACCCTAACGTCGTCGGCATCGACTATCTCGAGATGGACGCCGTGCCGGGCGCGCCGGTGCTGCTGATGGATTTCCTCGATCCGCAGGCACCCGAAAAGCTGGCCGAGACGCTGGGCGGCCAGCCGGACATCGTGCTTTCAGACATGGCCGCACCCACCACCGGCCACAAGCGGACCGATCACATCCGCACCATGCATCTTTGCGAGGTGGCGGCCGATTTCGCGCTGTCGGTGCTGAAGCCGGGCGGACATTTCCTCGCCAAGACGTTTCAGGGCGGCGCCGAAAACGAATTGCTGGCCAGGCTGAAGCGGAATTTCCGCTCGGTCCATCACGTCAAGCCGCCGGCCTCACGCGATGAGTCGGTGGAGCTTTATTTGTTGGCGAAGGATTTTAAGGGGTAGCGCCCTTTCCTTCTCCCCTTGTGGGAGAAGGTGGCCTCGCGAAGCGAGGTCGGATGAGGGGTGTTCCAGCTTGGNACCCCTCAACCGTCTCGGCGCTGCGCGCCGATCCACCTTCTCCCACAAGGGGAGAAGGGAAGGGTTCCTCAACTCCCCGGCGGGCTCACCGGCTCCAGCGTCTTCGGCGGCGTCAACCTGCCATGTCCCGACACGGCATTGCCGGCGTCCGGCGCCAGCCGCATGAACGACAGCGAGGCTGCCGCCGACACCGCCGCTACGATGAAGAAGGCGGTGTGGAAGTCGCTCAGCGTCAGCGGGCCGCCATGGATATTGGTCGACACTTCCAGGATGCCGCCGGCCAGCGCCACGCCGAGTGCGATCGCCAACTGCTGGAACACCGCCGTGATCGGCGTGGCCTTGCTGGTGTCGGCGGCCGAAATCTCGGCGTAGGCAAGCGCATTGATGCCGGTGAAGAACATCGACCGGATGAAGCCCCCGGCGAGCAGCATGGCGAGGATCAGCCCATAGGGCGTGTCGGGTGTGAACAGGCCGTTGATGGCGATGGACGCGGCAGCGATGAGCGAGCCTGAAATCACCACCCGGCGGAAGCCGGCGACCCTGAAGATCAGGGCAGTGACGAATTTCATGCCTATGGCGCCGATCGCCGAGACGAAGGTGATCATGCCGGACTGGAACGGCGTCAGCCCGAAACCGATCTGGAACATCAGCGGCAACAGGAAAGGTACGGCACCAATGCCGATGCGGAACAGTCCGCCGCCGAGCACCGACGAGCGGAACACCCGATTGCGAAACAGCTCGAGCGCCAGCAGCGGATTCTTGGCGCGGCGCGCGTGCAGCAGGTAAAGCACCGCCGATGCCAGCCCGACGGCAACGGTGATAAAGCCGGCAACTGGCGGCAGAGCCGGCAGGCTGACCACCGACAGGCCGAACACAATGCCCGATGCCGCCAGCCCGCTCAGCACGAAACCGATGAGATCGAGCGGCGGCGTCTGCGCGGCGTCGGTCTTCGGCAGGAAACGCGTGGCCAGCCAGATGCCGATCAGCCCGATCGGCACATTGATCAGAAAAATCCAGTGCCAGGAAAAATAGGTCGTGATGAAGCCGCCGACCGGCGGGCCGACCAGGGGGCCGACCAGAGCCGGGACAGTCAGCCACGACATGGCGGCAACGAGCTCGCTTTTCGGCGTCGCGCGTACCAGCACCAGACGCCCGACCGGCGTCATCATGGCGCCGCCAATGCCTTGCAGGAAGCGTGACACCACGAAAGCCGGCAACGAATTGGAAATGGCGCACGCGACCGAACCGACGATGAACACGGCGATCGCGGCGCGGAAGACATTCTTGGCGCCGAAGCGGTCGGCCATCCAGCCGCTGATCGGAATGAAGATCGCCAGCGATACCAGATAGGCGGTCAGCGCCAGCTTGAGCGCGATCGGGCTGGTGTGGATGTCGATGGCGATCGCCGGCAACGATGTCGCGATGACGGTCGAATCCATGTTTTCCATGAAAAGAGCGACCGCCAGGATAAGCGGAATGGTGCGGTTCACGATGGATCCGGTCTTGAAATGTGCATCGCTATTGCTTGCCGGCCTTGGGGCCAAACCGACAGGTAGGGCGGTTATCATGGCTGGGCCCGGATGTCGCATTAATTTGCTGTCACGTTTGTGCGACCGCAAGTCTTGCATCACCTGCGGCAAATGCAGCTTTGCCACTACACAACCATCGGCTTTTCAACGGCGACGGGACGTGTTACGAGCCAGCGCCAATCCTGAAAGGGAAGAAGACGAGTCGGCGCTGTCCATCAGGGCGAGCGCCTTTCCTGCATTCCGAGGGCTGGCCATGGTAAAAATCATCGAGACGTCCACCGGCGCATTGGCGCTGACCTTTGACGACGTGCTGCTGCAGCCGGGTCATTCCGAGGTCATGCCCGGCGAGACCGACATCCGCACCCGCATCGCTGGCGACATCGACCTCAACGTGCCGATCCTGTCGGCCGCCATGGACACGGTCACAGAGGCGCGGCTCGCCATCGCCATGGCCCAGGCCGGCGGCATCGGCGTCATCCACCGCAATTTCTCGCCGGCCGAACAGGCCGAGCAGGTACGGCAGGTGAAGAAGTTCGAGTCCGGCATGGTGGTCAACCCCGTCACCATCGGTCCCGAGGCGACGCTTGCCGATGCGCTGGGTCTGATGCGCACCTACAGCATCTCGGGCATCCCGGTGGTCGAGAACGGCGGCACCGGCGGCCACACGGTCGGCCGGCTCGTCGGCATCCTGACCAACCGCGACGTCCGCTTCGCGTCCGACCCGGCGCAAAAGGTCTATGAGCTGATGACCCGCGAGAACCTGATCACGGTCAAGGAGAACGTCGATCAGGACGAGGCCAAGCGGCTGCTCCACCAGCACCGCATCGAGAAGCTGGTTGTGGTCGACCGGGACGGCAATTGCGTCGGGCTGATCACGGTCAAGGACATCGAGAAGTCGCAGCTCAACCCGCACGCCACCAAGGATGCGCAGGGGCGCTTGCGCGCCGCCGCCGCCACCAGCGTCGGCGATGACGGTTTCGAACGGGCCGAGCGCCTCATCGACGCCGGCGTCGACCTTCTGGTGATCGACACCGCGCACGGTCATTCGCAGCGCGTTCTGGATGCGGTGACGCGGGCCAAGAAGCTGTCCAACTCGGTTCGCATCCTGGCCGGCAACGTCGCCACCGCGGAAGGCACCTTGGCGCTGATCGATGCCGGCGCCGACGCGGTCAAGGTCGGCATCGGGCCAGGCTCCATCTGCACCACCCGCATCGTCGCCGGCGTCGGCGTGCCGCAGCTCTCGGCGATCATGTCGGCGGTCGAGACGGCGCAGAAATCCGGCGTTTCGGTCATTGCCGACGGCGGCATCAAATATTCGGGCGATCTCGCCAAGGCACTGGCCGCCGGCGCAAGTGCTGCGATGATCGGCTCGCTGCTGGCCGGCACGGACGAGAGCCCGGGCGAGGTCTATCTGCACCAGGGCCGCTCCTTCAAAGCCTATCGCGGCATGGGCTCGGTCGGCGCGATGGCGCGCGGCTCCGCCGATCGTTATTTCCAGGCCGAGGTGCGCGACACGCTGAAACTGGTCCCGGAAGGCATCGAAGGGCAGGTGCCGTACAAAGGACCTGTGTCTGGCGTGCTGCACCAGCTTGCAGGCGGCCTGAAAGCCGCTATGGGTTATGTCGGTGGCCGCGACCTTGCCGATTTCCGCGAGCGCGCCACTTTTGTGCGGATATCCAATGCCGGACTTCGTGAAAGCCACGCCCATGACGTCACGATTACCCGCGAAAGCCCGAATTATCCTGGCGGAGCCTGACCGTCATGCGTCTTGGCGCAATCTGGCGGCAATGATCCTGCGGCTGTCGCGCCACGCGGCCGCACTCTGTACCGCCACCGTGGCGGTTTTCATCATCATGACGGCGATGGAGTTCCTCTATTTTCGCCAATTGAGCGGCGGTCTGCCGTCGCTCGACATGCGCTATACCGGTTTCACCCCGGATGAGGGCATGGCCTGGCTAACAGCCCTCGGCCGGCGCGGCAGCGAAATTATTCTCGTCTGGCATTACCTGACCTTCGACCTGCTTTTTCCGGCGCTGCTATCGCTGACGATGGTCAGCCTGATCCTGGCCACGGGCCGGCGGCTGAAGAATTTCCGTGCACTGCCTGCGCAAACCCAGTCGATATTCGCGGTTGTGCTGGTGCTGCCCTACCTGCTTACCGACTATGCCCAGAATATCGCCGTGGCTCGTCTTTTGTCCGATTTTCTGTCGGCCAATCCGGATTCACTATCCTTCGCCTCGGCGCTGATCGTCACCAAGTTCGCCCTACTGGCGATACCAGTGACGGTCATTGCGGCTTTCACTCTGATGGCTCAGAAACGGCCTTGAAGGCTGGGTGACAACGACAGGGGGCGTCTTGAACCAGACCGCGATCTTCTGGCCGATGCTGGCGCAGGTGCTGCTGGTCTATATCGTCTATATCGTAATGGGCCGGCGCCGCTATGGTGCGGTCAGGTCGGGCGAAGCCAAGACCGGCCAGTTCAAGACGCGCTCGACGGAGCCTGGGTCCAGTATCACCGTCGCCGACAATCTGAGCAACCAGTTCGAACTGCAGGTGCTTTTCTACGTCTTATGCTTGACGCTGCACGTGACCAATGGCGTCAATTATCTGACCTTGGCTCTGATGTGGATATTTGTCGTCTCCCGCTATCTTCACGCGTCGGTCCACTTGACCAGCAATCGGCTAATCCTGCGCAGCAGGGCATTCTACCTGGGCGCGGTAGTTCTTGCACTTGGCTGGATATGGCTAGCGCTGCATCTGCTCGGCTTGGTCTGAGCAAGCTCAAGGCTACAAATCGAACACAGCGATCTTGCGCTTGTCGAACCTGATGGCGAGTTCACCGCGCACCAGCTTGAGCGCGGCCTCGCCGAAGACGGCGCGCCGCCAGCCTTGCAATGCCGGCACGTCGGCTTCCTCGCCCTCGGCAGCGATGCGGTCGATGTCGTCACTGGAGGCGAGTACCTTGGATGCGACGCCCTCCTTTTCGGCAACGATCCGCAGCAGCACCTTCAGCAACTCCGCCGCGGCGCTTGACCCCTCCGGCGGCTGGAAGCTCTTCGGCAGCTTCGGCATCTCTTCCCTGGGCAGGGCAAGGGCAGCGTTTACCGCGCCAAGCAGTGCCGTCGCCGTCGACGAGCGCTCCCAGCCCTTTGGCGTGGTACGCAGCTTGCTCAGCGCCGCAGCGTCGCGCGGCGCCTGCTGCGCCACTTCGTAGATCGCATCGTCCTTGAGCACCCGGCCGCGCGGCACGTCGCGCTCGCGCGCTTCGCGTTCGCGCCAGGCGGCCACCGCCTGCACGATCGCCAGTTCCTGCGGCTTGCGCAGCCGCATTTTGAGCCGCTTCCAGGCATCCTCGGGATGCGGATCGTAGGTCTCGCGCGAGGTCAGCACGTCCATCTCCTCGTTCAGCCAGTGGGCGCGGTTTTCCCGCACCAGCTCGGCGCTGAGATGCTTGTAGACCTCGATCAGGTGGGTGACGTCGGCGAGCGCGTAGTCGAGCTGCTTTTCGGACAGCGGACGGTGGCGCCAGTCGGTAAAGCGCGAGGACTTGTCGAGCCGCGCTCCGGTGATGCGCTGCACCAGCTGGTCGTAGGAGACGCTGTCGCCGAAGCCGCAGACCATTGCCGCGACCTGGGTGTCGAACACCGGATGCGGCACCAGATCGCCGAGATGCACGATGATTTCGATGTCCTGGCGCGCCGCATGGAAGACTTTGACGATCGCCTCGTTGGCCATCAGCCTGAAGAACGGTTTCAGGTCGATGTCGGGCGACAGCGGATCGATCAGCGCGGTCACCCCGGGCGCTGCCATCTGGATCAGGCACAGGATCGGCCAGAAGGTCGTTTCGCGAATGAATTCGGTATCGACGGTGACGAATTCCGCCTTTTCGAAAGCGGCAATAGCGGTCTCGAGTTCTTTCTGGGTGGTGATGACGTGCATCAAATCGCTTTTGGCAAGGGATAGGGTCTCTTTCAATTTCAGCCGCGCGCCCTTTCGTCAAGCACCAGCACCTCTATCCAGGCTTTGCGGGTTCATCGGGATCGGCATTCCGCTTCGCCAGCCGGGCAAAAACCGTCGAAGTGCGCAACAGCGCCGTAAAACGGCTGCGATGGGTGGCCGGCACGGCGGAGCGCGCCTGCATCCGGTAAAGGATGACGGCCACGAAGATTGCATAGACGGTGGCGCTGAACACGAACAGCGCGCTCGGCCCGAAAAATTGCATCACCGTCGAGGCTGCGAACGGCCCGCCAATGGCGCCGAAGGAATAAAACAGCATCAAGGCAGCGTTGATCAGCACGAACTCGCCCTTGTCGGCGCGGTCGTTGGAATGCGCCGCTGACAACGAATAGAGCGGCATGGCGAAGCAGCCGAAGATGAAGACGAGCAGGAAGTTGAGAAACGGGCTGCCGCCTGCCACGAATGCCAGCGCCAGTGCCGCCACCATCGCACAGCACGTCGTCATCAGCAGCACCGAGCGCCGGTCCCAGCGGTCGGAGAGATAGCCAAGCGGGTATTGGATGATGGCGCCGCCGAAAATGCCGACGCTGACGAAGGTGACGACGTCGGCGACCGACATGCCGATCTGCTCGGCATAGACCGGCGACAGGGTGCGGAAGGCGCTGTTTGTGACGCCGACGGCGATACAGCCGAAGCAGCCGAGCGGCGAGATCCGCCAGACGCGCGCCAAATCGAGCTTGACGTCTTCCGGCGGCGTCGGATTGGAGCGGTCGCCGAGCGAAACCGGCACCAGCGAAACGGTGATCATCATCGACATGATGGCGAAGATGGCAAAGCCGCCGGCGCCAAAGATCGGGATCAGGAACTGGGCGCCCGTCACCGAGCCGATGTCGACCATCCGGTAGATGGCAAGCACCCGCGCCCGGTCGGTGTTGGTGACGCCGGAATTCAGCCAGGCTTCCATGATGGTGAACAGGCCGGCAAAGCAGAACCCGCCGGCAAAGCGCACGGCGCACCACATCACCGGATCGATGACCAGCACCAGAAGCAGCGTTCCCGCCGAGGCGATCGCCGCGAGTGCCGAAAAGGCGCGCACATGGCCGACGGACTTCATGATGCGGGTCACGGCAAGGCAGCCGAGCAGGAAGCCGGCGAAATAGAACGTGCCCATCAGGCCGATCGAGGAAGCGGGAAAACCTTCCTGCGCACCACGCAGCGCAATCAACGTGCTCTGCAGGCCGTTGCCGCCGAGCAGGATGCCGGCGGCGATCAGGAGGGGGATCAGCGGGCGGATGGAGGACATGAAGGAAAGCCTGTCGTTGATCCTTCTTGAACCATCGCCTTCGCCAATGCCAGCGGCAATTCCCGGTGGCGTTGGGGCCAGCCGGGGGCCTTAATGCATGTCGCGCAAAAGTGTGCAGCGGTTTTGCGATAACGACATGCATAAAAACAAGAACCTAAAGCGCGTCGCATGAGGCCGATCGAACGCGACACGCTTTAGGTGCATTACCGAGGGGGAACTTGCGCTACCGCGTGGCGCCGGACCCTCCGTGTTGGGAACCAAGGCGTATCTTTGTAGTTCAGTGCTGGTGGGCGAATACGCGTCTTGTGAGCTGCCGGTGTGCGGAGACGGTGTCAGGCATCGACGTCGTTTCTGCTGCCCGGCCTGAAGCTCCAAAGGGAGGTCCGCCATCATGAAATTTCATTCCGCATTTGCGGCATTTGCCGTGGCCGCAGTTCTGGCTGCCGGGCCGGCGCGGGCTGTCGACCTCGCCATGGTGTCCGGAGATACCGGCAACGGCCAGAGAATCCTTCGCGAGATCCTCGATCAATACGAGAAGAAGACCGGCAACAAGGTTGGCGTCGTTCCGCTGCCTCCCTCGGCGACGGACCAGTTTGGCCAATACCGGCTCTGGCTTGCCGCCGGCAGCAGCGACGTCGACGTCTATCAAACGGACATCATCTGGGCCCCCCAGCTTGCAAGGCAGTTCATCGACCTTACCGAAGCGACCAAGGATGTCGTTGGCGCCCATTTCCCATCGATCATCAAATCGCAGACCGTGGACGGCAAGCTCGTCGCCTTGCCGATATTCACCGACGCCCCGGCGCTCTACTACCGCAAGGATCTCCTCGACAAATACGGCGCCAGGGTCCCGGCCAGCTGGGCTGAACTTGCCGATACCGCCAAGCTTGTCATGGACAAGGAGCGCGCGGCCGGCAACAAGGACATGTGGGGTTTCGTTTTCCAGGGCAACGCCTATGAGGGGCTGACCTGCGATGCACTCGAATGGGTGAAGTCGAACGGCGGCGGCCAGATTATCGAGCCGGACGGCACGATCTCCATCAACAATCCGCAAGCAGCCGCGGCGCTGGAAATGGCGAGGAGCTGGGTGGGAACCATCTCGCCGCCCGGCGTTCTGGCCTACCAGGAAGAAGAGTCGCGCGGAGTCTGGCAGACCGGCAACGCCGTCTTCATGCGCAACTGGCCCTACGCCTACGCGCTTGGCAACAGCGAAAGCTCCCCCATCAAAGGCAAGTTCAAGGTGACCACGCTGCCGCCGGGGTCGGGTGAGGGCGCGCGCCCGGCAGCAACGCTTGGCGGCTGGAATCTCGCGGTTTCCAAATATTCGAAGAACCCGGATGCAGCGATCGAGCTGGTCAAATGGATCGCCTCGCCTCAGATGCAGAAGTACCGCGCCTTGAAGGGGGCATATCTGCCGACCATCCAGGCACTCTATGACGATGCCGACATCGCCAGCGCCCAGCCGGTGATTCCGCGCTGGAAGGAAGTCGTCCTCAACGCGGTGCCGCGTCCCTCGGCCCAGGCCAAGACCAGGTACAATGAGGCATCGAGCGAGTTCTGGACCGCCGTCCACAACACCATGTCCGGCGAGGGCACAGCCGCCGACAACCTTGCCGATCTGGAGTTCTCCTTGACCAGGCTCAAGGGCACCGCCTGGTGACCTCGCCGCGCTCAGGCTCGCTGCTGGCGCGTCAGCGTGTGCGCTCGGCATGGCTGCTGCTTGCTCCGATGCTCATCGTGCTCGCCGCCGTTGCCGCTTGGCCATTGATGCGCACGATCTATTTCGGCTTCACCGATGCCTCGCTCGCCGACCTCGAAGCCCGCCGCTGGGTTGGCTTCGCCAACTATTTCTCCGTCGTGCAAATGCCGAGCGGCCGCGTCGTCTATGACGGGCTGCTCGCCGATCCGGTCTGGTGGCGCGCCGTCTGGAACACGGTGCGCTTCGCGGTGATTTCGGTGACCTGCGAGACGGTGCTCGGCATGATCGTCGCGCTGGTGCTCAACGCCAAGTTTCGCGGCCGCGGCATCGTGCGCGCCGCGATCCTCATCCCTTGGGCGATCCCGACGATCGTCTCGGCGAAAATGTGGCAGTGGATGCTCAACGACCAGTTCGGCATCATCAACGACGTCCTGCTCAAGCTCGGCCTGGTCAGCACCAAGATCGCCTGGACGGCCAGCGCCGACACGGCGATGGTCGCCGTCCTTGTTGTCGACATCTGGAAGGCGACCCCCTTCATGGCGCTTCTCATTCTCGCCGGCCTCCAGATGCTTCCACAAGAAATCTACGAGGTCGCCAAGCTCGACGGCGTCGGCGCGTGGAGAATTTTCTGGAAGATCACCTTGCCGCTCATCCGACCGGCGTTGATGGTGGCCATGATCTTTCGCGGTCTCGATGCCCTGCGCATCTTCGATCTGATCTACGTGCTAACGCCAAACAACATACACACCAAGTCGATGTCGGTGTTTGCCCGCGAGAGCCTGTTTGAGTTCGACAAGTTCGCTTCCGGTTCCGCCGCCTCGACGCTGCTCTTCCTCATCCTCGCTCTGCTGACCATGCTCGTTCTGTGGCTCGGCCGGATAAGACTGGACAAGGACTATTGATCATGTGGGGCTGCTGACCATGTGGATCGTCAAGCGCACGGCTTTCTACCTCCTCGTCGCCGTTATCGTCGTCGTCGCGGTATTCCCATTTTACTACGCCATCATCACCAGCCTGAAATCCGGGACGGCGCTCTTCCAGATCGATTATTGGCCGAAGACGATTACCTTCAGCAATTACAAGACCGTTTTCACCGAGGGGACCTTCCTGCGCAATCTCGTGAACTCGCTGTTCATCTCGAGCGCGGTTGTTGTCATTTCGCTGTTCCTCGGCGTCACCGCCGCCTATGCGCTGGCGCGCATCCGCTTCCGCGGCCGCTCGGCTCTGCTCCTCACTATCCTGTCCGTTTCGATGTTCCCGCAATTGGCGGTGCTTGCCGGTCTTTTCGAGCTGATCCGCACCTTCGGCCTCTACAATTCGCCGTTCGCGCTGATCTTGTCCTACATGATCTTCACCTTGCCGTTCACCGTCTGGGTGCTCACCGCCTTCGTTCGTGACCTGCCGATCGAGGTGGAGGAAGCGGCGATCCTCGATGGCGCCACGCCCTGGATCATCATCAGCCGCGTCTTCCTGCCGCTGATGTGGCCGGCGCTGGCGACCACCGGGCTACTCGCCTTCATCGGTGCTTGGAACGAGTTCCTGTTTGCCCTGACGTTTACCTCCAGCAACGAGCAGCGAACCGTGCCGGTCGCCATCGCCCTGCTCTCCGGCAGCTCTCAATTCGAGATCCCGTGGGGCAACATCATGGCCGCATCGGTGATCGTCACCGTGCCGCTCGTCATCCTTGTCCTGATCTTCCAGCGCAAGATCATCTCCGGCCTCACGGCGGGCGGGGTGAAGGGGTGAGTGCATAGTTGAACTGCCGGCACCGAGCAGCGAACTCAGATTGACGCCTCGAGCATAAATTGATGCCGGTGGGATAGGGCGGGAAGAACGCGAACTCGACCCAGCCGCGGCTTGCCTTGACAAATGCACCCTCCCATGTGCTTTTCGCGCAAATTTTCAGGCTGGGCCATCATGCCTCGGCCGCAACCCAACATCCGGACTTTAAGAATGACAATGCATCGTTACCGCAGCCATACCTGTGCCCAGTTGAGGAAGCTCGACGTCGGCTCGACCGTACGCCTGTCGGGCTGGGTGCATCGCGTGCGCGACCATGGCGGCCTGCTGTTCATCGATTTGCGCGACCATTACGGCCTGACCCAGATCGTTGCCGATCCGGATTCGCCGGCCTTCAAGATTGCCGAGACCCTGCGCGGCGAATGGGTCGTCCGCGTCGACGGCGAGGTCAAGGCGCGCCTCGCCGACACCGTGAATCCCAATTTGCCGACCGGCGAGATCGAAATCTTCGCGCGCGAGATCGAGGTGCTGTCGGCGGCCAAGGAATTGCCGCTGCCGGTCTTCGGCGAGCCGGATTACCCAGAGGACATCCGCCTCAAATACCGCTTTCTCGACCTGCGCCGCGACACGCTGCACAAGAACATCGTCGCGCGGACGAAAATCATCGCCGAGATGCGCAAGCTGATGGGCGACGTGGGCTTCACCGAATTCTCGACGCCGATCCTGACCGCCTCGTCGCCGGAAGGGGCGCGCGACTTCCTGGTGCCGTCGCGCATCCACCCCGGCACTTTCTACGCGCTGCCGCAGGCACCGCAGATATATAAGCAGCTGATCATGGTGTCCGGCTTCGACCGCTACTTCCAGATTGCGCCCTGCTTCCGCGACGAGGACCCGCGCGCCGACCGTCTGCCGGGTGAATTCTACCAGCTCGACGTGGAGATGAGCTTCGTCGAGCAGGAGGATGTGTTCACCACCATGGAGCCGGTGATGCGGGGGGTGTTCGAGACCTTTGCCGCCGGCAAGCCGGTGACGGAGAAGTTTCCGCGCATCGCCTATGATGTCGCCATGCGCAAATACGGCACCGACAAGCCGGACCTGCGCAACCCGATCGAGATGCAGGCCGTCTCGGATCATTTTCGCGACTCTGGCTTCAAGGTATTTGCCAACATCCTTGCCAACGATCCGAAGGCCGAGGTCTGGGCCATTCCGGCCAAGACCGGCGGGTCTCGCGCCTTCTGCGACCGCATGAACTCATGGGCGCAAGGCGAGGGCCAGCCCGGCCTCGGCTACATCTTCTGGCGCAAGGAGGGCGAGAAGCTTGAAGGCGCCGGGCCGCTGGCCAAGAACATCGGCGAGGAGCGCACCGACGCGATCCGACAACAACTCGGCCTTGCCGATGGCGATGCCGCCTTCTTCGTCGCCGGCGATCCGAAGAAGTTCGTCTCCTTCGCGGGAGCGGCGCGCACCCGCGCCGGCGAGGAGCTCAACCTTGTCGACCGTGATCGCTTCGAATTGTGCTGGATCGTCGACTTCCCGTTCTTCGAATGGAACGAGGAGGAGAAGAAGATCGACTTCGCGCACAATCCGTTCTCGATGCCGCAAGGCGGCATCGATGCGCTTAACGGCGAGGATCTGCTCGGCATCAAGGCGTTCCAGTACGACATGGTCTGCAATGGTTTCGAGATCGCCTCAGGCGGCATCCGCAACCATCTGCCCGAAACCATGGTCAAGGCGTTCGAGACGGTCGGACTGGACCGCGCAACCGTCGAGGAACGATTCGGCGGCCTTTACCGTGCTTTCCAGTATGGCGCGCCGCCGCATGGCGGCATGGCGGCCGGCATCGACCGTGTCGTCATGCTTCTGGTCGGCGCCAGGAACCTGCGCGAAGTGACCATGTTCCCGATGAACCAGCAGGCCTACGACCTATTGATGAGCGCGCCGTCGGAAGCCAGCCCGCAGCAGCTTCGCGAATTGTCGCTGCGCGTCGTTGCGACGAAGAAAGAGGTTTAGGAAACGCTCCGAACCGGTCCTGTGGATTCATAAAAAAGCCCGGCATCGCTGCCGGGCTTTTGCTTGAAAGCTCGGTCAGTTTTCGTTCGCCGTAACCGTCACGCCGAGCGTTTTCGGCAGGTCGAGCGGGTTGGACATGGCGCCCGCCATGATCAGCGCGAACGGCACCGCTGCCGGCGGCTCGGCCGAGACCTCGATGCTTTGCGGGTCGTCGAGGAATTTGTTGACCGCGGCCGAAACCTGCGCGGTCAGTTCCGGATTGTTGAGCTGCGCCATGCCGAAGGGCACGATCGCCTTGGCCTGGTTGGCGATGTCCTTGCCGGACATGCCTTGCTGCTTGCCGGCATAATCGAGCACCTTTTTGGTCAGGGAATCGTCATCGAAGCGGATCGAGGCGCTGTTGAACGAAAGCTGCTGCAGCAGCCCGAGCATGGCCATGCCTTGCGCCGAATTGTCGGCGCCTTCGGCCTGCGCCGCCATCTTCTTCTGCATCTCCTGCAGTGATTTGATGACGTCCAGCGTGTAGCCGCCGAGTTCGAAGGTCATGCCGAGCGTGCCGGCATTGTCGACCGATATTTCGTATTTCGACAAGTCCATCCTGCCGTCGGTAGGCTGCCAGGTGCCTTCCATCTCAAGATTGCCTGTTATGTTCTGGTAGCCGAGCGCGTTGATGACTTCCTTGGACTTCGGATCTTCGACCAGGGTCAGGTCGGCAGCGAATTTTTCCGTAGTGCCGGAGAACTCCATTGCCTTGCCGTCGGCCGGCGGCGTGATCGCGATGGCAAGCCCGTCCATCGAGAAGGCAGTCTTGTCGGCGACCTTGACGGTCATGTTTTCGAGCTCGGCCGATTTGTACATCATCAGCGAGCCCAGCGGGCCGCTTGCGCCGTCGGCCGGAACCGTCATGTCGTGGATGACGAAGGGGCTGAGATTGAGCGTGACGCCATCTTCGCTGTGTTCGAACGGCGAAGTCGATACGGTCGCGATTTGATACCCGCCATTGGCTTCGGTCACGCCTTCGAGCTTGACGTCGCCGATCTTGAGCGCCTCCTTTTCGGCCGCCGGTTTGACGGCTACGCCTTGCAGAACCATGCTGGAGGTGTCGCCGGTCACTCCGGTCCAGGAGAGGTCGACGCCCTGGGCGGCGAGGGCAGCCTTCAGCCGGTCGGCAACCGCGGTATCCTGCGCGAATGCCGCATTCAGCGGCAACGTCAGCAAAAAGGTCGAAAAAGCCAGTCTTTTAATAAGTGTCGAGTGTCTGATCGTCATCGAGAGCTCCCCTGAGAGTGTCCTGAAATTCTTTTCAAATCGTCGCGTCGTCACCATTCGGTGACGAACTGGACCGGAAAAAGGCGGGCCTCGGCACAATGGTCGAAAATCGCGGCCAAAGGCAAACCCGATCCATCAGCCTTGCGATAGAAGCAGGATGTAACGGGTTGATGTTGGCCGGCGTCGTGACGCTTCCAATTCCTGTTGCATAATGGATGTCGCGCAAAAGTGTGCAGCGGGTTTTGCGATAACGGCATGTATCAAAACAAGGACCTAAAGCGTCGCATGGTGCCGGTCGAATGCGACTCGCTTTAGGAGGATGCATACCGGTGCCTCTTGCCGCGAATCACCCGCTCGGCTAGTGCCAGCCCATGGGAAAAAGGCTTTTGCCGCCCGAGAGTGGCGGCGGCGACAATATCGAGCCGGTCGATCTGAAGAAGGCGCTGGAAGAGCGCTATCTCGCCTACGCGCTGTCGACCATCATGCACCGGGCACTGCCAGACGTGCGCGACGGGCTGAAGCCGGTGCATCGTCGCATCATGCATGCCATGCGTCTGTTGCGGCTCAACCCCGACCAGGGCTTTGCCAAATGCGCCCGCATCGTCGGCGAGGTGATGGGCAAATTCCATCCGCATGGCGACCAGTCGATCTACGACGCGTTGGTGCGGTTGGCGCAGGATTTTTCGATGCGCTACCCGCTGGTCGACGGGCAGGGCAATTTCGGCAATATCGACGGCGATAACGCCGCCGCCATGCGCTACACCGAAGCGCGCATGACCGAAGTGTCGACGCTGCTGCTGGAAGGCATCACCGAGGACGCCGTCGATTTCCGCCCGACCTACAACGAGGAAGACGAGGAGCCGGCCGTGCTGCCCGGCGCCTTCCCGAACCTGCTCGCCAACGGCTCGTCCGGCATCGCCGTCGGCATGGCGACCTCGATTCCGCCGCACAATGCGGCCGAGCTCTGCGACGCCGCGCTTCACCTGATCGATCATCCGGATGCGCCCGTCACCAAGCTGATGGATTTCGTGCAAGGTCCGGATTTCCCGACCGGCGGCATCATCGTCGACAGCCGAGCCTCGATCCTCGAAGCCTACGAAACGGGTCGCGGCGGTTTCCGCGTCAGGGCGAAATGGAGCCAGGAGGACCAGGGGAGGGGCACCTGGAACATAGTCGTCACCGAAATCCCCTACGGCGTCCAGAAGGCCCGGCTGATCGAAAAGATCGCCGAGCTCTTGATGGCGCGCAAGCTTCCGTTGCTCGAGGATATCCGCGACGAGAGCGCCGAGGACATCCGCGTCGTGCTGGTGCCGAAGAGCCGCTCGGTCGATCCCGGCATCATGATGGAATCGCTGTTCAAGCTGACCGAGCTCGAAAGCCGCTTTCCGCTCAACATGAACGTGTTGTCGCGCGGCAAGGTGCCGAACGTGCTGTCACTGAAAGGCGTGCTCAAGGAGTGGCTTGAGCACCGCCGCGACGTCTTGATCCGCCGCTCCAAGCACCGTCTCGGCGAGATCGAGAGGCGGCTGGAGATCCTCGCCGGCTATCTGATCGCCTACCTCAACATCGACGAGGTGATCAGGATCATCCGCGAGGAGGACGAGCCCAAGCAGGTGATGATGGCCCGCTGGTCACTCACCGACACCCAGGCCGAAGCCATCCTCAACATGCGGCTGAGGGCGCTGCGCAAGCTCGAGGAATTCGAAATCCGCGAGGAATTCAATGGCCTGACCGGCGAGAAGAAGCAGATCGAGGCACTGCTTGCGTCCGACGCCAAGCAGTGGGCGACGATCAAGTGGGAAGTCGCCAACGTTCGCCAGAAATACGGGCCCGACACCGAGATCGGCAAGCGCCGCACCGAGTTCGCCGACGCACCCGAGCATGACCTGACCGATATCGCCCATGCCATGATCGAGCGCGAGCCGGTCACTGTCGTCGTTTCGGAAAAGGGCTGGCTGAGGGCCATGAAAGGTCATCTGACCGATTATTCGACCCTGACTTTCAAGGAAGGCGACAGCCTCAAGCTCGCCTTCCATGCCCAGACGACCGACAAGGTGTTGGTCTTCACCACCGGCGGCAAGTTCTACACGATCGGCGCCGACCGGCTGCCGGGTGGGCGCGGCCATGGCGAGCCGATCCGCATCATCGTCGACATGGACAACGACCAGGACATCGTCACCGCCTTCATCCACGATCCCAAGCGCAAGCTGCTGCTGGTTTCGCATGACGGCAACGGGTTCGTCGTGCCGGAAGAGGAGGTCGTCGCCAACACCCGCAAAGGTAAGCAGGTGATGAACGTCAAGGCGCCCGACGAGGCCCAGCGCTGCGTGACTGTCGCCGGCGACCACCTCGCCATTGTCGGCGAGAACCGCAAGATGCTGGTGTTCCCGCTGGCCGATATCCCGCAGATGGGACGCGGCAAGGGCGTGCGCCTGCAGAAATACAAGGATGGCGGTGTCCTCGACCTCAAGACCTTCACGCTCGCAAGCGGCCTGTCCTGGCAGGATTCGGCAGACCGCACCTTCACCAAATCGCGTGACGAGCTTGCCGAATGGATCGGCGCCCGCGCCTCGGCCGGCCGCATGGTGCCGAAGGGCTTTCCGCGCACGGGCAAGTTCGGGTGAAGCGGTAATCTCCCCCCTTGAGGGGGAGATGGCCGGCAGGCCAGAGGGGGTCCTCGCGCATGAAGCGCCAGCCTCCTTTGTTCGTGGTAAGGTCGCGTCAGGACGTCCCGACCCCCCCTCTGTCGCCTTCGGCGACATCTCCCCCTCAAGGGGGGAGATTAGCAGCTCCACCCAAACATTTGGAATGTCGTCACGATTGCTGCACTATATCAGGGCATAAGCGATACGATCGGCCAGGGAGAGGTAGCCGCTTGAAGGAAGTCAGGATCCAGAAGCCGGAGCGGCAGCAGCGTCTGTTTGGCCTGTCGATGCCGCTCAGGGCCGCTGTCATTCCGCCGCTGTCGGCGGCGCGCTGGCTGCTGGTGCTGATCGTTGCCGCCGGCGTTTATTTCTTCCACGGCTTCCTGTTTCCGGTCCTTGCCGCCCTGGTGATCGCCTTCGCCAGCTGGCCGCTCTATCGGCGGCTGCTCGCCGGCGTCGGCGGCAACCGCACCATCGCTGCGACGCTTGCGATCTTGTTCATCCTGACCTTCCTGGTTGTGCCGATCGCGCTTGCCGGCACCTACGCCATCAATGAGGTGCGCGAGTGGGTCAACTGGGCGATCGAGACCAACCGCTACGGTGCGCCGACGCCGCACTGGATCGCCACCATGCCCGTGGTGGGCGAATGGCTCAATGAACAATGGACGGTCAACGTTGGCCACCCCGGCGGTATCGGCGAACTGATCCAGCTGATCAGTGGCGCCAATATCGGCAGCATCTATCGCGGCGTGCTTGCCGCCGGCGGCAGCGCCTTCGGCCTTTTGCTGACGCTGCTATTCATGATGATCGCGCTGTTCTTCGCCTATCGCGACGGCGAGCATTTCGCCGGACAGGTCGATCGCCTCGGCGAACGCATCCTGCCGGCCAGATGGGAACGGATCTCACGCGTGGTGCCTGCGACAATCTCCTCGACGGTGACCGGCATGACCGTTATCGCCATCGGCGAAGGGCTGGTGCTGGGTATCGCTTACTGGTTGGCCGGCGTGCCGTCGCCGGTGACGCTCGGCGCGCTGACCGGCATCATGGCGCTGATCCCCGGCGGCGCACCGCTGTCCTTCACGCTGGTGTCGATCTATCTCGCCGCCAGCGGCTCGCCGATGGCGGGGCTGGCGCTGTTCATCTGGGGCGCGGTCGAACTCTTCATCGTCGACAAGACATTGCGCCCGAAGCTGGTCGGCGGGCCGATAAAGCTGCCCTTCCTGCCAACCTTTTTCGGCCTGATTGGCGGCGTCAAGACAATGGGCTTTCTCGGCCTGTTCATCGGCCCGGTGCTGATGGCCCTGCTGGTCGCAATCTGGCGCGAATGGCTGCGCGAAGTGGAACTGACCGATGATCTCGCTGCCGCCGAACCGGCGGAGCACGATGACGCGCCGCCGCAGATCGAAATTGTCGCCGGACGCGCCGCCGCGAAAAAGAATCAGGCCGGGTGACTGACGGCGAACGTGGCGCGGCGCTTGCGCCCCTCGTGCAACTGCCAGAGCGAATGGCCGATCAAGGTCATGATGAGGATCGCGCCGCCGATCAGGCTGTTGCGCGACGGTGTTTCGGCGAAGATCATCCATACCCAGACCGGCGCCAGCACGGTTTCAAGCAGGTAGAACATCGCCACCTCCGGCCCGGAGATGTATTTCGGGCCGTTGGCGAGGCAGAAGAACGAGATCGGCATGATGACGGCACCGTTGAAGACGATCCACCATGGCGCGTTGACGTGAAAACCCACCTTGGAAACCATCAGGGTGGCGACGGCCAGCGGCAGGACCACTCCGATCAGCGCCGTGAAACCCATATCCTTGCCGCTGGCGCGCGAGATGGTGATGGCCGCGGCGATCATGAAAGCCGAGCATAGCGCCATCAGGTCGCCGAAGAGATGTCCGGTTCCAACGGAATCGCCGACAATGATCGTCACGCCGACGATCATCAGTGCCAGCGCTGCAAGCGTCAGGGGCCGTGGCCTCTCCTTCAGGAACAGCCATGACAAAAGGGCCGCGAACATGGTTGTGAACGCCAGGATGAAAACGAGGTTGGCTGTCGAGGTATTGTAGACACCGGTGATGAAGGCGATCGAGCCGAGCCCGTAGAGGCCGGCAACGATGAGCCCTGACCAGCCCGGCACAAGCTGCGGTGCCTTTGCGCTCAGCGAGCGCCAGGCGGCCCAGATGATAAGCGTGGCGACGAAGGTCGTGCCGGTGCGCAACAGCAGGATCGTCCACGCCTCGCCGTCGGCGAGCCGGATCAGCGGAATGTCGACGGTCAGCGTCAGCCCGCCGATGGCGGTGATCAGAAGGCCTCTCTGGTGGTCGTTGTGGGAAGACATGCGGCAATTCTCGCGTAGGCTTGGAGGCGCAAAATTGACCCGCCCGGTTTTCCAGCCGATCGGCCGGAAGCCCAGCGGCATCCTCCTCGAAACAATTTAAGAGTGAATACCGAAAGCGAAGATCAGCGCAAAACCGCTTCGTGATTGTAGCGTTCCCAGCCTTTCGGGCCGAGATGCTCCTGCGGCTGGAAGCGCATCTTATAATTCATCTTGCGCGAGCCGTTGACCCAGTAACCCAGGTAGACATGGGGCAGGCCCATCGCCCTGGCGCGGGCGATGTGGTCGAGGATCATGAAGGTGCCGAGCGAACGGTCCTCGAAGTCCGGATTGAAGTAGGAATAGACCATCGACAGGCCATCGGCCATCTTGTCGGTAAGCGCCACGGCGATCAGCTCGCCCTGGCCCTTGCCGGTGATGAAGCTGTCAGGTCCGCGGCGACGGTATTCGATGACCTTGGTGTCGACATGGGTATCCTCGACCATCATGGCGTAGTCGAGCACGGTCATGTCTGACATGCCGCCACGGCGGTGGCGGGCGTCGAGATAGCTGCGGAACAGCGAATACTGTTCGGTGGAGGGTTCGGCGTCGTGCATGGCGCCGACCAGATCCGAATTATGCTGTATGACCCGTTTCAAGTTGCGGCTGGCGGTGAATTCCTGCGCCAGGATGCGCACCGACACACAGGCGCGGCAGGTCTCGCAGGCCGGCCTGTAGGCGATGTTCTGCGACCGCCTGAAACCGCCCTGCGTCAACAGATCGTTCATCTCGGGGGCCTTGTCGCCGACCAGGTGTGTGAACACCTTGCGCTCGAACTGGCCCTCGAGATAGGGACATGGCGAGGGCGCGGTCAGAAAGAACTGCGGCGACTGGGTCGGGTGCTGCGTCATCGAGCCTTGGAAACACTCCTGCGAATCGCTCTACCTTTGGCGCGGACGCCGAAAAATTCAACAGGATTGTGAAAGCCTGGTTGATTGGACGTCTTCACATTCGTGCGCAAAGGCTGCGGCCGCGCTTCAAAAGTCTGCTCAGCGGCCGCTGCGGCTGACGACGGTGCCGAGCAGCAGGTCGTGCAGCGTGCGCTTGCGGTCGGAAAACAGGCTCACCAGCAGGACCAGCGGCGAAAGGATGACATTGCCGGCCCAAAACAGCACCGAATGCACGACGGCGGTCAGCCCGTCGATGCGGCTGCCGTCGAGTCGGTCGAGCCGGATGCCCATCATCTTCATGCCGGTGGTGGCCTGGTCTTTACTGCCGAGCGTGTTCCAGATGTAGAGGATGGCGACGGCCGGCACGAGAATGGAAAACAGCATCCAGCCGAGGCCGAGCGTCAACAGCCCAAACAGGAACACCAGGATCGCGAATGGAATGGTGAGCAGCGCGACGATGAAATAGTCGATGACGAAAGCGAGAATGCGCCGCGTGCGCACGCCCTCATAGGCGCGGACATCTTCGAGCCTGCTGGTGATGATTTCGCCGTCGAGAACGCGAGCGTTCATGTCATTTCCTCGTAATCGAACCCGAGTTAAGCATGGGGCCGCTTCTTGGTGAAATGGTGAATGTTCGCGGCGGAATCAAGATCGAGCCTTTCGCCGCCGTGTAGATGGCGACGGAGCGCCTGGGGCCGTCTGACTTGTTGAATTCATGGCGCGGATAGCGTTAGTTTGCTGCGGCGCACAAAGCGCGCCGAGCCGAGGGGACGGGGCGACATGGACTACGACATGCTGGTCATCGGCAGCGGCCCATCCGGGCGCCGCGCCGCGGTGCAGTCGGCCAAGCTCGGCAAGTCGGTGCTGGTGGTCGACAGGGGCCGGCGTCTCGGCGGCGTTTCGGTGCATACCGGCACCATACCGTCGAAGACGTTGCGCGAGACGGTGCTCAACCTCTCCGGCTGGCGTGAGCGCGGCTTTTATGGGCGCGGCTACCGCGTCAAGCAGGACATTTCGGTCGGCGATCTGGTCGAGCGCCTGCACAAGACGCTCGACCATGAGGTCGAGGTGCTGCAGCACCAGTTCATGCGCAACACGGTCAAGAGTGCGCGCGCCGCCGTAAAATTCCTCGGCCCCAACAAGGTCAGCCTGACCACCGACACCGGCGACTACAGCGAGGTTGGCTTCGCCCATGCGCTGATCGCGGTCGGCACCCGGCCGCACCGGCCGCGCGACGTGCCGTTCGACAAGACACGGATCTTCGACAGCGACGAGATGCTGGAGCTCGACCGGCTACCGCGCACGCTGACGGTGATCGGCGCCGGCGTCATCGGCGTCGAATATGCGACAATCTTTTCGGCACTCGACGTTCCGGTGACACTGGTCGAGCCGCGCAACACGATGTTGGATTTCGTCGACCGCGAGATCGTCGACGACTTCATCCATCAGATGCGCGACCGCGGCATGACCATCCGCTTGGGCAGTGCCGTCAAGGAGATCGCCTCGAAACCCGATTACGCCGAGGTGACGCTAGCCGACGGCCGCACCATACGGTCCGAGATCGTGCTCTACGCTGCAGGGCGTACCGGCAATGTCGGCAGCCTCGGGTTGGAAGCGGTCGGCATCGAGGCTGATTCGCGAGGCCGCATCAAGGTCGATCCGCAGACCTTCCAGACCAGCGCGCCCAACATCTATGCCGCCGGCGATGTCATCGGCTTTCCGAGCCTGGCATCGACCTCGATGGAGCAGGGCAGGGTGGCCGCCTGCCATGCCTTCGGCGTGCCCTTGCCGCCGCCGCCCGAAACCTTTCCCTACGGCATCTACGCCGTGCCGGAAATCTCCACGGTCGGGCAATCCGAGGAGCAGGTGCGTGAGAGTGGTGCCGCCTACGAGGTCGGCGTGGCGCGGTTCCGCGAGACATCGCGCGGCCACATCATGGGCGTCAACACCGGCTTCCTGAAGCTTCTGTTCTCGATCGAAACACGCCGTCTGCTCGGCGCCCATATTGTCGGCGAGGGCGCGACCGAACTCATCCACATTGGCCAGGCGGTCATCAATCTCGGCGGCACCGTCGACTTCTTCGTCAACAACACCTTCAACTATCCGACGCTGGCCGAAGCCTACAAGATCGCCGGGCTGGACGCCTGGAACCGCATGGGGCGGGCGTAGACCATGATCCCGAATCGAAGGACCGCGTGGGCATCGGTTTTGCTGCGCGGATCTTCGGGATGGGGGCAGGACACTCAGCAGTGGCGCATTGCAACCGACATGGTAGCCGTTGCGTTTCAGCCAAACGGATTGCCGAACAGGGCAAAGCAATGACTGGGCCAGCGCCAAGGAAAACCTTCGCCTGGATTTCCCGAAATACGGTGCTTCTGGCGCTGGCGAGCCTGTTTGCCGACATTTCGACCGAGATGCTTTATCCGATCCTGCCGATCTTCCTGACCCAGACCCTGCACGCAAGCGGGAGCGTCGTCGGTCTGGTCGACGGAATCGCCCAGGCGACGCAGAACATCGTGCAAGGTTTTTCGGGCTGGCTCTCGGACAGGCTTCAGAAGCGGAAACCGATAGCCCTCATTGGCTATTTTCTGGCCTCTATCGCCAAACCGCTGATCGGCGTGGCCACAGTGTGGCCGATGGTCCTGGGCGCGCGGTTTGTGGATCGGCTCGGTGCAGGTTTCCGGTCCGCTCCGCGCGACGCGCTCCTTGCTTCGTCCGTGGCCGACGAGCACCGAGGCAAAGCATTCGGCCTGGAAGGCATTGGCGACAATCTGGGAGCGTTTCTGGGGCCACTGCTCGCGGTGCTGCTTCTCATCGCGCTCAAAGTCGATATCCGCTGGATCTTCTATCTCGCGCTCATTCCCGGTCTCCTCGCCTTCCTCATGGTGGTGTTGGTGCACGAGCAGCCACTGGCCGTAGCCGCAAAGGCCAAGATCGACGTCAATCTGCGGCAGTTTCCCAAAGCCTATTGGACCTATCTCTTGGTGACAGCTCTCTTCGGCATCGGCAATTCGAGCAATGCATTTCTGATTCTGCAAACACAGGATATCGGTGCCTCTTTGGAGGCAACCATTCTTATCTACGCAGGCTTCAATCTCGTTGCGGCGCTGATTTCCTACCCGGCCGGCTTTCTATCGGACCGCTTCGGCCGCAAGGGCGTGTTACTGTCGTCCTTCGTCATCTTCCTGATCGCCTATCTCGGCTTCGTCTTGACCCGGAACATCTATCTGATCGGGCTGCTTTTTGCCTTCTACGGGTTCTATCAAGGCATCTTCCGCTCAGTCGGCAAGGCATTCGCCTCGGACTTCGTGCCGCAAGAGCTGCGTGCCAGCGGCATCGGCTGGTACAGCACCACGGTCGGCCTGCTGGAACTCGCGGCAAGCGTTGTCGCCGGACAGCTCTGGGATCGTGTAAGCCATGAGGCGGTGTTCATCTACGGCGCTGTCTTCGCCGTGGTCGGCAGTGCTGGTCTGCTTGCCCTGATTCCCTGGCGAACCGACGGTCATAGCGTGTCGGCGGCGTCGTAGTGCTGCCGGGGCGTTGCCGATGATGAGCAGCCTTTAATAAAACGTTCTACTCAAACTGAAAGGTCCCCGGTCATGACGCCCGTCAATGTTCGCTATATTGTCGACGATGTCGCCGCTTCCATCGATTTCTACGTGAAGCATCTGGGCTTTGCCATTGAACGGGATGCGCGGCCGGCTTTCTGCTCGGTCACGCGCGGCGATCTGCGGCTTCTGCTGAGCGGGCCGGAGAGCTCGGGCGCACGGGCGATGCCGGATGGCCGCCGGCCGGTGCCGGGAGGGTGGAACCGCATCCTGCTGGTGGTGCCGGATCTGAAGCAAGAGGTTGCGCGCCTGAAGGGCGCCGGGCTCGCCTTCCGCAACGATATCATCAACGGCGTCGGCGGCTCGCAGACCCTGCTCGAAGACCCGTCCGGCAATGCGATCGAGCTATTCCAGCCCGCCGCACACTGACATTCGATGGTCGGGCCCGCGTTGTGCGTGCGCTCAATCCGCTCGTTCAGCGGTTGCCTGACCCCGCCAGCCACTGCCTGACGATTTCAGCATCCGCGTCGCCGATTTCATGGCCGGAGGCAATGGTGTGGGTCTCGACCTTGGCGCCATGCGAGCTCAGTAGAGCGGCCAACACGGGGGCGAAAGGCGCGTAGGTCAGGTCGGCGGCGCCGGCGACGATCAGAGCCCGCGCCTTCGACAGGTCGGCCGGCGGCACCTCGTCGAGCACCGGCATGGGGCGCAGCAATGCAGCGCGCTCGATGAGGCCCGGATGCAGCGGCATGACGCTTGAAACCAGATTGGCGCCGTTCGAATAGCCGAGAAAGGTCGCGCGGCGGAGATCGAGGCTGTGGCGCTTCGCGACGCCGGCGACGAAGCTTGCAAACGCATCTGCCTCCGCGCGGATACTTGCCTGCTCGAATCGCGTCGGGGTGATTCGCGTGAACCAGCGGAAACCGTCCTCCTGAGGGATGCGGCCACGGACCGTAACCAGCGCCGCATGCGGCGCGATTTGCCGACCAAGCGGCAGCAAGGTCGTCTCGTCGACACCCGATCCATGCAACAGGAACAGCCAGTCACCGGGTAAATTGGCGGATCGATGGAGCCGGTAGAAAAAGCCTGAATTCTCCTGCAAAATACCGTCTTCGAGGCTTTGCTCGGCCATAGTCACATCCTTTTGATTCCGCGTTACTTTCGTTAATTTGCCGGCTTCAAAACGGAATATTTTCAAGCTCCGCGAAAGTTGATTGAACCGGGCGCATTTCAGTCCGTTTCTTTGCCGATATAATCCCCGCGGGGGGATCGAAGCAGTGTGCGCCGGGTGGTCGCCCGAGGGATCGCATGCCGGGCATGAACAACCAGCTTTAAGGCCTTTTATCGATGACCATGCCAGTTTCGCCGGAACGCGATACGCGTATTGATGTGTTCCGGGCTCTCGCCCTCCTGACCATATTCGTCGACCACGTGCCTGGCACCGTTTTCGAAACCCTGACCTACAAGAATTTCGGGTTTTCGGATGCGGCCGAGGCCTTCGTGCTGATCTCCGGCATGTCCGTCGCTCTCGCCTACGGCACTAAGTTCCAGCCGGGAAACCGGCTGATTGCAACACTGAAAATGTGGCGCCGCGCCGGTGTGCTCTATGTCACCCACATCGTCACGACGATGGTGGTCATGGCTATCTTCTGCGCGGCGGCGGTGTTTGCGAAACGGCCGGATCTTCTGACGCTGATCAACATCGAGCCGCTCGTCAGGAACCCGCCACAAGTCCTGGTCGGCATCGTCACGCTCGGCCATCAGCTCGGTTACAACAACATACTGCCGGTCTATGCGGCGCTGCTGTTGATGGCTCCGGTCTTCCTGCTGTTCATCAGCTACCGGCCACTGGCGGCGCTCGCAGTATCCGCAGCCCTTTGGCTGATTGCCGGAATCTACCAGATCGCGCCGCCGAACTACCCGGAGCCCGGCTTCTGGTTCCTCAATCCGCTGTCATGGCAATTGCTGTTCAATATCGGCATGGCCAGCGTGTTGCATGTGCGGCGCGGCGGCACCATCCCTGTCAATCGCTGGCTGGTCGGCGCGGCCGCCGCCTATGTGCTGACGGCGCTCGTCTGGGTGCACAGCCCGCTGTGGGGGCATGTGTCGTGGCTCGACCTGCCGGTGGTGCTGACCGGTTTCGACAAGACGTTCCTGTCGTTGCCGCGGCTGCTGCACATCCTGGCGATGAGCTACCTAGTCGTCGCCTTGCCTTTCGTCTCGAACCTGTTCCGCACCGGCCGCGACAATCCGCTCGCCATATTGGGCAAACGCTCGCTGCCGGTTTTCATTGCCGGCACGGTGATTGCCATGGCGGCGCAGGTGATGAAGCTGGTCAACCCGGGCGGCTTTGCCTATGACAGTCTGCTGCTCGCCGCCGGCATCGCCATGCAGTTCGCGCTCGCCTTCTATCTGGAATGGCTGTCCGCTATCGGCTGGTCCGGCAAGGGCAAGCCGGTCCGCAACGAGGCGCCGCCGGTCCGTCCATCCTTTGGCATCGGTCCGATGGCGGCCAATCGATAAGATTTGGAGCCGATCTGCCCAGTCAACCTGTGCCTGGCGGCGGCCCGGACGACGCCCTGACGACAAGTTCGACGCCGAGCGTTTCTCGCCGCACCGTGCCGTCGAAGTCGAGGATTCTTCGCGCTGCCCGGCGGCCGATCTCGGCGATCGGCTGGGCGATGGTGGTGAGCGGAGGCTCGCAAATTGCGGCTTCAGGCACGCCGTCGAAGCCGACGACGGAAACATCGCGAGGAACCGCGATGCCCCGCGCGCTGAGCCATTCCAATGCTTCCATCGCGACCCGGTCCGACATCGCCAGGATGGCGGTCGGCGGTTCTGCCGAGGCGAAGAGGGTTTCGAGGCCGGCCTTTGTGCTGGCCTCATCGTTTTCAGTCTCGTAGACCGGCACCTTGGCGGTATCGACGCCGAACCGGGAAAGCTCTTCGAGATAGCCGAGGAGGCGGTCACGGGTTCCTGTATAGACTGCGGTCCGGACCTGCTCGGGCGAGACAAGTCCGGTGCTGTCGTCGGCGAAGGCCAGCGACAGCACGGCGAAGCGGCGATGTCCAAGTTCCGCCAGATGGCGCGCCGCGAGCCGGCCGCCGGCAACATTGTCGACGCCGATCGCGGAGACCGTGGCGTCCTGCGAGCCGAGCTCGAGCGCGACGAAGGGGAGCTTGCGTTCGCGCGTCAGCTCGACGAGGCGCGGACCGCCCTCGATGCAGAACAGGATGAAGCCGTCGACCAGGGCGCTCTGGATATTCCAGGCAAGTTTTTCCTCGTTGCCGGCCGACACGAGGGCTATTCCCGCGCCGGTGGCGTCGCATGCCTCCGAGATGCCGGCCATCATCACGCGCGCAAAGGGGTCGTCGAAGAAATAGGACAGCGGCTCGGTTGTGGCGACGCCGATCGCATTGACCTTGCCGGCGCGCAGCAGGCGGCCCTTTGGATCGGGGCCGGCGTAGCCCAGCGCCTCGGCCGCCGCCTTGACGCGCTCGCGGACTTCCTCACGCACGATTTCGGGACGGCTGAAGACATTGGAGGCGGTGCCGTGTGATACGCCCGCGGCTTTGGCGATGTCCGCCAGCCGGATGGGCCTCCTGCCTTTGGTGAGTGATGCCATTTGTTTGTCTCCGGGACTCCGGTCCAACAGTATCGCCGACTACCTAACACCTTCGTTGGATCGATTCAAATTTTTGCTTGACATTTGTGGTGCGATGCGTATTCTTTGAATCGATCCAAGAGCGTTTTTCGTCCCCAGATTGGATCGATACAAGAGGAGAGCGCCATGCAACCCGTCAATTATCTGTTCGAGGACATTTACCGGAACGACTGGAGCATCCGTTCGAGCGCGGAGGCCCGGAAGCGGCGAGACAGGACCGGTCCGTGGATTCGCGACCTGGGTTTCCTCGTAGGACGCAAGCGGAGCTGATCGGTGGCCTATTTTTGTGCCCGCTGATTGGATCGATTCAAAAAACTAGAGGAGATTAAGCCATGCACCCGATCAAGCATCTGTTCGAAGACATCTATCGCAATTATTGGGGCATCTCGCCGGCCACCGAACGGCCGGAGCGGCGGCGTGTAGTCAAGACGACCAACAGCGATGGCCAAGTCCGGCCCGAACGTCCGCGAGACTGAGCTGGCAAGACAGAGCTCGTGGATCGAGGGCGGCTGGCGAAGGAGCAGCGGCCGCCATTGGTTGCCGCATCAATGGCGGCGCGGGCGCACCAGCGCCGAGGCGGCCATCATCAGCCAGCCGCCGATGAGCAACGTGCCGCCGATCGGCGCCGACATCGGGAACAGCCGCGAGCCAAGGAAGTCGCGGGCCAAAAGATCTCCCGAGAATAGCAGAAGCCCGACGAGAAGGATGAGGCTTCCGGTTCGCAGGATGCTATTGCCACCGAGCAGCCCGACGGTAAGGAAGACCGGCGCATGCAAGAGCAGGAAGGATGCGGCCGTACCGACGAAAGCGCCGCCGAGATGTGCCGCCGCCGCCGAAAGCGCCACGCCGGTTGCGCCGCATAGGCCGCCGGCAAGAACCAGAATGCGGCCGCCTGCCGCGTGTTCATCCGTGCTCATTTCCACGCCTCCGTGATTCCTGGCGACCGCCTGAGATAGTGCCGCGAACCGTGTCAGGATTTGCCGGCTTCCGCCAGCATGTCGCGTTCGCGGCGCGACTGGACCAGCCAGTTATAGGCCGCTCCGCCCGCCATCAGAATGGATGTGCCGAGAAACACCGAGCGCATACCGAAATGGCCGCCGGCGAAGCCGCCGAGCAACGGTCCGGCGACCTGCCCGACATATTGCGCCGAGATCGACAAGCCCAGTACGTTGCCGCCGACCCCGTCGGGCACATTGTGGCGGATGACGCTGGTGATGCAGGGCAAAAGACCGCCAAGCGCCAGGCCCATCAGGAAACGCAGGCCGACGAGTTGCCAGCCCTGGGTAACGAAGGCCTGCGGGATCAGCAGCAGCGCCGAGACGGCGAGTGCGGCAACGATGACGTTCCAGTGGCCGATACGGTCGGCGAGCTTGCCGAGCCGCGACGCCGACAGGATGGCGCCGAGCGCTGCCGCGGACATGACGATGCCGGAGACCAGCGTGACCTGGCTCTGATCTTCGATGAGCTGCTGGACATAGACGGTGATGATCGGCTCGATCGACATGGTGGCGAAACTCAACAGCATGCCGGTCGCCAGCATGGCGACGACGGGGCGCTTGTCGGGAATCTGCGACCAGCCGTCTTTCACTTTTTCTTCTGACGCGGCCTTGGCGGCAACCGGGCGAGGGGCCTCCTTGATCAGCAAGGTGGTTGCCAGAAAAGCCAGGAAAATGACGCCGCCGGCGAGCAGGAATGTGGCGCGGATGCCAATCAGCGGCGGCAGCGCGCCGCCAAGCAGCGGACCGACCAGGGCACCGGCCGTGATTCCGGCCGACAGCACGCCCAGCGCCCAGCCGGAGCGATCCTTCGGCGTCTGCATGGCAACCAGGATGGTCGAGCCCGAAGAATAGCCGCCGGCAAAGCCGATCAGCAGGCGCAAGAGCACCAATTGCCAGACGGTCTGCACCATGCCGGTCAGCGACATACACAGCGCCATGCCGAAACTGGCTCGCACCAGCATCAGTTTGCGGCCGTAGCGGTCGCCTAGCCGCCCCCACAGGGGCGCGACCAGCGCGGCAGCAAGGAAGGTGGCGCCGTAGGCGATGCCCGACCACTGCACGATCGCCGCATGGCCCTCGGCGCCCAGCTGCTCGACGTAAAGCGGCAGGAAGGGCAACAGCAGCGTCATCGCTACAAGCGTGCTGAACGAGCCGGCAAAACACACGGCGAGATTGCGGCGCCAGTGGACGTTGTGCGTGCCTTGCATGGCGAGGGCGGCGTCTTGCGGCATGTCATGTCCTGTCCGGCCAGCTTGCATGAAACTTGCTACGGATACCAATTTGGGATACCAAGCTGGTATCTGTCATGAACGCAAGCCCCGTCGCTGTCAATGCGGGCCTCTCAAACATGATCGACAAAGGCCGGCGTGATCGGCCAACGCCGGCCAGTGATCCGATTGCCGGAACAAATGACCTGAACGGAACGCCAATGTCGCAGATGCAGAACGTCGAAAAGCAGCTTCGCGAGATGATCCTCGGGCTCGAGATCGGTCCCGGCGAGCGGCTGACGGAGCGCTGGGTCGAAAGCCGCTTCGGCGCATCGCGCACGCCGGTCAGGGCGGCATTGCTGCGGCTCGAGACTGAAGGCCTGATCTGCCGCGACGGCCGCGGCTGGACGGTCTCGCCCATCAATCTTGCTGAACTCGAGCAGATCGCCGTCTATCGCGAGGCGGTCGAGGTCGCGGCACTCAGACTAACTTGCACCTTGCAGGACAGAAGTGCCGTCGAAATCATCGAGGCGATGCTCGATTCTTGCGACGACAAGACGCCGCGCGAGGAATGGCATCGCGTCGGCAGGGATTTTCATATCGAGCTGGCACGTCTATCCGGCAACGAGTTCCTGTTCAGAGCGGTTCGCGATGCGATGACGCGCCTGTCGCGCGCCCGCTGGCTCGAGGTTCGCGACGAGGCAGCGCTTGGCCGTGCCTGGGCCGAACACCATGCCATTCTGTCGGCGGTGCGGGCCGGCGATGCCGATAGCGCCGCCCGCCTGCTTTCGGCCCATATCATCGGCAGCCGCGACCGGCTGGTGACCTCGCTGCGCAACGACCGGCGCGGCCTGCGCGCCCGGGGATTTGCGGTCGTCGCTTGAGTGAGGATCGGCTGCCATTGATCACGAAAAGAGCAGATGAGCGAAGAATGCTACTTTCGGTCTCGCTTCGCAAATGCCGATGGCGTAAGAGCAGCGATGGAAAACAACCGATTTGACACACCCGTGACCGTCAAGGGCGCGGCGGGAAGCAATCAGCTCTTGCGTACGGCCCGCGAGGCTTCCGACTACCTCCTCAACAATTGGCCCGGCAAGCGCAGCCCCAAGCACCGCGAAGCGTTGCAAGCCTGTCATGATGCGCTGGCCGGCGACAAGCCGGCCATGAACGCAAGACGGGCCTTCATTGCCGCCGCTCGTGAAGTGAACGTCTTCGTCAGCGACAAGGCGCCCGCCTGAGGCATAGCGGGATTTGACCGAGGCGCGGACCGCCTGACAGGCCGGGCGTCATCACTCGGCCGTTTCGGTTTTGGTTTGGGACTCTCTCTCGCCCTCGGGCTTCGATCGCTCCTTGGCTGCGACCTTGGCAGCCTGCTTTTCCGCCTTCTTGGCAGCCTTCTGCCGGTCGCGTTCCTTGCGTTCCTGACCGTAGTTCGGTGCTCGTGCCATATCGTTTCCTTTCATTGTGCTTGGCCTTTGCCTAGGAGCATTGGACCGCAAACACAACAGCGCAAGGCACGATCGGGCTCCATATCTCCGCGCAGTCCGGAGAGCCCGGCTTTTCAGGCGCCGTCGCGGTCGAGGACGAGATCGGCCGGACCGAACCGGTCCTTTGCGGTGAACTGCTGGTGCCAGTAGGGATAGAGCACGGGCGGCCTGCTGACCGCATCGAGGCGTGTGCGCTCCTCATCGCCAAGCACCAGGCTTGCAGCGGCGATATTGTCTTTGAAATGCGCTTCGGTTCGTCCGCCGATCACCAATGAGCTGACGGCGGGCCGGCCGAGTAGCCAGGCAAGCGCCACCTGCGCTGCCGACACGCCGTGGTTCTTGCCGATATCGATCAGCACGTCGACGATCCGCCACAGCCGGTCCTCGTCGCGGATCGGCGGTTCCGACCAGCCGCTGAGCTGGCGGGCGGTCGGCTGGTCACGGTGGTATTTGCCGGACAGCAACCCGCCGGCAAGCGGGCTCCAGACCAGCACGCCGAGCCCCTGGTCGACCGAGATCGGCAACAATTCATACTCGGCCTCGCGCGCTTCCAGCGTGTAGTGGATCTGCTGGGTGACGAAGCGCGGCTGGTGATGATGATCGCTGATGCCAAGCCCCTTCATCACCTGCCAGCCGGAATAATTGGAACAGCCGACATAGCGGACCTTGCCCTGCGCGACCAGCGTGTCGAGCGCGGCGATGGTTTCCTCGAGCGGTGTCAGGCCATCCCACTCGTGCAGGAAATAGATGTCGATGACATCCGTCCTGAGCCGCTTAAGGCTCCTTTCGCATTCGCGGACCAAATGGTAGCGCGACAGGCCTTCATCATTGGGGCCTTTGCCGATCCGCATGCGCGCCTTGGAGGCGATCAACACGTCGCCCTTGCGCTTGCCGCCGAGCGCCTCGCCGATGATCTCTTCCGACACCCCGTTCGAATAGACGTTGGCGGTGTCGATGACATTGACGCCGGCATCGATGCAAAGGTCGATCATCCGACGCGCCTCGTCGAGGTCGGTCTTGCCAACCGCCGAAAACGCGCCGCCGCCGCCGAATGTCATGGTGCCCATTGTCAGGGTCGAAACCTTCAGCCCGGAACGGCCGAGAGTGCGGTATTCCATGTCGTATCCTCACGATTTATCGGGAAAGGGCGTTGCAAACGACAGCCCCTCAGTGAACCGGGCATTTGTAGGATAATTCGTTCCGCTTGTCGCCCGCCCCGCAGGGCAAGCTCGATCACATCTTGCGGATTGAACGCATAGCCAGCGCAGTAGTGGCTGCAATAAAACCGTCATTGCCGGCCTATACTAACATCGGTCCAGCGCTTCGATTTCCGGCCGCCGGGCCGGGCGGCAGAGCGCCTGACAGCGGCCGGCAAGGCCTGTAAGCGGAGCAGCGCAAATGACCGAGATAAAACAGAATTCCCCGGCCAGGGACTGGCTGGAAGCGGAACTCGCCGACACGCTCGACGAAGATCATGAGCTGGAAATCTCGGAGCCGGTGCTGTCGATGGAGATCGCCAAGATCTACAAGAATGCACATCCGCCATCGATCGACCGCCTGCAGTATTTTCGCGATCTCATCACGCTGCAATCCGAATTGATCAAGCTGCAATCCTGGGTCGCCTATCACAAGAAGAAGCTCGTCGTGGTTTTCGAGGGCCGCGACTCGGCGGGCAAGGGTGGTGTTATCAAGCGCATCACCCAGAGGCTTAATCCGCGCATCTGCCGCGTCGCAGCACTTCCGGCGCCGACCGAGCGCGAGAAGTCGCAATGGTATTTCCAGCGCTACGTTCCGCATCTGCCGGCCGGCGGCGAGATCGTGCTGTTCGACCGCTCTTGGTACAACCGCTCCGGCGTCGAGCGGGTAATGGGCTTTGCCCAGCCGGATCAGGTCGAGGAGTTCTTCCGCGACGTTCCGGATTTCGAACGCATGCTGGTCCGCTCAGGCATTACGCTTGTCAAATACTGGTTTTCGATCACTGACGAGGAGCAGCAGATGCGCTTTTTGATGCGCATCCATGACCCGATGAAGCAATGGAAACTGTCGCCGATGGACCTCCAGTCGCGCGTGCGCTGGGAGCAGTACACCAAGGCCAAGGAAGAAACGTTCGCCCGCACCAATATCCCGGAAGCCCCGTGGTTCATCGTCGAGGGCAACGACAAGAAGCGGGCACGGCTGAACTGCATCGACCATCTCCTCAAGCAGATGCCCTATGAGGAGGTGCCGCACGAAGAGATCACACTGCCGGAGCGCGTCTTCAATCCCGAATACGAGCGCCAGGTACTGCCGCGCGAACTGTATGTGCCGGAGAAGTACTGACTAAAGCGGCGAGGAGGGCGCCGCCTCCATGGCGGCGCCCTGCAACAAGCTAGGTGCGCTCGATGATGACATGCGTGGCCTTCGGCGTCGCGACCTGCTCGCTGCAGCGATAGCCGAGCTTGGGCATGTCGATGCCGGCAAAAAGGCTCTCGCCGGCGCCTAGCAGGACCGGTGAGATCGCCAGATGCATTTCGTCGATGAGCTTTTCCTTGAGATATTGCCGGATCGCAGAAACGCCACCGCCCAGCCGTACATCCTTGCCGTCAGCCACTGCTTTCGCCTTCTCCAGCGCTGAGTGGATGCCGTCGGTCACGAAATAGAAGGTCGTGCCGCCCTCCATGACAATGGGATCACGCGCATGGTGCGTGAGCACGAAGACCGGCACGTGGTAGGGTGGGTTGTCACCCCACCAGCCTTTCCAGCTGTCATCCGGCCATTCGCCGCGGATCGGCCCAAACATGTTGCGGCCGAGGATCCATGCGCCGACATTTTCGAAGCTGCGTGCCGCGAACGCCTCGTCAGTGTCCGTGGTCCCGCCATCCTTGCCGAGGACCATCTTGCGGAAGGTGCGGGTGCCGAACATCCATTCGTGCAGGGCTTCCCCGCCAACACCCAGCGGGTTCTTCAGGTCTTGGTCGGGACCGGCGCCGAAGCCGTCGATCGACAAGGTGAAAGCGCTGACGCGAAGTTTGGACATGAGAGCCTCCTCGATAACCAATTGTGAGATGCAAGCAGTTATCGGGGTAGCTTAACTGATTGCATTTTGCAAGCGGTATTTTGAATCGCCGGCGGGGCAGTCGCTTCCAAATCATGTTGGAATAACCAATCTCAATGTCGGCGCCGCCCGTCATCCGCCTGCCGGCAGCTTCTCCCTGTATAGTGACGGGGAGAAGGGGCTGGCCGCAACGTCGATGTTTTTGCAACGCTGGAGATTGGTGAAATCTTTTACGAACGCGTCTTTCTCCCTGCCACTTTACGGGGAGAAATGCCCGGCAGGGCAACGAGGGGCAGCGTAAACTTGAAGCGATGTCCTGCGGCGTTCCATGTCGCGCTTTGGACGAACGAACACTACTCGATGCAGACGCTACAAAGGCGCATCACCCCTTGAGCATCGCCGCCACTTCGGGCGCAAAGTAGGTGAGAATCCCGTCGCAGCCGGCGCGCTTGAAGGCGAGCAGCGATTCCAGCATCGCCTTTTCGCCATCGATCCAGCCATTGGCGGCGGCGGCCTTGATCATCGAATATTCGCCCGAGACCTGATAGGCGAAGGTCGGCATCTGCAACTCGTCCTTCAGCCGCCGGATGATGTCGAGATAGGGCAGGCCGGGCTTGACCATCAGCATGTCGGCGCCCTCGGCGAGATCCTGCTCGGCCTCGCGCACCGCTTCGTCGGAATTGGCGTGGTCGATGTAATAGGTCTTCTTGTCGCCCTTGAGCAGGCCGGCGGTGCCGACCGCCTCACGATAGGGGCCGTAAAAGGCGGATGCGAACTTGGTCGCATAGGACATGATCGCCACATCCTGAAATCCATTGGCGTCGAGCGCATCGCGGATGGCACCGATCCGGCCGTCCATCATGTCCGAGGGGGCAATGATGTCGGCCCCCGCCGCCGCCTGGATGACTGCCGCCGCCGTCACCTGCTCCACCGTTTCATCATTGACGATAATGCCCTCGCGCAAGATGCCGTCATGGCCATGGGAGGTGAAAGGGTCAAGCGCGGCGTCGGTGATGATGCCGATCTCCGGCACCGCGTGCTTGATGGCGCGGGTGGCACGGTTGATGATGTTTTCCGGATCGAGGATATGCGAACCGGTCTGATCGCGCAGGCCGAGCTCCACATTGGGGAAAGTGGCGATCGCCGGAATACCAAGCTTGGCCGCGCGCTCAGCCTCCTTGACGGCGAGGTCTAGCGACAGGCGGAACACGCCGGGCATGGCGACGATCGGTTCGCGCACTTGTCTGCCGTCGACGACGAAGATCGGCCAGATCAGATCGTCGACCGACAGCCGGTTCTCCTGGACAAGGCGGCGCGACCAATCGGCCTTGCGCATGCGCCGCAGCCGCCGGCTGCCGGTGATCTCGTCGACGCTGCGCGCGCCGGCAGGCTTTGCAGGGGTGAATTTGTTCATCGCAAAAACTCCGGATCGGGCGGCTTTTACCACGAGCTTTCGCTGCTGACCAATGCGACACGATTGTGCCAGCGGTCCTGTCGGGCGCTATTCTGGTTGCCCATTGCCCGATAGGATCTGCGCAGCACCCCGCATGGCGACGCGGAATGCCTCGTCGAAGCTGACGCCGCGCACTTGCCAATTGTAGCTCTTGCCATTCAAGGCAAGCCGCCAGTCGGCTATCCAGCCCAGTTCCTTGTCGCTCCAGACGATACTGCCGGCGAGCGCCTGGTCGGCTCCGGCCTTCCTGGCAAGCTGGTCCAGCGTCGTGATATCGGCATGGCGCAGGGCCTGGTCGTTAAGCTTTGAGGCCGATAGCAGCGACGCTTCGGGAAACACAATCCGCATGACCAGCGGACCGGTGGCGTTGACGAACGATTCGCGCATCGCCGCCCCGCGCTCATCGTCGGCGGTCAGCACGAACTGCCTTGTGCCTTGCTCCGCCGCCAGGAAAATTACCAGGCGTGGCCGCTCGCCAAGCCATGGTTTGCTGCCGAGCGTGGCAAGCACCGGATCGATAACGTCAGGCCTGTACAGACAAGTGAGATCGTGCGGCCGGTCATGGGTGCCCTGTTCGTCATGGACCGGAATGCCTTCGAGACGGTCGCGATAGCGGAATTCGGCAACGAAGCTGCCGGCCTTGTCGCGCAGCGCCGCCATCTCAGTTCTCTTCGGCAGCCGCTGATCGCCGGACACACGAACCAGCACCGCATCGAGGCAGGCCTTGAAACCGATCTGCCTGTTGACCTCGCCCTGGCCGGTGACGATGGTCTGCGATTGATAGAGCTCGTCGACGGTTCCGGCCGATACGGGAGGAGCGTTCGCAGCGATCAGGCCGACCACCACAACAGCAAGGCGCGGCAACCAAGGCATGGTTCAACCTTCCGGTTCAAAGCGCCAGCATTAGCACTGGGTGACGCCGACGACCATGCAGCGGATTGGGCGCCGCCATTGACGCGGCCATGCGCCACGCTTTAGCACTTCACTCCCGGCGGGCGCGGGGAGGGATTCTCTGGCGATGGATTTTGGCGGAGGCGACGAGATTCGCTTCGAAAGATTGGGCAGGGCCGGCGTCGTCACGCTGACGCGGCCGCAGGCGCTCAATGCCGTAACCCACCGCATGGTCAAGGCGCTGGACAAGGCGCTGCGCAGTTGGGAGCGCGACGACGGCGTCGACGTTGTCGTCGTCAAGGCCGAGGGCAGGGCATTTTCGGCGGGCGGCGACATCCTCCACATCTACGAAGCCGGCCGCGCAGGAAGGCCTCCGGTCGATTTCTTCGCCGATGAATACCGGCTGAATGCCCGCATCGCCCGCTTCAAGAAACCCTATGTCGCGGTGATCGACGGCATCGTCATGGGCGGCGGCGTAGGTATCTCCTTCCATGGCTCGCAGCGAGTGCTGACCGAGAACGCCCAGTTTGCCATGCCCGAGGTCGGCATCGGCTTTTTCCCGGATGTCGGCGCCAGCCATCTGTTGCCGGATCTCGGCGGCAGCTTCGGCATGTATCTGGCGCTGACCGGCAACCGCATCCGCTATGGCGATGCTTTGTGGTCGGGCCTCGCCACCCATACGATCAAGGCGGAGGGCCAGGCCGGCTTCCTCGACCGTCTGGCGGAAAGCGGCGACCCGGAATCGGTGCTGCGCGGCTGCTTCGTCCCGGCCAGGCGCGAGACCGACAGGCCGACGCTGGAAGCCATCGCCCGGCATTTCGCGCAGCCGTCGCTGGCCGATATCGTCGCTAGCCTGGAGCGGGCAGCCGCTGCCGACGAGTTCGCGGCAAAGACGCTGGCCACCATCCGCACACGTTCACCGACCAGCTTGCATGTTGCATGGCGCCAGATCAGCGCCGGGCAGACGTTGTCGATGGACGAGTGCATGAAAATGGAGTTCCGTATCCTCAACCGCATGCTTGCCGGGCACGACTTCTATGAAGGTATCCGCGCCGCCATCATCGATAAAGGCTCGACGCCGCAATGGCGGCCGGCAGGCATCGATGACGTCAGCGCCGCCAACGTCGACGCCTATTTCGCACCGCTCGGCGAACGGGAACTGAAGCTGTGAGCGAGGTCGCCTCGAGACGCGTGGTGCTGCAGCCCTCGACGATCGAGGTCATCTTCGCCTGGTTCCAGCGCGTCATCGCCGGCTACTGTCTGCTGTTCGGCATCTTGTACTGGATCCGGCTGATCGGCTTTTACCCCGGCCCGTTGTGGCGCTTCGACCTGATGCCGGTGCACTGGCAGGTGGCGGCGGTGGTGCTGGCGGTGTTTTTTCCGTTCGCTGCCGCCGGCCTCTGGATGCTGGCGTCCTGGGGGCCGGTGATCTGGTTCATCTGCGCGGTGACCGAGTGCGTCATGTATGCCGGCTTCCCCGAGCTGTTCGGCCACCGGCCGCTGATCGTCGCCTCGCACCTTGCGGTGGCGCTGCTCTACATAGTGTTCCGCGTGGTGATCTGGATCCAGAAGCGGCAACCCCGGCGATAGCAATTCCGGCCAGGATCGTTGGCTAAATCTTTAGGTTAATTATCCTTGCTCGGGTGACCGTCCGTTAAGCCTCTTTCGAAACCCCTTACCGGTAAGCTCTTGTTAGCCTTGGCGTTTAAGTCGAATTTTATGAGTATTCGATAGTGTCGCGATCAAGGTGAAGAACAAAAAATCACCGGGCGACAAACGAGAGGCAAAGACAATGATCAATTCGCGTCCGGCGGCGAAGACCGCCAACGTATCCGATGACCGCCGCGAGGCGATCCGTTCGCTGTACATGGAATCGCTGCAGCTGGTCGAGCGGCTGCATCGCCGTCTGCTTGACGTGATCAAGGACGAATTCGACCGCAACGGTCGCTCCGACATCAACGCCATCCAGGCGCTGCTCCTGTTCAACATCGGCAATTCGGAGCTGACCGCCGGCGAACTGCGCTCGCGCGGCTATTATCTCGGCTCGAATGTCTCCTACAATCTGAAGAAGCTGGTCGATCTCGGCTTCATCAACCACCAGCGCTCGCGCATCGACCGCCGTTCGGTGCGGGTTTCGCTGACGCCGAAGGGCAATGAGGTGGCGGAAGTCGTCGCCGGCCTCTACGAGCGCCATGTCGGTTCGATCGAGCAGGTTGGCGGCATCAACACGGAAGAGTTCAAGCAGATGAACCGCGCCCTGCAGCGCCTGGATCGGTTCTGGAACGATACCATCGCCTACCGGATGTAATCGCATCCGCCGCATCAAGATCTGAAGCTGGACTACGGAAATGCTGCCGCGGAGTGGACCAAAGGCCGGTGCCGAAAAGCACCGGTCTTGCCGTTTCGTCAGGCCGGCCGATCCAAATTCGAGCAACAGCCACGTTGCCGCCATATTCCAATGGAACCGAAGATGCGGGTGATGCTGGGGCCAAAGCCGTGCATTTGTCCTGTGCTCAAGTCACTTCCCATGTGGTTTTACACCGAAGTGATGCGGGCCATGGTTGGCTAATTGTTAAGAAGCCAACTCTAGAGTGCGGGCGAGACCGCCCGGTGGGTTGAATTGTAGCAAGAATGTCTGGAACGTCCATGAGAACCAGCCGCCGTTTCTTCCTTTCAGGAGCCTCCGCGCTCGCAGCCGCAATGGTCGCCGGCCGCGCCAGTGCGCAGGATGTGATCGGGGATATCCTGAAATCCTCGGCGCGCGGCAATTGGGACGACCAATTCGATGCGCGTGCCAGCGAAGGCGGCAAGGTTGCCTCGACGCTGCCGATCTTCAGCCTGCAGACGGTGTCCTTCACCGAGCAGGCGATCATGCAGTATCAGAATATCGTCGCGCAAGGCGGCTGGGAGCAGGTTCCAGACACCAAGAAGCTGCAGCTTGGCGTCGAGGATCCCGATGTGGTGCCGCTGCGCAGGCGCTTGATGATATCGGGCGATCTGGCGCAGAGCGCCGGGCTCTCGGAAGCGTTCGATTCTTACGTCGACTCGGCGCTCAAGCGCTTCCAGTTGCGTCACGGCTTGCCGGCCGACGGAACCACGGGCAAATATACTTTCGCGGCAATGAACGTGTCGGCGCCGGTTCGGCTTGGTCAGCTGCAGACCAATCTGCAACGGCTGCGTGAGCGGGCCGGCACGCTTGGCAACCGCTATGTTCTGGTCGACATCCCGGCGGCGCAGATCGAGGCAGTCGAGAACGACCGCGTTGTGCTGCGCCACACCGCAATCGTCGGCAAGATCGATCGCCAGACGCCGATCGTCAATTCCAAGATCAACGAAATCATCGTCAATCCGTACTGGAACGCGCCGGTCTCGATCGTGCGCAAGGACATCATTCCGCTGATGCGGAAGGACCCCAACTATCTCAAGGATAGCCATATCCGCCTGTTTGCGCCGGACGGCAGCGAGGTCGACCCAATGACGGTCGACTGGTCGACCGACGATGCCGCCAAATACCGCTTCCGCCAGGATCCCGGTTCCGGCAACGCGATGGCCTCGGTCAAGATCAATTTCCCCAGCCCGGACGGCGTCTACATGCACGACACGCCGCAGCAGAGCCTGTTCGGCAAGCTGATGCGCTTCGATTCCTCTGGCTGCGTGCGGGTCCAGAACGTGCGCGACCTCGTCACCTGGATTCTGCGCGACACACCGGGCTGGGATCGCCAGCATTTCGAGGCGGCGATCAAGACCGGGGAGAACACGCCGGTGCAGGTCACCAATCCGGTGCCGGTTTATTTTCTCTACGTCTCGGCCTGGTCGACAGGGCCGGGCGTGGTCCAGTTCCGTGACGACATTTACGGCCTCGACGGAGCCAACGAGCTGCAGATCACATCCGCGCTCTAAGCAGCTGAGTTCATTTGCAAAAGGCCGCCGGAAGGGCGGCCTTTTTCGTTGCCGAGTCTTTCGCGGCAAGCTTTGCTGGACTGATCGCCGGCAAAAGAACGCGCGGCGCCGTATTCGGAAATCGCATCATGCATGTCGCAATGTTCATTCTGGTCGTGCTTATCTTCGTCGCCGTTTCGGGCGCGCTGGTCCGGCCGGTGCGGGTTCCGCTACCTGTGCTGCAGATCGCCATCGGCGCGGCACTGGCTTGGCCGGTGCGCGGAATGCATGTCGAGATCGATCCCGAGCTGTTTCTGCTGGTGTTCATCCCACCGCTGCTGTTCAGCGACGCCTATGGTGCGCCCAAGCGCGAACTGATCGCGCTGCGCGGGCCGATCCTCGACCTCGCCATCGGGCTGGTCTTCTTCACCATTGTCGGCTTCGGCTACGCTTTGCACTGGCTTGTCCCGAGCATCCCGCTCGTCGTCGCTTTCGCACTTGCTGCGGTGCTGTCCCCGACGGATGCGGTGGCCGTCTCCTCGATCGTCGACAAGAGCCTGGTCCCGGCTCGGCTGATGCACATCCTGGAGGGCGAGGCGCTGCTCAACGATGCGTCGGGCCTCGTGATGTTCCGCTTTGCGGTGGCAGCTGCCTTGACCGGCAGCTTCTCCTTCGTCGCGGCGTCCGTGACTTTCCTCTATGCCGTCGCTGCCGGCATCCTGGCCGGCGTGGCTGCCTTGTTCGTCGCCGCCAAGGCGCTGCAATTGCTGAACCGTATCGGCGGCGTGCCGGCCGAGGTGCAGGTGCTGGTCATGGTCCTGCTGCCGTTCATCGCCTATCTCGGCGCCGAGAATGTCGGCGCCTCGGGCATTCTGGCGGCGGTCACGGCCGGAGTGCTCACCGGCGGCTCCGGGATTTTCCGCTTTCTCGGCGTCTCGGCACGCATACAGACCGTATCGCTGTGGACGACGCTATCCTTCGTCTTCAACGGCGCGCTGTTCATCCTGCTCGGGTTGCAGCTTCCCGAAATCATCGGCAACGTGCCGCCTGAGCTCGGCAGCCGCTATCCGGTCATCCAGCCAATCGCCACGGTGGTCGCGCTGACACTATGCCTGATCGGGCTGCGCTTCCTGTGGATCTGGGTCGGCGACATTGCGACGCGCGTCTCAGCGCGATTACGCGAGCAGAAGGCCGAGCCGTTCGGGCTGCGCGTTCGGATCGCCGGCTCTGTTGCCGGCGTGCGCGGCGCCATCACGCTGGCCGGCATCCTGTCGCTGCCGCTCGCCATGCCGAATGGTTCGCCCTTTCCGGCGCGCGACGTGGTGATCTTCCTCGCCGCAGGCGTCATCATCTGCTCATTGCTCATTGCCAGCCTTGCCTTACCCAAGGTGGCACGAGGGCTGGTCGAGCCGGGCGAGGATCCTGGCGCTGCCGAGGAGCGTCTTGCGCGCGTGGGCGCGGCCAAGGCCGCCATCGCCCGCATCGAGAGCATGGCCGGCGCGACCGACGGCGATGAAGGGGAAACACCCGGCGCCCGGCTTGCCACCGCCGACAGCATCGTCGCCGGCTACCGTCGCCGCATCGCTGCCTCCGACGAAGCCGACGAGGCGCGCGCCGAGGCCCGCGAGGCCGGACGGCTGGAACTCGAATTGAGGCTGGCGGGCATTGAGGCCGAACGCGCAGCGGTTCGCGCAATGTTTCGCAGCGGCCAGATTAACGACCATACGATGCAGGCGCTGTTCACCGAGATCACGCTCACCGAGGCCCTGCTGAAGGGCCGGCAGGCAAGGAAATAGAGGCTGCCAGTCTCTCTGGCGCAATCCGGCCAGCAAATTTCGCGCTGCAAACGTGGCGGGCCGAAAGCAACTGTGTTAATGGCGCGACAGACCCCGAACCTTGAGGATTTCAACCCATGGCAACAGCAGCGGCAGTGTCGAACAAATTCGAATCCTTTTTCGAAACCACGCTTGCCGATGCCGACCCCGAGATTTTCGGCGCAATCCGCAACGAACTCGGCCGCCAGCGCCACGAGATCGAGCTGATTGCCTCGGAAAATATCGTCTCGCGTGCCGTGCTCGAGGCACAGGGGTCGATCATGACCAACAAATATGCCGAGGGCTATCCGGGCAAGCGCTACTATGGCGGCTGCCAATTCGTCGATGTCGCCGAGGAACTGGCCATCGAACGCGCGAAAAAGCTGTTCGGCTGCAACTTCGCCAACGTCCAGCCGAATTCCGGCAGCCAGATGAACCAGGCGGTGTTCCTGGCGTTGCTGCAGCCCGGCGACACCTTCATGGGCCTCGACCTCAATTCCGGCGGACACCTGACACATGGCTCGCCGGTCAATATGAGCGGCAAATGGTTCAAGGTCGTCTCCTATGGCGTGCGCCGGGACGATCATCTGCTCGACATGGATGCGATCGAGAAGACCGCCCATGAGACCAGGCCGAAATTGATCCTGGCCGGCGGCACAGCCTATTCACGTGTCTGGGACTGGAAGCGTTTTCGCGAGATCGCCGATTCGATCGGTGCCTATCTGATGGTCGACATGGCTCACATCGCCGGCCTGGTCGCCGGCGGCATGCATCCGTCGCCGCTGCCGCATGCCCATGTGGTCACCACCACGACGCACAAATCGCTGCGCGGGCCGCGCGGCGGCATGATCCTTTGCAATGACGAGGATATTGCCAAGAAGATGAATTCGGCCGTCTTCCCCGGCCTGCAGGGTGGACCGCTGATGCATGTGATCGCCGCAAAGGCGGTGGCTCTGGGCGAGGCGCTGAAGCCGAGCTTCAAGATCTATGCGGAGAGCGTCGTCGCCAATGCCAAGGCGCTGGCCTCCAGTCTGCAGGAAACCGGTCTCGACATCGTCTCCGGCGGCACCGACAACCATCTGATGTTGGTCGACCTGCGTCCCAAGAACGCCACCGGCAAGCGCGCCGAGGCTGCCCTTGGCCGCGCCAACATCACCTGCAACAAGAACGGCATCCCCTTCGATCCGGAAAAGCCTTTCGTGACATCGGGCGTTCGGCTCGGCACGCCGGCCGGCACCACGCGCGGCTTCGGTCAGGCCGAGTTCCGCGAGATCGGCAAGCTGATCGCCGAAGTGCTGGATGGGCTGAAGGTCGCCAATTCCGACGAGGGCAATGCGGCCGTCGAGGCGACCGTGAAGGCCAATGTGGCGGCATTGACCGATCGTTTTCCGCTTTACCCGTATCTTGGTTGACCGACGCGGAGTGTCGCCCGTGACAACTCCGGTGCGACAGCAAGGCAACTGCGGAGAAGCTTAATGATGCAAACTTTCCGTTTCGCCGGCTTTGGTGCCTTGCTGGCATCGGCTATTCTGCAGCTGTCCGGCCGCGCCTTGGCGCAGACCGAGCCAACCCCGGCAACACCCAAGACAGAGACCTTCGGCAGGTGGTCCACCACGATGGACGAGGTCAACACCGGTGAGGATGTGCGCAAGACCTGCGCCGCGTCGACGGTCTTTTTCGACGCAAACGGCACCAGCGGCACCCTTACACTGGCCATCTCGAATGGCGACGTATTGCCACCCGATGGTTATCCGAGCCTCATCATCGCCGTGAGAAACAGTGACTTGCCCAAGGGCGATAACATCCCGGTGGTGTTCCGGGACGTCAACGACAAGATCAAGGCCGGTTTTCGTCTTATCGCCGACGGACAGTGGATGATAGACAACAAGTCCGAGACCACGCTCGCGGTACTGCGCGCCATGCGCCGCACCAGCGCCCTCGATGTCAGCTTCGCCGACAAGCCGGTCGCGACCATATCGATGGACGGCTTCACCAAGGCCTATCGCTATCTCGGCACGTCTTGCGGCTTCCCGACCGGCGACGTCGCGCCCTGATTGGCGGACCGCTGTCAACTGATTGCCGCTCTCGCAATTTTCCTCGCGCCTCGCTATCTCTGAGACGCGATCGGTCATCGGCCATACTTTGCCACGGCGGCAAAAACCTCTAAGCCTTTCGCTCCACGAGAATCGCGAACCGAAGGCTCTCCATGCGCTGCCCTTATTGCCAGTCCGAAGATACGCAGGTGAAGGATTCTCGCCCCGCCGAAGACGGCGCGGCGATCCGCAGGCGGCGCGTCTGCCCGGATTGCGGCGGCCGCTTCACCACTTTCGAGCGGGTACAACTGCGCGATCTCGTCGTGGTGAAGAAGTCTGGACGCAAGGTGCCGTTCGACCGCGACAAGTTGCTGCGCTCTGTCGAGATCGCGGTACGCAAGCGCAATGTCGACCCGGAACGTATCGATCGGGCGGTGACCGGCATCGTGCGCCAGCTCGAAAGCTCGGGCGAGACCGAGGTGGCCTCGGGGGAAGTCGGCCGGCTGGTCATGGAAGCACTTAAGTCGCTCGATGATGTCGCCTATGTGCGCTTTGCCTCCGTCTACCGCAATTTCCGCGAGGCCAAGGATTTCCACGACGTGTTGGGCGAACTCAAAGGCGACGAGCTCAAAACCGACGAGCCCAGGGGCGAAGAGCTGAAGAGCGAAGAGGACGCCAGCTGAGCATGGCAGGGTCCGAACGCAGCACGGCTGAGCAAGAGGTCCTCGATCGCCGCTATATGGCGGCAGCCCTCAGGCTGTCGCGCAAGAATGCCGGGCGGACCTCGACCAACCCTTCCGTCGGCACGCTGATCGTGCGCGATGACGGCGACGGGCCGATGATCGTCGGCAGCGGCGTCACCGCCGTCGGCGGCCGGCCGCATGCCGAGACCGAGGCTTTGGCAGAGGCCGGCGAACTGGCGCGCGGCGCCACCGCCTATGTAACGCTGGAGCCCTGCGCCCATCACGGCCGCACGCCGCCTTGCGCCAATGCGCTGGTCAGTGCCGGCGTGGCGCGTGTGGTCGGCGCTGCCAGCGATCCGGACCCGCGTGTTTCCGGCAAGGGCTATGCAATCTTGCGTGCCGCCGGCGTCGAAGTGGTGGAAAAAGTGTTGGCGGCCGAGGCCGCGGAGCAGATGGCCGGCTATTTAATTCGATCTCTGAAAAAACGCCCGGAAGTGATCCTGAAACTTGCGCTTTCGAGCGACAACAAGATCGGCGTGAAAGGCGAGGGACAGGTCTCCATCACCGGCGATATCGCCCGACGCGAAGTCTATCTGATGCGCGCCGAAGCCGATGGCATATTGATCGGCATCGGCACCGCACTGGAGGACGATCCGGCGCTTACGGTTCGGCTTCCGGGACTGGAGAGCCGTTCGCCGGCGCGCATCGTACTCGACCGTCAGATCAGGCTACCCGAGACTTCGAAACTGGTCGCCGGCGTCGATCGTGTGCCGCTCTATGTCGCTGCCTGCGCCGAGGCCGATCCGCACCGGCGCGCCGCGCTCGAACGTGCCGGCGTTCGCTTCATCGGTACTGAGACCTATGAAGGCGATATTGCGCTGCCGGAACTGCTCGAGGATCTGGCGGCGCTCGGCATGGCAAGCGTCCTGGTCGAGGGCGGCGCGAGGGTGGCCAAGGCGTTCCTCGACGAACAACTGGTCGATCGTATCGTGCTGTTTCAGGGGCCGGACGCGATCGGCGAGGGCGGCATTGTATCGCCGATCGATGCCAACAATATGCCGCCGGGATTTCGCAAATTGCGCAACATGCGTTTCGGCGAAGATACATATGCGGAATGGATAAGAGACATCTAGGACCGACCTGATGTTCACGGGGCCAAACTAATGTTCACTGGAATCGTCACCGATGTCGGCACCGTCGCTGCCGTAAAGCAGCTCAGGGAAGGCGTCGGTTTGCGTATCGACACCGCTTACGATCCGCAGACCATTGCCATCGGTGCCTCGATTTCCTGTGGCGGCGTCTGCCTGACGGTGACGGGATTGCCGGAAGACGGCGCCAACGCACGCTGGTTCGAGGTCGAGGCCTGGGAAGAAGCACTCAGGCTGACGACCGCGATGGGCTGGAAATCCGGCACGCGCATCAACCTGGAGCGGGCGCTGAAGATCGGCGACGAGCTTGGCGGCCATATCGTTTCAGGCCATGTAGACGGCATGGCCGAGATCGTGGGGCGCAAGGAGGAAGGCGACGCCGTTCGCTTCACCCTGGATGCACCGCGAGAGCTGGCCAAATTCATCGCGCCCAAGGGCTCCGTCGCACTCGACGGCACTTCGCTGACCGTCAACAAGGTCGAAGGCAGCCGCTTCGACGTGCTGTTGATCCACCACTCACTGACGGTCACCACCTGGGGCGAACGCCAGGTCGGCGATCGCGTCAATCTCGAGATCGACACCATGGCCCGCTATGCGGCGCGACTGGTGGAGGCGGCTAAAGAGGGGCTTTGAGGCGCTCGTCCATAAAGCCCATTCCCTGGTGCGACCGCCGCCGAGTTGGCCTTGAAAGTTCCTTCGGCAATCTTCCGCTTGCGATCAAACCGGCTTCGGCCTAAGTCACCGGCGATCCCCGGAGACATCTATGGCAGGCACATCCCAACACGGCAAAGCGTTCATCCGCCCGAAGAAGAAGGCCCACCTTCTTGTCATCGAGGCGCGCTTTCACGACGACCTTGCCGACGCGTTGCTCGAAGGCGCGACAAAGGCCCTCGAGGAAGCGGGCGCGACATACGATGTCGTCACCGTTCCGGGCTCGCTCGAAATCCCGGCGGTGATTTCCTTCGCGCTCGACGGTGCCTCCGAAGGCGGGACGAACTATGACGGCTTCGTCGCCCTCGGCACGGTGGTCCGCGGCGACACCTATCATTTCGATATCGTCGCCAATGAATCCAGCCGTGCCCTGATGGACCTGTCCGTGCAGGATGCGGTCTGCATCGGCAACGGCATCCTGACCACCGAAAACGACGAACAGGCCTGGACACGCGCCAGGCGTTCGGAAGGCGACAAGGGCGGCTTTGCGGCGCGTGCGGCGCTGACCATGATCGCTCTAAAGGAACAGCTGGGAGCGCCCTCGTGAGCGAACCCGCTTCGCCCGGCCAGCCCACGGTGCGCCACGCCAACAAGCGCGGTGCTGCCCGTCTGGCCGCCGTGCAGGCGCTCTACCAGATGGATGTCGCCGGCAGCGGCGTCTTCGAGATCACCGCCGAGTACGAGGCGTTCAGGCTCGGCAAGGAGGTCGATGGCGCGCTCTATCGCGAAGCCGATGCGCAATGGTTTCGCGCCATTCTTGCCGGCGTTGTCGAGCACCAGAAGACCATCGATCCAGTCATCCGACAGGCGCTGACCGAGGACTGGCCTCTGTCGAGGCTCGATTCCACATTGCGCGCCATATTGCGCGCCGGCGTCTACGAGCTGATGCAGCGCGAGGACGTGCCGGTGGCGGTTATCGTCTCCGAATATGTCGACATCGCCAAGGCATTTTACGAGGAAGACGAGCCGAAACTGGTCAATGCGGTGCTTGATCGCGTGTCGCGCCGGGTGCGTGGCGAGGGCCGCGGCAAGGACGCCTCATGACTGCTATCGTCGCTGTTGGGGCGGGCAAGGAAGCGCGTCGCACCGCCTTCATCCTCGCAGCCTCGCAGGCGATCATCGGCTCGGCCGCACCCATCGCCATTTCCATGGGCGGATTGGTGGGGCAGTACCTGCTCGATGCTGACAAGTCGCTGGCAACCGCGCCGATCACCGGTTTCAATGTCGGCGTGGCGCTCGGTTCCTTGCCGGCCGCGGCGATCATCCGCCGGCTCGGCCAGCGCGACGGCTTCATGACCGGCACAGCGGTCACGGCGCTTGGCGGGCTGGTCGCCACGCTGGCGCTGTTTCATGCCAGCTTCTGGCTATTCGCTTTCGGCTTGGCCGTGATCGGCATCGGGGGCGCCTTCGTCCAGCAGTTCCGGTTTGCCGCCGCCGACAATGCGCCGCCTGAATTCAAGGCGCGCGCCATCTCCTTTGTGCTGGCCGGCGGCATCGTCACCGCCATCCTTGGACCGCAGATCGTCATCTTCACCGGCGACCTGTTCTCGCCGGTGAAGTTTGCCGGCTCGTTTGCGTCCATCCTGGTGCTGGCGGCGGTCGGCGCCGCCATTCTCTCTTTGTTGCGCATCCCGGCCAAGGCAACCGACAAGGTGGAAATCGCCGACAGCGACGCCCGGCCGCTCTCGGAAATCGTCACCAGGCCGCGCTTCGTCGCAGCGCTGTTTTGCGCCGTCGGCAGCTACGCGCTGATGAGCTTCGTCATGACGGGCGCGCCGCTGGCCATGGTCGGCTGCGGCCTTTCGACCGACGACGCCACGCTAGGCATTTCCTGGCATGTGATGGCGATGTTCGCGCCGAGCTTCTTCACGGGGTCGCTGATCTATCGCTTCGGCGCTGAGCGGATCCTGGCCATCGGCCTGGTGCTGCTGATTGGCTGCGCCATAGTGGCGCTGTCAGGGTTGGCACTGTGGCAGTTCTGGACGGCGCTGATCCTGCTCGGCCTTGGCTGGAACTTCAGCTTCATCGGTGCCACCGCCATGGTGGCCGACAGCTACCAGTCATCCGAAAAAGGCAAGGTCCAGGGGTTTCACGATTTCGTCCTGTTCGGCTCCGTCGCCTTCGCCTCGCTGATGTCGGGGGCGGTCTACAATGCCTGGGGCTGGGAGATGTTGAACTGGATGATTTTCCCGGTCGTCGCGCTGTGCTTCGTGGCACTGGGCGTGTTGAAGATGACGGGCTTGCGTGCGGCCAACTGACGTCACGCTGTCGGGACGTCGCGGCAGCGGATTCACTCACATCTGAACAAAATTATTGCGCCCATCCCCCCTCTTATGAAACCGTGTACCCCGACGGGGCATCGAAGCCATGCTCATATGCGGCAGCCGTATTCCGGTTCACAGCAAGGGATTTGTGAGATGTTTTCAATCAAGGTTCTGGCCGGCGCTGTACTAGCGCTCGGAATTGCGTTGGCCTCGGCGAGTGCCCAGGTGGTGGTGTCGTCGAAGATCGACACCGAGGGCGGTGTGCTCGGCAATATCATCCAACTGGTGCTGAACGCCAATAATATCCAGACCACCGACCGCATCCAACTCGGCGGCACACCTGTGGTGCGCAAGGCGATTACAGCCGGCGAGATAGACATCTATCCGGAATACACCGGCAACGCCGCCTTCTTCTTCGAGAAGGCCGACGATCCGGTGTGGAAAGACGCCGCCAAGGCCTACGAGACTGCCAAGAAGCTCGACTACGACTCCAACAAGATCGTCTGGCTGTCACCGTCACCGGCCAACAACACCTGGGCGATCGCCCTGCGCAAGGAGGTCGCCGATACCAATAAGCTCGTCACTCTTTCCGACTTCGGCAAATATGTCTCGGGCGGCGGCAAGGTGGTGCTGGCGGCCTCCGCCGAGTTCGTCAATTCGGCGGCCGCGCTGCCCGCTTTCCAGAAGACCTATGGCTTCACGCTAAAGCCGGACCAGTTGATCACGCTGTCCGGCGGCGACACGGCGGCCACCATTGCCGCCGCAGCCAACCAGACTAACGGCGCCAACGCCGCCATGGTCTATGGCACCGACGGCGGCATCGCGCCCTCCGGCCTCATCGTGCTTGAGGACGACAAGGGTGTGCAGCCGGTCTACCAGCCGGCGCCGATCATCCGCGGGGCGGTGCTGAAGGAGCATCCCGAAATCGAGACGCTGCTGAAGCCGGTCTTCGCCAAGCTCGACCTTGTCACGCTGCAGGAGTTGAACGGCCGCGTGCAGGTCGGCGGCGAACCGGTCAAGGGCGTCGCCGAGGACTTTTTGAAAAAGAACGGCTTCCTCAAGTAAGGCGATTCCGGCGCGCCGCTTTCGAGGTGCGCCGGATCGGCCGATGGGGGAGGGCGTGCGCATCCGGTTCGACAAGCTCGGCGTGGTCATCGCGGCGATATCAGCCTATGCGGCTTTTGCGGCACCATTCGCCACGTTCCGCGCCAATCGCATCGTACCCGGCGAGGCGCGCTCGATCCTCGAATCTTTGCCTGCGATGGTCGGTCCGCTGTTGATGGCGATTGTCGTCGCAGCGGCGCTCATTGCGCTGCTGAAAACGCCGCTTGTTCTGCGCCTCGCCGCCAGTGTGGTTGCGCTTGCAGCGCTGGCGCTGCTGATCGGCGTCGCCGGCAGTTTCCTGACACCTGCCGGCAACACCTTCGCCCGTATCTCGCCGGCTTCGGGCTTTTGGCTGCTTATCTTCGCCTTCACGCTTCTGCTCGCCGACGTGCTTACTAGGCTGAACCTGTCGCCTCAGGCACGGATCGGCGTGCTTGTTGCCGCCGCAGCGGCGATCGGGCTGCTGCTCGTCTCGGGAAGCTGGAATAGCCTGTCGATCCTCAAGGAATATTTCAATCGCGCCGATAGTTTTTGGGCGGAAGGCTCCAAGCACGTGACGCTGGCGCTGGGTTCGCTGGCGGCAGCGGTGATTATCGGCCTGCCGCTCGGCATCCTCTGCCACCGCGTCGAGAAATTGCGGGCCGGTGTGCTCAACGTGCTGAACATCATCCAGACCATTCCTTCGATTGCGCTGTTCGGCCTCTTGATTGCACCGCTCGGCTGGGTCGCTTCGCATGTGCCGGGAGCTGCCGCGCTCGGCATTCGCGGCATCGGCACGGCGCCGGCTTTCGTCGCTTTGTTCCTCTATTCACTGCTGCCGGTAGTGGCCAACACCGTGGTCGGCCTCGCCGGTGTGCCGCGTGCCGCCAACGACGCAGCGCGCGGCATGGGCATGACCGACCGCCAGCGGCTGTTCGGCGTCGAGTTTCCGCTGGCTTTCCCGGTGATCCTCACCGGCATCCGCATCGTGCTGGTGCAGAATATCGGCCTCGCCACGATTGCCGCGTTGATCGGCGGCGGCGGCTTTGGCGTGTTCGTATTCCAGGGGGTCGGCCAGACGGCGATGGACCTGGTGCTGCTCGGTGCTGTTCCCACGGTGGTGCTGGCCTTCGCCGCTGCCATCATCCTCGATGCAGTGATCGAAATGAGCGCCAGCAAGCGCAGGGTTGAAACGGCATGATCGAGATCGAAGGCATCACCAAGCGCTACGGCGAGACGACAGTCGTCGACGACGTGTCGATAGTAATCGAGCCGCGCAGCATCGCCGTCATCGTCGGCACCTCCGGCTCCGGCAAGACGACGCTGCTTCGCATGATCAACCGGCTGGTCGAGCCGACATCGGGCGTGATCAAGCTCGACGGCGTCGATAACCGCTCGGTCCCGGATTATGAGCTGCGTCGCAGCATCGGCTATGCCATCCAGGGCCACGGCCTGTTTCCGCATCGCACGGTGGCGCAGAACATCGCCACTGTGCCGGTATTGCTCGGCTGGGGCGCCAACCGCATCAAGGCCCGCGTCGACGAGCTGATGACGCTATACCAGCTCGACCCGCAAGCCTACGGGCCACGCTATCCGCATGAGCTTTCCGGCGGTCAGCAGCAGCGCGTCGGCGTCGCCCGGGCGCTTGCCGCGGAACCCAACGTGCTGTTGATGGATGAGCCGTTCGGTGCGCTCGATCCGATCATCCGCAACAAGGCGCAGGAGGATCTGCTGGCGATCCAGAAACGCTTCGGCACCACCATCATCCTAGTCACCCATGACATGGAAGAGGCCGTTCACATGGGCGACAAGATCGCGGTGATGGATGGCGGCAAAGTAGTGCAATATGCCGCGCCGGCCGAGATACTGGCGAAACCGGCCAGCGCGTTTGTCGAGACCCTGGTTGGCGCCAGCGAAAAACCGTTCCGGCTGTTGTCGCTTGGCCGGGTGCGCGACGCGGTGGAAAAAGGCACGGCCGAAGGCGAGGCGATCCCCGGTGACGCCAGCCAACGCGACGCGTTGGCCGAACTCCTGTGGTCGGGCCGCCCGGCACTTCCGGTGAAAGATTCTGACGGCAAATCGCTTGGCCGCGTCACTGTGGACGGGCTGGTTAAGCGCGCGGCGAGGCCGGCATGAAAGCCTGGCTTCCGTCGCTGCTCAGGCTGGCCTTGGTGGTAGTGCTTATTGCCTTCGTCACCAATCCCGGCTGGTTCGAACCGCTGCTGAAGCCGCTGACAGAGAACAACGCGCCGGTAATCTACAATCAGGGCAGCCTTTTGACGTTGACGCTGCTGCATCTGCGGACCGTGCTGATCGCGACGGTTGCCGCGACGATTGTTGCGGTCGCGCTCGCCATTCTGGTCACCAGGCCAGCCGGCGCCGAATTCCTGCCGCTGTCGCGCAGCCTGGTCAATATCGGCCAAACCTTTCCGCCGGTGGCGGTGCTGGCGCTTGCCGTGCCGGCCGTCGGCTTCGGCGAAAAGCCGACGCTGATTGCGCTGTTTCTCTACGGGCTGCTGCCGATCTTCGAGAATGCGCTGACCGGCCTGACGACGCTGCCGGCCAACGTCGTCGATGCGGCGCGTGGCGTCGGCATGACCGGCTGGCAAAGACTGGTCAAGGTCGAGCTGCCGCTCAGCGCGCCGATCATTCTCGGCGGTATCCGGCTGTCGGTGGTGATCAGCCTCGCCACCGCGACCATCGGCTCGACGGTAGCGGCGAGGACACTGGGCGAGGTGATCATCGCAGGCCTGCTGTCGAACAACCTCGCCTTCATCCTGCAGGGTGGCCTGATCGTCGCCGCCCTTGCCGTGCTGATCTATGACGGGCTGTCGGCGGTCGAGCGCTATACCGCCTGGCGCATGGGACGCGAGCCCGAGTAGCGTCTCGGGGCGAAGTTCGCTCTTTTTTCAGTGGCCGGTCGACCGCGTCGGATGATCGAGCGTCAGTTCCAGCGTTGTGCCCGTCTCGCCGGTGATCCAGCGGCGGCGGATGATGGCGAAATCGTGCTGTGTGTCGGCTCTAACCACAGAGACCAAGTCGCCCACCGCGCAATCACTGTCGAGATCGAGGGCTTCGACAGTCTCGGCAATGTCTTGCTTGCCGGCATAATGTCTCGCAATGGCTGTGAGCACGATGATCACTGGCCCACCCGTTGCGCGATCTTCGGGACTCGGCGATTGATGAGTGCGATGCCCCGATCTTTCAGCAGGAGTTCTTGCCATGACCGCGCGTTTCTCCAAGATCGTCATGTGTTTGTGTCTGGCGGCTTTCGCCTTCCTCGTCGCCTTCGGCAACATCACCGATTACGGCTCAAACTTCGCCTTTGTCCAGCATGTGCTGAGCATGGACACGACCTTTCCCGGCAATGCACTGATGTACCGCTCGATCACCAACCCGTCGCTGTGGACGGCTGGCTACTGGCTGATCATCATTGGCGAGGCGCTGACCTGCCTGCTTTACCTAATCGCCGCCTGGCAACTCTGGCAGGCGCGCAAAGCCAGCGGAGAGGCATTCAACGATGCCAAGAAGTTCGTCATCATAGCCGCCACCATGGGTTTCCTTGTTTGGTATTTCGGCTTCATGGTCGTTGGCGGCGAGTGGTTCGCCATGTGGCAGTCTTCGATTTGGAATGGTCAGGAGGCGGCGTTCAAATTCTACATGACCATGCTGGTGGTGCTGGTCTTCGTCGTCCAGCCGGACGGCGACCCGCGTAAAGCCTGACCGCCGTTCGCCGATTTCAACCGATCTAACCGGATGGCAGTGTCGACAGGCGCACACTGCCGTCCAGCCTTTTGGACGAAACCCGGGATCTTTTGGGCGAAAGCCGGACAGGAACGGAACAATATCTTGACGTTCCGAGCCCTGTTTCGCATAAGCCGCTGCGAAGGGACGGATTCCGGTTGCGGAAAATTCGTCCCTGTCTCAACGGCCCGGGGAGGGGTTCTTTTGGGCCACCAATCGAGGAAAATTCGGCAATGACCATACTTTCAGCTGTCATCGCCTGCGGTCTGCTTTCAGTCCTTTACGCCATCTGGGCGACACGTTCGGTCCTCGCGGCCGATCAGGGCAATGCACGCATGCAGGAAATTTCCGCGGCCATCCGCGAAGGCGCGCAGGCCTATCTGGCGCGCCAGTACACCACTATCGCCATCGTCGGCGTCGTGGTCCTGCTGCTCGCCTGGTGGCTGCTTTCGATCACCGCCGCCATCGGCTTCCTGATCGGCGCCGTTCTATCGGGCGCCGCTGGCTTCATCGGTATGCACGTCTCGGTGCGCGCCAATGTGCGCACCGCGCAGGCGGCTTCCAACAGCCTCGCTGCCGGCCTCGAGATCGCCTTCAAGTCGGGCGCCATCACTGGCATGCTGGTTGCTGGCCTGGCCCTGCTCGGCGTCTCGATCTACTACCTGATCCTGACCCAGTTCATGGGTCTGCAGCCCGACGATCGCGTCGTCATCGACTCGCTTGTTTCGCTCGGCTTCGGCGCCTCGCTGATCTCGATCTTCGCCCGTCTCGGCGGCGGCATCTTCACCAAGGGCGCCGACGTCGGCGGCGATCTCGTCGGCAAGGTTGAAGCCGGCATTCCCGAAGACGATCCACGCAATCCGGCCACCATCGCCGACAATGTCGGCGACAATGTCGGCGATTGCGCCGGCATGGCCGCCGACCTGTTCGAGACCTATGCGGTGACCGTGGTCGCCACCATGGTCCTCGCCGCCATCTTCTTCGGTGGCACCGCCGTGCTCGGCGCGGCCATGCTCTATCCGCTGGCCATCTGCGGCGCCTGCATCCTCACCTCGATCGTCGGCACCTTCTTCGTCAAGCTCGGTTCCAGCGGCTCGATCATGGGCGCGCTCTACAAGGGCCTTATCGTCACCGGCTTGCTGTCGATTGTCGGCCTTGCCGTCGCCACTTCGGCATGCATCGGCTGGGGTGAGATCGGTACTGTCGCCGGCATGGCCATCACCGGCACGAACCTGTTCATCTGCGGCCTGGTCGGCCTTGTGGTGACCGGCCTCATCGTGGTGATCACCGAATACTATACCGGCACCAGCAAGCGTCCGGTGAACTCCATCGCCCAGGCCTCGGTCACCGGTCACGGCACCAACGTCATCCAGGGCCTCGCGGTCTCGCTGGAAGCGACGGCGTTGCCGGCGATCGTCATCGTCGGCGGCATCATCTCGACATACCAGCTCGCCGGTCTCTATGGCACGGCGATCGCGGTGACGACGATGCTTGGCCTCGCCGGCATGATCGTCGCGCTCGATGCCTTCGGCCCGGTCACCGACAATGCCGGCGGCATTGCCGAAATGGCCGGCCTGCCCAAGGAAGTGCGCCAGTCAACCGACGCGCTTGACGCTGTCGGCAACACCACCAAGGCGGTAACCAAGGGCTACGCCATCGGCTCGGCCGGCCTCGGCGCGCTGGTGCTGTTCGCGGCCTACTCTAACGACCTGAAGTTCTTTGCCGCCAATGGCGACAAATACCCGTACTTCCAGGGCATGGGCGACGTCTCCTTCGACCTCTCCAATCCTTACGTCGTCGCCGGCCTGATCTTCGGTGGCCTGATCCCGTATCTGTTCGGCGGCATCGCCATGACCGCCGTCGGCCGCGCCGCGGGTGCTATCGTCCAGGAGGTGCGCAAGCAGTTCCGCGAGGATCCGGGCATCATGGCCGGCACCTCGAAGCCGAACTATGCGCGCGCCGTCGACCTTCTGACCAAGGCAGCGATCCGGGAGATGATCGTTCCATCATTGCTGCCGGTGCTGGCGCCGCTGGTGGTTTATTTCGGCGTCCTCCTGATCTCCGGTTCGAAGGCATCCGCCTTTGCCGCGCTCGGCGCCTCGCTGCTCGGCGTCATCGTCAACGGCCTGTTCGTTGCCATCTCGATGACCTCCGGCGGCGGCGCCTGGGACAACGCCAAGAAGTCGTTCGAAGACGGTTTCGTCGACAAGGACGGCCTCAAGCACCTCAAGGGCTCCGAAGCGCACAAGGCTTCGGTGACCGGCGACACGGTCGGCGATCCCTACAAGGATACTGCCGGCCCAGCGGTCAACCCGGCGATCAAGATCACCAACATCGTCGCGCTGCTGTTGCTGGCCGTTCTCGCGCACGGCTAAGCTCGGTCGCTATGGCCTTAAGACAAAAACCCGCGGGATCGCTCCCGCGGGTTTTTCATTGCCTGAGATATGCCGCTTACAGGGAAGCGAAAGGAACGGAAGGAAGCCGACACCCTCGGGTGGATCAGGTGCCGCCGAGCGTGCTGCCGCCGCTGGCGCCGGGAACACCAGGCGCCAGCTTGCTGGCGCCACTGATGATCTGGCTGAGGAAGTTCTGGTCCTTGCCGCCGGTCGGCGTGGTGCGCGAGATGAAGTCGAACACCTTGCCGTCCTTCAAGCCGTAATTGGCGATCTGGGTGACGCGCCCGTCATCGCCAAAATAGACCGCCAGCACATGTTGGTCGACCAGCCGCGGCTTGTCGAAGGCGACATAGCGCTTGCGCGTCTGAGAAATGTAATAAAAGGCCTCGTTATCGAAGGTCGCCTTCGTCGAGGGAGTGCCGAGCGCCAGCAGCACCTGTTCGCGGCTTGAGCCGACCGGCACCAGGTCGATCGCCTGCTGGTCGATGACGTAGCCTTGCGTCAGCGTCTCGCTCGGATTGAGATCGCCGATCATCTTGGACGAATTGCAGGCGGAAAGCGCCGCAGCGATCACCAGCAGCGAAACCGCACCGCCGGGCCTGGGCAGGAAAGTCGACTTGAATTTCAGCGCGCGCAACTACAACTCCATAAGCTGGCCGCAACTTGCGCTGGGCCGCAAAACCGGTAAACCAGCTTGCTTGCCGATGCAACAAGGCCACTTCAACAAACGGTCCCGGGAGACCACCCTCAAATGTTCCAGCGCCTCTTTGGCCGCGAACGACATGCCAACCGCGCCATCACCGAGGCGCTTTACGCACAAATCGTGGCGGCGGCGCGGCAAACGGTGTTTTATTCCGCCTGGAACGTCCCGGACACGCCGCTCGGCCGCTTCGAGATGCTGTCGTTGCACATGTTCCTGTTCCAGCACCGGTTGCGCGGCGAGGGCGGTGCTGCGGCAGAGGTTGCGCAGGTGCTGATCGATGAGTTCTTCATGGATGTCGAACATTCGTTGCGTGAATTGGGCATTGGCGACGTCGGCGTGCCGAAGCGAATGCGGAAACTGGCGAAGATGTTCTATGGCCGTACCGCCGCCTATGATGATGCGCTGCAACGAAATGACCATGATGCACTCGCCGCCGCCCTTGCCCGCAATGTCAGGCCGGATGCCGGCGCCTGGCCGCAAGCGTCGCAACTGGCACTCTATGCCGCCGATGCATCAAGGCAACTCGCGGAACAGCCGACCGAATCGATCGTTTCCGGAACGGTGGCATTTCCCGTGGCCAACGCTTGAGCGACGGCAGGCCGATGAAGGTGGCGAAGTGGAGGCGAAGATGAAACACCCTGATACCCACAGCCCGGTGTCATTCCTGGCAAGTGTCGCCCGGCTGCCGCAAAAGGGGCTGCCGGTGGTGATCGATGCCGACGCTGGGCAGCGCGCCCTGCTGGCCGTCGAGCACGAGCTGCTTTCGGTCGAGAACTATCGCGCCGAACTCCTGGTCGAGCCCTGGAAGCGCAACGGCGTGAAAGTCAGCGGCCATGTCGAGGCCGATATAACGCAGGCATGCATCGTCACCCTCGACCCGGTCGAGGCGCATATCGATGAGCCGGTCGAAGCGCTGTTCCTGCCGGAGCAATCCAAGCTCGGGCGGCAAGGTTTCGACGGGGGCGGTGAGATCCTGCTCGACGCCGAAGGACCGGACAGCCCGGAAACCTTTTCCGGCGATGCGATCGACGTCGGGGCGCTTGCCGAGCAGTTCTTTGGCTTGGCGATCGATCCATATCCGCGCAAGCCGGGTGTATCGCTGGAGGCCGCCGGCGATGCCGAGCCTGTGGAGAATGAATTCCAGCAAAAGCTCAGATCACTGTTGGGAAAATCCTGATAGCTGACCCAATTTGAGAAAAGTTGGTTGTGCGGCAGCCCAAAACCGTTATTTTCGCCGAACCTTCGCGAGCCCCGCACCTTGGCAAGCCCGCTGGCCAAGCAACCGTGAGATGAACACCGCGTGATCAGGATTTCCATCGATGCCATGGGCGGCGATCACGGGCCAAGCGTGGTCATCCCGGCGCTCATGACTGTCGCCACCCGCCGTCCGGATATACGCTTCGTCATTTATGGGCGCGAAGAAGTGGTACGGCCCGAACTCGCCAAATTCCCCAAGCTGGCGGAAGCGAGCGAGTTCATCCACTGCGAGATCGCAGTTCGGATGGACGACAAGCCGAGCCAGGCGCTGCGCCATGGCCGCTGGAAGTCATCGATGTGGAAGGCCGTCGAGGCGGTCAAGGCAGGCACTGCCGACGCCTGCATCTCGGCCGGCAATACCGGCGCGCTGATGGCAATGTCCAGATTCTGCCTTCGCACCATGGCGACCATCGATCGCCCGGCAATCGCGGCGCTCTGGCCGACATTGCGCGGCGAGAGCGTGGTGCTGGACGTCGGCGCCACCATTGGCGCGGATGCGCATCAACTGGTTGATTTTGCCATTCTGGGCACCGGCATGGCGCGCTCGGTTTTCGGCATCGAACGGCCGAGCGTCGGCCTGCTCAATGTCGGCGTCGAGGAGATCAAGGGCCAGGAAGAGGTCAAGGAGGCGGGTCGTATGTTGCGCGAGGCCAACATGGCCTCGATGAACTACCATGGCTTTGTCGAGGGTGACGACATCGGCAAGGGCAGTGTCGACGTCGTCGTTACCGAAGGATTTGCCGGCAACATCGCGCTGAAGACGGCGGAAGGCACCGTCAGGCAGATCGCCGGCTATCTGCGCGCGGCGATGAACCGGACGCTGATGGCCAGGATCGGCTATATCTTCGCCAAGACCGCCTTCGATCGCCTGCGCGAGAAGATGGATGTCGGCCGCTCCAATGGCGGCGTCTTCCTTGGATTGAACGGCATCGTGGTGAAAAGCCATGGCGGGGCTGATTCGGATGGCTTCGCGGCGGCGATCGAGCTTGGCTACGACATGGTGCGCAACAATCTGCTTGACCGCATCGAAGCCGATCTCGACCTGTTCCATGCCCGCAATCCGAATGCCCAGACAATCCGGAAATCCGACGTCGTCATCGACGCAAAGGAATAGGAAAGAGCATTGATCAGATCAGTCGTGCGCGGCACGGGCGCCGCGCTGCCCCGCCGCATTATGAAGAATGCCGATTTCGAAGGCATGGTCGAGACGTCGGACGAGTGGATCGTCCAGCGCACCGGCATTCGCCAGCGCCACATTGCGGCCGACGACGAGACGACGGCCTCGCTGGGCGAGGCGGCAGCGCGCGCAGCCCTCGACAGCGCCGGCTTGACGGCTGACGACATCGACCTGATCGTGCTGGCGACCTCGACGCCCAACAACACCTTTCCCGCGACCGCGGTCGAGATCCAGAACCGGCTCGGCATGCACCACGGTTTTGCCTTCGACCTGCAGGCGGTCTGCTCCGGCTTCGTCTATGCAGTGACGACCGCCGACCTCTATATCCGCGGCGGCTTGGCCAGACGGGTACTGGTGATCGGCTCGGAAACATTTTCGCGTATCCTCGACTGGAACGACCGCTCGACCTGCGTTTTGTTCGGCGACGGCGCCGGCGCGATGGTGCTGGAAGCAGGCACGGGGGCAGGCGGCATCGCCGACCGAGGCGTTCTGGCGGCCAGCCTGCGCTCCGACGGCATCCACAAGGACAAGCTTTTCGTCGACGGTGGGCCGTCGACCACCGGAACCGTCGGGCACCTCAGGATGGAAGGCCGCGAAGTGTTCAAGCATGCGGTCGGCATGATCACCGACGTCATCGAGGCGACGTTCGCACAGGCCGGCATCGGCGCCGCCGATCTCGACTGGTTCGTGCCGCATCAAGCCAATAAACGAATTATTGACGCTTCGGCCAAAAAGCTCGGGATAGAGGAGCGGAAGGTGGTGGTGACCGTCGATTTGCACGGTAATACCTCGGCGGCTTCCGTGCCGCTGGCACTGTCCGCAGCCGTCGCCGACGGTCGCATCAAAAAGGGTGACCTGGTACTGCTCGAGGCGATGGGCGGCGGCTTCACCTGGGGTGCCGTCCTGCTCCGCTGGTAAGTGCCGAACTATCGGGTTCGGGTCCTTGACCTTGACGGATCAATTACTTAGGTTCTGCCGTTGCTTGTATGATTTATGTTTTTGAGCTGATGGGACGGTTCGTATGGGGGGAAAGACACTTACGCGCGCCGACCTCGCCGAAGCCGTTTACCGCAAGGTTGGGCTGTCGCGTACTGAATCGGCTGAGCTTGTCGAGGCGGTGCTGAATGAGATCTGCGAGGCGATCGTTCGCGGCGAGACGGTGAAGCTGTCGTCCTTCGCGACCTTCCACGTGCGCTCCAAAAACGAGCGCATCGGGCGCAATCCCAAGACCGGCGAGGAAGTGCCGATCCTGCCGCGCCGGGTGATGACCTTCAAGTCGTCGAACGTGCTGAAGAACCGTATCCTGCGCTCCCATCAAAACAGCAAAGTCAAGGGCAGCAAGTAGCCGCCCAATCCCCCTTTGCCAAGAATCATGCTCCAGGCTTCGGTTGAAAAGCGAACCCTGCTTTTGCGCCGGGCTTGAATATTGTTTCATAAACCGCTGAAATAAGATGCGATTCGGTACGCCGGATCGGTATTTGGGTGTGATCCGTTCCGGCGGGACGGAAAGCTGCTCTCCTTGTTAAGCGTGATGTCGCCCGAACCCGGTTCCCGCCTTTCGCGATCATGCTCTAGCGTGAGGATTCGCCCATGGACAAGAGCCCTGATGCTTTCCGCACCATCAGCGAGGTCGCGGAGGATCTGGATTTGCCGCAGCACGTGCTGCGCTTCTGGGAGACGCGTTTCAACCAGATCAAGCCGATGAAGCGCGGCGGCGGCCGCCGTTACTACCGTCCGCAGGACGTAGAACTGATCAAGGGTATTCGTCATATGCTCTACGACCAGGGCTATACGATCAAGGGCGTGCAGAAGCTGTTGCGCGAGAACGGCAACCAGTTTCTGATCGCCGTCGGCAGTGGCGACATGGCGGCGGTCGAGGCGATCTCGCAGCGCCGACAGGCCGACACGGTACCGCTGACGCAAGCGGCGCAGCCGCGCGGCCCGGACGACGAAATGCTGGTTGGCCAGCCGAGGGTGAAACCCAGCCGTCGTTTTTTCGGTATAGGCAAGACCGACGAGGAAGGTCCGGTTCCGCCGGACACGTCAAAACTTTCCCGTGACAATCGCGCATTGCTGCAGGAGGCGCTGTTCGACCTCCTGGAATGCAAGCGCCTGCTCGATCAGGTTCGCTAGAGCCCGCCGGGCTGACCGGAACGGTCTTCAGGGTCATGCGTTAGGCTTCCTTCTACAGATGAAGGAAGCACGTCATGGCATCGCTTTCGAGCATCTCCGACACCGATCTGGACAAACAGGTCGCGGCCCTGACCAGGGAACTGGCCACCTTGAAGAAAGCCGTGTTAAAGCGGGGCGGCGCCTTTTACGAAGACGGGCGCGATACCGCGTCGGATTATTATTCGGATATCACTGAGCGCCTCGGCGATGCCTTGCCGGCAATCAGAAGGCAAGGCCGGGCGATCGAGAAGACCGCCCGAGATCACCCGGCGACGGCGGCCGCTGTCGGGCTGGTTCTGGTCGGGCTCGTCGCCAGTCTGTTCCTCGGCGGCCGGCAGCAACAAGCACCGCGAGCGCGTTCAAGATCGGCACGTTGAGATAAGCAAATGGCGGTGGTCAGCGGACCGCCGCCATTTTTCGCCGACACGGAAAGCCCGGCAAGCGCGCCGCCCTTGATCAAGCACCAGAACGCCTGATTGCGGGTTGTTCGCCCGAGGGTGTTTTCAGTACTTCTTCGCGACAACCTTCTTGTGATGGTGGCGGTAGTGGTGGACGCGGTGATGGTAGTGATGGCGGTGATGCTTCTTGACGGTGGTGTGCATCGTCGTTGCATTCGCGCTGCTTGCGCCGATGATCGGCATCGAGAGGGCAAGTGCGATTGCAAGTCCAAGGGCGGAGAGAAGAGGCTTCTTCATGACATCGTTTCCTTTTTGCGCAGGCGGAATTTGAGCGTCACTGATTCAGGTCGGTGACTCGAGCGCTGCGGTTGGGACTATCGCCTTGGAGTTTTTCGGCAGTTTTTCCGGCCTGTAGAATTTTGTTTCCGAACTGTGTCTGCTGACGAACCGGCCAGATGTCGGCGCGCCGGCATCCGCCATTCATTCCGGCGTCGGTTCACGATGCCGTGACGCTATCTTTGATGCTTGGCAAATCACCGGCGAGCGGGCATTCTCCCGATCGTCTCAGGCAACAACATGATTTGATCTAACTCTTTCATCCCACGGAGTTGCCAATGCCCCAAATAGCAAAACGCGAACCTTACTCCGAACTGGCGGCGAGCGCGGTTACGCCTGAACGCAGTGCCGTCCGAACCGCCCGGGAAGCCCGTGGATACAGCATCGAAGAGCTGTCCCTGGCGTGCGGGCTGGCAGCCTATGAGATTGCCGACATTGAAAGCGGCAAGGATGCCGATCCCTCGAAACGTCGGCGTATTGCCTCCGCGCTTCAACTTCCGGAAAGCGCTCTGTTTGACGAAGCCGTGTTGCCTGCCAAAAGGCGATCCGTGTCGTAGCGACGTGTCATGCTTTTATTCCACGAGCTCGCCATGGGTCGCCCTGGCGGGCTTCGTTTTTTACGGCCACGTAGTGGACTTGCCGGCCGCCACGGCGACGCCAGACGGAAATTGCCGGAGATGAGCCTCGAATCCGTTCGCGCCTTTTTCGCCGCACACGCGCCCGACATTGATGTCATCGTCACGGAGGCAAGCTCGGCGACGGTGCCTTTGGCCGCCGAAGCGCATGGCGTAGCGCCGGCGCAGATTGCCAAGACGATCTGCTTGCGCGCCGGCAATCAGACGATGCTGATCGTGGCCAGCGGGATCTCCAGGCTGGACAATCGCAAATTCAAGGACCGGTTTGGTGGCAAGGCGCGAATGCTGGACGCCGAGCAGGTGCTCGCCGCGACCGATCATCCCGTCGGTGGGGTGTGCCCGTTCGGCCTACCGGCGCCGCTCCCGGTCTACTGCGACATCTCGCTGCGCGCCTTTGACGAGGTCGTCCCGGCGGCAGGCGCGACGAATGCCGCCGTACGGCTCAGCCCGCAACGCCTGGCCGAACTCGTCGACGCCGAGTGGGTGGATGTGTGCCAGTAGCCATTTATCCGGGTCGTGGGATCCGCTGAGCGTTACCGCTACTCGGTCTTCTGTGGCTCTTCTTTTTTGATCGTCTGAGCGTCCGTGACAGTCGACATATCGGCCTTCTCGACGCTTGCTGTCTTCGTCTGCGTGTCGACCGATGCCTGGACCTTGGAATGCGCGGGGCAATCCGCAGAGGCAGCTGATATGGACATGGTCAGTGCCGCGGCTATTGCGAGGAATGTCTTCATGATCATTCTCCTCTTTCGTTCGATGGGTAAAGTTAGCCCGTCTGGCACCGACCGCAAAATCACATTTGTTCACACGCGCTCCTGCGCACACGGAAGCCGACGCTGGGCCAGTAATTCAAATGGTTGCGCGGATAGCCGCTTGCCGTATCAAAGCCCACTGGCTCCGGCCGGACGATTTTTGGCGTTAAAGATCTCGCCGCTCAGAGCCAGTCTCAAATCTTCGGCGCTGAGCTGACCACTTTCAAATAAATCCATCACCCTGCGGCCGAGCAGTTCTCTGCCTGGATCTCCATCAGCGAGGCCTAGTTCACGGCATCGGGCATCGAGTGCCTTGGTCAACATGGTCAGATCGGCAGGACAGGCAACCCCTTGAAGCGACATTGCATCTCTCCCGGACAGGGCGAAAGCGCGTGGCATCTTCGAAGCGTCCGCTCGCCCTTACAACTGCGGACGACGGCAATTCAACTACAGCCAACCTTTTTCGAACTCAACATTCAAACGTACCAAAACGCCGCGCGCTCCAATGGGAGGATCCTGCTACAATACGGTATGGCCGTCCGAATAGCGGTTGTCCTCGCGCTTCTTTTCGCCTTCGCCTACGGTTTCGCAAAACTCGCGGAACATTATGGCAGCGTTGGCGACAGGCCCTCTCCGTGTGAAGAATTGCCCTATCCTGATTGTCCTGACCAAAAAGCTCCTCCCCGGGAAGAAACTGAGCCTTGAGCGCGCGCCTGTTCAGGCCAGGCCAGCCGTCGGGATTGAATTAGTTCTTTCCAACCGACGGTTGGTGGACGCATTGCAGCTGATGCGCCTAGGGTTCACTACGATCCGCGCGCACCGGGCATGCCCAACCCCCGAGTCACCCCTGCCTGATGCAAGGCGCCTGATCGAGTCCCGCCGTTCTGGCATGTGCGGCGGGACCTTTTCTTGTTGAAGCTGGAATACGGGCTCACGATAAAGGTTGGCGTACGCAGCAAAGCTTACCTAGCCGTTACCGCGCGGTTTCTCGGTGGGCTTCTGGCTAGACGCCAGCCTCCGTGCCTCGCGCACGAGTGATGCGTGATCGGTTCCCTCGATGAGATCACGCCTGCGTATGTTGCGCTGGCTGCAGTGCGGCTATTGTCTGTACAGCCAGTTTTGGGGGAAAACTGGCTAAGCCCTTGGATTTTAATGGTCGGAGTGGCCGGATTCGAACCGACGACCCCTTGACCCCCAGTCAAGTGCGCTACCGGGCTGCGCTACACTCCGGACCGCGGAAAGCCCTATATTCTCAGGGGTTGCGGCGCAAGAGGGAAAACGGCGCATTAGAACAGAACCCGATCAAGCCGGGTGAATATCGGGGGAACCAGACGAAAAGTCCCACGAAAAGTCCCACGAGCGTTCGCGAGTCGTTCTGTGGATAAGTCAGGCTGGATCCGCGCGCGCCCGGCCAACCCTTTGGCGCCATTCTTGGCGCTCCCGCGGCCATTCCGAATGCTCGCGGGTCAATGTGTGACAGGTCAGGCCGATTCTCTTGTCGGGGCGGCCTGCCGCTCGGCATTTCGGACAGAAGAAATAAGGCGCGATATCCTGGACCAGGCAGGAATGGTCAAAGCCGATGCGCTGGCCGAGCGCTACCAGGTTCAGCCGGCTCGAATGATGGCAGCCGGTGTTGAGGCAATGGATGTCGAATTCCTCGCCCATGGCCAAGGCCTTGCCGATCGTGTCGATCGACAGGGGGAAGGTGATCTCGGGCAGGCGGAGCATGGCGCCGATATAGGGCCGGCCCTTGACGATCGCCAGTGCAGCGCCAGGTCGATCATCGAAACTGTCGAACGGCTAACCCGCGATTCGCGTTAGGCCGCTATGCCGCCTTCGCGGTTCTCCATCGCTTCAAAGATTACCTCGAACACGCTGCCGACCTCCTGGTAGATTTCCTCATCGCCGATGCCCTGCCTATGAGCGGCCTGCATCGCCTGGTCGGCAAGGTCGCTGATGGCGATTGGATCGTCTGTCATTGCATCCGGCAGGTGTTCTGCAATCCATTTGTCGAGGAAGTTGATCGCGCGTGTGCTCATAGGGCCATAAGGCGGGACGAGGCGTTAGGTTCCTGGGAGCTTCAACTATCCTCGTCCCCAAAACCCAGCAGTGACGCATGGCGTATGTGGCTGTGGTCGCCGCGAAGATGCTTTACCCGCAGCTTCAGCCCGGGCTCCACCCACTCCGTATCCGGTCGCTTGCGCATCTCCTTCGGCGGCGGCCCTGCACGTTCCTTGACGCGCTTCCATAGCCGGTCCTTCATGTCGCGGCCTAAGGTGATGAAGGCTGAACCGACATATTTCCCGGTGCCGGGCTCTGCCAGCAGTGCGAATGCTGCCTTGCCACGCTCGCGCTCGATGCCGAGTAGTTCGAATTCGTCGATGGTGAAGCTCTTCGTCTTCAGCCAATTCGATGTTGGGCCGCTCCGATACGGGCTGTCGGCGCGCTTCGAGACGATCCCTTCGAGCCCCGCCTGGTCGGCGAGGTAGAATATCGCCTTGGGGTCGCCTGGTATGGCCTCACTGAACTGGATCCTACTGTTCGGCTTGATGATGCCGAAAAGAAGCTCCCTGCGTGCCTTGCAGCCGATGTCGCGCAAATCGTGGCTGTCGAGGTGCATGATGTCGAAGGCGCCGAGGATCATGGCGTAGGGATCGCTGTGGACAGCCTTCTGCAGCGCGTCGAAGTCTGGCAGCCCGGCCTTGTTCGTGACCACCGCCTCGCCCTCGAAGATCGCGTTTTCGACGTCGAGCTCGCGCGCCGCTTCAACGATGCCAGTGAACTTGCTGGTCCAATCGGCGCCGGATTTGGTGAAGACCCGGATATCGTCGGGACTGTTGATGACGACCTGGGCGCGATAGCCATCGAGCTTGATCTCGTGAATCCAGTGTTCACCCTCGGGTGGCTTTGAAACCAGCTTGGGCTCCATCGGCGGAATGAACTCGAGGCGGCCGCCGCCGGTACTTACAATTTTACGCACCCAATGAATTGTAGGTACAAAGGTTATATTAGCCAGGGTGAACAGAACGTGATTCGGCGGAAGCCGATCAGTTCAGCGCCGCCGGTTGCCCCGGCCTGAAGCCCTTCAGAGCTGCGGCGATGCCCATCATCAACGATTGCTCGGGGTAGGGCAGCGTGCGCGATTCGCCGTCTTCGTCACTGACGCCGCAAATGGGAAGGACTTCATAGTCCCCTTCGAACGGCGTGCTTTCGCCATTAGCAAGGAAGTCATATTCCGGGAAGCAGCCTTTCAGGAACACCTCGACCTCGCGCAAGGCCGCTGCGGAGCGAGCTCCGGTCGGCGCCAGGATGACGAAGCTGTCGACCTCGTCCCCGGCAGGCATGCCGGAAATATGGATGGCGAGATGCATGAGAAACCCCTTGGATGTTCCCATTCCGTTCACGATCAAGCGACGGTGTCAATCCCAGCGGCGAAACGCAAAAAGGCCCGCCGCACCTTTCGGCACGGCGGGCTATGTTGATTTTTGCGACCAGATCGGAGGTCAGTCGACCGGCGAGAAGTCGACGTAGTAGCTCTTGCCGATCACAAGTTGCTCAGCCGCCTTCGGGTTGTCGATCTGGAACTCGGCATGACCCGACGGTGTCGCCTTCTGGAACGAAAGATCCTCGGCGACCTTCTGATCGTACTCGCATCGGAAGATCGCTTTCGCGCCGCCCCAAGCCTGAGCGAACACGTTCTCCAGTCGCATTTTTGCACGAATGCCCATCTCTTCATCTCCATGAGTGGGGGTTGCCCGGAGCCGCCGGGCGCGGATTGCTACGGCGCTTCCGGGGTCAGCGGCGTCAGCGTCGCGGGCGCCGGCACGATGTCGAAATAGACGGTCGGCGCCGTTACCTCGATCGGGAAGGCCAGCTTCTGCATGACGTTGCAGGTGTAGGTGAAGCGCGCCTCGTAGTGCGCGCGGCCAAGCGCGGTCGCCAGCGGGATGGTGATCGATCGCTGATAGGTCTCGCGGCCTTCCGGCGGGTAGCCGTCGATCAGCGGCCGGCGGCCGACCGTGTAGGTCGAGGGCACATGCACGGTGCCATCCGAATCGGTGACGTAGCGCTCGACGGTCGCCGCGCAGATGCGGTTCTGGATCACCGTGTACTGGACGTCGAGCACGCCGCCCTGCGGCACCTGCTGCGTCAGCACCGTCGCGCTTTCGAAGACGGTCGGCGGTTCCCTGTCGAGCACCGAAGAGATCATGCTGGCGAGGCCGACCGCGGCGAAGATGGTCATCAGGAAGACGATGGCCGCAGGCGCGCTCATCTTGCGCCAGAAGCCTTCCACCGATCGCTGTAGCATTATTGCTTGCCTCCGGAGAAATAGGCCAAGACCTGGTTGAGAGCGACCAGCGTGCCGGCCACAATCAACAGCAACTTGACGGCCGTCTTGGCGATCCAGCTGACCCGCGTCCATAGTTCGACGACCTGAAAGCCGGCCTTGAACTTCTCCTCCTCGAGGGCGAGGAACAGCTCTAGCCGGTCCAATTGCCACTTCGGCAATTTGCCGAGGCGGATGAAGTTGTCCCGTTCGGCCGAGTTTAGCCTGTCCAGCCATCCCACTGTCTCCGTGTCGATGTCGAGGAGTCTGCGTGGCACCTTCCGGTCTTCGGCATCATTCATTTCAGCTCCCTCGTCCGCCTTACCGGGTCAACACTTTAACGTTTCCGGCCAGCGCCTTATGGCGCTTTCCGCAATCGCCGAGGGAAAGGCGATCTTGCGACCAAAGCCGTGTCGTTTCATCGAGCGACATGTCCCGATGCGGAACCGCAACGACCGTGTTGCAGTCCGCGAGCAGCCCGGCATCGACATGCCTCTTTGGCGGGTCAACGACCGACGGCATCGAGCTGTGTTGACACCCGGCCAGGAACAGCAACGCGGCAAGCGCCAGCGCCTTTGGGATTGGCATCCGTCTTTTCCTTCTCGGCTCTCAGAGCGTCTTCCAGAGCAGCGATCGCGACCTTGTCTAGGACGCGCTTGTCGAAATAGTTTTGGGAGATGGCATCGAGCTCGGCCTGGTCCGCGGCCGCCTTGGCGGTTTCAGCAGCGAGTGCCTTGCGCTGCTGTTCCTGCCAGACCAGGCGCTCGTTCAGTTGCCCTTTCGCATATTCACGATCGACGCGGCCGTCGACGAGGCCGGCGAGCGCCGGACCGGCGTAGGGGATGTAGCGCAGCGGGCCGATCGGCACGCCTTCGTAGGCGACGACGATGCCGCCGGCGACGACCAGGGGCAGTCCGACGCGGGAAGTGGCGAAGGTCCAGATCGGGCCAAGGACCGCGAGTAAAGGAGCGAGGAATGGAGCGAGAGCAATCATTCGCCAGTTCCCTTGGGAGGCTCAGTCTGTACCGTGATCGTTTGGGCCGGCGCTGGCGTCGGATCGACCGGCGGGTCTGCATATGGCCGGGCCGCTCGAGTCGTGTAGATGGCCACCACGTCCTGCATGGTCGCGAAGCCGGTATAGCCGAAGACAAGCACCATGATGATCAGTTGCCAGCCCCAAGCAATCGTCTCGTTGACGCGCGTGTCGGGCGCGTTGATCAGGATGAAAAGCTGGTAGCAGGCCCAGACGAGCGTCGCGTAGAGCATAACCCTCCGCCACAGCCACGACGGTTCGCCGTTCTTCCGCCGCTCGATCTGGGGCGCCATTGTCAGGCCTCGTTCCTCGACAACGTCCCGTCGCTGTTGAGCACCGGCAAGTTGTAGCGCTCGGCCAGCGGCGCCGTGCCTGGCCAGCGGAAGCCCTTGATGCGTGCATTCGGGCCGGAGAGGGCGAACGGTTTGATCGACACCATGTCGCCCTGGTTGCCGCCCAGCACCATGATGTTGCCGTGCTGATCCTTGCCGACGACGAAACCGACATGGCCGAGGCCGCTGCTCGGTGAATTGCGCCAGAAAATGACAATGCAGCCGAGGGCGGGCCTATCGAGTTTGACGGGAAGGTGCAGCCAGGCTTGCGAAGACGCGCCGCCAGCGACCGGCTTGATGCCCGCTTCGGCGAGCATGCCGCCAACGAACGCACCGCACCAAGGCGTCTCATCGTCCCTGATGCCGGTGCCGACATCCTTGAACCAGTCGAGGATGTTCGGGTTGTGGTGCGGGCCGTGGATTTCGCGCTGCCCGACATAGGCGCGCGCCTTCTGCAGCCAGAGGGGATCCGGCATCATGGCAGTTCTCCTATTGTTGTGAGTTACCGGCTGTCCGTGCCAGCGCCGCCCTTGGGCTGCTTCAGCCCGAGCGAAGTCGTGAAGCCGGCGCCCTTCGAAATCGAGTGGCCGACGGTATCAATCTGGTAGGAGCCGTCGATCCCCGGGCGGGCGCCTGAGACCGTGCAGATTGCTTCGGGTTCGGCGACGGCATTGCCGATGATAGTGACGTTGCCGCCACCCTTCTCGCGGTCCGATTCCTTGCCGTGCGCCTCGCCCTTCTTCTTGGCCTGGGCCTCGTTGGCGACAGTGACCAGTGCGCGGAGCTTGCTGTCGACATCGGCAATCCCGGTGTCGACCTCCACCTCGACGCGCTGGCCTTTGGCCCGGTCGAAGTAGGAGAGGGCGACCTTATTGAACTTAGGCCGGCTGATGATCGGGGAGATGTCCCATTCCAGCAGGTTATCGCCCCACCGAGCGGCGATCGGCGTCAGCGGCCGGCCAGAGGACGAGATGCCCTCATTGCGCGGGGACAGGAAGCCTCGCGACCCGATGATCTTCAGCGTCCCGCCGACCTCGCGCGCGATGCGCTGGCCCCACGAGACGAAGCTTTCGTTCTGCTGGATCCAGTAGTCGCGCTCGACCGACGCGAGCGAGCCGAGGACCTGCATCTGGATGCCGGCCTTCTCGCCCCATTCCGACGCGACGCTTTGCAGCGTTGCATGATCTTTGTGCCGCAACGACGGCTGCTTGGCCTTGCCGCCATGGTCGATCGAGCTGGCCGTGACTTTGATCTCACGCCCGGAGCCTTTGCTGCCGGTGCTGTTGGCGTCGGAAACGAAGCCTTCGAACGCCCAATTGCCGTTGATCTCGACGGTGACCGTGGCGCGCTCCCGCGGCAACAGCACAAGGCCATCCTTGTCGGCCAGAACCATGCTGCAGGAATCGGAGGCCTCGCCAGCCGATCGCTGGATCTCGACGCTTTTCAGCAGCGGTCGGAAGCGGCTTGTGACGTCCTGGCCGGCGATTGTCACCTTGTAGTTGCCCTGGATGAAGAAGTTCACCGGTCAGTCCCATAGCCTGATCACGTCGCTCTTTTTCGCCTGGTCGCTGATCTCTTCCACGGGCAGCTTGACGATGCTGCCGACGGTCAGGAAAGGGGATTGGAGGGAGAGATCCTGGTTGAAGGCCAGCACGCGCTCGAGGTAGCCGACAGGCTGCCGGCGCAGCAGGCGCCAGATGACCTGCGACAGCGTCATGTGCTCGGACTTGATTGTCTCTGCGATGAACTTCTCGGTCACTGGAAGAGCCTCAGGATAGACGATGCCATGCCGATCCCGGGCGAGCCGACACGAATGAGCTCGACCGTGAACTGGACCTCGCGGCCGACACCCTTGTGATCGAGGTAGCCGCTCTGGTTGGTGATGCCCTGGATCAGCACCCAGCCCAGCGGCGTGAAGTCGCCGCGCATGAGCGGCAACGGGATCGAAGCCGCCCGGGCCGCCTCGAGGGTCGCCAGTGTGCCGAGCCCACCGAAGTGCTCGGGATGGATGACCCCCGTGAGCGTGAACGTGCTCTCGTCGTCGCCCATCGATTCGTAGACCGGCGCGACCCCGACGACCTCATGCTTGGCGAATGACGATGCCGTCTTGCTCTCGGTCTCGGTCAAGTTGGTGACCAGGTCGAACACGACCGGACCAAGCGACATCAAGGCGGTCATGGCACAACTCCGAAATCGGAGTGAGCACGGCGGATCTGCGCGTCGACGGCCGAGTGGGCGTTAGCGGCGGCCGTTGCGGCTTGCGTCAGGGTGGCTACCAGCTGCCTGGCAGCTGCAAGCGCAGCCTGAATGGAGGACTGATCGACGGTTGGCGTCGCGGTGACGGAGAGCGCATCCTTCATTTCAGCACCGGCCTGTTTGGCTTCAGCGACGCCAGGCGGCGGCGCAGCGCCCCGGCCGACGCGATGCCACCCGCCCTCGAAGGGAACGCCGTCGAACATCCGGTGATAGTTGTCGCGGTCCTGCGTGGCGCCCTGCGAATAGACCTTCGGTGGCGGCAAGCGATTGTCCCTCGCATTGGACGCCGACGTGTCGCGGATAAATTTCCAGACGGCCGCGCCACCCACTAGAGCGCCTAACGCCCAAGGGTTCATCAGCATGGCACCAATGCCTCTCTTGCCGGCGGCACCTGCAGCTGCACCACCAACCACACCACCGCCGCCCTGGGCGACCGCCGCTGCCGTCAAGGCCGCCGCTGCGCTGTTGAGGGCAGCACCGGCGGTGATCAGACCGTAGATGCCCGCCGCGACCTTCCATGTGCCATAGGCGGCCACGCCGGCACCCAACACGCCCATGCCGCCCAGCACGCGAGGGTCGCCCTTGCCGACCATCTCTGCGAAGGAATTGATGGTGCCGGCCAGCGAGTTGAGCGCCGGCACGATCACCGGCATAACGGTTTCACCGACGGAGGCAGACAGGTTCCGCAGCGATTCCTGGAAGCCGCGATAGGCGACGAACGGGTCCTGGTCCTTCGCGCTATCGGCCGCATCCGTGCCCATGCCGCGATTGTAGAGGCCGACCAGGCGCTCAATCTGCGGCATCTGGGTGATGAGGCGTGTAAGCAGCCCGGTGGCGCTCGAATTGCGCGAGAGCCCAGAGACCGCCTTGGCAACGGCCGTATCGTTGTTGATGTCGACACCGTCTTGCTTCAGAGCGGGCACAAGGTACTTTTTCACCCACGCGTAGGGATTGGTGCCGAACAGATCGGAGTCGACCAGGTTGCCCTTGCCCTCGCCGGTGCGTAGTCCCATCCGCCGCTGCTCGGCAAGGTTCGGCTTGCTGGCATTGTCGCCGGCGCCGATTACGAACGACTTGTAGGCCATGGCGAGCGCGGTGCCGGCGCCGTCGGCGCCCATGTCCTGGATCATCGCCGGAGCGACTGTGGCAAGGAATTCAGGGCTTAGGCCGGGACCGGCAATGCGCGAACGCCTGGCGAAAGACCACATCGAGCCGACATCGAAATCGTTGCCTTCGATCTGCGATGCCTTCACGAAGGCGTCGATCAGCGTGTTGACGTTCTTGACGCCTTCAGCGCCGGCTGCGTTCGTGCCCAGATTGTCGAGGCCCTTCATCAAGCCCATAAGACTGGTCGTGGCAGCCTCGATGCCCTTAGCGGATTGCAGGGTGACGAACCCCTGCACCATGCGGTCAAGCACTTCCATGCCGCGTTCGGTGGAGCCCATGGTGTTGCGCGCCGTCCGCGCCATTTCCATGATGTCGGTGATGTTGACCGATGGATACTTCTGCGAAAGCTGCTGCGAGCGATGGAACATCGTGTCCTGCTCGCCCTGCGGGATGCCCGCCATGCGCTGGCGGAAATACTCCCGCTGGCGCTCCGCCGAGGCGCCGATCGCCTCACGGCCGAGCACGCCTGTCATATAGACGCCGGTATAGCCGCCGAGCATCACGTAGGCGGGCCGCAGGGCCTTCTGGATGCCGCGGCTGATCCGGTTGGCCTCGCGCTCGGTCTCCCGCATGCCGGCGCGGACCTGGGCGAAATGGCCGAGCGTCGCCGACTTCCAGGCCGAGATCTCGGACTTCTTCAGCGCGGCGGTCAGGCCACGACCGGCGATATCCTTCTGCAGATTGTCCCACGACCGGCGAACGACATCGATCTCTCGGGCGCCCAGCGCCATTTTTTCGAGCTGCCGCTGGAAGTTCTGCCCCCATTGGGCAGACGACAGGCGCTTGGCCGCCCTCTCGATCGAGGACATGGCGCCCTCGACCTTCTTGGCCTCGCCGAGACCCATCGCCTGGACGATGAGCTGCAGCCGGCCGACGAGTGTGCGTGCCATCAATGCCTCAACGGATTTTCGCGCCCGCGATCTTGGCCTGGAATTCGGCCTTCTCGCGTTCGAGGTTCAGTGCGTCGCAGTAGAATTGCAGGATCCGCAGCCACTCCATGTCGAGCACCTGCGGGAGAGGGGTGTTGAAGGTGTGCGCTACGAGTCCGACGTAAGACCGGCAGCGAGAGGGTTTTGCTCGGCCGCCGCCTTCAAACGGCGGGGTAAGAAAGGGATGACGGCCTCGTCGATCGCAAAGCGGTCGTCGTCGTCCATCGCCTCGTATACCTCGAGCGGGAAGTCGAACATCGGCGGGATGGGGCGCTCGCCGCGGCCGAGCGCGTCCATATACTGCTCCACCTCTTTGCCGCTGACGCGCCGGATCTTCACTTCCGTCCACGTCTTGTCCTCGAACTCGACCGGGAATTCGAGGGGCACCATTTTCTCCCGCTCGGCGGCGCCTATGACCCGAGCGACCTTTACCTCGTCAGCCATGCGTCACCCTTACGAAAGGCCGAGATTGCGGGAGACGGCCTGCAGCGTCGACACGGCGTCGATGCGCAGCCCGTTCGGCCCCGCGAAATAGTCGAAGTAGATCTTCTCGGCCGCCCCGAAATAGAGGTGGTAGAACAGGATCTCGTTGATCTCGTAGTCGCTCGAGATCCCATCGTCCTTCTTGAATTCCGAGATTTCCGCCTTGGTCATCCGGCCCTCGACGATAGCCTTGAGTGGGATGTCTTCGTGGGTTCGGATGTCTCGGATGTTGCCGCGAATGGTGTACTTGATGCGCGCGGCGCCGGCCGGCATGAACCGCGGCATGACGGTCGGGTTGTAGCCCTCAAGCGAGAAGGCGAGGGGCGCGATCGTGAAGGATCGCATGCCGAGCTTGATCGACGCGACGGCACCGCCGCCCATGTGATCCTTGGTCTGCTCCTCCATCCCCGGGATCTTGACGGTCTTCAGGGCGAGGAACTGCGACTCGGTCGGGTCATCGTCGCCGATGAACAGGTTGGCCGAGTCCAGGTTGAAGAGTGTGTTGGGCATGAAAGTGTCTCCGGTCTATTGGAGGAAGCCGCTTACGCGACTTCCTGGTTGCCGAGCTGGATGGAAATGCTGCGGACGAGACCGTCCAGCGCCTCGGCATAGCGCCGCGACCGGATGGTGATCTTGCGCAGCACCGGCGGCTCCTCGGCCTTGAAGGTCAGGTCGATGTTGCCAAGGCGGAGTTCGGACGGCGTGTTGACGTCCGGGTCGAACTCGATGCGGTAGTCGAGGATGTCACCGTTGGCCTTGAAGCCGCGCAGCTGGGTGTCCAGCGTGTTGATGATCGCCTGCACCGTCTGGGCCGTTAGATTGTAGCGGCCGAGATAGGTGCGGACGGCACGAACCTGCATCAGTTCGATGTAGTCGCGCATTCGACAGACGTTCGCGAACAGCCATTCCGATTCCTGGCTGAGCGTGTCGGTGCCCCAGAAGGTGAAGCCCCCGTCGGTCAGCGCGCCGTCGACGCCGGTGTCGCCGCGGAACATGATGCCGAACGAGATGGCGAGGTCGTCCTGGCCGACCACGGCAGGGTCCGTGATGGAGAACGGGATGATCGGGGTGACCCCGACGATGCCGAACACCTGCTGGTTGGCGACCGAATGACCAGGCACGCCGTCGCTCTGCGCATCGCGGCGGACGTAGAGGCCGACGATGTAGGGCGACAGGGGCTTGGTCACGACATTGCCGCTGCCGTCGAGGATCTTCGCGTCCTGGCGCAACGGGTGAAGAATCCGTTGCGTGCGCGGGATGGTTTCCAGCCAGTCGACCGCCGCGGCGCGCGTGTTGGTCGGGCCTTCCGGCAGGAACATGGCCTTCAGTCGCTCACAAATCGTCGGCATGATGGCGACGACAGCATTCGCAAGCTGCTCGAGCGTGATCGTCGCCGTGGCGCCGACCAGGTTGGCGGAAGCGGCGAAGGACAGCGTTGGCGCCACCGTATAGCTGCCGGGGTTGGTGATCGCCACCGCCGTCAAGGCACCACCGGCGACCGTGAAGGTGCCGGCCGCACCCGAGCCCGTGCCGCCGGTGAAGGCGAGCGCGAAGGTGCCGTTGGTGCCGAGCGAGCCCGGTGCGGTGATTGCCCCGAAGACCAGTCCGCTGACGGTCTGCGAGGTGTAGCCAGGCGCGATCAGCAGGCGAGGGGTGACGCCGAGCTCTTCCGGCGCGTCTAGGAACGCCCAGACGCCGGTGCCATTGGCTTCGCTGCCGAGCATGCTGGCGATCACGGTGGCGGCCGAGGCGTTGTCCGTGACACGTACGATCACGCAACGGGCGGCGCCGACGCCGCCGCCGAGCTGGGCGGAGATGCCGGCGAGGGCGTCGACAAGGGTGCCCGTGGTGCCGAGCAGCGCACGCAGAGCCGTGTCGTTTGTGTAGAGGACGACGGCGGTATCAAGCGGGAAGGCGGCGGCGTCAGCCGCCGGCGCGGTGCCGATGATGCCGATGACGCTCATGTCGGCGCCGAGCACCGCCTGCGCTTCAATGCCGTCGCGAAGATGCTTCACGCCTACGATGAGTTCGGATGCCATTTCGGCTGTCTCCCGTGTTGCAAAAGAAAAGCCCGCCGAATGGCGGGCTTGATGGTGGCCTTTAACTGGCTGGCTTTGCCATTGTTCGGCAGTGGCAAGGTTCTTGATCTTTAGATGACCAATGCCTAATGATGCGCTTGGGCTTGGGAGTATAAACGATGAGAAGTTGGCTGGTTAAGCTAGCGCTTATATTTCGTTCTAAAGACATCTATCAATGGCATGACGGCTCTCCGGGAACGAAACGTCGCAAACTTCCGAGCGGGCGGTGGGAAACCCGTCCATTGAACCAGGAAGAATACGACGCCGCGATGGAAAACAATGCGTGGTAGCTCTTTAGACTTGACCGAAATCCATGAGCGCCTCGATTTTTGCGGACTTGAGATCGAGCGTTTTGCCCGGGAGGTCATGGCTTACGCCAATCACGGCTTCAAATCCCGGATGGCCGATTTTCCGTCCAGTCCAAGTCCCGTCAAGCATATCTACGCCACCATGGTTAAGCCGATTCCGATTGCGCTTCGGTGCCGTGCGGGAATGATCGCAAACGAAATCCGCGCTTGCCTCGACGCTCTCGCCTGTGTTCTCGCCGCACGAAATGGACAGGACACAAAGGGCGTATACTTTCCTGTAAAAGAGAACGCGGCTGAATTCGCCAAAGACGGTCGAAACAAGATCAAAAAGCTTTCTGGAATCGATCAGGGCGTTATCGCGAGCGTGCAGCCCTACCAGCCCGGCAACTCCGGCATTCTTTACCTTCTTCACGAAGCCGACATATTCCGAAAGCACATCAAGCTAGTGATGTCTGGAGGTGGGGCCGGCGGCATAGGTTTTGGAAGTGGTGGTGCGGCGTTTATGGGTAGCACCAACACGGCACCGCCGCTGTTCACCGAGATGAAGAAAGAATTCAAGGTCCACGAAGTTATTGTTTCCGGACAGGCGGAGTTCAGCATCATTTTCTGCGTGCGATTTGCAGAGCCTCCGTTCAACAACTTGAATGTTCAATTCTTCCTTGAGGATAGCTTGTCAGAAGTTAGGCGGGTCGGTTCGCTGTTCGATACTATGGGAAAATCTGTTTGAGCGCTTCGGTGATCTGATGCGTGTATCGTTTCTCGGTCTCTGTGTTGGGCAGGAAGTGCAGCCCGTCGGGCACGTAGTCCGTTAGGTTTAGATCATTGATGCCGAGATTGTCCGCGAGGTTGATGAGCGGGCTTCCCCAATACTTTGCAAGGGCGATCTGTGCATCGACGACGTCAGTCGAATTGACGCTGGTCGCGTTTCGGCTGTGGTGGGTAATGAAGACGGTACGCGTCTGCTTGCCCAGCAGCTTTCGGGCATCGTGGATCTTCTTGTATATGAAGTTCGAGGCCCCCGCGAAATAGCGACGGTCATAGCCGGCGGCAGCCGGGCTTTGGAACGGAAACGTCGTCTGGCCAACTCGGTCGTTGATGCCGTAGTCGAACACGAACAGGTCGCCAGCAGCCATATTGGGCACGAGGCGGGCTTCATAGTTTTTCGAGACCAACGCATCAATGTGAGATTGAAGCAGGACAAAGCCACTGCCTGGCTGCAGCGTCGCATAATTGGCGGCTGAAACCTCCAACCCGAGATTCGCTTGATAGAGCGCATTCACGTCGGCCAGTTCCAACGAGAATTTGTATATGAGGTTGCTTTGAGAGTACGGCGTGTTGTTCTCGTTGAACGCCCTGATCGATCCTCCGCCAAAAGCAATGTTGACGACAGTCGCCCCGAGCTTGGAAGCGACGTTGGCAGGGTAGCCGCCGCCCTCAGGGATGCTCGTTCCCATCCAAATGATGGTCTTGTTTTTCCAGACTGTATCCGTTGCGGCTACGATCGACCCGACGTTGAAACCGCGCGCGGGAGCATTTTTCGGAACCCAGGCTATCGGCTGCAGTTGCTGTCCCACGAAGCGATCGACTGCGGAAGCAGCTTTGAAGCCGAACGTATAGAATTCGACACCACTGCCGGCGGTGTTGGTCAGCGTGATCTGAAGCCCGTATTGAGCCCATGCGCTGCGGAACTGGCCTCGGAAGTCGTAGCGCCGCAGCTTGCTGCTGAGCTGGGTAACGCGCCACGTGTCTGTCAGGGCGGTGACGGCAACAGCCACGCCAGAGTTGAGGAAGAAAGCTGTCGGGTTGCTCGTGCTCTGATATGGCCCGAAATTGCCGGTTGGCGCATAGAGGAAAAATGAGGCGTGAACGTACTCATTCTGGCGCCCGGCTCCGAAGTCGAACTTGACATTCGAGGTCCCGGCCAGTGATGCACTGATAGGAAATTTTATGGCCTGTCCGTTCGGGACACGATCGGTTATTTCCTTGTTCGTTGATACCACGGGCGCCGCACCAAGCGTGGCGGTGTAGTTCAGGTCGGCGATAATCTTGGCACCAATCTGATCCAGCAGCGGAGAGTCGCCCGCCACTGCATCAAGAAGCTCGGCATTGCGCGCAGCCAGGCCGAGAAACGACCGGATTTCATTGATGGATGGCTGCGTGTCTGTAATGAGGATCAGTGGCGCGGCTGCATAGGCAGCACGGCCGACTGTCGAACTCCCGTCCGACAGACGCAGGAACTTGCCGTCGACGCCCGCCGGCATGATGACTTGGCCCCAATCGAAACGATGTGTCGCATCGAGCTGAACCGACCCGCGCGATGTGCATATTTGATTGGCGGTGCCAACGCTGCTTGCCGCATTGTCGGAGGTGCGCGTGTTGAGCGTGTTGACTTGGAAAACACCACCTGGATCGCGCAAAATGTGGCCGACTGTCACCCATTTCCCGACAAGTGAGGCCACGGTATCGAGCGTATGCGGGCCATAGGTGCTCGTCGGAGGTGCCTCCAACACAACGCCAAGCTGGCTGTAGATCGCATCGGCCGCTGCCACGGGCACTGCAGTTATTGGGAAAAGCGCGTTAATTGCATGCGCCTGGTCGGCAAGCGCATAGGACGGCAGCAGGTTGAGATACTTCTTGCGAGTCAAATCGAGGTAGTTGATGTCGAGTTTCGCAGCATCGATAGAGCGGCCAATCTCGGTCGCAACACCCGCCACGTTCCTGTAGAAGATGAAGCCTTCGCCAGCTACAGCGGACTTCACAGCGAAGGTGTCGCCATCGACGGTGTTTGGGCCAAGCACCGCGCTCGCAGACGCGCCAGTCAGGCCGGCTGAAGCGGTGAAGACGCGGGTTGGTGCGACGGTGTATGAACCTTTGGCGAGATCATAGATCGCCGTCAGAGCGCCGCCAGACACCACAAACCGGAAGGCGCCACCCGAACCGGTGCCGCCCGTAAACGAGCCGGTGAAGGTGCCGTTGGTGCCACCGGAGCCGCCCGTGATAGGGCCGGCGGCGATGATGCCGTTGCCGAGCGCAGCCGCAGTCGAAGCGAAGTAGCCCCGGAAATTGAGAGAAGCGTCGCGGGCGTCCTGGGCCGCAAGGGCAGCAGCTGAAGTCGTGACCACATCGTTGGCCGTCAGGATCGCCTTGGCATCGGCCGTATCGCGGGCCGCGATCGCACTCGCAGTTGCGGCTTCCGCCGTCTCGTTCACATAAGCATCGAGCCACTCCGCTTCCGTGCCGACGAAGCCATTGTCAACCGCGATCTGGTATGCACTTTTGCCGTCTGCTCCGGTGTCACCTTGGTCACCGTCATCACCTTTATCACCCTTGGTGCCACGGTCGTCGGTCGCATCGGCGATGTCCGTGACCAGCCCCAGCGGACCCAGATAGCCCCCGACGTCCGGCTTAGTACCTTCGCCGCCCGTCCAGTCGACCAACTGCCTGACCCGACGTTCGCCATCGGCGATCAGTGCCGTCACCATCGACCAGCCATTGTAGCCCCGAAGGCCGGAGGCAGCGGTCGGGTCGACCTCGACGCCGCTGTCGCCGTTTTCGTAAATCGCGTTAGGCATTTGGAGTCACCTGGATATCAACTGGCCAATGGAATTTTCCGGGGATGGCGCGGGCATCCACGCCCACCCCCCTAACGAAGTCGAACGTCACCGGCTTCGGCTGCATTAGCGCCGTCGCAGATGCGGGGAGGACGATTTCAAATTTTCGATTGCCCGGCCTTACGAGCGTGCCGTCAAGTGTATCGGCGACCCAAAAAGTTGCACCGCCTTGGGCGAAACCGGCCCGAATGCGCCCTGTTTCCAACTGCTCCGTGTCCCAGAACGCTTGACCGAAGCCGACCTCGATCGTGATGGCGAAACCGACTTTGATAGGCTCGACATTCGAGAAAATGACCCTCATGCCGTCCTCCAAATCTCGACGCTGGTATAGAGCTCGGACTCGCCGGAACCCACCGCCACACCAAACCCAAACGTGTTGCGGGTGTTCGTGGCCCAATGTTCGACGCGGTACGCCTTGCCGGCGACAGCCGTTCCCCACCCGACCGAGTCGGTCTGGGCGTTGGGGCCACTGTCGGCCTCCGCACCGGAGCCGGAAGCCACGGTAACACCGTCCGCGACATTGAAGAGTCGGGTAACGTGAGCCGCCACCGCACAAGCCGGCGCGCGCCATCGCACCCGGCAATTTACCGAAGGCGTGAATTCGTCGCCGGCCAAAGTAATGATGGCTGCGGGGTCGTAAGCCTTGGTGTTCAAGGTTCGTGTTCGAAATGCACCTGAGACAAAATTGCCACCAGCGACGCCCGAAAGCTTCCTGTCCTCAAGCACGGCATCTGCGGCGCCGCCACCGGCGGCTATGGCTGCATCCTTCAGGTCGGTGGCGCGCCAGGTCCGCTGGGCGGTATCGACGAGGGCGCGTGCCAGCGCTTGCGTCCCGTCCGCCTTCGTCGCCTTGCCGGCGAGCAGCGTCATCATGGAGGTTGCGAAGTTCGGGTCGTCGCCGAGCGCCGCCGCCAATTCGTTCAGCGTGTCGAGCGTGCCCGGCGCGGCATCGACCAGGGCGGCGATCGCCGTGGTGACCTCCGCCTTGGAGAAGACGTCGAGCGTGGTCCGCGCCGCCGCAGCCGAATTATTGAGCAGCAGCGCGCGAATGTAGGACGACACCTGAAACGACAGCCGGGCATCGTCGATGGTGCCGACAAGGCTCGATGCGTTGACGATGGAAGGCGAGAACGAAAGCACGGCAGCGGCGACAAAGGCCGTGGTGGCAAGCCGCGAGCTGTTGTTCCCGGGGTCCTGCGTCGGCGCCGTCGGCGCCCCGGTGAAAGCCGGGCTGTTGAGCGTCGCCCGTAACGCCAGTGCGGCAAACGCCGCCGCGACGTCAACGTCGATGGCGCCGAGAGCCGAGACGATCTGGTCGTAGGACGCCTTCAGGTCCGCCCTGATCGGCAGCTGATAGTTGCGATTTGGGGTTGTTGCCATTCGCTCAGCCTCAGATCGAGAACGCGCGCAGGTCATTGACCGATGGCCGCGCCGCCGGCGTGCCGGTCAGCGTCAAGCGAATGCGGCCCTGGACTGCGGTGTAGCTTGCATCCGAGAACGTCCTTTCGAGTGAGCCGTCGGCAAGTGCCTCGGCTGAGACCTGCGGCAGGACCTGGAACACGTCGTCCGCCGCGTCGTTCTCAACGACGAGCGTCGAGCCGACCGGCAGTTTGGTCTTCATCACCGCATCGAGCCTGACTGCCGTGCCCATGGCGAAGGCGCGGCTGACATAGACGCCTGACGCCTGCATGGTGCCGAGGATGGCGAGCACGTCGCGCCCCATGATCGGCGACACCTTCTCGGTGCCGGTCAGGACGGCGCGCAGCGCGACATTGCCGGAAAAGAAGCTCTGCCGCTCCCATACCTGGCCGGGTTCCACCCGGACCGGCTGCTCGCCTTCCGGCTCGATCTCGAACAGCAGCCGCGTGTCGCCGGTGGGCAGGAAGACCTGCGCCTCGGCGATGAAGTCGGACAGGTCGAAGGCGGCGATCGTGCCGAGCGCGACCGTCTTCGAGACTGGCGAGAACTTGGCGCCGTTGATGCGGAACGTCAGATCCTCGTCCTGATGCGCGGTCCAGGTCGACGCGTTCGACGAGGAGAAGCGGACGCCGACCGTATAAGGCTGGGCGCCGATGAATTCCTGCCGGGCAGCATCGAAGCCGCCGCGCGCCGCCAGCGAGACCGAATGGTCGGGATCGTTGGTCTTCAGCACGAAGGCGGTTTCCTGCCCCTGCGGCACGAAGACAGGCGGGTCGAAGGTGAACTTGTGCCAGGTGCCGATCAGCGCCGAATGCATGTCGGTTTCGGTCTGGGCAATGACATCCGTGGTCGGATAGCCATTGTCCATCGCCACGATCTCGCACAGCACCGGCTGGTTGACGTCGCCAATGGCGCAGAATTTCACATCAATCGAAGCGATGTGGCGGCCTTCCGTAAACTGGAAAGACTGCGCCACCGGGTCGGTGTTGCCGCGACCACCGGGACCGCCGTCGCTATCCTGCCTCTGCCCACCTCGAGCCGGAGCTTCCTGAAAGCGCTGGACCGTAGTCAATTGCTGGTTCGTGATCAGTTCGATCCGACCTTGTCCGGTGAACTGCGACTGCGCCGTCGAGTCGCCGCCGCCGACTGCCGATACATCTTTGGTGCCGGACGCAACATTGGCCGGAATGGTAAAGGTCCCGGTGACACGTCCATTGGCATCGCCGACCAGCGGGCCTGCTGGCGTCACGTCCAGATGGTCGAAGGTGAGGCTGGCCAGCGTCTCGCCGGCACCGAAGCCGTCGATGACGAAGGCTACCGATATCTGCCGCAGGAAGCGGGCCGTCACTTCGCGCGTAGACGAGATGATCTCGGTCGTGGTGACCCGACTGCGGTTGCCCTGGCCGAAGACCTGCGTTTCCGGCGACAGCCAGTCGGTATGCGTCTCGGTCCAGAAATCCTGCGATGGCGTGATCGTCATCTTCGCCGGCAGGGGCGCGAAGGCCTGGTAGGGATTGATCTTGGTGCAGCCGGTCACGGCTTCCTGTGCGACGACGAGCTCCTCGGTGAAGTTGAGATATTGCGCGCCGGCGAGCGATATCTCCTCGAAGGTCGGCATGATCGGGATCTGGAACGAGCCGCTGAAGACGGCGCCGTTCTGTGCTTCGCCAGCGTCACGATAGCGATCGTCGTTGAACGGGTCGACAAAGACGCCCTTCTTGGCGACCGGCTCGCGCGACGAGATGTCGAGTTGCAGGCGATCGAGCGCGATCAGGTCGAGCGCGTCGACCAGGCGATTGTACATGCGATCGATGGTCGAGAACGGATAGGCGCGGATGCCGTTGTTGAGCACGATGGGCGTGCCGAACCAATCATTCTCGACCACGCAAAGCGACAGCAGTGTCGCCGGCGTCGCCGGTGGCTGCGGCTGCTCGATCGCGGCGACGCCCTTGAGGTAGACGACCAGGCCGTTGCGGTCGAGGCAGATGCGGTCGAAGCGCGGCAGCTTGTAACTGTAGGTCACGAAGATGGCCCCGCCGGTTACACCGCCGGAAATCGTCACGCCAGACGCGCTGACAGCATCCGGAACGACGGCTTCGAGGTAGCGATAGGTCACGTCGTAAGACGACCCGCCGGCCGGCTCGGCGCCGCCAGGCGCCCAATCGACACGATCTCCGGTCCGGAGATAGTCGGTCGTCACCGCATATGTGGTCGCCCCTTGTTCGACCAGGGATATCGAGGTGACGCCGGCGTGGCCGAGAAGATCGGTTGTTCCGGCCACGGCTCCGCGAAGAACCGTTTCGGTCGTTTCCTTCTCGACGATCACGGTCGACACCGAATTGATCGGCGTCCGGTTGAGCGCGATGACGGCGGTGCCACTGCCTGCATCGGCGAAGGTGTGCGGCTCGGACGCGATGTTGAGCACGTCGGGCGCCTCTAGCTCGCCATAGCGAGTCGCCGTATTGCGGGTGCGCTTGTAGCCGAGGATGTTGGCGGTGCCTTCCTCGATCGAGAACCACTGCTTGCCAGTGGTGAGCCCGAGCGGCGTCACCCGGCAGCCGCGTGCGATGTAGTTCTCATGGGCATCATAGTCGTAGACAGCGATCGCCTGATTGAAGCCGGACAGGCTGGGCGGGGCGACCTGGTCGACGACAAAGCCGTCGCGAAGCTGGTAGACCCTGTAGAGGTCGCCATCCTCGCCGTCGCCGTCCCAGCCCCATGACAGCGACAGCACCTCGCGAACGGCACCATCCTCTTCGAACGATGCCGTGCCTTCCTGTAGGCCGAGAAGCGTCGGATCCTCTTCGTGGGTGACGACGGTCGACAGCGCTCTCACGCCGATGACGACATCACCGGTCATCGCAACGGCAGTGAGAACCGCGGCAGGGACCGAGCGGACGTCGCCGCGAATGTAAATCTGGCCGGCGGCGAGAGTGACGGTAGTAGCGTCGACGTCGACGATGATGTCGGAGCCGCTGACGCGGTCGCCATCTCTGGCGATGAGGTTGCCGATATTGGTCCGCTTGCGCCCCTCGATCGAGAACGCTTCGTTGATCTCAGCCCCTTGCGCGAACTTGCCTTCGCGGATGTAGACGCGCTCGCGCAGCGCCGAAGCGCGCGAACGGTCATAGATGTCCGGGAAGGCCTCGAACGGACGATAGTCGTCAAGCGCCATGGGTTCAGATTTCCAATGTGAGCGTTACGTGCTGCCGCACGGTGCGGCGGAAGGTAAAGTCGAGCGGCACCGAGCCGATCTTCATGTCGGCCGCGTAGAAGCCATCGTCGAAAACGATCTCGTCCGGTGCCAGCCAAAGCTTGCCTGGCTTCGCCGCGTCGGCGTTGCCGGCGCGGAAGACGAGGGCGCAAGTTGCCGCCGTCTGGCCTTCGCCATCGCCGAAACCGGTCCGGCACTCGACCTGCAACGTGATCGTCTCGCCGACGGCGTCGATACTCGTGACGTCCTGGAACGAAAGTGGTCGGCGGTAGCCGATCGCCTCGCCGCCGCTGTTGTAAAAGCCGACATAGACCGGCAGCCGCAGCATCAGGAACGCCTTGAACGCGGCAACGTCCTCGACTCCGTCCCACGAAATGCCAGGGGCATCCCAAGGGAAGTCGCCCCATTCGAGCTCGTCGCCCTCATGCACGTCGACGCCGAGCGTAATCCGTTGCGGTTGGCCGGCTACGATAGAGCCGGCATCATCCTCGCCGTGGCTCCATTTGACCGAGCCGCCGTCGACTCGAGCACCGCTGTCGTCGCCCCAGATGGCGTCCCCCCAGCGACCCTGCGCCCATTCAAGGGTGCGAAAGTCGTAGCCGTGCCAGCCTCTGAAGAAGAACGACCGGGCAGGATCCGACAGGCCGGCCAGGTATTCGGCGTCGAGCAGGACCGGCAACTCAATGTCGGGGACCCGGCCCATTCCGATCTGGTAGCGGTTCCAGTTCCGTCGCGCCGCCTTCTGGTCGTCAATGTCGAGGTCGATATATTGCAGCCAGGCAAGGGCAGTTGCGACGGCAAGCGGTGTGCCGCGGATCCGCTGCCATGGAATGCCAGCAGCGATCAGCATGTTGGCGTCGTTGAAATACGACGATATCGGGCCGAGCCCATACTCCGCGACGATCCACGGTGCGAAGCTTGCCGGCAGGACCGGCTGGTACTTCAGGCCACGGCCGGCGTCGATCGTCGGTCCGAAATAGCTGAGACGGTCGAGCGATTCCGAGACAGACCGCTCGAGCGCGGTCGCGTTGCCTGGCAGCAGATGGTCAGCCATCAACGTTGGCGACCCGAGAATGTGAGCGCGACCGTGCCGATGGCAATAGCAGTGTTTCCGTCGACGACGACGGAGGCTGCCGGAGCCGTCACCTCAACCTTTGCGACACCGACCGCGTGCAGCTTCGACGCGATCCACGAAGAATTGAGATCGAAGCCGATGCCGCCCTCGGCAGACCATGCCGCCCGCAAGGCTGCCTCGAGGCCGTCAAAGACAGCCATTGGCGTGTCGGGCAGCAGCCAAACCTTCGCGGCAATGTTGGATGTGACCTGAGTGGCCGCTAGAACCTCAACCACGTCGCTGACCACGCGCACGCCTGCCGCTGACACTGCCGAGGTTACGGCCGCCAGCATCGCGGCATCCGGAACACCACCATTGTCCGACGACAGCAACGCGATCCGTATGTTCGGACCGCCATCGACCCGGTACACCCGGACCTCTTTGACCCGCACGTCGGCCGATCGGGCAACGAACATGTAGCGCTCTTCCGGACCGGCCGGGGACCGGCCCTGGATCGCCAGGACAACGCGCGAGCGCAAAGCCTCGTCAGTTTCGCCGGTCAACCGGATGACATCGTAGAAACCGGCCAGGTGATCGAGATCCGATCCGGTCGCGAAGGCGACCAGATTGGCCCGCGCCGCGTCATTGACGCGGGCGCGCAGCAGAACCTCACGATAGGCCGCAGCCTCGAGGATAATCTTCACCGGATCGGTTTCGAGGTTGCCCACGTCGTAGTCGACGCCGGCGGCGGTGAAGCGCACGATCACGTCGGCCACCAGAGCATCGACGACTGCTTCGAAGTCCAACGTCTCGATGATCGCTGGCGCGGACAGCGTCGAGAAGTCGAGCGACATCTATGAGCCTCAGATCGAAGGTTTCAGGGTGACGGTCCCGCCGTCGATCGAGACGAAGAGCCTGGCCTGCTCCCAATCGAGATGGCCATACGGCAGGTGCTTGCCGTTGATGGTGAAATCGCCGTAGCCGAGCCGGTTGACGTCGTTGACGACGAATTGGACGACCTTGAAGCGGGGCTCGAACAGCTCGACCAGCATCCACAGGACGTTGAACCAAAGCAGGATGGTCCGCGATGTCGCATTCTCGCCCAAGAGGCGCAGCCCGGGGTTGCCGAACCACTCGCGCATCGCGCGCTCGCCCTGAAAGGTGGTAAAGATCTTGCCGAGGCTCTGCTCGACGTGCGGGAAGCCGTCGAGGACGGCTCCGCTCGTCGCGTCGATGCCTGCCACGGTCAGGCTTTCTTCGCCTTCTTGGCGGCGTCATCCGACTTTGCGGGGGCTTCCTCGGTGAGGTAGCCCTGCCGGAGAGCGTGCTCGGCCTGCGCCTCGGTCAGCGCGATCGGTATTCCTTCGCCCGGGTTGGGAACGCCGGCGACCGTTTTGCCGGCCAGAGCAGTTGGATAATAGGCCTTTTTCATGTGATCCTCCTATACGGGCACGTCGGTGTCCGAACCGCCAGATTCGACGCCGCCGTGCTTGTGGGTGTCGCCGATTTCCTTGTCATTGTGCTTCATCGACGAGCCGTGCGTGACAAATTCGTCTGCCTGGACACTGAGCTTCGAGCCCGATATCTCGACCGTCGTGTCGCCGACCTGAAACTTCAGGCCACCGGACACCAGGGTGATGGTGACGTCCCCGAACGTGAGCTTGTGCTCGCCACCATCCTGCGACGGCGAGGGATTCTCGTCCGTCCAGTGATAAGGTTCCGCCATGCCCTGCTCGAGATCACCGGCCTCTGACCGGATCACCATCACCTGACCGAGCGACGGCATGCTGTGCAGCTTCAACGCCCCGGCAACTTGACCGACCGGAACCCATGGCGACAGCACATTGTCTCCGTCATCATCCTTTCCGAGGACTAGGCGCACCAGATGGTTCGTGGCGTCGACATCATTGACCTTCCCGACCCAATGGCTGCCGGCCAGCCGCCGTTCATGTTCCTGCAGCCGCTCAAATACGGAGCGCAGAACGCGGTGAAGGCTCATGGCACCTGCTGAGGCGGAACGATCTCGCCTTGCTGCGGCGCGTCGACGTCCTCGAGGTCCGGCACGCTGCCATCGCCTTCGTCCACTGAACCCGACAGCGGCGCGAGGCCGGTCGCCTCGAATGCCGCATCGGTCAGGCCAAAATTCGTCTGGAACAGCTCGTAGTCGTGCAGTCCTGCCGGGTCTTCGACCAGTCCTTTAATGTGGTCGGCCAGGACCTCGCCTTCGGAGCCGGCGCCATCGGCGCGCAGCAGCGCGTCCATTTCCAGCCAGGCACCATAGAGCGGCCTGCCGAAGTCGGCGTCGGCGACGCAATCAAGTTCATAGACGATCTCCATGCATGGGATCTTCACCCCGCCCTGGATCTCGACGAGCACAAAGCGGCTCACCTTGTCGTCGATCTTGAGCACGAACCGACGCCAGACCTTCACCCAAGCCGGCACGCCATAGTGCATCGCCGCGTCGATCTGCCGGCCGATCGTGTTGAGCGCCAAGCCGGCCCCGACATTGTCGATCTCGAACGTGACCGAGTCGGGCAGTTCTATCTTCGACGGCGGCAGATACACGTAGATGTTCGTGCGGACGATCTGGCAGCCGCCCTGCGTCTCGAGTCCAACTGGCTTGCCTTTCGCCTCGCCGGTGTAGATGGCAATCACCGGCCTTGGTTTCGCATTGGCCGCGCGCAGGGTCTCGGTGATTGGGTCGAGAGGCTGATCGTAAATCTGGTCCTGCGCCCACGTCCGGCCGGCGAGAAGCCGCGCCAGCATAATGCGCGTGGCGAGACTGATAAGGCTCATGCCGGCACACAGATGCAAACGATGCGGCCGAGCTCGTCCGGATCCGTGCGGATAACGCGCAGCTTCACGCCCGACCGCGTCGGGTCGAGCAGCCAGATCTCGTCACCGTCAACCGGCCACGCGTCGCGGGTAGCGAAGCGCGAGTCCGTGTAGGAGACATGGATCTTGTCGGCAGCCAGACCGGGCTGAAATCCATCGTATTGGCCCTGGTCCTTCGGACGGGCCATGATCGGGTTGTAGTCGACCACGCCGACGACATCGATGTCGGCGCGACCTCCGTCCGCGGACCGGGAGAAATACTGGCCTGCGACCTTTCGAGCGACGCGCGTGGGCTCACCCATGAGCGCGTCGACCTCGGCCGAAACCAGCGTTTCCAGATCCGCGAACGGCGTTGTCATCTGGGAGGACGACTTAGGTCCGGCGGGCGCGCATGAGCACGCGCGGGCGGGTGCAGTAGTGCAGGACGTTCGATTGGAATTCCAGGTTGACACCCTTGTCGTTCGGCATCTGCCACTGCTTGGCGTACATCTCGAGCCCCATGGTGTTGACGGTCTCGATATAATCGGCCGGAGCGTAGACCGAGCGGAAGAGGCCGGGAACGCCGAGCGGAACGAACTTGGCTTCGTTGGTGTCGATGCCGATCGTCTGCCCGCCGCGGTAGTTGACCCAGGTGATGTCGAAAAGGGTGAAGGAACCCCAGACACCCTGCTGGACGCTGCCATTGTTGTTCTGGATGTAGGCCTGGCGGAGCGTGATCGCTTCGGCGATGTTCTTGTAGGTATCGCGAACTTCCTTGTGCGCGATGAGATCGTCGAAGAACGCGTCGCCGCAAAGTGCCATGACACCGGAGTAGGGAAGGCCGTCCAGGGTTGTTCCCATCGAGCGTGTCAGGGCAGTCGCCTTCTTGCGAAGGATGCCGTCGGCAGGCGCGGCATTGTCGAGGTCCCAATCGACCTCCGCTGCCACCGCCTCACCCATCTCGGTGTAGTAGTTGAACAGGATAGAACCGTCGGCGTCGAGGAGTTGACCCTTCGTGATGACGCTGAGGCGATGGTATTCCTCGGTCAGTGCGAAGGACTGGCGGACCTCGGCGCCGCGATTGGCGATCTTGTTTTGGAAGGTCTCGACGGCCCTTTCCTGGCCAAACGCGCGCACGCTCTGCACCTCGTCGGCGTAGATGGCGTCGTCGACCTGGAAGTGAGGCACGCCGAGCCTGCGCATGGCACGGCGATTCCTGCCGAACGTCTTGCCGGGCGCGCCGCGAGGCGAGGCTGGCACGAGGAAGACGTTCTGGTCTTTGTCCTTCTCGATGACCACGTCGAGGGTGTCGATCGAGGTCGTCTGGAAGAGACCGAGGCTGCTGATGAAGCTCGGCACGTATTTCAGTTCACGCATCGCATCGGACATCGTCGTGACCGAAAATGCGTCTTGGTCGAAGATATCGAGCACAGACATTGTGTTTTTCCCACAAAAAAGCCCTGCGGATGGCAGGGCTGATGGACCGATGCGGCGGCGCCGCGGTTAAGAGCCGGCGGGCGTACCCGCCGGGAACGCTAGTTGCGGAGGATGATCTGAAGCTTCTCGAGTTCCTGCGTCGCGTCCGCCTTCTGGCCAGCAGTGATGCCGGCCGGCCAGGCGATGCAGTTGCCGTTCAGCTCGGCCTCACGGACGATCGCCGCGATGCCAATACGAGCATCCGCCGGCGTGGTGGCCGGATAGATCGCGTAGCCGCCGGGGATCTCGGCGCCGTCGGTGGCTGTCGGGTCGAACGCAACCCATTCATAGTCGACGCCGTCGGCCGCCACAGTGACGGTGAAGCGGTCGCCAGCCACGAAGTCCGTCGCATCGGCGATCGTGAACTTGATCTCCTTGGTGAAGGCGACGCCAACCGTGGCCTTGCCGATCGACTTGCCCGAGGGGTCGAACACCTCGAAGGTGCCGGCGTTGGTCGCGGGTTCGGTGCAGATGACGTTGTAGACGCCGTCCTTCACCTTCGAAGAGACCGCCGGGTTGGCGAGGGTGAGCGCGCCTCCACCGGCAGTGTTGCCCGCGTCGGCCGCCGCAGTGGCGACGATATCGGCGACAACAGCCTTCTTTGCGATCAGACTGTTGGCGACGATGGTCTGCGAGAACGCGATCTTCACGGCCTCGCGCGAGCGGTGCCAGTGAGCCTCGCTCATGATGGCCTCACCGGGATGGAGGCCTTCCGTAAGCACGGTTACCATTTGAAAACTCCGTTATGGAAGTTGGGATGACCGGGTGGAACGGGCTTCAGTTCACGCGGCGGTTTGCGTTGGTGACAGCCTTGCCCCAGCCGGCGGCGACCGTGGCGCTGGCCTCGGTCGAGTCCTGGGTGCCGAGGCCGAGAGCTCCGGCCTCCGCCTTCTTCTTTTCGAACGCCTTCGCCTTGGCGGCGGCTTCATCGGCGGCCGCCTTGGCGGGATCGACCGCCGGTGTTTTGGCGTCAACAGCCGCCTTGGTGTCCTCGGCAGCGGCATTCAGGAAGGAAATCGCGGTCTCGGACGAGAGGTCGGCGTCGACCAGCAACTTTGCCAGCTTTGGATGCGCCTTGGCCGCCTCGGTGCCGGTGATTGCCGAGATGCGGGTGCGTTCGTCTGACTTGGCCTTGGCTGCGGCTTCCGCCTGAATCTTGGCAATGTCAGCCGTTTCGGTGGTGCTCATGAAGGATCCTCCGGAGCGTTGAAAGCGGCGGTTTTTGCCGCGGGTGGAAAGTGCGGCGAACGCCGCTTCGAACTGGCCGACTTCATCGGCCATTCCCAGGGCGACGGCATTGGCGCCGACCTCAACGCCTCCGCCGCCGAATTTCTTGATGACGGTGTCGGGCGTCACGTTGCGGTGCTTTGAGACAGCCGAGACGAAAACACTCGCGAGGTCGTCGACCATCTTCTGAATGCGAGCCTTGCCCTCATCGGTCTCGACGTTCGGCCGTTTGCCTGGCGACTGCGACGAGACGAACTCGAGCCTGCTGATACCGGCTTTTTCTTCGGCCTTCTTGCGATCGGTAATGCCGAGCACGACGCCGATCGAGCCGAGGACGGCCAGGTCGCTCACCACGACTTTGTCGGCTGCGGACGCGATCCAGTAACCGCCGCTCGCTGCCATGCCGCTGACATAAGCCGTAACCGGCTTCTTGGCCCGCGCGGCGAAGATGGCTGCGGCCAGTTCGTCGCAGCCATTGGCCTCGCCGCCTGGGCTGTCGACGTTGATCATGATCGCGTCAACCGTCTTGTCGTCGAGTGCCGCTTGCAGATCACGCCGTAGGATCTCGTAGGACGTTGCGCCAGAGAACGCGACGAACAGGTTCGCCTTCTTGAACAGCGGACCGGAGACGTCGAGGATCGCAACATTTTCGCGGATCTTCAGCCTCTCTCCGTTGTCGGCCCGGGCAGATCGATAAGCTTCCAGGGCCTCCGGCGTCGTCGAGTTTTCGCGCGAGGCAATGGCAACAAGTTCCTCGACGCGCTCGGGCAGCATTGCCCATGGCGCCGAAATCGCGGCTTCGACGATGTTCATCTGATCCTCCGCCCAGGCCAGGTGTCCTGGCGATAGCCGCCGGTGATGGCGAATCTGGTCGGTCCTCGACCGCGTTTGGCCGCGCATTCCGACTCGAGCCGGGCAATCAGGGCACCGAACATCGCGAAGTCGCCTGCGCTGTACTTCACTGTTCGGTCACGGAAGGTGATTTCCGTGACTTGGCCACCGACCGAAGCTTTCATATAGGCGGGGCGAAGCGCGACCAGCGCAATGCACGGGTCGTACTCCTCGACGCCGAATATCAGGTCGAAGTCGATCGCCACGGCCTATTCCTCGTCCAGTTTTGCTTCGAGATCGTCGTCGAGTTCCGCGGCCAGCGACGAATCCGGGTCGTCTTCAGCCGCGGCGCCCGCCTTTTTGGGTTGATCAGGCGGCGCCCCAGCGTTTTTCGCCTCTTCCAGCGCAGCTTCCTCACCACCCTTGACCTGCAGGATATCGGTCGCCGCCCACGGCTTGGGCAGGTTGAGCTCGTCGTGCAGCGCGTTTTCGGCCGCGCGCTGGCGAGCGTCGTCGTCCCAATCGCGCCCGTATTCTTCAGCGATCTCCGACAATGTCGTTGCCTGCATGTCCTTGCGGACCTGGTAAGCGCGAGCGGTCTTGAAATCGTCGGCCTGCGGCCTGGCCGGCCCGGTCCATGTCGCGCGTGCCGCGAAGGCCATCATCTCTTTGAAGCGGTGATACCCGCCCGGGAATTCGATGCGCCCCGTGGCGATCTCCTCGTCCAGCCACCACAGAAACACCATGTTGCAGAACGGCACGATTAGGTTGTTGCGTCGGCGCATGACGGTCAGCCATTCGACGGCGCCAGCCATGCGGACTGACGAATAGGTGGCCCCGCGATAGTCGCCGGTCGCACTCTCGTAGGTGACGCCGCCACCTCGAGCGATCTCGCGCAGCAGCCAGCCGAGAAAATGGTCGAGCTGCTGGCCAGGCTGCTTCGCCTCGGTGAAATTGAGTTCGTCGCCCGGGAACAGGTGGGCGATGCGGCCGTGCTGCGACAGATCAATGCTGGCGCCGTCGTACCATTCGCCTTTGATGTTTGAGAATGCCGAGGCGGACATGTCGACCGCGCCGCCGTTCACCCGATCTTGCTGGGTAAACAGCCCGTCGTAGGCGGCGACGCCAGAGATGTTGGTCTTCAACGTCGCGGCGAAGATGGTCTGAATCATCGCCGAGGTTAGGTTGGCGTCGAAATACTGGTCGACCTGGCGGACAACCTTCAATACCGACGCGAACGGACCGATGCCGCGGGTGCTGGCGATCGTCGGGTCTTTGATGTGCAACACATTCGGCCTGCCATCTGCGTCGAGCGCGCGAATGTCACGTTCGCGCCAGCCGAGCAGGTTCTCACGCTCGCGAAGCCGGTAACCGATCGGTAGGCCCCACGCGTCGACCTTGACGCCTTGGATCATGCCGCCGGTGTAGTCGGTCCAGTTGACCAGCCGCGTCGGCGGCGTCATCAGCACCTTGGTCAATGACGCACTGCCTTCGCGGCGTATCATCGGCATCAGCGCCAGGATCTCGCCATGCCCCATGTAGGAGGCGTAAGCCGCCTGCTGCATTTGGCTGAAGTTCATCTGGCCTTGGGCGTCACATTCACGCGGATTGTTCGCCCACGCGCGGAATCGGGTCTCGACGTTGCGAGCCCATTTCGTCGCAAATTCCGGTTTCCAGCCGAGCACATCCGCGTCGGGGCGGCTTGCCATACGCAAACCGGAGCCGACGACTCCACCAGATGAGACCTCGACGATGCCGGACATAAACCCGGAGTTCTGAATCGCTGATATAGACCGCGCCGCGGCTTTTTCCCACGATGCCTGGACGTCCTGCTGCTGTTCCCGCAACTGCGGGTTCCAGCCGACGAGGAACGGGCTCCTTTCGCTCTGAAAATACGCCGCTTTCGGCTTCGGAACGGCCGCGCTCGACCGAAAAGGCCGGCTGAGACGTTCGAGCATGCCCATGATGATCCTAGCCGTGGAGCCGCTTCACGCTGTCTTTCAGGCTCGGCCGAGTGTTCGGCTTGCCCTTCAGATCTTCGTAGCGACTGTCAAAATCGAAGCGGCAAAGTTGTTTTGCCGCGATCCCATAAACGGTGCAGTCCAGCGCCTCGGCTTTTCTCTTCCCAATGCGGGCGAAAATGATCTCGGGGCGCCCGTCTTTCCCGTATTTCAGTTCGCGCCGCTCGGCGGTGAGCTGGATGAAGTACTGTTCTGTCAGCACGTTGCCGAAGCGAAACGACTGCTGCTCGTGGGGTTCCAGTGGCAAAGAGACCAGGATGTCGGTCTTCACCTGGTCGACGCCGACGATGTAGAGCGTCGCCGAGCGGTTGCGCCGCCGCGTCGTGCTCGCCTTCAGGACCGGCCGAGGACCGTCGTCGCCCTTGATGGCGACAATCTTCCTGCCCTGTGTCCGTTCGCAGTAGTCGTAGACCCGCTGGGTCATATTGCCGTCGCCCGAGTCGACGCAGGCTGCCTCGACGCCGATCTCACCGCCGAGCGGATGCTTCCAGACGGTCATGAGGAGCGAATCGAGCTCGTCCCATGTGGTTTGAAGCAGCGCCGAGCCGCGGATGACGAGATGGCCGAGCACATAACGATGGTTGCGCGACCAGCCGACCAGCACCACCTCGAGGCGGTCGACCTGGACGTCAACGCCGGCCGTGATGTAGGCGACATCTTCGGGAATATCCTGACGCCATGCCGATTGTGCATGATCCCACGCGATGCCGAAGTTTTCGCAGCGCGCGAGGAGCTGGTTCTCGTTGACATAGTTGATCGCGGTCGACCAAACCTTGCCGAGCACGGTGTTGTAGAACACCTGCATGTCGGAAGCGCCGGCCTTCAGCGCTTTCTCATACTCCTCGACCAGCTTCGGCCATGACGCATTGGCGAACTGCGAGATCAGCGCGTTCAGCCGGAAGCCAGCGTGGCCCTTGACGTGCGGCGCGGTCGCGCGCCACTCGCCGTTCTCGACCATCTGCGGCTTGAACCGCTCTTCGATCTCGGTGCCGCAATTCGGGCACATGCAGACGACCGTTTCGGGTTGCCCCGACTTCCAGTCCAGATGTTCCCACATCAATTCGAACGGCACGTCGCAGTGCACGCACGGGATCTCGAAAACCCGCTTGTCCGATTCCTCATAGCGCTTGATGATGATCGACGTGGCTTCGTCGGTCGGCGTCGATCCGACAACGATCTTACGATCGGCAAACGACGTCGTCCGTTTCTCGCCCAGCTTGATCGGGTCACCTTCCTTGGTGACCTTCATGCCGTCGACCTCGTCGCACAGCAGCACCTTGGCCGTGTGCCGGCGAAGGTTACGTGGCGCCATGGCCGACAGGATCTTCAGCGATCCGCCGCCGAGCAGCATTCGTTGCGTCAGCGTGTTGCGACCGTCAAACCGGCCGATTCGCATGACGTCGCGCAGCGCCGGCGTCTCGCGAAAGGCCGGATCGAGCTCGTCGACTGCAATGCCCCGAGCGTCGTCATCCGTCGGCATCAGCAGGATGATCGGGCAGGGGTCGTTGACCGCAAATGCCCCGATCGTCGCGATAAGGCTGACAGTGTAGCCAGTTCGGGCGCTCTTGATGACCGAAACCCGCTCGATCAGCGGGTCGCCCATCGCGTCCAGGATCCCGCGCTGGAATTTCCATGGCCGAAAGCGGCCAGGCGCAGCCGATGACGTCGCCGAAAGGCGGAAGTGCTTGGCCGCCCACTGCGAAAATGACAGGATCTCAGGGGGTCGAAGCGCCTTGCCGAGAGCGCCAAAAAGGCGCTTCACGGCATCACTTTTCACCCAAGATCTCCCTCGAGTCACCAGAAATTACCGAAGCCTCGACCTCTTCGGCCATGTCCAGCAGAATATCGCGGCACATGTGTTTCAAGACGTCGGCGTCATGCGGCGTAAGGTGCGGAATGCTCGATCGTGCCTTGCCAGGGATCGACAGCACCGCCGCCTTTATGGTCTGGGCAAACTGTGACCAGCTTGCCTCGATCTCCGACAGTGTCATGGACTCGCCTGTCATTTTGGCGAGTTCGCGTTCCTTGATCTGCCGGATGACCTTTTCAGTCTGGGCGCGCTCGTCAGTCAGCGATTGGCCAGTTGCCGATGCTCTGCCGGCAGCCTGCTCGCGCAGCGCGGCTATGTATCCGTTGACCGAAGCGACCGTCTCGTACCGACCGCGGCCGACGGCCCGCCGGAAAACACCCTTCTGGTCCCAATCCGTGATCGAGCGGATCGACACGCCGACCAGGTTTGCGAGATCGGCTTTCGAGCAGGTAGGCGGGATAGCCGTCGCAGTTGACAGCTTCTTCCCGACTGGCCTGCCCACGATGCTACAGCCCGAGCGTCCTGATTACCTGCCGCACGACCCGCTTTTCGAGATCCAGCGCGGCGAACCGTTCAGACGCCGGCACGTTCGGCCTCGTCGGCTTCGCCAACTCGTTGGCGAGCACCGCCATGGAGAGGACTTTCAACGGGAACCTGTCTTTCGTTGTGCGGACGACCACCTGGCCATTGGCGATGAAAGAGTGCGGAAATTGCCGCCTCACATTCCATCCGGTTGCCTCGGCGCCTCGCATGGAACTGACCGAGCCGCCGAACTTCCCGTCCGACATCGGATTGAGATCTCGAACCCAGACGGGGTTGCCGTATTCGGCGAGAGGGATGGCAACGTCGGCCGTGACGACCTCTGCCGTCATGCTCGGTCCTGGCGCCGCCTTGACCACTCGAGTCTTCGATCTCACGCGCCCGGCCGGAACACCGGTGGTCGCTGCGATACGGACGACAGATTGCCGGGCCTGCTCGCCCGCATGCTNCGCGCCCGGCCGGAACACCGGTGGTCGCTGCGATACGGACGACAGATTGCCGGGCCTGCTCGCCCGCATGCTCATTCAGACCGCGAGCGGCGGCCTGCTGCATCTCCGGGCCTTCGAGTTTCTGCAGGAAGCGGATGAGCTCCGAATCCTGGTGGAAGGTGGCGGTGATCTTCATCGCGCCGCCACCCCCAACTAAATTGCACCACTAGAACGTTCGGCCTTTGGCTTGTTCTGCCTTGTACCCAGCTTCCACTTGGAGACGCAGTTCATTCAGCTCCGCGACGCAGCCGGGTTTAAGGTCCTTTGCCACTAGGTTGGCCCCAAACACACGGTTCCATTCATTAATCGCCTCAACAACCGCCGTCAGGTCGACACCCATCATTAGTTCATCGCTTCCCGTTTCCAGGTGGGCCAGATAAGCGCGATGTCGATCTACCGCTTCTGACAGTCGGGCCACGGTTGTGTCATAGACACCTTCCAGATGGGCCCGCGCAAGCTGGGATTCGATCTCGCTAAGGCGATCTGAGGTTGAGGCAATATCTTGCATCAAGGCCTCCACCGCCTTTTCAGCTGGTGTTTGCCATCTGTCCAGGGCATAGGCCCCCAATATCGATGAAACGAGGTAAAGGGCGCCACCTATTGCGATCAACAGCGGAGGTGGCAAATCTAGACCGAGCAACCAGAGCACAATCGCCGGCAGAAGGAATATTCCCTGCCATACCGAACGCCACGCGGCGTGCTTGCCGTCTGCTAAGAAGCCCGTGAATTCCGTGTTCATGCCCGTCAGCATAGTTACGTTGCGTTGGCGCACAAGGGACTCGTATCAAGGGTCGACGCAATATCTCAGGGACAGAGATAGTCCTGTAACATAGAGCTCTATGAGGGGTCGGCTTGACGCCGCCCCGATCAGCCATCTGAGCAGGATTTAGCGTCTACGCGAGGGGGGAGGTCGCGAGAAACTGCCCCTCTTGCGAGCTTCGGTCAACCCCCCGACTTTCGAACAGGCTTTCCAGATCGTTACCGTTTTCCGGCTGTCCCGAGTTTGTCCCGGAATTGTCCGGGATTTGTCCGAGTTCCGTCCGGGAAGTATTTTCAGCCAGTCAGCGGCCAGAGTGCGATTCCGCTTGACACCATTTCGACCCAGAGCGGCGGAAGGCCCCTATAGGGCATAAGGTCGGTAAATAACCGCGGGGCTGCGCTCCGCTGGCGCTCGCCCCCTGATACGGTCCCTAAGTCGCTTTTGCTGGTAGCAGCTCGAGCCAGGCGCAGGCCACCATGAGCGCCACGCATGCAGGACGAGGGGCGAGGCGGGGCAGGGTGGGCGCGTGTTGGTGGGGCGCTGTGACCATGCAACATCATGCTCGAGCAGAGCGACCACGCATGGGCAGGGGCGGGCTGGGTGGCGCGGAGCTGCTGCAGCTCGGCGGGCATGGTGTGCGACGCTATCGGGTATGGGAGTGCTTTTCGCTGAAAAGTGCTCACGCGGTCAAGTTGTGGGCAGAGTCGCAGGGTTGTGCAGTAGAGCAGGCCAGCATGCGGCAGCATGCGCAGGCCAGGTACAAGCAACGCGAACCGTTTCGACTATGGCAAGGCGGGTATAGCCGGGCGGCGTCACTCCAAGGCCAAGTAGGGAACGAAGAAAAAGCGCATGTTTTCATGCTCATAGCGCATTATTTGCTTTACATTCCGCCCCGGTTTTGAGAGAGTGTTCTTGCAAAACGGCTCGATTGTGAGCCCATCGAAAGGCAGACAGCATGAACACTCCCACCGCAACCTTTCATGACATCTGGGCAGGACCAGTTCCCGCGCATGTCGTCGCCTTCAAGACCACGCGCAAGGGCGAACGCGTCGTCCGCTATCGTTGGCAGCGCGTCGACGGCAACCATTGCTGCAGCGTGGTCTATCTCACGCCGGCGGCTGCGGCCGCTGCCAAGCGTCGCGACGCGCGCTTTTCCAACGTCGTGGCGTGACATGAACCCCACTCACGACTTCGGCTTGTTCATCCTCCGCGCTGGGGTGTGGACTGCTCATGCTACCGACGAGACGCTTTCCTCGTTCCTGAAGCAGGAGCGCGCCTATCTCGCTGACTCGCTCGGCCTGACCGTTGCCATCTTCCGCAAGATCGAGGCGTGACATGCGCGCGCTGCTCCTCTCCGCTTTCGTCGCCGGCGCTTTGGTGTCCGGTCTTCAGGCCGGGCGCATCTATGACGCGGCTTTCGTCTATTCCGAGTCCTGCGACCGCGCGCCGCTGCCGAACGCCTTCGGGCGCTATCAGGCCAAGGGCCTGGTCTGTCACCTTGCCGACTACATCGTTTACGGCGCCTCGCTGCAACAGCCGGTCACGGCCTGCACGCTCGCGCGGGCCGTGCCGACGGACGCCAACATTGAGGCCTGCACGGGCCAGCCCATCTAGCGCCTTTTTCAGCGCCCGGCACGCTGGGCGCTGCGATGGTCGCTAGACCGCAACCGCCCGATTGTGGGCAACATGAAAGGAACGAACATGAAGACCGACAAGCGCCAGTTTTCCGACCGTATCGAAGGCCGCGTGCGCCGCGATGTCCGCCGCAACGCCCGCGCTGCAAAGCGCGCATGGCTGGAAATGTGACCATGAGGCACGACCGTTACGACGATCTCACGCCTGAAGAGCTCGCAGCGGTGCAAGCCTATGCCGCGAAGCACGGCCGGATGTGGAAGAGCATCCTGCGAGGGGCATGGTTGGGGCAGCCGCCGTATGACGACACCGGGACGTTGCGCAACCTCCGCAACACCCATGGTCCGTCATGGCTGGACGGCTTCAAGCTGCCGAAGGCGTGACACATAGCGCGCGGCCTTCGGGCCGCGCCTCACCATCGCCTTTCCGGCCGGCCAGGCATGGCCGCCCCGATGGTCGGATTGTGGCCAACTTGCCCGATTGTGGGCTGATCAAAAGGAGCTTTTTCAATGAACATTTACACCCCGACCGCGCGTTTCGACACCGGCCGCGCGTTGACCGAAGACGAGTTGCGCATGCGTGCGCCGTCGGTTTTCGCGCTGGCTGCTCATGAAAGCCGGTCCGAACGTTTCCAGCCCATCCCCACGATTGAGATTGTGCGGGCGCTGGCAAATGAGGGTTTTCACGTCGTCGGCGCTAAGCAGTCCGGCACGCGAGACGAAAGCCGGAAAGACTTCACAAAGCACCTGCTGCGCCTCCGCCGGCTGGACAACGAAGCGGCCTATTCGGTCGGCGATACCGTCTGCGAAATTCTGTTGAAGAACGCGAACGACGGGACGAGCGCATATGACCTCATGGCCGGCCTTTTCCGCATTCGTTGCCTGAATTCGATGGTCTCGCAGACGGCAACGCTGGACTCGCTCAAGGTGCGCCATTCCGGCGACGTTGCCGGCAAGGTGATCGAAGGCACGTATACCGTTCTCGACGCGGCACAAAAGGCGCTTGCCGCGCCGCAGGACTGGTCAACGGTCAAGCTGAACAATGACGAGTCGGCCATTCTTGCCGAAGCGGCGCACCTGCTCCGCTTCGCCGATGCAGACGGCAATGTTGAAACCCCGATCAAGCCCGCTCAGCTCCTCATGCCGCGCCGCCACGACGACCGCGCCGCAGACCTGTGGACGCAATTCAATGTCGTGCAGGAAAACGTCATTCGGGGCGGGCTGCGCGGTGTCGGTCGTGACGCCAACAACCGCCGGCGCCGGGTCACAACGCGCGAAGTCAACGGGATCGATCAAGACGTGAAGTTGAACAAAGCCCTGTGGCTGCTCGGCGCGAAGATGGCCGAGCTGAAGGGAATTCGCGCCGCCGCGTGATCAGTGCGGGGCGGTTCGCCCGCCCCGCATCCTCGCTCAACAGCGCAATTGTGCGCGCCCAAAAAGGAGACAATCGTGGAAATCAGTCAGCACATTCTCGCCGTACTCAGCCAGGCCGAAACGGTCGGCAACAACCTCTATCTGCGCGGGCAGCTCGACCGCAAGACCTATCAGGACGTCAACAAGGTTCTGGAAGCTAATGGCGGCAAGTGGAACCGCAGCGCGAAGGCGCATGTCTTCAGCGAACCGGCTGCCGAGGCGATTGAGCAAGCCTTGATGACTGGCGAATTCCGCCGGGTCAAACAGGATTTTGGTCAATTCGACACGCCGCCGGATGTGGTGGCGCGCGTCATCGAACTCGCTGCAGTCGAGCCCGGAATGTGGGTTTATGAGCCCAATGCAGGCATCGGCAATCTAGTCGCCGGCGCGGCGGCCAAGGGGGCAACTGTCTGGGGCAATGAGATCGACCCAAAGCGGCACGCAGCCTGCGTCACGCGCCATTTCGCTTCGTTCGGCGCAGGCGGGCTGACAATGCTGGACTTTCTCGCCATCGATCCGGGCCCGGAACCGGGCTTTGACCGCGTAGTCATGAACCCGCCCTTCGCAAAGCAGGCGGATATTGATCACGTCGCGCACGCCCTAAAATTCGTGAAGCCAGGCGGCCGGCTGGTCGCAATCATGTCGGCGTCGGTCACCTTCCGCAGTAATCGGAAAACAACCGATTTCCGCGACATGGTCGAGGCCAAAGGTGCGCATTGGGAGGCTTTGCCGGAGGGCGCTTTCGCTTCGTCAGGCACCAACGTCAACGCCGTGGTTTTGGCGGTCGACGCATGAAAGACCTCGTCCAAGACCTCGCCGCATTCCTCGCCGTGGCCGCGTTCCTCGCGTTCTCCGCCATTTACCTAATCGCAGCCGCCCCCGCGTCGCTGCCTGTCTGAAAGGATTCCACCATGCCCAAATTTACGCTTGCCGACATCCAGCGGGCCGGCTCCCGCATCAGCGAATTTCATGGGCCGTTCAAGGCCGAAGGAACCGACATCCGGAATGCTTTTGGGGTGATCGTCGGCAAGGCGATCGACGAAGTTCACGCCGATCTGTTCGCGGCGTCTGTCTCGCTGCCCGATCATGTCAACGACACGGTCGACGCTCTCGTTCAAGCCGAGTCGTTCATCAGCGGCTTTGAGGACGACGAAACACAGGAAGGCGTTTCCGACATCCTCGCTGGGCTTCGAGCGGCAATCCCGCGCGAGCAGGCGCGGCCTGACCTGCTGGCCGTGCTAAAACTCGCTGTGACCGACTGGCCACAATTCGACTCAGCGCCGGCACTAAGGCAGCTGGGATGTCAGGAAGAGCATGACGTCGAGGTCAACGGCGGTGATCTGGTCGAATGGTTTGGCAATTGGCGGCGCGCATTTGTACTGCCCGCGATCGCCAAGGCGGAGGGCCAGGCCAATGGATGACGCAAAGCGCGCGCGGCTCTTCAACTGCTGCACCGACTACGCCGCGCCGGATTGGAAGCAATTCGAGCATCTGGAATTGGCGGGCTGCGTCGACGATGGCGAAGAGCCCGGCACGACGATCGGCAACCAGCCGGCCAGCGTCGCCCAATTCTTCACCGTCTACGGGCGCTTTCCCGAGCCGGACGGAACTTGCGAAGCGATCACTGACATCAAAGGCCCGCGCGACGCGTTGGCGATCGCCGGAGAACTCGCTTTGATTTCAGGCCTTCGCGTCATCGTCTGCGCAACGTTGGGTGAGGAGCAATCCCCCGGGCAGAAGATCCGCTTCCCTGAAGACGCGCCCGGCGTCTTTCGCGTGCACCACGGAGACGGGCCATTGCCCACCGGCGCGGAGCGCATCTAGCAACCAGCAACGGCCCGATCGTGGGCCAATTCGAAAGGAGAGAACATGCCCGCCATGAGCAATACCCCGAAAATGAAATACGAAAGCAAATGGTATGTTGCCGACCGCGCTGCGCACGCTCGCACGATGGCAAAGCCCATGCGCTCGACAGCCAAACCCGGCCCGGAGGCCGATTCAAAGGCGCTGGAATATGCGCTATGGCTGCTAAAGCGCGACGAGGTCGACGTCGACGTGCTGGCGGATGCCGCGCGCACCGCGCACAATCTGCAATTCCCGCCGACGAAGCACCGCGAGCGCGGGAGATCGTGGGAAACACCACACCCTGGCGCCATACCGGCCGAAATGCATTGGAGCACCCGCGTTGGGTGGGACTTTTGTGCTGCCGGTCGTCGCCCGCGTTTCGTTCACTTCGAATTCTATTTGCCCCAAACCGATGGATGGCGCCGCATCGCCGCTCATCTCTACACCGCGTTTTACACGGTAGAGCTGCCTCATTGGGATTTCCTGTCCGAGGCGACGGAATGCGATGGCGAGGCGTAAGCATGCACCGCGTCACCATCTACGCGCTCACCATGCCGCCGTCGCCGATGCTCTACCAAGATTTTGGGAAGCGCGGCGATGCTTCGGCATGGCGCGCATGGGCAAAGCGGGAATTTCCTTGCCACGTTCGAACAACCAAGCTCGGAAAGGTCGGCTGACCATGAACCAGATTATGTCTATGCTCCTCGGCGCGACGATGCCGGGGAAGAACATGCCGCGATTCGAATACAAGAGAATGACCGGGGAGCAGCTTCGGACCGAGCTGCTGGACATGGCAATGCCGGTGTTCGCCTTCGCCAGGATCTTCGGCGTGAGACCACAGACGGTCAAGAAATGGCTGCGGGACGAGAACGATATTCCGCCATGGGTGCACGTCGCGCTCGGGCTACTGCGACTCGAGGGTGCGCTGAGCGAAGCGCGCCAGCTCGCCGCAGAGCACATCATCCGCGACAACCAGCGACCAGGTGCCGGCGAATTCCCGTTCCTTGAGCGGGCAGACGAGATCACGGAGGGCAATGGCGATGACGACGATTGACGAATTGTTCATCGAGCAGGAACGCGAGAGATACCTGGCTGCCGTGTTGCGGGATGACGTCAAGCAGGCCGACGCTCGATTCGCTCGCTTTGACGGCGGCTTTGAAATTCGCTTCACAGCAGACATCCCGGGCGGTTACGACAACACCCATGTTTTCCAGACACCTAAAGAACACTCCGACAAGTACATCCGTCTGGTGACGAACGTGAACATCCGTTCTGTCAGGTCCGCGATCCGGAGCATGCGGCCATGAACATCGAGATCGGCATGACCTCGACTGGCGCTACCGTTGGTCTGCCGCTCCGCCTTGCCAATCGGCACGGGCTCGTCACGGGCGCCACTGGCACCGGCAAGACTGTCACCCTGCAGCGCCTGGCCGAGCAATTCAGCGCCGCCGGAGTTCCTGTCTTCGCGGCCGATATCAAGGGCGATCTGTCCGGTGTTGCCGCCGGCGGGCGCTTCCCTGTTGCGCTGTGGGACATCTTCGGCCGCCATGGGCTGCCGGTGCGGACGAGCGTGCAGGATATGGGCGCTGGCCTGCTGGCGCGCATGCTCGGGCTCAACCAGGCACAGGAAGGCGCCATGGATATCGTGTTCCGCAAGGCGGAGGACGAACAGACCTTCATGCTAACGCTGGACGATTTGCGCTGGTCGCTCAACGACATGATCGAGGAGCGGGAGGACGTCTGCCGGAAATACGGCAATGTCACCGCTGCTTCGATCGCAGCCATCCAACGCAATTTGCTCGCGCTTGAAGCACAGGGCGGCGATCGCCTGTTCGGCGAGCCGCCGTTCGATATCCTCGACCTGATGGCTGTCGACGCAGAGGGCAGGGGCACAATCAACCTGCTGCATGCCGACCAATTGCTCGAGGCGCCGAAGCTTTACGCGACCTTCCTGCTATGGCTACTTTCCGAGCTCTTCCGCAAATTGCCCGAGGCCGGCGACCTGCCCAAGCCCAAGCTCGTGTTCTTCTTCGACGAGGCGCACCTGCTGTTCGCCGACGCGCCGAAGCACCTGCTGCAGAAGATCGAGCGGCTTGTCCGCCTGGTCAGATCCAAGGGCGTCGGCGTGTTCTTCGTCACTCAATCGCCAACCGACGTGCCGGCAGCTGTCCTGGAACAGCTCGGCACGAGGATCCTGCACGCGATGCGCGCCCACACGGCGGAGTCGCTGAGGAAGATCAAGGCGGCGGCCGATACAATTCGCCCGCGCAAGGGCTTCAAGACGCGCGAGGAATTGCCGACGTTGAAGATCGGCGAGGCGCTGATCTCGGTGATCGGCGAGGACAACGTTCCGAGCGAGGTCGAGAAGGTGAAGGTGATCATGCCGGCCGGGCAGGTCGGATCGATTTCAGATGAAGAGCGCCAGGTCGTGCTCGAGTCGACACCCTTGCGGAAGAAGTACCATGCAGGGCTGGACGAGAACGCCGCAGGGCGGGCGTTCAGCCGCCGGATGATGCAGGCGAGGGGAATTGATCCCGGTCCGGAAGGCACCGCGGCACCGGAGGCGAACCTCTACCTGAAGCACGTCCCGTCGATCGACATCAGCGAGGAGCCTGGCAAGGGTGCTAAACGTCGGCTGTTTGAGATCGCCGCATGGGGTGCGGTAGCGGCGATCGGGTTGAAGATGGCTGGTGTGCTATAAGCTGCTAATTCAGACGAAGGGGGACAAAATGCTGAACAATCCTAATGATCCATGGGACTGGCTGCCGTTTTTCATAATGGTGGTGCTGGTATCGATTGGAGGTTTCTTCTCGTACCGCACTGGCGGGCGAGAGGTTAGAAGGCGGAAGGCGCGTCACGAAAGAATGGCCGCCCGATTGGATGTCCTTTTTGACATCTACAAGATGGAGGCTCGACACCGCGACGAGATCATGAGGTACATGAGATACGGCGATCAGTTTGAGATTCAGGTTAGTAAAGCCAGCTATTCTATGATGACCATCATGGCAGCGGTTTTGGGTGTTCTCAGTCTCGCCCTAACTCTGTTCTTTTGGTTTCGCCGCTGGCTCCATGTCTCGAGCTTATTTGTGAGCACGGCTTTTGCGCAAAGTGCGGTGACACCACCGCCGGAGGCAGCAAAGCCCGACCTGGGGTGGATGATCCCTTATGTCGCACTCATGGTGATCGCCATCATCGGCATCGCGTTTCTGGGCTCGATAGGCGTTTTGTGGGTCACCAAAGATACTCCAGAAAACCAAGCGAAGCTAAAGTCGGCTTCGGATATGGTGAAAATGTTCGGCGGTTTTTTCACCGGTATTGCCACGACGCTGCTTGCACCACACTAGCGGGCTACCACGCCTTAATGCCAGCTTGATTGAGCCGCGACGCGATCGCTTTCGCCGCAACGTCCCGACGACGCCGGAACGTCGAATAGGCCCAGCCGCGGCGTTCGCACTCGACTTCGGTGTGGCGGCCGCGGATTTCCCAGAAGCACCAGGTCACGAGCGCCCGGCGTGCAGCCGGCGCGTCCTCGACGTACTTGCCCCAATTCGGCAGCTGCTGGCCTTCCGGCCCCTTGCTGCCGATCAGCACCTTTTCCATGATGGTGATCTCGCGGGCCGTGCGCTGGACCCGCACGCGTTCGATCTGCCGCTCGGTGCCCTGGGCGATCTGCCCGACCTCGTCCTCGAAGGTCACGCGGTATTCCGGCCAATTGTTCTTGAACCAATCCGGGCCGACTTGGCCGGTGGTGTCGAACAGCACCTCAAACGCGTGGACCATCGCGTCTTTAACGAGTGTGGGATCCCAGCCGCCATCAGTCGAACTCACCATCTGTGATTGCATCGTACATGTCGTCCCGGATTGCGCAGACGTTGATTCGGCGAAGATATTCCTCGCCCGTTAATCCACGCTTTTTGGCCTGGCGCGCGAGCTTGGCGCGCTCGTGGAAGGTGAGATTGATCGAGATGCGGCGATGCTTCGGCCCGCCGACTTCGGTCAGCGGCAGACCCCAATTCTTCCATTGCCGGCGGACGGTTGCCCTGCTTGTCCCGTCGGCCATGCGCTTCTCGATATCGGCCGACGAGTAGCCAAGGCCGGTCAGGAACCCGATGAAGGCGCCTTTGGCGATCGTCCAGCGAATGACGACCGGATGCCCGAACCGTTCGGTGAAATGGCGCTTCTTCGGCGCCGGTTTCTGCAGCTTGCGGCGGGCCATCAGAGCACGATGTCCCCGCCAGTTTCGAACAACTCGCGCATTCCCTCGGAAACGGGTTCGTCCGGTGTTTGTCCGGTACTCGTCCGGTCCTCGTCCGAAATTTCGGGTTTTGGGAAGGTTCGCTTGAACCCGCGAATTGGCTTGCCATCCCACCACATGTAGGGCTTCACCATCTTGATGAGCCCATACTTGGTCAGGCCGTCTTTCGCGCGGGCAAATTCCTTTCGAATCTGGTCGGTGGCCTTAGCCTTATCCTCGACCTCGAGCATCTTTTCGAGGGCGACGACCAGGTAGTCTTTCCAGTCCACGACGACGCGTCCGACGGCCGCTTTAGGGCCTTCCTTGTCGTTGGCGATGAACTTGCCATGCCGATCGACAGTGTCGAACAGGTTCATCATGATGCGCCGCTCGGTCGGGTTCACATAGAAGCCCTGCCGTTCCTGTTCTTTCTTCAGCCGCTCCTTCTCGCCGACGGTCAGCACCACGCATGACGTGATCTCGCGTTGCGTCTTTGGGTTGAGTCCCACCGGAACCGACGCGAGCGAGAACGTGATCTTGATGCCGTCCTCGTCGTCCTTCTGCTTGGCGAGCCGCGCGGTACGAATTCGTGTCTCCTCGTCCTGGTTGACGACGATCACGGTGTCGACATTGGCGTGGATCGAGGTGTGGCCCCGCAGCTTCTTGCCGTCGGCATTCATGTGGTGGACCAGGCAGACGTGGCAGCCGCATTCGTGCTCGATGCGGGCAATGTTCGCCAACACCACGGACATATCCTTGCCGCTGTTCTCATCGGCACCGACGGTCGCCGTTGCCAGTGTGTCGATGAAGACGATGCGGAGCGGCATCGACATGGTGATCTTGATCGACTTGATCGCCTCGATCAGCCGATCGGTGTCGCCCTCGCGAGAATACAGGTCGACCTTCGCCGGCAGCACGACGAGCGGAATCTCCTCGTCCTCGGAAACGTTGAAGTGCTTGCGATATGCCTTCTGGCGCTTCTTCATGCCTAGGCCGCCTTCGCCGGCCTGGTAGATGACGCCGCCGCGCTCGACGGAATAGTCGAAGAAATCCTGCCCGCGCGCGACGCAATAGGCCGCGTGGAGGGCGAGGAACGATTTGCCGGATCCCGATGGCCCCCCGATGATCGAGCGCCCTCGAGTCGTGATCAGTCCGTCGATGATGTAGTCGTACTCGAGTCCCGGACCGTCGAGCTCGTCGTGATAGTAGGCGCCAAAGGCGCGCGGCCGCTCGGGAACCCAAGCCGGCGCTTTCTTGACCAGGATCTCGAACTTCTCGCTGGTGCCGCCGGCCTGGTCTTTCCAATCGGTGACGTCGGACTTCTCCGGCGCATCCTTCCAGTGCAGCGCCAGGTCGAGCGAGCGAACCCGCTTGGCGATCGGCCGCAGATCGGCGCCACGCAACATGGTGCGCGCCTTTCCGGCATCGTCCAGATCCGAGCATATGACGAGATCGGCGCCGGCGAGGTCGGCGTTGAGTTCCGGGTGCCAGTTCTTCGCCCCGCCTTGGTTCGTGGTGCCTACCTGGCCCCACTCGCGCAGGGTCTCGACGTCCTTCTCGCCTTCGACCAGGACGACAGGCCGCCCCTCTTTGATCGCCTTCAGCACCTCGGCGCGGTTGTAGAGGACCCATTTGGTGTCCTCGAACTGCTTCTCGTCCTCGTAATGCTTGCCGGCCTTGGCCTTGAACCAGTCACCGCTCTTCGTCTTGCCGTAGAGCCCAGCCTGCAATCCCCAAATCCAGCCGCCAGCCGGATGCGGCCGGCGCTGCATGTAACGGCGCGGCGCTGTCTTCGCGAATTTCAGAACCTCATAGGCGAGCTTTCCCTTGTCGTCGAAATACTGGAACGTCGCGATCGGGTGATCGTCCATAAAGCCGGCGAACTTGCCTTGGGGCTTAGCAGCGCCGTTGGCGCCGTTGTACTGCTGCTCGCGCCTGTCGATGTGGCCCTGTTCTTCCAGCCACTCCAAGGCCTCGGCCTTGCTGTAGCCGCGGTAGGCCTGCAGCAGCTTGAGCACGCCGCCGCCGTCGCCGTCCTCATGGTCGTTGTAGACGCCTTTTTTGCAGTCGACCGAGAAGGCGCCTTTCTTGCCCCAGCGCCATTCCTTGCCAGGCGACGACAGGGCGCGGTTCGGCTCGCCCATGAACTCGGGCATGATCTTCAACGCGACGGCTTCCATGGCCCGCGCCAGTTCGGCGTCGAATTTGGGGTCTGAGCCCATCAGAGGGCCTCTCGAAATGGGGAGAAACTCGCCATCAGATGGCAGTTCGTGATATCGAGCGCCGGTGGCGGGGTATGAGAATGATTTCTTGGGGCTTCCGAATTCTTGTAAATGCTCTGGCGTGGATTGGTTTGCTCGCCGTAATCGCGGTCGCCCTTGCCTTCGCCATCGGACCGGATTGGTGCGAGGGGAGCGGTTGTACGGTTCAGGGCTGGTTTTCGGCACTTAGTGGCTGGGCCGCCGCAATCGCCGCCGGAGCTACTATTGGAATTTTGTACAAGCAGGCAAGAGGCGGCGACCATGCGCTTGCCGTTGCCCAGGAAACGCTGGCGCACGCACGTGAGAATAGCGAACGCCAGCTCAGAGCCTATTTGTTTGTTGTGTCTGCGAAGGTCGAAACGAATGACCGGCCCCAGGTGCCGGTGCAAATCGCGGTAAGGAATACGGGCCAGACGCCTGCCTATGATGTGCAGTTTGGTTGTCAGAGAGTCGCCGGTCGACAGGAGCAAATACTCTTTTCCGATCCTGAAACAAAACGAACGGTCGATCTCGGCCCTGGCGAAGGTCAAGTCATGACCGTCCAGTTCGATGGCGCGTTTCTCCAACAGCATCGGGATGAGTTTTTTAGTGAACAGTTCAAGGCGTTCACCAATATCAAATATCGCGACGCCTTCGGCTTTGAACGGGAAACAAGGTTTCGTCTTCAAATCCACCCTTCGATCATACCGACGGGTGGCGACCTTGATGTCTGCGCGGAGGGGAACTCGGCCACGTGACAATGATTGCGTGAACCTCATCGCCGGACCACCGGGATCTTGCGGCCCTTGCGAAAAATCGCGCCGAACAGGCTCTCAGCTTTCGATCGAGCGGACGTGCGTTCCATGCCAGTGCCGACGATGTCGCCGCACAGGTGCGCCTTCAGCGCGCGCCAGGCTGCCACCTCGGCTTGGTCTTCAGTGTCGTATACCCGAGGCGTGCCGCCTTCGCAGACCTTCTCCCAGCCGGCCTTGTGGACCTTCCGGAATTCGCCATGGTAGCCGCCATAGACGGGAACGGAGCGGGCGTTGACCTCGTTCGTCACGACGGCTCCATCGTTTCGGCATTCAGGGTGCGGATGACATTGGCGGCGGCGACCTTGGTCAGCACGCCCTTGATGTCCTTCGCCGTCGGGTCGCCGGCGAGAATGCGATCGCAGTCGAGGTCGGCCTCGGCGAGGGTGAAGGTGAGCAGGGTTTTGCTGTCGATCGCCGCTCGGCGGGCGTCGCGCTTCGTCGACACGATCGACCAGTTGCCGGCACCGTCGCAGCGAACGGACCGCTCAACACTGGCGTCGCGCGCGTCATCAAGCGCATAGATCACGGGGGTGACCGGCGGCGCCGGCCGATGAGCGATGTTGCCAGTTTCAACGATTTCGAATCCGAGATGGCGGCCGTAGCGCATGAGGGCGTCGGCACTCCTACGCCACTCCTCCTGGTCGCATTGGTCCCAGCCGAAGCGCGTGCGGCCGATGCGGGACTCGCGCATGGCCTCGGCGACGCGGTCTCTAAGGGTAAGCGTCATGCCAGCACCGCCTCGGCGCGGAGCCAGTCGAATTGGGTGCCATAGAACGGTGCGGTCTGATCCCAGACCATCCACACCCAGTCCGCAGTGCCGCCGTCCGCCTCGCCGCCAGCGAGTAGGAATTCACCGGGCGGGCAGGATGGGCGAGGAGAGATCGACCAGACGCGATTGGGCGGGAACTCGGCGTACAAGCCCTTCGCCCGGCCGGCGCTGGCGAGAAACTTGATGTCGGCGAATGCGATCACCTTCCCGGTCGCGACAGTCAGCGCCTTCCGGATGAAGGCCTCGGCGCCCTTCGCACGGAAGAATGGGGGGTTCATGCAGATATTTGGCTGCGAGATCGCGCCCACCTCCCGGAAATCCGCAGTTCCGAGAAACCATGGCGTGCCTTCTGGAACACGCTGGACGATGTCGGTGCCGACCGCTTGTACGCCGGCGGCGAGCAGGCCTTTCACAATGTTGCCTTGTCCGCAGCATGGGTCCAGAACCGGGCCAACAAAGCGCTCGACCTTTACAAGCGCTCGGGTGACGAACTCTTCTTCAACATACCAGTCGAGCGCGTCACGCTGCCAAACGTGCGCGACCTTCTCCTTCGTTTCACTCACCCGACGGCCCTCACGCGCGCGTCGGACAGCGCCGGAACGAAGCCTTCCGGGATGAATTGGTAGCCGCGGCCCCACTCCGTCTGGATGATATCAATCCCGCCAAGCGGGGCATGAAGCTTGCGGCGAATTTTGCATACCAGGACGTCGATGATCTTGATCTGGGGTTCGTCCCGGCCGCTGTAGAGGAAATTCATCACCATCTCTTTGGAGACGATCGAGCCTTGGCGCAGCGTCAGCAATTCGAGAACGCTCGCCTCTGTCTGCGTGAGCAGAACGGTGCCGCCAGGATGCGTGACCGTCCCGCGGACTGCGTCGAACACGGCCTCACATGGCAGTTTCACCAGCCGTTCGACGGATGGTCCGCGATCGCGCCGCGCCAGCGCCGCCAGGCGGGCGACGAACTCGACTTTGTCGATCGGCGCCGGCTGTACGTCGTCTGCGCCGTGTAGGAGGATCCCGACGCGCCGGATGACCTCTTCACCGATTGTCCTCGGATTGGCGACCGGAACCAGCAGGAAGAAGAGGATGTTCTTGACGGCTGCCTGCCGCCAGTTGCGGCAAATTACGCTCGCGATGCCGGCCGAGTCCGTCCAGATGACGCCAATGGCCTGCGGGTCGCGGTAGAGCGCCGAGCAAAGATCCTGCGGCTCGAGGATCGCTTCGGCCTCGAAACCGCCGTCGGCCGCGTAATCGGCAAGCATCTCGACGATATCGGCATCGAGCGCTGGGTTTTTGCTGGTCGCCAGGATCAGGACGCGCATCAGAAGCTCCTCGGCGGAGCGAACAGGCAGATGGTCTTCCCGTCATTGGCACCGGCAACCGAACACCAATGGAAGCGACCGTCGGGCGACTGCTTGACCTTTGGGTCCGTCATCGGGATCACCTCTCCGGTGATGACGATGTGGTAGCCATCTGAGCTCTCGGTGATCCAATCGTCCGGGACCTCTCGACAGTCGTAGCCCGAGCAGCATGAGAACGGGTAAGACCAGCCGGTCGGCGCATCGTGGGAACTGGCAGCCCCGCACATGACGAAGATGACCACGGCGATGGCCGCAAGCAGCAGGGCGATCGAGGTCGCCAGGCTCATGGAATGGTAGCCGCGCATGCGGCCATGGTGCGGGCGCATCAAAACCTCTCCGAGAGTTGGGATTGGGCGGCCGCGCGCTTGCGCTGCTCGGCCTTGACGAACAGGTCGTCGATCGGCTGCGCGAGCCGGGGGCAAAGCACCGCGCCAGCGTAGTGCCAGCCGGCGAGGGCGTCAGTGCGGTCGTGGGAAAGGTCCTCGTCGTCCGCCGAGATCCAGCCGAGCGCCAGGCACTTGCGCCAGACCTGCGGCTTGGCGATCTCGCCCTTGGAATTCTTGCCGATGAAGTGCGTGCGGATCTTCGAAACGCGGGCGACCGACACCCGATACATCTGTAGCCCGAAGGCCATGCCCTGGATGGCGAATGGCAGGCCCATGAGGATTTCCTGCGTCGCCAGCGATGTCTTACCGTTCACGAGCGTCGCCGGCAGTGGTGCCTCGATCACGACCTCGTCGGGCCTATAGGTCTGTATCTGGTCGGCGATGAAGCGCATGGCGCCCCACGCGATCGCGCCTTGCGAAGCGCCTTCGGAAGCGAAATGGGCGCTCCCGGACTCTGGTTGCTCACCTGGTCGGCCGCGCGCCCAACCAAACCGGCTGGCAGCGTCGATGAAGAGGATTTTTGGTGGTGCGTCGCTCATGTCGGCCGGCCTCGGAGGAGGGCGCCCGCTGCTTTCCCGGGCTGGTCAGAAGGTTGCCTGTCGTTGTTTGGTCGGCAGCTACCTACAAGCCGTCACTCCATCTGGTCGGGGCGACCAGGGCCAAGCCCGGTCAGGCGCTGCACGTTGACGTTTCTCGGCTTTGCCAGCAGCATCCATGGCGTCGTTCAAACCGCCGCCCCTATCCGCTTGCGCGGAATTCAGTGAGCGGCCGGAGCCGCTTTTCCTTTGCCCTTGCTCTTCGGGTCCGCGTTGTCCCACGCCTTGGTGGCGGCATCGACGATGGCCGCGGTCGTACCGTCCTGGCCGTCCGCAGCGACAGCAGCGGCGCCGAGCGGCAGGTCGGCGTAATCGCCGAGCGCTGTGCGGATATCGATCGCCAGCTTCCTGTCGTCGTCCTCGAGCTCGAGGAGCTTCGCCTTGGCCTTGCCCTCGAGGGCTCGAGCATCGACGATGGTCTTGACGACTTTCTTCGGAATGCCCTGCGACTTGGCGTCATCGAGCACTTCCTTTTGCTCGTCGCGGATCTTCTTCGCGTCGGACATGAATTTCGAGCGGAGGGTCTGGAACCGCTCCTCATGCTCCTCGTACTTGTCGACGAACGAGCCGGCTTCTTCAGCGGACGCACGATTGCGCCCCTGTTCAAGTATTCGCGCCATGGCGCTTCTCCTTCAGGGATGAGGCTGGTTGGTAGGCGATGCGATGGTGAACTCGGCAATAGGTGCCGTCAGCGTGGCGGCCGCAGTAGATCGGATCGCGCCCATAGAGCCCGTTGACCGGCCAGCGGCATCGACCGCCTTGCAGACCCATGAGATCCACGGGAGGGGTGTCGGCCAGCGGCAGGAAATAGGAATCGCGGTCTACAAAGGTCGGGATGACAGCCGGAACGGATGTCCTCGGCGCCACCGGTTTTTGGCTGAGCACGATCTGCTCGACGCCGGCAATCAGCTTGCGGCGTGGGGCGCGACGAGGCTTGTCGGCCGGTGGCTTCGGTGCCTGCGGTGCGCGTGGGTTGGAAGAGCCCTTCCGACGCGCCAGCGTGAGCTTGAGCCGGTGGATGCGGCCGATGACGGAGTTCCTAGATATCCCGGAAAGCGCTGCGATCTGGGAGGAACTCTTTCCGGCCGCGACGAGGCGCTTCAGCGCTTCGTCCCGCTCCGGTGTCCAGCGTGGGTGGAATGGGCGTGATGGTCCGCGTCTCACTGTCCGGCTCCAATCGAAGCTCGGGCGTCAGCCATGCCGCGAACCTGGCCGCTCGATCGCGCATCATGATCGCCCGGAACATCAACTGGTCTGCTCGCGATGCGCGCCAGCGCTTCCACCTGGTCGCGAGAGAGCGACGCACCTTCAGCGGCAAGGGCCGCAGCCAGACGGTTGGTTGTGGCAATGAAGTCTCTGTGGTCACGTTTGGCCTCCTCGATGGCCTTGAGTTCGCGGAGGGCAACCATGTGGTCGTAATCGACACGGCGCGCCTCGGCGTAGAACCATGTCTTCACGCGGTTCCAGGAAAGATCCTTGATCGCCAACTCAAATTTCGGGTCGACGAGCTTGGTGTGAACTGCACTGATCTGCTGCTGCCATCCACCGCTTGGTGCCAGCATCCTGCCGAGTTCCCTCGTCAGATTTTGTACGGCGGTGACGCTAGTCATGAGCGCACCCCGTCGCCTTCGCTCGGAATAAAATTCCGAGTTCTTGGAAGGCTTTTCCGAGAGATTGGAATCGAACATCGCTATCTCCATTTCCAGCGACGGAAACGAACGGAGACAGCGATGAACAAGCGAACGAAGAAGGGAGGGGGGCCGGCCCCAGGGCAGACCGGCCCACCATGGCCGGCTCAGCCCACGATCGGGCGACGAGCCGGCCAGCGCAGATTTGGGAGATCTGCGCCACAAGAATTCGATGGCAATAAAGCGAGAAACCGAGCGCACCCTGATAAACAGGGCTGGCCTTGATGGGCGCGAACGGTGACAGCGTGAGCATTTTCGTCAGCCCGCCGTCTCGCTGGCGGTAGAGAGATCAGCTTTCGCGAAGATGTCGGGCCGAAGTTCCTCCGGCGAGATGCCGGTAAAGCGGGAGATATCACCCAGGCGCTCCGCGGGGACCTTCTTCCACTGCGATATCGCACCGGGGAAGATTCCGAGCGCAGCCGCCAGTTTGTTACGGCGTCCGCGTTCTTCGTCGAGATAGGCCAGCAGCTTTTCCATGCCGCCAACATAAGTCCCACTGAAATTAAGTCAAGCTGATTTTGTCAGTAGGGCCGAATGGAGTGGATCTGGCCGATGCGCGATAATTTCAGCATGGCAGCAAATCCCGCAAACCAAGCGCAAACGACTTACTTTTTTCGTGAGTGGCGGAAGCACCGTGGCCTCACCCAGGAGGAGCTTGCGGATAAGGTTGGGCTTAGAGCGCCCTCGATATCTCAGCTTGAGAACGGGAAACAGGGCTTCACTGACTCAACTTTGGCCGCAATTGCTAAGGCGCTGGACTGCCGGCCTGGCGATCTTCTCTTGTGGGGGCCTGACAAGGTCGAGCCCTTAACTGCGCCGATCCGCGACGATCAGGAAATCTTGGCGGTACTCAAGCGTATCGAGGGGCTTTCAGCCAGAGATATCGATGTGGCTTTCGCTGTGATTTCGAATGCCTTGAACGTTAACAAGGCCGGATCAGAACAAGCTGGTGCTGATGGTCGATCTCAATTCGCCAGTCCCCGCCGTGAATCGTCGCCATCGCGGTAGCGATTGACGCTGCATCCCGTTCGATTCGCGTTGCCGGATCCAGCGGCCAGATACCAGACGCTATTGCACGCAACCTCTGCAGTGTTTCATCGCTCCGCGTTTTCTCACGCGGCATGTAATGGATCATTTCTGGATTCCCGAGCCCCGAGGGACGCCGCAAATAGGAACAATTTCCTTCCCTTCTGTCAATACCCGCCTGCACGTAGGTGGTGTGCCGTTTTGATACGTTTGTACGAATACAACCATTTATGAGCGCTCACCAAATTGTTTCGACTTGTAATGGTGGTCTGTGGATATCGGGGATAAGCGGACCCACATTTCGGAATTCTGGGACGATTTCGAGGGCTTAATGTTTCCGCCATAAGTCGGGGCATGCCCAAGCCGAAGACTCACGAGTTCAAGATACGGATCTCGCCAGACCTCATGGCGATCATCGACGGTGCCCGGGGCAAGAGGAGCAAGAACAACCAGATCAATGCCTGGCTGTGGAGTAAAGCGAGAGGAGATCACGCCGATCAGCTCGCCGACGCCCTGCGTCCGGTTCTAGCCTCACTGAGCGAGGAGGACCGAGGTATGTTCGTCGCGCGCGCCATATCCGCTTTGGAAATCCTCTCCCGGGCTGGAAAACGCAAATAGGCATGGCCCGCTTGCACCCTCTCGCGTGGCGCGCAATGCTCCTTCACCCCTAGGAGGACTGGGACATGCGACGCATATGGGCTGGGATCGTCGTGGCGGCGCTGGCACTGCCCGCCGTCGCTGCTGAACCTCAAACGATCGCGACCGAAGGCTTCGGCTGCCTTGCCTTGCGCGATTTTGAGCGCGCGGTCCAGTTTGCCGACCAGGACGATGCCGAGGCCTTCAAGAAGTTCGTCGAGCAGAAAGGTGAGACCGGCGACTGCCGTTCTCTCCACAAAGGCCAGAGTGTCTTCCTCGAGAACACGTCTGGTAGCGGCAGGATTTGTGTCAGGCCAAAGGGCGATATTGAATGCCTGTGGACAGGCAGCACAATCGTCGAGTGATTTTCCCGGATATAGCACGCGCGAGCGCGTCAGCGCGTTCGCGCGGAGGACAGATATAACTCTCCAACAACATAGCTCTACGTTGGTGGTTACACTCTACGTTCAACATTGAGCTCGACCCTGCACCATACGTGACGAGCGCCGACCGTCGAGACGGGGCGCTGTCAGCACCCCTCATGTAGCGCCCTACGTTCCAGACTCGGGTATCCGCGCGCGAGCGTAGGAATTGCTCTGGCCGGTGTGACTCGCGGGGAGCCTCTTTGCGCCCATCATCCCCCGGGGATCAAAATAAATTCAGTGTCACTTACTTTTCACCTTGACTTACTTTTCAGTCCCACTTAGGTTCCACATCACACCAGATGAGGAATCGATGCCAGCTTCTCCAACTCCTCGACCAGGACAGCCGACCGACAGGGAGACGGCCAAAGCCGTCGTCTCGAAATGGATGGCCGGTCAGGAATTGACACCGGCTGAGGAAGCGCTTCTGCTCCGCCTTCGCGCCGTCAACATGGCGCAGCAGCTCGCCTCGACGGTGCGGGCATGAGCACTTTCACCCAGCCGATCGATTGGGACGGCAACGCCAACGGCTTCGTCTACATCGTCGACTCGAGCGGCCGAAAGATCGGCACATGCTGGGGTCCGCAGGCCGAGCGCATCGCGAACGCCAAGCTCTGGACGGCGTCGCCGGACATGTTGGAGGTCCTGGAAGCGATCCTATCGCACATTCCTCCATCGGAGCGCATTGCCGCTGACAACGTCGTGCAGTTCGCGCGGATGGGACGGCCATGACCGTCCAGATCCTCTACCCATCCGATCGCGAGCAATGGCTAAAGTTCCGCCAGCAGGACGTGACCGCTTCGGTCGCCGCAGCGGTTCTTGGCGCGCATCCATACACCACGCCCTATGGCCTTTGGGCCGAGAAGACAGGACGCGTGTCTGGCGACGTCGACGAGACAGAGGCCATGGAGCGGGGCAACCTGCTCGAGCCGGTTGCGGTCGCAATGGTCAACAAGCGGGAGCCCGATTGGAGGGTCTTCTACGCGAACGACCGAGCCTATTATCGCGACCCTGATCTGCGCATCGGGGCCACGCCTGACGCGTTCGTCGAGATCCCCGGCCGACCAGGTCGCGGCAACATGCAGATCAAGACCGCGTCCGAGGCTGCCTTCCGCGAGTTCTGGCAAGATCCGGACATAGGCGACATCGTCCCGCCGACGTGGATCGCCGTCCAGGCGATCACTGAGGCCAAGCTGACTGGCTGCGACTACGCCATGCTGGCGGTCGTCGTCGTCACCTGGCGCGGCAATCTTCGGCTCCACCTTGTCGACATCCCGCTGCATGCGAAGCTTTGGCAACGGCTTACTGCAGCCGTCGCGGAATTCTGGGCGATGGTCAACTCCGGTGCTGAACCGGACATTGACTGGAAACGCGATGGCGCTGCCGTGCTCGAAGTCTACAGCAACTCGTTCCTCGATCGACGCGACCTCTCAGCCGAGCACGACCTCGATATTCTCGTCGGCAAATACAAGTCGCTGAAAGAGGCCGAGGCACAAGCGAAACGCGAGGCCGACGTTCTCAAACCTCAGATCATCTACGCGCTCGGCAATTCCGAAGCCGGCTTCACCGCCGGCTGGGACATCACCGCGCGCACCCAGGAAAGGGCGGCGTACGAGGTAAGGCCCTCGTCCATGCGGCCGCTGCGGATCAAGCCAAGAAAGCAGAACAATGCCAATTTCTGACGCCCCATCCATCGTCGGGCCAGGTCACAACCTCGCCACCACCACCGACATCCTGCGCGACCGCTTCGCGAACTTCCTGAAGCAAGTCGACGACGTCGCTGACGACGCAAACAAGGCCCGCGAAACCCTCGGCGAGGCCGGTGTCGTGACCGAGGACAAGCAGCGAGATCCGATGATCGCGATCGGCATAAAGGCAGGAAAGCTCTCGAAGCTTCTCGACGACACCCGCCTCGCCACCACGCTGCCACTGCGCACCGAAGTCACCGAGACCAACAGCTTTTTCCAGACACTTGCCGACCGGATGGACCGGATCAAGACGCGGTTCGAGGAGATCGTCGGGGCTTACGACCGGAAGAAACGCGACGAGGAACGGCGCAAGGCCGCCGAGGCGGCCCGCCTGGCGCAAGAAGAGTCCGACCGCAAGCTCGCCGAGGCGCAAGCCGCCCAGGGCAGCGTCGAGGCCGACGTCATCGTCAATGAGGCGATCGTCGCCGAGCAGCGAGCCGATCGGCTCTCCGCGCAAGCGACCAGCGCCGGCACCGGGCCGACCAAGACCGAGGTCGGCACCATCTCATCGTCGGCACCTTGGACCTGTTCGATCGATGATTGGCAGAAGATCGACATCACCGAATTCCGCGACCAGTTCTCTGCCGCTGAGATCGAGAAGGCCATCCGCGCGCATGTGCGGAAGTTCAAGAACACCCGGCCGCTCAAGGGCGTCCGCATTTTCCAAGACGAGAAAACCCGATTCCGCGGCTGATCGCGGACGACAGGAGAATTTTCCCATGAATGCTGTTGTTGAAGCAAAGAAGCCAAGCGAGATCGCAGTCATTCGCGACAAGCTTGGCGAAATGGGCGGCCAGTTTAAGGCCGCACTGCCGGCACATATCCCGGTCGAGCGGTTCATGCGCGTCGTGATGACAGCGATCCAGAACAACCCCGACCTTCTGAAGGTCTCCCGGCATTCGCTGTTCAATTCGGCGATGAAAGCGGCGCAGGACGGCCTTTTGCCCGATAGCCGCGAGGGCGCGATCGTTCCCTACAAGGATCAGGCGCAGTGGATGCCGATGATCGGCGGTGTTCGCAAGAAGGCCCGCAACTCAGGTGAGATCGCCACATGGGATGTGCATGCCGTTCATGAGAACGACGACTTCGACTTCGAACTCGGCGACAACCCCTTTATCCGTCACAAGCCAACGCTTGGTGACCCAGGAAAACTGATCGCGGTCTATTCGATCGCCACGCTGAAATCGGGCGAAATCAGCCGCGACGTCATGTCGGTAAACGCGGTCGAGAAGATCCGCACCAAGTCGCGCGGGAAAAACACGCCTTGGAACGACCCGATCTTCTACGACGAAATGGCAAAGAAGACCGTCGCCAGGCGCCACTCCAAGGTGCTGCCGATGTCGAGCGACCTGGACGATCTCATGCGTCGCGACGACGGCCTCTACGATATCGAGGGCGCCAGCGACAAGCAGGTTGCCGGTCCGCGCGGACTCGAGCAGAAGCTCGATGCGCTCGCCGACATGCGTGACGAAGAGACGATCGACCACGAGGTCGACGAGAAATCCAGAAAATCCGCATCAGGCTCGTCCCCCGCCGATGCGGATCAGCGCGGCGACCAGGCTGACACGTCGCGCAAGGCGTCCGGGGATTCCGCCCCCCAATCCTCGGACGCCGACAATTCCGAAATCACGGTCGATGTCGCCCTCAAGGCCGGCGCGTCTGCCCGTGAGGATGGCCGCAGCCGCAAGGCAGTTCCGGCGAAATACAAGACCGACGAGAAGCTGCTCGAGGCGTACCTCGCCGGGTTCGACGGCGACGTCGAGGATAACGGCGATGTCGACGAGTCCGAACCTGGCGGGGAGGAGTGACCATGTTCGGGATCACCCGGGTCGACGCGACCAGGACCGCCTCATCGGAATACCTCGCCGAACTCGACAAGAGCATCGACGAGTTGTCGGGACAGCTGGCGTTGCTGCAGGGCGTCCGCCGTGCGGTCGCTGGCACCTTCGGCTTCGACCGCCGCGGCGACGAGGCTGGCACGTTTGGCAAAGCCGCCGACGCGGCCAAGCGCGCTGAGTACGAGGGCGAGGGCGGGCAGAACGACGAGTCCGGCCGGTTGGTCCCACGCAAGGTGGCATCGTGATGACGACCTTCCGTGTCCATTTCGCCGACGCGTCGCACCGGGATGTGCCAGCTGGAACGCCGGCCGAGGCCGCGAAGAAGGCTCGCGAAACAAGCGATCGCGTCATCATCAAGATCAAGGTTCTGAAGCAGGAGAAGGCAGCATGACGGAGATCCACGCCGAGGTGATCGACACCTTCCAGCGCGGCACCGTGCGTGTCATGTGCGTGACCGAGCCGGGGCACACCGAAGTGATCGGCAAAGAGGGGAATGTCAAAATCCCCTACAAGGCTGGCGACGTCGTCCTGGTTGGCGCCGACGACCGGCTGATCTGCGGGCCGATCGGGTTCGAGGGCGCGATCGAGTTCGCCGAGAAGATCCTGTCCGGCAATACACGCGCCATGACCCAACCGGCGGGCTTGCAGATGCTGGCGACTGTCATCATTGCACTCTCGTCACTAACCCCGCAGCCGCCCGCAACGGTTGAGCAGGCGGCGGCACATGGCTGACCCGCTCACCCTCATTCGCGTGACGGACACCGAGACCACGGGGCTCGCCGATCCCAAGGAGCTCGTCGAGATCGGTTGGACCGATGTTCGGCTGTTCCCGACCGGCTGGGCGATCGAGAGCGGGCCTCATGCCCGCCTCGTCAACCCGGGCATGCCCATCGCCCCCGGTGCGCGCGCTGCGCACCACATCACCGACGAGGAAGCGGCGAGCGGCATGGCGCCGGATCACGCGCGCGCGCTAATTTCTCCCGGCCCGGATTATATCTGTTGCCACAACCTGGCCTATGACGCGCCACTGTTGAGGACCGGCAAGCCCGGCATCTGCACGTTCAAATGCGCCAAAGAAGTCTACCCGGACCTCGAAAGCCACAAGAACGGCGCGATCTGGTACGCGCTCGGCCTCGGCGGCGGTGCCAAGCAAATGGAGCCGGTGCACCGCGCCGGCCCGGATAGCTGGACGACCGCGCACATTCTTTTGGATCTGCTGCGCGTCCTCCCTGTCGAGACGATGGTGCAGATCTCGGCGAACCCGCTTCGGCTGCTGAAGATCGATTTTGGCGAACACGCAGGAAAGCGCTTCTCGGAAGTGCCGTGGGATTACCTCGACTGGATTGTGAACAAATCCAGCATGCCGCGTCGACCCGAAACGGGAAGACGTCGTTCACAACGCGCGCCTCGAGCTGATCCGCCGCGCCGAAAGCCCCACCGAACCGAAGATCACCAAGCCCGCCGCGGCCGACCCGAGCGATCCCGACGCATGGCGTAAGCAGATGGAGACGTTCTGATGGAGACCTTCTACGCCACCTTCGGGACAGGCTGGGGCTACGCCGGCGGCTACGTCGAGATCATCGCCGAAAACCGCCATGCAGCCACGGCGCATATGGTCAAGGAGCATGGCGAGCGGTGGGCTGCAATCTACACGGCCACTGAGTTTGTCCAGACCCTGAAGCGATATGCGCTGCACAAGCTCGCCACGGTGCGGCAGCGCCCCGGCCCGGGCGAAGCGTTCTTCGACATCGTGAGAGGCGACCGCCATGGGTAAGGCAATCTCCCGCATGGCGACAATCGTCGAAGTGCTCGAGCGCGAGATCTCGACGGCCGACAAGCTGGCCGCAAAGACCGGCGCCTCGGCCCGTCAGATTTATCGTGACATCGCCGCGCTGAAGCAGATCGGCCTTCCGATCGAGGGTGAGGCGGGCTTCGGCTATGCCATGCGATTGCGCAAGGGTGTGGGGCTGTTCCATGGCTGAAGCGCTCGCCTGGTCACCCGGTCAGCAGGACGCCATCGCCCAGGTGGCGGCGTGGCTGCGCATCAAATATTCGCCGTTCTTCTATCTGGCCGGCTATGCCGGTACGGGCAAGACGACGCTGGCTAGGCATATTGCCGAGCTGCAAAACGGCAAGGTCCGTTACGCCGCGTTCACTGGCAAGGCCGCCAAGGTAATGCGCATGGCCGGCTGTGCTGACGCGCAGACCATCCATTCGACGATCTACAACACCGAGTTCGATGTTGCGACAGGCAAGGTCGAGCGGCACCTTCTGCACCCGGAAAGCTTCAAAAACACAGCACTTTTCGTCGTCGACGAGGTATCGATGGTGAACGAGGAGCTTGGCCGAGATCTTCTATCGTTCGGCGTTCCGATTCTCGTCCTCGGCGACCCCTTCCAGCTTCCGCCCGTCGAGGGCGCCGGCTTCTTCACGGCTGACAAACCCGGCGCGATGCTGATCGAGGTTCATCGCCAGGCGCGGGACAGCGCGATTATCCGGCTTGCAACCGACATTCGCGAGGGTGACTTCCTGTTGCGGGTGACGCGCCAGCTTGGGCTCAACATCGCGCGGAAGGCCGATCTTGACCCGGTCGAGGTAACCGGGGCCGATGCCGTCATCGTCGGACGCAACGATACCCGGTTCAACTTCAACCGCCGGCTTCGCGAGATCAACGGTTTCACGACCGAGCTTCCTGGCAAAGGCGAGACCGTCATCTGCCTGCGGAACGATCGTGAGAAGGCAATATCGAATGGGGAACTGTTCCGCGTTTCCGAGGTGAAGAAGCCGGTAACAGGGGCGCTCGGGCGTAAGGCACGGTTCACTATCGTCGAGCCCGATGTTGAAGAGCGCACCCCGATCCCCGTCGAAGTCCGCGAGCAGTTCTTTCAGGGCAAGGGGAAGGAACTCGACTGGAAGGCCAAGCGTGGCACCCAGGAGTTTGACTACGGTTATGCACTGACCTGCCACAAGGCGCAGGGAAGCGGCTGGCCACGAGTGTGTGTGTTCGACGAAAGCCGGTTTTTCAAGGAGAACGCCGACCGGCATCTCTACACCTCGGTTACGAGGGCGTCCAAACATTTGACGTTGGTGATCTAATGGGAACGTTTAAGCACGGTCACACCATGAGATTGCCTGGCGGCGGCCGGGTGCAGAGCCCAGAGTACCGCGCCTACACGGCGATGAAAAATCGCTGCCTCAATCACCGGCAGGACCGTTTCAAGGATTACGCCGGGCGGGGTATCTCGATCTGCAAGCGATGGCTCGACGCCGACGGGGTTCGCTCTGGCTTTGAGTGCTTCCTGGCCGACATGGGACCAAAGCCGTCGGCTCGTCATTCCCTCGACAGAGAAGAGAACGACGGCAACTACGATCCCGGCAACTGCCGCTGGGCAACGCGTAGCCAGCAGGCCCGGAACACCCGGCGCAACAGGACGGTGAACGTCTGCGGGCTGTTCTTCTCTCTCCCCGATGCCGTCGACTACTTCCGATATGCCCCGATGACTACCGTGAGACGGCGGATTGACCTTGGCTGGCCCGACGAGGATGCAGTGCTCACGCCGGTCGGCGCCAAGCCTACTCCAAAAATGGAGGTTTGCTTCTGATGGAAGCCCAGGCTTTTCCCTTGACTTGGCCCGACACGATGCCGAGGACGCCAAACAAGGTGGCCTCAAAATTCAAGACCGGATTGTCCGCCGCTCTGAAGAACGTGCGCTCGTCGCTTGGGCTGTTCTCCGGCGATAGCGGGAAGAAGGTCGACAACCTCGTCATCTCGTCGAACGTGACGCTAGGCGTCGAGCGCCCGACTGATTCCGGCGTGGCTGTCTGGTTCGTCTGGGACGGCATGCAGGTCTGCATCGCCGTCGACCGCTACGCGAAGGTCGAGGACAACCTGCAGGCCATCCACCATATCGTCGAGGCCAGGCGCACCGAGATGCGCCACGGCGGCCTGCACATCGTTCGCGCCACCTTCCGCGGCTTCACCGCCCTTCCGGCGCCGAAACGGCGGTCCTGGCGGGAGATTTTCTCCGTAGACGGCACGCTACCGACGACGGCCGCCGGCGTCGAAAGTCGCTATCGCTCGCTGGCGAAGGCGCGCCATCCCGATACCCCGGGCGGCTCGCATGACGCGATGACCGAACTCAACGCCGCAAAATCCGAAGCCCTCAAAGAGATAGGTGTGTAATGGCCGGTTCGCTTAACCGCGTGATGTTGATTGGAAATCTGGGTCAGGATCCAGAGATCCGGCGGCTCAACTCGGGCGATCCGGTCGTTAATCTCAGCATCGCCACGTCGGAAAGCTGGCGGGACAAAAGCTCGGGCGACCGCAAGGAAAAGACCGAGTGGCATCGCGTGGTCATCTTCAATGACTCGCTCGCCAAGGTCGCCGAGCAATATTTGAAAAAGGGGATGAAGGTCTACATCGAAGGCCAGCTTCAAACCCGCAAGTGGACCAAAGACGGCCAGGATCACTATTCGACGGAAATCGTGCTGCAGAAGTTCCGTGGCGAGCTGCAAATGCTCGACGCGAAGGGGCAGGGCGACGGCGAGCGCCGCGATGATGGCGGTGGCAGGTCCAGCGGTGGGGAAAGCCAGCGCAGTAGCCAGAGCAACAATCGCTCGTCGAATCGCGACCTTGACGACGAAGTGCCGTTCTGATGGCCAGCGCACAGACATCCCGGCTAGAGCCGGAGGTTCATGAACGGTTCGAAGAACTGCTCGCGCGGAACAGTCATATTCCGGAGGAGCAGGGCCGGTCGATGATGTGGCATTCGATCGCCATTTCATTGAAGCGCATCGCTGATGCGATCGAGAAGATCGACCCGCATGCGCCCGTGAACCAATACGGCGAGAATTTTTCCGACGCCATCCAGAATTCCCTTGTCCGCGGGCAGCGCGGCATCTCGACACCGGGAGTGGACTCTTGAACCTCAACAACGCCAGAGCGACGGTGTCCGCATATCTCGACGCCGACCAGCCGGTCTTTCTGTGGAGCCCGCCAGGCACCGGCAAGTCCGACCTCGTCCGCGATATCGCTGGCGAGCGCAGCTTGCCGCTGATCGACTTCCGAGCGGTGCTGCGCGACCCGGTCGACATGCGCGGCCTGCCGGCGATCGTCGACGGCCAAGCGAGGTGGCTGCCGCCGTCGGATCTGCCAAACGCCGAGCGAGACGGCAAGGAAGGCATTCTCTTCCTCGACGAGCTCAACGCCGCGCCGGCCGCTGTCCAGGCCGCCTGCTTCGGCCTGATCCTCGATCGCAAGGTTGGCGAATATCGGCTCCCACATGGTTGGCGCATCATCGCCGCCGGCAACCGGCAGTCGGATCGGGCGGCGGCGCAGCGCATGCCGACGGCGCTCGCAAACCGGCTGGCCCATGTCGACATCGATCCCGACGTCGACACCTTCACGGCGTGGGCCAATAAGCACGACATCAGTCCAATGGTCGTCGCGTTCATCCGCTTCCGGCCAGGCATGATCCACGTCATGGAAGGCTCAGATCTTCGTGCGTTCCCGACGCCTCGATCGTGGGCGGGCGTGTCGAAGCATGCCAATGCCGCGCCAAATCTCCGCCTCGGCCTGGTTACCGGCTTGGTCGGTGAGGGCGCCGCGGCAGAGTTCGAGGGATTCGTTCGGGTCTATTCCACGCTGCCCTCATTGGACCAGGTCATCGCGCATCCGGAGACGACGCCGGTCCCATCGGAACCGGCGGCTCGCTTCGCAATCGCCGCCGGACTCGGGCGCAAAGCGAAGACCGAAAACTTCGCCGCCATAATGACTTACATTCGTCGGTTGCCGCGGGAGTTTGAGGTGATGATGGCCGTCGACGCTGTCCGCCGTGACGCGAAGCTGGCCGACACCAAGGCATTCCAGGATTGGGCAGTGAGGAACCAGGATGTCACGATGCTATGACCGTGTTCCTGCGCGTCCTCTACGGCCCTTTTGCTCGCACCGAGTTGGGTTTGACCGGCAAGGTCTATGCGATCGACTGGTGTTTTTTCGGCGTACGCGAGGACAATTCCATGGGGCACTGGACGCTGCGCTACAAGGTGGCGGAGCGCAAGTTCGTCTGCTTTTTATCGGGCTGCGCGGAGCAACAGATTGGGAGGGCGCCAGAAAACCCCAACGCCTTCGTGCCGGACAAGCCCATGGTCTTTGGGAAGACCCTTGCCGAGATCATGAGGAAGCGGTTGTCGAACGCCGACTTCGCGTCGGCGACGGCCGCCTCGCTCAATTGGCCGAGATAGCAGTGGCCAAGATCAAAACAATCTGGGGACCGCTCACCACACTCAGAGGCGCTGATCGCTTTGCCTGGTTGTTCTCTGGCGTTCGCGAAGACGGCTCGCGCGCGGAATGGAGGCTTCTGTTCTTCTTCGACTCGAGGAGGTTCACGACCCGACTGGTCAAGAGGAAAGACGCCGTCCGGACGCTTCAGCGGATGACCGAGCCGGACCTGTTCCGGCTGCCCGAGGTCGCGCGGTCTGAGACGACCGAGGGGCGCGTGACCGACCTGCTCAGAGCCAGACTGGCGCCCAAGCACATCGCCGAGGCGACTGCGGCAGCGCTGAAGTACGGGGGCGCCAAATGACGCCGGAGACGCTGCAAACTCATTATCGATTCAGCATGGACCGTTATGCGCAGACCCATGTGACTTTCCGCTGGTATCAAAAGGGACGGCGCTACCCCCGGCATAGCTACCGTCTGACCTTTGACCTTGGACGCCGCGTTTTTCTTTTGATGCAGGGCTTCAAGGTGAAGGCCTCAGCCCAGCCAACGTTCCGCGATATCGACGACCAACAAATCATCAAAGTCTTCAGGTCTGTCCTGAAGCCCGAGCACGTCGCTCGCTGCAGCGCGGCCAGCATCTCCTACACGGAGGAGCAGGCATGGCTATAATCACCGATCGCTTCATTGCGACACATCAGCAGCCGCAAAGGATAGGCGAGTTCAAATGGCGCTTCTACGCACGCGGGCGGGCGAGCGCGCAGCCGTATTACGAAATCGAGTTTGACGCGCGCTTCCGAGAATTCAAAGGGTGGCGCGCCGAGCCTCGTCGCGACTGGAACACGATGCGTTCCCTCTCGGAAGCGGACATCGCAAAGTTGCGAGCAATGCTCAGCCCTGCGGACATAGTTCGCTGCACGAAAGCTGCCATGAAGGTGCCGCTATGACGCCGGCCGACAAGATCTTGATCGCGCGCACGTCGCTGCTCTGGGACCATCCGTTTTTTGGATCTCTGGCGGTCCAGCTCGATGTGATCGAAAAGCCCGACCTCGATCCGCCGACAATGGCGACCGACGGCCGACGGCTGTTCTACAAGCCGGAATTCGTGATGAAGCTTTCCAAGCCGGAAATGATCTTCGTCATGGCCCACGAGGTGCTGCACAACGCCTTCGAACATCACATCCGCCGGCAGAGCCGCGAGCCTGGGCTGTGGAATATGGCGTGCGACTACGCCATCAACGGCGAGCTGGTCGAGGCCAAGCTCACCATGCCCAAGATGGGACTGCTGGACAAACGCTTCACTGGCCTGTCGGCTGAAGAAATCTACCGGATCTTGCAGGACGAGGGCGCAAAAGCGCGCGGCGGGGATCCGGGCGGATGCGGCGCCGTCATAGACGGCTGCGGCGCGCACGACGAGGCCGAGATCGCCCAGCTTCGCGCCGAGATCCAGATGCAGGTGCGCCAGGCAGCCGCGATCGCCAAGGGGATCGGGAAGCTGCCGGGCGGCATCCAACGCCTCGTTGACCGGCTGACCACGCCCGTCGTCGACTGGCGCTCGGTGCTGCGGCGTTTCATCGACGGTATTCGGACGAGCGACTATTCCTGGATGCGGCCGAACCGGCGCTTCCTTCAATCTGGCTTCGTCCTGCCCTCCATGCGAGCGGATGAGGCTATCACTCACCTGGTCGTCGCGATCGACACGTCCGGCAGCATCGACGACAAGGCGCTGGTCACTTTCGCGAGCGAGGTCAATGGAGCCTTCGGTGACGGAATGATCGACAAGGTGACGGTGATCTATGCCGACGCCGCGGTTGCTCGAGTCGAAGAGTTCGAAACCGGCGACGAGCTCGACATGCGGCCGGAAGGCGGCGGCGGGACGGCGTTCTCGGATACCTTCCGCTGGATTGCCAAGAACGTCCCGGACGCATCGGCCATCATCTACTTCACCGATCTCTACGTCTGCGACTTCGGCGACGAGCCATCGTCGCCAGTGCTCTGGGCGGTATACGGCGACAGCCGGGAGATGGACGCACTGATCGCCAAAACGCCGTTCGGCGAGGGGATCAAGATAATCACAGAAGGGAGGGTGCCGTGAGCGTTGTAGCGTTCTCTCGTTGGCGGTTTTCGCGGGTCTGCATAATCTGCGAAGAGGGCGAGACTTGCCACTGCACCGACGAGATCAAGGGAAGCTTATGGCTGCTCAACGGTACGAGCGGCATGGTTCAACAATTCCACGGGGGCAGCTCGTTCTACGGCACTTGGGCCGACGGCCGAACGGGCGCGATGGAGACACTGGACGACTGCAAAGCGGCTGTCGAGAAGGCGGTGTGGCATTGAAATCGCTCATCCTCACCAAGGCCGAGTTCGACGCGCTGGATGAGTATAGCGCGACGCTGCCAACGGGCACCACGCCGGGGAAGCGCTGGAAGCGCCACGACGGCGCATTCGACCAGGAGTTCATCGCCGGCGGTGGCCGGCCGAAGTGGATGATCGGCGAATTCGGGGAGATCAGCGGGGACGGCAAGACGATCGCGCTCAACTGGTACATCCCGGTCATCGTGGTGCCGGGGTCCGGAATGCAGTCGGGGAGGGTCGTATGACGGGCGATCGCATCCCTTGCGTTAATCCGCGCTGCCGCAGAACGGCCGCCCAGGAGAAATTCCCGGATAGCCACGAGATCATCTGCGGCAGGTGCTTCCGGGCGCTGCCTGCGGCGTTCCGCGCCGAGCACCGTCGCTGCTGGCGCGAGATCAACAAGTGGGAGCGGAGGATCCTGCGCACCGCCGATCCGCTTAAAGCCCAGCGCATGCGCGACATTTGCAACGAATGGGTCGACCGCCTTAACGCGGGCTGGATCGAAATACGCCGATCGATCGAACGGCCCGACAAACCCGTCGGGCTCGACGCATTTCTAGAGGAGGTCGGGCTTTGAGCGACGCTTACCGGACTGTCACCGCCCTTGTCCGCCAAGTCCGCGAGAACTCCATCATGGTTGAGGTCGCTAGCCGGCAAGGATGGCAGTCGATCCCGCGCTCGCTGATTCACGGCGCCGATGAGATCAAGCTGGATCGAATAGACTTCTCAGGCCACGGCCAGGAGCACACATTCAGATTGATGGAATGGAAGGCAGAGGAGCTTGGGCTCGCATGACGCCAATGATCATCCATCGCTACTCGATCCCGCTGGCCGATGTTGTCAAGGCGCTGATCGATGTGGGCGACTGTGAGAAGATCGGCGCGGTTCTCGTCGGCGAGAACCTGGTCGTCGACATCATCGCCTCGGCCGGAACCGAGGTCGGCGTGGAAGATGCAGACTTTGGCGAGATCGAGGCTCCACCACCGGCGCCCGAGCCGCCGCCAAGCCCGCCGGAGCGCAAGGGAGGCCCGCTGGCCCAGAAGGCGGGGATCCTCTGCAACGAGGGCGCGTTCCAACTCTGGGCGGAGGTGCGGACGCCCGATGCCGCCAAGGCATTCATCTATCAGCGCTGTGGCGTCGAGTCGCGCATCGACCTGGACCACGAGGAAGAGCCAGCGGCGAAATTCCGCGAGCTTTGCCTCGAGTATCAGGTCTGGTTGGAGATGCCGGACCAATGAACGGTGGACATCAGCCATGCCGCTATTGACGCCAGAGGAGGCCTGCGCGGAACTCGGGATCGGCGAAGACACCTTGCGCGCTATGCGCAAGGCGGGCGAAATCCCGTATATCAACGTCGGGCAGGGGAAGAAGCGCGAGACGCCGCGGTATGAGCTCGACGATCTCAATGCCTGGAAGGCGAAGAGAAAGAAGGTCGCAGAATGTCCGTCTATAGAAGGCCCGGTTCCAAGGACGGTGCGTTCTCGTACGACTTCCAGCTCGGCGGTCGCCGATTTTCTGGAAGCACTGAACGCAAAACGAAGCGGGAAGCCGAACAGGTAGAACGCTTGAAGCGCGAGGAGGCTCGCGCGATCGTGAAGGCCGAAGCGGCACTATTTGCGCCGGATCTGACGCTGCTGAACGCCACGGCGCGATACTGGCAGGAAGTCGGACAGCATCACGAGAATGCCTCAAACACTCTTTGGTCGATGGGCTGGCTGAAGGATCACTTCGGCGAATCGATCCTGCTGCAGGAGATCGACGACAGCAAGGTTGCCACGATGGTGGCGAAGCGCCGTGGCGAATTCGTCCCTTCGCAGCGCAAGCCTGGTCGCAAATACAAGACGCCGGAGGCCAGAAAGCGGGTCAGCGCCGCCACGGTAAACCGCACCGCAACCCAGCCTTTGAGGGAGATCATCTTGCGCGCGGGCGCCCTGTGGGGCGCTCGGACCGCGACCATCGACTGGTCGAAGCACCTTCTGCCGGAGCCGAAAGAGCGCGTTCGGGAGGCCAGCAGCGGTGAAGAAGCCGCCATCATGGCGGAGCTGGCGCGCGGTTACGACGTCGCTGTGGAGTTCGCGTTCGTCAACGGCTGTCGGCGGATGGAGATCTTGGGGCTGGAATGGTCTCGGGTCGATTTCTTCGGCCGCCAGTTCACCGTGATCGGGAAGGGCAACAAGAGCCGGGTCATTCCAATGACCAAGCGGACGTTCGAGATCCTATGGGCGCAGCAGAACTACCACGCCGAGAAGGTGTTCACCTATGTCGCCGCGCGCACGGTCAAGATGGGCAATCGCGGGCTGATCAAGGGCAACCGCTATCCGCTGACCGAGGCAGGGCTGAAGATCGCCATGCGCCGCGCCGTTCCGAAGGCCGGGGTGAAGAACTTCCACTTCCACGACACCCGCCACACCGCCGCAACACGCGTGCTGCGCAACAGCAATTTGAAGGTCGTGCAGCAGCTCCTCGGCCACGAGGACATCAAGACGACGACCAAATACGCTCACGCGATGATGGACGATGTGTTGAGGGCGATGGAAGCAGCCGGTCCCACGGAAAGTCCCACGGAAACCGCAAAGACTGACATCAAAGCTTTGAAAGATATAGGTAAAGCCGGCTGAGAGCAGTTTTCCCCCAGTCAAGTGCGCTACCGGGCTGCGCTACACTCCGGACCGGTCGCGATGTATCGTGATAGACCGGGTCCGGTCAACCGAATTCGGTTGCTGTCCTGCCTGAAGCAACCGCGACGGGGATTGCCGGTCGCTGCGCCGCCCGCAGTTGCCACTGGTGGCGGTATTCGAGCGCGATGGCACCCCAGATCAAGCCAAGCAGCAGGTAGACATGGCGCCAGTGGTCGATGTCGATGAAGGTGCCGAGCCCGATATTGCCGATGAAGGCGACGTAGGCGCATAGAAGATAAGGCTGCCACGGCCGGTCGCGCAGCAGAATGCGGAAGCCGGCGGCGATCGTCCAGCACGTCAGCGTCAGGAACGACACGAAGCCGAGCCAGCCGTAATCCATCAGCATCTTCAGCCAGATGTCGTGCGTGTCCTCGCCGAACATCTTGCCGAAGACGAGCGGGCCGATGCCGAACGGATGCTCCAGTGCCATCTGAAAGCCGATCGTATAGCGGGCGAAGCGGCCGAGCCGGGCGGTGTCGTAGCTTTGTTCGAGCTGTGCGCGGTTCGAGAACATCTCGGCGACGCCTGGCAGTTGCAGGATGACGATCATTGCGATGACCAGCAGTCCGACGGCGGCGATGGTCATGACGACGACGCGCAGCTTGAACTTGCCGCTGGCGCTCTGCAGGAACAAGGCACCGGTCAGCAGGATCGCCGAAACGGCGAACATGCCCCAGGCGCCGCGCGAAAAGGAAAAAAAGATGCCGGCGGTGATTATCAGCAACGGCATCGCCAATAGCGGCATGCGTGCAACCGAGCCGGTAAGCAGCAGGTAGAGCAGGTAGATGCCGGGCAGCACCAGGAACGGACCGAACACGTTCGGGTCCTGGAAGGCGCCGGCGGCACGGTCGTATTTGGTGAAGATCTCCGCTCCTGGAAAGGCATGGAAATAGCCGGCTATGCCGACCAGCGAAGTCAGCACTGCCGACACCACATAGGCGACGAAGATCACCCGGTAGAGACTGGGCCGGACGGCCGTTACCGAAGCGAAAAAAACCGCGGTTAAGGCCAGGAACAGCGAGACGGCGAGATAGAGCGGCGTGCCGGCGAGGTCCGACATCTGCGTCATCGAGATCATACCGCCGATGTTCATGATAACCAGCAGCACCAGAAGTGGCACCGCCGCGCGCTGTATACGCATGCCGAACAAGGGCCACACCACGATCAGCCCGATCATGTAGAGATCGTACGGCGCGGGCTCGGCAATGACGAAACCGGACAGGAAAACGCCGAGGAAAACCGCCCCCGACGCAATCAGTGCAATCAGCTTGGCGTTGACCGCCGCAGCCGGCAATTCATAGGCCGTCGCGATCAATACGCGTTTTCCGTATTGAGCAGGCGGATCGGCGTCAGGAACAGGATTCTGAGGTCGAACAAGAGCGACCAGTTCTCGATGTAATAGAGGTCGTATTCCGTCCGCATGCGAATCTTCTCGTTGGTGTCCATCTCGCCGCGCCAGCCATTGATCTGCGCCCAGCCGGTCACACCGGGTTTGACCTTGTGGCGGGCGAAATAGCCGTCGACCACTTCATTGTAGAGGAGGTTGTGCGACTGCGCGGCAATGGCGTGCGGGCGCGGCCCGACCAGCGACAGCGAACCGAACAGCGAATTGAAGAACTGCGGCAGTTCGTCGATCGAGGTCTTGCGGATGAAGCGGCCGACGCGGGTGACGCGCGGATCGTTCTTGGTCACGGTCTGCTTCGCCGTCGGGTCCGCCTTGTCGGTATACATCGAACGGAACTTGTAGACGTCGATAATCTCGTTGTTGAAGCCGTGCCGCTTCTGATGGAACAGCACCGGCCCCTTGCTGTCGAGTTTGATCGCGATTGCGGTCGCCAGCATCACCGGCGAGAACACGATGATGCCGATGATCGAAAAGACAATGTCGAAGGCGCGCTTGGCGACCGAATCCCAGTCGTTGATCGGCTTGTCGAAGATATCGAGCATCGGCACCGAGCCGATGTAGGAATAGGCGCGCGGCCTGAACTGCAGCGCGTTCGAATGCGCCGATAGCCGGATGTCGACCGGCAGCACCCACAGCTTCTTCAATAACTGCAGCACGCGCGATTCGGCGGTCAGCGGCAGCGATACGATCAGCATGTCGATGCGCGCGATGCGGGCAAATTCGATGAGTTCGGAAATTGTACCGAGCTTGGGATAACCGGCGACAACCGGCGGCGACCGCTTGTCGCCGCGGTCGTCGAAGATGCCGCAGATGCGGATGTCGTTGTAGGGCTGCCTTTCGACCGAGCGGATCAGTACCTCCGCCGCCTTGCCGCCACCGACGATGACGGCGCGGCGCTCCATCCGCCCGTCGCGCGCCCAGCGCCGGATCAGCTTCGACATCACCAGGCGGAGACCCAGGATCAACACGAAACCGACGACGAACCACGTGCCGAAGAGCAGGCGCGAATAGTCTTCCGACATTTTCATGGTGAAGGCGGTGAGCGCCATCAAGGCGAAGGTTCCGGCCCAGACCAGCAGGAGACGGCCGAAATTGGCGATCGGCCGCATCAGTGCGACGATCTGGTAGCAGTCGGTGACGTCGAACAGAACGACCGCGAGGAACGAGGTGGCGGCGATCGTCAGTGAGTACTGCCAGGCAAGATAGTTGAAAAAGCCGACATAATAGAAATAGACGGCAAGACCTGACACCAACAGCAGCGCGAATTCCACCATGCGCAGGACGCCGCTCACCATGATCGGCGACATCGTATCGCGCCGGTATTGCGAGGCGACCTGGCGGGCAACATCGGTCATGCCGCCGCCGGCCGTATTGTTCTCGGCAGGGGCGTCGAATTTGCGCACCGCGTCTAGCGAAAAACGGCGCGCTGGGTCGATTTCGTTCATGGGGCGTCCGCAGGTTTCCCTCAGGTGAATAGCAAAAGAGAGCTAAGAAACCCTTGAAACAACAGATGGCTTTGGAGACGCTTTCACCAGGAGCAGCCCGGTGGAAACCCGTTGCTCTATTTTTTGAGCGCGGCGAAATAAGCCTTTTCGATTTCGGCGGCCATTACATCGGCGCCGAAGCGTGCCTTGAGGTCGGCGAGGCCGGGCATCAGGCCTTTGTAGGTGTCGAGATCGGCCAATGCGGCGCTTATCTTGTCGCCAAGTTCGCGCGGGTCGGGCCGGATCAGGGCAGGCGAGCCGGTGTCGAAGATTTCCGGTATGCCGCCGACCGCCGTCGCGATGATCGGCTTGCCGGCGGCGAGCGCTTCCAGAACTATATAGGGCATGGCTTCCGCGCGCGAGGGAACGACGACCAGTTCGGCCAGCGTGAAGGCGAGCCTGGCCGGCATCGGCGCCAGGAAGCTGACCTCGAGGCCGAGCTGATTCACCTGGGCGCGATAGCGCGGCAGGTCGTCGCCGTCGCCGACCATCAGCGCTTTCAATGGGCGGCCGAGCCGTGTCGCGGCTAGCCCCAGCGCATCGATGAAGATGTCCGGGCCTTTGAGGTCTCGCATCATGCCGATATAGAGGAGGTCAACCGCATTGTGCTCGGTCCGCACCGGCTCGAACTCGGCGGCGCGCAGGCCGTTGTGGACGAGAGCGTTCGGAATGGGCGGCTCGCCGACCTTCCTGCGATAAGTCCGCCGCTCATAATCGGAAACAAACAGCAGGCAATCGGTGAAGCGAGCCATGAAGCGCTCGAGCGCGAAGAACAGCTTCCCCATGGCGGTGGTCTCGTCATAGTGAAGCGAGCCGCCATGCGGCGAATAAAGGCGGGCTACGCGAGACCTGGATACCCGCAACAATGAGCCGAACAGACGGGCATAGGCGCCACCTTTGGCGCCATGCCCGTGCAGCACGTCCGGCCGCAATTCTTTTATGATCCTATAGGTGCGCCGGGCCGAGGCGAGATCGCCTGGCCCGACATGCCGCTGCATCGGGGTGCGGTGAATGCCGAGCGCCAGGCTGCCTTTCATCTGTTCGAACAGCCGTTCCTCGAAATCGCCGCCCGTCGTCGAATCGCAGACGATGCCGACGGCATGGCCGGCGGCGACCTGAGCCTCGGTCAGGTCGCGCACATGCCGGAAGATGCCTCCGACCGGTGAGCGAAAGCAGTGGACGATCCTGAGTGTGTCCGCCACTTTGTCAGCACATCAAAACAGGCGTTCGCGAACATAGACTGTATCGCCGGGCAATAGCGGGTCGGAGGTCACCACGCGTCCGGTTATCACCTTGCCGTTGATGTCGCGGGTAATGTCGACGCTTTCCTGGTTGGCGCGTGGCGTGAACCCGCCGGCGATGGCGACGGCTTTCTGCACGGTCAGGCCTGGAACGTAGGAATACTGCCCCGCCGCACCCACTTCACCCATGACGAAGATCGGCCGGTAGCGATCGATTTCGACCGAAACATCGGGATCCCGCAAATAACCCTGGCGCAGTTTCTCGGCGATCTCGCTTTCAAGCTGTTGGGCGGTGTGGCCGCGCGCCGGCACGTTGCCGACGAGCGGCAGCGAGAGATAGCCGGACTGGTCGACGCTGTAGGTATTGGTCAGTCCTTCCTGCTCGAACACGGTTACGCGGACGCGGTCGCCGGCGCCGAGGCGATAGGGCTGGTCGAGAACTTCATGGAATGCGGCCGGCGTCGGCCGGTAGCTGGAGCAGCCCGAAAGCATCGATACGGCAAGCAGCGCGCGGAAAAGGGGAGCAGTGCTTTTCATGAGCGGACACGTACCTTTGAATAGCCGGCGACTCTGCGGCAAACCTTAACGATCGAGCTCGGTTATCATCCTGTTAGGGTTAATGGCCGGTAAAGGCGCGCGGCCGATGCGGGCCGGATCGACAAATGCAGATGGTTTTCAGCCTCTTGTTTGCGGCTTGTTAGTAGAGCCTAACAGGTTCTTACCGCGATATTAACGGCTGAGTTACCATAGTTGTTTACGGTGCATGCTGACTCAGTACCGGAGCAGGGATGCATGTCCGTTCAATCCGCGGCCGCAGATGTCGACGTCGATCTCAGGCAGCTTTTCGCCAGCCTGGCGCGAAACTGGTTGCGCATCCTTGTCGTCGCACTGGTTGTAACCGGCCTGGCCTTTGCGCTCGCCTGGCTTGCAACGCCCGAATACAAGGCGGCAGCCAAGCTGGAGATCGGGCCTCGAGAATCGGAGTTCACGCGGCCAGCCGGGGCCAACGGCAACGAGCGGTCGATTCCCGACGAAGAGGCTGTGGCCACCGAGGTCCAGATCATCTCGTCCCCCGACATCCTCAAGCAGGTGGCGGCGAAGCTCAACCTGGCGAAATTGCCCGAATTCGACGAGGCGCTGAAGATGTCGGCGCTGAGCCGCGCCCTTGTCCTTGTTGGCTTGAAAAGCGATCCGTTCGAGATTCCGCTGGAAGAGCGCGTGCTGGACGCAATGCATGAGAAGCTCAACGTCTATGGCGTTGAAAAAACCCGCGCGATCGCAATCGAGTTCTCGTCAGAGGATCCAAAGCTTGCCGCCGCGATCCCGAACGCCATTGCAAACGCCTATATCGCCTCCAAGGGCAATGCCAAGCTCGAATCGAATTCCGCCGCCACCGACTTTCTGGCGCCGGAAATCGCGGATCTGCAGAACCGGGTGAAGGAGGCGGAAGCCAAGGTTGCCGCATTCCGTGCGCAGTCCGATCTTTTGATGGGCGGCAACAATTCGGTGCTTGCCACCCAGCAGCTGTCCGAATTGTCGAGCGAACTGTCACGCGTGCGCGCCAATCGCGCTTCGGCGGAAGCGACCGCTGACAGCGTGCGCAGGGCGTTGCGCAATGGCGGCTCGCTGGATGCCGTTCCGGAGGTGTTGTCTTCCGAACTGATCCAGCGCCTGCGCGAGCGGCAAGTCGAACTCAAGAACAACATCGCCGACCTTTCCACCACCTTGCTCGACAACCATCCGCGCATCCGCGCGCTGAAGTCGCAGCTCGCGGATCTCGACCGCCAGATCCGCAACGAAGCGGAAAAGATCATGAAAGGTCTGATGGCGCAGGCCGAGACGGCGAAGGCGCGAGAGGCTCAACTCGTGGCAGACGTCAACACGCTGAAGGCGGCGTCCGCCCGCGCCGGCGAAGAGCAGGTGGAACTCGATGCGCTGCAGCGTGATGCCGCGACCAAGCGTCAGCAGCTCGATCTCTATTCATCCAGCTATCTCCAGGCGGCCGCACGCAAGGATCGCAACTATCTGCCCGTCGACGCTCGCGTATTTTCGGAGGCCCAGGTGCCGGCCGAACCTTATTTCCCCAAGATTGGTCCGATTGTCAGTGCGGCCTTTGTCGGCTCGTTGCTCATCATGGCGATCGTCACGCTGCTGCAGGAACTGTTTTCCGGCCGCGCCATGCGTCCGGCCGCCGGTGCCCATTTCGAGCGCATCGAGCAGGTTGCGATGCCGGCTGTCCAGGCCGAACGCGTGATGGCCGAGCCCGACCCGTCGGTTGGCCGGTCCGAACCGGCAGTCGTCGAGATCGATGAGGCCGACGACGACAATATCATTGAAAGCAAAGTGGAGCCGGAACCCGTCGCGGTGGCGGAAGCGGCTGCCGAGAAAATCGAACCGGAGTACTCTGAAATGGCCGCTGGAGACATTGAACCGGCACGTTCTATCCTCGGCGAGGTCGACATCGACAAGGCCGCGGAAAAACTGATCGCCACCGGTGCCGCCCGCGCCATATTCGTGTCGCCAGAAGGCGACGAGGCGGCCGCCTCGGCGGTGTTGGTGGCGCGCGCAGTCTCCGACGCCGGGCTACGCGTGCTGCTGCTTGATCTCACCGCTTCGGGTGCCGCCTCGCGGCCGATGCTGGACAGCGGGCTGTTTCCGGGCATCACCGATCTGCTCGCCTCGCAAGCGCAGTTCAGCGATGTGATCCACCCCGATCTCTATTCGGACTGCCACGTTATTCCCGTCGGCACAGCCGATCCGGTCCGCGCCATGCGCGCCGCCGACCGGCTGCCGATCATCATGCAGTCGCTGACCACCGCCTATGATTTGGTCGTGGTCGAATGCGGACCGGCCGACGCGCAAGGCATCAGCCGCCTGGTGGGCGAGGGGACCGAGGTCTTGCTCTCCATGCTTGAGCCGGACGACGAGGTGACGCAGGCCGCGGTCGCGCTCATCGAGAGTGGCTATCCCGACCTGACGCTGGTCACGCCCATCGGCCATGTGGCGCCGGGCCCAATGCCGGGACGGCGCTCGGCCGCCTGAGGCAGTTTTCTCTCAAATCGAAATCAGCTGTCGTCTTCGCCTGCGGCCGGTGCTGTCCGCCCCACGGCTTTGCGGCGCAGCAGCTTGGTCAGCTTCCAGACCATTGGGCTGTGCTTGATGAATGCCTTCAGGCTTGCGCCGTGCCTGAGCGCAAGCGCCAGCGCACGACCTTTCAGCGTCAGCGGAACCAGCACCTCGAAATGCTGCGTTTCGACATCGCACCACAATCGCTTGTAGGGTTCGTCGCCGACCGAGAAATCATAGATTTCGAAACCCGCCTCGCAGGCTTCCAGGATGTTCTCGAAGAACAGGAAGTCGCCCGGGCTGGTGTGTGCGAGGTCGTCCTCGGCGATCGCCCCGAATTCGCAGATCAGCCGCTTGCCCGTGCGGCTCGATCCGGTGACTGCACGAAGTTTCCCGGCGACTTCCAGCCCATGCAGGACGAAGGACGGATATTCCTCTTGAAGCGCGTCGGCAAACAGCGAGCGGAAAAAAGCGCGCACCTCCGCCTCACCGAAAACATTGGCGATGCCCATCTTGCGGAAGCGGAATTCCTTCATCTCGAAAAAGGCATCGAGCAGCATGTGCACCTCGTCCGCAGTCCTCGCCTCGATGCGACGATAGCTGCCAACGGCCTCGAACTTGCGCGCCTGCGAGCGATGCTTCTTGCGCCTGCGCTTGCCGCTCACGCGGGTGAGCAGTGCGTCAAATCCTCCCACAAGACCGGCGGCCAGCGACAGATTGGGGCTCGAAAAATGCGGCAAGGCGGAGAGCGGGTTGGCAACGCCGTCGAGATCGGGCAGCAGCCGCTCCAGCGCAACAAGATCGATGTCGCGCCGCGCCTTGGCAATCGCAGCCAGCATCGAGCGGATCGCCGCGCTATCGGCATTCGCCAGCCATTGCGGGTCGGCGGCGGCAAAATTGCCGTTTGCATGGCGGCCGCCCATGAACCGGGCGACGCGGAACGCTCCACTGCGAGTGACCTCCAGCGCCAGTGAGAAAACCGGCCTGTCCTCGGCGCGCAGCGTCGCAACGACAACGTCGGCGCCGGTATGTGCGGCCCAGTTCAGGATCCAGCCTGCGCTTTGCGCAGGGGCAAAAAGCGCGGAATGGCAGAATTCTGCGTACGCCGCCAACGCCGCACTATCGGCGACCGAGGTTGACAGGCCGGCTTTGCCGGCCGGCAAGGCACACGGCGACGCCTCGCTGCTTGCCAGCCGATTGCCGTCAAATGACGCGGTGGCGTCAACCATACCTCAATCCTTAGGGCGTATTCGTCGCGATTGGGGGTCCGCGCAGGCGCATTCCATGCTTGATGAGCTTAGGCGCAAAAGGTGAATGAATGATCGACGGGGGCGAGGCAATCCGCAAACTGGCGCTCAATCTCGCCCGCTATTCCGGTCTCGCTCCGCTGGCCAAGCCGTTTATCGGCGGTCTCGGCGCTATCCTGATGCTGCATCGGGTAACCGCGACACCGGAAAAGCCGAACGGCGTCAACCGCCACTTGAACATCGCGCCTGGGTTTCTCGACACCGTGATCGCCGACATGAAGGCGAACGGCTACAGTTTCGTCACGCTTGACGAGGCGATCGAGCGCATCAAGGCTGGCGACAAGTACGGCCAGTTTGCGACGATCACCGCCGACGACGCCTATCGAGACAACATGACCGAGGCGCTGCCGGTGCTGGAGAAACACGGCGCGCCGATCACCATTTACGTCGCGCCGGGACTGATCGACGGCGCCGCCGATTTGTGGTGGGACGTGGTCGAGGACATCGTCAATGCGCGCGATCGCCTGACGCTGACGACGCCGGATGGCCCGGTGACAATCGACTGCTCGAGTCCGGGAAAAAAGGTCCAGGCCAATGCGCGCCTGCACGCTCATCTGACGCTGAAGGTGCGCGAGCAGGACCAGCGTGCGGTGTTGCGGGATCTGGCGCGCTCGAACGGCATCGAATTGGGTGGTCCGCGCCCGAGCACGCTGATGAACTGGGACGAGATCCGCACCATGGCCGAGCACCCGCTGGTGACGATCGGCGCACATAGCGTCAATCACTGCAATCTGAAGCGGCTTTCCGAGAGCGATGCGCGACATGAGATCGGCGACGTCAAGCGCATATTGCAGGCCAAACTCGGCGAGGAGCCGCGCCATTTCGCCTATCCCTACGGTTATGCCAGTGCCGTCGGCCGCCGCGAAGTAGGCCTAGTCCGCGATGCCGGCTATGCCTCGGCGGTGACGACCCGCCACGGCATACTCCGCGCCGAGCATGCCGGCTTCCTGCACGCACTGCCGCGCATTTCGGTCAATGGCCGCTATCAGAGCGTCGCCCACATCCGAACAATGTTGTCGGGCGTGACGACGCCGCTGGCCAATGCCGGCAAGACGGTGGTGACGATCTAACTGTTGCCTCGCCCCTTCGGCCGCGGCTCCAGGATCAGCCATTTGATGATGCCCATCGCCGGCAGCACCCACAAAAGCCCGCTGAGCAGGAAGAAGATGAAGTGCGCCAGCGGCCCGGACTGCGACAATTGGGCGACCGCCACGATCGAGGCGACCAGCGCATAGACTATGACCAGCACTACCAGCAGGAAGCTTCCGATCAGCTTTTTCAGGCGAATGGGCATGGCGCGATCTCGTTGATCGCTATCGCTTAGGCCGAACAGCCAATACGCGCAACCCGCCAGAAACGGCGCGACGGCGTGCCGCGCTGTCCGGTCTTGCAAGCCGGGTTGCGATGGTTCACCAATCCGCGACTTCAACTGCCGGGACAAATCCATGGCTGCTGCCATATCCGATGCCGCGCCTTTCGCCGCCCGCGATCGCGACCTTCGCAACCGCGCGCTGGTACGCGGTTGGCTCTATGTCGTGCTCCTGGTGCTGTTTGCGCTGGTACTGGTCGGCGGCGCTACAAGGCTCACCAATTCCGGCCTGTCGATCACCGAATGGCAGCCGATACACGGCGTCATCCCGCCGCTCAATGATGCCGAGTGGCAGGAGGAGTTCCTGCGCTACCAGCAGACCCCGCAATATGCCGAACTCAACAACGGCATGAGCATCGAGGCGTTCAAATCGATCTTCTGGTGGGAATGGGTGCACCGCATCCTGGCGCGTAGTGTCGGCGTGGTCTTCGCCCTGCCGCTGCTGTTCTTCTGGGCGACGCGCCGCATCGAGCGGGGCCTCGGCACGAAGTTGTCGGGCATCCTCCTTCTCGGCGCTCTGCAGGGCGCGATAGGCTGGTGGATGGTGGCGTCCGGGTTGGTTGACCGGGTTTCGGTCAGCCAATATCGGCTGGCGACGCATCTGACGCTGGCGGCGCTGATCTTCACGGCGACCATGGTGGTCGCGCGTGGGCTGGCGCCGCACTCGGAACCTGCCGCCGACCGCTCGACGCAACGTCTGGCCGGCTTCCTGGTGCTGCTGGCGCTGGTCCAGATCTATCTCGGCGGGCTGGTCGCAGGGCTAGACGCCGGCTTGAGCTACAACACCTGGCCGCTGATGGACGGCAAGCTGGTCCCCGGCGACCTGCTGCTGCTCGAGCCGGCATGGCGCAATTTCTTCGAAAACCCGAAGACGGTGCAATTCGTCCACCGGGTCGGCGCCTACACGATCTTCGCGGTCGCGCTCTGGCACATGATTGCGACACGCCGGCGCCTGCCGGGCACGACGCATGCCCGACGCGCGACGCTGCTGTTCCTGATTGTCGTGGTGCAGGCGTCGATCGGCATCGGCACGCTATTGATGCAGGTGCCTCTGCACATGGCCCTGACGCATCAGGCATTCGCGCTGTTTCTGCTCGGCTTCGCCGCCGCGCATTGGCGCGGCACCAAGGGCGCTTATCCGCTGCCTCATGAGATTGCTCTCAGAGGCTGAGCCGCACCCGCCGGATTGCCGCGGCAATCGCCAGCTCGCGGTTTTCGTCGACCGCATTGCGATCCTCATGATGCCATGCAGCCGACAGGCAGCCATAGGCGATGGCGTGATCCAGTATCGCGGGCGGCGACTGGCCGAGCGTTGCGGCAAAGACATGCGCCATATGCGCGATCCGCCGCGGATCGAGGCAAAGATCGTCCCGGTCAAGTGGGTTGTAGAACATGTTGGCGGCGTCGAAGCCGGGGTCGCCGAGAACGCCCTTCGGGTCGATCGCCAGCCAGCCACGCGGACCGTGCATGATGTTGTCTTGATGCAGGTCGCCGTGCAGCGGCCGCACGTCGTGCGGATTGGACAGCAGCCGTTCCGCGATTTCGGCAGCTTCGACATACAGGCTCCTTTCGCCGGCGGCGCGATCGGCCTTCGCCTTTTTGAACAGGCTGAAAAACCGTGTCCGCAGCGGCTGAGGGTCCGGCGGGGCAGGGTGCGTCGAAGGCGAGAACAGCTTGGCCATCACCTCCGCCGCGATTGCGGTGGCGGCATTGTCGCCGTGTTCGGCAAGATGGTGTGACAGCATCCTGTCGCCAGCATGTTCGAGCAGCATGCGGTGGCCATCGCGGCCCAGCAGCCGCACCGCACCTTCGCCGCGTCGCCAGGCGAGGAAATGCTCGCCGCGCAACTCGTTTTCCACATCGTCGAAAGGCTTTAGACTCTAGCTAGATCGCCTGCGGGCTGAAATCGCTTGCGGCTACAGGCATCACGCCTCTCAGCAGAGCGATCGATTTCTCGAGCCCTTCCAGGCTGTTGAGCAGCACATCCTCGTGCTCGACAGAGAGCCAACCGTCGTAGCCGGCCATCTTCAGTCGGTAGCAGAACTGGTGCCACCACTCCTCGCCATGGCCGAAGCCGAGCGTGATGTACGACCAACTGCGGCCGGGAATGTCCATCAGCGAGCCGTTTTCAAGCAGCGAAGTGGTCGCTTGAACCGACGCATTAAGCATGGTGTCCTTGGCGTGGACGTGGAAGATCGCCTCGCCCAGCGCTTCGGCTGCAATCAGTGGATCCGCCCCCATCCAGAACAGATGCGAGGGATCGAGGTTGGCGCCGATCACCGGACCGATGGCCGCACGAAGCTTGAGGAGCGAAGGAACGTTGTAGACACACTGGCTGCCATGTAGTTCCAGTGCGATGCGTTCGACGCCGCTCTTCTTCGCCAGATCCGCGACCTCAGCCCAGAACGGCAGCAGCTTCTCGCCCCACTGATAGCGCAAGATCACCTGCGTTTCGGGCGGCCAGGAGGAGACCACCCAGTTCGGCATGAGGTCGCCTTCGCGTCCGGGCGGCAAGCCCGACATGGTGCAGACGGTCTTGATGCCCATTTCTCCGGCAATGCGGATCGTGTCCTTCAGGCACCCGGCCTGTTCCGGCTGGGTGGGATGCAGGGGATTGCCATTGGCGTTGAGGGCGATGATCTCAAGTCCCCTGTCGCCGAACGCCTTCAGGAAAGCCCGTCGCGCTTCCGGCTTCGCCTTCATCGACGCCAGGTCGAAGTGCGGCGCGGTCGACCAGCCGCCGGTGTTCACCTCGACACCCGAGACGCCGAGGCGCGCCGCGTTGTCGAGAACCGCTTCGAACGACATGCCTCCAAGACTGTCGGAAACAAAACCCAGCTTCATGATAGATCCTTTTTTTGACGCGATATGGCTTCTCTTTGAAAGAAGCGGCGAAGCTGCGCATGGCTTTCGAAGCCCAAGGCCAACGCAAAGCGGCTAATCGAGGTGCGGGAGACGCCGACGACAGTGGCCAGCTCGGCGCCGTTATCGATTGCCACCTCGGTCGGATTTTCCAGCGCGAACCGGGCTATGCGGATCGTCACCCTGGAAAAGCTGGAAGAATTGCGGGCTATCCATTGCTTCATCGCCGCCATGTCCTCTGGCGGCTGTCGGTTAGCTGAAGCGTCTGCAACCCTTGCCGAGCATGACCGCGACACTGCCGGAGCAACAGCTGCCTTCATGGCAGCTTCGATCGTCGATACAGATCCGGTTTGGCGTCCATCGCGATGCCCACGCGCGCGCCGGTCGCGAGCGCCTCGACCCCCGCTTCCGCCACCCGCGCGGCGCAGTAGCCATCCCATGCGTCGGCCGCGACTGTCGGAAACACGCCCGAACGGACGAATTCCAGGAACGCCTTGTCCTGAAGCCTGTAGGCTTCCGCGAAGCGTGGCCGCCAGTCGGGAGCATAGCGCTCGTAGGCCATCAATTGGTCGTTGCGGCGCGTGTAGACGGGCGCATTCAGAAGGACCGATCCCTTCTCGCCGACGAGCTCGCCACGAACGTCGTAACCATAGGCGGCATTGTTGTTGATCTCGATGTTGACGAGCTGGCCCTTGTCCGTCTCGAGCACCATGAAGACCGGCGCGCCGGTCTTGGTCGTGTGGACGACCGAAGGCTGGAAGACGGAGATCGCCTTGTAGTCGGTGCTGAGCACAAAGCGGGCAACGTCGAACTCGTGCGGGGCCGAATTGGTGACGGCCATCTGACCGGTGAAGTTCGCCGGCGCCTCCACGTTGCGGTGGAAGTTGTGCATCATGATCGCGCGACCAAGTGAGCCATCGTCCAGTATCGCCTTCAGATCGCGGTAGGAGGGATCGAAGCGGCGCATGAAGCCGAGTTGGACGAAGCGTCGGCCGCGCGCGACCTCGGCCTCGATCACATGAAGGCATTCGTTCGCGTCCTGCGACAGTGGCTTTTCGCAAAGCACAGGCTTGCCGGCCTCGATGGCGGCCAGCGACAAGGGCGCGTGGGTGTCGTCGGGGCTGGCGATGACCACGGCATCGACGTCGCCGCGCCTGATGGTCGCGACCGGATCCGTGGTGACGTCTCCCGCGCCGTGTTCCTGCGCCACTGTCCTCGCCCGCTCGGGTGAGGCGTCGCATACGACCTGCAGGGTTGCGCCGGGCAACTCCTCCGCCACGATCCGGGCATGGTCGGCCCCCATGATGCCGGCCCCAACGATCGCAATTCTAACGGTCATGCTGCTGCTTTCATCTTCTGAGGGCCCATTGGCGAAGAGACTTGTCGCCATAGGCCGCGAGTACCACGATCACCCCGAGGATCAGCACGAACCATTGCGGCTGCACGCCCATCACNCCATCACGACGAGATACGATTGGATGGACGACAGCACGAATGCTCCCATCAGCGCTCCAAGAAGCGATATGCGGCCGCCGGCCAGCACGCACCCGCCAAGCACGCAGGAGGCGATCGCCTGCAATTCCATGAGACGACCCATCGACCCGTCCGCGAAACCGAGCTTGCCGGCCTCCAGCGTGCCGGCGAACGCCGCCAGCATTCCGCACAGGACGAACGCGGACAGCTTGATGCGACCGACGCGGACGCCACGGGAGTGAGCGCTTTCTGTCGATCCGCCGACGGCGAGCAGCCGGTTGCCGAAAGGCGTCGCCTTCAACATCACCAGTAGGACGGCGACTACGGCGATCAGCCAGTAGAGCGCGGTGTTGAAGTCGAGGAAATCGTCACCGCCGAGCAGGAAATAGCTGCATCCCTTGCGCGCGGCATAGGGAATGGAGAATGAGAACCCCTCGGTCAGCGCGATTGCAATGCCTCGAAAGATCATCAGCGTCCCAAGCGTGACGATGAGGGACGGCGTGCCGGTCCGGGTCACGAGCAGCCCATTCAGTAGGCCTATGGCCGCACCCACGATGATCGCGGCGGCGGCTGCGGCCAGCGGATCGACATGTGCTGCGAGCCACAGATAGGCCAGCGCGCCCATGCCAAACGTCGAGCCGACGGAAATGTCGATCTCGCCCGTTCCGATGACCAGTGCCACCCCCAGGCTCATCAGGCCAAGTGTGGCCGTCACCTGGACGATCGTCCCGATGTTGTAGAGGTTGGCCCATCGACCATCCGATGTCGACGCGAACAGGATGACCAAGACCGCGCCGATAAGAAAGATGCCGACCTCGGCGTGACGCCGTATCAGGGGTTTGGCGGCCGACAAAGCCATCAGGCCGTCTCCCGCTTCTCGACCACACGGCCGCCCTGACGGATAACTTCCTCCAGCTCCTCGGCCGTCATCGCATCAGTGGACGCGTCGGCGACCTTCGAGCCGTTCTCCATGATGACGATGCGGTCCGCGAGCTTGTGGACCTGGAAGATGTCGTGGGTGATGTAGATCACTAGCAGGCCCTGTTCCTTGAGCTGCACGGCAAGCTCGTTGACGTGTTCGCGTTCGCGTACCGACAGGTGATTGGTCGGTTCGTCCATGATGACGACGCGGTTCTTGAATTCGACCGCCCGGCCGATCTTGACCGACTGGCGCTCACCGCCCGACAGGCGTTCCACCTCATCGTCAGTAGATACGTTGTCGCGAAGTCCGAACTGCCGGATGACGCGGGCCGACTTCTCGCGCATCAGCGCGAAATCCAGAAAGGGAATGCCGAGGATGCGCTTCACCGGCTCCCGCCCGAGATAGAAATTGCGGGCGATCGACAGATTGTCGCAAAGTCCCACCGACTGTTGGATGGTCTCGATGCCTTGATCTATGGCGAGCTTGGGATGGAACTTCTCAGCCCTCCTGCCATCGAAGAAGACCTCCCCGGAAGTTGGCGCATGAATGCCGCATAGGACACGGATCAGCGTCGTCTTGCCGGCGCCGTTGTCCCCGACGAGGCCCACCAGCTCACCTGCGTGGAAGTCGACGGAGACGTTCCTGAGCGCATGGAAGGCGCCGAAATAAAGGTCGAGGTTCTTGACCTGGATGAGAGGATGATCGTTCGTCATTCGGGCGCGCTCCCGTGTCAAACGCTGTGCCCGAGGCGCCGGGCCAGACTCTGATTGAAGATGACCGCCGCGATGAGCACGACGCCGACGAAGGTGATGTACCAGGACGATGGCGCTCCGAGCGCAATCAGCTCGTAGCGGAAGCTCACCACGATGAGTGCGCCCAGGATGGCGCCCAGGATCGAACCGCGCCCACCGGTGAGCAGACAGCCGCCGATGACCGCAGCGGAGATTGCCTCGAGCTCCATGTTCTCGCCAAGCGTCACGTGGGTCTGCGGTTGGTTGCACAAGGTCAGGATGCCGGCAAAGCCAGCCAGCAGCGAGCAGAGTACGAAAGTGACGATCTTGACCCTTTCGGTCCTAACACCTCGCGATTCGGCGCTTTCCCGCCCGCCCCCGGTCGCAAGCAGTCGGTTTCCGAACGGCGTTGCCCACAACATTAGGCCGAGAAGCGCCGCAATCGCCACAATCCAGAAGATCGCGGCTTCGACGCCGAACAACTCACCGCCCAGAACTCGTGTCAGCGGATGGGCGCGCGCGTCGGGAGAGAAATTGTGCACCGATCCGCCCGTCCAGACATAGATGATGCCGCGCGCGATGAAGAGGCCGCCCAGGGTTACGATCATTGACGGCAACTGCCCCTTGACCACGGCAATGCCCTGGCCCAAGCCGGCAAGCGCCGCAATGAGAAGCGCCACGAGCAGCGAACCGGGGACGCCAAGTGGTGGCTCCAGGGTGATGAAGGAAACGCCCGCCAGCCCGTAGACCGAACCCACCGAAAGGTCGATTTCCTTGGTCATGATGACCAGTGCCTCGCCCATCGTGACGAAGGCGAGGATTGATGCGAACTGGGTCACGTTCGACACGGTCGGAACCGTCCACCAGCCGGAAAAGTCGACAAGCGTAAAGACGGCAAGCATGACCGCGACGCCGATGACCGCGCCAAAACCCTGGCTGCGAACAAGGTGTTTCATTCAGTTTTGTTCCGCTGTTCCGGGACCTGCTGTAAGCGGATAAAGAAGGGGCGGCCACTCCCCGAGGAAATAAGCCGCCCCTCTCGGGAGGAACCCTTACCAGGTGTTCTGTTCGTCGTAGGCCTTGTCACCGAACACGGCCCGGACCTGCTTGGCCCATTGATCGGCGTTGTCCTTGTTGATGATGACCGGCCCGGTCAGGATGTCGCTCTGCGGCGCGTAGCCGAATTTCTTGTTCCAGTAGAGCCATTCCATCGGCTCGTAACCCTGGAGCCAGAAGCCCTGGCTGTTGGTCGCCAGAAGGTGGCCGGCTCGGACGCCTTCAATCGAGACTGGGCCCTCGTCGACCGTCAGGATGGTCATACCCTTATCGTCGACATCGGGATCGAGCTTCATCTCGTTGGCGACGCTCCAAGCCCAGGGTGCGGACCAGCCGGCTACAGTGAAGATATAGTTCGTGTCGGGATTGGCCTGCAGGAACGACTGCAGCGCGTTGCGTGCGCCGGCCGGCTCGGCACCGATGAACAACTCGTCGAACTTGGCGCCAACGGCCGCCATTGCATCTTTCATGCCCTTGCAGCGGGCTTTGAGACCCTGGTGGGCTGAATCGTGGCTGGCGCAGACGACATGCTTGGGTTGCGGAATTTTGCCTTCCTTGGCCTGTTCGATCGCGTATTCGCCGAGCTTCTTGCCCGTCAAATACTCATCACCGCCGACGTAGGTCAGGTAGGGGATGCGCTCACCAGCTGGCCGACTATCCGGGATGTTGAAGGCAACGACTGGAATGCCTTCGTCGATCGCCTTGCGCAGGGGGCCTTCGAACGCGTCCGAGCTGACGATTGGTACCGCGATGCCATCAGGATGCGTTGCAATCGCTTGCTCGAGAAGGCGGACATGCTCCTGGACTGAATAGTTGTTGGTTGAGATGTATTCCGTCTTCACGTTTGGATATTTCTTCTCGAACTCCTTCAGCGACAATGTCAGCCAGTTCATGTTGGGATCGTTCGATCCAATGTGCGAGACCATGACGAAGCGGTACTGCTTGTCATTGTCTTGCGCACCCGCTGTGCCTGCAACCACACTGGCGGCCAACACGGCCGTTAGCATCGCCAATTTCTTGATATTCATGGGGCTCCTCCCTCCGTTTAACGATGCAAGTATTCCCGATTGAAACAACATCATTCAAGCTGCGTGATTGGTCATTCGTGATGCGAATAGCATCAAAATTTGCTGCGCGGCACAAAGTCTACGTAAGCCATTCAAAACATTGTGGTTGCGGGCATCTCAATTTTCCTGAATGATGCGTTTTGCATCAAGTATAGGAGATTCCAGTGACCGACGGCACCCAGGGCAGGCTTTGGAAAGGTCCTACGATCCAAAATATCGCCGCACTTGCCGGAGTGGGCCCAGCGACTGTGGACAGGGTCCTGAACAGCCGAGGCGGCGTCCGGGACAAGACAAGAGCGCGCGTGCTGGCGGCGGTGGAAAAGCTTAGCAGCGAAAGCAAGGAGCGCGACGTTCCGCTCCGCATCCTGCTGATCTGCGATTCCGGTGAGACGTTCAACGCCGCGATGGCTTCGGCCGCAGCTGAGGCCAATCGCACGCTCGCGGGCATCGAGATCGACGGCGTTTATGTGAGCACCAGTGAGGTTGAGCCCGCCTCATTCGCGCGGCAGATCGAGCAGCGCGGCGAGGGAATGGACGGCGTGGTGATCATCGCCCGCGAGCATCCGGCCATCAACCGCGCGATCCGCAAGCTGCGAACCATCGGGATTCCCGTAATATGCCTGACGACGGATCTGCCGAGTTCGCGCCGCTCGGTTTATGTCGGCAATGATCAGTACGCCGCTGGCAGCGTCGCCGCGCTGCTGATCGGCAATGCCCTGCCGAGGGAGCGCAACAATATCCTGATCGTCATGAGCGTACCGTTTCGCTGCCAGCAGGAGCGTGAGATGGGCTTTCGCAGGGTGCTACGGTCGGATTTTCCCTATCTGAAGATTGAAGAGCGCGTGATCTCGGATGACCGACCCGAAACCACGTGCGGCCAGCTGACGCGCTATTTCGAGGCAAATGGTCACCCTGCCGCGATCTACAATGTGGCCGGAGCGAACCGGGGTGTGGCAAAGGCTCTGGAGATGGCCGGCAAAGCGCACGAGACGGTATTCGTTGGCCACGAACTGACGAACCATTCCCGTAACCTGCTCGAGGCAGGCATCATGGATTATGTGATTTCGCACGATTTCGTTAGCGAACTGGGCGCAGCCGCTCGCTGGATCAAGGACAATCTCAACGGCCTCACAGCCGAACCCGCGCACTCTCAGATACTGGTCCATACGCGATATAATTGCGGGCTTTGAGGGTCTAATCCTCTGAATCACCGTCAATACAGCACGAAGGTCGAAGCCTGTCGCTGCGAAGGCTGGCTGGCCAAGAGCAACTCTAGGCTGTAGTGAAAATTTAATCATTTGAGCCGGAGCATGATGGCAGCGAGCTTGACGAAGCCGAGGAAGTTGGCGGCGATTTTGTCGTAGCGCGCTGCGATGCGCCGCCACTGCTTGGGCTTGGCGAAGAAAGCCTCGATGCCCCAGCGGTTTTTGTAAGCGATCCTGTCGTAGTTATGTTGGTACACAAATGGCTCGATCCGCTCCCACTGATCGTCGCGTAGAACCTCACCTTCCAAACCCAAGCCGTTAAATTGTCACTACAGCCTAGATCCTTGACGATTGCCGGTGAGCCGTCCTCGCGAGCACCTTTCCACGAGCACCTTTCCAGATGCGGCTACCGAACGTTTCGGCAATGAGCTCCGGCGCGCCGACCTTCCAGCGCTTTGGAAATCTCGGCGCATCCATTCAAAGGCCGAGCATCAGATCCATGTTCTGCACAGCGGCGCCCGAGGCGCCCTTGCCGAGATTGTCGTAGACGGCAAGCAGCAGCGCCTGAGCTCGATCGTCATTGGCGAAGACGTAGAGCTTCATCCGGTTGGTGCCGTTGTAGATCTCCGGATCGATGTCGGGCATGCGTTCCTGATGCAGATACGGCGCCACCTCGACCACGCCGCCATCGAGGGAAGCGAAATGATCGGCGATCGCCGCGTGGAGCTCGGCGCCGGTCGGCACATGGTCGAGGCCGCCAAGTTGCAGCGGCACCACCGTGATCATGCCTTGCGCGAAATTGCCGACTGCCGGCTGCATGATCGGATCGTGCGAAAGCCTGGCATAGGTCCTGAGCTCCGGCACGTGCTTGTGCTGCAGCGTCAGTCCGTAGGGCAGGAATTCCGGCGCATCCTCGCCTTTGGCGACATAATCCTCGATCATTGGCCGGCCGCCGCCGGAATAGCCAGAAATGCCGTTGACGGTGACCGGAAAATCGGCCGGCAGCAGCCCCGCCGCAACCAGCGGCCGCAGCGTCGCGATTGGTCCTTGCGGCCAGCAGCCCGGATTGGCGACGCGCTTCGCCGAAGCGATCTTCTTCGCCTGGTCCTTGTCCATTTCGGCGAAACCATATTCCCACCCATCGGCGACGCGATGTGCCGTCGAGGCGTCGATCACCTTGGTGGTGTCATTGGCGATCAGCGAAACGCTTTCCTTGGCGGCCGCGTCCGGTAGGCAGAGGATCGCGACATCGGCGGCATTGAGGAACTCGGCACGCGCTGCCGTTTCCTTGCGGCGCTCGGTCGGGATGGAGATGATTTCCAGGTCGCCGCGCTCGGCAAGCAGCGCCCTGATTTGCAGACCGGTGGTGCCGTGCTCGCCGTCGATGAAGATTTTCGGTTTCATTGCCTGCCAAAATTCCTGTTTTCTCAAAGCTATATGCCGCTCGCCTGATTCAATCCGGCAACGCCGTGATTGCCCTGGGTCATTTCCTCGAGCCGGGCCTTTCGTTCCGCCAACAGCCCGAGATAGTGCATGGCCACCATCGACCCGGCAATTGCCGTTATATCGGCGTGATCATAGGCTGGCGCAACCTCGACGACGTCGGCGCCGACGATATCGAGCTGGTTGATCTGGCGCAGCACCGACAGGATCTTTGCCGAAGACGGGCCTCCCGCGACCGGCGTTCCGGTGCCGGGCGCAAAAGCCGGGTCCAGGCAATCGATGTCGAAAGTGACGTAGGTCTTCTTGCCGCCCGTACGGTCGACGATGGCATAGGCGATGTCCGACGCACGCATTTCCTCCACTTCATGGCCATACAGGATCTTGATGCCGAACGTGTCGGGCGCATGGGTGCGGATGCCGATCTGGATCGACCGGTCGGGGTCGATGATGCCCTCCTTGACTGCACGGCCGACGAAGGAGCCGTGATCGATGCGCTTGCCGTCGTCGGGCCAGGTGTCCTGGTGTGCGTCGAACTGCACCAGAGCCAGCGGGCCATGGATGGCGGCATGCGCCTTGAGCAGCGGCCAGGTGACGAAGTGATCGCCGCCGAGCGACAGCAGGAAGGCGCCGGATTTCAGGATCTTCGCCGCTTCGCGTTCGATCGTGGCAGGCGTCTTCTGGTGATTGCCGCTGTCGAGCAGGCAGTCGCCATAATCGACCACGGCAAGCTGTTCGAACAGGTCGCGCGAAAACGGATATTGCGGATCGTTGTCGAGGATGGCCGAGGCGCGGCGGATTGCCTGCGGTCCGAAACGGGCGCCCGGCCGATTGGTGACCGCAGCGTCAAAGGGAATGCCCCACACCACCGCATCGGCGTCCTTCACGTCCTTCGAATATTTGCGCCGCATGAACGACAGGGCGCCGGCATAGGTCGGCTCGAACGACGCACCCGTCCTGGAGCGGGTGGTGAAGGCGTGATCGATGGTCCTTGGCGGCATGAAGCGATCTCCTGTGCGTCGACGCGCAACCTTATTGGACATAATTCTCAGAATTGCGACCCCTGCGGAGGATCATGGCCATTCGATCCGGTCACAAATCCTTGCTCGCCAGGCGAACCCGGCATGGCTCGCCAGGAGATTGCCTGGCAAGCAACCGAAAGTAGCCGCCAACGGCTGCTTCGGCCGGCGCTGACCTGAATTTTCCAGCATTTTGCAAGCCGGCTTCGTTCACCTGCCTGTCACGGGCATCGCTTAACCGGGGTGCGATCCCGGTACGGAGCGATTCTCGTGCGAACGACTTGTCTCATGCGAACGATTTGGCTGAGCCTTCTGCTTTCCGCGGCGCTGGCGCTCTCCCTTGGCCAGGCATCGGCAGGCGAAACGCGCGCCAGGCAGATTCTCGACCGCTTCGAGCACGCCAACCAATGGCGCGACCATGTGATAGTGGCCGCGCACCGCGCCGGCGGCATGCAATCCGGCAAGACGCTCTATCCCGAAAATTCGATCGCCGCCGTCGAGGCGTCGATCGCAATGGGCGCCGAAATCGTCGAGGTCGATATCAGGCGCTCGAAGGACGGACAGTTCGTCGTCATGCATGACAGTTGGCTCGACCGCACGACGAATTGCAAGGGTGAGGTGGTCAACCGCACGATGGCCGAACTCAAGACGTGCCGGTTGGTGATCGAAGGCACCGGCGCCGTTACGGGCGAGACGGTCTCGACGTTGCGCGAGATGTTGATGACGACCAGGGACAGGATCCTCATCAATCTCGACAACAAGCTCGATACCGAAAGCCTGGCCGGCATGGTCGCGGTCGCGCGCGACCTCGGCATGGCCGAACAGGTGATCGTCAAGGAGAACCTGTGGGATGCGGAGAGGATCGCCACGGTTGCGGCCGCCATGGACGCGATCGAGGGCGGCTTCCAGTTCATGCCGATCATTGCCGACGATGCGGTTCACGACGCGATGTTTGCCGAAAAAGTCAGCCGGGCGTTCCCGGTGCGGGCGATCGAACTGATCAATTGGCGGGCCGGCGCCGAGACACTGACCGAGACCGGCGGCCCGCTGTTCAGCCCGCGCATGCGCGCGCTGGCGGTGAGGGGCGACTGGCACATCTGGGCCGACACCTATGCCATCGTCAACAAGCCGGGCGGCTTCCTCGCCGGCGGTCGCGGCGACGAGCTGGCGGTTGCGGCCAGCCTGCCGCGCGAGACTTATGGCTTCTGGGTCGAGCGCGGCGCCACCATCATCCAGACCGACGAACCGAAGGCCGCCATCGGTTGGCTGGCGGCGAACGGTTTTCGCGTGCCCTATGCCGGTGAGAAGCGCCCGGCCGAGCCGGCCAACACGGCCAGCATCAACTAGACCGGCGCGGCGAGAATTGGATCTCCCTCTTGTGGTGACGATGCCCGGCAGGGCAGAAGGGCGCTGTCCCGCCGACCCCAGGCCGGCAGCGCCAAACTTTCGAAGGAACCCAGAAACAGAAAACCCGCCTCTGTGGGCGGGTCGTTGGAGCCAATTAGCACCATACCCAAATTAGTAGCATAGCTGCCGGCACAAAGCAAGAACAAAATGTGGCGTAGTGGCAGAAAAATGCGACGATCCTTCAGCGTCTCGGCTGTCCCGCCTGCAAGATCGGCGCGCCTTCGCTGTCCTGCCGGCAATCTCCCCCGCAAGGGAACCCACTTGGGGGAGATTGGCTCATCACTGCCTTCGGTAATCTACCCGCAGGCCGCCATTGCCACAACATCCAGCTCCTTGATGACATCGTCCGACAGTTCGAGGTCGGCAGCGGCGAGGTTCTCCCGCAGATGCGCGACGGAAGACGTGCCGGGAATCAGAAGAATGTTGGGCGCGCGGCGAAGCAGCCAGGCGAGCGCGACCTGCATGGGCGTGGCGCCGAGGCGTGCGGCGACCTTGGACAAGGTCGACGACTGCAACGGGTTGAAGCCGCCAATTGGGAAGAACGGCACATAGGCGGTGCCGTCGCGGGCGAGATCGTCGATCGAGGCATCGTCGCTCCGATCCGCCAGATTGTACTGGTTCTGCACGCAGACGATCCTGCACATCCTGCGGCCTTCGGCGATCTGCGCAGCGGTGACGTTGCTCAGCCCGATGTGGCGCACAAGGCCCTGTCGCTGGAGCTCGGCAAGCGTCGCAAGCGGCGCCTCGATCGACCCTTCGGCGGGGCCATGCGCGTCGAACATGACCCGAAGGTTGACCACCTCCAGCACGTCGAGTCCGAGATTGTGCAGATTGTCGTGCACCGCCTGTGTCAGCTCTTCTGCCGAGAAGGCCGGCAGCCATGAGCCATCCGTGCCGCGTCGGGCACCGATCTTGGTGACAATAACGAGGTCGTCGGGATAGGGTGCGAGCGCTTCGCGGATCAACAGGTTGGTCACGTGCGGGCCATAGAAGTCGCTGGTGTCGATATGGTTGACGCCTTGTGCAACGGCTTCGCGCAGTACGGCCAATGCCGCGTCGTGGTCCTTTGGTGGGCCGAAGACGCCGGGCCCTGCGAGCTGCATGGCACCGTAGCCGAGCCGTCTCACCTTGCGGTCGCCGAGGATGAATGTGCCGGACTGGTCGACGCTGGACATGGTCTTTCTCCTTCAGGAACGGTGCACAGATAGACGCTGTCCGATCTCATGATAATTGGGTACAATTCGCACGGGCTGTGCGGAATGACGAACAATGCAGATTGATCTCGGGGACCTGAACGCCTTCGTGGCCGTAGCGCGCGCCAAAGGTTTTCGGGATGCGGCACGCGCCAGCGGCGGCAGTGCGTCCGGCTTGAGCGAGGCGGTGCGGCGCCTGGAGACGCAGCTCGGTGTCAGGCTGCTCAACCGGACGACCCGCAGCGTCGTCCTGACCGAAGCTGGCGAAGGCCTGCTGGCGCGGCTCGGTCCTGCCTTGACCGAGGTGGAATCGGCCCTCGACGTAGTGAACGGCTTTCGCGACAGGCCGGCAGGTACGTTGCGCCTCAATGTGCCGGTCAGCGCGGTGCGGCTGGTGCTGCCCAGCATCGTCCCGCGGTTCCTTGCCGCCTATCCAGGCATCCGGTTGGAGGTGATCTCGGAGGAGAGCTTCGTCGATGTGCTGGCGGCGGGGTGCGACGCCGGCATTCGCTATGAGGAGCGGCTGGAGCAGGACATGATCGCTGTGCCGATCGGACCGCGCGTGCAGCGCTTCGCCACCGCCGCCAGCCCGGCCTACCTGGATCGTCATGGCCGGCCGCAACACCCGCGCGACCTGCTCGGCCACGCCTGTCTGCGCGGCCGCTTTGCCAGCCGTGCGATGCCGCCGTGGGAATTCGAGCGCGACGGCGAGGTGGTGCGGGTCGACCCGACGGGGCCGCTTGTCGTGACCCTGGGCGGGGCGACTGACCTCAAAGTCGATGCAGCCATCGCCGGCACCGGCATCATCAGCCTGTTCGAGGATTGGCTACGCCCTCACTTCGAGAGCGGGGCGCTCGAACCGCTGCTTGAACCCTGGTGGCAGAGCTTCTCCGGGCCGTTCCTTTACTATCCCGGCCGGCGCCTCGTGCCGGCGCCGTTGCGGGCGTTCATTGACTTTATCAAGGCCTGAAGTCTGCCACCATGCGTGCGAGCCGCGCCCGATGGGGTGATTGGTGCCTCTTTTTGTGGAAAAGGCCGCCCGGAGGCGGCCTTTCGAAAACGTGTAATTGCGCAGCGCTTAACGCTTGGAGAACTGGAAGCTCCGGCGGGCCTTTGCCTTGCCGTACTTCTTGCGCTCGACGACGCGGCTGTCGCGGGTCAGGAAGCCACCCTTCTTGAGCACGGCGCGCAGCGCCGGCTCGTAATAGGTCAGCGCCTTGGAGATGCCGTGGCGCACGGCACCCGCCTGGCCGGAAAGGCCGCCGCCGATGACGGTGGCAACGATGTCGTACTGGCCGGCGCGATTGGCGGCGATGATCGGCTGGTTGAGGATCATCTGCAGCACCGGACGCGCGAAATATTCGGCGAACACCTTGTCGTTGACGACGATCTTGCCGGAGCCGGGCTTCACCCAGACGCGGGCGATGGCGTTCTTGCGCTTGCCGGTGGCGTAGGCGCGGCCCGACTTATCGAGTTTCTGGACGTGGACGGGTGCGGCCGGCTGGGTGTTGGTATTGCCGGTGGCAGCTCCGAGTTCTGCGAGCGAGGAAAGCTCAGCCATCTTACGAAACCTTCTTGTTCTTGGCGTTCAGCTTGGCCACGTCGAGGACGACAGGCTGCTGGGCGACATGCGGATGTTCCGTGCCTGCATAGACGCGGAGGTTCTTCATCTGGCGACGGCCGAGCGGGCCACGCGGGATCATGCGTTCGACGGCCTTCTCGACGACACGTTCGGGGAAACGACCCTCGAGCAGCTGGCGCGCGGTGCGCTCCTTGACGCCGCCGGGGTGGCCGGTGTGCCAGTAATAGACCTTGTCGGTGAACTTCTTGCCGGTGAACACCACCTTGTCGGCATTGATGACGATGACGTTGTCGCCGTCGTCGACGTGCGGGGTGAAGGTGGGCTTGTGTTTGCCGCGAAGATGATTGGCGATGACAGTGGCGAGACGGCCGACGACGAGACCCTCGGCGTCGATCAGCACCCACTTCTTCACCACATCCGCAGGCTTCTGCGAAAAGGTTGCCATGGATTGTTGCTTTCGGTTCGGACCTTCAAAAGAAGGCGTTTCTTGTTGCTTGGATTGGCGAAAGGCGCTTGCCCGCCGCCAATAACAAAACGGCGGCCTTTGCGGGCCGCTGTTCCGTGAGGGCTTATAGGAGAGGACGGCGACTGCGTCAAGGCGCGTGAAATGTCGGCAAGCTATCAAAATCCAGCAAAAACAATGCCTTGGGTGAAAGGTATTATTTTACCACACCATCAATCCGCTTTGGCGGGATCGAATAGGTGCCCGTTGCGTGCGCTACTGTGTGTCCCTCCGGGCCGGCGACGATGTCGATATCGAACACCATCAGGCTCTTGCCGAGCTTGAGGATGCGGCAATGGCCGTCGATCGGCCCGGCCTCGGCCTTGCGGACGAAATTGATGTTGAGACTGGTGGTGACCGAAAGCGCATCCGGTCCGGCATGCGAGAGCACGCAGACATAGCCGCCTATGTCGGCCAGCGTGAACAGCGCCGAACCCGACACGGTGCCGCCGGGACGCAAATGGCGCTCGTCGGCATTGAGTCGCACGACACAGCCGCCTGGAAACACCTCCAACGCCTCATAGAAGGTGAACTGGTCGTTGAGTTGCGGGAAAACGGTCGCCATCAGCGCGTTGACATCAGCAGCCGTCAGCACCGGCTTGAGGTTGCTTTGGGCAGGCATGTCGGTCCCTCGTTTGCGCCTGCCTGTATGAGCGTAGCGTGCTGTTTCTGGCAACAGCCATTCATTATGGCAGAAGCGGGGTGTTGGACGAAGCGAGACCGGCATACTAGATTAGTCGATCACCGATCCGGAATCGCGGAGGAATGACCCCATGGCCGAAATCGTTGCCATCAAACCTGCCGTTGCCGAAGGGCCGGTCGTCTCCAGGCTGGACAAGGGCGTGCTGCGCCTGACGCTTGCCAATCCGCCGGCCAATGCTCTTTCGCTTGCAGTGATGGCGGCGCTGATGGCGGAACTCGACCGCGCCAAGGCCGACAAATCCGTCCGCGTCATCGTGCTCGGGGCGGTCGGCAAGGTGTTCTGCGCCGGACACGACCTCAAGGAGTTGAGCGCGCACCGCGCCGATGCCGATCGCGGCAGGGGCTTCTTCGAAAAGACGTTTTCCGCCTGCGCTTCACTGATGCAGGCGATCGTTCGCCATCCTAAGCCGGTGATCGCCGAAGTCGACGGCCTGGCGACGGCGGCCGGCTTGCAGCTGGTTGCCAGCTGCGATCTCGCCATCGCCTCGCACGAGGCGACCTTCTGCACGCCTGGCGTCAATATCGGACTGTTCTGCTCGACGCCGATGGTGGCGCTGTCGCGCAACGTCTCGCGCAAGCACGCCATGGAAATGCTTTTGACCGGCGAGACGATCGATGCGGCAACCGCCAAGGAATTCGGTCTCATCAACCGCGTCGTGCCGCGCGAATATCTGAATCAGATTGTCACCAAATACGCGCAGACCATTGCGTCCAAATCGTCCTTGGTCGTCAAGATCGGCAAGGAAGCCTTCTATGAGCAGGCGGAAATGGGGCTGGCCGAGGCCTATGATTACACCGGGCGCGTCATGGTCGAGAACATGCTGGCGCGCGACGCGGAAGAGGGCATTGGCGCCTTCATCGGCAAGCGCAAGCCGGAATGGCCGGAGGAATAGGAGGCGGATATGGAACCGCGCATCTCCATCATCACCATAGCTACCGACGATCTCGACCGCGCGGTGCGCTTCTACGAGGGCATGGGGCTGACCCGTCATGCCGGGATCACCGAGGGCGTTGCCTTCTTCCAGACGGGCGGCGCCATTCTCGGCCTGTTCCCGCGGCAAAGCGCCGAAGAGGATTCAGGCGTGACCTTCGGCAAAGCGCCGTCGGCGGTCTACCTTGCCTACAACACCCGCTCCGACGCCGAGGTCGATGCAGTGCTGGCGATGGCCGAGAGGGCCGGCGGCCGTATCGTCAAGCCGGCTGGCCGCGCATTCTGGGGCGGTTGGTACGGCTATTTCGCCGATGCCGACGGGCACATCTGGGAAGTGGCGCACAATCCGGCTTTTCCGATCGCGGAAGACGGATCGATTTCGCTGCCCGGCTGACGGCTTTCCCTGGCCCATTGCAAGCCACTGACGCGGCTGTTGGCACCTCACTCCGAAGCGCTGTATGACGAGGCATGAACCACGACGCCTACGACAACGCCTATATCGCCGGCATCCTCAATTCGGTGAAGACCATCGCCATGGTCGGCGCGTCGGCCAATGACGTGCGGCCGAGCTATTTCGTGCTGAAATATCTGCTCGGCAAAGGGTTTTCGGTGTTCCCGATCAATCCCGGCCAGGCCGGCAAGGCGATTCTAGGCCAGATGACCTATGCCAGACTCGCCGACGTTCCAGGATCTGTCGACATGGTCGACGTGTTTCGCGCTTCCGCTGTCGTGCCCGGCATTGTCGACGAGGTGCTGCGGCTCGATCCGCTGCCGAAGGTCATCTGGATGCAGCTTGGCATACGCCATGACGAGGCGGCCGCGCGCGCCGAAGTCGCCGGCATCAAGGTGGTGATGAACCGTTGCCCCAAGATCGAATATGGCAAGCTGTCCGGCGAGATCGGCTGGACCGGCGTCAATTCCGGCGTTTTGTCGTCGAAGAAGCCCCTGATGCGGCCGGGATTCCAGAGCTTCGGCGTTCGCCAGAAGTAGGTAGTGAATAGTGAATGGTGAATAGAAGGATTTTTCTGGAAGGCGGGCAAGGCGGCATATGAGCCGCTTGCAATCAGGGTGGGGCTGGCCGACTTTGCCATTCACCATTCACCATTCACCATTCACCATTCACCATTTACCATTCACTATTGAGGGAGGTTTTCGATGGCCCGCACGCCCGGTTTCAACACGCTCGCCGTCCATGCCGGCGCCAAGCCGGATCCGGCGACCGGCGCCCGAGCGACGCCGATCTACCAGACGACCTCCTTCGTCTTCGACGATGCCGACCATGCCGCCTCGCTGTTCGGGCTGAAGGCGTTCGGCAACATCTACACCCGCATCATGAATCCGACTCAGGCAGTGCTGGAAGAGCGCATCGCGGCACTCGAAGGCGGCACGGCAGGCCTTGCGGTCGCCTCCGGCCATGCCGCGCAGGTGCTGGTCTTCCACAATCTGATGCAGCCCGGCGACAATTTCGTTTCAGCGACAAAGCTTTACGGCGGCTCGATCAACCAATTCGGCCACGCCTTCAAGAATTTCGGTTGGCAGGTGCGCTGGGCCGACACCAATGACATCTCGACCTTCGAGAGCCAAATCGACGACAGGACCAAGGCAATCTTCATCGAGAGCCTGGCCAATCCGGGCGGCGTCTTCGTCGATATCGAGAAGATCGGCGACATTGCCCGCAAGCACGGCCTGCCGCTGATCGTCGACAACACGCTGGCCTCGCCCTATCTGCTGCGGCCGATCGAACATGGCGCCGACATCGTCGTGCATTCGCTGACCAAGTTCATCGGCGGTCACGGCAACTCGATCGGCGGCGCCATTGTCGACGGCGGCACCTTCGATTGGTCGAAGTCGGGCAAATATCCGATGCTGTCGGAGCCGCGCCCCGAATATGGCGGCCTCGTCCTGCACGAGACCTTCGGCAATTTCGCCTTCGCCATCGCTGCTCGCGTGCTCGGCCTGCGCGATATCGGCGCGGCGATTTCGCCGTTCAACGCTTTCCTGATCCTGACCGGTCTGGAAACCTTGCCGCTCAGGATGCAGCGCCACTGCGACAATGCGGCGGCGGTCGCCGGATGGCTTTCCAACCATCCCAAGGTCGCCTGGGTGTCCTATCCCGGCCTGCCCAGCGACAAGAACAATGCGCTGCAGAAGAAGTACTCGCCGCTCGGCGCCGGCGCGGTGTTCACTTTCGGGCTGAAGGGCGGCTACGCGGCGGGCATCAAGTTCGTCGAGGCGCTCGAGCTGTTCTCGCACCTGGCCAATGTCGGCGACACCAAGTCGCTGGTCATCCATCCGGCATCGACAACGCATCGCCAGCTTTCAGACGAGCAGAAAATCAATGCCGGGGCAGGGCCGGACACGGTCAGGCTTTCGGTCGGTATCGAGGATGTCAACGACATCGTTGCCGATCTGGAACAGGCCCTCGCCAAGGTTTGATCGCCATGACCACGCCGAAACTTCTGTCCGTCGGCGTCGACATCGTCGAGCCGGAACTTGGCGCACCGGCGCCGGGTCGCCTGATTTCGGGCGATCCGAAGTTCCGCACCTGGAACGTCGAGGAACAGGACGGCGGCCTTTATGCCGGCATATGGGAAGCAACGCCGGGCAAATGGCGTATCGAATATGACGAGTGGGAGTTTTGCCACATTCTGTCGGGAGTCTCGGTGATCGCCGAAGACGGCGGGAAGGCGCGCACCGTCAAAGCCGGCGATAGTTTCGTGCTGAGGCCGGGTTTCAAGGGGAGCTGGGAAGTGCTTGAAACGACTCGCAAGGAGTATGTGATCAAGCTTTGATCTCGCATCGCGCCGGACCGAATGCTCAGAAGTGTACGGCGAGCGTTTCCAGGCCGTGGAAATGATAGGTGTCGCGGAAGCGCGGCTGTTCGGCAAGATGCAGCTGCGGTAGCCGGTCGAACAAGGTTTTCAGCGACACCTGCAGTTCGAGCCGGGCGAGCGGCGCGCCGATGCAGAAATGGATGCCGGCGCCGAACGATACGTTCTTCTGGTCGGCACGGTCCGGCCTGAAGGCGAGGGGCTCGGCAAACGCAGTAGGGTCGCGATTGGCCATGCCGAGCAACAGCCCGATCGTCTCGCCAGGCTGGACGATGATCCCCGGCCCGGCCTCGACCTCCTGATAGGCATAGCGCGTGAACATGTGCAGCGGCGCGTCGAAGCGCAGGCACTCTTCGACCGTCGCGGCTGTTGCTTCCGGTGAGGCGAAGAAGCGGCGCGGGTCGCCGCCTTGCGCAAGGATCGAGCGCACCGCATTGCCGGTCTGGTGGACAGTTGCCTCATGGCCGGCATTGAGCAAAAGGATGGCCGAGGATACCAGCTCGTCCTCCGACAGTTTCTGACCGTCCTCCTGTGCCCCAATCAGCAGCGACAGAAGATCCTCGCCCGGCCTCTTTCGCCGCTCGGCGACGTAGCCGCGCAGAAAATCGGAAAAGTCGCGCGCGGCGCGATTGGCCGTGTCCTCCGTCTCGCGGGTGCGGCCATGCATGTACATGGCGACCATCCGATGCGACCAGTCGAGCAGCTGCGGCCCCATCTCGACCGGCACGCCTAGCATCTCGGCAATGATGGTGATCGGCAAGGGAGCGGCGAAGGCCGTCAGCAGGTCGACTTCCCCTGGTTCGAAACGGTCGATCAGTTCGTTGGCCAACGTCTCGACGCGCGGCCTGAGCCGCTCGACCTGGCGCGAGACGAAGGCGCGGTTGACCAGCGTTCTGAGCCGTGTGTGGACGGGCGGCTCCAACTCCAGCATCGAATTGGCCTCGACACCGTCGAAGGCGCTGAGATGCGTGCGGTCCTGGCCGATGCCCCGGCTGTCCGGAATGCCGGCCGGGTTCTGGCGGCCGAAGCGGCGATCGCGCAGCAGTCGGTTGACGTCGTCGAAGCCGCCAAAACACCAGAAACCAAATTCTTCCCAGAAGAAGGCGTTCGATGCGCCATGCAGGAAGGCGTAGGCTTCATATGGGTCCTGGAAAAAAGCCGGTTCGTGCGGATCGAGCCGCAGGCGGCGGGAGGCTGGATCAAAGGCAAGATAGGGCGGCTTCAATTCGGTCATGCCAGATCATTAGCGCGGCTTGCCAGTCTGGTGCCAGACCGTATGTTGGCCCTCCCGTGAGGTGAGCCGCCGAAGCGGTTGCGGAAGGACGGTTTTCATGAATGTGATCGTGGTCGGTGCAGGCATTGCCGGGCTTTCCACGGCCTGGTCGCTGGTCAAGGCCGGGCACCTCGTCTCGATCGTCGAGCAGGGACCGATCCCCAATCCGCTCGCCGCCTCCGGCGACCATCATCGCATCATCCGCCGCGCCTACCGGGCCGGAACGGGCTACGGCCGGCTGATCACCGAAGCCTATGAAGCCTGGGATGAGATGTGGGCCGATCTCCGTGAAAGCCATCTCGATCCGCGCGGCTTCATCTGCATTTCGCGCCAGCCGGGAGACGAGGCCGAGGAATACCGAGAAGGCATGGAAGCCGGGAACTACCCGTTCGAATTGTTCGAGCCGGATGCCGCGGTCGAACGCTGGCCGTTCCTAGAACCTGGTTCATTCCGCTATGCGTATTTTTCGCCGGACGGCGGCGCGCTGCACTGCCGCAAGATCGCTGCCGGCCTCGCCCGGTGGCTGCGCGCGAACGGCGCCAATGTCTATGAGAACAGCAAGGTGGTCGAGATCGACGCCGAGGCCGGGCATGTCGTGCTGGCGGGCGGCGAAACGATGCAGGCCGACCGGATCGTCGTCGCTGCCGGCGCCTGGGTGCTAAAACTGTTCCCGGAGCTGGATGGCGAGCTGAAAACCTGGCGCACCGCGCTCGCCTATGTCGAACCGCCGGCGGACCTGAAAGCGGTCTGGCAGGCAGCACCGGTCGTCCTCAACATCGGCGGCACTGTCGACGGCTACGCCATCCCGCCGACAGGCGGCGCCGGCATGAAATTCGGCTCGGGCCTGCACAGGGTGCCGACCAGCGATGCAGACTGGAACCGTCAGCCGGTGCCGGGCGAGGGCGAGGCGATCCGCAACCTGTTTTCACCGCCGATTGCCCATATCGAGGAGTATAAGGTCACCGAGGTGGTCACCTGCGCCTACACCTTCACCGCCGACGAGAAATTCCTGGCTCACCAGAAAGGCAGATGCCTGGTCGTCTCGGCCTGCTCCGGCCACGGCTACAAGTTCGGCGCGGCAGTCGGCAGAAGGGTTGCGGCCTACGTCGGCAACGGCGATGTCGACGGCCTGAAGAAATGGCTCAGGGCGGAGGTGGCCTGAGCGCTAATACTGGCAATGCCTCGGAATATGCACGCGGCGCCAGCTGGATGAGCCCTCCCTGACCACCACGCGGCGGGCCACTGTCTGATAGGACGCCGGAATGTCGATGATGCGCCGTTGCTCCGGCCGCACGAGAACCTCTTCGGCGACGCTCTCGTATTCGGCGGGGAGGACAACGCGCCGCCGGCGTTCCGGCTCAACCACGACGATCTCGGCCATGCGTTCATAGCGCGCCTTGTGCCTGACCTTGCACAGCACCTTGCGGCCATTGATGATGCGCCATTCCCAGGAATAGCCGCCGTCATTGACCCTCACGGACCGGTAGATGGTGCGGGTGATGGCGGGCACGGTCTCGTAGCTAACGCGCGCCGGCGCGATCTGCACCACGCGCTCACGCGTCCCGTAGATCGGCGCTTCATACTGCACCTGCTGGCCGGCTGGGCTGACGAGCACATCCTCGTAGACGGTGTCGTAGACGGCCGGCCGGTTAACCTGCTCGTAGCATTCGACCGAGCGTCCGCCGGCAGCCGTTTCGGACGCCATGCCGAGAACGCTGATGCCGGTAAGGGCCAAGGAAGCAACTTTCTTGATCATCGCACTCCCCCTGTTTGAACTGCGTGAAGCGAGTTCAACGTTGAATTGTAGGGTAAGCCCTGGCCGGAAAAAGCGGTTTCACCACTTTTCGTTAAGCGATGCGGTTAAGAAACTGCTAAACAACGGCCAAGCATGAGCGCCCCTTCCCACGGCAGGAGAGGGGCTGCCGGCACGGCGACAGGCGAAACTGGTTTGGAAACCTTGATTCGACTTAACCGGATGGCTAGGAGAGGCGGCCTTGCGCTAGGGTGAGCCGGCATCCTATTTACACAATAACGATCCAGAACCGATTCTGCCCGATTGCAAATCTCCGGCGCCGGAATCCCATCCTCAAAAAGGGATAGTCCATGAAGAACCCCGTCGAAACCTACATGAACCTCGTTCCGATGGTGGTCGAACAGACCAATCGCGGCGAGCGGGCCTACGACATTTTCTCGCGGCTCCTCAAGGAGCGCATCATTTTCATCACCGGCCCGGTCGAGGATGGCATGGCGACGCTGGTCTGCGCGCAGCTGCTGTTCCTCGAGGCGGAGAATCCGAAGAAGGAAATCAACCTCTATATCAACTCGCCCGGCGGCGTCGTCACCTCCGGCATGGCGATCTATGACACCATGCAGTTCATCAAGCCTGCCGTGTCGACGCTCTGCATCGGTCAGGCCGCCTCGATGGGCTCGCTGCTCTTGACGGCGGGCCACAAGGACATGCGCTTTGCCACGCCGAACGCCCGCATCATGGTCCACCAGCCTTCCGGCGGCTTCCAGGGCCAGGCTTCCGACATCGAGCGCCATGCCCAGGACATCATCAAGCTGAAGCGTCGCCTCAACGAGGTTTACGTCAAGCACACCGGCAAGAGCTACGATGAGATTGAAAAAACGCTCGACCGTGACCATTTCATGACTGCCGACGAGGCCAGGGATTTCGGCCTCATCGACAAGGTCATTTCGTCACGTGAGCCGGTCGAAGGTATTGCCTTATAGGCCCGCGGTGGCCCTGCGGTGGCAATGAGTGGCGGGATCACGCGCTTTTGGCGCAGCTTGCGGCATTTCGGCCACAATTGGCTGTTCCCTCGACGGGTGCAATTGCCTACGTTAAGGCTATGTTGATTTTCGACGGCTTAGCTTTGCGTGGGGTTGTTCGAATCATTGCCCCGTTTTCCGATTTGTGTTTCGTACGGAATGCGTTGCGGGAGCCGGCGCACTGGCGGCAGCGGATTCCCGCGATAGATTGAATATGCGCCCTTTCAACCAGACCATCGGCGGGCGGCCATGAAAGGACAGGAAAATGAGCAAGGTCGGCAACAACAGCGGTGATTCCAAGAACACGCTTTATTGCTCGTTTTGCGGCAAAAGCCAGCACGAAGTGCGCAAGCTGATCGCCGGGCCGACGGTGTTCATCTGCGACGAATGCGTCGAACTGTGCATGGACATCATCCGCGAGGAGAACAAGACCTCGATGGTGAAGTCGCGAGAGGGCGTGCCGACCCCACAGGAAATCCTCAAGGTTCTCGACGACTACGTCATCGGCCAGCCTTACGCCAAGCGCGTGCTGTCGGTGGCCGTCCACAACCACTACAAGCGCCTCGCCCATGCCGGCAAGAACAACGACGTCGAACTCGCGAAGTCTAACATCCTGCTGATCGGCCCGACCGGCTGCGGCAAGACGTTGCTGGCGCAGACGCTGGCCCGCATCATCGACGTCCCCTTCACCATGGCCGACGCGACGACGCTGACCGAGGCCGGCTATGTCGGCGAGGACGTCGAGAACATCATCCTGAAGCTGTTGCAGTCGGCCGACTACAATGTCGAGCGCGCCCAGCGCGGCATCGTCTATATCGACGAGATCGACAAGATCTCGCGCAAGTCGGACAATCCCTCGATCACCCGCGACGTCTCGGGCGAGGGCGTGCAGCAGGCACTTTTGAAGATCATGGAAGGCACTGTCGCCTCCGTGCCGCCGCAGGGCGGCAGGAAGCATCCGCAGCAGGAATTCCTGCAGGTCGACACCGCCAACATCCTGTTCATCTGCGGTGGCGCTTTCGCCGGCCTGGACAAGATCATCTCGGATCGCGGCAGGAAGACCTCGATCGGTTTCGGCGCCATCGTCGCTTCGCCCGAGGATCGCCGCACCGGCGATGTTTTCCGCCTGGTCGAGCCTGAGGATCTCTTGAAGTTCGGCCTCATTCCCGAGTTCGTCGGCCGTCTGCCTGTCCTGGCGACGCTGGAGGATCTCGACGAGCCGGCACTGATCCAGATCCTGACCGAGCCGAAGAACGCGCTGGTCAAGCAGTATCAGCGGCTGTTCGAGATGGAGAATGTCGACCTGACCTTCCACGAGAACGCGCTCTCGGCGATCGCCAAGCGCGCCATCGAGCGCAAGACCGGCGCGCGCGGCCTGCGTTCGATCATGGAAGCGATCCTGCTCGACACCATGTTCGAGCTGCCGGCGCTGGAAGGCGNGCGTGCGCGAAGTGGTTATTTCGGAAGAGGTGGTGTCAGGCAACGCCCGGCCGCTCTACATCTATTCCGAGCAGAAGGAAAAGAAGGGCAACGTCAGCGCCTGACGTGAGCCGGCAATGGATTTTTTTTCCGAAACGGCGCCGCAGGGCGCCGTTTTGCTGTCGCAGACCGCGTACGGCGCCGCGTAATGGCTGCGGATTGGAGGGACGGACCGTGTTGACCCTTGATCTTTACCCCCCGTGCCTCCAACTAATGGCAGAAGGCCGTGGTGCCGAATTCTGTGCTGTAAAACTCCCGTCACAAACGGTGGTAGGCGGAACGATCCCCGGTCGTTAATATGAGATTCGCGGTTGGCCGATTGGCGGCCGCGACATGAAAGGTTGGACAATGGCCAAATTATCCAAGGCTCCCAGCGACGGCGTCTTCGCAGTCCTCCCACTGCGCGACATCGTGGTGTTCCCGCACATGATCGTTCCGCTCTTCGTCGGGCGTGAAAAGTCGATCAAGGCGCTGGAAGAAGTGATGGGTCAGGAAAAGCAGATCCTGCTTGCGACCCAGATGAATGCCGCCGACGACGATCCGGAGCCCGATGCCATCTTTGACATCGGCACGCTCGCCAATGTGCTGCAATTGCTGAAACTGCCGGACGGCACCGTGAAGGTGCTGGTCGAAGGCGCCTCGCGCGCGAAAATCGTCGCGTTCACCGACCGTCCCGACTTCCATGAAGCCCGTGCTGCGGCGCTGGTCGAACCGGAGGAGGAAGAGGTCGAGGTCGAGGCGCTGGCCCGTTCCGTCGTCACCGACTTCGAGAACTACGTCAAGCTGAACAAGAAGATCTCGCCCGAAGTGGTGGGTGCCGCCAGCCAGATCGACGACTATTCCAAGCTCGCCGACACGGTCGCTTCGCATCTTGCCATCAAGATCCCCGAGAAGCAGGAGATGCTCGCCACGCTGTCCGTCAAGGAACGGCTGGAGAAGGCGATGGGCTTCATGGAAGCCGAAATCTCGGTGCTGCAGGTGGAGAAGCGCATCCGCTCGCGCGTCAAGCGCCAGATGGAGAAGACGCAGCGCGAATACTATCTCAACGAGCAGATGAAGGCGATCCAGAAGGAGCTCGGCGAGGGCGAGGACGGCCGCGACGAGGCCGCCGAGATCGAGGCGCGCATCAAGAAGACCAAGCTTTCCAAGGAGGCCCGCGAAAAAGCGGAAGCCGAACTGAAGAAGCTGCGGACGATGTCGCCGATGTCGGCTGAATCGACCGTCGTGCGCAACTATCTCGACTGGCTGCTGTCGATCCCGTGGGGCAGGAACTCCAAGGTCAAGCAGGATCTGGCCTTTGCCCAGAACGTGCTCGATACGGATCATTTCGGCCTCGACAAGGTCAAGGACCGCATCGTCGAATACCTCGCCGTGCAGAGCCGTCAGAAGAAGCTGAAGGGGCCGATCCTGTGCCTCGTCGGACCTCCCGGCGTCGGCAAGACCTCGCTCGGCAAGTCGATCGCCAAGGCGACCGGCCGTGAGTTCATCCGCATGGCGCTGGGCGGCGTGCGCGACGAGGCCGAAATCCGCGGTCACCGCCGCACCTATATCGGCTCGATGCCCGGCAAGGTCATCCAGTCGATGAAGAAGGCAAAGAAATCCAACCCGCTCTTCCTGCTCGACGAGATCGACAAGATGGGCCAGGATTTCCGCGGCGATCCGTCATCGGCTTTACTCGAGGTGCTCGATCCCGAGCAGAACTCGACGTTCATGGACCATTACCTCGAGGTCGAATACGACCTGTCGAGCGTGATGTTCGTGACGACGGCGAACACACTGAACATCCCTGCGCCCTTGATGGACCGCATGGAGATCATCCGTATCGCCGGCTACACCGAGGACGAGAAGATCGAGATCGCCAAACGTCACCTGATGCCCAAGGTGATCCGCGACCACGCGTTGCAGCCGAAGGAATTCTCCGTCGGTGAGGACGCGATCCGCGGCATCATCCAGACCTACACCCGTGAAGCGGGCGTCAGGAGCCTGGAGCGCGAGCTGATGAAGCTCGGGCGCAAGGCCGTGACCGAGATCCTGAAGACGAAGAAGAAGACGATCAACATCACGGCGGACAATCTTGCCGATTATCTTGGTGTTCCGCGCTTCCGCTTCGGCCAGGTCGAGAGCGACGATCAGGTCGGCGTGGTCACCGGGCTCGCCTGGACGGAAGTCGGCGGCGAGCTGTTGACGGTGGAAGGTGTCATGATGCCCGGCAAGGGCCGCATGACCGTGACCGGCAATCTGCGCGACGTTATGAAGGAATCGATTTCGGCGGCGGCGTCCTACGTCCGCTCGCGGGCCATCGATTTCGGCGTCGAGCCGCCGCTGTTCGACAAGCGCGATATCCACGTCCACGTGCCGGAAGGCGCAACGCCCAAGGACGGACCGTCGGCTGGCGTGGCGATGGCGACGGCGATCGTCTCGGTGCTGACCGGAATCCCGGTCAAGGCCGATGTGGCGATGACCGGCGAGATCACGCTGCGCGGCAGGGTGCTGCCGATCGGCGGCCTCAAGGAGAAGCTGCTTGCCGCACTTCGCGGCGGCATCAAGAAGGTGCTGATCCCGGAAGAGAACGCCAAGGATCTGGCGGAGATTCCGGAGAACGTGAAGAGCGGCATGGAGATCATTCCGGTCTCACGGGTTGGCGAAGTGTTGCGCCATGCGCTGGTGCGCATGCCGGAACCGATCCAGTGGGTTGAACCCGTCAATGCGCCGGCCGTGGTCGATGTCGGGGACGAAGCTGGTAAATCGCTGGCGCATTAGCTCTTGCTAAAGTTGCAATGCACAAAGAGAGAGCCGGGCCTTGAGCCCGGCTTTTTCATGTGAAGAACCCCGGATTTCCGGGCTTTTTTCAACTTTCGTGGCGCTTTTCGACTTGGTTGCCGGAGCGCTTCTTTCTAAAGTCCGTTTCCTGCCGGATGAGTCGAGCGTTCCGGTTTTCTCATGGAAGGGAATTTTTATGAACAAGAACGAACTGGTGTCCGCTGTCGCCGATGCCGCGAGTATTTCGAAGGGTGACGCGCAGTCGGCGGTTGATGCGGTGTTTTCCGTCATCACCGGCGAACTGAAAAAGGGCGGCGATGTCCGGCTTGTCGGCTTCGGAAATTTCACCGTGTCACAACGCGCCGCGTCGACCGGCCGCAATCCGCAGACCGGTGCGGAAGTGAAGATCCCGGCGCGCACCGTGCCGAAGTTCTCGGCCGGCAAGGGCCTCAAGGACGCGGTCAACTAAGCGCCTCCTTAAGTCTTTCAGAGAAAAGAAAAGCCGGTATATCCGGTTTTTCTTTTCTGTGCCCGCAGCGTCGTTGGAAAGGCGGCACTATGCCGTCGGCGCGTCAGTGCGCATCAAGCCTTCCTTCTTGAGATCGGCCCACAGCGCCGATGGCGGTTTCGCGTCGAGCAGCGAGCGATTGCTTTCGACTTCGCCCGGCCGCTGGCCGCCGGGGATTACCGAGACGACGGAAGGATGCAGCAGCGGGAACTGCAGCGCCGCCTCGATCAGGCGCACGCCGTGGCGCTTGCAGACGGCCTCGATGCGGGTGACGCGGTCGATGATGTCCTGCGGCGCCTCCGAATAGTTGTAGTAGGCGCCGGGCTTCGGCCCGGTTGCCAGGATGCCGGAATTGTACGGCCCGCCGAGAACGATGCCGATGCCGCGTTGCTGGCATAGCGGCAGGAAAGACTGCAGCGCTTCCTGCTCCAGCAGCGTGTAACGCCCGGCAAGCAGGAACAGATCGAAATCGCCGCGCTCGGCCAGCGTCTGGGCAACCGGCCACTCGTTGATGCCGCCGCCGAACGCCTTGATCACGCCCTGGTCGCGCAATGCCAGCAATCCGTAATAGCCGGAGCTCATGAATTCCTGGATGCGCTGGTCCGAGGCTTCCTTGCTGCCATGGGTGAAGATGTCGACATCGTGCACGAAGAGGATGTCGATGCGGTCGACGCCGAGCCGTTCCAGCGAGGCTTCGAAGGAGCGCATGACGCCGTCATAGCTGTAATCGTAGACCTCGCGGCGCGATGGGGTGTCGAAGAATTTGCCGATGCCGGTGCGCTGTTCCGGCGGGCAGGCGCGCATGATGCGCCCGACTTTGCTGGACAGCACGTAGTCGTCACGCTTCTTCGAACGCAGGAACGGATTGAGCCGCGTTTCGGCAAGGCCCAGCCCATAGAGCGGCGCGGTGTCGTAGTAGCGGCAGCCGACCCGCCATGCCGCCTCCAGCGTAGCATTGGCATTCTCATCGGATACGGCGCGATAAAGATTGCCGAGCGGCGCAGTGCCGAAGCCGAGCTCGGTGAAGGTGATGCCGCCATTGCCGATGCGGTCGAAATGCCGTGTCTTCATATGCTGCCGTTTCCTCATTTGCGATTTGCCGTGACACTATCACGGCTGTGGCGCATCAAAAGCACTGCGTGTCGTTGGACACCGATTTTCGCGGTGATAGCATGAGTGAAAACAAGCTGTTCGGGGCAGATGTGACTGAGATAGTCAAATGGTTCTCCGGCACCGGCAAGCTGGTGCAAATGTCATGACGGCTGCCGGCGAAAACCTGTTTGGGATTGCGCTGAACGAGCTTGGCACCGTGCTGGAGCGCATCGACGAAAGCCGCATCGACGCCGCTTGCGCCATCCTGGCTGGAGCGAAAAAGATCGTCACCTATGGCTGCGGCCGCGAGGCGCTGCAGGTCAAGGGTTTTGCCATGCGGCTCTACCATCTCGGTCTGCCGGTGTCGGTCGTCGGCGACATGACCACGCCGCCGCTGGGCGAGGGCGATGTCTTCCTCGCAAGTTCCGGCCCGGGTGAGACGTCGACGGTGCTGACCTTGATGCAGGTCGCGCGCGAGGCCGGTACCACAGTCCTGCTGCTCACCGCGCAAGCCGACAGCACTGCCGCGAAGCTGGCCGATTTCGCACTGCTTATCCCGGCTCAGACCATGGCCGACGACCAGGGTCCCGAAAAGACATCCGTCCTGCCGATGGGCTCGGTTTTCGAAGGCGCGCTGTTCGTCCTCTTCGAAGTGATGGTGCTGAAGCTCAGGGATCTGACCGGCGTCTCGCCGGAAGCGATGCGCGCCCGCCACACCAATATGGAGTAGGTGTCATGCGCTACGAATTGATGCTGCCGCATCAGATACGCAAGGTGATCGCCGAAAACTGGCCGGTCGTGTTGCCGCTCGGTGTGCTTGAATATCACGGCGAGCACATGGCCGTCGGCATGGACACGCTGGCGGTGGTCAAGAGCCTGGAACTGTTCGAAAAAGAAGCCGAAATCGTCATTCTGCCGCCCTTCCATTACGGCGCGGCGAGCTATGCTGTTGCAGCACCGGAGGGCAGTGGTTCGCTGCAGGTCGGCGGCAATGTGCTGGCGCCATTTGCGGAAGAACTGTTCTATAGCCTGCTGCGCGTCGGCTTCCGCAACATCCACGCCATCATTCACCACCAGACCGAAAATTTTGCCGCCGGCATGCCAACCGATCTCGCCTTCAAGGCCGCCGGCCGGCAGGCGATCTTCCGCTTCCTGGAGAAAGAACGTGGCGAAGGCTGGTGGGGCTCTCCGGCGATGGCCGACTATTATGCCGAGCACGCCGAGGGCAGCAATTTCTTCAACTGGGTGCAGGTGCATCCGCTGATGCCGGCTTCAATGCACAGCCGGTACCCGTTCGACCATGCCGGCACCGGCGAGACGTCACTGATGCTGGCGCTGTGCCCGGAAGCGGTCGATGCCGGCCGCTTCGCCGACAACACCGGCTGGTACACGGCAAGTGCGCCCGAAGCCTCGGCGGAATTGGGGCAAAAAGGGGTTGCCATGATCCTCGAGCATTTGCGGGCAACACTTTCGGGTTAGCGCGCTTTTCCCTTCTCCCACAACAAGGGGAGAAGGGAGAGCCGGCGCAGTTATTTCACCGCGCCCGCTGTCATGCCCATGATCAGGTAACGCTCGAGCGCGATGCCGATGACGGCGAGCGGTGTGATGGCGGCGGTGGCAAGCGCTGCCATCGACCACCAGTTGATGCCTTGTGAGCCGGTCTGGCTGGCCACCATCACAGGAATGGTCTTTGCGTCGGTCGAGGTCAAAAGCGCGGCGAAGAAATACTCGTTCCAGCACAGCACCATCGCCAGGATGAAGGCGGCGACCATGCCCGGCAGCGCGATCGGCATGACGATGCGCAAGAAGGCGCCCCAAATCGACAGGCCGTCGACGAGTGCTGCCTCCTCCAACTCCACCGGGATGGAGTTGAACTGGTCGCGCATGATCCAGATGACGATCGGCAGCACCATCAGCGTGTAGAGCAGGATCAGCCCGACGCGCGTGTCGAGCAGGCCGACCTCCCGGTAAAGCACGAGGAAGGGCAGGGCCAAAACCACCGGCGGCAGGATCAGCTGCGACAGGAAGAAGAAGGAAATATCCTCGTTCCTGAACCAGGCGAACTTGTAACGATAGCGGGTCAGCCCATAGGCGGCGAGGCTGCCGATGACGATGGCGAGGGTCGAGGCGCCGACCGAAGTAATAACCGAATTCATGAAGCGCTTGATAAACTCGTCGCGAACCGTCGACGTCCGAAAGATCGAGTCCGGAGACAGGCCGAGCGACCGCCAGCCTTTCCAGTCGGGCTGGAAGTCGACGAACGGGATCAGATGACCCTGGGTGACGTCGACCGCAGTCTTGAACGAAGTGGTTATCGTCCAATAGATCGGGAACAGGCAGATGAAAGCCCAAAAGATGAGGGCGCCATAGATGAAGACGCGGTTGGCGACGAAGCTCGCCGGCGAGCGGATTTCGGAGGCGGCAAAGTCGGTGGTTTGAACGCTCATCTTGCCGGCCCGATCAATTGACGTTGCGCACGAAGCGGCTGGCGAACTTCAGCAGCCAGGTCACGAACACGATGATGATGATCAAATAGGCCATCGCCAGCATCGTGCCGTAGCCGACGTTCGAGCGGTCGCGATATTCGCGGTAGATGAAACTGGACACCGAATCGGTCGCGCCGCCCGGCCCGCCGGAGGTGACGGTGATGATGATGTCGGCGAGCTTCAGCTTGAAGATGATGCGCAGGATGACCGCTGTCACCGACACCGGCAGCATCAGCGGGAAGGTGACCTGCCAGAAGGTCTGCCAGGCAGTCGCGCCATCGACACGCGCTGCCTCGAGCACCTCGCGCGACATCGCCTGCAGGCCGGCGAGCAGCATGATCATCATGAACGGGATGAACGTCCACGCGTCGAGCACCATGATCGAGATGCGGGCGGTGATCGGGTTGGAGAAGAAGGCCGGGTTTTCCCAGCCGAGATGGCGCGCCAGCGTCGCGGCGGGCCCGAAGCGGTATTCCATCAGCGACTTGCCGATCATCCATGACACCGCGACCGGCGACAGCATCAGGGGCATGAGAAAGACGACGCGGAAGAATTTTCGCGCCCGGATCTGCGCGTTGAGCAGCAGCGCCAGGCCGAAGGCGATGACATATTCGACGAACACCGCCAGCACGTAGAGCACCATGTTGAACAGCGCGTTGCGATAATAGGCGTCGTTCAGCATCTGCCAGAAATTGTCGAGCCCGTTGAACTGCCGTCCGCTGAAGGAACTGAGGTTCCAGTCGGTCAGCGCGATGTAGAAGCCGAACAGCGTCGGGAAGATCACCATGGCTATGGTGAACAGCAGCGCCGGCAGCAGGAACAGCGCGCGCTGGCCGTCCTCGCCGCGCGTCAGTACCTGGCCGATGCCGAGCGCGACACCCCACAGCACGTAGGCGTAGACCACCGGCCGCCAGGTCTCGAAGCCGATAGTGTCGACCTCGCTCTTGTAGAGGATTTGCAGCGCGATCACCGCCAGAAGGCCGAGCGTCGCAGCAGCCATCAGCGCCCAGCCAAGCCGTTTGCGGCTCCGCGGTATCAGGTCGGATGGCACGGCGCCTGCCGGCCATTCACTTGTCGACAAAGTCTGGTCAGCCAGGGTCCGGTCAGCCACGCGTCTTGCCCGTTCACAGGAGGCTCGATGATCCGGCCGAGCCGGTCGAGGCCAGGCCGGTCAAGCGGAGGTCCGGCGGCTGTGCGCTGCCGGACCAGGTTTCACGATCTCAGCCTACATGCCGAGCGAGGCCTTGTAGAGCTTGACCTGTTTGTCGCGGCCGATCTGGTCGGTCAGCTTCTCCCAGGCGGCTGCGATGGCGTCGGCGCCTTCCTGCGCCTTCATCTTGCCGGCAAAGGTGTTGGCCAAAATGTCCTCGGCGGCGCTGTAGTACTGGAAGATGCCGGGGATGCGCGGCTCGATCGCCGCGTTCGGATGGTTGTAGCTGTCGGCTTCCGACTTCAGATACGAGGTGATGAACGCCTCGTCGTAGCCCGCCGCCACCCATTCCGGAATGTTGAAATGCGAGTTGCGATAGGGCTGGAAACCCGACGGATAGGCCGCGCACCAGAGCGACAGGTCCTTGCCGCCGAGATGGGCGGCGGCCGACCATGCCGCCTTCTTCTTCTTTTCGTCGCTGTCGACGCGGGCCATGACATAAACGCCCCAGCCGAGATAGGCGCAGTTCGGTGCATGGTTCGGGCCGCTGGCGAGCTTGTCCCACTGCCCGGTCTTGGAGTTGTAGACATCGTCCGAGCCCGGCAGGATCGAAAAGCCGGTGATGTCGCCGACGACCGAGGAATCGTTGGTCTTGACGTTCGAACCGACGTCGCCCCACCAGGTAACCATCGAACCGGTGCCTGCCAGGAATTGCTGGAAGGCGGTGGTGTTCGGGTCGGCATTGATCTGGTCGGCGGGTTCGGAGGGCAGGGCATCGATGACGTCCTGGATCGCCCGCACCCATGCCGGATTGTTGACGCGCGGCTTCATCGTGTCGGCATCGAACAGCCAGGCCTTGTCATCGGGATGCTTGGCGTAGGCGCTGGCGCGGCTGCCGAGGAAATAGAAGCCGAAACCGCCCCAGGGCTTAGGCGCATCGAGGTAGCCAAAGACATCCTGGCCCTTCACCTGCTTGCCCTTGAGGAATTTCGTCACCGCCTGCACCTGCTGCCAGGTCTTCGGCACGCCCCATTCGCCTTCTCCGCCGCCGTCCTTCCAGGCCTTGGCGAGGTCGGCATCGGCAAACACGTCGGTGCGGTAGTTGAAATTATGTGCGTCGCCGTCAACGGTCACGCGATATTGCTTGCCGTCCCATGTGCCCACCGGCGGCTGCAGATAGGCCACGACATCCTTCATGTCGATCTGGTCCTTGACCCAGTCCGGCATCTCGGAGGTGAGACCCTTGCCGCAGACGTCGCCTTCGAACGGTGCCCCCATTTCGATGATGTCGAAATCGACGGTGCCGGTCGCGATCGACTGCTGCAGGCGGGCGTTGTAGTCAGCCTGCGCCAGGTCGATCCAGTTGATCTTGGCGCCGGTATAGGTCTCCCACGGCTTCAGGAAGCCGCGAAACAGCACATTGTGCAGGTTCTGGTTGTTGAGGCCCATGAAGGTGAGTTCGACACCGGCGAATTCGCCTTCCTTGACATTGGCTTTGGTGGCGCCAAGGCAAAGCTCGCCGACCTGCTGGAAGTCGGCATCGGTCGGCTGACCCTTGCCGACACCCGGGATCTGCAGGATCTGCGCACGCAGGTCGTCGGCGGCCGCAGCCGTGCGCGTCAGCGCACCAAGTCCGGCGCTTGAGGCCGCCGCGAGGGCGGCCATGCTGGCCGCTCCCTTCAGCACGTCGCGGCGGGTGGCCCCGGCGCGGACAAGTTGGTTATAAAGGCTGACTTTCATTTCGTTCCTCCCAGAAGGTCAATTGTGAATTGGTTCAGATGGTGGAGCGCCGATTATGTTCCCCAACGACAGCGACTCCCGTAAATAGCGGCCCGAATTCTCCCTCCCGCGACGCTTGGCATTCAGTGCCGGACAAGCGTACCGGTGCGCCCGGAACAGGGTCATAAGCCGGACACTGTCACTATTCGCACAACGAAGTGCGGTGTCAACGTGAATGGGTTTTTTATCTATAAGAGACTGACTTGCCCTCGCCGTTTGCGTTGTTTAGCTTCACGGCAACTGAAGGGGGAATGATGGCTCAAGTCGCGATCCGCAATGTGGCCAAGGCGTTCGGAACCGTCAAGGTTCTGCACGATGTCAGCGTCGACATCGCCGACGGGCAGTTCGTGGTGCTGGTCGGGCCTTCCGGCTGCGGCAAGTCCACGCTGCTGAGGATGGTGGCCGGGCTGGAAACGGTCTCCGGCGGCACCATCGCCATCGGCGAGCGCGTCGTCAACCATCTGCCGCCGGCCAAGCGCGACATCGCCATGGTGTTCCAGAACTACGCGCTCTATCCGCACAAGACGGTCGAGCAGAACATGGCCTTTGCTCTCAAGCTGCGCAAAACCGACCCGGCGGTGGTCACTGAGCGGGTCAAGCGCGCCGCCGACATCCTCGACCTCAATCCCTACCTCAAGCGCTATCCGCGCCAGCTCTCTGGCGGCCAGCGCCAGCGCGTCGCCATGGGCCGCGCCATCGTGCGCAACCCGCAGGTGTTCCTCTTCGACGAGCCGCTCTCCAATCTCGACGCCAAGCTGCGTGTCCAGATGCGCACCGAGATCAAGGAACTGCACCAGCGGCTGAAGACCACCACCATCTACGTCACCCACGACCAGATCGAGGCCATGACCATGGCCGACAAGATCGTGGTGATGCGCGACGGTCGCATCGAACAGGTCGGCGCGCCGCTGGAATTATTCGACCGGCCGGCCAACCTGTTTGTCGCCGGCTTCATCGGCTCGCCCTCGATGAACCTGCTCAAGGGCGTCGTGCGCAAGGGCGACAAGCCCGTCGTCGAGATCGCCGGGACGCCGTTCCCGATTGCGGCGACCAGTGCCGTCGAGGATGGCCGTAATGTCGTCTACGGCGTGCGGCCCGAGCATCTCGAAATCCATCCCGATGGTGTTCCGGCGAAGATTTCGGTGGTCGAGCCGACCGGTTCCGAGACTTTGGTGTTCCTGCGCTTCGGCGAGGGCGAGATGGTGGCGCTGTTCCGTGAGCGCCACGACTTCAAGCCGGGCGACATACTGCACCTGAAACCGCGGCTCGACCAGGTGCATCTCTTCGACGCAGAGACCGGCAAGCGTCTCTGATTTCGCCCCAGCAAACTTCGCGAGGAATACCATGCTCAAAGGAATCAATCCGCTGCTCAATGCCGATGTGCTGCAGGCGCTGCGGGCGATGGGCCACGGTGACGATCTGATTATCGCCGACACCAATTTCCCGTCCGATTCGGTGGCGCGCCAGACCGTGCTTGGCCGGCTGCTGCGCATCGATGCGTCGGCGGCCGACGTGGTCAAGGCGGTACTGTCGCTCTATCCGCTGGACACCTTCGTCGACGACGCGGCCGCGCGCATGGAGATCGTCGGCAAGCCGGACGACATTCCCGCCGTGCAGCAGGAAGTGCAAAAAGAGATCGATGCCGCCGAGGGCAAGGCCTGGCCGATGATCTCGGTCGAGCGCTACGCCTTCTACGAACGCGCCAAGAAGGCCTATTGCGTCATCCAGACCGGCGAGCGCCGCTTCTATGGCTGTTTTGCGTTCCGCAAGGGCGTCGTGCCACCGGATGCGGAGTAGCGGCATGCCGGCGAAACCGATCGTCATGAAGCCGGTTGTCATATTGGGCGTCTTCGTCGCCGATACGGCCTACCGCGCCGCCCGCCAGCCGCGCATGGGCGAGACGATCCTGGGCACGTCCTTCACGCTCGGCCCCGGCGGCAAGGGCTCGAACCAGGCGGTGGCAGCCGGCCGGCTCGGCGCCGATATCACCTTCCTTACCCGCCTCGGCGTCGATCCCTTTGCCGATATGGCGAGACAGACCTGGTCGCACGCCGGCGTGAAGAGCGCCGTCATCGACACGCCGGAAAGCTACACCGGTGCCGCCTATATCTTCATCGAGGAGACGAGCGGCAACAACGCGATCATCGTCAGCCCTGGTGCGGCGATGCTGATCTCGCCCGCCGATATCGAGGCAAATGCCGGCCTGATCCGCGCGGCCGGCGTTTTCGTCACCCAGCTCGAACAGCCGATCGAGGCGGCGCTGGGGGCGCTGGAGATCGCGCGCGGGGCAGGGGTGACCACCATCCTCAACCCGGCGCCGGCGGCCAGGCTTCCGGACCGTATCTACACGCTTTGCGACTATGTCACGCCGAACGAGACTGAGGCCGAGGAACTGACCGGCATCAAGGTATCCTCCATCGACGATGCCCGCCGTGCCGCCGACAGCCTGCTCGAGAAGGGCGTGGGCGCTGTAATCGTGACGCTCGGCGAAAAGGGCGCGCTGCTGCACACGGCCGACCGTTCCGAGCATGTCGCAGCGGTCGCCGCCGGCCCGGTCATCGAGACCACGGGTGCGGGCGACGCCTTCAATGGCGGCCTGGCTGCGGCGCTGTCGAGGGGGATGGAACCCCTGCAGGCGGTGCGCTTCGCTTGCGCCGTCGCAGGCATTTCGGTGACGCGCCCGGGCACCGCGCCGTCCATGCCGACGCTGCAGGAGGTCGAGGCGCTGCTCGCCGAGGGGTGAAGCCCGGCACTGCGGGATGAGACTGTAAGCGGGAGCGAATGGGTTAGACCCGACTCTTGTCCGAGAAGCTATTGTCTTCTGGCTTGACCACAAACAGGCGGGCAGGTCGATGGATGAGGATCAATGCCAGAATTCGAAAGGAATGGACCTAGACCGGGTCACGAAAGAAGATGATTTTTGACAAATTAACGTCGACATTTCTCCGACATCAAGGGGACGTGACCCCAAAGGAGAAATGGCGCGAGTGACGGGGCTCGAACCCGCGACCTCCGGCGTGACAGGCCGGCACTCTAACCAACTGAGCTACACCCGCGCATGGACGAGCACGTGTCAGCCGTGTTCGTCGTTGGGGGGTGGATAAGGGGTAAGCCACCGGGTGTCAAGCGGACCCGGACAGCATAACAGCAAACAGGAGAAGGTTTTTTGACAAGCCGAACTTTGTTGCCGAAACCGGCTCCCGGCCAAGCCACTCGCCGCTCATTTGGCCTTGCGAAGCCGGTCCTAACTGCTTAAAGGTCCGGCCCGGGGCGGGCGATTAGCTCAGTTGGTAGAGCGCTTCGTTTACACCGAAGATGTCGGCGGTTCGAGCCCGTCATCGCCCACCATTTTCCTCGATGTGTTCAGTTTGGGCTACACCGCTCAAGCTGATTGCCCAGGTGAGACGCATCCGACCACTGTGCTACTCGGACTTTGGTCTGATTCGAACTGTCTTTCCGTAGGGACTTAAGTCTGATCTGCTTGCCTCTCATGAGGGAAACGATTGCCGAAAGCTACAACTTGCAGTATTTCACTTGCGCATGGGCATGGGCGGGAGCGAAAATATTCCTGGATGGCTTACGAGTCATCTTCCGAATGATGCCGTGATCGCGGGAGATCTCGCAGACAAGATATCGAAGGAGGCTGAAAAAAACCGGCTTCCAGGCGAACGGGTTGTGAAGACAACGCGTAGCGAAGAAGACATCTTTAAGAAAGAAAAAGTTGAACCTTATCGCAGCACCACGGTTGCAGGAATTTTCGCCAATGGCTCATTCCTCGCGCTATTGGTATTAGCTATCTATCTGCTTTATGTGTTCTCGATTGTGGCGGGGGAACCGCGTACGGATGTTCCTATTCCGCTCACAACTGGACTAGTAGACGCTCCGCCAAGACTCTGATTAGCCGCACCGCGTTGATGCGGCGGCCCTTCCATGTCCATTGCCGCGACGAAGGTTTGGTTCCGTGCGGCAAAGGTGTTCACGCGGGGTAGCTCGTTGCTGCAGCACCGCAGCATTGTACTTCTATAAACCTCCCGGTCACCGTGTTCCGTGCAACTCATGCAATTGCCTGCCGCGCTCAGCCTGCAGCTTCCGCCGCATGAGCAAGCCGTTTTGCAACAAAGATGCGATGCTTCGGCGGATCAGCGTCCTGCAGCACATCAAACCCGATCGCCTCGTAGAACCTTAGCGCATCATCATTCTCCGGCATGACCTCGAGGTGGATGCCGGTTGAGCCGCTCGCGGCAAGGCGCTGCCCGAGAAATTCCATGGCGCGCCTGCCGATGCCTCTTCCGCGCGCTTGCGGTAACAGGTCGATGTGGCCGTGCGACGGATAGGCGGTCAGCGCAGACGGAACAGCGAAATCGGGATGATGGACCCGATGCCGCGCCCAGTCGCTGCCGCGCCAGCGCGAGCTGTCGGGTCCGGGGTCTGCCACGCGCCGCTGAAGGTCGGGATACCAGTCTGATGCCACGCTGGCATTGAAAGCGCCCGTATCGGCCGCGCCAAGCAGGTAGCCGGCCGCACCTGCGGGACTATCGACAATGAAGGCCAGCTCGGGTTCGAGCACCTGGTAGGGAATAGTGTAGAGGAGGCCGAGCAGTTCCGGGTCGTCCTCGCGGCCGCTGGCGTCCTTGCCGGCATCGCCGGTCTTGAGACAGATCATCGCAAGCGCTGCATGATCGGCAGTGGTCGCCCGGCGCAGGAAGAAACCGCCGCCGAAATCGAGGGTCATGGCGGCAGCAGCCGGAAATCCTTGCCCTCGGGCAAAAGCTGCCCGCCGTCGACGATGATGGTCGTGCCCGTGATGTAGCTGGCATCGTCAGAGGCCAGGAACAGGAAGGCATTGGCCACATCGCGAGGGCTGCCGAGACGGCCGAGCGGGATGGCGTCTTCCATGTTCTTGATGAAGGCCGCACCGCGATGCTGCTCTATGCCTTCAGTGAGGATGTTGCCGGGCTCGACGCCGTTGACTGTAATGCCGTAGCCCGAGAATTCGAGCGCAGCCGAACGGATCAGCCCATTGATGCCGGCCTTGGTCGCTGAATAATGGCCGTGGCCGGGGCTGGTGACATGCGGGCCGGTGATCGAGGAGGTGAACAGCATGCGGCCAAAATGCTGTGCCTTCATTGGCACCAGTGCGGCGCGAGCAGCGATGAAGCTGCCGCGCAAGTTTACCGCCATGACCCGGTCCCAATCGTCGGGACTGGTGTTTTCCAGCAATTGCCAGGGATAGATTCCGGCATTCTGCACCATGATGTCGAGCCGGCCGTGACGGTCGAGCGCCAGTGCAACAGCAGCCTCGGCATCAGCCATCTGCGAGATGTCGGTGCGGATGAAGGCGGCGCCGAGCTCGTCCGCAGTCGCTTGCCCGGCCTCAGCCTCGGTATCGGCCAGGACAAGCGTCGCGCCCTCTTCGGCAAAGCGTTGTGCGATGCCCTTGCCGATCCCGCGCGCACTTCCAACGATCAGCGCGACCTTATCTTCCAGACGGCCGGTCATGCGAGCCTCTGGCGGATGGTTTGCTTGAACGCATCGAGCAGCACGGCGGCGAGCACCAGCAGGCCGTGGATCACCTGGGTGAAGTTGGCCGGCAGGCCCATCAAATTGATCGCCGTGTTGATGGCCGAGAGCAGCAGCACGCCGGCATAGACGCCGGGCAAGGTGCCGACGCCGCCCTTCAGGCTGACGCCGCCGATGACGACCGCGGCGAAGGCATTGAACAACAGGCCGACCCCGAGATTAGCTGTCGCGCCGGAGGTGCGGATCGCCAGCAGCCAGCCGGCAAGGCCGGCAATGGCGCCGGCGAGAACGAAGGCTATGACCAGGTTGCGGTTCACGCGGATGCCGGCGCGAAAGGTCGCCGTCTCGTTGCCGCCGATCATGATCAGGTGCCGGCCGAAGGGCGTCTTGGCCATGATCAGCGAGAACACCACGAAGCACGCAATGGCGATCCAGGCAGTCAGCGGCAGGCCACCCAGGCGCTGAATGGCGAACCAGCGGATTGCCGGCGTAAGGTCCTGCGCCGAGCGGCCGCCGGAGATAACCAGCACCAGGCCGCGCACCCAGATGTAAGATGCCAGGGTGATGATGAAAGCGCTCATCTTGACCCTGACCACCAGGTAGCCATTGAAGGCGCCGATGAGGCCGCCGACGGCAAGCGCGATGAGCAGCGAAACCGGAACCATCAGCCATTGCGGCTGCAACTGGATGCCAAGGCCGATGCCCGACGAGCAGAACAGGATGCCGACCGCCATGGCGCTGAGCGCCGCCACCGATTCGACCGACAGGTCCATATGGCCGGCGATGATGACCAGCGCCAAGCCGATCGACATGACGCCGAGCACGCTCGACGCCTCGATGATGTTGGCAAAAATGCCGAGCTGAAAATAGTTCGGGATGAGGATGGAAAAGACCACCAGCACGAAGACCAGCATGAACCAGACAAGATTGTCGAGGATGAACTCGAGGGTTTGGCGCGTGCGGGGGTTCATCTCAGGATCCGGTTGGCGCCGACCCCGAAAAACCACTCGGTTTTCGGACTATCAGGCGCGGTTGAAAATTGCTGCAGCATACCCGTGCGCGTCCGTTTGAACGCACCGGGGCTGCAGGGCTGGGCTCCGGGCCGGCAATGGCCCGGAGCTTCTGGCGAGTTTGCTATTCGACCGGCTTTATGGTTTCGGTCGGCGGCTTCATGTTGCCCCAGAAGGCAGGGTTATCGACATTTTCCTTGGTGATCGCAGCGCCGGGGATCTTGATGTTCGGCCCCCACGCTTCTTTGGTCAGGGTCGAGTTCAGGCCAAGCACATCATATTCGCCGGGCTTGATCTCCTGCTTGTTGACCACCTTGTCCATGAACATCGCGACCGCCGCGGCCTGGGCGTAGAGCGGCTGCTCGACTTCCACGTTGAGCCAGCCCTTGCGGATCAGGTCGAGGCCGACCGGAGCGCCGTTCGAGCTCATCAGCATGACGTCGCCCGGTTTCTTGCCGGCGGCCTCGAGCGAGGCGACGGCAGCGACCGAAAGATGCGCGGCGTGGCTGAAGATCAGGTCGATGTCGGGGTTGGCGAGCAGCTGGTCGTTCACGATGGTCCCGGCCGCATCCGCCGCCCATTGCATGGCCGGCAGCGAGATGATTTTGACGTCCGGGAACGCCTTCATCTTCTCCTCGAAACCCTTCTGGATGTCGAGCGTGTAGGGATCGCCCGGATCGCCGAGCACCTGCAGGATCTTGCCCTTCACCGAGCCGTTTTTCGCGGTCAGGAGCTTTTGCGCCTGATCGGCGGCGACGTAGCCGATCTCGACGGTTCCGGCCACCGAGGTGAAGTCGGACGGGGTCGAGGTGATCTGGCGGTCGAACTCGACCACCGGGATGCCGGCGGCACGGGCGGCCTCGATCGACGGTTTCAGCGCATTGAAATCGACGGCGGCAAGAATGATCGCCGCCGGCTTCAGCGCGATGACGTCGTTCATCTGCGATTGCTGAGCGTCGGTCTTGTTGTCGGCGTTCAACGTCTTCATCTCGTAGCCGACCTGCTTCAGGAACAATTCCAGCGCGCTCACCGAGCCGGTCTGGAACTCATCGAGCAATGTCGGCACCATGTAGTAGACGGTGCCCTTGGACTGGGCGAATGCCGGCGTGAGCGTGGCAAAGGCCAGTGCCAGGATACCGAAGACGGAAAGAAGTATTTTCTTCATGTCGTTCGCTCCTCTTGCGCCGGACCCCTCATTTGTCCCTCAGCTCGCCGGTCCGGCACCGGCGAGCGTCTCTCCGGTGATCATGTTGATCACCGCGTCGGGACTTGTTTTGTTGCGTGCGACGTCGCCCGCCACGACGCCTTGCCGGATCACCACGATCCGGTCGGCGACCTGGAAGGCCTGTTGCATGATATGGGTGATGATGACGACACCGATCCCCTGGCTCGCCACCTGGCGGATCATGTCGAGGCCGCGCCGCGTCTGTTGGACGCCAAGCGCTGCGAACGGCTCGTCGAGAAGCACCAGCTTGCCGCCAAAATGCACGAATCGGTTGAGCTCGATGGCCTGCCGCTGACCGCCGGAGAGGTGCTCGACATTGGTGCGAAGCGAGTGAATGCGGGTGCCGGCGCTGGCCAGCGCCTTTTGCACCACCTGCTCCATAGCGCGCTCGTCGAGCACCGGAATGCCGAGAACCTTCCTGGTGATCTCGCGGCCCATGAAGAAATTGGCGACCACGTCGACATTGGTGCAGAGCGACAGGTCCTGGTAGACCGTCTCGATCCCCGCGGCCTTGGCCTCGGCGGGGGACTTGGCGAGGAATTCCTTGCCTTCGAACAGCATGCGGCCGGAGGTCGGCTCCAGGCCGCCGGCAATGATCTTGACCAGCGTCGATTTGCCGGCGCCGTTGTCGCCCAGAAGCGCCACCACTTCGCCCTTGTCGATCGAAAAGCTGATGCCTTTCAGCGCTTCGATGGCGCCGTAATTCTTGGCTACGTTGTCGAGCACCAGCAGCGGTTCGCTCATGCTGCGATCCCCTTGTTATGCAAGAGATCTCGTCCGCGTTCGCGCTCGGCGGTGAAGATCTGGCCGAAGCGTGGCGAAAGCACTCCTGAGACGGCAAGCGCGGCGGCGCCGCGCAACACCGCATGCTGGCCGCNCATGCTGGCCGCCGCGCGCGACGCGGACGCGGGGGGTCGCGCGGTCGCTTCGCGCCGAGACCGAATTGGGCAGGTGCGCGGCCGCGCCGGCAAGCCTTTCGAGCAGGTCGGTGGAGGCAAGCCCGCCGAGGATGATGGTTTCGGGATCGAACAAGTTTTCGATGATGGTGACGGCGTTGCGGAAGATCGGCGCAATCTCGCTCACCCACTCGGCGTCGGCGATGTTGCGGCGCCGCAGCGCCTCGAGCGAGAGATACCGTTCGAGGCAGCCGCGATTGCCGCACGGGCAGGGCTCGCCGCCCGGCACCGCGGGAATGTGGCCGATTTCACCGGCGTTTCCCCAGGCGCCGCGCAATGCCGCCCCGTCATGCACCATGACGCCGCCGAGACCGACGCCGAAATAAAGATAGTAATACTCGGAATATGCCGTTCCGAGGCCGTAGAGGCGCTCGCCGATAGCAGCCGCCGCCATATCGGTTTCGAAAAAGGCCGGCAGTCCGGTCGAGGCGGCCAGCCGCTCGCGCAGCGCCACATCCTTCCAGCCGGTCATGGTGGTCGGCCCGACAAAGCTCATGGACTCCACGCCGAACGGTCCGGGCAGCGCCATGCCAATGCCGAGAACGCGGCCACCGGGCCGCAATGCCGTCAATTCGAGCACCATGGCGCCGATCAGCTCGAAAGCGTGGTCGGGCGTTGCATTTGGGGCTTCGCGGTAGGTGCTCTCGATAACATCGCCGCTTAGGTTGATCAGGGCGGCATTGATGCCCAGCGGGGTGACGTGGATGCCGACGGCATAGCCGCCTTCCGGATTGATGCGCAGCGTTGCCGGTGGCAGGCCGCGCCCCTTGGGCTCTTCGCGCAGCGACAACACGTAACCGTGCTCTTCCAGCTCGCGAACGATGGTAGACACCGTCTGCACGGTGAGCCCGACCCGCCTGGCAATGTCGCCGCGGGCGATCGGTCCGTGAAGGCGGATGGATTCGAGCACGATGCGCCGGTTATACGGCCGCCCGAACTCCTGATTGGTTCCCCGCAGTGCCATGCCTTGTGCCCTCGAGAGAGAGCAGAGGTTCGCACCGAATATTTATTCAGTCAAATGGAATTCAAAAATAATTCGCCTGTGGCCAAGGTCCTTCTAACGCCGGCGAATTCGCGCCCGCTGGCGGATGGGCCAACTCTGGCAATTTTCCAGTATGAAGCGCCACCGGCTGGACGGGAGCCAGGCATGACCTTGGCCGGCAATCCGATCAGCGCCCTGAAGCCCATTCGGAACCCGGCTGTGAGCCGGCCAGGGATCGGAGTTCGTTGCGCCTTTCCGTTGCAGGGAGCATACTTCCTCTCGCCGGTCTGCGGGAGGAGATGCGATGCCGAAGCTGACCCTCGACGGGATTGATCTCGGCTATGAGGTGCGGGGCGACGGGCCGCCGGTTCTGTTCGTCCACGGCAGCGTCACGAACGGCATGATGACATGGTCCGCCCAGCAACCGCTTGCGGAGCGCTGGAAGCTGGTTGTGATCGACCGGCCCGGATACGGATCAAGTTCCCCTGCCGAACGCGAGGATTTCGTCGTCGACGCCGGACTGGTCGCCGGATTCCTCGATCGGACGCATGACCTCTGGGACGAAAGCCGCGTCCATCTGGTCGGGCATTCCTATGGCGGCGTCATCTCTCTTCTTGCAGCAGCGATGCGCCCGCGAGCGATCCGTTCGCTCACGGTGATCGAGCCGCCGGCCTTTGACCTTGCGCGCGGGGATGTTGCCGTGAATGAACTCGTGACGCGCCTGAAGACCCACTGGCAAAGCGGACCCCGCGACGATCCCGCGCTTTTCTTGCGCCAGTTCCTCCATCTGGTCGGCTCGGCGATACAATTGCCAGACCCGCTGCCGCTCCCGCTCGCGCAAGGCGCGGCCATGCTCGTCGTCGAACGCGGGCCATGGGAGGCCGAAATTCCGCTTCGGCAACTTGCCGATGCGCCGTTCCCGAAACTGGTGGTATCCGGCGGGCACAGCGCAGCATTCGACGCCGTCTGCGACGTGCTCGAAAACGTGCTTGGTGCCGATCGTGCCGTGATCGCCGGCGCGGGGCACAGCGTTCAGCAGACCGGTGAGCCGTTCAACCGGCGGCTCGGCGCGTTCATGGCTGCTGCTGAGGGCTGAAAGCGATCTATCTTTGATATTGCGTGGCGGGCGGTTGGCCGCGCGCTAGGCTTCACGCCGAATGAATCGCCGGCTCTACAGATACCGCTCGACCTTCTTGCCGACGGTCAAAAACCGCAGCGGATCGATTGCCTCGCCGTTGTGGCGGACCTCGTAATGCAGATGCGGGCCGGTTGAGCGGCCGCTGTTGCCGGTCTTGCCGATGATGTCTCCGGCATCGAGCTTCTGTCCGACGGCGACGTCGATTTCGCTGAGATGCCCGTAACGCGTTACAAAACCGTTGCCGTGGTCGACCTCGATCATGCGGCCGTAGCCGCCGTTCCAGCCGGCCTTGACGACAACGCCGGCTGCCGTGACCTTGGCTGGCATACCGACCGGCGCCCTGAAATCCATGCCGGAATGCAAGGCGGCCGTGCCGAGGATGGGGTCGGTGCGCACGCCGAATGGGCTGGTAACGCTGCGGCCGGGGGCGGGGTTGGCGAGCGGCAGCCGGCGCGCTTCCTTTTTAAGATGATCCAGCGCGTCAAGAGCCTCGTCCAACTCCTTGACCTTGCTGTCGAAGACCAACGAGCTGTCGAGTGGTATCAGCGGGCCGCCAACGTCGCTCTTTTCGAATTCGCTATCGACGGGCAGGCCGGCGGCCTCGAGCGCCTGCGAGATCGCGTCGGCGCTTTTGTAGGCATTGTCGGCAAGTGTAGCGATGCGGGTGAGCTGCTGGCTCTCGATGGCCTTCAGCGAGTTGTTGATCGAAACGAAGAGCTTGTCTGCCCGGTCGGCCGCGCTTTCGCTCGGCAGCGGATCGGCGCGGGTCGACCACAGCGAGAACGGCCTGGTGTCGTCAACGCCCACAGGAGCGGCAAGGCTGGCGACAGTATACGCCGTCGGCTGGATACTCCCGGTCGCGTCGGCATGTTCGTCCGGCTTTGCCGCCGGCACGGGCGGCGTTGCGACCTCGTTTTCGGCTCGTTCGAGGATCGGGCCGAGGCGGCCGTGACGCAGGCTGAGCTGGCTCTGCCGTTCCAGCAGCTCGCTGACCTTGGTTTCCATCAGTTGCTGATCGAGTAGCTGGCGGCTGGTGATGCGGTCGACCTGGCTGCGCAGTGCCGAGATGCGGTCTTCGTAGGCCTGCTGCATGCGCGCCTGCCGCGCCGTCGTGGCACCGATCAGATCGTCGCGCAGCACCAGATAGGAGGTCGCCAGCAGGTAGCCCATGACGATCGCCGCCAGCGCCGAGCCGCAAAATGCCGCAAGCCACGGGCGTATGGTGAAATGCCTTATCTGGTCGCCCCGGGCGATGATGACCGTGTGGGGCTCTTTGCGTCTGCCGAAGACCGCTGACTGACTGGCTACGTTCACGGGACCAAGCTTTCGTTACGACACCAACGACGAGCCTGATTACACATTATTAGGGTTAACAAAGTTTTGCCGGATCGAACGACAGGCAAAGGTCTTCGCGCAAAACGGGTATCGAATTGCAGCGGCCTGGCGCAGCTCTCAAAGGGCGTGAACCGCCTCCAGCACTTCTTCGGCGTGCCCCTTGACGCGGACGTTGCGCCAGATCCTGGCGATGCGTCCGTCGCGGCCGATCAGGAACGTCGCCCGCTCGACGCCCATATAGGTGCGGCCGTAGAGCTTCTTTTCCACCCACAAACGATAAGCCTCGATCACTTTGCGCTCTTCGTCGGCGACAAGGTCGACGCTCAGATCGTATTTCGCCTTGAATTTGTCGTGTTTCTTGACGCTGTCCGGCGAGAGCCCGATGACGACAGCGCCGGCCTTTTCGAACTCCGGCTTCAACTGCGAAAAGCCGATCGCCTCGTTGGTGCAGCTTGTGGTGTCGTCCTGGGGGTAGAAATAGAGTACGATGGGTTTTCCCAGCAATGCGGCGAGGCTGAGTGAACCGCCGCCGTCGCGCGGAAGATCGAATTGCGGCGCAACATCGCCCACGTCGAGGTCAGCCATACCGATGCCCTTGTTTGAAGTTACGCGCCAGGCTGCATCGATATAATGTCGAGCGGGGATTCGTCCACGATCGAATTCGTTTCAACGGAAGATTGCGTGGATCAGGAGCTACCGCAGCACGAGAAGATCAGGTTCAGGCGTGACGAGATCACCGACCTGGGAACCTTTCCGTCCGCGTGCCGCGTCCCGCCGCTCGGCCAGGCGTCGATCGGTCGCGGCGTCCGTTTGATGGCGCGGCTGTTTGCCGGCCTTGTCGCCCTTGTGCTGCTGGCTGCCGCCGGCGTCTATGCGATCGGCGTGTCCGGCTTCGGCTCGGAGCGGCTTCGCGCGGAAGCCGAAACGGCAATCGAGAAATTGGCCGGCTTCGATGTCGACGTTGCCGTCGGGCCGGCACGGCTGACGCTTGACGGGTCGAGCTTCATTGCGCTGCAGGTCAGCGACGTCAGCCTCAAGACCGCCGACGGAAAACCAATGGCCGATGCAGGCCGGGTCCGCTTCGGCATCCGGCTAATCCCGTTGCTTTCGGGCGAGGTACGGCTGACCAGCGCCCGGATTTCCGACGCGCACATCGTCATGGCGGCAATGCCGTCCGGCGGCGACTGGACGGCCGAGCTGCGCAACCAGGACGGCCTCATCGATCCGGAAAAACTTTCCGCCGCCGTCTTCGCCAACCTCAACCGCGCGCTCGATGCGGTGCGCGAGGATTCGATGCGCCAGATCGATCTGCGCAACGTCGAGCTGGCACTGCCCGAGACCGGATCGGTCAAGTCAGTCACCATCGCCGACGCCTCCGTCTCGCAGTCGGGACCGGGAAGCATGGAGTTTTCATCCGACGCGGATGTCGACGGCAGGGCGCTTACCATCGCCGCTTCCGCCACCCGCGATCCGGCGACGCGACGCATCACCACGCTGGACGCCAGCATCCAGGCAGCGGACGCCGACACTGCGGCAGGTGGCAAATTGGGTGCGATCGCCTTGAAGCTGGCGGGGTCGGAAGGGACCGGCGACAACGGTTCGCGGCTGACCGCTGCCCTGTCACTGACCGGATCGGTGCTCGATCTCGGTTCGCGCGGCCTGCTTCCGGCCGACATCGATCTCGATGCAACACTCGTCGCCGGGTCGAACAAGATCCAGGTCGACAGTTTGCTGGTGAAAACCGGCCGCTCGACCTTCGATTTCGCCGGTTCGATCGGGCCGAAGCCGGCTACCGGCACAGCGGGCGAGGAACCATCCTATCGTTACGACCTGACCAGCGACGGTTCGACCCTGGCGCCTTCGGATTCGCCGGAGCCGGCACTCAGCTTCATTGCCCGTATCGCCGGCATCTACCAGCCGACGAGCCAAAAGCTGGTCGCCGAGCAGATCGGCGTCCGGTCCGGACCGGGCAGCGAAGTGCTGGGCACGGCTTCGGTTTCATTCGTCGCCAACCAGGCGCCGGGCATATCGGTGGCGCTCAATGTCCACGACATGCCGGTCTCGCACGTCAAGCAATTATGGCCATGGTTTTCGGCGCGCAATGCCAGGCTGTGGGTGCTTAAGAACCTGTTCGGCGGCCGCGTCGTCGATGGCAGCCTGCAGTTCCAGGTCGTGCCCGGACGGCTCGGCAACGGCGTGCCGCTTTCCGCCGATGAAGTGTTCGGCCGATTCCAGGTCGAAGGATCGCGCTTCGACACGGCCGGCCGCATTCCGCCGATCCGCGATGCCGTTGGCGTCGTCGGGTTCCACGGCAATGACGTCGACGTCGCGCTGTCGTCGGGCAGCGTCTATATGCCGAGCGGCCGCACGGTGGCGGCGAGCAACGGCACGCTCACCGTCAAGGCGGCGAACCATCCGCCGGTGATCGGCGCGCTCGACATCGATGTCGCCGGCGAGGCGCCGGCAATCGCCGAGCTGGCATCGTTTGACCCGATCAACGCCATGCGCCATGTCGGCCTGCTGCCGGACGACCTGTCCGGCACGGTGACCGGCCACGTCAAGGCCGATATTCCGCTGCAGTCCGGTGTCGACTCTTCCAAACTCGATTGGCTGGTGGCGCTCGACTACAAGGACCTGTCGCTGGGCAAGCCGTTCGAGGGCCAGACGGTCAGCCATGCCGACGGCTCGATCACGGTCGCGCCCGACCGGGCGGTGATCTCGGCGAAGGCGCTGCTCAACGGCATTCCGGCCGAGCTCGACCTGATCGAGCCGCTCAGGGATGGCGGCCCGCCGCGCAGTCGTAAAGTGGCGCTGGTGCTCGACGACAAGACGCGCGCCACCGCCATGCCTGGCCTGTCGACGCTGCTTTCCGGAACCATCAAGGTGGCGATCGACAAGAGTGGCACCGGCAACCAGAACGTGTCGGCCGACCTGACCAACGCCAGGCTGGACATTCCCTGGGCCGGCTGGAGCAAGGGCCCCGGCATTCCCGCCAAGGTCGTCTTCGCCATGGCGAAGACCGGCGACACCACGACGCTGTCCAATTTCGAACTCGACGGCAAGACCTTCTCCATCGACGGCAGCGCCGTGCTGGTCAACGGCGCCTTGTCCTCGGCCCGGTTCAGCAAGGTCACGTTGAACAGGGGCGACGACGTCGCCGTCTCGGTGAAGCGGTCGGGCAAGGCCTATGCGGTCGAGGTCAGCGGCAGCGCGCTGGACGCACGCTCGCTGATCAAGCAATTCACGTCCGATGTCGATACCGCCACCAAGACCACCGGCGTCGATGCGATCTCGGTCAGCGCCGACGTCAGTTCCCTGACCGGCTTTCACGACGAGGTGCTGTCGAATCTGAAACTCGACTACAGCGCCGCCGGCTCCCGGGTGAACGGGCTCAAGGTGAGCGCCACGGCAAGTTCGGGAGCCGCCATCACCATCAGCAACACGACCGGCGGCGGCCTGCGCACGCTCAACATGAAGTCGGCCGACGCCGGCGCCATACTGCGCTTCCTCAATATCTACGAGCATATGGAAGGCGGCTCGATAACGCTGGCGCTGACCGGGGCCGGCGACGGGCCGATGAAAGGCCAGGTCGACGCCAAGAACTTCTTTATCGTTAATGAGCCGAAGCTCGCCTCGATCGTGTCGACGACGCCGGCCGGCGACAGCCGCAGCCTCAACGAGGCGGTCAAAGGCAATCTCGACACGTCGAGGGTGAAGTTCGAGCGCGGTTTCAGCGAAATTGACAAGGGCAGCGGCTATCTGAAGCTGCGCAACGGCGTGCTGCGCGGCTCGCGCATCGGCACCACCTTCCAGGGCACGCTCTACGACCAGAACAACAATATGGACATGACCGGCACGTTCATGCCGGCCTACGGCGTAAACCGCATCTTCGGCGAACTGCCGCTGATCGGCGCACTGCTCGGCAACGGCCGCGACCGCGGCCTGATCGGCGTCACCTACAGGCTCAAGGGCAACGCCAACAAGCCGAACCTGGAGGTCAATCCGCTATCGGTGATAGCGCCCGGGATTTTCCGGTCGATCTTCGAGTATCGCTGAGGTCAAAACCCAATTACCTCGAGCGACCGAGTTTTGATCTTAAGCGGCCGCTCGTCCGCCCCGCGAATTCACGCCCATGATCCAAAGGCGACTGACGTCCGCCCGGGCCTAAATGGCCGCTTTGCGCCTAATGTCGGCCGTTAAAGTTAGTTGTGCCACCGCCTTACAGCGGACATCACCGGCGACCGCGCTTGAGGGCGTAGTTGCGCCAGGAGCGGTCATTCGATGTTCTGCCGTTGAACGGCTTCATTCGCCAGTTTAGCGGAAATTGGGCGACAGCATGGTTGCCTCAACAGGGAAGTTCGAAACCCTCTTGGTCCGCGAATCCCGCTGATTGCACGCTGCGGTGCGATATTCTGCAAGATAGCCACCCAACCAACGCCGATAGCCGCATTGCTCTCGACAAGAGCACTCCTGCCGCAGACCACCTAGCTGGCAGACACTTGGCTGATCCCGGCATCGACCCAGGCACGCGTCTGCTCAAGCACTTCATCCGAGAGCGCGGGATCGTCGATCGCCCGGGCGAGGATTACTGCCCCCACCATCGCTGCCCAGCTTCCGATCGCCGCGCGGCGTCTGTCTGCCGGATCCAACTCCGGGAGCGCCTTGCCGATACGGTCGATCTGCGATCGTAGGCCTTCCGTCATGGCCGAGCGTGCAGCCGGGGTCTGATGGCGGATGGCTGCGGCAAGGCCCGCCGTCGGGCAACCGCCGGCGCAGTTGTCGCGATGCCGGGGCGAAAGATAGGAACCTACATAAGCGCGAAGATCGCCCCCTCCGCCTGAGTCCGCGGCGAGGACGTGGGCAAGGGTCTGCGCGATCAGGTCGTCCTTCGAACTGAAATGGCCATAGAAGCCGCCATGGGTGAGCCCGGCGGCCTTCATCACTTCCGCCACGCTGACCGCGTCGAACCCCTTCTCGCGAAACAGCCGGCTGGCCGCATCCAATATCCGGTGACGGTTCTCCGCCATCTGCTCTCGACTGACCTTCATTTCAAAATTCTCCGTCGGCCCCGTTGACATTTACATGATGCCCATCATATTTAGCCGCAATCATGATGATCGTCATGAATATAGGTTCCATCAGAGAAAAGAGCAATGCCATGACCACCATTCCATCAGTCCTCATAACCGGCGCCTCCACGGGCATCGGAGCTTCCTATGCCGAACGGTTCGCCCGCCGCGGACACGACCTCGTGCTGGTTGCCCGTGACGTGGCACGAATGGAGGCACTGGGAGCCCGGCTCCGTCAGGAAACTGGCGTTGCGATCGACATCATCCAGGCTGATCTTACGCAGCCTGCCGAGCTTGCAACGGTAGAGACGAGGCTGCGTGATGACGCCCGCATCGGGATTCTAGTCAACAATGCCGGAACAGCCATCGGCGGAAGCTTCATCGAGCAGAGTACCGATGACGTCGCCCGGCTGGTTGCGCTCAACACGACCGCACTTCTGCGGCTTGCCAGCGCCATGGCCCCGCGTCTTGCGAAAGCTGGCGAAGGGTCGATCGTCAACATCGGCTCCGTGGTCGGGCTGGCGCCGGAGTTCGGCATGACGGTCTACGGCGCAACCAAAGCCTTCGTGCTGTTTCTGTCGCAGGGGCTCAGCCTCGAGCTTGAGCCGAAGGGCGTCTACGTCCAAGCCGTGCTGCCCGCCACGACGCGAACCGAGATCTGGGGCCACGTCGGCGCCGACATCAACACGCTCTCCAACGTGATGGAGGTGGACGATCTGGTTGACGCGGCGCTGGTCGGCTTCGACCGCCGCGAACCGGTGACCATCCCGCCACTCCCCGATGCCGGTCAGTGGGACGCGCTTCAGGCCGCGCGCCAGGCCATGCTTCCGAACTATCGGAACGAACATCCCGCCGAGCGGTACCGCAAGGTCGCCTGAGCACCAACGAATCCATTTGATAACGACCTCGTCGCGGCGGGGACAAACAAGGTGACCTATGACCAACAAAGCACTTTTTGAGCCTTATTCTCTCGGCTCGCTGACGCTCTCCAATCGTATCGTCATGGCGCCCCTCACGCGCAATCGCGCTGGCCCGGGCTTCGTTCCGGGTGATCTTGCCGCCGAGTATTACGGCCAGCGGGCCTCCGCCGGCCTGCTGATCTCCGAGGCCACGCAGATCTCGCGGCAGGGACAAGGTTACCAGGACACGCCCGGCATCTATTCTCAGGCTCAGATCGACGGCTGGCGAAAGGTCACGACCGCGGTGCACGCCAAGGACGCGCGGATTTTCCTGCAGCTCTGGCACGTCGGCCGCGTCTCGCACGTCGATCTGCAGGAGAACGGCGCCGCGCCCGTCGCGCCCTCGGCAATCCGGGCCGCGACCAAGACGTTCGTGAACAACGGCTTTGTCGAGGTTTCGGAGCCCCGCGCGCTGGCGCTCGACGAGCTTGCGGGGATCGTCAACGATTTCCGGCAAGCAGCGGCGAACGCCATTGAGGCCGGCTTCGATGGCGTCGAGATTCATGGCGCCAACGGCTATCTGCTGGACCAGTTCGCCAAGGACGGTGCCAATGTCCGCACGGATGCTTATGGCGGATCGGTCGAGAACCGCGCCCGGCTGATGCTGGAGGTTGCGACTGCGGTGGTCGAGGAGATCGGCGCAGAGCGCACCGGCATTCGGATTTCGCCCGTCTCGCCCGCCAACGGCGTCTCGAGCAGCGCCCCCCAGGCGCAGTTCGACTATATCGTCGATCAACTCGATGCTTTGGGCATCGTCTATATCCATGTCGTCGAGGGCGCCACGGGCGGATCGCGCGATGTCGCGCCGTTCGACTTCGGATCGCTCCGCCGGCGCTTCAACAATACCTATATCGCCAATAACGGCTATGACCTCGAACTCGCGGCGTCGCGGCTCGCCGAGGGCAAGGCGGACCTCTTCGCCTTCGGGCGCCCGTTCATCGCCAATCCCGACCTTGTGGAACGGCTGAAGACGCGCACGCCGCTGACGGAGTTCAACTCGGCGACGCTCTATGGCGGCGGCTCCGCTGGCTATACCGACTATCCCGCGATCGCCGCCTCAAGCCGCCCATGAGCTATCGGAGGGCGGCGCCTGCGAGGCAGCCATCCCACGTGACAGCAGCGCCTCAGGGCATCTCTCTGGCGCTCCGCTCGAACTGGTGTCCAAACCCAGGGATTCAGGAGGGCCATGGAGGGCTATAGCATAGACGTTAGCTCCTCTGGTCCGCCCAGGACCAGCCAGGCGAGATTCGTAGCACGTCGTACGTTCGCTTTACAGGCGCAAGCGGACCCGTTCACCGTGATTTCGACTGTCGTGAATGGGTCAGATCGCGTCGATGCATGGGGGCGCCTGAACGTCCGCTTCTCACATTCCAAGCCGCCAAGCCGCAAGTCCGCTTCCGGCCCCGAACAAGACGTTCATCGAAGCGCCGCAGAACGTCCGCTATTTGCGCTACCTGCTCGTTCCGATCGATGAGACGAATGGCATCTCGGCCATTCTCGGGAGCTAGCTGATTAACCTCGGCGGTGATTCCGAACCGAAGGTCAGCGCCGCAAGATGAAACCGGTTTCGGAAAAGATCTAACAGGAAGTGCCGGGCCCTGGTCAGACCGGCCGCACCAGAACGTGTTTCTTCTTGCCGAGCGACAGTTTCGCGACGTTTTCCGGGCCAAGGTCCTGCAGCGTCACCATCCTGCGATCGTCGGAAACTGGCTGGTCGTTGAGGCGCACGGCGCCGCCCTGGATATGCCGCCGTGCCTCGCCGTTGGACCCAGCCAGCCCGGCGGTGACGAACAGCGACAATAGGCCGACGCCGGCTTCAAGGTCGGCCCTGCCCACCTCGACGGTTGGCAGTGTTTCGGCGAGCGCCCCTTCTTCGAACGTCTTACGCGCCGTTTCGCTGGCCTCCTCTGCCGCCTCGCGGCCATGCAGCATGGCGGTGATTTCGGTGGCGAGGATCTTCTTGGCTTCGTTGATCTCCGAGCCGCCGAGCCGTTCGAGGCGTGCGACCTCGGCGAGTGGCAGGGTCGTGTAGAGCTTCAGGAAACGGCCGACATCGGCATCCTCGGTGTTGCGCCAGTATTGCCAGAAGTCGTACGGGCTCAGCATCTCCGCATCGAGCCAGACCGCGCCCGAGGCCGACTTGCCCATCTTGGCGCCGGAGGAGGTGGTGAGCAGCGGCGTCGTCAGCGCATAAAGCTGCGCGCCTTCCATGCGATGGCCGAGATCGATGCCGTTGACGATGTTGCCCCACTGGTCGGAGCCGCCCATCTGCAGCCGGCAGCCGAGACGCTTGTAGAGCTCGACGAAGTCATAGGCCTGCAGGATCATGTAGTTGAATTCGAGGAACGACAGCGACTGCTCGCGGTCCAGCCGGAGCTTGACTGAATCGAAGGCCAGCATTCGGTTGACCGAAAAATGCCGGCCGACATCGCGCAGGAAATTGACGTAGTTGATGTCCATCAGCCAGTCGGCATTGTTGATCATGACGGCGTCGTTCGGGCCGCTGCCGAATTTGAGGTAGGGCGTGAAGTTGCGGCGGATGCCGGCGAGATTGTCCTCGATGTCCTGCGGCGTCAAAAGCTTGCGCGCCTCGTCCTTGAACGACGGATCGCCGATCATCGAGGTGCCGCCGCCCATCAGCGCGATTGGCCGGTGGCCGGTCTGCTGCAGCCAGTAAAGCATCATGATCTGGATCAGCGACCCGGCATGCAGGCTCCTGGCGGTGGCGTCGAAGCCGATATAGGCGCTCACCGTTTCCGTGGCGAAAAGCTGGTCGAGGCCGGCATCGTCCGAGGTCTGGTGGATGAAACCGCGCTCGCTCATCGTGCGCAGGAAATCGGATTTGAAGGCGGACATTTTCTTTCCCGAAAAGCTTCCGGCCGAACGCGGTTCGGCTATGCATGAAGGCGGGCGTTTAGCACTCAAGCGCGATCAGCAAAAGTGGAATCCGGTTTTGCGACACCCTCTTGCCTTCTCCCCTTGTGGGAGAAGGTGGATTGGCGCGCAGCGCCAAGACGGTTGAGGGGTGTTGGACGGAGTGCCGTCGTTGCCAAGCTGGAACACCCCTCATCCGACCGCGCTTCGCGCGGCCACCTTCTCCCACAAGAAGGGGAGAAGGGAGAACCCCAAGCGTGCGGCCTGCTTGCGTCATCGTTTCGGCTGGCGTAATGAGGCGCCGCCAACGGGTCTCATCCGCTGGACCGCACGGCATCGATCGAATGCCATATCCTATGACAGAGTCGAGATGCCGGAGATATCCATCGTCATTCCTTGCCGGAACGAGGCGGCGAACCTGCCGCTTCTGCTCGACGAGATCGGCGCCGCGATGGCCGGGCGCGACTTCGAGGTCATCGTCGTCGACGATGGCTCGACCGACGACACGCCTTCGGTGCTTGCCGCACAAGCAGCGCTTCGCCGGTTTCCGCTGCGCCATCTCAGGCATCAGAAATCCGCTGGCCAGTCGCTCTCGGTGCGTTCGGGCGCCTGGGCGGCGCGCGGCGATATCGTCGCCACCATCGACGGCGACGGCCAGAACGACCCCGGTTATATCCCAGTGTTGATAGACGCGCTGCGGCAGGCTGGTCCCGATGTCGGGGCCGCGCAGGGACAGCGTCTGAAGCGCCGCGACAGCAAGATCAAGCAGCTGGCGTCGCGTTTCGCCAACGGGCTGAGAAAGGCCATCCTGCACGACGAGACGCGGGATACCGGCTGCGGCCTCAAGGCGATCCATACCGACATTTTGAGGAAATTGCCGTTCTTCGACGGCACCCACCGCTTTGTTCCGGCGCTGGTCATCCAGGAGGGCTACCGCGTCGTCCATTGCGACGTCGTCGATCGCTCCCGCCGTCACGGCAAATCGAATTACGGCATCTTCGATCGCGGCCTGCAGGGCGTGCTTGATCTTGCCGGCGTCTGGTGGCTGCGCCGCAGGCGCCGCAGAATGCCCAAAGTAGAGGAAATCAGGCATGGGTAACGTGCTTCAGGAATTGGCGACCTGGCTTCACGATGTTTTCGTCAAGCAATTCGATGCCTGGGTTCTGCTCGGCTTCGTCGCCCAGTTCTTCTTCACCATGCGCTTTCTGGTGCAGTGGGTGGCGTCGGAAAAGGCCAAGCGCAGCGTCGTGCCGATCGCCTTCTGGTTCTTTTCGCTGTTCGGCGGCGGCCTGCTGCTGATCTACGCCATCCAGCGTCAGGATCCGGTGTTCATCGCCGGCCAGGCCATGGGCCTGTTGATCTATATCCGCAATCTCTGGCTGATCGCCAACGAGCGCAAGGCGGCGATGACGAAGGTCGATTGAGCCCTCGACCGGCCTGAAACCGGTCGAGCAAGCAATCCAGATTACTGGCCGTCCAGCCCGCCGTAGGACCTTACCAGCCGGACCATATCGGCCGAATCGGCAGTCTCGCTCTCGAGCCCCTCGGCGACACCGACGCGGTCGGCGGCCGGGCGGTTCTGGCTGACTTTCCATTTGCCGCTGATTTCGGTGATTTCGATCTCTAGGCCGACGATGCCTTTGATCTGCGACTGGATGAAGGGTGCCGGCGCGTCGGTCACCGCCCACGGCGCCGAGCGGCTGCCCTCCTGCGACATCGTCAGATCGGAAATCTGCTCGGCCAGCCAATCCTGGTCTTCGATCACCGTGACGATGCCGCGCACCTGGACGATGGCGTAGTTCCAGGTCGGTACCACCTTGCCGGTTTCACGCTTGGTCTCGTACCAGGACGGCGTCACATAGGCATCGGCGCCCTGGAAGACGACCAGCACCCGCGCCAGGGGATTGTCGGCCAAAAGCCGCCATTGCGGATTGGCCTTGGCCAAATGGGCGCGGAGCCTGCCGTTCGGTGGCACATCCGCGTCTAGAAGAAAGGGAATCGCGTTGGCGACCGGCCCCTCGACGCCGTTCGACACCAGCAGGCCAAGCGGATGCGCCCGGATCAGCCCGTGCAGGACGTCCTGCCGTGTTTCCTGGAAGTGAGGCGGTTGGTACATCGCCGATTATCTCAGCCGCTTCGGCCGTGGGTCGGACAATTCCCCGGCCAGCCGGCGATCGAGGTAGTCGGCGCATTCCTCGATCAGAAGCTCCGCATGGTTGGCAAAGAAATGGTTGGCGCCGGGCAAGGTCTTCTGGGTGATGGTAATGCCCTTTTGCGTGTGCAGCTTGTCGACCAGCCCCTGCACGTCCTTGGGCGGCGCGACCTTGTCGGCGTCGCCGTGGATGATCAGGCCGGACGACGGGCATGGCGCCAGGAACGAGAAATCATAGGTATTGGGCTGCGGCGCGACCGAGATGAAGCCCTCGATCTCCGGCCGGCGCATCAGAAGCTGCATGCCGATCCACGAGCCGAACGAATAGCCGGCAACCCAGCAGCTCTTGGAATCCGGATGCAGCGACTGCACCCAGTCGAGCGCCGCGGCGGCGTCGGACAATTCGCCGGTGCCGTGGTCGAACTCGCCCTGGCTGCGGCCGATGCCGCGGAAATTGAAGCGCAGCGTGGTGAAATTGCGCTTCTGGAACATGTAGAAGAGGTCGTAGACGATCTTGTTGTTCATCGTCCCGCCGAACTGGGGGTGCGGGTGCAGGACGATGGCAATCGGCGCGCTCTTTTCCTTCGAGGGCTGATAGCGACCCTCCAGACGGCCGGCCGGACCGGTGAAAATGACCTCAGGCATGAAATACTCCACTTGGTATAAATTTGCGCGGCGCCCGGAACAACTCTTCCTCTGGCCCCAGTCTTCCTCTGGCCCCAGTCTTCCCTAGGCCCCAGTCTTCCCTAGGCCTTGACGCAGGGCGAGGGTCTTTCTAGAAGCTAGTTTAGAATTGTTCAAAACTGGGCGGCCAAAAATTGTGTCTCGGCCACCCGCGCCGCAAGCCGCGTAAATAGGACGTCTTGCCTTGCAATTTCAAGGAAATAACGCGCTATCTTCGCGGAACGGCTTTTGAAGGGACCAGTTGGACGGAAATGGCCGGAGCACGCGCCTATCTCGACTACAACGCCAGCGTGCCGCTGCTTGCCTCGGCGCGCGCGGCCGTGGTCGCTGCGCTCGACGTCGCCGCCAACCCATCCTCGGTCCATGCCGAGGGCCGCGCTGCACGGCGGCTGATCGAGGACGCCAGGCGCGACGTGGCTCGACTGGTCAGCGCCAAAGCCGAGCATGTCGTATTCACCTCCGGCGCGACGGAAGCGGCCTCGACGCTGCTGACGCCGGACTGGCAGATGGGGCGCGGTGCTGTCCGTATGAGCCGGCTCTATGTGTCCGAGGCCGATCATCCTTGCCTGCTGAACGGCGGGCGCTTCCCAGCAGCGCAGGTGACACGGATCGGCGTCGACGCCGACGGCGTCGTCAGGCTCGACGTTTTGGCCGAGGCTCTCGTCCAGCATGACAAGGCCGAAGGCTTGCCGCTGGTGGCCATCCACGCTGCCAACAATGAAACCGGCGTGATCCAGCCGGTCGGCCGCATTGCCGAAATCGTCAAGGCGGCGGGTGGCATCCTGGTGGTCGATGCCGTGCAGGCGACCGGCCGCATTCCGCTCGATATGTCAGCGGGTTACGCAGACTATCTGATCCTCTCCTCACACAAGATCGGCGGACCCAAGGGCGTCGGCGCCATTGTCGCGGCGTCGGACCTGATGATGCCAAAACCGCTGGTCAGCGGCGGCGGCCAGGAAAAGGGCCATCGCGGCGGCACCGAAAACCTGGCGGCGATTGCCGGGTTTGGCGTGGCGGCGCGTGAGGCGCTTGCCGGCTTGCAAACGATCGAAGCGGTGCGGCAGCGTCGCGACGAAATCGAGGCGATCGTGAAAACGCTGGTTCCGGACGCGGAAATCTTCGGGACCGGCGCGCTAAGGCTTGCCAATACGACATTCTTCGCTATTGCCGACATCAAGGCCGAGACAGCGCAGATTGCCTTCGACCTGGCCGGTGTGGCGCTGTCGGCTGGATCGGCCTGTTCGTCGGGCAAAGTAGGGCCGAGTCACGTGCTGAAAGCCATGGGTTATGGTGACGGCCTCGGCGCGTTGCGCGTGTCCGTCGGCCACGCGACCAGCGCTGAAGATATCGAGCTGTTCCGTTCGGCGCTGGCGACGATCGTCGCGCGCCAAGCCGGTAAGGAAAAGGCAAGCAGGGAACGAGCCGCCTGAGCGCGGCAGACGAAATTTAGGGCCTTGCGGCCTGGTAGAGCCGTGCGTTCGCATTTGGCCGGGTGAATTTCCGGCATGAACGCACTATATGAAACTTACGCCGCCTCCGGTGCCTGATGGGTGCTCGTTTGCGGTGCCATAGTTTGAAAACTGCCGGGCCTTGACCCCGGCGTGGATGGAGAACGCTGATGCCTGCTGTGCAGGAGACGATCGATCGAGTTCGAAAGATCGATGTCGACCAGTATAAATACGGATTCCAGACCGAAATCGCGATGGACAAGGCCCCCAAGGGCCTGAGCGAAGACATTATCCGCTTCATTTCGGCGAAGAAGGACGAGCCGTCCTGGATGCTGGAATGGCGCCTGGAAGCCTATCGCCGCTGGCTGACGCTGGACGAGCCGAAATGGGCGCGCGTCCACTATCCCAAAATCGATTTCCAGGACCTCCACTATTACGCCGCGCCCAAGAGCACGCCGGGGCCGACTTCGCTCAGCGAGGTCGATCCCGAACTGCTGAAGGTCTATGAGAAGCTCGGCATTCCGCTCAGGGAACAGGAAATCCTCGCCGGCGTGCAGAAGACCGATGCGTCGGAGCTCGAGGAAGCCAGCGACAACGTCTACAAGTCGGGCCGCGTCGCCGTCGATGCGGTGTTCGATTCCGTCTCCGTCGTCACCACTTTCAAGAAGGAACTGGCGCAGGCCGGCGTCATCTTCTGCTCGATCTCGGAAGCCATCCGCGAGCATCCGGAGCTGGTGAAGAAGTATCTCGGCTCGGTCGTGCCGACCTCCGACAATTTCTACGCGACGCTGAATTCGGCGGTGTTCACCGACGGTTCGTTCGTCTTCGTGCCCAAGGGCGTGCGCTGCCCGATGGAATTGTCGACCTATTTCCGCATGAACGAGAAGAACACCGGCCAGTTCGAGCGCACGCTGATCATCGCCGAGGAGGGGGCTTACGTCTCCTATCTCGAAGGCTGCACGGCGCCGCAGCGCGACGAGAACCAGCTTCATGCCGCGGTGGTCGAGCTGATCGCGCTCGATGATGCCGAGATCAAATATTCGACAGTGCAGAACTGGTATCCCGGCGACGCCGAAGGCAAGGGCGGCATCTATAATTTCGTCACCAAGCGCGGCGACTGCCGCGGCCATCGCTCGAAGATTTCGTGGACACAGGTCGAGACCGGCTCGGCCATCACCTGGAAATATCCGAGCTGCATCCTGCGCGGCGACGATTCCAGCGGCGAGTTCTATTCGATTGCCGTGTCGAATGGTTATCAGCAGGTCGACAGCGGCACCAAGATGATCCATCTCGGCAAGAACACGTCGAGCCGCATCATCTCCAAGGGCATTGCCGCCGGCTTCTCGCAGAACACCTATCGCGGCCAGGTCTCGGCGCACCGCAAGGCGACCAACGCCCGCAACTTCACCAATTGCGACTCGCTGCTGATCGGCGACCAGTGCGGCGCACACACCGTGCCCTACATGGAAGCCAAGAATTCGACGGCGCAGTTCGAGCATGAGGCAACCACCTCGAAAATTTCCGAGGACCAGAAGTTCTACGTCATGCAGCGCGGCATCCCCGAGGAAGAGGCGATTGCGCTGATCGTCAACGGCTTCGTCAAGGACGTCATCCAGCAACTGCCGATGGAATTCGCGGTCGAAGCGCAGAAGCTGATCGGGATTAGCCTTGAGGGGAGTGTTGGGTGAGTGACGATGAGGCAGAGGACGGTCCGCCGTTGGTCGCACGCGTTCACCAGTTTGACAGGCATTCTGGTGAGCTAGCCGACAACTATCGGGCCGACCTCGATGAGCAGATTTGCGGAGAATTGGCAACGTCGCTCGGGAACTACCTTCGAAGCTTTGCTGCCGAAAGGAAAGTTGTCGTCAGGATCGAAGTCGAAGCCAACCGAATTAGCGCTGGGCGCGAAGACGGCACGGAGTTGATGATCACCGTCTACGGCCCTGAGATTTTTGAAATCACCAGGTGGCCGAATCCCGCCGACGCCGTCGAGGACGGAAGTATGCGATTTGACTTGGCACCTGAACTTGAAAGCGACGTCGCCGTTGCCCTAGCTCGGCGATATGTAGTTAACGGAACGATAGAGCAAGAGAATGCTTGAAATCAGAAACCTGCATGCCCGCATCGTCGATGACGGCACCGAGATCATTCGCGGCCTGAACCTGACGGTCAGGGCTGGCGAGGTCGCCGCCATCATGGGGCCAAACGGCTCGGGGAAATCGACGCTGTCCTATATCCTCGCCGGCCGCGAGGACTATGAGGTCACCGAGGGCGACATCCTCTACAACGGCCAGTCGATCCTTGAAATGGATCCGGCCGAGCGCGCTACCGCCGGCATCTTTCTCGCCTTCCAGTATCCGATGGAGATACCGGGCGTGGCGACGATGGAATTCCTGAAAGTGGCGATGAACGAGCAGCGCAAGGCGCGTGGCCAGGAGCCGCTGAAAATCCCGGAATTCCTCAAGCGCGTGAAGGAAGCGGCCGCCTCGCTCAACATGGACATGGCGATGCTGAAGCGGCCGCTCAATGTCGGCTTCTCCGGCGGCGAGAAGAAGCGTGCCGAGATCCTGCAGATGAAGCTGCTCGAGCCAAAGCTCTGCGTGCTCGACGAGACCGATTCCGGCCTCGACATCGACGCGCTGAAGATCGTCGCGGACGGCGTCAACACGCTGCGCTCGCCGGACCGGGCCATCGTCGTCATCACCCATTACCAGCGCCTGCTCCAATACATCGTGCCGGATACGGTGCACGTGCTCTACAGGGGTCAGGTGATCAAGTCGGGCGACAAGTCGCTGGCGCTCGACCTCGAGGCCAATGGCTATGCCGGCGTGATCGGGCAAGCCGCGTGAGATGCCGGAAGGCAGGACGAAACTGATGAATATGCACACGACACCCCAGCGAACATTAGCCGAAACGGCGCTGATCGACGCCTTCGGCGAGCGGCTGTCGCTGCTGCCCGGCGACGGCGCGGTGATGCTGAAGCGCGACGACGCCATCGAGGCGATCAAGGGCGGCCTGCCGACGCGGCGCATCGAATCCTGGCACTATACGGACCTGCGCCGGCTGCTGACCTCGGTGCCGGACTTCGATCCGGCAGCGGTCGCGAAAGCCATTGCGCCGATCGTCGAAGGCTCCTCGGTTTTGCCGGTACTGAACGGCGTTTCGAGCGCGAAATGGGCTGCTGTCGAGGGCGTCACGGTACAGCGTCTATCGGAGAAGCTGACCGACGGCAGCATCGCCCCGGGGCTGGATTCCTATGGCAGCGACGATGCCATCGGCGCGCTCAACACCGCCTTTGTCGCCGACGGCTATTTCGTCGACATCGCCGACGGTGCCCAACTGGACAAGCCGCTCGAATTGCAGAATTTGCAGGCCGGTGGACAGACGCATGTACGCCTGGCCGTCCGTGTCGGTGCCGGCGCCAACGCTGTCATCGTCGAACGCCAGGCAGGCGAGGGGGCGGCGCTGGTCAGCTCGGTCAGCCAGCTTTTGCTTGGCGAGGGCGCCGAAGTGACATGGCTGGTCGTGCAGGAGCAGCCGGATACGGCAACGCATCTTGCCCAGTTCAAGGCGCATCTCGGCAAGAATTCGAAGCTGACGCTGTTCATCATGAATGCCGGCGGCAAGCTTGTCCGGCAGGAGGTCGTTGTGAAGACGACCGGCGAGGGCGCCGAATTCACCTTGCGCGGCATCAATCTGCTCGCCGGCGATACCCATACCGATGTCACTATGGTGCTCGACCACGCCGTACCGCACACAGCCTCGACCGAAGTCATCCGAAACGTGGTGACCGGCAAGGCGCGCGGCGTCTTCCAGGGCCGCATCAACGTCCACCAATATGCGCAGAAGACCAACGCCAAGATGGCCTGCAACACGCTGCTTCTGTCGGATGACGGCGAGTTCTCGACCAAGCCGGAGCTCGAAATCTTCGCCGACGACGTCGTCTGCGGCCATGGCGCGACCGTCACCGAGATCGACCACAGCCATCTGTTCTACCTGATGGCGCGCGGCATCGACGAGAAGACCGCGCGCGGCCTGCTGGTCAAGGCCTTCGTCGCCGAGGTGATCGAGGAACTGGACGACGAGGCCATCGTCGAGGCGCTGGAAGCGAGACTCGACAACTGGTTCGTGGCGCACGGGTAAAGGGGAAGGAACGCGGCAGCGCGGCAAGGACTTCGAGATGGACCAGAAAGTCGAAAACATCCCCTACGACGTCGAGGCGATCCGCCGCGACTTCCCGATCCTGTCGCGGCAAGTCTACGGCAAACCGCTGGTCTATCTCGACAATGGCGCCTCGGCGCAGAAGCCACAGGCGGTGCTCGACGCTATCCAGCACGCCTATTCCCAGGAATATGCCAACGTCCATCGTGGCCTGCATTTCCTGTCGAATGCCGCGACCGACGCCTATGAGAAGGCTCGCGAGACGGTGCGCCGTTTCCTCAATGCGCCGAGCACCGACAACATCGTCTTCACCTCGAACACCACGGCGGCGATCAACACGGTCGCCTATGGTTTCGGGATGCCGAATATCGGCGAAGGCGACGAGATCGTGCTGTCGATCATGGAGCACCATTCCAACATCGTGCCGTGGCATTTCATCCGCGAGCGGCAGGGCGCGAAGCTGGTCTGGGTACCGGTCGACGATCTCGGCGTCTTCCACATCGAGGAATTCGAAATGCGGCTGACCGACCGGACAAAACTGGTCGCCATAACCCACATGTCGAATGCGCTGGGCACGGTGACGCCGATCAAGGAGATTGTGCGCATCGCGCATGCCCGCGGCATTCCGGTGCTGGTCGACGGCAGCCAGAGCGCCGTGCACATGCCGATCGACGTGCAGGACCTCGACTGCGATTTCTTCGTCTTCACCGGCCACAAGGTCTATGGCCCGTCGGGCATCGGCGTGCTCTATGGCAAGAAGGATATTCTGGAGCGCATGCGCCCGTTCATGGGCGGCGGCGAGATGATCGAGGAGGTGACGCAGGACATCGTCACCTACAACGACCCGCCGCACCGTTTCGAGGCCGGCACGCCGCCGATCGTGCAGGCAATCGGGCTTGGTGCCGCGCTGGAATACATGGAAAAGATCGGCCGCGAGCGCATCGCCGCGCACGAGGCCGATCTGAAGGATTATGCGCATCAAAAACTGCGCGCCATCAACTCGCTGCGCATCTTCGGCGATGCGCCCGGCAAGGGCGCCATCATCTCGTTCGAGCTGCAGGGCATCCACGCCCATGACGTGTCGATGGTCATCGACCGGCAGGGCGTGGCGGTGCGCGCCGGCACGCATTGCGCCCAGCCGCTGTTGAAACGCTTCGGCGTAACATCCACATGCAGGGCGTCGTTCGGCATGTATAATACCAGGGCCGAAGTCGATGCTTTGGCCGATGCGCTGGAAAAAGCGCGCAAGTTCTTCGGGTGACGATCATGGATGATGCCGGCCATACCGCCGAGACCACTTCCGAAACGGCCACCAATGCGGTGGTCTCCGGATCGGCCATTCCGGCCGAAGAATTGGCGCGGCTGACCGACGACATCGTCTCGGCGCTGAAAACGGTCTACGACCCGGAAATCCCGGCCGACATCTACGAGCTCGGCCTGGTCTACAAGATCGACATCGAGGACGACCGCTCGGTCAAGATCGATATGACGCTGACCGCGCCTGGCTGCCCGGTGGCCGGCGAAATGCCCGGTTGGGTGGAGAATGCCGTCGGCGCCGTCGAAGGCGTCTCCGGCGTCGAGGTCAACATGACCTTCGACCCGCCCTGGTCGCCCGACCGAATGTCGGAAGAGGCGCAGGTGGCGGTTGGGTGGTACTAGCATCCGACCAGCCAGAGGCTGGCGCACTTGCGCCGGGTACAAAACTTCACCATTTTAGGTGAGGAATCATTCGGCAGGCCTTGAACCTGCGCGCAATGGAGAAGGAAAACATGGGACGCTTCGCCGTCATCACGATGACCGAAAAGGCTGCCGACCGGGTGCGCGAGATCGTCGCGACCCGTGAGAACGCGCATGGCATTCGCCTTGGCATCAAGAAGGGCGGCTGCGCCGGCATGGAATATACGGTCGATCTGGTGACCGAGCCGAACACCAAGGACGATCATATCGAGCGCGATGGCGCCCATGTCTATGTCGCGCCGGAGGCGGCACTTTTCCTGTTCGGCACCGAGATGGACTTCGAGCGGACGACGCTGCGCACCGGCTTCACCTTCCGCAACCCGAACCAGAGCTCGGCCTGCGGCTGCGGCGAATCGGTCGAATTGAAGCCGGCCGATCTGAAGGCACTGGCCGAAGCACGCGCTTCGGCCTGAGGCTTTCCTTCTCCCCGTCACTATACGGGGAGAAGGTGGCCCGAAGGGCCGGATGAGGGGNGCGCTTCGGCCTGAGGCTTTCCTTCTCCCCGTCACTATACGGGGAGAAGGTGGCCCGAAGGGCCGGATGAGGGGCAGAGCCGGCTCTCGCAAGTTCGCGCCGCCCCTCATCTGCCTGCCGGCATCTTCTCCCCGTATAGCGACGGGGAGAAGAACGCTAATCCACCCACATCCCCGTCCGCTTGTGCCAGTCGGCGATCGACTCTTCCGGGTAGACGTCGAAGACCTTGTCGCCCTTGCCGATATCGGGCTCGACCCAGTTCGCCTTGTATTTCAGCATCAGATGCACCTTCTCCGGCGGTTTCGGCAGGTCTGTGTCGACAGCCGAGGCGAACGGATGCACCAGCTCCGGCCAGGTCGGATCGTAGAGCCAGAGTGCCGTCCCGCATTTCGTGCAGAAGTTCCGCTCGCCCGTCGAGGTCTCGCGTTGCGGGTGCTCGTCGTCCTCGATCTCGGCGCGGTAGACGCCGAGATGGCGCTTGCCCTGGATTTTCAGCGTCTCGTAATCGGCGCCGAGATTGATGGCAAAACCGCCACCGCCCTGCTGCTTGCGGCAGATCGAGCAGTAGCACAGCATGAACGGCACCGGCGTGTGGCTTTCCACCTCGAAACGCACGGCATTGCACCGGCAGGACCCTTTGAGCAGAAGCGGCATGAAAAACTCCGACGAAATTGATTCTGAACTTGTCAGGATGGTGCCGGTTGCGTCGATGACAAGGGGAAATCCGGGTGACATGATCGCCGCATGGACAACGAGCGCATAGAAGAGCTTTTCGAAGGCCTCGGCCCGGTCAGCATCCGCAAGCTGTTCGGCGGCAAGGGCATCTATTTCGACGGCGTCATCGTCGCCATCGTCATCGGTGGCGAATTGATGCTGAAGGCCGACGCCGAAAGCGCCCCGGATTTCGAAGCGGCCGGCTGCCGGCAATGGACCTATACCGGCTCGCGCCACGGCAAGCTCGTGTCGATGCCCTATTGGAGCGTTCCCGACAGCGCCTTCGACGATCCCGACGAGATGGCGATCTGGGCACGCCGCGCCTACGAGGCAGGACGGCGCGCCGGCAAATAGGCTGCGTCATGCTTCGGCAATTCCGGGCCGTACTTCATGCCAGGTCCCGCGCCTCGGGCACGAGCGCCAGCGCTTCGGCAAAGCCAGCGCTGGTGAAGGCGGCGCGCTCGACGGCGAGCATAGCTGCGGCAATGCCTTCGCGCAGTGCCGCGCGTAGCGTCAGGCCGCGCAGCAGGGCAACGATCGTGGCGCCTGCCAATGCGTCGCCGGCGCCGGCAGTATCGGTCCGCTTTTGTAGCGGCGGTGGCGAGATCGAGAACGCGCTCAATTCGTCAAAACCGAGCACTGGTTCGTCGCCGGCGGTGATCACGCCGCTTTTCAGCCCGGCGCGTCTTAGGCCGTCGACGATGCCTTGATCGTCAGCATCGATGCCGACGCCGGCGAGCACGCCGGCCTCCTGCCGGTTCATGAAGGCCAGCGCCAGACGGTCGAGCACCGGCATCAGCCGCGCCGCCTTATTGGGCGAGACCGCAAGCGCAAACACCGGCTTGTCGGCGGCGAGTGCCGCCAGCCGCCCCAGCGCGGTCGACGGCAGGTTGGCGTCGCACAGCACCGCGTCGGCCGAACCGATCGCTTCCCGCACCTTGGCGCGGCGGATCTGCTTGGGAAGCGCCAGCTCGTAGAGCACCATGTCGGCAAGGCCGGCGATCAGCCCGCCGTCGCTATCGATCAGCATCGTATGGCTTGGCGTTGCTCGGTCGAGGAACACCGCCGACAGGTCGGCAATGCCGGCCTCGGTGACGGCGCGTAAAACCGTGTCGCCAAGGGCATCGCCGCCGCGCACCGAAAGCAGCGAGGCCGAGGCGCCGCGTCGCACCGCACAGCGCAAGGCGTTGAAGACGGCACCGCCGACATGCTCGCGCATCGTGCCGGGGTTGGAAGCGGCCGGCACGAAGGCGCCGGCAACCCGGCCACGCCGCTCGATATAGGCGCCGCCCACGGCCAGGATCGTCGGGGAGTTCATCATGCCGGCAAAAATGCCCTTTGCTGTTGCCCGGGAGGAGACTAGGTGGCCGGGCGGAACCCTGCAATCGCGGGTGCGATTCGGCTGGTGACGGCAACGGCGCCGCATGCGAGGCGAGACACATCGGAAGCAATAATTGCGAAACAAAAATAGAACAAATAGGGATATGCGTTGTTTTTCAAACCCTTGATGCTCATTGACAAATGAGAACAAATGAGGTACATTCTTTTAAGGATTGCGGGATTGTCCGGCCTCCATTGACGACCACGGGGTGATGTATCATGGCTCAGAATTCTTTGCGGCTTGTAGAGGACAAAGCGGTGGACAAATCAAAGGCTCTGGATGCGGCGCTGTCGCAAATTGAGCGTGCCTTCGGCAAGGGCTCGATCATGCGGCTCGGCGCGAACGAGCAGGTCGTCGAGATCGAAACGGTGCCGACCGGCTCGCTTGGGCTGGACATCGCGCTTGGCGTCGGCGGCCTGCCGCGCGGCCGCATCGTCGAGATCTACGGACCGGAAAGCTCGGGCAAGACGACGCTGGCGCTGCACACGGTGGCCGAAGCCCAGAAGAAGGGCGGCATCTGCGCCTTCGTCGATGCCGAGCACGCGCTCGACCCGGTCTATGCCCGCAAGCTCGGCGTCGATCTCGAAAACCTGCTGATCTCGCAGCCCGATACCGGCGAGCAGGCGCTGGAGATCTGCGACACGCTGGTGCGCTCTGGCGCCATCGACGTGCTGGTGGTCGATTCGGTGGCGGCGTTGACGCCGCGAGCGGAAATCGAAGGCGAGATGGGCGATTCGCTGCCCGGCCTGCAGGCCCGCCTGATGAGCCAGGCGCTGCGCAAGCTGACCGCCTCGATCTCGCGCTCCAACACCATGGTCATCTTCATCAACCAGATCCGTATGAAGATCGGCGTCATGTTCGGTTCGCCCGAGACGACGACCGGCGGCAATGCGCTGAAATTCTATGCCTCGGTCCGCCTCGACATCCGCCGCATCGGCTCGGTCAAGGATCGCGACGAGGTCGTCGGCAACCAGACCCGCGTCAAGGTCGTCAAGAACAAGCTGGCGCCGCCCTTCAAGGTGGTCGAGTTCGACATCATGTATGGCGAGGGCGTCTCCAAGACCGGCGAGCTGGTCGATCTCGGCGTCAAGGCGGGCGTGGTCGAAAAGTCGGGCGCCTGGTTCTCCTATAATTCGCAGCGTCTTGGCCAGGGCCGCGAAAACGCAAAGCTGTTCCTGCGCGACAATCCCGACACGGCGCGCGAGATCGAGCTGGCGCTGCGGCAGAATGCCGGGCTGATCGCCGAAAAATTCCTTGAGAACGGCGGCTCCGAAAGCAGCGATGACGGTTTCGAGGACGACGCCGGGGTGATGTAGGGCAAGCGACGCCTCGCGGAGCGTCAACCAGGTTTTGGATTTGATGTTTTGATTTTGAGTTTGCGTAATCGATGCGTTTCGAACCGCCGGCCCCGTGCCGGCGGTTCCCGTTTGATGGCGAGGCAGACGCGTTTCAAAGCGCTGATGAAAGCCGGGATTTTAGCCCATTTGGTGTTTCTGGACAGGCTGCGGTGCGACCGCTAAAAGGCCATGTCTATTTTCCGCCGACAGCCGGCGGTTCTCTCGAAAAGGCAGTATTCATGAGTGGCGTCAACGAGATCCGGTCGGCATTTCTCGACTATTTTCGCAAGGAAGGTCACGAGGTCGTCGCGTCAAGCCCGCTGGTGCCGCGCAACGACCCGACGCTGATGTTCACCAATGCCGGCATGGTGCAGTTCAAGAACGTTTTCACCGGTCTGGAGAAGCGGCCCTATTCGCGCGCCACGACTGCCCAGAAGAGTGTTCGCGCCGGCGGCAAGCACAACGACCTCGACAATGTCGGCTACACCGCGCGCCACCTGACCTTCTTCGAGATGCTCGGCAATTTCTCCTTCGGCGACTATTTCAAGGAGCGGGCCATAGAGCTTGCCTGGAACCTGATCACCAGGGAGTTCGGGCTGAAGAAGGACAAGGTGCTGGTCACCGTCTACCACACCGACGACGAGGCGGCCTCGTACTGGAAGAAGATCGCCGGCCTTTCGGACGATCGCATCATCCGTATCGCGACTTCGGACAATTTCTGGGCAATGGGCGACACTGGGCCTTGCGGGCCCTGTTCGGAGATTTTCATCGACCGCGGTGAGCATATCTGGGGCGGCCCTCCCGGCAGCCCCGAGGAGGATGGCGACCGTTTCCTCGAATTCTGGAACTTGGTGTTCATGCAATACGAACAGGTGACGAAGGACGAGCGCGTCGACCTGCCGCGTCCGTCGATCGACACAGGCATGGGCCTCGAGCGCATGGCATCCATCCTGCAAGGGGTTGAAAGCGTCTTCGAAACCGACCTGTTCCGCCACCTGATCGACGCTGCGTCGTCGGCGCTTGGCAAAGGTCCGGATGCGGGCACCGTCGCATCGTTCCGTGTCATCGCCGACCATTTGCGTTCGTCCTGCTTCCTGGTCGCCGACGGCGTGCTGCCGTCCAACGAAGGACGCGGCTACGTGCTTCGTCGCATCATGCGCCGCGCCATGCGCCACGCGCAGTTGCTCGGTGCCCGCGATCCTCTGATGTGGCGCCTGGTGCCGGCGCTGGTCCGCGAGATGGGCCAAGCCTACCCGGAACTGGTGCGCGGCGAACAGATGATCACCGAAACGCTGAAGCTTGAGGAAACTCGTTTCCGCAAGACGCTGGTGCGCGGCTTGGGCTTGCTTTCGGAGGCGACGGAAAAGCTGGCCTCCGGCGACATGCTGGATGGCGAGACAGCGTTCAAGCTCTACGACACCTATGGCTTTCCGCTCGATCTGACGCAGGATGCGCTGCGCCAGCGCAACATCTCGGTCAACCTTGCCGGCTTCACCGAGGCGATGGAACGGCAGAAGGCGGAGGCGCGCAAAAGCTGGGCCGGCTCCGGCGACGTGGCGACCGAGACGGTATGGTTTCCGGTGCGCGAGAACGCCGGCGCCACCGAGTTCCTCGGCTATGAGACCGAGCAGGCGGAAGGCCTCATCCAGGCGCTGGTCAGGGACGGCAAGACCGTCGACAGCGCCGGCAAGGGCGACGCCGTTGCCGTGGTTGTCAACCAGACGCCGTTCTATGGCGAGTCCGGTGGCCAGATGGGCGATACCGGCGTCATTTCGGGCGACGGGTTCTCGATCGAAATATCCGATACCCAGAAGAAGGCCGATGGGCTTTTCGTCCATCTTGGCAAGGTGGCCACCGGCACGGTCAAGACGGGTGCGACCGTCGAGCTGAAGGTGGACCACGCGCGTCGCTCCAGGCTGCGCGCGAACCATTCCGCCACGCATCTGATCCATGAGGCGCTGCGCGAGGTGCTGGGTACCCATGTCGCGCAGAAGGGCTCGCTGGTCGCGCCCGAGCGTCTGCGCTTCGACATTTCGCACAACAAGCCGATCTCGCCTGACGAGCTCGAAGAGGTCGAGCGCATGGCAAACGAGATCGTCGTTCAGAACGGCCCTGTAACCACGCGGCTGATGTCTGTCGACGACGCCATTGCCGAAGGCGCCATGGCGCTGTTTGGCGAGAAATATGGCGATGAAGTGCGCGTCGTTTCGATGGGCACGGGCTTGCATGGCGCCAAGGCCAACCGGCCCTATTCGGTCGAGCTATGCGGCGGCACGCACGTCAGGGCGACCGGCGATATCGGCCTGGTGCGCATCGTGTCCGACAGTGCGGTCGCTGCCGGCGTGCGCCGCATCGAGGCGTTGACCGGCGAGGCGGCCAGAAAGCATCTCGACGAACAGGACAAGCGGTTGAAGGCGGCCGCCGCCGCGTTGAAGATTTCGCCGGCCGATGTGCCGGCCCGCGTCGAGGCGCTGCTGGACGAACGCAAGAAGCTCGAAAAGGAGCTGATCGAGGCGCGCAAGAAGCTGGCGCTGGGCGATCGCTCGCCAGCCGGTGTGCCTGCGGAAAACGAAACCATTGCCGGTGTCGGTTTTCTCGGCAAGGCGGTATCGGGCGTCTCGCCAAAGGATCTTAAGCCGTTGGCCGATGCCGGCAAGAAGTCGCTCGGCTCCGGCATCGTCGTCTTTGTCGGCGCCGGCGAGGACAACAAGGCGAGCGTCGTCGTCGCCGTCACCGATGATCTGACCGGCCGCTTCAACGCCATCGATCTGGTGCGCGTCGCGTCCGCGGCATTGGGCGGGCAAGGCGGCGGCGGGCGACCCGATATGGCCCAGGCCGGCGGCCCGGACGGCTCGAAGGCCGAAGACGCGATCGCTGCGGTGAAAGCGGCTCTCGAAGCGGCGTGAACCTGCACCGGGGGCGGCACGGCCGAAATGGCGCGCCGCCCAGCGGATATCTTTGAGGGCCGATATGCCGACGCTGACGATGTATCAGGTCGATGCCTTTGCCGAACGGGCCTTCCAGGGTAACCCTGCCGCCGTTCTCCTTTTAGAGGAATGGCTGTCGGAGCAGGTAATGCAGGCCATCGCCAACGAAAACAATCTTGCTGAAACCGCGTTTGTGCGGCCGAATGGCAAAGGTTGGGATTTGCGCTGGTTCACGCCGGTCCACGAAGTCGACTTCTGCGGCCACGCCACTCTTGCGGCCGCCCATGTGCTGGCTACGGAATACAATGGTCAGGGCGAAATGGCCTTCGCCACCCGGGTCGGCGAGCTGCGGGTTTCCCGGTGGGCAGGGGGCTATCAGCTCGATCTGCCTTGTTTTCCGCCGCAGCCCGTCGAGGAGGAGCTGAACTCGGCGCTGCAAGCGATATTGCCTCAGCGGCCGGTTGCGAGCTTCCGCAATTTCGAGAACCTGTTTGTCGAGCTTGCCGACGAGACAACCGTGCGATCTTTCGTTCCCGATCTGCTCAGGATCGGACGTTTTCATCCTCTCGGCCTGGTTATTACCGCGCCTGGGCGAGCCCACGATTTCGTCTCCCGTTACTTTGTGCCCGGGGCGGGCATTCCCGAGGATCCGGTAACCGGCTCCATTCATGCTACGCTGGTGCCTTATTGGTCTGAAAAACTCGGCAAGACGCATCTGTCGGCATTCCAATGCTCGCAGCGCGGCGGGCATTTGCTCTGCAAACTGGCCGGAGATCGCGTGCTGATCACAGGCCGTGCGAAGACCTTCATGAAGGCGGAGATCTACCTTCCCGATTGAGCGGCTTGCGAGGCGGAGAAGGCAAGGATCTGGGAGAATTTGTCGCCAGCCTCGGCGGGACAGTACCCCATAGGCGCTAACTTAGATGTGGACTGGTGGAATCGAGATGTGATTCCTCGGCCAGATGGGAACGAATGATTCGATCGAAACCGACTGGCAGGCTCTGATATCGAGGCTGTCGCAATCGCTTGACCTTGAGGCGACGGCGCGGGCGACGGGAGCGCTGGTGCGTCGTCGCAATGTTGCGGACGCAGCGACATTGCTGCGCCTGGCGTTGGCTTATGGCCCCGGCGCGATGAGCCTGCGCTCGGCTGCCGCCTGGGCCGGGGTGAATGACGTTGCGAGCCTTTCGGATGTTGCTCTTTTGAAGCGCTTGCGCGGAGCGGCCGATTGGCTTGGCGACATTGCCGGCGCCTTGCTCCAAAACGCTTGCGCCAAAAGCGCCGCGCCGACGGGGCGTCGGCTGCGCGTTGTCGACGGCAGTTCGATCTCGCGCCCCGGCAGTGCCGGCACGGACTGGCGGCTGCATGCCACCTACGAACCCGCGCTCGCGCGCTTCACGCATCTGGAGATCAGCGACGTGCGCGGCGGTGAAAGCTTCTTGCGTGTTCCGCTACGCCAAGGCGACATTGTTGTTGGCGATCGCGCCTACGCCCGTGCCCCGTCCCTTGAAAAGGTGGCAGCGGCGGGTGCCGACTTTATTGTGCGCACGGGCTGGACCAGTGTTCGGCTGACCACGCCCGACGGGCAACGGGTCGACTGGAACGCCATCTATGAGCCTATGCAGCCCGGTGAGGTTTGCGAGATGAACGTGCTCGTGGAGCATTCGGGTCGCAAGGGCCGAGGCAAGCCGCCCTTGCCGACAAGGCTCATCGTCAAGCGCAAGGATGAGAAGGCCACGCAAAAGGCCCAGAAGGCGGCAAAGCGGGGCAATCAGCGCCGCTGCAGCAACAGGCTGCAGCCGATGACCCTCATTGCCGCAGGCTTCGTCATGCTGCTGACCTCGGTCCCGGCCGATGAATTGACGGCCGACGAGGTTCTGCAGACCTATCGGCTGCGCTGGCAGGTCGAACTCGCCTTCAAGCGGCTCAAGAGCGGAATGGGCATCCATAAGCTTCCCGCGCGAGATGAGCGGCTCGCCCGAAGCTGGCTGACGGCCCACCTGATCCTGGCCCTGATGATCGACGAGGCCGTCACCGACGTTCTCGACTCTCCCCCCTGTGAAGACCAAACCACGCACGGCGCAATCGCTGTCCCTTTGGAGGCTGCATAGTCTCCTGCGTTCTGAAATCCTCAACGCCATACTGAGGGTGATGCGGCCGGGAAAAATCCTCACCCGCGTCACCGAAATCATTCGTCACGTCTGCGACCCACCAAGACGGCGCAAAAACCAATCCGCCGCAGCAAGGATAGCTGCCATGCCCTAAGTTAGCGCTTATGGGACAGTACCCCCCTCTGTCCTGCCGGACATCTCCCCCTCAAGGGGGGAGATTGGATGTCACGATTGCCTTCGCCACTTGTCAATGATTGAAGAAAAGCGGGGCAATGAACCTGCCAATCTCCCCCCTTGAGGGGGAGATGTCCGGCAGGACAGAGGGGGGTGCTGTCCCTCGGCCTCTCGTATCTTTGTCACCCTGCCTTTTCGGTTTTCGCAAAACTCGCGCGTTGAGTGATGCGCGCATACCAATCCCGAATCTCGGCAAACTCGGCCAGCAGGGCTTGTCCCTCGGCGACCTTGACGAAATAGCCGATGATCGGTGCGGCGTGCAGGTCGGCCAGCGTCAGGTCCGTCCCCAACAGCCAAGGCCCTTCGGCTTTCAGCGAAGAGAGCGCCTGCAATGCCGTTCTCGCCTGCCGCAACCCGTTGGCGATCACGGCTTCGTCGGGCGGCGTTTTTTCCAGCCGCTCGACAGCGACATCCCAGACCATGGTCCTGTAGGCGTAGGCGTCGAGCAGGCCGGTGATCTGGTTCAGGCGTGCTCGAGGCCGGGCTTCGACCGGTTGCAGCGCCGGGCCGTCAAAGGCTTCGTCGACATAACGGGCAATCGCGCCAGTCTCGTAGAGGCGAAAGCCGTCATGCTCGAAGGTCGGGATGCGGCCGAACGGCTGGTGCTCGAAGTACCAGCCGGGAATGCCGTCCGCGGCAAAGACGTCGACGGGCACGAGCTCGTAGCCGACACCCTTTTCCTCCAGCACCAGCCGCACGATGCGCACATAGACGCTGTAATCCGCGCCGTAGACGACGGGCTTGCCCATGCCGGTTGGGCTCAGGCCATCGCTTTCTGCAAATTCTCGTCGATCTTGTCGAGGAAGCCGGTGGTCGAAAGCCATGGCTGGTCGGGGCCGATCAGCAGCGACAGGTCCTTGGTCATGAAGCCGGACTCGACCGTCTGGATGCAGACCCTTTCCAGGGTCTCGGCAAAGCGCTTCAGTTCGGCATTGTCGTCGAGCTTGGCGCGGTGCGCGAGGCCGCGCGTCCAGGCAAAGATCGAGGCGATCGAATTGGTCGAGGTCTCCTCGCCCTTCTGGTGCTGGCGATAGTGGCGGGTGACGGTGCCGTGCGCGGCTTCCGCCTCGACGGTCTTGCCGTCCGGCGTCATCAGCACCGAGGTCATCAGGCCGAGCGAGCCGAAGCCTTGCGCCACCGTGTCGGACTGCACGTCGCCGTCATAATTCTTGCAGGCCCAGACATAGCCACCCGACCATTTCAGGCTCGAGGCCACCATGTCGTCGATCAGCCGGTGCTCGTACCAGAGTTTCTTCGCTTTGAATTCTGCTTCGAACTCCGCCTCGTAGACCTCCTGGAAGATGTCCTTGAAGCGGCCGTCATAGGCTTTGAGGATCGTGTTCTTGGTCGAGAGGTAGACGGGGTAATTACGCAGCAGGCCGTAGTTCAGGGAGGCGCGGGCGAATTCGCGGATCGATTCGTCGAGATTGTACATGGCCATGGCGACGCCGGCACCGGGTGCGTCGAAGACGTCGTGCTCGATCATCTGGCCGTCCTCGCCGACGAATTTGATCGTCAGCTTGCCCTTGCCGGGGAAGCGGAAGTCGGTGGCGCGGTACTGGTCGCCGAAGGCGTGGCGGCCGACGATGATCGGCTTGGTCCAGCCGGGCACCAGCCGCGGCACGTTCTTCATGATGATCGGCTCGCGAAAGATGGTGCCGCCGAGGATGTTGCGGATGGTGCCGTTCGGCGACTTCCACATCTTCTTCAGCTTGAATTCCTCGACGCGCTGCTCGTCGGGCGTGATCGTCGCGCATTTCACGCCGACGCCGTATTTCTTGATGGCGTTGGCGGAATCGATGGTCACCTGGTCGTTGGTGGCGTCGCGGTGCTCGATGCCGAGGTCGTAATATTCGAGCTTGAGGTCGAGATAAGGGTGGATCAGCTTGTCCTTGATGAACTGCCAGATGATGCGGGTCATCTCGTCGCCGTCGAGTTCGACGACCGGGTTCGCCACCTTGATCTTCGCCATGGAAAGAATGCCTCGCTTTTGGGGAACGGAACGGCCTTGCCCGCACGGCTGCCGGCCCTGGGATGCGGCCCGTATATCAAAGGCTTTTTGGCCGCGCAAACGGCGAACCGCGCCGTAGTGTCGGCATTCCTTGCGAAAGCTTCATTTTCGCCGCCAAATGTGGCAGGGGACTGCGAAATGCCGCAAACAGCAGTTCACTGACAACCATGGCCGCTACCCAGGATCCCGCCACCCCTCTTGCCTCCGGAACTCCAGCGTCCGGACCGGCGATCATCCTGGTCGAGCCGCAGCTCGGCGAGAATATCGGCATGGTTGCGCGCGCCATGGCCAATTTCGGCCTTACCGAGCTGCGGCTCGTCAATCCGCGCGACGGCTGGCCGAGCGAGAAGGCGCGTGCCGCCGCAAGCCGCGCCGACCACGTCATCGATGCCGTCACGGTGTTCGATGACCTCGCCTCGGCAGTCGCCGATCTGAACTTCGTCTTCGCCACCACGGCGCGCGCGCGCGACAATTTCAAGCCGGTGCGCGGTCCGGTCGAGGCGGGCAGGGCGCTGCGCGCGCGGCAGCGGGCCGGCCAGCGCACCGGCATCCTGTTCGGCCGCGAGCGCTTCGGCCTCTATAATGACGAGGTCGGCCTTGCCGACGAGATCGTCACCTTCCCCGTCGATCCAGCCTTCTCCTCGCTCAACATCGCCCAGGCGGCCCTGCTGATGTCCTATGAATGGATGAAGTCCGGCCTGGAAGACGAGACCAGGACCAACTTCTCCGGCCCCGAAATGCCACCGGCTGCCAAGGAAGAATTGCACGGCCTGTTTGCGTATCTGGAAGGTGCACTGGAGGCGCGCGGCTATTTCCGCCCGGCAGCGAAGAAACCGAAGATGGTCGACAATTTGCGTGCAGTGCTGACTCGCGCCGGCTTTGCCGAGCCGGAGCTCAAGGTGCTGCGCGGCATAATATCATCGCTGGACAGGTTCTCGCCGGCCATGCCGCGCGGCGACGGATCGCCCGGCGACGATCCAAGGCGGCTCCCGGCGGCCGCGGCACGCGCTGCGAGGGCGAAAGACAAAGACTAGCCTCGGAACTGCCCATACCTCACCAGTAACCGAATGTTATTTGGTGTGATCCATTGTCTGGAAAACGATGGGTCCTTTCGATGTTCAATTCAAATATCGGGCGTCTTCGCTTTTTCTTCTATTCCGCGGCCTTGCTGGTTGCGGAAATCGTGACCTTTGTGCTGTGCGTCGTGGGGACCGTCGGCTTCGAGGGTTTGGCCAATTCGAAACCCGGTCCTTCCAGGGAAGGGCTGGCCGCGGCTGTTCTCGTTACCTCGCTGGTGATCGTTCTGTTCCGCGCGAATTTCGCCTGGCGTCGAAGCCGCGACGCGCAAGGGTCGGGTTGGATCCTTTGGTCGTATATCGTGTTCTCGACGCTGTTCGCGATCCTGCAGGCCGGCACTGTTCTTGTCGTGAAATTCGACGGCGAAGCTTCGCATTCCGGCCTTAACCTGTTGGGATTAGCTCTTGTCGGGCTGTGGGCCGTCATCTTGGCGGGCAAGCCGGCGGGCGGTGGCTCTGCGGATATGGCGTCATCCCTGAGTTTCGACGATTTCGACCCGCCCGGGCCGCTGCGCGGCGCCGCCGCGCTCCATTCAGCGTCAGCCGCCGGCGCGACGGCCCTGGCTCCAGCCTACGCCACGCGGGCCGCGCCGGTGCCGTCGAACCACCCTGCATCTCAACCTGCATCTCCGGCGAACGGCCGGCCGCGGCCCGGCAGCTTCGGCAAGCGCGGCCTTGTGTGACCGTCTCGCCGCATCAAGGCCATGATGGTTCCAGATAGAAGCGGCCGGGATAAACCATCATTGGCCGAAGCAGAAAGCATGGGCCGGGCCTTCCCTCGTGATCTCGTTTGTGATTCCCAGCCCTTAGTGACTCCCAGCCCTTAGTGACTCAATGACAATGACCGATCCATCGAGCGCCCGTCCGATCCTGATGTTCGATTCCGGCATTGGCGGCCTCACCGTGCTGCGTGAGGCGCGCGTGCTGATGCCTGACCGCCGCTTCGTCTATGTCGCCGACGACGCGGGGTTCCCCTTCGGCGGCTGGGAGGAGCCGGCGCTGAGAACACATATCCTGGAGTTGTTCGCCAGGCTGCTCGACCGGTTTTCGCCGGCCATTTCGGTCATCGCCTGCAACACCGCCTCGACACTGGTCATCGATGCCTTGCGCGAGAGGTTTCCCGGCCGCCCTTTCGTCGGCACCGTGCCGGCCATCAAGCCGGCGGCGGAACGCACGCGCTCAGGTCTGGTTTCGGTGCTGGCGACGCCCGGCACCGTCAAGCGCCAGTACACGCGCGATCTGATCAGCAAATGGGCGCAGAAATGCCATGTCCGCCTGGTCGGCAGCGACAGGCTGGCGGGATTGGCCGAAGCCTATATGCGCGATGGTTTTGTCGACGAGGACGCCGTGCGCGCAGAGATCGCGCCGTGCTTCGTCGAGCATGACGGGCTGCGCACCGACATCGTCGTGCTTGCCTGCACCCATTATCCTTTTTTGGCCAACCGCATGCGCAAGACAGCACCTTGGCCGGTCGACTGGCTCGACCCGGCCGAGGCGATCGCACGCCGCGCGCTGTCGCTGCTTGCCGATACCGAGGCCGCTTATCGCAGAGAGGCACTGCCGGAAGGCGCCGACCTCGCGTTCTTCACCTCGAACAGCGCCGATTTTCCGACGCGCCGGCTGATGCAGGGATTTGGCCTGACGATATCCTGACCGCAAGCAATTTTCGCTTTGGGAACATCACACCAGACAATGCGTTTTCCTCTCATCGGAAACGGGAGAAACCATCATGCCAGCCACCTCAAAAGCCCAGCAGAAAGCGGCCGGCGCGGCATTGTCAGCCAAGCGCGGCGAGACCAAGAAGGGCGCGCTCAAAGGCGCGTCGAAGGGAATGTATAAATCCATGAGCGAAAAACAGCTCGAGGAATTCGCCGAGACCAAGCGCAAGGGCCTGCCGGAAAAGAAGTCGAAACACTGATCGACTGGCCATTCTGACGGCGGATGCCGGTCAATAAAAGGCCCGCGGCTGAACCGCGGGCCATGAAGTCTCAGCGGGCGAGGGCGAAAATTACCAGTTCCAGCCCCACCCGCAGCGCCGCACTTTGTAGCGGATCACCTTGCGATGACCGTGGCGCCACACCACCTTCTTCTTGACCACGATGCGGCAGACCTGGTGATGCCTATGCCCGTGCCAATGCCGGGCCTGCGCCGGCTCGGGCGCGACCGCCATCGTGCCGGCCATCACCGCGGCGCCTACCAACGTAAGGAAGAACTTCTTCATGCGAATTCCAGCTCCTCTGAGTTCAGTCCCTTCCTGATGCCGCTGGCGCAACCTCCCGCCACATCCGGCACGTTCTACAACCGTAACACTATCCGGTTCGGCGATTCGCGCCAGCCAGAAGCTTGACAGCGGTTAAATCTCCGTTTAACCAGCCCACCAACACCGGGCCGCAATGCCCGGTGGTTTTCTTTATGTGTGCAAGACGTTTGGGAAGCCGGTTTTACTTTCCCTATGTCTTGTTTGAAATGACGTGTCCCGTGGGTTTTCCGTCGCGTTGCGTGGAAAACCCTGTCAGGTCTCGAAAACGGAGGCCAGAGGAGGGCGCGTTTCCTTCACGCGGACCATGAGGTCCCGGGTGTGTTGTTTTGAAAGGGAATGCGATGAGCAAGCGCGAATCCGCGAAGTACAAGATCGACCGCCGTCTTGGCGAAAACATCTGGGGCCGCCCGAAGTCCCCGGTCAACAAGCGTGAATACGGCCCCGGCCAGCATGGCCAGCGCCGCAAGGGCAAGCTTTCCGATTTCGGCCTGCAGCTGCGCGCCAAGCAGAAGCTGAAGGGCCACTATGGCGACGTTTCGGAAAAGCAGTTCCGCAAGGTCTATGAAGAGGCGGACCGCCGCAAGGGCGACACCTCGGAGAACCTGATCGGCCTGCTCGAATCGCGCCTCGACGCGGTCGTCTACCGCGCCAAATTCGTGCCGACCATCTTTGCGGCGCGCCAGTTCGTCAATCACGGCCACATCAACGTCAACGGCAAGCGCGTCAACATCGGCTCGTACCGCTGCAAGCCGGGCGATGTCATCGAAGTGCGCGAGAAGTCGAAGCAGCTGGTCATCGTGCTGGAATCGGTGGGCCTGGCCGAGCGCGACGTGCCCGATTATATCGAGGCCGATCACAACAAGATGACCGCGGCTTTCACGCGCATCCCCGGCCTGGCGGACGTTCCGTTTGCCGTGCAGATGGAACCGAACCTGGTTGTCGAGTTCTATTCGCGCTGATCGGCGCGTTCGTCACGACACAACCGAAGGCCGCCCGTCCAGGCGGCCTTTTCTTTCTTCGTCCTTTTCCGGGACGTGATTCGGAAATCGATTTCGATTTTCGATCCGATGCGCTACTGCGGGCGGCAACAGGACTTTAGGGCCGACGCGCCGTGAACATGCAGCCAGACGCCAAAACGCTTGACCCGATCGCCGACGCCGAAGGCGGCTTTCATCCTCTGTTTGCCGATGTGCCGTCCTCCGTCGAGTTCAACAAGCTGCGCAAGCGGCTGTTGCGGCTTGCCCGCCAGGCGATCGACGATTTCGCCATGGTGAGACCCGGCGACCGTTGGCTGATCGCTCTGTCGGGCGGCAAGGATTCCTACGGCCTGCTCGCCGTGCTGCTTGATCTCAAATGGCGCGGGCTGCTGCCGGTCGAGCTGTTGGCCTGCAATCTCGACCAGGGCCAGCCGAACTTTCCCAAGCACATATTGCCCGATTATCTCGACAGCTATGCCATTCCGCATCGCATCGAATATCAGGACACTTATTCGGTGGTCACCGACAAGCTGGCCGAGGGCAGCACCTATTGCTCGCTGTGCTCGCGGCTGCGGCGCGGCCATCTCTATCGCATTGCCCGCGAGGAGGGCTGCTCGGCGCTGGTGCTCGGCCACCACCGCGAGGACATACTGGAAACCTTCTTCATGAACCTGTTCCATGGCGGGCGCTTGGCCGCCATGCCGCCGAAGCTGCTCAATGACGAAGGCGATGTCATGGTGCTGCGGCCGCTCGCCTATTGTGCGGAAGCCGATCTCGAGAAATTCGCTGGCGCCATGAAATTCCCGATCATTCCGTGTGATCTGTGCGGTAGCCAGGAAGGCCTGCAGCGCAACGCCATGAAGGCGATGCTCGACGACATCGAGAAGCGCATGCCCGGCCGCAAGGACACGATGATCCGCGCCATGACCAATGTGCGGCGTTCGCATCTGCTCGACAGGAAACTGTTCGATTTCGCCGCCCTCAATGAAACCCTCACCACCAGGCGTCCCGATGACATTTGACGACAGCGCGATCGACTGGCTTGCCGACCTTCTGTCGGAAGCCGCCGTCGCCGAGATCATGCCGCGCTTTCGCCGGTTGAGCGAGGGCGACGTCCGTCGCAAGACCTCGGCCGCCGATCTCGTCACCGAGGCCGACGTCAATGCCGAACGGCTCATCACCGCCAGGCTGCGCCAGCGTTATCCCCACGCAATGATCGTCGGCGAGTGCTCAGACGACCCGACGCTGCTCGACGGTCTCGGCGACGCCGAACTCGCCTTCGTCATCGACCCGGTCGACGGCACCTTCAACTTCGCCTCCGGCGTGCCGCTGTTCGGCGTCATGCTTGGCGTCGTGATCAAGGGCGAGACGGTCGCCGGCATCATTCACGATCCCGTCGGCAAGGATTGGCTGATCGGCGTTAGTGGCGCCGGCAGCCATATCCGCCATGCCCATGGCAATCTGGAAAAGGTCCATGTCGCCAAACCGGCGCCGATGTCGGAAATGACCGGTGCGGTCTCATGGCACTATGTGCCCGAGCCGGACCGCTCACGTTTGGCGCGCAACCAGACCAAGTCGCTATCGCAGTTCAACTATCGCTGCGCCGCCCACGAATACCGCCTGCTGGCCAGCGGCCACGGCCATTTCGTCGTCTACAACAAGCTGATGCCTTGGGACCACCTGGCCGGCGTGCTGATCCATGCGGAGGCGGGCGGCCATGCCGCGCGCTTCGACGGCAGCGCCTATCTGCCGTCGCATGTCGGAGGTGGCCTGCTGGTCGCGCCGGACCGGGAGAGCTGGCGGGAGCTGCGCCGCGAGCTCTGGGCGGAATAACTCTTCGCTGCCAAAGTTGTCCAATCTTGTGCGAAACCGGAGATCTCGAATGAAACCTCGGTCCGCAATTGTTGCAACGGCCTTTGCCCTTGCCTTGGTTGCCGGTGTCAATGAAGCAAGAGCTGGGGAACGCGCATGTCGCAGTCCCGACTCCGTCGACACCATAGACGAGATGTTCTCCGCGATCTTCGCCTGTTGGAAGCCGCCGCGCGGAAGCGCGGGCATGACCCTGACGCTGCAGTTCTCAATTCGCCGAAACGGCACGCTTATTGGCAAGCCGCGCGCCACTTTCTCCCATCTAGGGGACGATGGTCCGCTCAACCGGGCCTTCGTGGCTTCCGTCCTCGAGGCGCTCGACAAGGCTCTTCCACTGCCCGTTTCGGACAGCATGGGTGGAGCAATCGCAGGACGTACGCTGTTCCCTCGCTTCACCGCGGTCAGTGAGGGTGCATCCTAGGCGCACGCGCAATGGGCATTAGACCGGCGGGTTATGCGGCTGGAACAGTCTGCCGCGCTCGGCCAGCAGGATCATCAGCAGCGCCGCCACCGACACGCTGCAGAACCCGGCGGCCAGCGGCGTCACCGTGCCGTTGAAGGCTTGGCCGATCAGCGTGCCGAGAATGCCGCCAAGAAATGTCTGCATGAACCCAAGGATCGACGACGCAGTGCCGGCCAGGTGCCCCAGCGGCTCCATAGCGAGCGCGTTGAAGTTCGCGCCGAGCGCGCCGAACGGGACCATGGCGCAGGCAAAGAAGGTAATGAAGAGCCAGAGCGGCATCTTCATTTCGATGGAAACGACCAGCCAGGCAAGGCTGATTGCCAGAAACAGCAGCAGCGCGCTTTGCGACAGGCGGCGCATGCCGATACGGCCGACGAGGCACGAGTTGAGGTAGTTCGAAAAAGCAAGCACGCCGGCAACCCCCGCGAAGATGACGGGGAACATCTCGCCGACATTGAACACGCTGACATAGATCTGCTGGGCTGAGGCGATGAAGCCGAACATGGCGCCGAAGATGAAGGTGCTGGCGAAGGCGTAGCAGAGCGCGATGCGGTTGGTGAGAACGATGCGGAAGCCGCCGATGATGGAGGACAGCGTCAGCGGCCGGCGATATTCGGGGTGTAGTGTCTCGGGCAGGCGCAGCAGCGACCAGGCGGACACGATCAGCGCGCCGGCTGCCATGGTGACGAAGATCACATGCCAGGTCGCAAACAGCATGATGAACTGGCCGATACCGGGCGCCACCACCGGAATGGCCATGAACACCATGAAGATCAAGGACATGACTTCGGCCATGCGCCTTCCGTCGAACGTATCGCGCACGATCGAGACGGCAATGACGCGCGTCGCCGCCGCACCGATGCCTTGCACGGCCCGGCATAGCAGAAGCGTGGTGAATGACGGGGCGATTGCCGCAGCGCCGGCCGCCAGGACGTAGATCACCAGCCCTGCGACAAGCGGCGCGCGGCGCCCGAAGCGGTCCGAGATCGGCCCGAAGAACAGCTGTCCGCCGCCAAAGCCAAGGATATAGGCGGTGACAACATATTGCCGGTGGTTTTCATTTTCGATGCCAAGCGAAGCGCCGATCTGCTGCAGCGCCGGCAAAATAATGTCGATGGCCAGCGAATTGAGCGCCATCAGCGCCGCGCACAGCGCAATGAATTCCCAGCGCGGAATAGGCAAGGTGCTTGCCTTTTGCTGCGCTTGTGCTTGCTGATCCACGGCCAGTCCGATCCTCAAACGAAAATGCGCCGGCTGGCCGACGCATCCATTCGTTGATTGCCCGATAATGGGCAGAACTTTTTGCCAAGGTGGGGGCTGCCCCGGCGCTTAGCGCATGACCCCCGAAAATCGCAGGCGGAAGGTCATACGCAGAAACAGAAGTCAGGCGGCGCCTTTGACGCTGACGCCCTTTTCGACGAGGAAGGTCTGCAATTCGCCCGCCTGGAACATCTCGCGGATGATGTCGCAGCCGCCGACGAACTCGCCCTTGACGTAGAGCTGCGGGATGGTCGGCCAGTTTGAATAGTCCTTGATGCCTTGCCGCAGTTCGGCCGACGTCAGCACGTCGACGCCCTTATAGTCGGCGCCGATATAGTCGAGGATCTGCACGACCTGGCCGGAAAATCCGCATTGCGGGAAGCCGGGCGTGCCCTTCATGAAGAGAACGACGTCGTTGCCCTTCACTTCATTGTCGATGTAGTCGTTGATGCCGCTCATGGAATACCCTTTCATGCCTGTGGGAGTCAGGCTCGAACATTACCCTTCAAATAAACCCATGGGTTGCGCGAAACAAGATGTTTGCCGCCTTGCCATGCAAATGGCGCAAAGGAACGTCTGATCTTGTGCCAAGCCGTTGGCCACCATCTTTCCCGAGGCGCGATGAAAAGACGATATCTCGCCGGGTTCCTCCTCGCCGTTCTGCTCGCCGCACTGGCCTTGATCTGGTGGGCCAGGTCGCCGAGACAACTACCCCTCGTCGTCGGCGGTGAATTGCCAGCGCCGTGCCGCGACGCGAGCTTCGAGGCGGTCGCGTATGTCGTCTGCGAGATCGATCTGCGCCACTATGACATCGGTGTGTTCCACGCAGGCCTTGACGGCAAGGCTTTCGGTTCACTGGACAAATTCGACAAGGCGATGGCGGATCAGGGCCGGCCGGTGCTGCTCGCGATGAATGCCGGCATGTATCACCAAGACCTGACCCCAGTCGGCCTTCTCGTCGAAGACGGCCGGGAGAAGGCGCCGATCAACGTCGCCGACAGCGAAGGCAATTTCTTCCTGAAACCGAACGGCGTCTTCCTGGTCCGCAAGGACGGCAAGGCGGCGGTCATGGAGACAAGCGCCTATGCTGCGACCAGACTGGACGTGATGTTTGCCACGCAATCCGGCCCGATGCTGGTGATCGACGGCCGGCTTCATCCCCGCTTCGAGCAGAACGGCACATCGCGCTATATCCGCAACGGCGTCGGCGTGCGTGACGAAAACACTGTCGTGCTGGCGATCTCGCGCTCTGAGGTCAGCCTCGGCAGCTTCGCGCGGCTATTCCGGGATGCGCTCGATTGTCCCAACGCGCTTTTCTTCGACGGGGTCGTTTCGGCGCTGTCGAACGGCGAGCGGATGATTGTGGGTGGAAAGTATCCGGCGGGGCCGATCATTGCCGTGACCGGTAAGAAGCTTGCGAGCCGGTAACTGCAAGAGAGCTCAGTCCGGCACGCTGGTCTGCAGGGCAAGCGCGTGCAGTACGCCGCCCATGTTGCCCTTCAGCGCGTCATAGACCATCTGGTGCTGCTGGACGCGGCTTTTGCCGCGAAAGCTTTCGGCCACAACCTCAGCCGCATAATGGTCGCCGTCGCCGGCCAGGTCGCGAATCGTCACCTTGGCGTCCGGAATGCCTTCCTTGATCAGCCGTTCGATGTCGTGGGCGTCCATTGCCATGTGAGGATTCCTTGTTCAGGTCGTGATCTCATAGATATGGTCGAAATGGCGGATGAACCACAGGGAAAGGGGCCCACTCGATCACATCACGGGTCCACGACCTCATTTGCCATGAAGCGAGGGAACCAGGATTCGTGGGCGGCGGTCAATTCGCTGACCGGTATCGCACGCGCCTCGCCCAGCTTCAGTTCGCTGCCGCCGGTCGAGCCGATCCACGGCGCAAAAACGCCGAGCTTGTTTTGCTGTTCGCGAATGGCGTCCCATTGCTCGCTCTGCGGGTCGATCGACAGCGTCAGCAGATAACGGCCCTGGTCCTCGCCGAACCAGACCGGGATCGGATCTGCACCGATCAGGCCGGGAATGGTCGCGCCGATGCCGGAGGCCATCGCCATCTCGGCCAGCGCCACCGCGATGCCGCCATCGGAAACGTCATGCGCCGCGGTAACAACACCGGAGGCGATCAGTGCCCGCACATGGTCGCCGACCCGCTTCTCGTGGCCGAGATCGACCGGCGGCGGCGGGCCGTCGGCGCGGCCAAAGATGTCGCGCATATAGACCGACTGGCCAAGATGCGAGCCCCATATCGTCGGGGCGCCGACCAGCACGATCATCTGGTCTTCGGCGGCAAAGCCGATGCGCACCATTTTCGACCAGTCGGCAATCAGACCGACGCCGCCGATGGTTGGTGTCGGCAGGATGCCCTGTCCGTTGGTCTCATTATAGAGGGAGACGTTGCCGGAGACGATCGGAAAGCCAAGCGCCCGGCAGGCATCGCCGATGCCTTTCACAGCACCAACCAGCTGGCCCATGATCTCGGGCCGTTCCGGATTGCCGAAATTGAGATTGTCGGTGGCCGCGAGCGGCAGAGCGCCGGTGGCGGTAAGATTGCGCCAGCATTCGGCAACCGCCTGCTTGCCGCCCTCGTAAGGGTCGGCCTCGCAATAGCGCGGCGTCACGTCGGAGGAGAAGGCGAGCGCCTTGGTCGGATGACCGTCGACGCGCACGACACCGGCGTCGCCGCCGGGAAGCTGCAGGGAATTGCCCTGGATCAGCGTGTCGTACTGCTCCCACACCCAGCGGCGCGAGGAAAGGTCCGGTCCGCCCAGCAGCTTGAGCAGTGCGTCGGCCACATCGGTTCGCGGTGCATCGCCGGCCAGCGGCGCCGGCTTCTTCGGCTCGACCCAGGGACGGTCATATTCCGGCGCCTGGTCGCCGAGATCCTTGATCGGCAGATTGGCAACCTCGTCGCCCTGATGCAGCACGCGAAAGCGCAGATCGTCGGTGGTCTTGCCGACGATGGCAAAGTCGAGGCCCCATTTGTGGAAGATCGCCTCGGCCTGTTTTTCCTTTTCGGGGCGCAGCACCATCAGCATGCGCTCCTGGCTCTCCGACAGCATCATCTCATAGGCGCTCATGCGCTCTTCGCGCACCGGCACCTTGTCGAGGTCGAGCTCGATGCCGAGGTCGCCCTTGGCGCCCATCTCGACCGCCGAGCAGGTGAGGCCAGCGGCACCCATGTCCTGGATGGCGATAACGGCGCCGGACGCCATCAGTTCGAGGCAGGCTTCGAGCAGGCATTTTTCGGTGAAGGGATCGCCAACCTGGACCGTGGGCCGCTTCTCGTCGATCTTGTCGTCGAACTCTGCCGAGGCCATGGTGGCGCCGCCGACGCCGTCGCGCCCGGTCTTGGCGCCGAGATAGACGACCGGCAGGCCGACGCCCTTGGCCTCGGACAGAAAGATTGCGTCCGTCTTCGCGAGGCCCGCGGCAAACGCATTGACCAGGATATTGCCGTTGTAGCGGGCGTCGAAATTGACCTCGCCGCCGACCGTCGGCACGCCGAAGGAATTGCCGTAGCCGCCGACGCCGGAAACGACGCCGGCAACCAGATGCCTGGTTTTGGGGTGGTCCGGCGCGCCGAAGCGCAGCGCGTTCATCGCCGCGATCGGTCGCGCGCCCATGGTGAAGACATCGCGCAGGATGCCGCCGACGCCGGTCGCGGCACCTTGATAGGGCTCGATGTAGGAGGGGTGGTTGTGGCTCTCCATCTTGAAGACGACGCAGTCGCCGTCGCCGATATCGACCACGCCGGCATTCTCGCCCGGGCCCTGGATGACTTGCGGCCCGGTGGTCGGCAGCGTGCGCAGCCACTTCTTCGAGGATTTGTAGGAACAATGCTCGTTCCACATCGCCGAAAAAATACCAAGTTCGGTAAAGCTCGGTTCGCGCCCGACCAGGTCGAGGATGCGCTGGTACTCGTCGGGCTTCAGCCCGTGCGCGGCAATGAGTTCAGGAGTGATCGGCACGGAATTGGAAATGGTCATGATCGGCAATTGTGTCCTTGGGATCGAGTCCCGTCTTATCGCAAGCGTTGCAGCCGATACACCCCGTTGGATGACTAAAACGATGGAAAGCAACAGCTGACCGCAAGTAGCGAAAGATCGCCACTCGACCCGCCGGTTTCAAGCCGGTTCAAGAAAAGCTGTCGTAGCCGGCGCGGCCTTCGTCCAGAAGCCGCCGGATTACCGCGACCCCGTGCGCGATATCGTCCCGCTGTCGCGGTTGCGAGATGCCAAACCGCACGCCGTGAAAGGCCTGTTCGGAACGCCCTGCCTTGAACTCGTCCTCGTCGTCGATGAGCACGCCATGTTCGAGGCAGGCCTGCTTGAAAGTGCCGGAAAGCCATGGGTCCGGCAAAGTGAGCCAGACGAACGGCACGTTATCCAGCGCCTTGAAATCGAAGCCGTCGAGTGTCTCGCGCACGATCGCGATGCGCGCACCGATCTCGGCAATGCTGCGCTTGCGCACCTCAGCGGCCTGACCGGACAGCACCAGCCGGCTGCCCACCTCCGCCAGCAGAAAGGGCAGGCCGCCCGTCATCATCTTGTGGGCAACCCGGATGCGGTGACGATAGGCCGGCGGGCAAGCGAGCCAGCCGCCGCGAACACCCGCCGCAACCGATTTCGACAGGCCGCCGGCAACGATGGTCCGTTCGGGAGCATATTCGGCCATTAAAGGCGTTGGGTCATCGGTCAGTCCGCCATAGAGATCGTCCTCGATCAGGACGACGTTATATTGACGGGCGACATGCGCGATTGCCTCGCGGCGCGATGCCGACAGCGTTGTCAGCGTCGGGTTCTTGGCCGTCGGCATCAAAAACATCATCTTCGGGTGCTTTTGTGCGCAGACGCGCTCGAAATCCTGGGGATCGATGCCCTCGTCGTCAGTCGCCACCAGTGCGGTCCGGCGACCGATCAGGCCGGCACTGCGCGAGATCTGCGAATAGGTGAGGTGCTCGAAGACGACATAGTCGCCGGGGGCGGTGAGCCCCGCAATGGTTGCCATCACTGCGGCGTGGGTGCCGAGCGTGGGAACGATTGCATCCGCCGCCGGGCGATAGGAATTTCGCGACAGCCAGCGCCTGCCCGCTTCGAACCAGCGGTCCGGGAAATCACGAGTATAGCTTGAAATCTCATGCGGATGGTCTTGCGCCGTGCGTGTCAACACGTCGGCGACGATGGCACCCTGGCCGACGTCCGGTGCGGCCGTGCTATCGAAGCGCAGCTTGTTGCCGGGCGCATCCATATAGCGCGTGCCTTGTTCGACCGGCACCAGGAAATCCGGCTTTGCGCTCTCCGACTGTTGAGCGATGACATAGGTTCCGCGGCCGACCTCGCCGCTGACCAATCCCCGCTCGCGCAGCAATTGATAGGCCCTGCCGATCGTGCCGACGGTCGTGCCGATGTCGTATGCCAGATCGCGCTGCGGCGGCAGCTTTGCCCCTGCACCGATCAGGCCGCGGTCGATGTCCGTCTCGATGGAATCAGCAAGCCGCTGATAGAGCGGGCCGGTGCCGGCGGTAAGGTCTGGAAGCCAAGTTGTCATGGTGACAATTTTTTACATTGCACCGAAATGAGAGTCAATACATGTGAAGCGGGCCGTACGAAAAGGCACAATTGCAATCTTGGCAGAAAGAAAATGGGTACAATAGAGACAATCCGCTACGCCGCAGTTGAATTGCAGGTGCAGGTGGCGCGCCCGCCGGGCAGGCCAACCTATGTCAGTCGGCTGGTGCGTACGCTCAGATCCTTCGCGAGGTGGATCGACGGGTTAATGGATCGCCGGCGCAGCCGGCTGGTCCTGCTCGAGATGACTGACGACCAGCTCAAGGACATCGGTATCTCGCGTTGCGATGCCCATCGTGAGGGGCTGAGGGCGTTTTGGGACTGAGAAGCAGCCGGATGCTCCGTCTCGAACGTCGCGTGGCATATCGGCGGTTAGACGAGAGCGTCAATATCGACATCGGAACCAACGCGATCTTCTTCATCACTGAGATACCATCCTCCTTCGTGCCCTCACAGCATTCGCTCGCGACGTCTCCAGTGAATAGGGGTATTGCTGAAAATAGCTAATTCCCTTATTTTCGGGATAACGAAGGAGATGACCGTGGCAAGTTTCACCCTCACAGATCTCGGCAACAAATCCGGCGAGGTTGTTGAGGCCGCGTTCCGCGGCCCTGTTGACATCACCAAGCGCGGCAAGCGCAAGTTCGTTCTCCTGACGGCAGAGCAGTTCGACCGCATCACCAGTCGCAGCGCGCAACGGGCACACCGCGTCGAGGATCTGTCGGCCGAGGAACGCGACAGGCTTCTAACCGGCCTCGACGCAGTCGCGCGAGATGATGTTCGGGATGACTGAACCCGGCCACGGACAGATCATTCTCTATTCCTATTTGTGGGCAAGGGAATATGACCGGGGCGAGGAAAGCGGACGCAAGGCGCGGCCGACTTGCGTTATGCTGATCGTTGCCGGCAAGAATGGCCGCAAGCAGGCCCTGCTCTTTCCAATCACGAGCCAGCCGCCACGACCTGGCGCGCACTATGTTGAGATTCCTGAGACCGAGGCCCGCCGCGCCACCCTCTTTACCCCAGCCTGGGTTATCGTCGACGAATTCAACACCGATGATCTCGCGACGAGCTGGGCGCTCGAAGATGCCAAGCCGCTCGGCCAATTCACGCGCAAGTTCATGTCACGGATCGCTGGCGAAGCTGCTGCGGCGATCCGTGCAGGCGCCGCGCGAACCGTGCCAAGACGCTAAAGGCTGCCGCGGCGGGAGAGCATCATCGCGGATGAACGCCCGCCGCCCTGATCCGCGTGACACCGTGGTCCACAAGCACCGCCACGATGCACAGCATCAGAAAGAGCCCGGTGATGGCCAGAGCCGAGACGGCGACGCTGGTCGCGCCGTTCTTGGCGAGATCGAGGAACGGGTAGGGCACTTCACCGGCAATCGGCGCCCGCAGCAGCGCGTAGGCCAGATAGGCGATCGGATAGATCATCCACCAGGAGATGTCGCGCCACCGCGTCGAGCCGTCGGCGCCTGCCACAAGCCACCACAGCACGAACAACACCGGCGTCACATAGTGCAGGAGCACATCGCAGAGCAGGAACAGCCCTTGCGGCTGCCAAAGCTGCGCCAGGACCGTTGCATAAACGATGAGGACCAGCGTTATGGCGACGGCTACGCCCGCCCGCATCCGTGGCGCGGAAAAGGCCGGAAACCAGGCATAACCCGTCGACGACAGCAACGAGGCATGGACGAGCACCGCGCCGATGTTGGTCAGGATGGTGAAGAAGCTGAAATAGAAGACCAGCGAGCCGACAAAGCCGCGGCCGGCTTCCATTGACGCCGGAACGGTGATGCAGAGCTGCAGGACGAGCCCGGCCAGGCCGACGACCAGACCGATGATCTGCAGCAGGCGACCCATTGGGCTAGGCAGCAGCGCCGCAGGCCGGATTGCCCGCCTGCCAGCGGGCAATGTCCGAGCCAATGCGCGCGCCGAGCGGTTCCGCCATCAATGGGCCGAACACGTCGACGCGGCTCGAATTGCCTTGCGCCTGCACGACCAGCAGCGGCTTTCCGCCATAATGCTTGGCCGGCACCAGCAGGAAGCGGGGCGTGCCGCTAAACGAATTCAGTTCGTTGGCCATCTGGTAAGATTTGAAGGCAGGGTCCTTGCTGGCGATCCAGCATTTGTGGGCACCGATTGCCACCTGTTCCATGGCAAGCAGTGACGCGCTCTTGCCCGCCGGCGCCGGCGTGCTCTTCGGGCCTGACTGGCATGAGGCGAGTACAAGCCCGGCGGCAGTAGCGACGGCGAGGCGCGTGGTCGTCGGTCTCATGTTCAAGCGGCGCCCATCTCGAGTTCGGACAGAAAGATCTTCAGACCGTCTGTCATCTCACCCCAGACGCGCGACAGCGCCGGATGCTGCAAGGCGATTTGCTCGTAGGCATCGAATTTCGGATAGGCGTCAAGCAAATCGGGGCGGCCCATCGTTGTCCTGAAATTGTTGAAGACGAAGCGGGTCGGCGTCAACCACGCATCGGCAAAGGAGATGTCGTCGCCGAGCGCGAACGGGCCATGCGCCATGCGGGCCTCGATTGCCGCAAGCCCGTGATGCAATCGGGCGAACTGTGCCTTGATCTCCGCCTCGTTGCGCTGCGGCACGAAATAGAGTTCGAACAGCTTCATGGTCGGGGCGAGCACGTCAAGGTCGGTGATGCGGGCGAACATGCGCACCAACGCCCGGTCTTTCGTATCCTTGGGCAGCAGCGCCGGCTCGGGGAAACGCTCCTCCAGATATTCGGCAATGACTACCGATTCGACGATCGTTTCGCCGGAACCGGTGATCAGCACCGGAATCCTGTTGAGCGGCGAGATGGCACGAAATGCCTCGGGGATGGGAAACCCCGGCGGCGGTGCCATGAGCTTGAGCGGCACGTTCTTGATGTAGGCCAACGCCCGCACGATCGACGAATAGGGCGACAACGGCCGCGAATAGAGTTTCATGACCGTGGCTCCAGGAGGAAAATTGAAGGCATCAAGCAGCGATGCCCAGCGCGCTTTCGAACAGCGCCCGGCCGTCGCTGCCGCCATGCGCCGCTTCGATCAGGTTCTCGGGATGCGGCATCAGGCCGAGCACGTTGCCGCGGCCGTTGACGATGCCGGCAATGTCGTTGATCGAGCCGTTGGGATTGGTGCCTTCGGCATAGCGGAACACCACCTGGCCTTCGCCTTCGAGGCGGGCCAGCGTTTCGGCATCGGCAAAATAATTGCCGTCATGGTGCGCCACCGGCGCCCGGATGATCTGGCCCGGCTGGTAGCGGCGGGTGAACATCGTGTTGGCATTGGCGATCTGCAGCTTCACCTGACGGCAGACGAATTTCAGCGAGGTATTGCGCATCAATGCGCCCGGCAGCAAGCCGGCCTCGACCAGGATTTGGAAGCCGTTGCAGACGCCGATGACCGTGACGCCCTTGGCTGCCTTTTCGGCCACAGCCCGCATTACTGGCATGCGCGCGGCAATGGCGCCGCAGCGCAGATAATCGCCGAACGAAAAGCCGCCGGGAATGGCGATCAGGTCGACATCGGGAATTTCGGTGTCGGTCTGCCAGACGGTGACCGGCGGCGTGCCGGAAATCTTGGTCAGCGCCGCGATCATGTCGCGGTCGCGATTGAGGCCTGGGAGCAGGACGACGGCTGATTTCACCTCAGGCGATCTCCACCGCGTAATTCTCAATCACTGTATTCGCCAGAAGCTTGTCGCACATGGCTTTCAGATCGGCCTCGGCCTTGGCGCTGTCGCTCTCGGCCAATTCGACGTCGAAAACCTTGCCTTGCCGCACCTGGCCGACGCCGCCGAAACCCATTCCGGACAGCGCGTGCTCGATTGCCTTGCCTTGTGGGTCTAGCACGCCGTTCTTGAGGGTTACGGTAATGCGGGCCTTGATCACGCTGGACATGCTCCTGTTCACCTGTTGAGCGGGCAAGCCGTCAGTGCGGCTTACCTTTGACACCGTCGGTCGATGCGACGAGCACCGGCCCGGCCGGACGCGGTGGCTCGTTCTCGTTCATGATGCCGAGACGGCGGGCAACTTCCTGATAAGCCTCGACCAGCCCGCCCATGTCGCGGCGGAAGCGGTCCTTGTCGAGCTTGTCCTGCGTCGCCACGTCCCACAGCCGGCAGGAATCCGGCGAGATCTCATCGGCAACGACGATGCGCATCATATCGCCTTCGAACAGGCGGCCGCATTCGATTTTGAAATCGACCAGCTGGATGCCGACGCCCATGAACAGGCCGGAAAGGAAGTCGTTGACGCGAATGGCCAGCGCCATGACATCGTCGATCTCCTGTGGGCTCGCCCAGCCGAAGGCGGTAATGTGCTCTTCCGATACCATCGGATCGTCGAGCGCATCGGCCTTGTAATAGAATTCGATGATCGAGCGCGGCAGCACGGTGCCTTCCTCGATGCCCAGGCGCTTGGCCAGCGAGCCGGCGGCGACGTTGCGCACCACCACTTCGAGCGGGATGATCTCGACTTCCTTGATCAACTGCTCGCGCATGTTGAGCCGGCGGATGAAGTGGGTCGGAATGCCCATCCGGTTGAGATGATTGAAGATGTGCTCGGAAATGCGGTTGTTGAGCACGCCTTTGCCATCGACGATTTCATGCTTCTTCTTGTTGAAAGCGGTAGCGTCGTCCTTGAAGAACTGGATCAGCGTGCCAGGCTCCGGTCCCTCATAAAGGATCTTGGCCTTGCCTTCATAAATGCGGCGGCGATTTTTCATCTGATTTTTCTCTGGATTTGCGGGCAGGCGGCAAGCGACCAGTTCCTGTCCGTCTGCCTAAAATAAGATGGCGACGGTGGGGTTCAATGCCGGTGTCTATCCCAATCGCACTGTTTGCTCAATCGGCAAATCCTTTCAATCAACCGCTTTCGGGCACCGAAATGCCGCAGCGCAGCAAGCAATGTAGCATATTGACCGGCCGGCGCCCTTTTGGTTTGTGCTCCGGCAACACATATTGGCACAACGAATCGGATTTCACGGAGGGATGCCATGAGCAGCATGAAAGACCGCGAAGAGGGCTTTGAGCGCAAATTCGCATTCGACGAGGAACTTCGGTTCAAGGCTGCGGCACGCCGCAACAGAGCGCTCGGCCTGTGGGCTGCCGAAAAGCTCGGCAAGTCCGGCGCCGATGCCGACGCTTATGCCAGGGAAGTGGTCGTCAGCGACATCGAGGAAGCCGGCGATCACGACGTTTTCCGCAAGATACGCAAGGATTTCGATGCGGCCGGCATCGACCAGTCGGACCATCAGATCCGCCGCACCATGGATGAATTGATGGCGCAGGCGATCGAGCAGATCAAGAACACCTGATCCCCATCGATACTCTTCGAATGCTGGACCAATCGACCGCCCGGCCCCACCGGGCGGTTTTTCTTTGCCTTTGCGGTCATTTCCGGCTGAATTGCTGCAAGCAAAGAGGAAATCGCCAATGTCCCTGAAGTCACGCCTTGCGGCCGACGAGACGCTGTTCACCGCATGGTCCGGCGTGCCGGATGCGTTGACGGTCGAGATACTGGCCAGGCAAGGGTTCGACGCGGTTACGCTCGATATGCAGCATGGTGGCCATCACGAGGATAGCGTACTTCGCGGGCTTGTGCCGGTGCTGGCCACCAACAAGCCGGCTTTGGTACGCATCCCGGTCGGCCGCTTCGACATGGCCAGCCGTGCGCTTGACTTCGGCGCCGAGGCGGTGATCGCCCCGATGGTGAATTCGGTGGCGGACGCAAAGCTGTTTGCTGCCGCAATGAAATACCCGCCACTCGGCGAGCGCTCCTGGGGCCCGACCTATGCTTTTCCGCGCCATGGCAAGGGCGACTATGCCGACTGGCTGCGCGACAGCAACCAGCGCACCATGGCGTTCGCCATGGTCGAAACGCGGGCCGCGCTTGATGCACTCGACGGCATCCTCGACACGCCGGGCATCGACGGTATCTTCCTTGGCCCGTCGGATTTCTCGATCGCCTGGTCGAAGGGCACCACCGTCAGTTCGACGCTGGAGAGCATGATGGGGACCGTCGCCTCGATCGCCGAGCGCACCCGCAAAGCCGGCAAGCATGCGGCGATCTATGTGATGGAACCGGCCATCGCCGGTCGCGTGGTGTCGATGGGTTACCGGCTGCTGGCGATGGGTTCCGAGCATTCGCTGATTTCGCTTGGGGCAAAGACCCTGCTGAACAGCGTCAGGGATTCGATCGGTTCCTAGAGCAATTCCAGGAAAAGTGTGAAACGGTTTTCCGTCCGGAATTGCGTCAAAACAAAGAGATAGAGCGGTTCGCCGTTTCCGTGAAACGGTGAACCGCTCTAGAGATCCGTCAGGAATTTCGCGAACGTCATCGAGCCTTCAGGCCAGGGGCCGAAGCCGGAATCCGCGTTGAGATGACCGGCATCCCCGGCGTCGATGAACAGCGAGCCCCACGCCCCGGCAATGTCCTCGGCGACGCCGAAGGCGCAGAACGGGTCGTTGCGGCTGGCGATCACCACCGACGGAAACGGCAGCGGGTCGCGCGGATAGGGGCCGAAGGTCATCAGGTGCCTCGGCTTTATCTCTGGATTGGCGACATCGGGCGGCGCCACGAAGAAAGCGCCGGCGACCGGCCTCTCGAACCGAGGCAACGCTTGAATGACCGCCGCGACGCCAAGCGAATGGGCGACGATGACGACCGGCCGCTCGGCCTCGTTAACCGCCTTGGCGACACCGGCCGTCCAATCCTCGCGCACCGGCTTCGACCATTCCGCCTGTTCGACGCGGCGCGCTGTCGATAGTTTCGACTGCCAGCGGCTCTGCCAATGATCGGGGCCGGAATTGGTGTAGCCCGGCACGATGAGAATATCTGCTTCCCTGACTTTCATGGCGCGCATGTAGCGAGAGGCGCTGTCGGGTGCAACCGGGTATGAACTCAACAGCGACACGCAAACGGCCGCTCACGAGCCCGGTTCTGCTCGCTATTGTGAACACCCTGTTCGCTTCTTGCGCTCTTGTGTGAACGATCGCGATCAACGATCTGTCGCCAGGAAAGAATGGCTGTTCCGAGATTTTGGCACGGACATGGCGTAGAATGATTGATGGCGCCGGATTGTTCTGTTGGAAGCTTGTCGAGCGCCGCCTGAACGGAGCACTTTGATGAGCGAACTGCCTTTTGCCGCGACGACCCCGGTCAGCGTTGCCCGCGTCGGCTTGCGGGCGCGCGATGCAGACAATCTCGCTGCCTACTATCGCAAAGTCGTCGGTTTGCAGGAACTGAGCCGCGCCGGCGGCACCATTACGCTCGGCGCAGTCAATCGCCCTTTGCTCGACATCGAAGCGGATCCGGCCGCGAAACCCGATGACCCGCGCAGCGCCGGTCTTTTCCACACCGCCTTCCTGCTACCCAGCCGGGCCGATCTCGGCCGCTGGATCAACCATGCCATCGCCAACAAGATCGGCATCGAGGGCGCATCCGACCACCTGGTCAGCGAGGCGCTCTATTTGACCGATCCCGAAGGCAACGGCATCGAGATCTATGCCGACCGCCGTCCGCAGGACTGGAAATGGAACGGTGACAAGATAGCGATGGCGACGGAGCGGCTGAACATTCCGTCGGTCGTTGCCGAGGTGCCGGCCGGCGACACCGGCTGGCAGGGCGCGCCGGAAAACAGCATTATCGGCCACGTCCATTTGCGGGTCGGCAGGCCGGAAGAAGCCGAAGCATGGTGGCATCAGGAGTTCGGTTTCGACACAGTGGCAAAGTACGGTGGCGCGGCGGTGTTCCTGTCGTCCGGCGGCTATCATCACCACATTGGCGCAAATGCGTGGCAGAGCGCGGGCGCCGGTCGCCGCGATCCCGCCCGCTCCGGCTTGGCCTGGGTCGAGATGCGCTCGGACAATGCCGCAAGCGAGACCACCCGCGAGGATCCGTGGGGCACGGTGATAAGGACGGTTCCCGGTAAGGCGTAGGTTAGAGGTTTGCTTTTTCGAACAAGCGGCCAAGCATGAGCAGGCCCGCTGGCCATACGCCGAGGCCGGCCTCGTTCCCCATATGGCCAAGATCGCCGGCATCGGCGATATCCGCGCCCCAGGCGGCGGCAAAAGCGGTCGCCTTGTCGAAGGTGACGCGTGGGTCGCTGCGGCTCGCCACCACCAATGTCGGGAAGGGCAGGCGCTTCAGCGGCATCGGCGCGAACGGGCGCACCGCGTCGAATGAGGGATCGGCATCCTCGACATTGGTCGCGGCAACCAGGAATGCCGCCGCGACCTTGTCGAGTTGGCCTTGACTGGCGCCGGCAGCCCACTTCACCGCCGTCGCCACCGCCAGCGAATGCGCAAGCAGCACGACGCGCCGCGGTGCGGCGGCCACCGCGGCATCCAACTGGCCGATCCAGTCTTCAGGCTTAGGCCGGTCCCACTCGGCCTGCAGCACGCGGGTCGAATTGGGGAACACCCGGCACCAATGCGACATCCAATGATCCGGCCCGGAATTGCCGCGCCCGGGCAGGGCAAGGAAATCGAAATCTCCGGCCGACGAAATCATCAGGCTTCTCCGAACACTCGGCTAAAGATCGTATCGACGTGCTTGGTATGATAGCCCAAGTCGAATTTCTCGCGGATCTCGGCCTCGGGCAAGGCTGCGACAACGTCCTTGTCGGCCAGAAGTTCCTCAAGAAAATCAGCGCCTTGCTCCCACACCTTCATGGCGTTGCGCTGCACCAGCCGGTAGGCGTCCTCGCGCGAAACGCCGGCTTGCGTCAGCGCCAGCAGCACGCGCTGCGAATGCACGAGGCCGCGGAATTTGTTCATGTTCTTCAGCATGTTGTCGGGGTAGACGAGCAGTTTGTCGACGACGCTGGTCAGGCGTGAGAGCGCGAAATCGAGCGTCACCGTCGCGTCGGGCCCGATCATGCGCTCGACCGAGGAATGCGAGATGTCGCGCTCGTGCCAGAGCGCCACATTCTCCATTGCCGGCAATGCGAAGGAGCGCACCATGCGGGCAAGGCCGGTGAGGTTCTCGGTCAGCACCGGGTTGCGCTTGTGCGGCATCGCCGACGAACCCTTCTGGCCAGGTGAAAAGTACTCTTCTGCTTCGAGTACCTCGGTGCGCTGCAGATGGCGCACCTCGATCGCCAGCCGCTCGATCGACGAGGCGATCACACCGAGCGTGGCGAAGAACATCGCGTGGCGGTCGCGCGGGATCACCTGCGTCGACACCGGCTCCGGCTTCAGTCCGAGTTTCTTGGCCACGTATTCTTCGACATAAGGGTCGATATTGGCGAAGGTGCCGACCGCACCGGAGATGGCGCAGGTGGCGATGTCCTCGCGTGCATGCACCAGCCTCTCGCGGCAACGCGAGAATTCGGCATAGGCCTGCGCCAGCTTGACGCCGAAGGTGGTCGGCTCGGCATGGATGCCGTGGCTGCGGCCGATGGTGATGGTGTCCTTGTGCTCGAAGGCGCGGCGCTTGAGCGCCGCAAGCAGCCCGTCAATGTCGGCCAGCAAGATGTCGCTGGCGCGGGTGAGCTGCACGGCAAAACAGGTGTCGAGAACGTCGGAGGATGTCATGCCCTGGTGGATGAAGCGGGCATCCGGCCCGACGAATTCGGCGAGATGGGTGAGAAAGGCGATGACGTCATGCTTGGTGACCCGCTCGATCTCGTCGATGGCTTCGACATCGAATTTTGCCGCCCCGCCTTTCTCCCAGATGGTCTTGGCGGCCTCCTTTGGGATGACGCCGAGCTCGGCCAATGCGTTGCAGGCGTAGGCCTCGATCTCGAACCAGATGCGGAACCGCGTTTCGGGCGACCAGATGGCCACCATTTCCGGCCGGGAGTAGCGAGGGATCATCAGTCGGTCCTGACTTGCGAGAGCATTTGCCCGCGTCCTAACAGAGGCAGGCGAAATGCTCAACGTTGCTGGCGCGCAAACCAGACGCTGGCGACAGCGAGCGCAACGAAACCGAGCGGAAAATACAGCCGGATGCCGAGGACGACGAACTGATAGAGTGCCGTCAACATCGTGAACACGAACTGGAAAACCCAGGTGATGGTGAGCGCGGGTGCATGCCATTGGACGTAGTAGGAGCGGTATTGCAGCCCAAAGAGGCCGCCGGTGAAGGTAATTGTCGCGGCGAGAAGGCAGACGAAGGCGGCGGCGACGGCGATTTCCCAGTGGCGTCCGAGCGAGACGAGCCGCGCCATAAACAGCCCAACCGGGAAGGCCAGCGCGCCGCCGGCAGCATAAAGCAGCGAGACGAAGCGGATCTTTACCGGGGTCTCCCAATCGTACTGCAGCAGATTGAGCAGCGCGCTGGCGCCCATCGCTGTGGCCCACAGCAAGGCACCGGCAAATGCGGTGCGCAGCGACGGCAGAGCACGGCGGAGACGATGCAGGGCGCGATAGCGCATGGCGGGGAACGTCACAGGCGACCGGTTACCGCGATCCAGCGATAGTCCGGCCCTTCGAAGCCGTATTGGCGCACCGCGATCAGCACGGCATAGGTGCTGACGCTATCCAGCGAAAATGTCTGAACCGCGCCGATCTGGTACCCATTCGGACAGCCTCTGCTTTGCGGGATCGATTTGTCCTCGTGAATGATCCTCGTCTGGCCGCCATCCTTCGCCTCGATGCGCAGCAGGCGAAAGCCATTGATCTCGCCCTGGCTCTGGCAGCGTTCGGTGTCATTCATGCCGATCTGGTCGAGCCGGAACTCGAGCGGATCGTCGACCGGCGAGAAGATCGGGCGCGGATTGACCACCATGCGGAAGGGATCGGCAGAAAGCTCGGTCACCGGGTTGAAGCCGGCGGTAATGCCGCGATTTACCGTGAGTTCCGCCTGACTGACGATCGCTTCGCCCCTTTGCCGGGCCTGCAGCCGCGCTGCGGCCACCGTGGCATTCTCGTCGTCGAGCCGGACACGTATCGGCGAGCCCTTCAGGAAACTGTCGTCGGCCGTGTCGATATAATAGCGGGTCGCATAGGGAAATCCCGATCCGTCCTGGACGCCGTATTCCTCGAAGGCAAAGACCCCGCCATCGCTGCTGAAGCCGAGGATCTCAAGCTCGGCGACATCGCCTGCGTAGGCGGCGGCCAAAGTTGCAAGCGGGGCAAGCAGGCAGACTGCAAACAGGGCAAGATTTCGCATGGGGCTTTCCATTCCGGCGGTCGACGCCGTTAAATTCCTATCACGATGCCGTCAAAAGATCGTGCTGACTGAAACACAAAGTCGATGCATCCAATCCGGCCGTCGTTTGTTATTGTCGGCAACTTCACCGCATCGTGCCTTCCGAAAATCAGGATCGATTTTCGGAAGGCACGGTGCATTGATTCAAAATGTTTAGAGCGTCGTTTGCGCGTTCAAAAGGACGCGCGGCGCTCTAAGGGAGACCCCCATGACAGATGCAGCCAAGATTCGCGAACGTATGGAAGTGATCGGCGCCGACGGCGTCCATGTCGGTACCGTCGACAAGGTTGACGGAGATCGCATAAAGCTGACCAAGCGCGACAGCGGCGAGGGCGCTCACAGGGGCCATCACCACTTCATTCCTCTCAGCCTTGTCGCCGAGGTCGAGGGCCAGAAGGTGCGGCTGTCGGCAAACTCGGATGTTGCGGTCACGTTCGAGGAAGAAAAATCCGAACCCACCTGATCATAATCCAGTCTGATTACGGCTCACCCGAATGAGCGTTGCGCGTTCAGCGCGACGACCAGACCGGGAACAGATCGCCCTCGGCCGGCGTCGCGGCAAAGACGCCGCGGCTGATGGCGCGCGCCATCGTGGCGCCGGCCGCGGCGTAGAGATCGATTGCATCGTCGGGCTCAAGCTCGATGCCGCTCTTGCCCGTTGCCAGCGCGAAGACCAGATCGCCGTCGGCGGGCGTGTGCGTCGGCCAAATGGCACGCACAAAGCCGTCATGCGCCGATATCGCCAGGCGTTTGGCGGCGGCCTTGGTGAGTACCGCATCGGTGGCGATCACGGCGATGGTCGTGTTGGCGCCGGTTTCCGCCTGCTCTGCGGCATACCTGTCACGGAACTTCAGCAGGACCTTTCTGGCATCGTCAGGCATCGGGTGGGGATAGCCTAACCCGCCGAACTCGTCGCCGATCTCGAACGGTGCCGCCCAGAAATGGCGGGTCCCGGCGACCGTCACCGAGCCGGTCGGGTTGACGGCGGCAAGCGCGCCGATGGTGACGCCGCTGTCCAGCACCGTCGAGGCCGAGCCGAGCCCGCCCTTCAGGCCGGAGCTCAGCGCGCCGGCACCCGCGCCGGCGGTGCCGAGCGCAAAGTCGATCGCGGCGGCTTGCGCGGCTTCGTAGCCGAGGTCGCGGTAAGGCGGATACCGGCCCCAATCCTTGTCGCCGCCATTGCGCAGATCGAACAGGATCGCCGCCGGCACGATCGGCACGCGAAAGCCGCCGACCTCGACGCCGATGCCCCTTTCACGCAATGCCGCCTGCACCCCCGACGCGGCGTCGAGGCCAAAAGCCGACCCGCCCGAAAGCACCACGGCATGGATGGCGTGGATCGAATTGTGCGGCTCGAGCAGGTCGGTTTCGCGGGTGCCCGGCGCACCGCCCAGGATTTGCACGCCGGCCACGGCCGGTTCGTCGCAGATGACGGTGGTCACACCGGATTTCAGCTTGGCATTCGCCGCATTGCCGACACGCAGGCCGGCGACGTCCGTGATGAGATTGCGCGGACCGGTACGGAACATCCCCGTGCTGGACATCATTGGCTCTCCGCCGACAAGAAACGGCCGCCGTCGAAACGGAAGGCGCGATAAGGATTTTGCGTCAGGTCGCCTTTTTCGTCAAAGCGGATCGGTCCGATCGCCGTCGTGAAGTCATGTGCGGTCAGTGCATTGGCCAGCTTCTCGCCGGAGCTTTGCGGCAATGCTGAAGCCGCCTTGGCGATCTCGACCGCGGCATAGGCGGGAAGCGTGTAACCTTCCGGCACGATGTTTTGTCCGGCAAAGCTCTGCAGCACCTTGGGGTCGGCGACATCGGCCCATTCGGGCGGCGCGATCATCAGTGTGCCGACGGCATAAGGCACGTCGCCGAGCGGCGCGCGCAACGCTTCGCCGCCGGCAAACACCATGCCGGTATTTAGCTGGCCGGCATCCCGGCCCATAATGGCGACATCATCGCCGTCGCCGCCGGCAAAGACATGCGTTGCGCCGGCTTTCTTCAGCCGGCCGATCAGGCCGATCTGGTTGTCGAGCTGCGGCCGGAACGTGTCGACGAACACCGGCTTCAGAGCCGCTTGCTCGGCGGCTGCCCGAAACGTCTCGGCCATTTCGCGGCCATAGATCGTGCCGTCGTCGACTATGGCGAACAGCTCGGTCTGCCATAGGCGGGTGAGGATGGCGGCAACGGCATTGCGCTCGTCGTCGCCGCGCGGCCCGAGACGATAGATCGGCCATCCGGTCTTGGCGCGCCGGTCGGTCAGGCTTTCCGTGCGAACGCCGACGGTGATCACCGGTATGCCGGCATCCTTGAGGATCGGCAGAGCCGCCTCGATTGCGTCGGTGCACAAAAACCCGATGACGACGTTGACCTTGGCCGCGGTGAACTCCCGCGCGGCGGCGGCGCCACCGTCGGCCGTGCAGGCGTCATCGATCGTCTTGATTTCGGCATCGTTCGCTTCAGCCGCCATTGTCGCGCCGGCCTCGATCTGTTTGCCGAGGATCGCCGACGGCCCCGACAAAGGTGCCGCGACGCCGACCAGCAGCGTCTCGGCATTTGCACTGCAGGCGACCGAGAGCCAGGCCAGCACCGCTATCGTGGTTGTCCAAGGTCGCATGCGAGCGAAGAATTCCTCCACGCCGGTCGCGTGGTTGCCGGCGCCAATGCCGTCAAGACCTAAAGGCTGGCCAGCTTTGGCGCAACACGCGAATTCGGGATATAGGTCAAGCACTTCGCTTGTGGCCTGCAATATCCCCCCATATATAACGGTTGGTTCTGACTAGTGGAAAATCATCGGTGCTGAAGAAGAATGACATCGGGCCGCAGGCCTACCGCGACGCGATGGCCCATTTTGCTGGCCATGTGCATGTAGTCACCACCGATGGCCCTGCCGGCAGGCGCGGCGCGACGGTGATCGCGGCCTGCTCGGTGTCGGACACGCCGCCAACCATCCTGGTTTGCCTCAATCGTGAAAATCCCAAGAACGAGCCGTTCGTGGAAAACGGCAAATTTGCCCTGAACACGCTGGCTTCGGATCAGGAGCCGCTGTCGATCGCCTTTTCCGGCATTACCGGCCTGCCGGTCGAGGAGCGTTTCGCGTTGGCCGAATGGGATGTGATCTCGACCGGTGCGCCGACGCTGAAGGGCGCGCTCGCCGTCTTCGACTGCGAACTGATCGACTCCAAGGATCTGGCCACCCACCGTGTGCTTTTTGGCAAGGTTACAGGTTTGCGCATCGGCGATAATTTGCGGCCGCTGATCTATCACAACCGCGGCTACCACGCTCTGTAGAGGCTTTCAGATGGCCGCGTCCGCGAAGACAGGATGACCGAGTTGAAAACCGCGTCCGGCGCCGCGGACCGTCGACGAGACGCTCGATCTGTTGACCCGTGCGGATTATGTGGCGGACCGGTCGCTGGCGACCGTGCTGTTTTTATGCGTTCGGTCGACCCGCGCCGGTGGATCAAGCTGGCGTGAAGCGCGTCGCATAACCACATGTCTCCTAGGGAGAAAATCATGGAACGCAGTATCTATCTCGATGAGGCTCGCGACCCGCTGATCATCGCGGAGGGCTGGATGAAGGACGGCAAGGATGTCGCCATTGCCACCGTGGTCGAGACCTGGGGCTCGGCGCCGCGCCCGGTCGGCAGCCACCTGGTCATCGACGCCGAAGGCAATTTCCACGGCTCCGTCTCGGGCGGCTGCGTCGAAGGCGCCGTGGTCACCGAGGCGGTCGATGTTATCGATAGCGGCACGGCCAAAATGCTCGAATTCGGCGTCGCAGACGAGACCGCCTGGCAAGTCGGCCTGTCATGCGGCGGCCGCATCAAGGTCTATGTAGAAAGATTGGGTTGATCTCGAATGGATCCCTATGCGCTGAAGACACTCAACGCCGAACGCCGCGCCCGCCGCGCGGCAATCCTGGTCACCGATCTCGGCGACGGCCGCGACCGTGTCGTGCGCGAGGGCGACCGGGTAGCCGGCGAACTCGGGGCGGCCATCGCCAAGGCATTTCGCACGGGCAATTCCGGTTCGGTCGAAGCTGAGGGACGGACCTTCTTCCTCAACGCACATCTGCCGCAGCCGCGCTTGGTGGTGATCGGCGCCGTCCACATCAGCCAGGCGCTGGCACCGATGGCCAGGATCGCCGGCTATCCTGTCGAGATCATCGATCCGCGCACGGCCTTTGCCACGCCCGATCGTTTTCCCGATATCGCGCTGCATGCCGAATGGCCAGAGGATGTGCTGACGCGTCAGCCGCTCGATAGCTATACGGCGCTGGCTGCTCTCACCCACGATCCGAAGATCGACGATTTCGCCCTGAAGGCGGCGCTCGACGCCGGCTGCTTTTATGTCGGCGCGCTCGGCAGCCGCAAGACCCACACCAAACGTGTGGAACGCCTGCTGGCTTCGGGAGCGACCGCCGACCAGATCGCCCGCATTCATGCCCCGATCGGCCTCGACATTGGGGCTGCCAGCCCGGCCGAGATCGCCGTCGCGGTGTTGGCGCAAGCGATCCACGCCTTTCGCTCCCGCGGCCTCGAATCCAAAGGCGCGGTCGCGTGAAATTTGGTCCCGTTGCGATCGATACGGCCGAAGGGGCAGTGCTTGCGCATGCCACCAAGGTCGGAGAGCGCCGCTTCCGCAAGGCGCACAGGCTAAGCGCCGGGGATGTGTCCCTGTTGAAGGCCGCTGGCATTTCCGAGGTCGTAGCGGCAGTGTTGGCGCCCGATGATCTCAGCGAGGACGTCGCTGCCGAAAAGATCGCCGCATCCATGATCCATCGCAATATGGAGGCGAAGCCCGCCGCGACCGGCAGGGTCAACCTCCACGCGCAGGCTGCCGGCATATTCACCGTCGACGCGGCGATAATCGACGCCATCAATGCCGTCGATCCGACGATTACTATCGCCACGCTGGCGCAGCATGCGCCGGTCGAAAAAGGTCAGATGGTTGCGACGGTGAAGATCATTCCGTTTGCGGTCGCCTTCGCTTTGGTCGATGCCGTGGCAAGGATCTGCGCCGGCGGCGAGATATTTGCGGTCAACGCCTATCAGCCGGTGCGCGTCGGCGTCATCCAGACGGTGCTACCCGGCATCAAACCCAGCGTGCTCGACAAGACGCTGCGCGTCACCGAAGCGCGCCTGGCGCGTTCGGGCGGCAGGCTGACGGCGGAGCGTCGAACCCCGCATGAAATTATCCCCGTCGCCGAGGCTGCGGCCTCGCTGATCCGCGACAACGATATGGTGGTTATCTTCGGCGCCTCGGCGATGGCCGATTTCGGCGACGTCGTTCCCGCTGCCATCGAAAAGGCAGGCGGCACTGTCATCCGCGCCGGCATGCCGGTCGATCCCGGCAATCTGCTGGTGCTAGGCACTCTAGGCGGCAAGCGCATCATCGGTGCGCCGGGCTGCGCCCGCAGTCCCAAGGAGAACGGCTTCGACTGGGTGCTTGACCGGCTGATCGCCGGTCTCGACGTGACCGCCAGGGATATTGCCGGCATGGGCGTCGGCGGGCTGTTGATGGAAATTCCGACGCGGCCGCAGCCGCGCGAGCCATTGCCGGCCAAAGCCGAACCAAAGGTCGAGATCGTGCTTCTGGCCGCCGGCCGCTCCAGCCGCATGGGCGGGCCGAACAAGCTCTTGGCACTGTTCGATGGCAAGCCGCTGGTCCGCCGCACCGCCGAACGCGCGGTCGGTTCGAAAGCCGCGGCCACCATCGTCGTCATCGGCCACCAGAGCGAGCGCGTGCGCAGTGCACTGTCTGGCCTCGATATGACCTTCGCCGACAATCCGGATTTCGCCAAGGGTCTGTCTTCGTCGCTGAAGGCCGGCATCGCCAAGATTTCCGGCGACGCCGCCGGCGCCATGATTGTCCTCGGCGATATGCCCGGCGTCGCCTCGGCCGACCTCGACAGGCTGATCGAGGCGTTCCGCAAGTCCGAAGGCCGATCGGTGGTGCGCGCCGCTCATGATGGCCGGCGCGGCAATCCGGTGCTGCTGCCGCGTTCGCTGTTTGCCGCGATCGCTCACCTCGAAGGCGATACCGGCGCCCGCCATCTGGTCGAGGCCGAAGGGCTCGACGTCATCGATGTCGAGATCGGCGAAGGGGCAGCCGTCGACGTCGACACGCGCGAGGCGCTGGAAGGCGCCGGCGGCGTGCTGCAGGATTGACAAACCGAAGCCGAAAAACGCATGGCTGAGGGATGGCCTTTCGTTCCTGCTTCCGGTTCCGCTTGCCCCCCTCTGGCCTCCCGGCCCTGCTGATGGCGATTCTTTTGCAGCTCTTTTGTGTCGCCTACGCCAACGCTCTCGAACTCAAACCCTTCAAGGACGATCTGTTCGCCTATCCGGTCACACTCTCGTCCGAGAGCAACGGCGCCTATACGGTCGTCGATTATCGTGAGCTGCGCGACATCAACGCTCGTGACGAAGTGCCTGAGCGTCGTGTGCACGCGCAATACACCGACACCGGCGTGCGTAAGGTGCAGCAGGATCTATTGCTGCCGACCGATGCAGGCGACGTCCGCCACATTGCCGTCGGCAAGACCGGGGGCGCCAGCATCATCGTGCTTTATCTGCACGGGCAGGGCGGCAGCCGTAAACAGGGTGCTGACGATTTCACTTTCGGCGGCAATTTCAACCGTATCAAGAACCTGATGGCCGGTAATGGCGGCCTCTATCTGTCGCCGGATTTTTCCGATTTCGGCGACACCGGTGCCGCCCAGATCGCCGCATTGATCGGCCACTATGCCGAACAGTCGCCGCGCGCAAAAATCTTCGTCGCCTGCGGCTCTATGGGCGGCGCGTTGTGCTGGAAGCTGGCAGGCCGCAAGGACTCCGGCGGGCGCATCGACGGGCTGCTGCTGCTCGGCTCGCTGTGGGACGAGAGTTTCTTCTCAAGCTCCGCATTCAAGCGCCGTGTGCCGGTCTTCTTCGGCCAGGGCAGCAAGGACCCGGTGTTTCCAATCGAGAAACAGGAAGCCTTCTTCCGATCGATTCTGGGCAAATCGAAAGCCTACCCGACCCGCTTTGTCCGCTTCGAGACCGGCACACATGGCACGCCGATCCGCATGACCGACTGGCGGGGCACACTCAACTGGATGTTATCGAAGGTCCCTTAGGGCGCGGTGTTGTAGTCGAGCACGGTCTGCGGGTTGATCTCGCCGTCATAAGAGGCATCGACCTCATACTGCACCAGCGAGAAATTGCCGTGGCGAAACAGGTAGGTGCCGGCCGACGAGGCGTCGCCGACGCCGCGCCACTTGTTCAAGGATGAAATCGTTTTGGTGGCCTCGTCATATTCGGAGTTGACCAACTGGTCGTCAGTCTGGAAGCCGATGATGTTGATGCCCTCGACCTTGCCTTCGCTATTGTTGTTCTCATAGCGAATATCGAGTTCCGGTGACGCGAATTGTAATTGCCGGACGCCCGATACGTCGTCGTAGATGTAATAGACTGCGCTCTCATTGTAGGCGGCCATCGAGCAGAAAAAGCGAAACAGCCGTGTCTCGCGTTCGGGCTCGTTTTCGGCCGCCCCCGCATCCTTGTAGCGGAGCGAGTAGGCGTCCGGCTCTCCTCGCGGATCGCCGCCGGGCATGTCCTTGTCGCACTGGTCGCCATAAGTCGCGGCAAACGCCTTGTTGGCCTGCTCAAGCGCTGCGTCCTTCTTCGGCGGCGGCGGTCCTTCGCCGCAGCTTGCCGGCCCGGCATCTTCGAAATCGGCCTTTGAGGGTTTCAGCGCACCCTTGTCGATGAAGATTGCGCGAAATGGCGGTTCCTGGATCGAGGCGTTGATCTGGCGCAGCGTATAGCAGCCGGCAAAGACATTCTCGCTGCCGTCCTTGGCCGTCGCCCGGATGGCGACCGGAACGCTGTAGTAGATGCTGCCGGCAGCCCCGTCTTCGGATACGCCACCGGTTTTGACTTCGACCGTGTCCGTGCCGTCATAGCCTTTGACGAAGGAATTGAAATCCTTGGCCGGCTTGGTGTCGCCGAAATAGTCCCAGGCGCGCGCGAATTCGTGCCGGCTGATGGCACTATAAAGCGACCGGATGACCGCTTCGGCATTCGACCTGTCGTCTATGTAAGGCGCGTCGGCGGCGAGCACCGGTTGGCTGGTAGCGGCAAGGGAGAAAAAAGCGGTCGCTGCGAACAAGGCGCGTCTCATCGGGAACCTCCACTCGATGAAAAATCCTATCATATCGATTGCGGCGGCGTGGTGACGCTTGAACAATCGCCTGCGAAAGGCGCTACCTCTCGCCGTGGGCAGTCGGGCCGCGTGGAGATTTCTTGTGACCATATCAATGTATGAAGCATCCGTGCCGGTATTTTCGGCGAGGCTGAAGGCACTAGCCAATGTGCTGAACATTGCCGAGCAAAATGCGGCTGATCGCAAGATCGATCCGCAGGTGTATCTGACGGCGAGGCTGGCGCCGGACATGTTTGCGCTGACCAGGCAGGTACAGATTGCCACCGATCACGCCAAAGGCGCGCCGTCGCGGCTTGCCGGGCGCGAGGTGCCAAAATATGAGGACAATGAGGCGAGCTTCGCTGATCTGCAGGCCCGCCTTGCCAAGACATTGGCTCATCTCGCGACATTTTCGGCGGCCGAATTCGATGGTTCAGATGACAGGATGATCGAACTGCGGCTTGCGGGACGCGAGGTTTCGATGCCGGGAATGCAGTATCTGCTGCATGCCGCCATGCCCAATTTCTATTTCCACCTGACCACCGCCTATGACATCCTGCGTCACAACGGCGTGCCATTGGGCAAGTCGATTTTCCTCGGATTGCGTTGAGATTCGCTCGGGAGATATCCCGGCTGCGCCGGGATATCTCGCGGCGCGCTGTTTAGCGTAGGGACATTTCCCGGGCGATGCGCGGGAAGTCGGCCGGCTTGACGCCGATATCGGCGCGATCGGCATTGCTCATCGAATGGAGCAGCGCCAGCGCGGCTCGATAGCGCAGCTGTTCCCGCGGACGCGGACGGGCGAACATTTCAGTGAAGAATCCCATGATTCAAGCCCCTTATTGAACCTCCACGGCCGTCAATATAGGCAGATCATGACAATTGTGCAGTGCAGCATTCGCATGGCAGCCATGCTGCCCTGATCTTTTTAGACATAATTCGGCTGTTCCGGCGAAACTTCTGCGATGCTTCGACCGTAGGCCTCAGTGCCGGCACTTGGCCGGTTTTCCTCGCCATTCCTGGCGAACTTCCGGACTGCATTCACATGCAGTCCGGCTTTTTTGTTAGCCGCACGAAAAAAAGTCCGTTTGCCGGCATCCTGGGAAAGTCGCCGAGCCTGCCGTCGGTGGGCTTGGAAGCGGGCGGCGCTTTCCTGTATGCTATTGCTTCCTCCTCGCGCAGCCGCGCAAAATTCCCGCCGGAGAAACTCCATGCACAAACGCCGTCTCGGCCAGACCGATCTTTTCGTGTCGCAAATCTGCCTCGGATCGATGACCTGGGGCCAGCAGAACACCGAGGCGGACGGTCACGCCCAGATGGATCTGGCGTTTGCTCGCGGTGTCAATTTCATCGACACCGCCGAACTCTATCCGATCCCGCCCAAGGCGGAGACACAAGGCCGTACCGAGACATTCATCGGCAATTGGATGAAGGAGAAGCGCAATCGCGACCAGGTGATCATCGCCTCGAAGGTAGTTGGTCGCACCGCCAACAGTTGGTTTCGCGGCGACCGCCCGTCTAAGCTGGTGCGCGCCGATATCTTCGACGCTATCGATAAGTCACTTGCCAGGCTCAACACCGATTACATCGACCTCTATCAGATCCATTGGCCGGAACGCGACGTGCCGTGGGGCGCCAATCCGAACCGCATCGGCGCCGTACCGCGACGCTCCGATGCCGCCGGCGTGCCGGAAGGCGAGACGCCGATCGCCGAGACGCTTGCCGTATTTGATGAACTGGTGAAGGCCGGCAAGATCCGCCATTTCGGCCTGTCGAACGAGAATTCCTGGGGCGTCATGCGTTTCATCGCCGAAGCCGACAAGGGCGTCGGCCCGCGTGTCGCCTCGCTGCAGAACGCCTATAATCTCGTCAACCGCACCTTCGAAGTGAACCTTGCCGAAGTCTGCGAGCGCGAGCAGGTGTCGCTGCTTGCCTATTCGCCGCTGGCGCAAGGCTATTTGACCGGCAAATACGATCATGGCGCGCGGCCGCAGGGCTCGCGCTCGCAGTTGTTCAACCGCGGCCAGCGCTACGAGACTCCGAATGCTGCCGACGTGCAGCTCGAATACAACCGGTTGGCGCGCACCTTCGGCATGGAGCCGGCGCTGTTTGCCAATGCCTATGTCTCGAACCGGCCCTTGGTCACCTCGAACATCATCGGCGCCACCACCATTTCGCAACTCGAAATGGCGCTCTCTTCCGCCGACGTGGTCTGGACCGAGGACATGCAGAAAGCCGTTGATGCGATCCACCAGCGCGTCGGCAATCCGTGCCCTTGATGCGTCGGGACGCGGTTGTCCGATCGTCATAAGGAGAGGGGAACAGCCATGGACTTCCGGATCGACGCGGTGCGCGCGAAATTTCCGGCTTTGTCGCTGATCGACAAGGGCCGCCGGCGCATCTATCTCGACAATCCTGCCGGCACGCAGGTCCCGCAGGCGGTGGCGGACGCAGTATCGCGTTGCTTGCTGACCACCAATGCTAACCTCGGCGGCTTCTTCGAGACCACCGTTGCAGCACAAGACATCGTGGACGAGGCCCATCTGGCGATGGCGGATTTTCTCGGCGCTGCGAGCCCGCAGGAAATCATCATCGGTGCCAACATGACGACATTGACCTACCACATGTCGCGAACGCTCGGCCGCACGATGAAGCCCGGGGACGAGATCATCCTCACCCGCATGGATCATGAGGGCAACGTCTCACCCTGGCTGCAACTGGCTGAAGACCTTGGCCTTGTCGTGCGCTGGCTGCCTTTCGACCAGCAGAGCTGGCAGATCGAGGAGGCGGCGCTCGCCGCGCTGCTTTCCGAGAGGACGCGGCTCGTCGCGCTCAACTACGCCAGCAATCTCACCGGGTCGATCAACCGGGTGAAGGCGTTGACTGGCATCGCCAGGCGGGCTGGTGCGTTGGTCTACGTCGATGCCGTCCAGTTCGCGCCGCATGGCCTGATCGACGTCCAAAACCTCGGCTGCGATTTCCTGATCTGCTCGGCTTACAAGTTCTTCGGCCCGCATATGGGAATTTTGTGGGGCAGGCTGGACGTTATCGATACGCTTAAGCCGTATAAATGCCGTTGCTCGTCCAATGCCCTGCCGGAGCGCTTCGAGCTCGGCACGCCGCAAATCGAACTGATGGCCGGCCTGTCGGCCGCGGTCGATTATTTTGCCGAGTTGGGCGCGGCAGCCGGCGCGCAAGGATCGCGTCGGCTGAAAATCGCCAAGGCCTTCGAAGTTTCAATCGCTTACGAGAACCCGCTGGCGCAACAGCTGATCGACGGTCTGTCGGATATTGCCGGCCTGACCATCCACGGCATCACCGATCCGAAGCGGATCAATGAGCGTGTGCCGACGGTGTCGTTCACTGTCGAAGGCATCGTGCCGGAGACGATCGTGCGGCAGATGAATGCCGAAAACATCTTCCTGTGGTCCGGCCACAACTACGCCTGGGAGATCGTCCACCAGCTCGGCATTCCGGCCGAGCAGGGGGTGGTGCGCATCGGCATCGCTCATTACAACACTTCAGCCGAAATCGACGCGACGCTGGAGAGCGTGCACCGCGTTGTCGCCATGCTGAGGCAGGAATGATCCTGAGCGGCCCTCGCGGGCGGATCATCGCTTGTGGGCGCCGCCAAAACCGGTGAGGAAGGCGGTGAGATTGTCGCCGAGCTCGTCGCAGAGATAGCCGCCTTCCTGGACGATGACCGTTGGCAGGCCGAGCCCGGCGATCACCTCGCCAATGCGCGAAAAACCAGGCGTGCTCACCGACAGCCCGCCGAACGGATCGCCTTCGAAGGCATCTAGCCCCAGCGCCACCACAAGCGCATCGGGCGAGAAGGTGTTGATGCGCTGGAACGATGCCTCCAGCGCTTCGAGGAACGCTGCATCGCCGGATTTGCGCGGCAGCGGCAGGTTGAGATTGTAGCCGAGGCCGGCGCCTTCGCCGCGCTCGTCGCCATAGCCCCAGAAAAACGGGTAGAAGCGCACCGGGTCGGCATGCAGCGACACGGTGAGCACGTCCGGCCGGGCATAGAAGATGCCTTGCGTGCCGTTGCCGTGGTGCAGGTCGACATCGAGGATCGCCACCCGCGCCGCCTGCTTGCGCAGAACCTGTGCAGCGACGGCCGAATTGTTGATGAAGCAGAAGCCGCCGGCGACATCGGCAAAGGCGTGATGGCCGGGCGGGCGGCACAGCGCATAGGCGGCCGGCGCTCCCGACATCACCGCCTCGGCGGTTTCAACCGCGCTCCAGGCGCTCCAAAGCGCGCTCTGCCACGTCTCGCCGGAGATCGGGCAGGCGGTGTCGGCCATGTGGTAGCCGGCCTGGCCGACCGCCGAGGCCGGATAGGAGCCGTTCCGCGCGATCGGATGGATATTGGGGATGACCTCGGCCGAGGCGCCCTCGATGCGCTGCCAGCGCGCGAAGATATGCTGGAGAAAATCGAGATATTCCGGCGTATGCACCGCCGCAATCGGGCCGAGCCCGTGATCCCGCGGCCGTTCGATCGTGCAGCCGGCAGCCTTGGTGCCGGCTAACAATCGCTCGACCCGTTCCGGCTTTTCCGGATTGGGCTGCGGCGCGCCGCTTGAGAGGAACGCCTTCGGGTCGTGGCGCTTCTGTTCTTCGGCATAGAAGGCTTTCATGTTGGCTCCTCCGGTGCATCGGCAAAGGCGAAAAAGGCGTCGCCGACGATCTTCTGCACCTGCTCGTAGCTCGACCAGCCAATGCCTAACCGTTCGTAAAAAGCCTTGGCGGTCTTGTTGTCGGTGTCGACGGACAGCCTGAGATAGACGCCGCCTGCCTTCCGGCACTGCGCCGCCACCCGGCGCAGCAGGCGCTCGCCGATCCTGCGGCCACGAAAACGGTCCTCGACATAGAGGTCCTGCACATAGACGCCGGGCCGTCCCATCCATGTCGAGAAGATCGGAAAATACAGGCAAAGCCCGGCAAATTCGCCACCGACTTCGGCGATCAAGGTCGAGAAGGCAGGCTTTTCGCCAAAGCCATAGGTGCGGAGATCCTGAGCTGTCGAGGTGATCTCCTGATGTGCGCCGACATGCGCGCCGAGCCGTAGGAGCGCGGCGTGGATGGTTTCGACGTCCTCGACCCGGCCGGGGCGGATGACAATGTCTCTTGACGGTGGGTTGGTCACGGCCGCATCTCAGAACGCCACGCGGTCGCCGCCCTTGAGCGCCAGCATCTGCCGTGCCTCGGCCGGCGTTGCGACGTCCAGCGACAGCCCTTCGAGCACGCCGCGGATCCGGCGGACCTGGTCGGCATTGGACTTGGCGAGCTGGCGCCCGTCGTAGAGGCTGTCCTCCAGCCCGACGCGGACATTGCCGCCCATCGTCGCCGCAATCGAGATCATCGGCATCTGGTGGCGTCCGGCCGCCAGCACGGAAAACCGGTAGCTGTCGCCGAACAGTTTGTCGGCGATGCGCTTCATGTGGATCAGGTTTTCGGGATCGGCGCCGATGCCACCCAATATGCCGAATACGAACTGGATGAACAATGGGCCCGACACCAGCCCGCGGTCGCGGAAATGCGCAAGCGAATAGAGATGGCCGACATCGTAGCACTCGAATTCGAAGCGCGTGCCGCATCCGCGCCCAAGCTTTTCGAGCACCGTCTCCATATCGGCAAAGGTGTTCTTGAAGATCGTGTCGCGGGTGGCCTCGAGCAGCTTCGGCTCCCATTCGTGCTGCCATTCGCGCGGCCGCTCGAGCATCGGGAACAGCGCGAAATTCATCGAGCCCATATTGAGCGAGCACATTTCGGGCTCGGCCCTGAGCGGGGCGGCCAACCGCTGGTCGAGCGTCATCAGCGACGATCCGCCAGTGGTGATGTTGATCACCGCATCGGTCGCCTGCTTGATGCGCGGCAGGAACTGCATGAACACCTCGGGGTCGGCGGTCGGCCGCCCGTCGCTGGGGTCGCGGGCGTGAAGATGCAGGATCGCGGCGCCGGCTTCGGCGGCGGCGATCGCGTCTGCGGCGATCTGGTCCGGCGTCACGGGCAGATGCGGCGACATCGACGGGGTGTGTACCGACCCGGTGACGGCGCAAGTGATGATGACTTTTCGCGGCGCCATGGTTCGCCTCTCAGCCTTCGACCGCCAGGTCGAGCTCGCCGGCCAGCACCTCGAGCGAGTCGCCGATGATGGATATGATCTCGCCGATCTGCGCGGCGGTGACGATCATCGGCGGCGCGACCATGAAATTGTCGCCGTCGACACCGCCCTTGACCTTACGTCCGTAGATGATCAGGCCGCGCTCGTAGGCGAGGTCGAGCAGATGCTGGGTGGCCTTCTTTGCCGGCTCGATCGGCCTCAGCGTTTCTGGGTCGGCGACCATTTCGGCACCGGTGAGCAGGCCCTTGCCGCGGACGTCGGCGATGAACGGAAACCGCTTCGCCAATCCCTTCAGCTCGTCCATCAATAGCTCGCCCATGACAGCCGCGTTGGCGATCAGGCCGAGACGGTCCATCTCGCCGAGCACGGCGAGCCCGGCGGCGCAGGCGAGCGGATTGCCGGCATAGGTATGGCCGTGCTGGAAGCCGCCCGACGCGAGCAATGGCTGCACCAGCCGCATCGGTGCCGCCAGCGCGCCGAGCGGCGCGTAGCCAGAGCCCAGCCCCTTCGACAGCGCGACGATGTCGGGCTTGCAGTTCCAGTGGTCGCCGCCGAGGAATTTTCCGGTGCGGCCGGCACCGCTCATCACTTCGTCATGGATGAGCAGGATGCCGTAGCGATCGCAGATCTCGCGGATGCGCGGATAGTAGCTGTCCGGCGCCACCAGTGCTGCCGTGGCAGCGCCGCCGACTGGCTCCATGATGAAGGCGAGCACGCTCTGCGCTCCCTCGGCGAGGATCTTTTCCTCCAGCATGTCGGCGTAGCGGATGCCGCGCTGTTCCATCGAAAGATTGTCGCGGTCGCGCCAGGCGATGGGCGCCGGCACGGTCGGCATCATCTGCATCATCGGCACAAATGTTTCGGACAGCGCATCGTCGCCGGTAACGGCGAGCGCGCCGAGCGTGCCGCCATGATAGGAGGGAAAGCGCGAGATCACCTTCCAACGGCTGGGCTGGCCGGTGGCGACCGCCCATTGCCGCGCCAGCTTGATGCAGGATTCGATCGCTTCCGAGCCGCCGGAGACAAAGAAGATGCGGTCCATGCCTTCAGGGAGTTTGGCGGCCAGCTGCCGCGCGAGCTCCTCGGCCGGTTCGTTCTCGAAATGCAGGCGGTAGGCGAAGGTGGCGCGGTCCATCTGCCTTTTCATCGCGTCGAGCACGTTGCGATTGGAGTGGCCGATATTGGCAACCATCGGACCGCTCGATCCGTCGATGAAGCGGCGGCCATCCTGCGTCCACATGTAGATGCCTTCGGCGCGGTCGATCAGCGGCCGGCGCACGCTGGATAGATAAAACAGATGCGAGGCTTCGCGAGTTTCCGGGGCAGGAGACTTCAACATGTCATGGCTTTCCAAGATAGCGGTCGAGGACATTTCTGGTGACGCGCTCGACCATCGCATCCTGCCTTAGCAGGCCAGCAACCCATTCGCAGCTTCCGGCGTGAAACACCTCGCCTTTGCCGCGCGGGAAATTGACGATCATGCCGTTGCCGCGTTTGACCTTGTCGAGGTTGGCATCGCTTGCCTCGCCGAACAGCGTCTCGGCGGTGAAGCGTCCGTCCTCGTCGCCGAGAAACTGGTCGTCGAACGCAATGTCGGCGCTTTCCTCGACCTGGCTCGCCATGCCGACGGCCAGCACTTGCAGCCCGTCCGGTGCACCGCTGTCGGGCTTGGGGTAGGGCAGGCCGCCGCGGATCTCGAAATCGAGCCCGTCGACCTCGTAGCCATAGACATGGCTGTCGGCGCCGAGCAGATCGCCATAGTAGATGCCGGTGCCGGCAAACGCCCAATGCTCCGGCCGGTAGACCGGAAAGCCGCGTACGCCGCGCGGCGCGCAGCCGCCCCAGCCGGCATAGACGCCTCTTGTCGCGTTGAGGCCGAAGGTCGCCGCACCCGGCCGGCCGATTTCCGGCGCTTCCCAGGAATTGGTGGCGCGCCTTATATCGCCGCCGCGATAGGCCGGGTCCTCGGCGCGAGCGCGGTATTTGTAACAGACCTGCCGGCGGCCTTCGTCCTCCAGCCTGGTCTGCCACATGAAATTGCCGGCAAAGCGCGCCGCATGACCGCCGCGCTCGACATAGGTGTCGACCGCATCGCGCATTTCCCAGGTCCAATATTCGTCGTGGCCGACCAAGACGACGCAGTCATAGCCGTCGAGAATGTCGGGCGAAAAATGCAGATCGTGCTGGCTGGCGAGATCGACGGCGTAGCCGGCACGCTCGGCGAAGCGGAAGAAATGGCTGTCGTAGCTTGCCCAGCCGGACGAGGCGTATTTCTTCGAATGGCCGGTAGCAAAGGCCCATTCCATATGCGGATAGCGCGGCACGGTTTTCGGCGGCACGGCGACTTCGAGCGGCACGCGCGGCGCGTCCCTGGGCAGCACGACGAAGCCGCGGCACCACGGCCGTTGGGTCGACACCATTCGTGCATATTGGTCCCGGCCTGGCCCGGTGATGCCTTCGTAATGGTTGGAACCGCCCCATGTATTGTAGGCGAGCCAGGTGCTGGTGGCAGCCACCTGCAGCACGCGGCCGGGTTTCTTGCCGGGCTGCGGCGAGACGATGAAAAGGTGATGACAGCGGATCGGCTTGCCGTCGCGACCGTCCGCTTCAAGCGTGACGCGATAGGCGCCGGATGGCCAGTCGTCGCCGATGCGAAACTCGAACGACGCTTGCCAGCCGCAGCCTTCGACCGAACATTGATCCGGCGTATCTTGCCAGCGCGCCGCAATCCCGGTCCTTTCGAACATTGTCGTTTCCGCGCCGCCGTCGCGGATGATTGCGATGCCGAAACCGGCGGCCGTCGAACTGACATGCAGCGCCACCATCTCGCCGGGGCGATAGGAAAAACGGTCGCTGTAGCACCAGATTTCGCCGCGCCTGCCATCCATACCGGGCCATTCCCAGTAATGGCTGCGCACCGCCTGGCGTCGCTGCTCCGGCGTCAGTCCGAAATCGGGAAACTCGGTCGGCGGATGGTTCATGGACACCGCTAAGGTCGAAGGCCGCCATTTCGGCCATCCGCCGGCCAAGCGTCAATTGGAAACGATCGGGCCAGCCATTGCCGGGCTGCTCCCTTGGCCTTGCCTGACAAACAGACTATCTCACAAAGGGCGGCGTTGTCCGCCACGGGAGCCGATATGCTGAGAGTGCAAAAGGTCAGGGTCAACGATATCTACGTGCCGACGGCGCGCAAGAAGACGCTGCATCCCGAGACCGTCCGCCATCTGGCCGAGGACATTCTGGAAAACGGCATGAAGATGCCGATCCAAGTGCGCCATGACGGCAAGCGCCATATCCTGGTCGAAGGGTTGCATCGGCTGGAAGCGGCCAAGTGGCTCGGCGAGACCGAGATCGACGCCTATCTGGTGCAAGCCAAGCGCCACTGAAGCCACTTATTTCCGTCGTTCGAATCTCCTGTCCCGCGGATTTTTTCGCGGACCGTGTCGGCTTGCGTCTTGTCGGTTCGTCCTAGACACGGAAGCCAAAACCGACATGTGAGGAAACATCATGACCACCAAGCTCGACATCGCCCCCAACTCCGATCGCGAGCTGGTTCTCGCCCGCATCATCGATGCGCCGCACGAGAACGTCTATCGCTGCTGGACCGAGCCAAAGCTGTTGACGCAATGGTTCTCGCCGACGCCGTGGATGACGCCGCGCGCCGAAATGGATGTGCGGACCGGTGGCTCCACCCTTGTCGTCATGGCCGATCCCGACGGCAAGGAGTTCCCGAATCCAGGCATCTTCCTCGAAGTCGTACCGGGCAAAAAGCTCGTCTTCACCGATGCCTATACGAAGGCGTGGGAGCCGTCCGAAAAGCCGTTCATGACGGTCGTGCTGACCTTCGAGGACGAGGGCGAGGGCAAGACCCGCTACATTGCCCGCGTCGCGCATTGGTCGGTCGCCGACCGCGAACAGCACGAGAAAATGGGTTTTCACGAGGGCTGGGGCCAGTGCGCCGAACAGCTTGAGGAGGTCGCAAACCGACTTTGATGCAAACGAGAGAGGGAGACTGATGTCCAGATCGGTATTTTTCGCCATTTTCGCCTCGGCCGCCGCGCTATTTGCCGCGCCGGGCACCATCAACGCAGAGGAGGCCAAGCCCGCCATGACGACCGCAACCGCAACACTGCCGACGCCGGAAAAATCCGGCCTGCTGCCGATCAACGGCCTGAACTATTATTACGCCGTCTATGGCAAGGGCGAGCCGCTGCTTCTGCTGCATGGCGGTCTCGGCACGACCGACATGTTCGCGCCGATCCTGCCGAAGCTTACCGAGAACCGCACCGTCATCGGGGTCGACCTGCAGGGCCATGGCCGCACCGCGCTCGGCGACCGGCCGCTCAGCCTGGAGGCGATGGGCGACGACATGGCGGCAATCGTCAAGGCACTCGGCTACGACAAGGTCGACGTGATGGGTTATTCGCTGGGTGGCGGCGTCGCCTTCCGCATGGCCGTCCAGCAGCCTGAAGCGGTGCGCCGCCTGGTGCTGGTCTCGACCGGCTACGCCGCGGACGGCTTCTACGCCGAAATGCGTGGCCAGCAGGCACAAGTCGGCGCGGCGATGGCCGACATGATGAAGGACACGCCGATGTACAAGTCCTACGTCGCGGTTGCGCCGCATCCGGAGGATTTTCCGAAACTGCTCGACCAGCTCGGCGCCTATATGCGCAAGGACTACGACTATTCGGCCGACGTGCCGAAGCTGAAAATGCCGGTGATGCTGGTGTTCGGCGACAGCGATATGTACCGGCCCGAGCACGAGATCAAGTTCTATCAGATGCTCGGCGGCGGGTTGAAGGACGCCGGCTGGATGCGCGAGAACCTGTCGCAGAACCGCCTGGCGATCCTGCCGAACCGCACCCACTACGACGTGTTCTTCGCGCCGGAACTGACAGCTGCCGCGCTGCCGTTCCTCAATGGCCAGACCAAGGTCAAGACCTGGGACGAGGTCGTCAACGAAACGAACTGACGCCCAGTCAATTGTCTGCCGGCCGTCTTCCGCGAGATGGCCGGCATTTCGCCCATGGGGCCTTGGCCCGGCGCATCGGCCAATCGTGGATCGGCCGCATCACAGCTATAGATGGCGCCATCAAAGCTTTTCAATTGACGCTGCCACGCCTATCGATAGGTATGCCGCCTATCCTCACAGGGCAGGGACGCGGGTGATGGCAAGATATCAGGGCGGGTGTTTGTGCGGCGCGGTGCGCTACCGCGCCGAGGCGGCACCGATCAATGAGCGCGTCTGCCATTGCCGGTTGTGCCAGAAGGCGCTGGGTGCCGCCTTTAACGCGCGCGTGCTGTTCCGCATCGACGATGTGACGGTCGACGGACCGCTGGCGACGGTGAATTCCTCGCCCGATCTCAAGCGCGGCTTTTGTCCCCGCTGCGGCACGACGATGTTTTCCCGACGCGATTCCGCCGGCATCATCGGCATCACCACCGGCTCGCTCGATGATCCCTCGGTGTTCAGGCCTGAGATGCATATCTGGACCGCCTCGAAGCAGCCCTGGGTGCAGATCGATGACGGCCTGCCGCAATATGAAGGCGCGCCACCTCCGGCTTGAGGTGAAATCTGGACAAAATTTAATCCAAAGCGACACGAGATAGCCGGCAAAGCGTCATTGGCGGGCCATCATTGCTGCCTATCTATTGGCATGCGGGCAGGCAGTCGAGGAGGCGACGGATGAACGACAGCATCAACACCCTGGATGAACTCTTGAGCGATCCGATGATCAAGCTGGTAATGGAGCGCGACCGCGTGCAACCGGCACAACTTCGCACGTTGCTCGAAGAAAAGGTCCGCCGGGTAGACGATGATGCGCCGGTCAACGATCGCTTTGTACCGCCGGCCCACCTCATGGCCACGACCTGTCACAAGCTGTGGTTGTGCAGCTAGGGTCTTGAAGCGGTCAGCCGGAATTTGCCGGCAAATAGCTGTAATGGCTGCGGAAATAGGCAAGCTTGAAGCCGAGGCGTGCATAGTTGCGGTAGGCTGGCCCCTCACGTTCGGCTCGCGGCGCCTCGATATCGGCCACGAACAGTTTTGCACCGGCCGCAAGTCCGTCGCGCACCATCGCTTCGCCGAGCATTGCATCGAGGTCGAAGCTCGGCGCCATGATGCCGGGCACCGGCGCGTCGATGCCGCTCCAGGCCATGCCGTCGGCGCCGATGAACATCGAGCGCACCGCCGCCACCGCGTCTTCCCGCCGCAGCATGTAATGATGCCAGCCGCGCCGGCCGGCCAGCGCCAGCAACCACGGTGAGGTCGGCAACCGATATTGGCTGTCGATGAACCCAGCCCATTCCCTTGCCGTTGCCGGCGTCACCCGCTCGACCGAGACATCCTCCGTCGGGAAAAGCGGCTCAGCGGGCAATGGCGTCGCGTCGCGAAAGATGCGTTCCCAGCCGCCCTGACGCTGCAGGCCGCGCGCCTCGAGCCAGCAGCTGAGCGTCGCGGGCTCGGTGTGTGGATTGGTGTAGAACCAGGGCCGCAGAATGCCGGCGTCGCGATAATGCGCCAGAAGTGCGTCGAGCCGGCTCTCGGTGGCCGCGCTCTCGACGCCGAAATTTTTGACACAGTTGAAATGGATGAACGGGATCGTCGTGCAGGTGGTCCAGACGAGATCGCCATCTTCGGCGATGGCAAGGCTTTGCCTTGCGGCAAAGTCTGCCGGGGCGGCGCGATAGAGATCGAGCCACGCATTGACCTCGGCGCGTTCGATGGCGCGACTGAGGTTGCGAGGTATCTCGTCGACCCCGATGGCGGGCGAGCATGGCTCCGGCGGGACTACGGGCTGCAATTCTGACAGGGCGGCGGGCTGCATGACGTCCTCCACGTGGTGCCTTACACCGTAAGATTAGTAGAGACTAATCTCATGCCGTGCGTTGTCAAGCCGAGGCAGCGACGTGGCCGAACGTTGGAGGGATCGCGCAACTCCGCCCGGCCAACGTCCCGCTGCAAAGCCCTAACAATTCGATTCAAACTTTGTTGGTAGTTTCTTGTTAGGAATCCAGCTTGGTTTGTCCGGCGGCGTTGTCCTGCCTTCGGTCTGTTGTGTTTTGCGTACAGGTCCAGATGCGGTTATCAGGCGTCGTCATCTTTTCGATCGCAGCGCTGTGCCTTGCCGGCTGCACGTCGACCTCCGGCGTCGATGCACTGCAAGTGCCGTCCAGCGAGACCACCAGCTCGGTTGTGCGACCGCCCGCGCCGATCGCCTCTGCGGCGAAAATCGATGCTGCGCCCGCTTTTGCCGAACAGGAGCAGGACGAACAGCCGGTCGCGATGGACGTACCCGATCAGGACGTCGAACCGCCGGCCGAGGTGATCGCGCTGATGTCGCCGCCGAAGCGGCTGACACGCGCGGCACCAGCAATGCTTGCCGAACCGGTCACGCGCTATGGTTTTCGCGATGCCAAGCCGATCAATTTCGGCAAGGCATCCTCGCCGAGGCGTCTCGCCGTCCACGGCGTCGACGTTTCGCGCTGGCAGGGCAATGTGAACTGGGGAAAGCTGCGTGCCCAGGGCGCCAATTTCGCCTACATCAAGGCCACCGACGGGGGCGACCATCTCGACCCGATGTTCACCAGAAACTGGCGCAGTGCCGACGCCGCCGGCCTCAAGCGCGGCGCCTATCACTTCTTCTATTGGTGCCGCACCGCCGGCGAGCAGGCCGATTGGTTCATCCGCAACGTGCCGCGGGTCGAGGGTGCGCTGCCGCCGGTGATCGACGTCGAGTGGAACGGCGACTCCAGCTGCAAGCGCCGCCCATCGCGGCAAAAGGTGCTGGAAAAGATGCAGGTGTTCATGGACAAGCTCGAGCGCCACTACGGCCAGCGGCCGATCATCTACACCGCGCCCGACTTCTACCGTGACAATCTCAGGGGCGCCTTCCTCGATTATCCGTTCTGGCTGCGCGCCGTGGCGGCGCACCCGTCAAAGGTCTATCCCGACCGCAAATGGCTGTTCTGGCAATATTCCGGCTCCGGCCTGTCGCACGGCGTAAGAGGCCGCATAGACCTCAACGTCTTCCACGGCGATGAGAGGGCCTGGCGCGACTGGGTGGGTGGCCGGCAGATGGTGGCTGAGGCGGAGTAGCGCGGCAGCTTCTTTCTTCTCCCCATGTGGGAGAAGGTGGCTCGGCGCGGAGCGCCGAGACGGTTGAGGGGTGTTGGACGGAGTGCGTCGGTGCCAAGCTGGAGCACCCCTCATCCGACCTCGCTTCGCGAGGCCACCTTCTCCCACAAGGGGAGAAGGGGAGGCGCCGCGCCATCCCCTTTGGTTGGTCTCGAACGTCGGCCCTTATCTGAGGATTCCTTGGAGGTCGTCCCCAGGATTGGATAACGTCGCCCCATGCCGCATCAGCCCGTTGCGCCCACCAAACGTCGCTTCGCCCGCTCAATGCGACGCGAGCCGACGGAAGCGGAAGACCGCCTGTGGCACGAACTGCGCGGACGTAGGCTCGATCGCATCAAATTTCGGCGCCAAGTTCCGGTCGGCAAGTTCATCGCCGATTTCATTTGCGCCGAGGCCAGACTGATCATCGAGATCGACGGCAGCCAGCATGCGGATTCGAACTATGACCGGGAGCGGGACGCCGAACTTAAGGCGAGGGGCTTTCGTGTACTGCGTTTCTGGAATGACGACGTGCTGCGGGATCTGAACGCAGTCTGCGACACCATCATCGCTTACGTCCGCGATGACAGTTTGCAGCCTTGGCGGTAATCGCGCGCTCTTCCCTTCTCCCCCTGTCCTGTGGGAGAAGGTGGATTGGCGCGCAGCGCCGAGACTGTTGAGGGGTGTTGGACGGAGCGCCGCCGGTGCCAAGCTGGAGCACCCCTCATCCGACCTCGCTTCGCGAGGCCACCTTCTCCCACAAGGGTGTTTGGACTGGGGACATCGCGAACAGATGTGCGAGGACATCGCGAACAGTTTTGCATGCTATCGCGCCACGACATTGAGGTCGATGGTTTCTATTTTCTGATGTCTGAACCAGGCGTCGAAGACACCGTCTGTGGCGGTGGGCCTGAAGGCGACGGATTTTCCTGTGAAGGCCCTGCACAAACGCATGGTGCGGCCAAGAATGGAGACGAAGCCATGCTGCTGTACGCGGCGGATGAGATCGCCCTTGGCGTATTCGAACGGCTCGACCGTTTCGCGATAAGGGCGCAGCGATGCCCAGTAGCGATCGAGCGGCACGCCGCCGTCCAGCGCATCGTGGGGACGCTGGGCGTTGTAGACATGGCGCCACTGGTCGAATGCGTCCTGGGCCTTGGCGAGATCGGCGAAGGGCGGTCCCTGCAGCGCCTCGGCCTTGAGCGAGCGATGGAAGCGCTCGTCCTTGCCGAGGGTCTGGGGATGGCAAGGCCTGGAGTGGCTGACGGCGATGCCGGTTTCGATCAGCCAGACGGTGAGCAGCGTGAAGTCGTTGCGGCCGCCATCGCCCCAGGGCGGGCCATTATCGGTGGCGATGCGCCACGGCAAGCCATAGCGGCGGAAGGCGGTGACCAGCCGGGCTTTTACGGCTGCGGTGGTCTGGTCGGCGCAGGCCGACAGCGCGACCGAGAAGCGCGAATGGTCATCAAGCACGGTGAGCGGATGCAGGCGGCCGCAACGCAAGGCGACGTGACCCTTGAAGTCCATCTGCCACAGATCGTTGGGGGCGGCATGCTCGAAGCGGATGAAGGGCTGCGCTCCACCGCCCGACGTTCCCAACTCAATGCCGTTGCGACGCAGGATGCCGGTTACCGTCGAGGCCGCCGGCGTGCCGATACCCTCGCGGGCAAGCACACGCGCGATCTTGCGTCCACCCCAAGCCGGATGCGCCATACGCACCGCAAGGGCCGCCGCTTCCACCTCCGGCGCGCTGCGCGCCGGGCTCGATCGTGGCCGCCGCGACTGTTCGACCAGCCCAGCCTCCCCCTCGATCCGATAGCGCGAAAGCAGCTTGTGGCCACAGGTCCGGCCGATACCGAAGCGCTGGCACAGCACGCTTACATTCGCTCCTTTCGCCGACGCCAGCCTTACAAACTCCAGCTTCTGCTTTATCACGCTTCTGTCCTCGAATGGCATCCCGAACCCCCTCGCGCAAAAGCGCAAAACTGTTCGCGATGTCCTCGCACATCTGTTCGCGATGTCCCCAGTCCAAACAAAGGGGAGAAGGGGAGGCGCGACCTCAGCTCCTCAGCTACACCCGCTCGTGGCCCCGCAAGTATCGCACTTCTCGCAAGTCCCGTTCCGCACCATCGTGAAGTTATGGCATTCCGAGCATTCGTTGCCGGTGTAGCCCTGCATCAGCGATTGCTGGCGCCGGTTGGCGGCGAGCGCTTTGGCTTCGGCTGCTTCTTTCGCGGCCTCGTCGGTGAACAGCTCCGTCGGGTCGGAGGCTTCCGCGTAGACGATGTCCTCGACCAGTTCCCTGGCGCGCTCCTCGTAGTCGCGCTTGTAGGCGATGGCTTCGTCGCTGGCGGGCTTCAGCGTCAGCACATTGGAGCCGGAGAAAGCGGTCGGGGCGGTACGGGCTGGAGTTCCGGAACCGGAACCCGCAAAGCCTTTCGGCTCGGCGCCCATGCCCGACACCAGCTTGACCGGCGAGGCGCCGCGGGTCAGGCCCTTGGAGAAGGGCGTCGCCTTGCCTTCATTGATGCCGCGTCCGAGTGCCGTCTTGTCGAAATCCGACTGGTCGACATGGGCGAGATCGTGGCGGCCGAGATAGGAGACAGCCAGTTCGCGGAACACGTAGTCGAGGATCGACGTGGCGTTCTTGATGGCGTCGTTGCCCTGCACCATGCCGGCCGGCTCGAACTTGGTGAAGGTGAAGGCCTCGACATATTCGTCGAGCGGCACGCCATATTGCAGGCCGAGCGAGATGGCGATAGCGAAGTTGTTCATCATCGCCCGGAAGGCGGCACCTTCCTTGTGCATGTCGATGAAGATCTCGCCGATACGGCCGTCATCAAACTCGCCAGTGCGCAGATAGACCTTGTGGCCGCCGACGACCGCCTTCTGGGTATAGCCCTTGCGGCGGTTCGGCAGTTTCTCGCGGTCGCGGTAGAGACGCTCGACGACGCGCTCGACGATCTTCTCGGTCACCTGCACGGCGCGCTGTGCGGCCGGCGCCGCGATCAGCTGCTCGATGGCTTCGTCCTCGTCGTCTTCGACGTCGGCAAGCAACGAGGCGTTGAGCGGCTGCGACAGCTTCGAGCCGTCGCGATAGAGCGCGTTGGCCTTCAGCGCCAGCTTCCACGACAGCATGTAGGCGCCCTTGGCGTCTTCCACCGTCGCGTCGTTCGGCATGTTGATGGTCTTGGAGATGGCGCCGGAGATGAAGGGCTGCGCCGCCGCCATCATCATGATGTGGCTGTTGATCGACAGCGAACGCTTGCCGATCTTGCCGCACGGGCTGGCGCAGTCGAACACCGGCAGGTGTTCGGCCTTCAGGAACGGCGCGCCTTCCAGCGTCATCGCCCCGCAGACATGGATGTTGGCGGCCTCGATGTCCTTCTTCGAAAAGCCCAGCGCCGGCAGCATCTCGAACGAGAAATCATTGAGCTGCTCGTCGGTGAAGCCGAACGTCTCCTTCACCCAGTCAGCGCCCAGCGTCCACTGGTTGAAGACGAATTTGATGTCGAAGGCCGACTTCAGCGCGGCATTGAGTGCTGCGATCTTTTCGTCGGTAAAGCCTTTTGCCTTGAGCGAGCCGGGGTTGATGCCCGGCGCCTGGTTGAGATTGCCGTGGCCGACGGCATAGGCCTCGATCTCGGCGATCTGGGCCTCGGAATAGCCGAGCGTGCGCAGCGCTTCGGGCACCGCGCGGTTGATGATCTTGAAATAGCCGCCGCCGGCGAGCTTCTTGAATTTTACCAGCGCGAAGTCGGGCTCGATGCCGGTGGTGTCGCAATCCATCACCAGGCCGATCGTGCCGGTCGGCGCGATCACCGTTGCCTGCGCGTTGCGGTAGCCATGCTCCTCGCCGAGCTCGATGGCGCGGTCCCAGGCGGCCTTGGCATGGTCGGCAAGCTCCTGCTGCCTGAGATCGGAGGCGACCAGCGGCACCGGGTTGACGGCTAGCTTCTCGTAGCCGTCCCTTTCGCCATAGGCCGCGCGGCGGTGGTTGCGCATGACGCGCAGCATGTTCTGCGCGTTGCGGTCGTAGTCGGGGAAGGCGCCGAGCTCGGCGGCCATTTCGGCCGAAGTGGCATAGGCCGTGCCGGTCATGATCGCGGTGAGGGCGGCGCAGATGGCGCGGCCCTCGTCGGAATCATAGGGAATGCCCGAGGTCATCAGCAGGCCGCCGATATTGGCATAGCCGAGGCCGAGCGTGCGGTACTCGTAGGAAAGCTTGGCGATCTCCTTCGACGGGAACTGCGCCATCATGACGGAGATTTCCAGCACCATGGTCCACAGCCGCACCGTGTGCTCGTAGGCTGATATGTCGATCGTGCCGTCGGCATTGCGGTAGGGCAGAAGGTTGATCGAGGCCAGATTGCAGGCGGTGTCGTCGAGGAACATGTATTCCGAGCACGGGTTGGACGCCCGGATCGCACCGGCCGAGGCGCAGGTGTGCCAGTCGTTCATCGTCGTGTTGAAATGCAGGCCCGGATCGGCCGATGCCCAGGCGGCATAGCCGATCTTTTCCCAGAGATCGCGCGCCTTCAGCGTCTTCAGTACCTTGCCGTCCTTGCGGGCGGTGAGATGCCAGTCGCCGTCCTGCTCGACGGCGCGCAGGAAATCGTCCTTCAGCGACACCGAATTGTTGGAATTCTGGCCGGAAACCGTGAGATAGGCGTCCGAATCCCAGTCGGTGTCGTAGGTCTTGAACGACATCGAGGTGTAGCCCTGCTTTGCAAACTGGATGACGCGGTAGATGTAGTTCTCCGGCACCGCGTCCTTCTTGGCCGCCTTGATCTCGCGCTTCAGCGCGGTGTTGACCGCCGGGTCGAAGCAGTCGTCGCCATTGCCTTCGCAGTTGATGCAGGCCTTCATGATCGCTTCGAGATGCTTCTTGACGATCTTCGAGCCGGTGACCAGCGAGGCGACCTTCTGCTCCTCATTGACCTTCCAGTCGATGAATTCCTCGATATCGGGATGATCGGCGTCGACGATGACCATTTTCGCGGCGCGACGCGTCGTGCCGCCCGACTTGATGGCGCCCGCCGCGCGGTCGCCGATCTTGAGGAAGCTCATCAGCCCCGACGAACGACCGCCGCCCGACAGCTTTTCGCCTTCGCCGCGCAGGAACGAGAAGTTGGAGCCGGTGCCGGAGCCGTATTTGAACAGGCGCGCCTCACGCACCCACAGGTCCATGATGCCGCCCTCGTTGACGAGGTCGTCCTGCACGCCCTGGATAAAACAGGCATGCGGCTGCGGGTGCTCGTAGGAAGACTTCGACTTGGTCAGCTTGCCGGTGAACGGGTCGACATAGAAGTGGCCCTGGCTCGGACCGTCGATGCCATAGGCCCAGTGCAGGCCGGTGTTGAACCATTGCGGCGAATTCGGCGCGACGCGCTGGGTGGCCAGCATATAGGCGAGCTCGTCGCGGAAGGCGCGCGCGTCTTCCTCCGACTTGAAGTAGCCGCCCTTCCAGCCCCAATAGGTCCAGGTACCGGCAAGCCGGTCGAAGACCTGGCGGGCGTCGGTCTCGGAACCGTAGCGCTCGGCTTCCGGCAGCTTGGCCAATTCAGCCTCGTCGGCGACCGAGCGCCACAGGAAGGAGGGGACTTGCGTCTCTTCGACCTTCTTCAGCCGTGCCGGGACGCCAGCCTTGCGGAAATATTTCTGCGCCAGGATATCGGCGGCAACCTGGGAGAACTGCGCCGGCACGTCGATGTTGTCCAAGCGGAACACCACCGAACCATCCGGATTCTTGATCTCGGAAAGCGCCTTGCGGAATTCGATCTCCGCGTAAGCTGATTGCCCTGGCTTGGTGAAACGACGCTCGATGCGCATTGGTCCGGTCCCTTTTGTCTACATATAGCGCTTTTCCCAGAGGATTTCTGCCCTCTTGACGAAACGCGCATGTCCGCCGCCTGCCGGCGTTCGAAAACCGCCGGCTCTCATCTTCACAGTCTCCGCCGCCCTGCCGGTCAAACCTCTCGCGAGGCCGCTGTCCAACGCGCTCACGGACCCTGTGGGTCCCTCAAAACTGAAAACTTTTTGTAACGCCCTCGATCGAGGGAAATTTACATTATCTAGCGTCGAACCTACCTGCAAACACTAAATATAGTATTAACAGACAATTTATTCAAGTCCGACAATCCTCCCCTTTCGCCACCCAAGGCTTCAAAATCCCACGCCTTCGCCGGCCTCGTAAACAGGCGGGAATGCGGCTCAAAACGCACATATTCCGGGAAAAAGACCGGCCTCGAAACTTTTCCGGTCGCACTCTCAACAGGAGCGCATGGCCTATAAAAGGCGACTCGTTTTGCGGCGTCAAGGATTCGTTTGCGTAGCTTTTATGACCCCCACATCTTGTGTGTCACACATGTGGATAACGGGGATAGAAGCGGAGCGCAAGGAAGGGTCGGCTCTGGGTGGAGGCGCTTCGGCAACGACGTTCCACAGCACCTGAGCGATAGGCTATGCGCGACTGAGACTCAGGAGAACCGATGCGGATCCGCGCAGAAATGGGCGATGATCTGGCTGAGGTCGGGTTCGTTGACCATGCGCACAGCCTCGGCGGCGCTGACCCACTTGCGGGTGCGTGCCCGCTTTTCCTTCCACCGGTCGGCGACCTTGTCGACCTGCAGCGGGAAGACCAGCACCTCGCACGGCACTTCCTCGCCGGAATCCAGCAGCTTGGCATAGAAATAGCGGCCGGCCTCGTGATGCGAGATCGTGCCGCGCAGCCCGGCCTCCTCGCCGGCTTCGCGTGCCGCCGCTTCGCAAAGCGGCTCCTTCGCCTCCGGCCAGCCCTTGGGAAGCACCCAGCGGCCGGTATCGCGGCTGGTGATCAGCATGATTTCCACGCCGTCCCCGCTATCGCGCCAAGGCAGGGCTGCAACCTGCAGGCGGGACGGCACCGCGCCGAAGAGTCGCCGGACCCTTTCGGCCTTATGGTTGTGCGTCGTTGGCCTCGTCAACATCGGAGAAGCTTGCCCCAGCTTCCAGAATCATTTGCCGTCTCACGAATCTTACGGCTAATTATAAGCAGTGAAAGTAAAAAATGTTTCACGGATCGGCCAGATTCCGTCAATCTGCGCCGATCTCAGCCTAATGGCGCGACTGCAGCAGCGTCGCGCCACGCCTTTATCGGTGTGCGGAGGTCCCCTGGGCGGACTCGGTGCATCAAGCGGCGTTGCCGCGAATCAGCCGGCGTGGTCGTCGGCGATCGGCTTCTGGTAGGTGAAGCCCATGTCCCAGGGAAAATAGATCCAGGTGTCCTGGCTGACCTCGGTGACGAAAGTGTCGACCATCGGCCTGCCTTTCGGCTTGGCGTAGACCGTGGCGAAATGCGCCTTGGGCATCATCGCGCGCACTATGCCCGCCGTCTTGCCGGTGTCGGTGAGGTCGTCGATGATCAGCACGCCGGCCCCGTCATCGGCGAGCAGCGCCGGCGTGACCTCCTTCAGCACCTGCAATTGCCCCTGGCTGGTATAATCGTGGTAGGAGGCGACGCAGACCGTCTCGATGATGCGGATGCCAAGTTCGCGCGAAATGATAGCCGCCGGAACCAGGCCGCCGCGCGTGATGCAGACGATCGCCTTCCATTGCCCCTTGTTGGCGCCGGCAAGCCGCCAGGCGAGCGCGCGCGCGTCGCGGTGGAACTGGTCCCAGGAGACCGGGAAGGCTTTTTCGGGCAGGGACATCTCTCGCGCACTCCGCAAGCGCGCATTGCGCGCTAGAACATGATGGAATGCGCGCGGAATTAACTGGAAAGGCTTGCTCTTGGCAAGGGCGCGGCAAGGCGATTGTCCTGTCAGCGATCCCTGCAGACCTAGCGCGACAGGAAAGCCGCCACCGGTGCGGTGCGCAGCACCGTTCGCGTCACCCCGCCGAACAGCAGCTGGCGCAGCCAGGAATGGCTGTAGGCGCCGAGCACAAGCAGGTCCGCGCCCGATTCGGCGACCCTGGTCTGGATGATGTCGTCAACGGAAGCGCCGCCGGACCTCAGCACTGAGACGCTGACGGTCGCGCCATGCCTGGACAGCGAGGCGGCGATCTCTGCGCCGGCTGTTTCCGGCGCCTCGTCGAGCGTATCCGGCGGGTCGATGACGACGATGTCCGTCTTCTCGGCCTCGATGATGAAGGGCAGGGCATCGAAGGCCGCGCGCGCGGCTTCCTTGCTGCCGTTCCAGGCGAGCAGCACGTGCTTGAAGCTGGTGACGAGGGGACCCGAATGCGGCACCACCAGCACCGGCCGGCCGGCATCGTAGACCAGCGTGTCGACGTCGGCGCTCGGATCGCTGCCCGATTCGCGCTGCGCGGCGATGATCAGGTCCGCGGTGCGAACGGTCGAGATGCCGGTCAGCGCACTGTCGCCGGAAAAACTCTCGAGACTGCGCCACTCGAACGACAGGCCGGAATCCTCGATGCGCCTGTGAAAGGCGGCCTGCAACTTCTCGGCGCGCTCCCGGTTCATATCGGCGGAAACCTGCAGGAACTCGGTGTCCGGAAAGCCGGTGGCAGAGGTGTAGGGCACGGGCAGCGCCTCGGCATGGATGCCGATCAGATGGCTCTGGAATCGGCCGGCCAGCGGGATCGCGCAGTCGAGGACGCGCTCGGCATCCTGTTCATTCTGCAATATGGCGACGATGGTCTTGAAGCGCATGGCAGTCCCTCACTTCTTACGGCGATCCCACTCGTGACAAACGTCACTGCGCGATGCTGGTTCCGTCAGGCCGGCCGATCAGCCCACTCGGCTTGCCTTGATCAAGCCCGCCACCATAGCCTCCACGTCGGCGCGTGCGGAGTCCAGTGCCTGCTGGCTGCGGGCGCGCACCACCAGTTCCGTCCAGAATTTGCCATCGCCATATTTCGGGTAGGAGCCGATGATCGTGTCCGGATGCGCCTTCTGGATGTCGCCCAGCTGCCCGCCGATCAGGCCTTCGCCGAACGGGCATTCCACGGTTGCCGACAGCATTTTGGTGCCGGCCCGCAATGTCGGCACGACATTGTCGAGCATCGCCTGGAAAATCGCCGGCACGCCGGCCATGACATGGACGTTGCCGATGCGAAAGCCCGGCGCAACCGACACTGGATTATCGATGTGGTCTGCCCCGCGCGGCATCCGCGCCATGCGCTTGCGCGCTTCGGTGTATTCGATGCCGCGGGCGGCGTAGCTTGCCTCCAGCAGGGCGTAGGCCTTGGCGTCGTATTCGCATGGCACGCCAAAGGCCTTGGCAACCGAATCGGCGGTGATGTCGTCATGCGTCGGGCCGATGCCGCCGGTGGTGAAGACATAAGTATAGCGGGTGCGCAGCGCATTCACCGCAGCGACGATCTCGTCTTCCTCGTCCGCAACGATGCGCACTTCCTTCAGGTCGATGCCGATCGCCGTCATGATGTCGGCGAGGTGGCCGATGTTCTTGTCCTTGGTGCGGCCGGACAGAATCTCGTCGCCGATGACGAGCATGGCGGCGGTGACGATTTCGGTCATGACTGGCTCCGGCAAACGGGTCGCCTGAGATAGCGCGGCAAACGGCCGGCGGCAATGCCGCCAAACGACGGATCTACCTGTGCCACCTCCCTTGCAGTGGAGCCGTCGGCGGGTGATGCTGCGCCGGTTTGGGCGCTGAGGGAAAAATGCCGGTATCAATTCTGCTATGGCTGCCCGGCGCGCTGTTTCTGCTGGCGCTCGTCGTGGCAGCCTATCCGATGCTGGCGACGCGGCGAATCGCGGCGAAGGCCGAAAGGCTGGTGCCGGTCAGTGGCAAATTCATCGAGATCGACGGCAACCGCATCCATTATGTCGAGACGGGCGAGGGGCGGCCGATCGTCTTCCTGCACGGCCTCGGCGCGCAGCTTCATCAATTCGGCCACACGCTGTTCGGACGGTTCGGCCCGAACTATCGGCTGATCGCGCTCGACCGTCCGGGCTCCGGCTATTCGGTGCGGGCCAGGGGCGCCAGCGGACGGCTGCCCGAGCAGGCCGAGATCGTGCGGCATTTTATCGAGGCGCTTGGGCTGAAAAAGCCGCTGGTCGTCGGTCATTCGCTGGGTGGCGCCATCGCGCTGATGCTGGCTATCGAGCATCCAGAGGCGATTTCCGGCATCGCCTTGCTGGCACCGCTGACCCATCTGGAGCCGGACGCGCGCGAGAAGTTCGGCCCGCTGTACATTAAGTCGCCGCTGCGGCGCCGGATCATGGCTCATACGGTGGCGATCCCGGCGGCTCTCAAATATGCCGAAGCGACGCTTGCCTTCATCTTCGCGCCGCAGACGGCGCCGGCCGACTATATGGTCGAGGGCGGCGGCTGGTGCGGGCTGAGGCCAAGCCATTTCTATGCAACGTCGACCGATGTCGTGGCCATCGAGCACGACCTTGGCCGCATCGAGCAACGCTATCGCGAGATCACCTTGCCGGCCGGCATTCTGTTTGGTGCTTCCGACTTCGTGCTTGGCATCGATATCCATGCCTGGCCGCTGATGGAAAAGATCAGCGGGCTCGATTTCGAGCCGGTCGAGGGGCTTGGCCATATGCCGCAATTCGTTGAGCCGGAACGGGTCGTCGCTTTCATCGAACGCATTGCCGACCGCGCATTTGCGCCGAAGTCCGACACCGGCACTGACACCCTTCCGTAACCTCGCGCATTCCTCACGCAAAGGTGTGCAAGCCTGTCTCCGACGCCAACGCCAACACGAATGTCAACGATCAATACTGCGGCAAATAACCGGCCGTAGCCTCGGCCGGCAGTGTGCCTACCCCAGGCATTCCGGCCGCCGGGAATACCTCCGAACCCAATCACGATGCTGGCTATTCCTTCACGGCTCCGGTCATCGAGGAAACATAGTGCTCGACAAAGAACGAATAGAGCACCACGACCGGCAGCGAGCCGATCAGCGCTCCCGCCATCAGCGCCCCCCATTCATAGACGTCCGAGCGCACCAGCTCGGTGAGCACGCCGACCGGCACAGTCTTGTTTTCGGACGACTGGATGAAGGTCAAGGCGTAGATGAACTCGTTCCATGACAGCGTGAATGCGAATATGCCGGCGGAAATCAGGCCCGGCACCGATAGCGGCAGCACGATCTTGGTGAGGATCTGCCAACGGCTCGCCCCGTCGATCAGCGCGCATTCTTCCAGCTCGAACGGGATCGAGCGGAAATAACCCATCAGCAGCCATGTGCAGAACGGGATCAGGAAGGTCGGATAGGTGAGGATGAGCGCGAACGGCGTGTCGTAAAGCCCAAGGTTGAACACCATCACCGACAGCGGAATGAACAGGATCGAGGGCGGCACGAGATAGGCGAGGAACACCGCGAGGCCGACCTGCCGCGCCCCGGAGAACCTCAAGCGTTCGATCGCATAGGCAGCGAACACGGCAGCCAGCAGCGACAGGAACGTGGCGGCGGTCGAGATGATGATCGTGTTGAGCAGCCAGCCCGGATAAGACGTCTCGAAGAGCAGGTAGCGGATATGCTCGAGCGTCGGATGCACCACCCAGAACGGATTGAAATTGGCGTAGTCGGTCATCTCGAGGTTGGGCTTAACCGCCGTGATCGTCATCCAGTAGAACGGAAACAACAGCACGATGACGAAGATCAGCAACGGCAGGTAGACCGTCACCACGCGGCGCGGCAAACTCTGCAGGTAGCCCATGCCGCCTTCGTCGAGTTCCGGGCGTTTGCTCGTTTCGATCGCGGTCATGTCAATCTCCGCCGCCCTGCTGCCATTTGCGACGCTGCAGGCCAAAATAGCTGAACAGGATCGCCGCCAGCAGGAACGGGATCATGGCAACTGCGATCGCGGCGCCTTCGCCAAGCTGGCCTCCGGAAATGCCGCGCTGGAACGACAGCGTCGCCATCAGATGCGTGGCGTTCACGGGCCCGCCGCGCGTCAGCACATAGATCAGCTGGAAATCGGTGAAGGTGAACAGCACCGAAAACGTCATGGTGATGGCGATGATCGGCGTCAGCAGCGGCAGCGTCACATAGCGGAACAATTGCCAGCGGCTGGCGCCGTCGAGCGTGGCGGCCTCGTAGAGCGACTGCGGAATCGTCTGCAGGCCGGCAAGCAGCGTGATCGCTACGAAAGGAATGCCGCGCCAGACATTGGCGGCGATGACCGAAGCCCGCGCATTCTCGGGATCGCCGAGGAAGTTGATGCGATGGTCGATCAGGCCCATTTCCATAAGCGCCCAGGACAGGATCGAGAATTGCGAATCGTAGATCCACCAGAAGGCGATCGCCGACAGCACCGTCGGCACCACCCAGGGCAGCAGGACGATCGCGCGGAAGAACGACTTGAACGGCAGGTTCTGGTTGAGGATAAGCGCCAGCCACAGGCCGAGCGCAAACTTCAGGATCGAGGCGCTGATCGTGTAGAGCAAGGTGTTGAAGACGGAGAGCCAGAAGACCGCGTCATCCCACAGATATTCATAGTTCTCGAAGCCGATGAAGATGCCGGGGCGGCCGATGCGGGCATCGGTGAAGCCGAGCCAGACGCCGAGCCCGAGCGGATAGGTCAGGAAGACCAGCAGCAGCGCCGCCGCCGGCAGCATGAAGCCGAAGCCAAGCGCGTTATGACTTTCGGACACGAACGCTAGAATGCGCGACAGCGTCGACCGGCGTGGCTGAACGGCAGCGGAGGTCACGGCCATGGGTCGGCTCCTCTAAGGTCTCATTGAACGGCCGGGCGGCCATGCGCGATTCGAAGCCGGGCAGCATGGCTGCCCGGCTGAACCCGGCTCAAACGCGATAGTAACGGTTTGCGCGCTTCTCGGCTTCTTCCATCGCTTCTTGCGGCGTCGCCTGGCCTGTCACCGCCTTGGCGAACATGTCGACCAGCACATAGTCGGCCATGGTCGCTGCCGAGGCATAGCCAAGCGGGCCGGCATAGCCGTTGGGCCGCAGCGTCGCCGAGGCCTTGGCGTAGGCGGCATTGTTCGGATCGGCCGTCCACACCGGATTGTTGTCGAAGGCTTTGAGCGTCTGGCAGCAATAGCCTGCCGACGACGTGATCCACTGCGACATTTGCGGATCCTCGAACATGAACTGCAGGTAGGCCTTGGCCGCGTTGGGGTAGGGCGTGTAGTCGAAGATCACGGCCGTGGTCACCTGGAACAGCTCGACGGATTTTCCGACCGGGCCGATCGGCAGGTTGGTGGTGCGGATGTCCTTGGCTATCTCAGTGAGCTTCGGATCCTTGTCCTTGTTGATCTTGGCGGTGTTGTAGGCGGAAATGCCGTTGGCGATGACGCTCAATTGCCCGGCCAGGAAGGCGCGGTTGTTGTTGACGTCGAGCCAGCTTTCGGTGCCGGGAATGAAGGTCTTGTAGAGTTGCTGCGCGTATTCGATCGCCTTGAGCGTCTCGGGGCTGTTGATCGTCACCTTGCCGCTCTCGTCGACCATCTGACCGCCATGGCTCCACAGCAGCCAGTGAGCGTAGTTGTTGCCGTCGCCGACGCCGTGGCCATGCGTGAAGCCGGCAGGGTGCCCCTTCGCCTGCAATGCCTTGCAAAGCTCGAGCAAGCCTGCCGTGTCCTTCGGAAATTCGGAGAAGCCGGCCTCTTTCACCCAGCTTTCGCGATAGACGATGGCATTGCCGATGGTCGCCAGCGGCAGGCCGAGGAATTTGCCTTGCCGTGTCGCATATTGGTGCGGTCCATCGTGCCAGCCGCCATATTTCGAGCCGAGATATTCGCCCAGTTCCGTCACGTCGTGCAGCTTGTCGGGATATTGGTGCGGGTCGTCGAACCAGACGAACATCAGGTCCGGGCCGGAGCCGACATTGGCGGCGACCGCCGCCTTGGGGCGGATGTCCTCCCAGCTTTCCTTGTCGACGCGGACCTCGACACCGGTCGCTTCGGTAAAGCGCTTGGTGTTGGCCAGCCATTGATCCTCGTCGCCCTGCACGAAGGGCGACCAGCGCAGCAGCCTGAGCTTGGCGCCGTCCTCGGGCTTGTATTTCAACCCCTCCTGGGCAAAGGCGGGAGAGCCGATGAACCGGCTTCCCAAGGCTCCCGCCGCCGCACCGGCGGTGGTGCGGATCACGTCGCGTCTGGTGAATTTCATGCTCGCTTCCTCCTGCTTATTGTCCTTGCCGTCCTACTGCCCGATGGGTGTTTCGAACCGCTGTCCGGTTTTGCCGTGAAAGAGATGGATGAGGCCAGGCTCGGCCGTAAGCCGGATGGTTTCGCCCGGCGTAAAGGAATGGCGTTCCCGGAAGTTTGCGACGATCTCCTCGCCGCCGGCGGTGCGGCCGATGAGCTGCACTTCGGACCCTGTCGGCTCGACCACCACGACGGTGACCGGGATGCCCTGATGGTCGGACAGCCGTAAATGCTCGGGCCGTATCCCCAGCACGACCGGCTCACCATTGCCGATGGAAAGTGCAGAGGCCAACGGGACCGAAATCCCTCCGGCGCCGCGAAATGACGGCGAGCCGTCGCTTACGATCTCGCCCCTGAGCATGTTCATGGCGGGCGAGCCGATGAAGCTGGCGACAAAAAGATTGTTCGGCCGGTCGTACAGCTCGAGCGGCGGCCCGATCTGCTCGACGATGCCGTCATGCATGACGACGATCTTGTCGGCCATGGTCATCGCCTCGATCTGGTCGTGGGTGACGTAGACCGTCGTCGTCTTCAGGCGCTGGTGCAGTTCCTTGATCTCGGCGCGCATCTGCACCCGGAGCTTGGCATCGAGATTGGACAGCGGCTCGTCGAACAGGAAGACCTGCGGATCGCGCACGATCGCCCGGCCCATGGCAACGCGCTGGCGCTGCCCGCCGGAAAGCTGGCGCGGATAGCGGTCGAGCAGCGGCACCAGTCCCAGGATTTCGGCCGCGCGCCGCACGCCGGCATCGCTCTCCGTCTTGGGAACGCCCTTGAGCATCAGCGAGAACGCCATGTTCTCGGCGACCGTCATATGCGGGTAGAGCGCATAGTTCTGGAAGACCATGGCGACGTCGCGCTCCTTTGGCGCAACGTTATTGACGACACGTTTGCCGATCGCGATCTGGCCGCGCGAGATCTTTTCCAGGCCGGCGATCATCCTGAGAAGGGTCGACTTTCCGCAACCCGAAGGACCGACCAGCGTGACGAACTCGCCGTCGTCTATATCGACGCTGACCCCGTGCAGGACCTCGACGGTCCCAAATGATTTGTAGACATCGCCGATCGCGACAGACGCCATCGATCTCCTCCCGATTGATTCCCGCAACGACTTCGAAGGAAACCGCTTTCCTGCCTGGACCGCGAAAGCGCCCAGGCTCCTCCCCGGTCACGCGCGATGTGAGACGGTAGCGCTACCAAACCGGCCTGTAAAGCAGCCCGGCATCACCTGGATATCGACACACCCTAATCCGAAACCTCCGTCTGCGGCCGGTCGCGGCCATCTGCGAGCTCGTCGTGCCATTTGCCGTCGGCGTCCTCGTACTGGATGCCGTCGGTATTGCCGGCGACCTGCTGTTCGGCCGAAGCGATCTCGGCGGCGCGCAACGCGTCCTGATGGGTGGGGAACGTTTCGGAGAATGTCGAGCCAACCTTGTAGGCCCAGCCTCCGTCATGCTCGACGATCTTGTAGGTCAGTTTCGCCATGAAACCCTCCGGTTGAAAGCCCGTTGCCTCAATGCAGCCTATCGTCGGCCAGTCTGTCGTCTGGCAGCCTGTCGTCTGTGACCAGCACGTCCGATTCCCTGGCGGCTTCGATCAGTGCCCGGCGCGCATCCGCCGTCGAACGATAACCTTCCAGCACTTTTAGGCAAGTGTCGAGGGCATCACGATGACGCGGCCCGCGATTGAGTGGCCAGACCGTCATCAGGCACTCCGCCGCCTCCTGGGCGCTGCGGATCTGCCGATATTTGCCGACATGGCCGAGTTCGACCACGACCGGCTTTTCAAATGGCTTGCTGTCCATCATCGCCGCCAACGCGGAGCGGCCGATTTGGTTGCAACTGCTATTTTAGCTCAGGCGAAAATAGCTCAATAGCCGCAGTCGTTGCGCAGCCAGCGTGCATTCGCCCAGCCGGTGCGGCCGCCGAAATCGACCTTGTACCAGCTTCCGCGGCGGTCGAAGATCTCGGTTTGGTCGCCGTTGAATAATTGCCCGATCATGCGCGGCGACGAGTTCGGTCGGGCTCGAACGGCGAGAAAGCCGCTTCCCGTCGCCAGATTGTAGTGCCTGGAAAGGCCGTGCACCGTGCCTTCGCAATATTGCGCCCCGGCCGGCGTCGGTGCGGCGAACGACAGCCCGGCCAACACCGCGGCAGCAGCCGCAATGGAATTCCCCCTGAACGGCATGTCTCTGCTCCCCAACCCGCCGCGCCCAGCCGCGGCCCCGGCCACCCTACACCGGCAGAGGATCAAAGCGAAGCTGTGATGCCTCGCCCAGTGAGGTGAGAACCCGCCGTCAGGTCGCCACCTTCATCCAGTGCTGCATCGTCGTCACCGAGCGGGCAAGCTGCGGCGCCGGGTGGATTTTTTCGCCGAAGGTGGCCGCGGCGCGCCAGCCCCAGCGCGGATCGGCAAGGAAGGCGCGCGCCAGCGCCACCATGTCGGCGCGGCCGTCGGCAACGATCGCCTCGGCCTGTTTCGGATCGTCGATCAGACCGACGGCCCGCGTCGGGATGCCGACGGCCTTGCGCACCGCTTCGGCCAGATGCACCTGGTAGCCGGGCCCGGAGGGCAGCTTCTGCAACGGTGAATTGCCGCCGCTCGAGCAGCAGAGATAGGCGACGCCGGCTTCCTTCAGCGCTTTTGCCACTTCGATCGCATCCTCGACCTCGAAGCCGCCATCGACCCATTCCTTGATCGACAGACGCGCGCCCAGCATCAGCCTGGGCACCGCCTTCTTCACCGCCTTGGCGATCTCGACGGCGAAACGCATGCGGTTTTCCAGCGAGCCGCCCCAGCGGTCGGTGCGCCGATTGGAGAGCGGCGACAGGAACTGGAAGATCAGATAGCCATGCGCGGCATGCAGCTCGATGAAGTCGAAGCCGGCGCGCTCGGCCCGCCGTGCCGCTTCGGCGAAGCGTTCGATGATTTGCAGGATCTCGTCGTCCTCCAGCGCCCGCGGCACCTGCCAGCCGCTGTCGTAGGCGATCGCCGAGGCCGACACGATCGGCCACGGATCCTGATCGGCATGCAGCGGTCCGCCGCCCTCCCAGGGTTTCCGATTCGAGGCCTTGCGGCCGGCATGGGCAAGCTGCGTGCCGAATTTCGTGCCCGGTGCGGCGACACGCTTGGCTGCATCCAGCGTGCGTCGCGCGGCCGCCTCGTTGTCCTCGGAATAGAGGCCGAGACAGCCATGCGAGATGCGGCCGCGCCGTTCGACATCGGTCATCTCGACGGTGACCATGCCGGCGCCGGACATCGCCAGGTTCATCCAGTGATAGAGGTGCCAATCGCTGGCCGAACCGTCCTCGGCCGAATACTGGCACATCGGCGCGACCGCGATGCGGTTGGGGAAGGTCAGGCCGTCGAGGGTGATCGGCTGGAAAAGCGATGAGGTCATAAAAAACTCCGGAAAGGGTTGCCGCTATTTATGCAGCCGATTGTGCCAGCGCCAGACACGAGACGGTGAACCGGTGCTCTGGACCAATTGGTGGCCCGATTGCACGAACCGCCGTTCGCGGCTACGCCTTGCCGCGGCAGCAGGGAGTCCACCATGGAAGATCGCATTCGCATCCGCTCCGAGGAAGTCCTGTCCGACGAGTGGGCGGTTTTGAAAAAGACCGTCTTCGACTACCGCCGGCGCGACGGCAAATGGGAAACGCACACCCGCCAGACCTACGATCGCGGTGACGGCGCGGTGATCCTGCCTTTCGATCCCGACCGCTCGACGGTGCTTCTGGTGCGGCAGTTCCGTTACCCGGCCTACGTCACCGGCCACAAGGAGCCGCTGATCGAGGCCTGTGCCGGCCTGCTCGACGAAGACGATCCCGAAACCTGCATCCGCAAGGAGGCCGAGGAGGAGCTCGGCTACCGGCTGAAGGACGTGCAGCGGCTGTTTTCGCCCTATATGAGCCCCGGCAGCGTCACCGAGCGGCTCTGGTTCTTCGTCGCCCGCTACTCGCCCGCCGACCGCATTTCCGACGGCGGCGGCGCGCATGACGAAGGCGAAGACATCGAAGTTTTGGAAATGCCGCTCGACGAGGCACTGGCCGGCATCCACGACGGTCGGATCATCGACGCCAAGACGATTATTTTGATCCAGCACCTGAAGCTGAACCCGATCGGGAGGTGAGCCCTGCAATAGGCCACGATCCCGCCAACGAACGATTCCGCACGGGCTGTGGAGGAATATTCCTCTATGTAGCGATACAGCGCATCCAACTGGCGCTCCGCTTGAGCGGAAAATACAACCGTGCGCGTCATTCCTTAGTGGCATCATCGCGTCGCGCCGCGGCGCGGTCGCGGATACGCAGCATGACCTGCTCGGCAGGGATGGCGCTGGACGGATTCGCCTTGTACTCGTCGTAGCTCTGGGCGACTTCCTCGCGCAGCCAGCGTTCAACGGCGGCGTCGCGGTCGAGCAGCGCGCGCACGCCCTCGCGCAGCACTTCGCTGACGGAGGCGTAGGCGCCGGATTCGACCTTGCGCGCGACGGCCTCGGCCATGTCGCGCGGGAGGGTGATACTTATCGGCTGGGTGGTTCGCATGGGTGGACTCCTTTTCCACCATATAGCAGCCGATGTGACAAAATCATATCGAAATTGCTGGCGATGATGCGTGTGACCGATACCGCCGCCCTTGCCTGAGTGCGCTTTGGAAGCTGGCAAACGAACATGCGGACACCGGATACGCATATCGCAGATCCCGCATCGGCTCGCCGGCTCCTGGTCGAGAAATGGCATGTGGCAGCCTGTATGCGGCGAGTTCATGCTCTTGCTTAGGCCGCAATGGCGGCGCCGATGTTGCTGGTGCGGACGACGGGAATCGAACCCGTACGATCAGAGATCGAGGGATTTTAAGTCCCCTCTGCGGTGGTGCGGGCGACGGGGGTCGAACCCGTAAGTCACTAAGGACGCAGGATTTTAAGTCCTGTGCGGTTACCAGTTTCGCCACGCCCGCAAGTCACCGTGGCACCGGTATGTCACAGCCCATGTCACAAGTTCAAGGTTCCCGGGGCTCTGGCTGGCATCAACCGCCAAGATCGGTGGAAGGGAGACCCCGGCCCGACCTGCTCGCCGATGCCATGTTGGAGAACAATCGTGGTTTCTAGGGCCGGAAAGCGCAGCGCGATTTTGTTACTTCAAAGTCGCTGTACCCCTTCTTACGCAGATATTCTGATATCTGCCCAATCGAGCGGTCATTGTTTGGCCCAATGAGTACATGCGATATAGCACGGGAGGGGTCCCATGCTGAGGACAGCAAGCGACCAAAAGGCTTCATGAAGTAGGGAACCTGCGAACCGTTCCGCACTCGGATGAGCGGATCAGNGCGGATCAGCAGGATAGACCGCCGTTCCGTCGCGAAGTAGGCTGACAGGCCACATTGGCCCCCCTTCGAAATCACTTGGCTTAGCCATGCTAGAAAAAATAAGCCGTACCTCATCCTCATGCGCCCACGTGTCATCCTTTACTGAAGTTATCAGCGCAAGAATATTTGTCATAGGTTCGATTTCTTTTACGAAGTCGTGTTCGTGGCCGACAAATGGCTTGGAGATTTCCTCAACTCTCGAGTGGATAGATCCGAAATAATCTGGCTTTGCGTAGCTTACCCGCTGAACCCTAAGCGGCATGTGGTTGAATGCGCTGGCTCTAAAGCCGATACAAAACCCACGGCCTCTATCCGTGTACTCTTGCCACATAGGCAGCTGATCGCCCCGAAGGGATAGGCTGAATGAGTACATCCCAAAGCGCGTCCTCAGCAGGTGGAGGCGGCGCTGCAAATGAAGGTAAGTGGCTTTAAGCGCCGGCGCGGTCGCTTCGTTGTCCGCCAACTCAGTCATGACCCGATCTATAACATGAGTGAGTTGAAGTTCCTTTGGGTCATTGGCGTGTTGCAAGTCAGTCAGCCAGATCGATCCGTTCCCTGTAATCCCTTCGAACCCCAGCGCGCCACAATAGTGAAACAATGCTGATCTGGGCCGGTATTCAAGAAAGGCCATGACCCTAAGCCACCGCGCCTGTTGAGTTAGAGTTTGCCGGGTTCGGCCATGACAGGCGATCCCTTTTGGGGACGAAGCCCGCTGCGGCCCGAGCCGCTTTGTTGATGGCAGCGCTGGAGCAAGCGCGGCGTCCATGGATGCGGCCTTGGGAGCTGGGTATCACGTGGAGATAGCGGGCGTGCCGCTCACGCAAACCTTTGGAAATGTATTTACCAAGGCTTTTGTATGTCGGCTGGTCTACGTCTTGAGAATGGACGTCGTACTGGCCGGGTGCTTTGCCTTGCGCTTTCCTGACCCAGTGGGGGAGCTTGCGATGAAATTCAGTGCGCATCTCTGGCGGCACGTATACGACCCAGTTAGCGTGTGCCTGCCCAGACGGGTTCTCCAGTGTGTAGACGTACAGGGGCAGCAACGGGACACCGTAGAGTTTCCGGGTTCGCCAGTTATACCAATCTCGGTATTTGTCCCTAACCCTCACGAACAGCCAACCTGCCAGTTCAGCATCCTGAGCAGGAAAGTTGATGACGACGTAGGTGTTTAGGGGACAGCCGAGATAGCGGGCGAAATCCATCGCGTGGAATATGTTCTCGGCTGGCAGTACGTTTAGGGCGTCGGTGTAAGGGGAGAACTGGATTTTGGGCACGTTCCGGGTACCTATACTAAATGTTGTGGTCCGCTCCCTCTGTGCGCTGCTAACACTTGCGGCAAAGGGTCACAATAGGCCGGCGACGGTAATCCCCAGGTAAGTTCTAAGTACCCTAGTTGTTGGCGACTAATCTGAGAGCCGGATGCATGCCCTCGGGCTCCAGCGCCGAGGTAGCCATTTCAAGGGCTGACGGTGCCAGCTTCATGTACCGCTCGGTTGTGACGAAAGACGCATGATCCATCCATTCCTTGATGCGGTTGGCGTCGACACCACGGGTCGCCATCCGGCTTGCGCAGGAGTGACGGAAGACGTGGAACGGCTGAGTGATCTTGGCGTATTCACCGCCGAGCTTCTTGTAGATTTCCTGCAGCAGCCGGCGAGCCTGATCCGCGTTGATGTCCTTGAAGCGACTTTCGGGGTTCGTACAGGCCGACCGGCGCCGGGTGAGTGCCGCCTGGGCGGCCACCGTAGGCATCCTCAATGAACAGGCTGATGCCCCCGGCGACGAGTGGCACGGAGCCCTCAAGGATGCAGCGCCCGGTGTCAGTCTCGTAGCCGCGCTCCTTGTCGATGTTCTTGCGAACACGAGAAAGGTAACGGTCCCGACCGAGGCCGGACATCTCGATCTCCAGCTCGATCTGCCGCTGGAGGTTGTGGCCGAAAGGTGCGTTCACGGTCGGTTCTCCTGTCATGTCACAGTGTCACAACTTCCGTGTCACAGGATGCCCGTGTCACGAAATCCCCTCCGCAAAGGGAGGTGTATGGTTCGGGGCTCCAGACTAACGCTGGAACCGTTGAATTAGATGGGTTTGAGGGGTAGATACGGTAGGGGAGACGGGATAAAGGGGATTTTAAGTCCCTTGCGTCTACCAATTCCGCCACGTCCGCAGGCCAGCCCTTTTCAGCCGCCAGCCAAAGGCCGTCAAGCCGTCTTCTGCCGTCGACAAATCTGGCACTGGAAGCTAGCGAGGCCGATCACCTACAGTGATACAAACAAAATCGTTTCACCTGGAAATGTTTTTAGCGGCAGCTTCCGCGGCTACCGCGAATGCGCGTCCCCCGTTCGCAGGATGCGTTCGGGCGCTCTGCCCTGATAGACTCCAATTGGCAAGTGGATCGGCGCGCCGATACTCGACGCCGTCCTCTACAGACACTGGGAGATTGTCATGCTCAAGCTTGCCTCTGCCCTGGCACTGCTGCTTGTTGGGACGGCGCCTCTGTTTGCCGATGAGATGCCGATGAACGCCAAAGACATCAAATGGGGTCCTGCTCCTGCTGTCATTCCCGCTGGCGCGGAAATGGCTGTTGTCGCTGGAGATCCCTCAAAGGACGGCGCCTATGTGCTGCGGTTGAAGACACCCGCCGGCTACAAAATTGCCGCACATAATCATCCCACCACGGAATACGTAACGGTGCTTTCCGGCAACTTCCATATTGGAATGGGCGATAAGCTCGACGAGGCGAAAGGTGTCGAACTGACTGCTGGCGGCTTCGGCGTCGCGCCGGCCGGAATGAATCACTTCGCCTGGACGACAAGCGATACCATTATCCAGGTTCATGGCGAGGGGCCATTCAAGATCATCTACGTCAACCCGGCAGACGATCCGAGCAAGAAGTGACAGTTCGGGATCGAATTGATTGAACCGGCCGAAGGCTCGAACGATGGAGTGCGTCGAACTCCGCGACCGTCGATTCAGAAGGATCCTCTAACGAGACGAAAGCTGATTGGCCGCAACGGAATCGTATTCCGCTTGGGCCATTTTGCCGTGAATGGCGCCATAACAGAAAAACCCGCCTCGGGGGGCGGGTCGTTGGAGCCAATTGGCACCTTACCCAAATTAGTAGCATAGCTGCCGGCACAAAGCAAGAACAAAAGTTGCTGCGCCGGCACAAAATGCGCTTGGCGATTGGCGAAAGCCGTGGTGGCATCAATCTCCCTCCTTGAGGGGGAGATGGCCGGCAGGCCAGAGGGGGTCGTCGCGCGTCGAGCGCCAGCCTGTTTTGTTCGCGGTAAAGGTTCGCGTCAGGACGTCCCGACCCCCTCTGTCGCCTTCGGCGACATCTCCCCCTCGAGGGGGGAGATCTGCAACTTCGCCGTCCGCGCTTACTTCCTCGCTGGTCAAAATCCTCGCGGCTTGGCACAGTCGGGCAAAGAGGAGCCTGTTGATGCCGAAGACCGCCAATGCGACGAAACCAAAACCCTGGGCCGAGATGGCGACGCATCTGGTCGATGTCGCTATGGGCCGCAAACCCGCCGATCTCGTCATCCGCAACGGGCGCTGGGTCAACGTCCATTCGGGCGAGATCATCGCCGGCACCGACATCGCCATTGCCGGCGGCCGCTTCGCTTATTGCGGGCCGAACGCCGGCCATGCCATCGGCCAGGGCACCAAGGTGGTCGATGCCGGCGGCCGCTATCTGGTGCCGGGGCTTTGCGACGCGCATATGCATGTCGAGAGCGGCATGGTGACGGTGACGGAATTCTGCCGCGCGGTGATCCCGCATGGCACAACTTCGATGTTCATCGATCCGCATGAGATCGCCAACGTGCTCGGCCTGCCGGGCGTGCGGCTGATGCATGACGAGGCCGTCGCCATGCCGGTCAACGTGCTCGTGCAGATGCCGTCCTGCGTGCCCTCCGCCCCGGGGCTCGAGCATGCCGGCGCCGAGCTGACCGTCGCCGACGTTGCCGAGGCGATGACCTGGGAGAACATCATCGGGCTCGGCGAGGTGATGAATTTTCCGGGCGTCGCCGCCAATGATCCGGTGATGTCGGGCGAGATCGCGGCGACGGTGAGGGCCGGCAAGACCGTCGGCGGGCATTATGCCTCGCGCGATCTCGGCCTGCCGTTTCACGGCTACGTCGCCGGCGGCCCGGAGGATGACCACGAAGGCACGCGCGCCGAGGACGCCATCGCGCGCGTCCGCCAGGGCATGAAGGCGATGCTGCGGCTGGGCTCAGCCTGGTACGACGTGGCCTCGCAGATCAAGGCGGTGACCGAGAGCGGCCTCGACCCGCGCAACTTCATCCTGTGCACCGACGACAGCCATTCCGGTACGCTGGTGCACGAAGGCCATATGGACCGGGTCGTGCGCCACGCCATCAGCCAAGGGCTGACGCCGGTGACGGCGATCCAGATGGCGACGCTCAACACCGCCCAGCATTTCCGGCTGGAGCGCGAGATCGGCTCGATCGCGCCGGGACGGCTCGCCGATCTGCTGATCATCTCCGACCTGGCCGAAATGACCATCGACGAGGTCTATGGCCGCGGCGTCAGGCTGGCCAAGGGCGGCAAGCTCGAAATTGACATTCCGGCCTACAATTATCCGCGGACGGCGAAGAACACCGTCAAGCTCGGCAGGAAGCTCAAGGCAGGCGATTTCGACATCGCGGCACCCATGGGCGCCAACGAGGTGCGGGTGCGCGTCATCGGCGTCATCGAAAACCAGGCGCCGACGCGGGCGCTGGAGGCCGATCTTGCCGTCGAGGACGGGCTGGTCGCCATGGATCGCCGCAACGATGTCTGCCAGATCGCGCTGGTCGAGCGCCACAAGGGCACCGGCGGCGTCACCAACGCCTTCGTCTCCGGCTTCGGCTATATCGGCGACTGCGCCATGGCGTCGAGCGTGGCCCACGATGCCCACCACATCATCGTCGTCGGCACCAACAAGCAGGACATGGCTCTGGCCGTGAACCGGCTGGGCGAGGTCGGCGGCGGCGTCGTGCTGTTCTCCAGGGGCAAGGAACTGGCGCTGGTCGAAATGCCGATCGCCGGGCTGATGTCCAACGAGCGGGCGGAAATCGTCGCCGCCAAGGCGGACCAACTCAGCGACGCCATGCGCCAGATGGGCTGCTCGCTCAACAACGCCTACATGCAGCACTCGCTGCTGGCGCTGGTCGTCATCCCCGAGCTCCGAATTTCCGACGTCGGCCTTATCGACGTGACGACATTCCAGAAGGTCGATCTGTTCGTTTGAAGAAGCACTGAACCCTGGAGGGACAGCGCCCCCCTCTGTCCTGCCGGACATCTCCCCCTCAAGGGGGGAGATTGGCAGTTTCGTCGACAGCGCGTTGTTCGTCAGAGTTGGAGATTGGCGAAANCATCTCCCCCTCAAGGGGGGAGATTGGCAGTTTCGTCGACAGCGCGTTGTTCGTCAGAGTTGGAGATTGGCGAAAGCCGAAAGTGGCGGCCAATCTCCCCACTAGAGGGGGAGATGTCCGGCAGGACAGAGGGGGGCGCGAAGGATCGCTGCAGAGCGTTTTTGTTGACAGCTGCCAATCACCGGCGCGTTTGGCAGTAGAGGTCGGCTCACCCGCCCGTGGCGATGGTCAGCACTTTGAACGGCGTGGTGATGACGATTTCGGCGACCGAACCGACGGCCTTGCCGAGGCCCTGGCCGAGATTGTCGAGCTGGGCCGGCGCGGTCTCTTCGGAGGCGAGGCCGGCCGGGGCGCGCAAGCGGTCGCCGAGCAGCTGCACCAGGAACGGGTTGTCGGCGAATTTGGCGTGGTTCAGCCGGTCGCCGCCCTTGGTTTTGGTCAGGTCGACCACCGAGACGCCATAGCTGGCGAGGTCGGCCGCGTCGCCATAGTCGCCGACGCGTGGCTTGTCGCCGGAGATCAGGGTCGACAGTCTGAGCGCCCGGTCGTCGCCCGAAAGCAGCACGGCGAACGGCTTGTCGGGCTTGCCGTAGCGGATCATCTGCTTTTTGAACACGTCGACGTCGATATCGGGCGAAGCCAGGATAACATAGCCGAGCTTGCCGCCGAGGTCGCGGTCGCCGGTGATGGCAAGCTGGCGCAACGCTTCCATCGTCACCCAGGTCCCCATCGAATGGGCAATGATGTCGATGCTCTTGGCGCGGCTCTTGGCGAGCATGCGCAGCGTCGCTTCGAGATCGTCGCGCGCCGCATTGGCGCTTTCCTTGTCGTAGATGTAGCCGGTCGTCTTGCCGCTCGACGCCCACGAAAACAGCACCGGCGTGCCCGGGTATTTCGTGTCGTGCGCGATCTGCGTCAGCCGGTAGATACCGTCGTCGAAGCCGTTGTTGAAGCCGTGCACGAAAACCAGCGCGCGGTCGCCGCGCATCGCGATATCGGCGCCGACCGCCTTGGCGAATTGCGGCGCGCCTTCGTAGAAGGTGACGCCGGTCGCCGTGAAATCCTTCGCCGGATTGCTGTTGGCCGATCCCTTGACCCGCTCGATGGCGCCGAGCTGGTGAATTTTGGGCACCGTCACCTCGACGCTGGCAAAGCTGGTGGTCGGCGAACGGTCGCCATCGAACACCTGCCGGGGCGCTTTCATTGCCTTTTGCCGGGTTGTGGCGACGAAGATCTTGTGCGTCGCGGCAATGTCGGAAGCAGGCACGGTGATTGTCGTCTTGTTGAGCAAGTCGTGCGTGTTCTGGCCGGCGCAGCTTGCCAGCGCGAGCGCGAACGCAACGACGAGAAAGATCTTCGAAGGCACGGTCACGCGGGCTCCCGCAAAGGCGACGTCGAGCCGGAGACGTCTTGGCCTATTCGATAGAGGCAGAGCCCGGCACGGTCCAGTTCAAACTGTTCCGATGGTGCGGCAATGGTCAACAGTCACTGCCGCGCAATGCAGCTATTGTCCGACCGAGGCGATGCGGTCTGTCACTTCGCGGTCGCTGGCAAACCCGTCATCCTCGCGCAGCTTCTGGCCGATCAACTGCACCAATTCCGGATTATCGGCGAATTTGGTGTGGTTGAAGCGGTCGGCTCCCTTGACGCTGGAGAGATCGACGACCGACACGCCATAGCTGGCGAGGTCGGCGGCGTCCTTGTAGTCGCCAACGCGCGGCCGCGCGCCGGCTATCAGGCCGGAGAGCCGCAGCGCCCGGTCGTCGTCGGAGAGCAGCAGGATGAACGGCTTGTTCGGCTTGCCGTAGCGGCGCATCTGGCTCTTGAACACGTCGACGTCGATGTCTGGCGAGGCCAGCACGACGTCGCCGAGCTTGCCGCCGAGATCGCGGTCGCCGGTAATGGCAAGCTGGCGCAGCGCCTCCATGGTGACCCAGGTTCCCAGCGAATGGGCAACGATGTCGATGCGCCGCGCGCCGGTCTGCGCCAGCATTCTCAGCGTCACTTCCAGCTGGTCGCGGGCAACGCTGGCGCTTTCCTTGTCGTAGACATAGTCGGTGGTCTTGGCGCCCGACGCCCAGGAAAACAGCACCGGCGTGCCCGGATAGCCGGAATCATGGGTGATCTGGGTGACGCGGTAGACCGCGTCGTCGAAGCCGGTGTTGTAGCCGTGGACGAAGACCATGACGCGGCCGCCGCGCGCTGCGATGTCGGCGCTGAGCGCGCTGGAGAATTTCGGCTGGGTGTCGTATCCGACGACCTCGGAAGCCATGAAGTATTTGGCCGGATCGTCCGACTTGCCGCGCGAGCGCCGCTCGATCTGGCCTGTCTTGTGGATACCGGGGACGGTGACGTTGACGCGGGCATAGTTCAGCGTCGCCGAGCGCTCGCCGTCGAAGACCTTGTCGGGATCGTCGGAGCGCTTGCGCGTGGTTGCGATGAAGATCGAGTGGTTGCCGGCGATTTCCGTCACCGGCACCGCCATCATGGCGCTGCCGAGCAGTTCCTCGGTTTGGCGCCCGCCGCAGCCGGCGAGCAGCGCGGCAATGAGAATGATGCAAATCGTCTTCAAGGGCACTTAAGCAATTCCACTCCGGCCTGACCAAAGGCCCATCCACCTCCGCCGCACCTCCCGGACAGGCCAAGTGCGGCGGAAGTAAGTCGCAGGCGCCGAAATGCGCTCAGCGCCTCGCGACTGCCATCGCACTGTTGCGCGAAAGCCAGAACGGCGGCAGGAACGCCGGAATGTTGGAAAACGGCAGTACTTCCGGCTTCAGCCTTATGCCGAGCACGTCGGTCATGAAGGCGCGGCGCGCCTCGATGCGGCGCCAGGCTTCGGGATAGCGCACCGCGATCTCTTCGCGCAGCGCCTCGTCGGCCAGCGCGATGCCGTCCTCGATGTTTGTGGTGAAATAATCGGTGCCGGTCGCCGGGATGATGTCGACCTGCAAGGCCATGCCCGACTTCAATCTGATGTCGGAGCCGGAAAATACCGGCGAATGCATCCATTCGTCGATATGGATGAGATGGCCGGGGTTGAGCGCTACGCCGAAGAACCGATCGCCGATGCGGTCGTGCACCGCTTGCCACAACGCGCCGCCGGGAACGCCGATGCCGACCGTCTCGTACCAGTCGACGACGGCGCAGAAATAGGGCGCGACCAGCTTCTCGACATAGTCCTGGATGCCCCTCGGAAGCTCGGCCGCGTCCTCGACCAGAAAACCGGCGCGCGCATTGAGCGAGCCCTGGATGCCATAGGCCATGGTGATCGGGTCGCCGCGCTTGATGATGTCGAGGCGCGGGCTCGGCAGGCCATAGGCCGCACGCTTGCCGGTCGACAGCATCGGGTGACAGCATTGCGGCAGGCCGTTGATGCCCATCAGCCGCGCCGCCTGCAATTCGGTCATGCCGGGTTCGATGCCTTGCAGGACGTTGCGCAGGCCTTGCGAGGAATAGGTCGCGGCGAATTCGAACGCGGCCAGTTGGTCGGCCTCATTGATGGCGCGCAGGCCGTCGGCGGGGTTCATCAAAAGGTTCGCCGCGTTGACGACCGTGCCCCTATCGCCGGCAAGGGTACGCAGCGTGTCGGCGATGAAGGACGGCAGGTCGAGCGTCGTTTCGCCAAAACCCGCATCGCCGGGGCCGAACGGCTTCCAGCCGATGGCGCCGATGCGCTGGCCGGCTTTCAGGCCGCAATCGACGAGGATGTCGGAAAGCGCCTGCGAGCGGTCGCGCGGCTGCGCCGGCAGCGAAAACGTCTGGTAGAGCACGCGCTCGTACGGCCCATCGCAGATCTCGGCATAGCCCCAGCCCTCATTGCCGACCAGCAGTTTCGGCGGCTTGCCGGGAACGATGACCAACAGCGTCTCCTCGAAGCGCGGATCGTAGCCGCAGAGGTAGGCGACATTGGCCGCATGTTCGCGGTCGCCATAGACGACGAAGGCATCGAACCCGCCAAGTGCGACCAGCGCCGCGATACGGGCCTCATAGGTGGCGCGGGGAACCAGCGGCATCACCGTCGGCTCGCCGAACTCCGGCAGCGACACGGTTTTCCGGGCAACCGATGCGACAGGCATGAGCAAACGCCCCCAAATGCTTACGTTGATTCCGGAAATGCCCCTTCGGGGCGGCCGGACAATGGCTTCACGAGGCCGGATATGCAATAGCGGGACCGAACTCGCGTAGCCTGTGGGGTACTCCTGCCATGACCAGTTTCTCCTCTCGCGTCGCTGCCGCCGCTGCGGCGATCCGCGAGATTTTTCCGGAGACGCCGCTGCAGGAAAACGACTATCTGTCGAAGAAGACCGGCGCGCGGGTGCTGCTGAAGCGCGAGGACCTGACGCCGGTGCGCTCCTACAAGATCCGCGGCGCCTTTAACTTCTTCCGCAAGGCGCTCGCTGCCGGTAACAATGCCGAGCTGTTCGTCTGCGCTTCGGCCGGCAATCATGCGCAGGGCTTTGCCTTCGTCTGCCGCCATTTCGGCAAGAAGGGCGTCGTCTTCATGCCGGTGACCACGCCGCAGCAGAAGATCGACAAGACGCGGCTGTTCGGCGGCGCGTTCGTCGAGATCAGGCTGGTCGGCGATTTCTTCGACGACTGCTATCGCGCCGCACTCGAATTCACCGAAACTGCCGGCGCCCACATGGTGCCGCCTTTCGACCACAAGGACATTATCGAAGGGCAGGCGACCGTCGCCTACGAGATATCAGGCCAGATGCCCGGCGCGCGCATGCCCGACATTGTCATGCTGCCGGTCGGCGGCGGCGGCCTGGCCGCCGGCGTCACCCATTATTTCGCCGACCAGCAGCGTGAAACACGCTTCGTCTTTTGCGAGCCGCTCGGCGCGCCGAGCCTGAGCGAGAGCCTCGCCACCGGAAAGCGGGTCAAGCTCGCCAAGGTCGACAATTTCGTCGACGGCGCAGCAGTGGCCGAGATCGGCCGCGAGCCGCTGCGCCACCTCAGGGAGTTTGCCGCCGACACCGTGCGGCTGATCCCGGAAAACCGGCTCTGCGCGACCATGATCGAAATGCTCAATGTCGAAGGCGTCGTGCTCGAGCCGGCCGGCGCGCTGGCGATCGATGCGCTCAAAGATTTTTCCAGGAAGGAAATCAGGGGCAAGACCATCGTTGCCGTGGTGTCGGGCGGCAATTTCGATTTCGAGCGGCTGCCGGATGTGAAGGAACGGGCGCTGCGCTTCGAGGGCTTGAAGAAATACTTCATCATCCGCTTTCCGCAACGGCCCGGCGCGCTGCGCGATTTCCTCGAATTGCTGGGTCCCGACGACGACATCGCCCGCTTCGAATATCTGAAGAAATCAGCGCGCAATTTCGGTTCGGTGCTGATCGGCATCGAAACCAAGGACCGCCGCAATTTCGACCTGCTCAAGGCGAATTTCGACGCCGAGAGCGTCCATTACCAGGACATCACCGACAACGAGACGCTCGCCGGGTTCATCATATGAGCAGCAACGATCTTCCGAACGCTCCGGCGAACGTTTTTATCGCGCTGTTTTCCGGCATCAATGTCGGCGGCAACCGCATCGTCAAGATGGCGGAACTCAGGTCATTTTTTGAGCAGCTCGGCTTCTCCGATGTCGCCACCTATGTGCAGAGCGGCAACGCCGTGTTCCGGTCGCCAGATGGCGATGCGGCGACGCTGACCAAGCGGTTGGAAGCGGAATTCGAGAAGAAATGGGGGTTCCATTCACGCATCATGGTGCGCGATCTCGGCTGGCTCGAGCGGCTGGCGGCGGACAATCCCTATCCGGAAGTGGCCGGCGAGCCGACGAAGCTGCATGCCTATGCGCTGGAGCGCCGGCCGACCGCCGAGGAGGTCGCCCGGCTGGCGGAAAAATGCACCGGGCCAGAACGCTTCGAGATCAAGGGCGACGTGCTCTACCTGCATGCGCCTGACGGGCTCGGCAAATCGGTGTTTGCCAATCTCATTCCGCGCGTTCTGAAGGTGCCGGGCACGGCGCGTAATTGGCGCACCGTGCTGATGCTGCTGGACATGGCCAAGGCCGGCGGTTGACAGGTCGTCTACGCGGCCGGAGCGCGTTTCCAGTCGAATGCCAGCGCTTCACGGAAGGCGAAGCGCTTGATGTGCTCGGCGACGACCGTTTCCAGGCGCTCGAGCGAGCCGGCTTCATCGGTCGTCACCGCAATGTGCAGCGCAGCCGGGTCGGCATCGAGAACCGTGCGGCCGAGCGTCAGATCGATGGTGCCGTGGTTCGGGTCGAATTCGACGGGAAACTTGTGCGCCCAATGTTTGCACAGCTGCTGCAGATAGCGGCTGGCGTGTTCGGTGGCGACGTCGACATGGCTGGTCGGCATAAATGAATTCTCCTGGGGCACGCCCCTGTTGGCGTGATTGGGCGCCAGCCTGGGAGGCGGGCGCGACAACCGGATAGATAGGTGCCGTCTCGCGGATCGGCAAAGGCTGCCGGACGCATCCGCCCCCAGGCGGGGCCAAAACTCGCGACACATAGGCGCCCGACGCGGACCGCGCGGACGAACGTGCTCGCGATCATTAACTCAGGTCGATTGACCGCCGATCTTCTCCCGCGTCAGCCCCGGTATCGCAGGGTCTCCACAACGATGCTGAACGCGGGCGTCGGCTGGCGTCGGCTCGGGTAATAGAGGTGATATCCCGAATAGGGCGGAGTCCAGTCCGAGAGCATTTGGACGAGTTGGCCGCTGTCGAGGTAGGGCTGAACCTGGCCTTGCGGCAAGTAAGTCACGCCGAAACCATCCAGAGCGGCTTGCAACATCGGATTCCCGCTGTTGAACGTCAGTTGTCCGTCGACGCGCACCCGCAGCTCCCGGCCGTTCTTCTCAAATTCCCATGCATAAAGTCCGCCATAGGTCGGCAGGCGAAGATTGATGCAGTCGTGGCTCGTCAGATCCTGAGGCGTTCGCGGCATTGGGCGTCCGGCGAAGTAGGACGGCGCCGCGACCGCTGCCATGCGCAAATTCGGTCCGATGGGCACGGCGATCATGTCCTTGGCCACCATCCCGCCGAGCCGCACGCCGGCGTCGTATTGCTCCGCGACGATATCGGTCAGGCCGTAGTCGATGACGATCTCCAATTTTACGTCGGGATAGCGCGGAAGCAGCTTGTGAAGCGCGGGCCAGAGCACAGCCCCAACGGCATATTCATCCGTCGTAATACGGATGTTGCCGGCCGGCTTCTCCCGCAATTCGCTGAGCGCCGCGAGTTCGAAGTCGATCTCCGCGAACCGCGGAGCCAAGGTCCGAAGGAGGCGTTCACCCGCCTCTGTCGTCGTCACGCTGCGGGTCGTCCGCGTGAGCAGCCGAACTCCCAGGCGCTCTTCGAGCGCACGCATCCCGTGGCTCAGGGCGGATGGAGAGATGGCGAGCTTGGCGGCGGCCCGAGTGAAACTTCGCTCGCTCGCGACCATGACGAAGGCGGCAAGATCGTTGAGGTTCGCTCGAGCCATTGCTGAATCTCACTCACAAATACATGCACAAACTAGCACCTAATCGCATGATTGGGCGACCCTTATATTGCTTGCGAGCAGAACAGCCTGCCACACAACGGGCACGGCGCGACGCCCACCACGGCCATGATCCATCTTCCCGTCACCGAAGCCCTCGACGGCAAGGCGGTCGAGTGGACGGAGAAAGTGACGGATGAGGAATATCTCGCCGGCCCACCAAGGAGAGTCTCCGATGAGCGAAAAGCCCAAAGCCTTCTGCAGTCCGTTTGGGGACATCGCTTCCGCGCTCGCGGGCTACACCGATGACGTTCTGTTCGGCGATGTCTGGAAGCGGCCCGGCCTGTCGCCGCGCGACCGCAGCCTGATCTCAGTGGCGACGCTGATCGCCCTCTACCGGACAAACGAGCTGCCGTTCCACCTGAAATTTGCGTTCCAGAACGGCGTCACGCGCGACGAACTGGTCGAGACGATCACCCATCTCGCCTTCTACGCCGGCTGGCCCACCGCCAGCACGGCGGTCGGAATCGCGCGCAAGGTCTTCGAAGAAACCGACGCGGGAGAATGAGAATGCTGAACCGCACGCTCGGTGACAGCGGCCTTGTGGTCTCGGCCATCGGGCTGGGCTGCATGGGCCTGAATTATCACCGTGGCCCGGCTCCAGACCGTCAGGAGACGATCGCGCTCGTCCGGGCGGCGGTCGAGCGCGGTGTCACCTTCTTCGACACCGCCGAGGTATATGGTCCGTTCACCAATGAGGAACTCGTGGGGGAGGCGCTGGAGCCGTTCCGCAAGGACGTCGTCATCGCCACCAAGTTCGGCCACGACTTCAGTCGCTGCAGATCCAGCGGGCTCGATAGCCGCCCCGAACGCATCCGGCAAGCGGCCGAAGGGTCGCTGAAGCGGCTGCGGGTCGATGCGATCGACCTGTTCTATCAGCACCGGGTCGATCCCGACGTCCCGATCGAGGACGTCGCCGGCGCGATGAAGGACCTGATCGCGCAAGGCAAGGTCAAGCAGTTCGGTCTCAGCGAGGCAGGCGCCTCGACCATCCGCCGCGTCCATGCGGTTCAGCCGGTCGCGGCGATCCAGAGCGAATATTCCCTGTGGTGGCGTGAGCCCGAGGCGGAGGTGTTGCCCGCTTGCGAGGAACTGGGGATCGGCTTCGTCCCTTACAGCCCGCTGGGCAGGGGCTTCCTCACCGGCAAGATCGACGAAACCACCAGCTTCGGCGGTAACGACAACCGCGCCAGCTTGCCGCGCTTTACGCCCGAGGCCCGCAAGGCGAACCGCCCCGTGGTCGACCTGCTGGAAAGAATCGGCGCGCAGAAACGCGCGACGCCCGCACAGATCGCGCTCGCCTGGCTGCTGGCGCAAAAGCCCTGGATCGTCCCAATCCCAGGCACCACCAAGCTCAACCGGCTCGAGGAGAACATCGCCGCGGCAGGGATCGAGCTCTCGCCCGACGATCTACGGCACATCGAGGACGCTGCCGCGCAAATCACCGTGCAAGGCGACCGTTACCCTCAGGCGGAGGCGGAGCTCACGCGGCGTTAGCGGCGCACACGCCGAACCGACACATTTACAGGAGATATTTCCATGAACATTGCATTCGAGGGGAGGGTCGCGCTGGTGACAGGCGCGGCGTCCGGACTGGGCCTCGCCACAGCGAAAGCCTTCGCGGAATCGGGGGCGTCCGTCGCGCTCGCCGACTGGAACGAAGACGCGGTGCGTGCTGCGGTCGATGAACTGACCGCTCAAGGCCATAAGGTCCTCGCCATTCGTTGCGATGTCGCCGATGACGCACCAGGTCGAAGCCATGGTCGCGCATACGGTCGCGGCCTTCGGCCGGCTCGATGCCGCCTACAACAATGCGGGCGTGCAGAATGTCCTCGCGGAAACGGCCGACGCCACCCGGGAAGATTACGACCGAGTCATGGGGATCAATCTCCGCGGCGAATGGAGCTGCATGAAATTCGAACTGCAGCAGATGCGCAACCAGGGTAGCGGCGCGATCGTCAATTGCTCTTCACTCGGGGGACTTGTGGGAGGTGCCGAGCGCGGGATCTACCATGCCGCCAAGCACGGAGTGCTTGGGTTCACCAAGAGCGCGGCTCTCGAATATGCAGCACGCGGCATCCGTATCAACGCCATATGCCCAGGGCTCATTTGGACGCCGATGGCCGACCAGATGGTGGCCGGCGGTCAGGGCGATGCGCTCAGGGCGATGGAAAAGAGCATTCCGATGGGACGGGTTGGCCGCCCCGAGGAAATTGCGAATGCAGTCCTGTGGCTCTGCAGCGACGCTGCGAGCTATGTGACCGGCCAGTCCATCTCGGTGGACGGCGGTTTTGTCATGCGCTGAAGAGGACGAGGAAAACCATGCAAGGAGCAGTTCTATACGGTCCGGGAGACGTGCGTTTCGAGGACCGTGCCGAGCCGAAAATCCTGGCCTCGACCGATGCCATCATCCGGATCGCGGCGACCTGCGTATGCGGGTCGGACCTCTGGCCCTACCGCGGCCTGCAAGCGTCCTCCGGGCCGACACCGATGGGACATGAATATTGCGGACTCGTCGAAGAGGGGAGGCCCAGACATGACGAGATGGTCTGAAGACGAATTGCGCGAGATCGCCGAAGCCGACAACTTGCACATTGCGCCGTTCAGGGAAGATGGCGTGACATATGGCACCCCAACCTGGATCTGGTCCGTGGCAGTCGACGGCGTCCTCTATGCGCGCGGCTACAATGGACAGGACTCACGATGGTACCAAGCCGCCATCCGGCAGAAGGGCGGACGGATCATCGCCGCTCGCATGACGAAGGACGTCGCCTTCGAGCCGGTCGACGGGCCGATCAACGACCGTATCGATGACGCCTATCGGGCGAAGCATCGCGGAAACCCGTACCTTAGCCCGATGATCGGTGCGCGCGCTCGGTCCGCCACCGTCAGGATTGTACCGCTGCTGCCTGAGTAGCAAGCTCACCGAAGGACCACGGCTCACCAGCCAAAGGCTTGCCGAGCGATCCTCCCCATTAGACACAACCCGCCCAGCAATGCCGGCTCAAGATGGCGTGATCGGTTACCAGCTGCCGGTGTTCGGCATCGACGCCCACGGCTCGGCCTTCGGCTTGGCCGGACCTTTCTGCAACAGCTCGATCGAGATGCCGTCCGGCGATTTGACGAACGCCATGTTGCCGTCGCGCGGCGGCCGGTTGATGGTAACGCCATTGTCCATCAGCCGCTGACAGGTGGCGTAGATGTCGTCGACCTCATAGGCGAGATGGCCGAAATTGCGGCCGCCCTTGTAGTCTTCCGGGTCCCAATTGTAGGTCAGCTCGACCAGCGGCGCTTTCTCGCTGATGCCGCTTTGCTCGTCTTCGGGGGCGGCGAGGAAGATCAGCGTGTAGCGGCCCTGCTCGTTTTCATGGCGGCGCACTTCCTTGAGGCCAAGCTTGTTGCAGTAGAAATCGAGCGAAGCATCGATGTCGGCGACGCGGACCATGGTGTGCAGATAGCGCATGATTTCCTCCTTATGTTGCGTTGCGGCGCAACATAGGGGCGGCCCGGCCAAAGGGCAATTGGCCACGTTTGCCGGCGCCGGCAAACGGCAAATCCGCTATTCCTGTATGGAACCGTGAAAAAAGGCACGTCAGGTCTTGCACACACCGGAAGCCGCGGTGTTAATCTGATACCAAGAATCAGTTGCAGTGTTTCTTGAAAAAAGGGGGCGTTCTTATGGGGGAAAAGGCCTCTTTCATGGGGCGGGACGGGGCCGGTAACGATACGTTGAAGCGGGATGAGAGCGCCGATACGGCCGATCTCGTCGAAATCGCCGGCGCCATCAAATGGTTCGACGTGGCCAAGGGCTACGGTTTCATCCTTCCCGATGATGGTACTTCGGGCGACATCCTCCTCCATGTGACATGCCTTCGAAAGGATGGTTTTCAGACCGCCCTGGAAGGCGCCCGTGTCGTCTGCCTGGTCAAGCAGGGCGAGCGCGGGCTGCAGGCCTTCCGCGTGCTCTCGATGGATGTCACCACGGCGGTGCATCCGGCGGAGCTACAGGAGCAGCGCACCCATGTCGCGGTGACGCCGGAAAGCGGCCTCGAACGGGCGCTGGTCAAATGGTTCAACCGTACCAAGGGGTTCGGCTTTCTGACCCGGGGCGAGGGCACCGAGGACATTTTCGTCCACATGGAGACGCTGCGCCGCTACGGCATCACCGAACTCCGGCCGGGCCAGGTGGTGCTGGTCCGCTTCGGACGCGGCGACAAAGGCCTTATGGCTGCCGAAATTCACCCCGATATGGGTACCTTGCCGGTCTCGCATTAGTTCCGGCCGAGGATTTCATATGGCTCACAGGAACCGGGTGACGGCGGGCGCGCTCTGCGCCGGGATTTTCCTCATCGTCGCCACAAGTGCGTTCTTCTATTTTCAACAACCGAGTTCCGCCGACGGCAAGGCGATGATCCTTCCCGTCGACCCGGCGCCGCTGGTCGCGGTGACGAAGGCCGGCGAGCGTTCTTTTTCCGTGGAAATCGCCGACACGCCCGCCGAGCGCGAAGCCGGGCTGATGTTCCGCCGGCACATGGCCGACAATCACGGCATGCTGTTCGTGTTCGGCGCGCCGCAGGATGTGAGTTTCTGGATGAAGAACACGCCGATGCCGCTCGACCTGATCTTCGTCGGCCAGGACGGCCGGATCCGGGCGATCGAGCAAGGCGAGCCGCAGTCGGAGGCGATCATCTCGCCGGACGAACCGGTGCGCTTCGTGCTCGAGCTCAAGGCGGGCACGGCTGCCAAAAAGGGCATTGAGGACGGCGACCTGCTGCGCCATCCGGCCATCGGCACGGCGGCGGGGCCGGCCATGCCGCCGCCCGACAAGGGCGATGCGCCGAGTGTCGATTCCGACTGAGCGGGCAGGATCTTCGGCCGATGCAGTTCTTCTCCCATGACGGTTTCGACCTTGCTTTCCTTGACCGCCAGCCGGCATCGGGGCAGGGCGATCCGGTGCTGATGATCCACGGCTTTGCCTCGAGCCATTACGTCAACTGGGTGTCGCCCGGCTGGTTCAAGACGCTGAACGACGCCGGCTACCGTGCGATCGCCTTCGACAATCGCGGCCATGGCTCGTCGTCGAAGAGCTATGACGAAGCCGACTACACGCCGGCAAAAATGGCGTCGGACGCGGCAGCGCTTTTGAACCATCTCGGCATCGAACGCGCTCATGTCATGGGTTACTCGATGGGCGCGCGCATATCGGCCTTCCTGGCGCTCTCCGACCCGGAGAAGGTGGCGACGCTGGTCTTCGGCGGTCTCGGCATCGGCATGGTCGACGGCGTCGGCGACTGGGATCCGATAGCCGACGCCCTTCTGGCCGACGATCCGGCAGGCACCAGCGATCCGCGCGGCCGCTCGTTCCGCGCCTTCGCCGATCAGACCCGCAGCGATCGCCGGGCGCTCGCCGCCTGCATCGCCACCTCGCGCGAATTGCTGAGCGAGGCCGACCTTGCCCGCATTGCCCAGCCGACGCTGATCGCCGTCGGCAGCAAGGACGACATCGGTGGTTCGCCGGATGAACTCGCCACCCTGATGCCCAACGCCAGGGCTTTTCATATCGAAGGCCGCGACCATATGCTGGCGGTCGGCGACAAGACCTTCAAGCAGCGCGTGCTGGAGTTTTATGCCGAGCATCCGCTTTGATGGATGGTTCCAAAAGCGGCCATAGGGCCTGAAGCTGGGATTCTTAGCGGTTTTGCAACGATACAGGAATTAATAAGAGCGACGTGTGGATCGGTTCAAACCCGCCGCGCGCTGAACGAGGGCAGGGGGTACGATGGCACAATGGGGAAGAAGCGACGCCGCTTTGCCGGGCGTTGTTGCGGAAAGCACGTTCGGCAAACGATCCGTTATTCTAGCGCTGACCGCATTGGCGGCAGGGGCGATTGCGATCACCGCATTGATAGCAATGCCGAGCGACGCGTCCCCACTGCTCCAGAACAGTGCGACAGGCTTCTTCGCCGCCGTATTTTTTCTGGCCGGGCCATTGGCACATCTTACCGGCGTGGTTTTCGGGTTGATGGCGCTCGGTCGTTCGAACGACAGTCGTGTGCTCGGTCTGGCTGGCATCGTAGTCAACGGCGCGTCGCTTGCGGCCGGGGTGTTCATGCTGTGGGGAATGGCATCGACCATCGGCGCGTTTACCTGATTTCGGGCAACTCTCCGGCAGGCAAGCGAGCGACGCGTCGGGCTACGATCGGCGCGGGCTGTGCCCCAGCGCCCTGAGCGAGCGCGTCATGTTATGCCGGGCCTGGGTTTCGAAGCGCCGGCGGAATTCCTCGCTGTGGAAGATATGCGGCCGCGCGAGGAAGCCCTCTAGCACTGCGGCACGGCCGGCCCGCCACATCGGCTCATCGACCCACTTATATTCGCGGCGAACCGCCTGCTCGTAGGCGTCGAACACGTCGGGCGCAGCACCCAGGATCGCCAGGTCCATGTCGAGGAACAGCGCCGCGTCGCGAACCGAATGCTGGTCGCCAAGGGGCGGCAATTCGTGGCCGGCGGTGGCAGTGATCATCGCCGCGATGTGGCCGAGGCGTTGTGCATCGGCGCGACCGGCGAGCTTTTCCTCGGCAAGTTCGGCACTCCTCGCCTCATTGTCCTTGGCGCGGCTGTCGTAGATCGCGTCGTGAAACCAGATCGCTGCCTCGACAGCTTCAGGATCATGCAACAACGCCTTGTAATCATTGGCCAGCGCCAGCATCGCCTCGATGTGGCCAAGGTCGTGGTAGTGGCGATCTTCGGCCTCATAGAGCGCGGAAAGCTCGCGCTTCAGGGTCTCGTCCATCAAGGTTGCGTTTTCCATGGCTGCTTGAAATTCCGCCAACCAAATCCATTTCACGAAGCACTAAGGAAAATTGAGTTCACCCGTGCTATGATCTGGCTTATAGGTGCGGCCGGAGAATAGGCAAGCCGCCAACCGAGACATTGGATGGCCGAGACATTGGATGGCCGGAGACATCAGATGAACAGCGTTACGATTTCCCGTCCCACCAGGGTGCAGCCGGTAGATCCGATCTGGCGTTCGATCCGCGACGAAGCGATGGAAGCGGTCAACCGCGATCCGCTGCTGGCGGCGTTCCTCTATTCGACCATCCTCAATCAGGAAAACCTGGAAGAAGCGGTCATTCACCGGCTGGCCGAGCGCCTCGCCCATCAGGACATCGGCTCCGACCTCATCCGCCAGACGTTGAAGGCGATGGCGGCCGACGACAAGGACTGGTCGACGACGGTGCGCGTCGATATCCAGGCCTATTACGACCGTGATCCGGCATGCGACCGCTTCATCATGCCGGTGCTCTACTTCAAGGGTTTTCACGCCATCCAGACGCACCGGCTGGCGCATTGGCTGTGGAACCAGGGCCGCCAGGACTTCGCGCTGTATTTGCAGAGCCGGTCGTCCTCGGTGTTCCAGACCGACATCAATCCGGCTGCCCGCATCGGCAAGGGCATCTTCCTCGACCACGCCACCGGCCTCGTCGTCGGCCAGACGGCGGTGATCGAGGACGACGTGTCGATCCTGCACGGCGTGACGCTGGGCGGCACCGGCAAGGCCGGCGGCGACCGCCATCCCAAGATCCGCTACGGCGTGCTGATCGGCGCCGGCGCCAAGATCCTCGGCAACATCGAGATCGGCCATTGCTCGAAGATCGCGGCCGGCTCGGTGGTGCTGTCGCCGGTACCGCACAACAAGACGGTTGCCGGCGTGCCGGCCCGCGTCGTCGGCGAGACCGGCTGCGACCAGCCTTCGCGGCAGATGGACCAGCTGTTGCCATCGCAGACGATGGACCACGTCGTCAGCTTCGACATCTGAGTGCTCGGGCAGGGGCTGAATTCCTGCCCCCCATGCCGGCTTGCCTTTACATGGCCATTGTCGACGTGCCAGAAGCGCGCTCACCAATGCATGTCGCCCAAAGTGCCCAGCGGTTTTTGGATAGCGACATGCATGAAGCAAGATTTAAAGCGCGTCGCATCGTCTCTTCAGACGCGACGCACTTTAGCAAGCGACGATCGGAGAAGACTGTTGAAGCCGGACGAAATCAGAAAGCTGGACGCCTATTTCAAGCGCACCTTCCAGAACCCTAAACTCGAAGTGAAGGCGCGGCCGCGCAAGGAAGATTCGGCCGAGGTCTATGTCGGCGACGAGTTCCTTGGCATCGTCTTCAAGGACGAGGACGACGGCGATTATAATTTCTCGATGGCGATCCTCGACATCGATCTGGCCTGAGCTGGGAGTTTAGCTGGCCGCTATGCCTCAAGCGCTGCGGCGGTACGGAACCTTGCAGGACGCCGGCGGGACAGCGCCCTCCTCTGGCCTGCCGGCCATCTCCCCCACGAGGGGGAGATTGGCAGCCTCGGCGCTGCACTCTTCCTGCAACATTGGAGATTGGCGAAAGCCAAGATGACGGCCGATCTCCCCCCTCGTGCGGGAGATGTCCGGTAGGACAGAGAGGGGCGCGAAGGATCGCTACGGAACGGCTCGTTTCGTTGCTTACCGCCCGGTCTTCAGCACACGCGCTGCTTCGGCAGAAATCGCCGCGTCGAGCCCCTGCCAGTCGCCCAGGAATTCCCGGGGGAAGCGGTAGGTAAGGCTGAGATTGTCGCCGACCAGGATGTCGCGTTCGCAGGGCGCCAGCGATTCGTCCGCGCTCGGGCCGCTCAGGCAGCGTGCGACGAACGGATCCTTTCCGGGGCGATCGGCGACTGCCAGCACTTCGTTGAGATAGCCTGATTTTTCGCTGAAGGCGTAAAGCGTGGTGCCGCCAGGGCCGGGCGTACCCGGCTTGGCGATCAGCGCGCTGTAGATCGGCGCGAAGCGGCCGCTCATGTCACGCGACATCATCTGCGGCTCGAACGACAGGAAGACGATGTCCTTGCTGGGTCCGGTGTGGTTGAAGTCGTTGCGGGCACCCTCGCTGTAGCCGTCCATCTCGGGATAGCGCAGATAGAGGTCGAGCCGCGAGGCGATGCCGTCGCGCCGGGCCTGGGCAAAGCGGATGACATTGGCCGGCACGGCGATGACGTTGTTGCCGATGACGACCTTGTGGGCCGTGGTGTCGTCGGTGTACCCGGCCATGGCGATCGAGCGGCCGAACCATTTGCCGCCAAGGCTGATCGCCACCGAAAGCAGCGCCAGCGTCGCGAACGCATAAAACACTCGCTTCATCAGCGTCGAATCGACGACGCTGAGTTGCGGGCCCTCTGTGGCGGCTGCCTGCTTCATCGCGACCCTCGTTTACCGTCCATCGGGTGTGCCTGAGCGGCACATCTCGGCCCGGCACGGCGCTTGCTTCGCAGCTTTTGCGGGCGACTGTGCGATTTCATGGTAAACGGAGGGTAAAGATGGGCCCCGTCGAACAAATCATATTCAGTTTTATGGCTGGGCTGACGGCTTGCGGCCTGGCCGGATCGGCGATGGAGCTGATCGCCGGCCGTAGGCTTGCCTTCGTCCAACCCTATGTATCGTCGAAGCACATGCTGCGCTCACTCGCCGCGACGGCTTGCGCCGGGCCGCTGATGTTCGCCAACGAGGCGCTGGACGCCTGGCGCGAGCGTCGCATCTCGGTGCTGGGGCTGATCTCCTACGGCTGTACGGCGACCATCTGGGCGCTGGCGCTGGGCATGGTGGTGATCGCCATTGCGTCCTGGGCGGCTTCGCTTCTAGGGTCTGGCAGCTTGTCGGTGTGAGACGATCTGGAGACAGCAATGCCGATCTACGCGATTGACGGAAAAGCGCCCGCCTTCGAGGACGCCGACAGCAACTGGATCGCGCCCGATGCCACCCTGATCGGCAATATCAGGATTGGCCGCAATGCCGGCTTCTGGTTCGGCGTCGTCGTCCGCGGCGACGACGAGCCGATCGTCATCGGCGCCGACACAAACGTGCAGGAGCACACAATCATGCACACCGACGCCGGCTTTCCGCTGACCGTCGGCCAAGGCTGCACGATCGGCCATCGCGCCTTGTTGCATGGCTGCACCATCGGCGACAACAGCCTGATCGGCATGGGCGCCATCGTGCTGAACGGCGCGAAAATCGGCAACAACTCGCAGGTCGGCGCCGGCGCGCTGGTCACCGAAGGCAAGGAATTCCCCAACAATTCGCTGATCGTCGGCTCACCCGCGCGCGTCGTCAGGATGCTCGACGAGGCCGCAGTCGCCAGGCTGCGCGCCTCGGCCGCGCATTATGTGGCAAACGGCAGGCGGTTTAGGGCTGGGTTGAGGAAGGCATAGCCGACCCGGAAATGGCGGAGCCGGGCCTTAAGATATCGAAGCATAACCCCTTCCAAGTCAAACCGGCTGGGCGGTCGGCCGGAACAAGATCTCGTTGATATCGACGTCGTCGGGCTCGTTGATCGCGAAGGCGACCGTTCGGGCAAACGTATCTGGCCCCACGGCGATCTTGCTCACGAAGTCCCTGGTCCCCTGCTGGATATCCTTCTCGCTGATATGCTCGAGCAACTCTGTGCTGACAGCGCCCGGCGAGATCACCGTGGTGCGGATATTGTAGGGTTTCACCTCTTTCCGCAGACCCTCGGATATCGCACGCACCGCGAACTTGGTGGCGCAATAGACCGCCGCACCCGGGTCGACCACATGGCCGTATACGGATGAGACATTGATAATGTGCCCCGATCGCTGCTCCTTCATGTACGGAAGCGCGGCCGCGATGCCGTAAAGGACGCCCTTGATGTTGACGTCGATCATCCGGTCCCATTCGTCGACCTTGAGCCGTTCGAGCGGGGCCAACGGCATGAGGCCCGCATTGTTGAGCATCACGTCGATGCGGCCGAATTCCCGGACCGCCGTGTTCACCAGGTTCTGGACCTGGCCGGCGTCGGTGACGTCCGTAGTAACGGCCTTGGCTTTGTGCCCAGCGGCGGTCAGTTCCTGGACAAGGGCGTCGATGCGGTGTGACCGGCGTGCACCCAGGACCACGGAAGCGCCTCGTGCGGCATGATGGCGTGCCGTCGCTTCACCGAGGCCACTGCTGGCACCGGTGATGACGACGACCTTGTTCTCGATTCCTTCGGACATGAGATTCTCCTAGACAAGAATTGAAAGAGTTCAGGTGCGGGGCCGGCCGAGGCGGCGAGCAAGGCCGAGCCCGTGAGCAGGACGGCGGCGAGAAGGAAGGCGCTCCACCAGCCGGCCACGTCGAACAGCAGGCCTCCTGCAATAGCGCCGCCTGCGATCGCGAACTGGATCAGGGCGACCTGGAGTCCGCCCCCGGCCTCCAGGTCTTCAGGGATGAGCGTGCTCATCCAGGTGTTCCACGCCACCGGGATCGGGGTAGCGAACAGTCCCCAAAGAACCAGCAGGCCGGCCGTGGCGCGTGCAAACGGTCCAAAGGCAATCAGCAGTAGAGCGAAGACCGCGAGTGCACTCGGCAGCCCGATCAGCACGGCTGTGAGGTGCCGCCGGAGTATGAAGCCGACAATCGACAGTCCCGCCACGCCACCGAGGCCGACGCCCAATAGAGCCAGTGAGAGGGTGTTGACCTCAAGGCCCGTCACGTTTTCCAGAACCGGCCGCAGATAGATCGAGAGCGCGTTCTGCCCGATGAAAGCGAGCCCGGTCGCGCCCATGCCGATGGCGAATCTGCGATTCCGCAGCAGGCCGAACATGCTCGACACCGAGGCGATCTCTATCGGCGGCATCTTCGGGAGAACGGCCAACTGCCACACGAGCGCCGCAAGGCCGATGGGGACAGTGACGAAAAAGGTTCCCCGCCATCCGATCAGCGATCCGAGGAAGCTGCCGACGGGCGCGGCGATCACCAATGCGAAGGCAGTGCCACCCTGGAGCAAGGCAATGGCCTTAGGCAGGTCGGGTCCCGCGGCCAGGCGGGCCAGAATGGCCGTCGACAGTGACCAGAAACCGCCGATCGCGATGCCGACCAGCGCCCGCCCGGCCAGGAAGACCAGGAAGTTGGGAGCAAGCGCCACCGCCAGGCTCAATGCGGCCAGCACTGCCGTATAGACCAGAACCACCGTCCGTCGATCGACGTTTCGCAACAGCGAGTTGCCGAAGAGGCTGGTAACCACGGCGAAGAATCCGGATACCGCGATTGCCTGGCCTGCCTGACCCTCGGAGACGGCCAGATCCTGAGCGATCGGGGTGAGCAGGCTCACCGGCAGGAACTCCAGTCCGACCAGAAGGAAGGTCAGAAGCGACAGGCAGACCACCGCAGACCATGGGGTCGTCCCGCTGTCAGCAGCAGTGGCCTCGTCCAGCACGAAATCGATGGTCATAAGGCAGTCTCCTGTCCGTTCCCGAGCTAAGTAGTCGGGCTGGCCAAATGCGACTAGCGGGTATAATTTTGATGTGGTTGTGAATGAGGCTCATCAATGCCACGCGACGAGTTCGCCGAAATGCGCGCGTTCCTGGAGATCACCCGGACGCGGAGCTTCACCCGAGCAGCCGCCAAGCTCGGGGTCACTCCTTCGGCCCTTAGCCACACGATCAAGTCGCTGGAGTCGCGGCTTGGCGTCCGTCTTCTGTCTCGCACCACGCGCGACGTGGCCCCGACGGCGGCCGGTCAACGCCTCAAGGAAGGCATCGAACCACATTTCGAAGGCATCGCGGCTGAGGTCAGCGCTCTCGGCGTCCTTCGCGACAGGCCGTCCGGCAACATTCGCCTGGTGTGCACCGACGATTCGGTCGACATTGTCTTCCGCGCCCGGCTGCCAAAGTTCCTGAGCGACTTCCCCGATATCAATGTCGAGCTGGTGGTCGACAACGCCTTCACCAACATCGTCGAGCGCCAGTTCGATGCCGGCGTGCGTCTGGGCGAGTCCATTGCCCGGGATATGGTAGCCGTGCGCATCGGAGCCGACGTGACCTACACTGTGGTCGGCTCACCCCATTACTTCGCCCACCGGACACCGCCGGAGACGCCGCAGGAACTGACCGACCATAACTGCATCAACTACCGGCTGCCGACGTCAGGATCGGTCTATGCCTGGGAATTGCGGGAAGGAGCGCGCGAGTTCAGTGCTCGGGTCGAGGGGCAACTGACGCTTAACAACATGGGGCCGGCGATCCAGGCCGCGCTTGACGGAGTGGGCTTGGCCTATCTACCGCGTGAACTCGTCCTTCCACACATTGAGAGTGGCCTTCTTCAGGAAGTCCTGACCAAATGGTGCCCGACGTTCCAGGGCTACCACCTGTACTATCCAAGCCGACGCCATCCCTCTCCGGCGTTTTCCGCCTTTGTCGACGCGTTCCGTATCAGGGGCAAGTAACAGCGTTTCGACGGCAAACGGCAGCTCGTATCCCACAAACGATCGTGAGACAGCTTGGATGACGAAGCGCAGTTGGAGGCAAAGCCGAGACAACTGTATCGAGATGTGTTCCACCCGGAAATGGTGGAGCCGGCCCGGGGACGGGGCCGGCTCCTTAAACCCGGTCGTTGGGGACGGGGAGGGTGGGGACTCGACCGGGTTTCTCCTAAAGCGCGAAGTCATGCGACGCACTTAACCTCTGTTTTATGCATGTCGTTATCCCAAAACCGCTACGCACTTTTGGGCGACATGCCTTGGCGTCCTCAGCGGACGCTGGCGACCGCGTCGGAGCGGCCGTCGTTGATCGTCACCCAGGCGCCGGAATTCCGCTCGGACTGGCGCTTCAAGTAGGTGTAGCCGGTATTGGTCCAGGACAGCACCTTGGGCTGGAGATTGTCGAGGATGAACTCGCCAAGGCTGGTGCGCACGGTCAGCACCGCATGGCCGTCGCCATTGCGCTGGCGCACCACCGTCATCAGCAGATCGCCGGCCGGCACGCCGATGCTCATCAGCTCGCGGCGCTTTTCCAGCGCATAGTCCTCGCAGTCGCCGAAGCCGCTATTGGGAAAGGACCAGACTTCCTCCTTGCCCCACATTTCCATGTCGGTGCGCGGCGCGACCCTGCTGTTGACCGAATTGTTGACCTTGACGATCGTTGCCCACAGCTTGCGGGTCAGCTCGACGGGTGCCCGGCCAGGCGTCCTCTGATTGCATTCCTGCGGAAGCTGCTGGCACAATTCGTAGTGTCCGACCGGCTGCGTGGTGCGGCCGCCGGTGTGCATGAAGGCCGGCTCCGCCGCGTTTACAGTCCCCCAACCGAAAAGCTGCATCGCTATTGCCGCCAGCAACAGCTTGCCCCTCATCCTGTTCATTATTCAGTCTCCCCGTTTGAGGAGACAATGACACGGCTGGATTTATTTGACGCAAAAGCGCGAAGTAGACATTAAGTAAAACGCCAATAGAATAAACATAAAATTTGACGCAATTGAATATAGAATTGTTTAAGGATTCCAGCCGGGCATGTTCCCATGCTTCGTCGCACCGTTCGAACAGCTAGGATGGCGGGACAGAGGGGGCGCGAAGGATCGCCAGCCTCTCTCTTCCCGATAGTGCTAACGCTTCCGCGTCAGCCGCGCGATGAGCTGAATTCGGTATCGAGCGTTTCCGGCCGCTGGATGACGGCGAACTCGATGGCGACGCCATCTTCGAAATGGCGCACTACCTGGCCGCGCATGGTGCCCAGCGTCACCTGGACGCCGATGGCCGGCTTGACGTCGATCTCGATCGCCGCGCCCGACAGCGACAGGTCGATGATGCGGCACTGGTACTGGCGTCCGTCGGCAAGCTGCAGCACGCTCGTCGGGTTGCGCGGTGCGACGCGTTCATGGCGGCGGTCTTCCGGCAGGTCGAGCTCGTGCTTGTTGGCAAGCCAGGTCAGTTGCGCGGCGAGCTTGTCCCTCTTGCGGTCCGACGCGATGACGGTCATCGCAAAGCCATCCTGCAAAGTGCGGGTGATGACGCCTTCGATGCGGCCGATGTGATCGATATAGGCAATGACCTTTTCGCCCGCCAGGCCGGCGCGCTCGGTGCGCAGCGCGACGTTGCCGGGCGACATGTCGACCACCTGGCAGGGATGTTCGGTGCGGTCTTCCAGCATGAAGCGTCCGTAAATTTTCACGCGGACGCGCTGAAAGTTGCGCCTTTCAGCTTGGGACGGCGCATGGTCGACCGCCGCTGACCTCATCACTGCCATACCCCGTTCGGCATTCCGCGCATGGATGCGGGGAATTTCAGCGGAAAACTACAACAAAGCAGGTTAACAAAGGGGAAAGCCCGGCGCTGTTGCTTTAAGCTTTGGGCATCATTCCTCGCGTCCGCCGTCGAAGACGACCAGGTGACGGATGCGGCGGGCCTGGCCGAGCGCCGAAATCGTCTCGGGCGGGTCGAATTCCGACGGGGCGAGCGAGGGAACCTCGATCGCCGGACGGTTCCCCGGGAACATCGGCTCCTTGTCGGGATCGACGACGCGGATCGAATCGATCAAGGCGTCGAGAACCGGGTCGGCGCCCAGCCAGAAGGGCTTTTCGACGGCGCTTATCACCCCGAGGCAGCGCGGGCTCTCGACACCGCCGTCGAGCGGCAGCGCGAGCAGCTCGAACCTGTTGGAACGGCCGCTGCGGCTGAAACCCTCGTAGGTGATGAGCACCACCGATTTCAGGTCGAAGACGCCATCGGTCAGCTTCGAGATCAGCCGCTGATCCTTCTCGCGCCACAGCGAAGGGAATGAAAACCCCTTGAGTTCGCGGCCATAGACCGCGCAGAGCCTGGTGCCGGCGAGCCGGAACACCGCTTCGCCGCGCGTGTCCTTTTCCAGGATGAACGTGTCGGCCAGCAGCGACTTGATGTCGGCCGGCTCGACTTCCGAGCGCTTCGGGGCAGGGCGTCCGTCACGCAACCGGTTCCAATAATGGAACAGCGTGATCGATCCGGTCTGGTTCATGCTAATGCTGCTCCGCGCATTCTGTCTTCTGATGTCCCATCGGTGAACAGAAGGGCGCCCTCCGAAGACCTACATGCGTTGCGGAGCAGGATGCGTGCCAGCATCGTTAATACTTGTTCACGGGTCGGGGCGGTTAAGGTTAACAACTGGTTTACGTTGCGCGCCAGCGAGGCCTGTGGCACACCAAAACCACTCCAGAAGCGGTCGTTTTGCGACGATCGGCAGCACTTCAGTCAAGAGTTCAGGGGGAGCAAGGGGGCTCGACCAGCCGTTCAAGGGAAACCTTGGACGGCTTCTTTTTTTGATTCGGGGCTGCTGATTCGCCGTTTGTGATTCGGTTGGCCGTGATCTACATGCTCGCCAAGTCCAATCCAGCGACTGAGTGCAAGCCATATGAGCGACCCAGAAAGCCCACCGGAGATCGAGCAGGGCGAGAGCGGGCCTGCCGCCCGCGAACCGGAGCAGCGCCGCGAGCCGGTGTTCAACCTGCCGCCCGTGGTGCTGGCGGTGATCGGCATCTGTGTCGCGGTCCATCTGATCCGGGTCTATTGGCTGACCGACGACCAGGACTTCGAACTGCTTGTCCGGGCCGCCTTTGTCCCGATCCGCTATTCCGGCCGCTTCGATCTGGATTTCTTCGCGTTTTCGAGCCCTTTTACCTATGCCTTCCTGCATGGCGGCTTTGCCCATCTTGCCATCAACATGGTGTGGCTCGCGGCCTTCGGCTCACCGTTGGCCAACCGCTTCGGCGCGCTGCGCTTCAGCCTGTTCTTCGCCGCGACCGGACTGGCGGCGGTGGCGCTGTTCTGGGCCATGCACCCGCTTGGCGAGGCGCCGCTGGTCGGCGCCTCCGGCGCGATTTCCGGCATGATGGGCGCGGCGGCACGCTACGGCTTCCGCATCGACCGATCGTCGGGCAAGGCCGCCTTCGCCGGCCAGCCTTTGCCGATGGCGGCGGTGCTGCGCTCGCGCGGCGTCGTCACCTTTCTCGCCATGTGGATGGTGATCAACCTGGCGACCGGCCTCTTCGGCCTGGCGCCTGGCATTGACGGCCAGATCGCCTGGGAAGCCCATATTGGCGGTTTTCTTGCCGGCTTCTTCGGCCTGCGGTTTTTTGATCGGCGAGAGCAGGTGCCCCGGCAGGCGGACGAGCCGGAGACCTGAGACCGCCGCACTTGAAATGCAACCGATCGCGGCGCACCATGTTCATCCCAGGGAAAGCCGGCCAGGGCAGGAGCCGGCAGGAAATGCAGAGGAGGACGCCATGACTGTTAAGGCAATTCTCGAGGCAAAAGGCCACGACGTGGTGACGCTCGGGCCGAACGAAAAGCTCAGCGAAGCCATCCGCATGCTTTCCGAACACAGGATCGGCGCGCTGGTCATCACCAACGGCGATCACAAGATCGTCGGCATTCTTTCCGAGCGCGATGTGGTGCGGGTTCTCGCCAAGGAGGGGGCGGCGGCGCTCGACCTTGCCGTCCGCTCGGCGATGACGCCCAAGGTGAAGATCTGCAATGAGAACCACACCGTCAACGAGGTCATGGAGATCATGACCAAGGGCCGCTTCCGCCATCTGCCGGTGGAAAAGAACGGGCTGCTCGACGGCATCGTGTCGATCGGCGACGTGGTCAAGCGCCGCATCGAGGATGTCGAGCGCGAGGCCGAGGAGATCAGGGCCTACATCGCCACGGCATAGGTGACGGCGGCCGGGTTGCCGGCCATTGAACTTTTTTCAAGCCGCTATAGCAGTCCATCGCGGCAGGTACGGGCCTGTGCCGCGTCGGCGCCTGCGGCTTTGCGCTTGTCTCTTTTGGCGGTTTGCACTAGCGAAGTTGCACATCAAAATATGCGTTCTCGCATATCCGCAATTTCAATATGCAGGCCCTTATGAGCATCATCGACACCCGCACGCCCGACGCCAAGCGCCTGGTTCCCGGCGCCACCGGCGACTGGGAGATCATCATCGGCCTCGAGGTCCACGCGCAGGTGACCTCTCAGGCAAAGCTGTTTTCCGGCGCCTCGACCATTTTCGGCGCCGCGCCCAACGCCAATGTCAGCCTGGTCGACGCGGCGATGCCCGGCATGCTGCCGGTCATCAACGAGGAATGCGTCAAGCAGGCGATCCGCACCGGGCTGGGCCTGAAGGCCGAGATCAACCACAAATCGGTCTTCGACAGGAAAAACTATTTCTATCCCGACCTGCCGCAGGGCTACCAGATCTCGCAGTTCAAGCAGCCGATCGTCGGCGAGGGCAAGGTGATCGTCTCGGTCGGCCCGGACCGGCAGGGCGAATTCGAGGACATCGAGGTCGGCATCGAGCGCCTGCACCTGGAGCAGGACGCCGGCAAGTCGATGCACGACCAGCATGCGACGATGTCCTACGTCGATCTCAACCGCTCCGGCGTGGCGCTGATGGAGATCGTCTCCAAGCCGGATATGCGTTCCGCCGATGAAGCCAAGGCCTATGTCACCAAGCTGCGCACCATCGTGCGCTATCTCGGCACGTGCGACGGCAATATGGACGAAGGCTCGCTGCGCGCCGACGTCAACGTCTCGGTGCGGCGGCCCGGCGGCGAATTCGGCACGCGCTGCGAGATCAAGAACGTCAACTCGATCCGTTTCATCGGCCAGGCCATCGACTATGAAGCGCGCCGCCAGATTGCCATCCTCGAGGACGGCGGCAGGATCGAGCAGGAAACGCGGCTGTTCGACCCCAATAAGGGTGAGACGCGCTCGATGCGCTCCAAGGAAGAAGCGCATGACTACCGCTATTTCCCCGATCCCGATCTTCTGCCGCTGGAATTCGACCAGGCCTATGTCGACGAACTGGCAAAGGACCTGCCGGAACTTCCCGATGCCAAAAAGGCGCGACTGATCGCTTCGCTTGGCCTGTCGACCTACGATGCCTCGATCCTGGTATCGGAAAAGGCGGTCGCCGATTATTTCGAGAAGGTGGCGGCCGGGCGCGACGGCAAGCTCGCCGCCAACTGGGTCATCAACGACCTCCTGGGTGCCTTGAACAAGGCCGGCAAGGACATTGAAAACGCTCCTGTTTCACCCGACCAGCTTGGTGCTGTCATCGACCTGATCAAGGAAGGCACCATCTCCGGCAAGATCGCCAAGGATCTGTTCGAGATCGTCTGGAACGAGGGCGGCGATCCGCGTCAGCTGGTCGAGAGCCGTGGCATGAAGCAGGTCACCGATACCGGCGCCATCGAAAAGGCGGTCGACGAGGTGATCGCGGCCAACCCGGACAAGGTCGAACAGGCGCGCGCCAAGCCGACCATGGCCGGCTGGTTCGTCGGCCAGGTGATGAAGGCGACTGGCGGCAAGGCCAATCCGCAGGCGGTCAACGAGCTGGTCAAGGCCAGGCTCGGGATCGAGTAGGATGTTCGTCCGCACCGCCGGCGAGCGCGATCTGGCGGCGGTGCGCGCATTGCTGATCGAGACGTGGCATGCCACCTATGACGCCATCTATGGCGCGGCGCGGGTTACCGAAATCACCGATGAATGGCATTCGATCGCCGCGCTCAAGGCACGGCTGACGCGGCCGAACTCGGAGTTCCTGGTCGCCGACGACGGCAAAAGCATCGGCGGCATGGCTTTCGCGGCCGCCACCACGGATGCCAGGATCGTCATGCTGAACCAGCTTTACGTCCATCCGGCCTGGCAGAGGCAAGGCATCGGCCAGGCGCTGCTGGACGAGATCGAGGCCAGCTTTCCGGAGGTCCGGACGCTGCGCGTCGAGGTCGAGGAAGCAAATGCTCCGGCCATCGCCTTTTACCGCTCGCGAGGGTTCTTGCCCGCCGGCAACACGGCCGATTGCGGCGGCGCCTCGGGCTTGCCGGCGCTGGTTTTGGAGAAGCAACTCGGATAGCTCGTTCGCCTGACGCTCAGTTGCGTTTCTCAGGCAGGTTGGAGCAGCCGGCAGCGAGAAACTCGCACGGCAGGCTGCCGCCTCCACCCGACGTGTGCGGGGGCGTGGCGGCTTCGATTTTTTCCACCTCGTAATATTTCGAGGTGACGCCCCATTTTTTGACGCCCTGGCACGTCGAGCGCACGCCAACCTCCGTCGCCTTTGCCGCAGTCTTATAATACGTGGTGATCCTGCAGGATTGGCTGACCGGCAGCGCGTTCGCCGGGCTTGTGACCGGCGGCATGAAGTTCGGGAAGGCAAGCAGCGAGATTGCCGCAATGATCCTGACGGCGGGCATGGTGTGAGGAAGGTGCAGCATCGTTTGCCTCCATCGATGGCGCCGCTCGCTCGTGGCGCAGCGGCGCGTTTGTCCCGGCAAGATCAGGCCATGAAGCCGGCGCTGCCGCATCTGCCGCGCGGGGGAAGGCGGCAGCGGTCTGAACCGCCGCCGTCATCCGCGAGCGGCCGCGTCAGGGCGTTTTCGGCTTGATGAGCGCCTTTATCGGAACGGCGACTTTTGGAGGCCGGACCGCACTGGTTCCACCATCGACGGCCAGCCCGCCGCTGTTGAGATAGCGTACCGTATAGTGCAGCTCATAGCCGGGAACTCTGATCCATGTAGGCTTGGGATTGAACTGGTCCGGCGGCCTCGAATACCACTTCGGGATCTGCATGATCTTGGAACCGGCACCGAATCCCGCAGTCTTGGCCGCTACTGCGAAGGCGCTGTCTCTGGGGTCGTTCGGCGGCTGGTCGACATTGCCGATGACGACCAGCGAATCGTATTTTCGCGCGTCCAGCCGTACTGCGGGAAGGTTCAGCACAGCCACGTCGCCTTCGCGCATCGTCAGCGCCTTCTGACGGCCATCCTCATTGGCATAGACGTTGAGGTTTATGGCCTCGGATTCCGCATAGACGACATTGTTGTGGAAGTCGCGGGCTGGCAGGCGTGTGAGGCTGTCGAAGGTCACTTCAACCGTCGGCTTGGCTATGGCGTCCGTCACCACCAGGTTGCGCCGCGGCACCGTCCAGAAGATGAGATCATCGCCGCTGGCCTGCGTGCCGGCATCGGAGCCGTCTATTGCCGAGCATTTCGAATTTGGAACCGGCGTCGTCACCGGCAGGGGTGCCGAAAACGAGCTGCGTACCTGAGCGTCGATGTAGTTACCGACGTTGAAAACGTCTTCGAGGATGTTGCCGCCCTCGAAGCTCGCCGGGCCGGGTTGCGAGCGGATGATGACCTGGCTGGAATCGGTCTGCCAGCCGCTGCAGAAGACGTTGACGTCTATGGGAATGCCGATATGGCGGTCGGAGGTCACCGGGATCGAGACTTTGATGGTCAGGATGTAAGGAACTTTGACAAACCAGCTGTTCGGCTGGTTCAGCATCTGCGTCGCAAAGCGCGACGGCCGCCATTGCTTCAGCGATTCGATCGATGCGCGTGACGATCGTCCCTGGGCGGCCAGCTGTGCGTTGGTGGCGTCGACCTTGGCTTGCGCCAGGTTGCGGACGGTGTTGGTGATCAGGAACACGCCGAGTTCGGCTTTGCAGGGCCTGTTCGATTGTGTGGCGTTGCATGGGGCAAGTGCCGCACTGGGAACCGGCGGCCCCGAAGGCGGCGGCTGGGCGGCCGCGGTGGCCGCCATCAGGCAGAAGAACAGCATCGTGCAGGTTTTCAACATGGTATCCTCGCTCTGTCGTTGGAAACCACCCTCCGGCTAGACAGCAGCATGTGTTCGATTGCGGTTCATCGCCCGCACGGGGGATGAACCGCGAAACATCGGGCCGGCCCAGCGACGTCGAGCCGCCGTCCTTTTCGGATTGGATGTCTACTGCTTCACGACGCCTTTGGTTGTCGCCTTCGGCGTGACGACCTTGGGCTTGGGGGTTTTCGGGCCGGGGTCGACTACCAATGCGGCCGTGCAGGAGCATTTGCCCGAACCGCAGTTCAGGTCGCCCTTGCACATTTTGGAATGCCGCATATCGGTGCAGTCGGCGGTCCCGGAGCAGGAGCAACTGCCTTGCCCAATCGTTCCGGACTGACATTTGAAGCTCCATGCCGGATCGGCGGCAAGGCCGGCCACTGCGAGCGATAAGGCAAAAAGCGTCGTCGAGATGAGCTTGCGCATGAATACCTCCCGGTTCTATCGAGCGATGGAACCACGAAGCAGCAACGCCTTCATCTCCCGCGCGGGGGACGAACTCGCATACCGGTGACGATCGTCAATGCTGTCCCTTCAGCACGACGAGATAGCCGCGTTCGACGCGAAGCCGGAACGCGATTTGCCCTGCAGTGCCGGGATCCTTGGAAACCTTGTCGATGACATAGCCGCTGGGATGCGAGCCAAGCCATTCTTCCGGTTTGTCGGTGGTTTCGAATGGCTTTTGCAACCGGGCCAGGAAGCCGACTTCGCCTTGATAGTCGAAAGCCACGGCCCAGTCCGCATCCTTTCGCTCGTCGATGAAGTTGGCGAGCGGCGTCAGATCATAGCGTTTGAACGCGGTTGCCGATGCTACCGCGTGGCCGATGCCGAAAATGACAAGCATGACGATGGCCGAGCTCTTCAGCCTGGCGAGCGGGATCTCCGCCATGAAATAGCCGAACAGGATGACCACGAACGGCAACATCGGCACGACATAATGAGGCTGCTTGCCGGATATCGCGCTGAACACCAGAAACACGGCAACGAACGAGAATGACAGCAGGCGCAAGGCGCGCAGATCCGGCGACTTCGCGTCGATCAGGCTGCGTATCCGCGTGCGCAGCTTCAACCGCCACACCTCGGGTATGAAGATCCACGGTATGAACATGACCGGCAGCAGCAGCAGATAGAAATAGAACGGCCGGCCGTGCGAATTGCGCAAATTGCCGGTGACGCGCCCCGCCGACTGGTTCCAGACGAGATCATAAACGAAATTGCCTTTTGTCAGGATGGTCGCCGGCACCAGCCAGATCGCCACCGGAATTAGTGCGGCGAGCAGGGCCAGGCCCATTCCAGCGAGGAAGTTCGGTGTCGTCAGTCCCGCCCGCCCGTCGCGCCAGAACGGGTAGAACAGGATGGGCGCGCCGATATGGATCAGCACCACCGGGCCTTTCGTCAGCACGCCCATGCCGATGAACAGCCCGGCCAGGACGGCCTGCCAGCGGTTGCCGCTGCGGGCAAAGGCAATCAACGACAACAGCGCGGCGAGCACAAAGACCGCCAGCAACAGATCGAACAGGATCAGCGTCGAATAGATGACGAACACGCTGCTTCCGGCGACCAGCCAGGGGATGCGCCGCGCGATGTCGTCGCGGCCCGGAAACAGGGTCTTTGCCAACGCCGTCGTCAGCCAGATGACGAGCGAGGAGGCGGCGAAGATGACCAGCATCGCCGCCGGCCGGCTGGCGCCGAAAATATTCCAGACAAGGTCGATAAGCCAAAACAGCAGTGGCGGCTTCTGCAGATAGGGCGCGAAATTCATCGTCGGGACGAAGATCTGTCCGCTCAGATACATTTCCCAGGTGACGCTGAGATATCGCGTTTCGTCGACAGGCAGCAGTGGCCGGAAAGCGACCGCGATTACGATCAGCCCAAGCAGAAAGAGGTAGGGGAGCAGCCGCTCGGTAGATGTCGGTGTCAAAGATCGAGATCCGCGCCAGAAACCATTTTCATTCCAGCCGAGCATAGTGCCGCGTTTCTGGACCGCGAACGACCGCACCATGATTTTGGCCGAATTGCAACGATGCCGGTTTCGTTTCGCAGATTTTGCGGACGATGGTCTCAGGGCTTGAAAAACTTGCCGGCCGAGTCTTCTGGACCGCTGCCGGTCCGGGGAACCTGAGCAAAATCACCTGGAGCGCAAGGGTGGCGACAATTCGCGCATCAACAGTTCGAGCTCGCGCTGATCGCCTGTACCGGTCTTGTCGAAGATCGTCGCCAGCTGCGACTTGACGGTGCCGTCCGAGACGCCGCCGGCCGCGGCGATTTCCTTTCGCGTCAGGCCGGCGGCAACGTGACCGGCGACGCGCCTTTCTGCCGCGGTCAATCCGAACAGCGCCGCAATGGCGTCCAGCGCCGGGATTGGTGCCGAACCGGCCGCCGCGATGAAGATCGCTGCAGCGGCGCGCTGCGAGATGCGCGCCGAGATCTCACGCCGCGCCAGCGGCATCACATGGGCCACCGCCGGAACGGCCGTCTTGGCCAGGGGAATGTTGATGCCGCAAGGTCCGAGCGCGAATTCGTCGCGCGTGCCGAGCTGGACGGCGCGGCCGATCGCGGCATTGGCATTGGCATAGGTGAAGGAAAGCTGGCCGCGCACACAAGCAACCGAAATGTTTTCGGCGAGCAGCGCTTCGGCTGATGGATTGGCGAAGATGATGGTCATGTCTTCGGCGACGATCAGCACCGGATGGTCGAGGCTTTCGATGATGGAGCGGAAGATTTCGGCCTTGCGCCGCTCGGCCTCGAACAGGTCGCCGATGGTCACCGCGCGCCGCACATGCGGTGCCAACAGGCAGACAAGCTCGATATCCTCGCGGGAAATCTGGCGCCTGTCCTTGTCGGTAACCACCATCAACGTGCCGATCCGGGTCGGCCGCTTCATCAACGCCACCCAGAAGAAATCGTCCAGGCGGTTGGGTTGCACCCATTCGCGCACGATGCGGCTTTCGAGCCATCTCTGTCGCGTATCCGGGCCTTGCAGGGCGTAGATCGAATCGACGGTGAACGGCACGTCGATCTCCATCTTGGGAACCGCCGCATAGAACGGCACTTGCGAGCCGTAGTCATGCTTCAACGGCTCAAGAACTGCGGGATCGCCGCAAGACACCGAAAACCGCGCGGAGCTGCTGATCGTGTCGATGACGGCGAGCATGGCAAGCTGGCCTTCCGCCAGGTTGCAGATGGCCTCGAGTGTCGCCTGCCAGCGGTCGACGTCGGCAATCGAATCGTAGATCGCCTCAACGACCTGCGGCAACGCGCGACCGGCCGTGCCCGCCAGCGATGACATGAGCCCCTCTCATTTGCCGTCCTTGAGGCAACGAAGCTTCAACTCCTAGAATAACGCTGCGTAAGGTTGCCAACAACCCATTTCATCTGCTTCGGGCGGCCGCGAAAATGACATGATCGTTTCGCTTTCCCGCCACCCATTTGCTCCTCGGTTGCGGCAAGACGCTTGCCTTCGCAATGCCGTGAAGCCATAAGCAGGAACAGGCGCCGCAGCCGCCGCGAGGACTTGCTTCAAGGACTTGCCACGAGGATTTGGATGAAAACTTTCCTTCTGCAGTTTTTCACCTGGTGGAATAGCCAGACATTGGGAACGCGCTTCCACACCTGGCGGCACGGCAAGAAGGTCGGGCAGGACGAGGTTGGCAACGTCTACTATGAGGGCGGCGTCGATTCGGAAGGCCGCACCCGTCGCTGGGTTATCTACCGCGACTATTCGGAAGCCTCGGCGATTCCGCCCGGCTGGCATGGCTGGATCCATCATCGTGTCGACGTTGCGCCGCCAAGCGAAGACTACAAGCCACGCGACTGGCAAAAGCCGCATGTGCCGAACCTCACCGGCAGCCCCGCGGCCTATCGCCCGAAAGGCTCGGTGCTGACCAACCAGCATCGTCCGCAGGTGACGGGCGACTACGACGCCTGGACGCCTGGTTCGTGATCGATCGCCGCGACACGCGCGCGGTCCCCAAGGGCGCGGTCCCCACGGGGGCGGTCCTTTGTCGCCACAATTGCTGTTTAGCTGTTTGCTGATCCGACAGCAGCAACTAGCCTTGGCGTTAAGAGAATCACCCCGGGCGCAAACCACCGGACCTTGCATGAGCATGTTCAGCCGAATTTTGACGGGCGGATTAACCGCGGTCGTTCTCGCTTCTATGGTGGCGCTTGCTACTGCGCAGGAATTGGCGCCGCCTGCGCCGGACGCGTCGGTGGCGCCTGCAGCACCGGCAGTATCCGAGCGCATCACCAATCCAGTCGCTGAATTCGCCGGCATCGACAAGATCACCGGCCGTATCATCACCTTCGATGTTTATATCGACGAGACGGTTCAGTTCGGCGCTTTGCAGGTGACGCCGCGCATCTGCTATTCGCGGCCCGAAAACGAAGAGCCGAAGACGGATTCGTTCGTCGAGGTCGACGAGATCACGCTCGACCGGAAAATACGCCGTATCTTCACCGGCTGGATGTTTGCCGAAAGCCCCGGGATCAACGCCGTCGAGCATGCCGTCTATGATATCTGGCTGAAGGGCTGCAAGCAGAAGTCCGATGTGCCGGCACCCGCCGCCCCCAAAACCAACTAGAACCTGTCAGTGCGCGGCGGATACCGCGCCCTGCGGAACCGCCGCGTTGCCCGAGCGTTGGTGCCTCTCTACGGAGGAGGTTGCCATGATGATGGCCAACAAGAACGAACTTCTCGACATCGAAAGGGGATTCTGGAGCGGCGGTGCCGACTATTTCAAGGCCAATGCCGATACCGACTGCCTGGTGGCCTTCCCGCAGATGGCGCGGGTGATGAGCAATACCGATCTGGCCGCAACTGTCACGGACCCGAACCGCTGGCGCGATCTCGACATCGACCTCAAGGGCATCATCGAGCCGGGCAGCGACATCGTCATGCTGACCTACGAGGCGCGTGCGACGCGGCAAGATGGCGAAGCCTATGCGGCGCTGGTCAGCACCGGCTATGTCCACCGCGTCAATGGCTGGAAGATGATGTTCCACGCACAGACGCCGCTGGTGACGGCAGCAAAAGGCTGACCGGCCGCAAGAGCAAGTCCAGGAAAGTGTGAACGGCTTTCCGGAATTGCGTTTATGTGAAACGATGAACCATTCCAGTTTATGGAAAAAACACGGCCTCGCCCTTCAGCGCCTCGGCCAGCATCTTCTCGTACTTGCCGCGCGGCACGTCGATTGCACCGAAGCGTTTGAGATGCTCGGTGGTGAACTGCGTATCGAGCAGTGCAAAGCCACGCGCCTTCAGGCGTTCGACGAGGTGAACCAGGCAGGCCTTTGACGCGTCGGTCTCCCTGGCGAACATGCTCTCGCCGAAGAACACGCGGCCGAGCGATACGCCGTAGAGCCCCCCGACCAATCGGTCGTTGTGCCAGGCCTCGACCGAATGGCAATGGCCCATCCGATGCAGCTCGATATAGGCTTCGCGGATCGGCGCGTTGATCCAGGTCGACCGACGTTCCTCGCGCCTTTCGGCACAGGCCTCGATCGTTGCCTCGAAGTCGAAATCGATGCGGAACTCGAACAGGTTCTTGCGGATCGTCTTTCTCAGGCTTTTCGGTATGTGGAACCCGTCGAGCGGAATGATGCCGCGCGTCTCCGGCCGCACCCAGAATACTTCGGGGTCATTGGCGCTTTCGGCCATCGGGAAGACGCCGGAGGCATAGGCTTTGAGCAAAAGGTCGGTCGGGATGCGATAACCGGGTGCGTAGGGACGGGTCATCGCTTCGCCCTGTATCACTCGCCTTCGGCCAAGTATTTTTCCAGCCAGTGGATGTCGTAGTCGCCATTGGCGATGTCGGCGTTGCCAACGAGGTCGCGAAACAGTGGCAGCGTCGTCTTGATGCCGTCGACGACGAATTCGTCGAGCGCGCGCCGCAGCCGCATCATGCATTCGACGCGGTTGCGGCCATGCACGATCAGCTTGCCGATCAGGCTGTCGTAGTAGGGCGGGATCTTGTAGCCGGAATAGACGCCGGAATCGACACGGATGCCGAGGCCGCCCGGCGTGTGGAAATGGGTGATGGTGCCCGGCGAGGGGGTGAAGGTGCGCGGATCCTCGGCATTGATGCGGCATTCGATGGCATGGCCGTGGAAGCGGATGTCCTCCTGGCGCACCGAAAGTCCGCCGCCCGAGGCGACGCGGATCTGCTCGTGCACGAGGTCGATGCCGGTAATCGCCTCGGTCACCGGATGTTCGACCTGCAGGCGCGTGTTCATCTCTATGAAATAGAACTCGCCGTCCTCATAGAGGAATTCGATGGTGCCGGCGCCGGAATAGCCGAGATCGGCGATCGCCCTGGCGCAGACGCCGCCAATATGCGCGCGCTCTTCGGCATTGAGCGCCGGCGAGGGCGCTTCTTCCCAGACCTTCTGGTGGCGGCGCTGCAGCGAGCAGTCGCGCTCGCCGAAATGCACGCCGCGCCCGGCGCCGTCGCCGAACACCTGCACTTCGATATGGCGCGGCTTCTGCAGATATTTCTCGATATAGACTGCGTCGTCGCCGAAGGCCGCACCCGCCTCCGAGCGTGCCGTCTGCAGCGCCACCTCGAGATCGGCCTCGCTACGCGCCACTTTCATGCCGCGCCCGCCGCCGCCGGCCGACGCCTTGATGATCACGGGGTAGCCGATCGCGGCGGCAATGCGCTTGGCTTCCTTGTCCTCGGTGACCGCGCCGTCGGAGCCGGGCACCACGGGAATGCCGAGGCGTTTTGCGGTACGCTTGGCTTCGATCTTGTCACCCATGATGCGGATATGGTCGCCGGTCGGGCCGATGAAGGTGATGTTGTGCGCGGCGAGGATGTCGGCGAACTTGGCGTTCTCCGACAGAAAACCGTAGCCGGGATGCACCGCGTCGGCGCCGGTGATCTCGCAGGCGGCGACGATCTGGTGGATGTTGAGATAGCTGTCGCGCGACGGCGGCGGGCCGATGCAGACGCTCTCGTCGGCGAGACGCACATGCATGGCGTCGGCGTCGGCGGTCGAATGCACCACCACCGTCTGGATGCCGAGCTCCTTGCAGGCGCGCAGCACCCTGAGGGCGATTTCGCCGCGATTGGCGATGAGGATTTTCTGGAACATCTTTCGCCTGTTCCCGGCTCTACTCGATCACGACGAGCGGCATGCCATATTCGACCGGCTGCGCATCTTCAAACAGGATCGCCGTCACCGTGCCGGCGCGCGGCGAGGGTATCTGGTTCATCGTCTTCATTGCTTCGATGATCAGCAGCGTCTGGCCTTCCTTGACCTTCTGGCCGATTTCGATGAACGGCCTGGCGTCGGGCGACGGTGCCAGATAGGCGGTGCCGACCATCGGCGAGGCAACGGCGTTCTTCGACACGTCGGGCGTCGCCGGCGCGGCCGCTGCCGCAGGCTGCGCGGCTGCCGGGGCATAGGCCGGCTGAGCTGTGGCGACGGCATGGACGGCCGGGGCCTGCCGCGAGACGCGCACCTTCAGATCGCCCAGCTCGACCTCGATCTCGGTCAGGTTGGTGTCGTTCAGTATGCCCGCCAGATCGCGGATCAGCTGCTGGTCAACACCGTTCTTCTTTATCGACATTTTCGAGCCTTCTGTTTGTTGGCCGGTCATAGGCGTGCAGCCAGCGCCTGCAGCGCCAGCGTGTAGCCGAGCGGCCCGAACCCGCAGATCATGCCGACGGCGACCGGCGCGACCATGGAGACGTGGCGGAATGGTTCCCGCGCGTGGATGTTGGAGAGATGCACCTCAGCGACCGGCAGCGGCGCGACAGCGCGGATGGCATCGTGAATGGCGATCGAGGTATGGCCGTAGGCGCCCGGATTAATGACGATCGCGGCGGCCTTGTCGGCGGCCTCCTGGATCCAGTCGACGAGGTCGCCCTCATGGTTCGATTGGCGGAAATCGATCTCCAGCCCAAGTGCGGCACCTGCCTGCTTGCAGTCGTCGGCGATCGCGGCAAGCGTCTTGCCGCCATAGATGCCCGGCTCGCGCTTGCCGAGCGCGTTGAGATTGGGGCCGTTCAGGACGAAAACCGTTTTCAAAATATGCCGACCTTTCCCGGCGCGGCTAAGCCGGCGCGCCGGACCCTCTATAATGGGCATAGACGCTGGCGAAAAGAGCGCAAGTGCGTTCTTTCGCCGTCCACAACAGCCGGAAAACGGCCCGTGCCGGAAACCCGCAGCCTAATCGAAACCCGAATGCTGATCAGAGCGCGGCCTTCGCCGCCTCGATCTTTTCGGCCAGCACTTCCTGGCCAAGCGCGCCGAACACCACCTCGTTGCCGACGACATAGGACGGCGTTCCGGTGATGGCGAGCTTGGTGGCGAGGTCATAGGTCTTGGAGAAGGCCTCGGTGATGCTCGGGTCCTTCATCTTTTCGCGCAGCGCCGCCTCGTCGGCGCCGAGCGACAGCGCCACCTTGATTGCCGCCGCCTCGGTGGCGCGCCCCTGGCCGCCGAGCAGCGCATTGTGGAATTCGCCGTATTTCTCCGGCTTCATCAAATGGAAGGCCATCGAGACGACGCTCGCCTTCTGCGAATCCGGGCCGAGGATCGGGAACTCCTTGAGTACGAAGCGCAGGTCCGGATCGGCCTTGGTCAGCGCGCGCATGTCGTCGATGGCGCGTTTGCAGTAGCCGCAATTATAATCATAGAATTCGACGATGGTGACCTTGCCGTTCGGATTGCCGACAACACCGTCAAAGGAGGAATTGAAGATCTGGTCCTTGGCGTCTTTGATGACGCCGAGACTGGCGACGCGCTGTTCTTCCTTCTGCTTGGCCTCGAGTGCCTGCTGTGCCTCCAGAAGCACTTCCGGGTTCTTCAGGAGATAGTCGCGGACGATGCCTTCGACTTCGGTGCGGTCGAGCTTGGTACCCGAGGACGCCGTCTGGGCAAGCTGCGCCGTGCCGGCCTTCGCCGTCTGCGGATTGCCGGCGACGAAGCCGAATGCCAGCATGGCGAGAGCCGCTGCCACTCCGGTAGTGCCCAGCAGAATTGCCTTGGTCATGATCCTCGATCCTCTTGCCCGTGTTCCGGTCCGCTCGCTTTGGCTGTGTCGCAGCCTGCGTCCGAAAGGTTCACTTCTTCTTACCTGATGGTGCGTAGTTTATAATGTCCTGCGCGCGAAGCCAGCCCGGCTCGCCCCGCTTCATGCTCTGCTGCGCCCGCATGGCGAAGATTTTCGCATTCTTGTAGTCGCCGGAATAGAAATGCCCTTCGGCGGTTGCAAGCTCGGCGGCCGGGATGTTGCCGAGTTCCCCGTAAGCCTGTGCCAGATAGCGGTATCCGGCGGCGTTTTCGCGATCCCGTCCGAGGCCGGTGTTGATCTGCGCCACCGCCTTCTTCAGCGAATCCTGCGTGCCGATCGCCATCAGCGCCTGGCCGTAAGAGACCGGCAGCAGCCCCGATCGCGCCGGATCGAGGCTGACCGACTTGGCATAGGCGTCCGCCGCATCCTTCGGCCGGTTCGCCTTCATCAGGATGTCGCCGCGTAATTCCTGGAAATAGGGATTTTTCGGCTGTTCCTTGATCAACGCGTTGGTCTTGGTGAGCGCCGACGCCAGATTGCCGAAAAGATAGGTCATCTGCGCGTCGCCATAGCGTGAGGCGAGGCTGCCGGGGTTCTTGCGCATCAATCGCGACGCCGCCGCCTGGCCCTGCATGTAGGCGGCGATCTTGATGCGCATCATGTCGTGGCGCTGCTGCAGTGCCGGCGGGTCGACCTTGTCGACGTAAGGGCTCTGCTTCACCAGCACTTCGAGATTGGCGATACGCTCCTGCGGCATCGGATGGCTGATCCTGTAGGGATCGACTTGCGCGCCCGAGAGCGACAATGCGTTCTGGAAGCGGCCAAACGTCTTCAGCATGCCCATGCCGGACTGGCCGGTTGCATTGAGATAGGTGATCGCCGAACGGTCGGCGGTCATCTCTTCGGTGCGCTGATAAGCGAGGATACTGCGTTGCGCCATCTCGCCGCCGCCGGCCACCACGCCCATGCCGGCGCCGGCGAGACCGCGGCTGTTGCTGGTGGCGCCGGCCACCATGGCGCCGGCGCCAAGCAGCGTCGCCAGGATCGCCATCGTCTTGGCGCGCTCGAGCTGTTCTCGCAATTTCTGCTGGTGTCCGCCGGCGATATGGCCGGCCTCGTGGGCAATGACGCCAATGATCTCGTTGGGCGTTTCGGCCGTCATCAGCGCGCCGGTGTTGATGAACAGGCGGCGGCCGGCAACAAAGGCGTTGAAGCTCTGGTCGTTGACCAGCACGATGTTGATGGCGTCGCCCGACAAGCCCGCCGCCTTGAAGATCGGCCGCGCGTAATCGCGCACCAGCGCCTCGATCTCGGCATCGCGCACAACCGGCACATTCTGCGCAAAGGCATTGACCGAGCCGGCCATGGCGACCATCGCGGCAAGCGAAAGCGTCGCGAGGGCGCGCGCTGTCCTGGCGATCGTCGATTTGGGTCGGCTCAACATGGCAGGTCCACTGGTAGACGAGTGGGCGAAGGATGAAAAGTCGGCAGCCTAAACTTACCGAACTTGTGATCCCCACACCAATCGGGCATTTGTGCGGCGCGGCCAGCATATGGCCGGCACGTGCGGACAAGTGTGGTGGATTGAAAAATGGTTGTTTCGCTTTCGCGCCGCGGCGCGGTCGAACCGTTCCATGCCATGGACATCCTGGCCGAGGCGAATCGGCTGAAAGCCAAGGGCCTGCCGGTCGTTTCTATGGCCGTCGGCCAGCCTTCCGATCCGGCGCCGGCCGGGGTTCGCGAAGCGGCGGCCAATGCCTTGAAAGCAGGCCGCATCGGCTATACCGACGCGCTGGGCCTCGCCGGTCTGCGCAAGGCGATCGCGGCGCATTATGGCGAGCACTACGGGCTTGACGTTTCGCCCGAGCGGATAGCCGTCACCACCGGATCGTCGGCTGCCTTCAACCTTGCTTTCCTGGCAATGTTCGATCCAGGCGACCGCGTCGCCATCGCTGCGCCCGGCTATCCTGCCTATCGCAACATCATGGCCGCGCTCGGCATCGACATCGCCGAGATCGAGTTGGACGGCGCCGCCTATCTGCATGCCGAGCACCTGCAAGCCGCGCATCGCGAAAAACCGCTGAAGGGCGTGCTGTTCGCCAGCCCGGCCAACCCGACCGGCGCGGTCATTCCCGCCGGCGATCTCGAGGCGCTGGTCAAAACGGCGCAAGAGCTCGGGATCGCCGTCATCTCGGACGAAATCTATCACCGGCTGGCCTATGCGGCGCCCGACACGACGGCGCTTGCTTTCGGCGCGGATGTGACGGTGATCAATTCCTTCTCGAAATATTATTGCATGACCGGCTGGCGCATCGGCTGGATGGTGCTGCCGCAGGAACTGGTGCGGCCAGTCGAGCGCATCGCCCAGAGCCTCTACATCTCGCCGCCCGAACTGTCCCAGATTGCCGCGATCGAGGCATTCAAGGCGACGCCAGAGCTGGAAGCGGTGAAGGCGCGCTATGCCTGGAACCGCGAGCTCCTGATGCAACGCCTGCCGGAGCTCGGCTTTGCTTTGGCCGCGCCCATGGACGGCGCGTTCTACGCCTTCTGCGACGTCACCAGGCACACCAATGACAGCATGGCGTTTGCACGCCGGATGCTTGCCGAGGCGCATGTGGCGGCGACGCCGGGCCGCGATTTCGACCCGCTGCAAGGCCATCGCACGATGCGCTTTTCCTACGCCGGCAGCCACGACGACATGGTCGAGGCGATGGCGCGTATCGAACGCTGGCTGAAGTAGCGGGGGCGACGATGCTGGAGTTTGATCAGGCGCCCCAACTCGAACATGCGTTGCGCGAGGTCGCTGCCGAAATGGCGGAGCGTACCGATCGCGGCGACGTCGCCAGCTATATCCCCCAGCTCGGCAAGATCGATCCGAAAAAATTCGGCATTGCCGCGGTGACCAATGACGGCCGCATGCTGACCGCAGGCGATGCCGACGAGGCATTTTCGATCCAGAGCATCTCAAAGGTGTTCACGCTGACGCTGGCGCTCGGCAATGTCGGCGACGCGCTGTGGCAGCGGGTTGGGCGCGAACCTTCGGGCAATCCATTCAACTCGATCGTCCAGCTCGAGCACGAGAACGGCATTCCGCGCAATCCATTCATCAATGCCGGCGCCATCGTGGTCTCGGACATCCTGCTTGCCGGTCATCAGCCGCGCGAGGCGATCGGCGAGATCCTGCGCTTCATCCAGTTCCTGGCCGATGACGACACCATCATCATCGACCGCGAGGTCGCGGCGTCCGAACGCGCCACCGGCTTTCGCAATTTCGCGCTTGCCAATTACATGAAATCGTTCGGTAATCTCAATCACGCGCCGGAACTGGCGCTGGGCGTCTATTTCCACCATTGCGCTATCGCCATGAGTTGCCGGCAACTGGCCCTGGCCGGCCGCTTCCTTGCCAATGGCGGCAAGAACCCGGCGACCGGGCATTCCGTCGTCTCGGCAGAGCGCGCCCGCCGCATCGGCGCGATGATGCTGACCTGCGGCCACTATGACGGCTCCGGCGACTTCGCTTTCCGCGTCGGCATTCCCGGCAAGAGCGGCGTTGGCGGCGGCATATTGGGGATCGTGCCGGGCGTCGCCTCGCTTGCCGTCTGGTCCCCTGGCCTTAATGCCAACGGCAATTCCAGGCTGGGCTCGATCGCGTTGGAAAAACTGGCGAAGACGATGAACTGGTCGATCTTCGCGCCATAAGCATTTTGCAGCCAAATGGAATCATTTGGCGTCCGCACAAATGCGGCAAAACAAACAGTTAGAGCGGAATGCCCCATTCAATTTGAATGCATTCCGCTCTGGTGCCTGTCGCCTCGAATTGGGACAAAAAATCCCGCGCAGCCGATCGGCAGCGCGGGATTTTTTTAATCAGAAAATCTGGCTAATGCACGGAAAAGCTTAGAAAAAGCCCTTCCGTTGCCACCAGCCGGCACGCTTCGGCTTGTCCTCGGCCTTTGCTTCCTCGGTCTTTGCCTCGTCGGGGACGATCGAGGAGACGACCGGCACGACCGGAGCATCCACCGGTACGGGCTTGCGCCGCGACGGCCGGACCTTCGGCGTTTCCTCGGCAGCCGCCGCTTCGGTCTCCTGCGAAGCCGGCGCAGCGGTCTCGCCGGAAGCCACGGAGGCGGCCTCGGCAGCCGATGTCTCGGCGCCCGCAATCTCGGCAACTGCTTCCGCCGCAACCTTCTTCGGCTTGGCGGCACGGCGCGGCTTCTTCGGCTTTTCGGCGCTCGGCATGTCGTCGTTCGCCGGAGCAAGCACCGCAAGCTCTTCGGCCGGCGGCGCACCTTCCGGCTCGCCGATTACGGGCTCTGCTTCCGACACGGCACCTTCCGTCATGGCGGTGGGCTCGCCGGGGGCAGCTTCCAAGCCGTCCTCGCCGTCCTCACGGCGATTGCGCTTGCCGCCGCGCTTGCCGCGCCGGCGCTTCTTGCCGTGACCGTCGTCCGCCGCTTCCGCCGTTTCGGCAACACCGGCCGGCGTTTCACGTTCCGCTTCGGCGCCTTGATCGCCGGCGGCTACGAAGGCATCGTCTATCGGCGCCGAAACGGAAGCACCTTCCACAGCAGCGCCATGCTCGCGATCGGCGTGTTCACGTTCCCCGTGTTCACGATCCCCGTGTTCACGATCCTTGCCGCCGCGCCGTCTGCGGCGCTTGCGGCGCTTGCGATCGCGGCCTTCGCCGTCCTCGCCGGACCTTGGCTGCTGCGGCTGCTGGGCAGGGCGTGGCTGCTCGGCCTGCACCGGTGCCTCGTCTTCCTCTTCGATGACGATCTCGTCCTCGGGTTCTTCCGGCTCGACATAGGCCGGGAACGTGCGCGCCTCGACAAAGCCTTCCGGCTTTTCGGCCAGCGCGCCGCGGAAGATGGCATAGTGTTGTGCACCGACCGCGTCATCGGCTTCGATGGTGATGGTCACGCCGAAGCGGTGCTCGAATTCCACCAGCGTGCCGCGCTTGTGATTGAGCACATAGAGCGCGGTCGCCGCCGGCGTCCGCACCGTGATGTGGCTGCGCGAATCCTTGAGCAGGAATTCCTCGATTGCCCGCACCACCATCAGCGCGACCGACGAATCGGAGCGCACATGGCCGGTGCCGCCGCAATGCGGGCAAGGCTTCATGGTCGATTCCAGCACGCTGGCACGGATGCGCTGGCGCGACATCTCCATCAGGCCGAAATGCGAGATGCGGCCGACCTGGATGCGGGCACGATCGTTCTTGAGGTGATCCTTCAGCCGCTTCTCGACGGAGCGGTTGTTGCGGTTCTCCTCCATATCGATGAAGTCGATGACGATGAGGCCGGCGAGATCGCGCAGCCTCAATTGCCGGGCGACTTCCTCGGCGGCTTCCAGATTGGTGTGAAGTGCGGTGTCCTCGATCGAGTGCTCCTTGGTGGAACGGCCCGAATTGACGTCGATGGCGACCAGCGCTTCCGTCTGGTTGATGATGATGTAGCCGCCGCTCTTCAGCGTCACCTGCGGCTGCAGCATGCGGTCGAGCTGCGCTTCGATGCCGTTGCGCACAAAGATTGGCGTCGTGTCGCGGAACGGCTGAACCACCTTGGCGTGGCTCGGCATCAGCATGCGCATGAAGTCCTTGGCTTCACGGTAGCCTTCTTCGCCGGAAACCAGGATCTCGTCGATATCCTTGTTGTAGAGGTCGCGCACCGAGCGCTTGATCAGGCTGCCTTCCTCATAGACCAGGGCAGGGGCCGTCGATTGCAGCGTCAGATTGCGAACATTTTCCCAAAGTCGCATCAAATATTCGTAGTCGCGCTTGATCTCTGCCTTGGTGCGGCTTTCGCCGGCCGTACGCAGGATGACACCCATGCCTTGCGGCACTTCGAGATCGGCGACCACTTCCTTCAGCCGCTTGCGGTCCTGCGCATTGGTGATCTTGCGCGAAATACCGCCGCCGCGTGCCGTGTTCGGCATCAGCACCGAATAGCGGCCGGCCAGCGACAGGTAGGTGGTCAGCGCTGCACCCTTGTTGCCGCGCTCTTCCTTGACGACCTGTACCAGCAGGATCTGCCGGCGCTTGATCACTTCCTGAATCTTGTACTGGCGGCGCACCGGCTTGCGGCGGTTGCGCACTTCTTCGAGCGCGTCTTCAGCGCCGACCGATTCGATCTCGTGATCGTCCGGATGCGAGGATTGCACCTCCTCCAGCATGCCGCGATCATTGTCTTCGGACGTCGCTTCGCCGCTTGTCTCGGCCCCGCTTGTCTCGACTTGTGGGACGGCTTCGGAGATTACGTCGGCATCGACGCTGGCAGCGATGGAACTCGATCCGCCTTCGGAAGGCTCGGTCTCGCCGCTATGCGCGACTTCTTCAATCTGTCCAGCGGCATCCTCGCTCTGTCCGGCAGTGTCGGACGTGGTGTTGTCGGCAACGGCATCCAGCTTTTCTGCGACGGCATCTTCGCCGTTCTCGCCATTCTCACCGTCGGCCGCGCCTGCCTCGCGCCTGTGC
>NZ_AYVL01000003.1 GCF_000502835.1 Mesorhizobium sp. LSJC280B00
GCTTGGTCTGCGGGACGTTCGAGGTCGAGCGTGCCGCGCAGCGCCGTCTCGCCCGAAGGCGCCTGTGGTGCACGGCGCTGTTCTGGAGCCGGAGCCGGGCGACGTGGCGGTTCGGCGGGGCGTGCGGCAGGCGCTTGCGGCGTCGGACGCAGGTTGCGCTGTTCCGAACTGTCGGTGCTGCGGCCAGATTTGGCAACGATTTCAGAAAGTTCCTTCAGCGCGTTGATCTGCTCTGAAACGGCACGGCGGATAGCCGTGGTTGATTCCTTTGCCTCTTCCGGCATCTCGATGACGCCTTTCTTGAGCTCGGCGCGGGTGAGGTCGAGCTCGCTCTTGATCGAGCCGGCGGTACGCCGCATCTCCTCGGTCGCATCAGCAAAGCGCTTGGTGGCCGAATCGACCACTTCGGAAATCGCGGTACGGATCTTGTCGGCGGATTCCAGCGTCTTGCCTTCGGCGTTCTGCAGCGTCTGGCCGACCAGATTCTCGAACGAGCGCATGACCCTTTCGAGATCTTCCGATTTCTTGACAAGGCCGACCGCGAGGTCCTCCAGTGACGATTGCCTTTCGAGCGTGTGCTCGAGATTGCTCTGGGCCGAGCTCAACAGGTCCGAGGCACTGGAAAGCAACCGGCTGTGCTCGTCGAACTTGGTGGCGATAGAGGCAACCTCGCGCAAGGTCGAGGACGACAGCTCGGTGAGCCGCGTCGTGTTCGAATCGACCAGGCGCGCCGAGCTGGCGAAGGTCTGCGCGGTCTTTTCGGTGGTCGCTGCGAAGCTTTGCGTGCTGCCGGTCAGGCGTTCGTCGACCTGGCCGAGATTGGTCGCCGCCTGCTCGATCAACTGACCGAGCTGCGAGCTGGAGGTGGTCATGCGGCCGATGAGGTCGGCAACGCTGTCGGCAAGCGTCGAGCGCGCGCCTTCGACGGCCGACAGGGTTTCGGCCGTACGGCTGGCGAGGGCGTCGACGAGGGCGGCGTTTTGAGTGCGCAGCTTCTCGGTCGCACGTTCGGTGACCTCTTCCATGCTCTTTTGCAGCTCGGAGCCGCCCTGGGCGAAGCGCTCGACCAGAGGCCGTGCCGTCTCGTCCAGGATTTTCGATATTTCGGCCGAACGTGCCGCAAGCATCGTATTGAGCTCGCGAGTATTGGCACCGATGGTCTTTGCAGCGTCATTGGTGCTCTGGCCGATATGCTGGCCGACCGCGGTGAAGGTTTCGGCGATCGAGTTGGCGCGCGAGACCAACTGCGCCTCGGCATTCGAGACCTGTTCGTTGAGCTTTTGGCCCATTGTCTCGGCGGAGTAGGCGAGGCGGTTCTCGACGCTGGCGACCTGCTCCTCGACGCGGACCGCTGTGGCGGCGGCACTCGATGCCAGGCGTTCGTCGGCACCGGCAAGCAGTTGCTCGATTTCACGGGCATGGACGGCGAGTTCCTGGCCAGTCTGCCTGGCGCGTTCGGCAACCCGCTGCTCGGTGCTGGTGAAGGCACCGACAATGGTGTCGGCATGTTCGCCGATGGCGGTGCTGCTGTCGGCAATGCGGGACACCAGACGATGATCCGCCTCCTCGAAGATGCGGCCGATCTCGGACGCACGGGCCGAAAGTGCTTCGGAGCCTTCGGCAATGCGCGAAATAAGTTGCTGGTCGGCGGCATCGAAAATGCGACCGAGATCCGACGCGCGTGCCGCGAGCGCTTCGGCGGATTCGCCGATGCGCACGCCCAGCCGCTCGTCGGCCGTTTCGAAATTGCGCAGGATGTCGCCGGCACGTGCCGCCAGCGACTGGGCCGTTTCGATGGCGCGAGAGACCAGCCTGTGGTCCGCCGCGTCGAAGGTGCCGGCAATCTCACTTGCTCTGGCTGCCAGCTGATCGGCCGTTTCCTGGGCACGCGCGAGCAAGCTGTTCGACGTGTCGTCGACGCGGGCAATCAGTGCGCTCGACGTATCCTCGGCGCGGGCGGCGAGGCGACGATCCGCCTCTTCAAAGGTGCGGGCGATGTCCTCCGCCCTGGCGAGCAGGGCGGCCGAGGTCTGCTCGGCGCGCTCGGCGATCTTGCGGTCGGCATCGCTGAATGCCGCGCCCGCCTGCTCATGCAGCGCGCTGGTAACTTCCATGACCTTCTCGCGCAGCGCGCCGGCGACGAAGACCGCGCTTCTTTCGAGCACACTGCGCACGTTGTCGACACCCGTCGACAGCGCCCGCTCCATTGTGCTGGCGCGCTCTTCAATGATGCCTGTCTGCCGGCTGAACGCCTGCTCGATCTTTTCTACGTCCGCAGCGATCGCATCGGAGATGTCGGTGCTCCTGGCGGCGATCTGGTCGATATGGCCGGACAGCGAACGGTCGACATCCTTGCGCGTTTCGGCGAGCCTGGAGAGATCGTCCTGCAATGCGCGGGTCAGCATGTCGCGGCCCTCGCTCAGCTTGCCGACATGACCGGCGACAATCTCGTCGACTTCGCTGCGGCTCATTGCAAGCCTCTCCAGATCGGCTTCCAACGCGCGCCTGAGTATGTCGCGGCCTTCCGCCAGTTTCTCAACCTGGCCGGCAACCAGCCCATCGATGCTCGAGCGGCTTTCGGCCAGCTTGGCGAGATCGTCCTCGAGCGCCTTCGACAGGGTCGAGCGGTCCTGGACGAGCTTCTCTGCGTGGGTTGCGACAAGGCTGTTGACGTTGCCGAGATCGGCTTCCAGGGCACGCGAAAACTGCGCGCGATTATCGGTCAATAGCTGCGACTGATCGGCGATGGCGCCCCTGATCGTGCTGAGATCGGCCTCCAAGGCGCGCTTGAGGATGTCGCGGCCTTCGGCCAGTTTCTCGACCTGGCCGGAAACCAGTCCGTCGATGCTCGAGCGGCTTTCGGCCAGCTTGGCAAGATCGTCTTCCAGCGCGCGCTTGAGGATGTCGCGACCCTCGGCCAGCTTCTCGACCTGGCCTGCGACCAGCCCGTCGATGCTCGACCGGCTCTCTGCCAGCCTGGCAAGATCGTCCTCGAGCGCCTTCGAGAGGGCCGAACGGTCCTCGGCGAGCTTGTTCATATGTTCGGAGACGACGCCCCGCACGGTCTCGAGATCGGTCTCCAGTGCCCGCGACAGCTGACCGCGATCCTCGGCCAGCTTCTCGGATTGGCCGGCGATGACATCCTTGACAGTGCTCAGATCGGCTTCGAGCGCACGCTTGAGGATGTCGCGGCCCTCTGCCAGCTTTTCGACCTGGCCGGCAACCATCACGTCGATGCTCGAGCGGCTTTCGGCCAACTTGGCGAGATCGTCTTCGAGCGCCTTCGACAGCGTCGAGCGGTCTTCGGCGAGCTTGTTCATGTGATCGGAGACAACGCCCCGCACAGCCTGCAGGTCGCTCTCCAGTGCCCGCGACAACTGGCCACGGTCTTCCGCCAGCTTTTCGGACTGGCCGGCGATGACGCCCTTGATCGCGTTCAGGTCCGATTCCAGCGCGCGCTTGAGGATGTCGCGGCCTTCGGCCAGCTTCTCGACCTGGCCGGCAACCAGCCCATCGATGCTCGACCGGCTTTCGGCCAGCTTGGCAAGATCGTCTTCAAGCGTCTTCGAAAGCAGGCTGCGGTCATCGGCGAGCCTGCCAGAATGATCGGCGATCAGGCTCCTGATGTCGGACAGGTCGTTATCGAGTGACTGGGAAAGGCCGCTGCGGTCTTGCGCCAATTTCGCCGAATGCGCCTCGATGAGGCCATTGATGCCGGCGATGTCGGCTTCCAGCGCGCTGGCGAGTATGGCGCGACCCTCGGCGATCTTTTCGACCTGACCGGCGACGAGGCCGTCGATGCTGGCGCGACTCTCTGCCAGCTTGCCGAGGTCGGCCTCGAGCGCGCGCGAAAGGATGCTGCGGCCTTCGGCGAGCTTGCCGACGTGCCCGGCAACCATTTCATCAATTATCGTACGAGCTTGCACGAGTTTTCCGGAGTCTTCGTTCAAGGCCTGGGCAAGCCTGTTGCGACCCTCTTCAAGGCTTTCGAGATGGCTGCCCAGCGAAGCGTCGATCGCTGCGCGCGATTCGTTGACCTTGCGCAGATCCTCTTCAAGGGCGCGCGAGATCAGGCCGCGGCCTTCGGCTAGCTTCTGCACCTGGTTAGCCACCGCTGCGTCGATTTCGGCGCGACCTTCGGCGAACTTCGCCAGATCGGCCTGCATTGCCGCCGCCATCCGGTCGCGGCTTTCGGAAAGCTTGCGGCTGTGGTTCTCGACGGCTTCCTCGATGCCGGCGCGAGCATCGGCAAGCCGCTGGATGTCCGTATCGAACGAACGCGATACGACATGGCGCGCCGCTTCCATGCGCCCGGCGAAATCGCCGGCGCGGGCTTCAAGCATGGTCGAGGTCGATGAAATGATGTCGGCCATGTCGGCGCCGATCTGGGTCTTGCCCTGATCGATCATCGCCGACAGCGTCTCCTTGCTATCCTGGAAGGTGTGGGCGATTTCGCGCGCGCGCTCGACCAGCGTCTCGTTGATCTGGCGTGCGCGAGCCTCCAGCGCGGCGTTGAGCTTCTGCGTGCCGGTGTCGAGCGCCTCGGCGCGGGTTTGGAACTCGCTGATCAGCGCCTGGCCACGTTCAGCAAGCGTCCGCTCGATGCCGTTGAGGCTGGCTTCGAATTCCGAATTGAGTGTGCGGGCGGCACCGCCGAGCAGCGACACCATGCCGCTCGTGCGGTCGTCGAGCAGGTCGGTCAGTGACCGCGTCAGGCCATCGGTGGTGTCCGTCAGCTTGGCGATCCGGGTGTCGAGCAGGCTGGCGAAGGCCTCGCCCGACGTCGACAGCCGATCGGTGATCGATTCGAGCCGGCCTTCCACCGAATCGAAGATCGACAACGAGCTTCCGTTGATCCTGTCGATCAGCGTATCGCCGGATTCGTTGATCGTCATCGACAGCTTGGTCGAGGCGTTGAGAATGCTGTCGCGAATGATATCGCTGGCGGCGTTGATCTCGTCTTTCAGTGTCTCGTGGGCGCCGGTGATCGAGGCGCGCACGCGCTCGGCATGGGTGACGACCGCTTCGCGCTCGCTGCCCAGCCCGTCGACCAGCGAGCGGATGCGGGACTCGTTCTCTGAATAGGAGCGCTCGATCTGGTTCACCTCGCTGTGGACCAGCGTTTCGAGCTCGATGGCACGCGCAAGCGTGCGTTCGATGCCTTCGCCCATGGCTGCCACCTCGCGGCGAACCGCTTGGCCGATCATCATGACGCGATCCTGGGCAAGATTTTCCGGCTCGGCCAGACGGAAGGCCACCTCGGTCATCGACTGCGCGGCAAGGCGCATCTCCTGAGCGCGGCGAATCATCACTGCGAATGCCCAGAACAGGATGACGGGCACGATTGCCGCGACCGCTAGGCCGATCAGCTCCGGACGGGCGAAAAACTGATCGAAGGTGCGGATGTTCCAGATGCCAGGTCCGAACAACAGGTTCGCAAGGCCGCCAGCGCCGGCGATCCAGGCCAGCGAAACGAAAGCCACGACCCAGTAGATCGTGTTCGAGGCGCGCCGATTGAGGGTGTGCAGAAGCGTCTTATAGTCTTTTTGACGATCGTCGTTGGCCGGCGAGAAAGCTGCCGGCTGCGAGCCATTGCGCGTTGCGACAGGACGCAACTCAGCCGGCTTGGCCTTTGGCGCGGGATTTGCGATCTGGCTTTGATTGGCGGCAGGTGCCGCGTTCTGGGTCTGGTCCGGGGCAGGCGCTTCGTTCTGGCTGCGACCTTCGCGCGCCAGCTCGTCGGCGGCTTGCGATATTTGCGCTTCGAGATCTTCCATGGATGCAGCCATGTCGAAGTCGCCGCCGGCATCGCCGCTCAGATCGATATCAAGTGCCTTTTCAAGTTCCCTGGCTACGTCGCTGTCGAGCGTTCTTGTCGTCGTTGGTTTCTTCGCCATGCCTTCGCTACCCTGTACAAGCTGCCGCGGGACTTATGGTTCTGCTTATTGATTCTGCCTAGCGTGTCCCGCGCAGGAGGCTGAAAATGGACCTGTCGTATCGTAATGACACAGCCGGGTAAAGAAAACATGCATTCCGCCCGATACGTAAAACTTTAAATATAAGGTTAACACAGCCGTGATTCCGGCGCCGTTATCGCGACATTTTTCCGGGCCAATCATTAACCCGTTGTCCACCGGATACGCCTAGTTTTTGCGGCGGTCGAAGAACGGAGTCTCAAAGTGATACGTGGCGAAAACGGCATTACCTTCTCGATGCCCGGCGGCGACGTGTCGGGGACAGCCGGGGCGCGGCCGATCGACCTGGCGCATCTTGCGCGCCAGACGATGGGCGATCGGAGCCTCGAGCAGGAGGTGCTGGCTCTGTTCGTGCAGCAGGCGCTGTCGGTGCGCGACAAGATCGTCCATGCGGATGTCAGGCAGCGGCTGCTATTGGCACACGGGCTCAAAGGCTCGGCGCGCGGGGTCGGCGCCTTCGCCATTGCCGATTGCGCCAGCGCGATCGAATGCCGGCCCGAAGACGCCAGCACGCTGAAGCGGCTTGGCTCGCTGATCGAAGAAGTGCGCGACTTCGTCGCCGCCATCAGCCGATAGCGCTTATTCCCAAAACGCCACACAGCGGCGCTTTGGTGCCGCAGTTGACTTGTCCGGCAGAGTGATTATGTCGGCTCAGACTCCCTTCAGGTGACAAATGACCAAGCTGACCTTCATCGCCCATGACGGCACGCATTTTGACGTGGATGCCGAAAACGGCTCGACCGTCATGGAAAATGCGATCCGCAATGCGGTGCCGGGAATAGAAGCGGAATGCGGCGGCGCCTGCGCCTGCGCGACCTGCCATGTTTATGTCGACGAAGCCTGGACGGCGGAGGTCGGCGAGCCGGAAGCCATGGAAGAGGACATGCTGGATTTCGCCTACGAGGTCCAGCCGAACTCGCGGCTGTCATGCCAGATCAAGGTGCGCGACGCCCTCGACGGGCTGGTCGTGCGTGTGCCGGCCCGCCAGGGCTGAAGCCGATTTTTGCGGCTGCTGCTTGGCAGCGGACCAATGGTCATGCAGTGTCGCGCCGTTTTCCCATAAAGGCGCATGCTTCATGACCGCTATCACCAAGACGGACGTACTCATTGTCGGGGCAGGGCCTATCGGCCTGTTTGCCGTATTCGAGCTCGGCCTCTTCGACATGAAGTGCCATCTGATCGACATACTCGACCGGCCCGGCGGGCAATGCGCCGAACTCTACCCGGAAAAGCCGATCTACGACATTCCGGCTTGGCCCTCGATCTCGGCGCAAGGCCTGGTCGACAAGCTGCTTGAGCAGATCGCGCCGTTCAAGCCCGAATTCACCTATAGCCGCATGGTTTCGAGCCTGGAAAGGCTGGACGACGGCAGCTTCCGCGTCATTACCGACGAAAACGAGGTGTTCGAAGCCAAAATTGTGGTGATTGCCGCCGGCGGCGGTTCGTTCCAGCCGAAGCGGCCGCCGATTCCAGGCATCGAACCCTATGAAGGCAAGAGCGTGTTCTACTCGGTGCGCCGGATGGAGGACTTTCGCGGCCACGACCTCGTCATCGTCGGCGGCGGCGATTCGGCGCTCGACTGGACGCTGAACCTGCAGCCGGTCGCCAAGAGCGTGACGCTGGTGCACCGGCGGCCCGAATTCCGCGCAGCGCCCGACAGCGTCAACAAGATGTACGCCATGCAGGAGATGAAGCAGCTGGAATTCCAGGTTGGACAGGTGACTGGCCTGACCGGCAGCGACGGCCAGCTAGTCTCGGCCACGATCAAGGGGCCGGAGGGCGATGTCGAAGTGCCGTGCACGCGGATGCTGCCGTTCTTCGGCCTGACGATGAAGCTCGGCCCAATCGCCGAATGGGGCCTCAACCTCCACGAGAACCTGATCCCGGTCGACACCGAAAAATTCCAGACGTCGGTGCCCGGCATCTTCGCCGTCGGCGACATCAACTGGTACCCCGGCAAGCTGAAGCTGATCCTGTCGGGCTTCCACGAGGTCGCCTTGATGGCGCAAGCGGCCAAGCGCATCGTCAGCCCCGGCGAGCGCATCGTTTTTCAGTATACGACCTCGTCAACCAGTCTGCAGAAGAAGCTCGGCGTGGTCGACTAAACCTCGCCATATTTTCGTCGGGCCGGTCTACTCCGCCAGGGCTGGAGCCACAGCCTCGGCATGGCCGCGAAGCGTTTTCTCCGGCATCAGCCAGAGCGTGATGAGCGACAACAGCAAGATCGCGGCCGCGGCAAGAAAGATCATCACGAACGGCATGGCCGAGGCGATATGGCCAGCCGGCTGCGTGCCTTCGCTGGCCAGCGGCAGCCCGTAACCAAGGGCGACGGCACCGAGCATAGCGACGCCAAGCGCGCTGCCCAGCGAGCGCAGGAAGGTGAGAACGCCGGTCGCTACGCCAAGGTGCATGCGATCGACGGCGTTCTGGACCGAGACGGTGGCAACCGGAAAGGTCGTGCCTGTACCCAGGCCTACGCAGGTCGTCAACACCTCGACGAGCAAAAGTGAGGCATGCCCGGCGACCAGGCTGAGCACGCCGAGGCACAGGATCGAGAAAACAGTTCCGATCATGGCAATGCGCTTATAGTGGAAAAAGCGCGGGATCATTCGCGCGCTGAATGTCGCACCGGCCACCGTGCCGAGCATCAGCCCAAGCAACGCGGTGCCCGATTGACTGACCGACAGGCCGACGACCGATTGCAGGTAGACCGGCAGATAGACCGACAAGCCGACACTGGCGGCCTGCAGCAGGAACATCGACAATGTGCCGGCGAGAACGATCGGATTGCCGAGCACTTCGAGCGAGATCAGCGGTTCGGCCGCGCGCATGAGCCGCAGCGCGAACGCGCTCCAGAACACCGCCGAGCAGGCGAGCAGTCCAAGGATTTCAGGCGACAGCCACGGATACTCGCTGCCGCCCCAGTTCAAGGCAAGCAGCAGCAGCGAGGTGGCCGCGACCAGAAGCAGCGCGCCGAGGCCGTCGATGCGGTGATGTTTTGCGGCGATCGGCAGCTTCTTGAGCGGGTTGTTGATGATCGCCATGGCCAGCAGGCCGAGCGGAATGTTGATCCAGAAGATCAGCGACCAATGCAGATGTTCGGCGAAGGTGCCGCCGAGCAGCGGCCCGGCGATGCTGGCGACGGCCCATGTGCCCGAGATCCAGGCGGCGTATCGGGCCCGCTCGCGCGGCGGCACGAGGTCGCCGATCACGGTCTGCGTCAGGGCGAACAGGCCGCCGCCACCGGCGCCCTGGATCGCCCGGCCGACAACCAGGACCAGCATGTTAGGGGCCGTGGCGCTGACCAGCGAGCCGGCGAGAAAGATCAGGATTGCAGCATAGACGGTCGGCCGGCGACCATAAATATCGGAGATCTTGCCGTAGAGCGGCGCCACGGCGGTCGCGGTCAGAAGATAGCCGGTCACGATCCATGGCAGATATTCGGCATGCCCGAGCAGACGTGCCATCGTCGGCATCGCCGGCGCGACGATGGTCTGGTCGAGCGCCGCCAGCAGCATCGACAAAAGCACGCCGCCGATGATGGCGTTTTTCTCGGTTTCGGTCAGCGGCGCGCTGGTTTCCACCATCGTTTGCTTGTCGACAGCCTGGTCCATATCCGTTCATCCATTATGCCTGCGTGCACGTCCGCGACGGGCTGGGAAGCATCTAGTACGCCGATTGGCGTTTGCCGGAGGCTGATCCCTGCGAACCTGGCATATGTCGTTCGCTATAGGCCGATTTCGACAGCGGCTCGAAAGTTTTCCGAAGCTGGCACTATGTTTCGGCAAAATTGGCTTTGTCCGACGACGCGGAGTTCAGCCGGGAGCGAGTCGGCCGTTCTCAATGCGCTCGATGCGATAGTGCAAAAGCCGCAGGATGCGGCTTTGGAAATTGGCGCTTTCGACACGATCGAAGCGCATCTGGTCCTGGTCGTGTTTGGCAAGCATGGCCGCAGTGATTTTTGCGGCCTTGGCCTTTGCCAGTTCGCAGGTCTTTTCCGGGTAGCTCGCCTTCAAGGCGTCTTCTAGTTCGCGGCCGTGGTTCTTGGCAATCTCGACGTGGCGTTCCTCATGGCGCTTGATGTCGGCGGACAACGTATCCCAGAACAGCCTGACGCCGGCATCGGCTTTGCGCGGGCGGCGCCACTCAGGAAGGATGACCTTGACCTTGACGGTGACGACAGCGTCGGCAATCCAGCACGAGCCCGGCTTTTGCGCATAGCTGACGCGGGTGGTGAACGCCATCTGGGTAGCGCCTGGATGCCGCGACCCGGTGCTTTTCACCTGAGGCCCGAGTTTCGACAGCTGGGTCTCGATGTCGTCGAGCGTCCTGCCGCCGATCGGGAAATAACTATATGTCTTGACGAGAGTTGCAGCGCCGGCCGGGAATGCGGTCAGGGCGAGCATCAGGGCGCAAAGGAGGGATCGTTTCATCGTGTTGCCTCTTTGCCCACCTTGCTTTACCGCCGTCTCCGGCGCAACGGAATTGATCCCTGGCCACGCCGCGGGATCGAACATGGTTGATGGGCAATGATGACAGGGCGATGGCAGTTGGCGCACGGACGCCATCTCGACATTGGCGGCAAGGCCGTGGTCGTCGGCATCCTCAACATCACGCCGGACAGTTTTTCCGACGGCGGCCTGTTCGATGCGCCGGAAAAAGCAGTGGCCCAGGCGCGCCGCATGGTCGAGGAGGGGGCCTCCGTCATCGACATCGGCGGAGAATCGACACGTCCCGGGGCGTCTGCGGTCTCCGCAAAGGAAGAGCAGGCTCGCATATTGCCGGTCATCGAGGCGCTCGCGACGTCTGGCGGAACGCTGATCTCGGTCGATACCTATCGCGAGGATACGGCCCGGCTTGCCGTCCAAGCCGGCGCGCATATCGTCAATGACGTCTGGGGCCTACAGCGCGAACCGGGCATTGCCCGCGTCGCGGCCGAAACCGGCGCTGGCCTTGTCGTCATGCACACTGGACGGGACCGGCAGAAACTGCCCGACGTGATTGCCGATCAGCTCTTCTTCCTCAGGAAGTCGCTGGAAATCGCGCGGCGGAGCGGTGTTGCCGACGACCATATCGTGCTCGATCCGGGCTTCGGCTTTGCCAAGGAGACGGCAGCGGAAAATCTTGACCTGATGGCACGGTTTTCCGAGCTTCATGCGCTGGGTTTTCCACTGATGGCCGGCACATCGCGAAAGCGCTTTATCGGCACCGTCACCGGCCGCGACGCAGCCGCAAGAGGCGCCGGGACCGCGGCCACCAGCGTTATCCTGAGGCTCAAAGGCGCGCATCTCTTTCGCGTCCACGATGTCGCAATCAACGTGGATGCGCTGGCCATCGCCGATGCTATGCTGGCACGTGAGATCGGGGAACGCTGAGCCATGTATGTCATCCGCATGAAGAACTGCGCCTTCTTTGCCCGGCACGGTGTGCTGGACGAAGAAGAGACGCTCGGCCAGCGTTTTTATGTCGATGCGGCACTCACGGTGGATCCCGGGCGGGCGCTGGTCGAGGATTCCATCGAGGACACCGTCAATTACGGCATCGCCTTTGCGGTCATCGAGAAGATCATTACCGGCGAACGGCGCTTTCTGATCGAAGCGCTGGCGCTCGAAGTGGCGAGGGCGCTGACGGCGCGGTTTCCGCAGATCAAAAAGGCCGAGATCACCGTGCGCAAGCCGAACGCCCCGGTGCCGGGTGTGCTCGATCATGTCGAGGTGACCGTTGTCTGGCCAGAATAGTAACAACAACAACACCGTCTATCTCAGCCTTGGCGGCAATCTCGGTGATCCGGCGAAGTCGATGGCTGCGGCACTGGGCATTCTGGATGCCAACGAGAGAACGCGCGTCGTTACCGTTTCGTCGCTCTACCGCACGCCGCCCTGGGGCAAGCTCGATCAGCCGGATTTCCTCAACGCGGCGGCCGAAATCTCGACCGCGCTCGCGCCACGGGCTTTGCTCGACGTTTGCCTCGACGCCGAGCGAAAACTGAAGCGGGTGCGCGAGGAGCGCTGGGGTCCACGCCTGATCGATATCGACATTCTGGTGTTCGGCGACCGCATCATCCACGAGACCGGACTGGAGGTGCCGCATCCGCGCATGTTGGAGCGCGCCTTCGTGCTGGCGCCGCTGGCAGAAATTGCGCCGGAGCTTGTGGTCGACGGCAAGAGCGTATCGGAGCGGCTGGCCGCCGTCGACACATCGGGCATTGAACGGCTGCCGTCAGGCCGGGATTGGTGGAAAACCTGACGCTGCCGCCATCGGTGCCTGAAATCAGCCGGAGAACCCACCTCCGTCGAGGAACATTTGTTCGTCCGGTGTCGTCTCGCGGCCAAGCATCCTGTTTCGATGCGGAAAGCGGCCGAAGCGCTGGATGATGTCGCGATGCTCGATCGCATATTTCAGATAGATCGGGGCTTTGGCGGCGGTAAGCTCTGCCGATTTGAGCTGATCGGCGAGGTCCTCCGAATGCTCATAGGGCAGATAGAAAAAAACGCGGAGCTCTTCGTCGAGTGCCAGGTCATGGCCGGCAGCGATCGCTTTCCCGGCGAAATGCCGCGCCAGCGGGTCCGTGGCGTACATGTGGCCGGTGGCGCGAAAGCAGTTTCGCGGAAACTGGTCGAGCAGGATCATCAGTGCCAGCGACCCTTCGGCGTGTTCGGACCAGCCGTCGCATTCGCGGCGGGCGGCGGCAAAGTGCAGATCGAGAAACCGGGTGCGGAAGTCGGCATCAAAGGCGTCGTTCTTCTCGAACCACGCGTCCTCCCCGGCGTCGCGCCAGAATCTGGTGATGGAGACAGCGCGCTCGTCCAGTTCGTTCATCATTCGCGTCTTTCCAACGTTTAATCGGCCGGTTCGGATTTCTGCAGCACGCCGGCGGTCTCCTCGTTGAGCGCCTGGCCCACGCGCCGTGGCGTGCTGAGCGGCGTCGGGATGGGGGTGCCGATATTGCCTTTGAGGAAGCGCCGCCCGGCGCGGATGCCTTCTGCCTGTTGAAGTTCGAAACGGGCAGCATCGCGGCGGCGGACGTCCTCGACTACCTCGGCGACCTCTTCCGGATCGACGCCGAGAGCTTCCAGTGTCGAGCCGCCGAAGACAAGCGCCGATTCGAACGTCTCGCGGAGCTGATAGTCGACGCCGGCACGAATGAGCTGCAACGCCGTGCCGCGGTCGAAAGCCCGCGCCAGCACCGTCAGCAACGGAAACTCCGCCTTGATGAGCTCGGCGATGCGCACGGCGGAATCGGGCTTGTCAACGCAGATCAGCACGGCGCGTGCGCGCCCGGCTCCCGCGGCACGCAGGATGTCCAGCCGCGTGCCGTCGCCGTAATAGACCTTGAAGCCGAAATCGGCCGCTGCCTGGATCATCTCGACCTCATTGTCGATGATCGAGACGTCGATGCCGCGCAACAAAAGCGGCTGGCTGGCGATCTGGCCGAACCGGCCAAAGCCGATGATCAGCACGCTGCCGGTCAGGCCGTCGGCGACATCGACGCCTTCAAGCGACTGCTCGTCGCGTGGCGTCAGATACCGCAATGCTATGATCGCTAAGGGCGTCAGCACCATGGAAATGATGACGATGGCGGTCAGCATCGCATTGGCCTGGCTATCGATGATACCGACAGCCGCCGCTGCGGAATAGAGGACGAAGGCGAATTCGCCGCCTTGCGCCATGAAGACCGCGCGCTCGAGCGCTTCCCGGTGGCCGGTTTTGAGAATGCGGGCGACGATATAGATGCCGATCGCCTTCATCATCATGTAGGCGACGACATAGATGGCAATGAGCTGCCAGTTGACGACGACCACATGCAGGTCGAGCGACATGCCGACAGCGAGGAAGAACAGTCCGAGCAGAATGCCGCGGAACGGTTCGATGTCGGCCTCCAGCTGATGGCGGAAGGTCGATTCCGACAAAAGCACGCCGGCCAAGAAGGCGCCCATGGCCATCGACAGGCCGGAAAGCTGCATGGCGAGCGCCGACCCGAGCACGACCAGAAGGGCGGCTGCGGTCATCACCTCACGGGCGCGCGCATCCGCCAGGATACGGAAGAACGGATTGAGCAGATAGCGTCCTGCAAGCACCAGCCCGACGATCGCGGCAAGGCCGATGCCGACCTCCGTCAACCGATCCGACAGGCTCATATCGGCGCCGCCCGGCGCGAGGAAGGCGATCAGCGCCAGCAATGGCACGATGGCCAGATCTTCCAAAAGCAGGACCGAGACGATGCGCTGGCCCTTGGGCGTGGCCAGGTCGCCGCGTTCTTCCAGCAATTGCATGACGATTGCCGTCGAGGTGAGTACGAAACCGGCGCCGGCGACGAAGGATTGCGCGATCGGGAAACCTCCCGCAAGGCCGACGCCGGTCAGCAGGACCGCGCAGACGCCGACCTGCAGCGCGCCAAGCCCGAAAATCTCGCGGCGCAGGCCCCATAGCCGTGACGGCTGCATCTCCAGCCCGATGATGAACAGGAACATAACGACGCCGAGTTCGGCGACATGAAGAATGGCTTCCGATTCGGAAAAAATGCGCAGGCCGAATGGGCCGATCACGACGCCGGCCGCCAAATAGCCGAGGATGGAGCCAAGTCCCAAACGCCTGAAGATCGGCACCGCAACGACGCCGGCGGCAAGCAGCGCCACCACCTGGATCAGATCGCCGTTCGATGCCTCTGCCGCCATGCCTGCCGTTCCGCTCTCTTGCAACAAGCGGCCAAGATAGGGGCTACGGGGCGGATCGAACAGTGCGAATCCGGCGCGTTGTGAAGGCGATATTGCAGGCGCACTGAACAGGATAATGGGCTCCCGGGCGTTGCTTGTTCCAGCAATCCGGCGCTAAGGACGCCCGGCTTCGGCTAGTGAAGGGCGAGCGACGATCAAGTCGCGGCCCTTTTTTGAGGAGATGACTGACATGAAGACGTTTTTGCTGCTTGCCGTTGGCATCGCGGCACTTGCCGGTTCTGCCTGTTCGAAGGCGCCGGAGTGCACGACCGAGATGCTGACCAAGAAGGCCCAGGACATGACTGCGGCACTTCAGGCTGCGATTACCAAGGATCCGGCCAAGGCAGCCGACCTCGGGGCCAAGGTCCAGGCGGTCACAACCAAATATCAGGGCGGCACGACAGCGGCTGAGGCCTGCAAGGCCTATGACGAAGTGATTGCCGTGATCAAGGGCTGAGCGCCCATTTGCATGTTAAAGAAGGCGGCGCCGTTTGGTTGCCGCCTTTTCTCACGCTGAAAGTCAGTTCGGCGTTATGGAGCCGACCTCGACTGCATCGATCCGCTTCAACTTCATGCCGATGACCGGGACCAGCTGCTGGTCGACGCGCACGGCAACGGTCACCGTCATTGAATTGTCGTCGGGGACAAGCGCCTGCATAACGCCGCGCAACTGATTGCGATTGATGGTGAAAACCACCTTGTGCGCATCGACGACATTGCCGCCGATAATGTCGAGGCCGGAGCCGGCGGCCCCGCCCATAAAGCTGCCCTTGTAGCCCTGCCGGCCCTTGTGTTCGATCGTTGCCGACATCTGCTGGGTGAACATGCCTACCCGGCAGCCGCCGTCGAGCGACATGCCGACCTTGCCGTCAGGCGTCGAGCCGATGAAGCTGCAGGTGAATTTCGTGCCCTTGTATTTGCCGGCAACGATTTCCCCGGGGCCGACCCATTTGCCTTCGACCGATCGAAAGAACTGCTTGTCCGGTTCCGCCGCCGAGGTCTTTCCGGCAATGCCGACGGTTGCGACAAGCGCGAGCGCCACGGGCAGCCCGCTGGACAGAATAACGCTTTTCATCGACGACACCCGGCAACAAAGAGACTGGTTTGGACGCTTCCGACCATGGACAAGATTGGTTAATGCTTTGTCACCCCAAGGCAATAGTCACGTTCCGGAAGCGGATGTTTCTTTTTCTTTCTTTGCTGCAAAGGAGGTCAGCGCGGAGAGGAAATCGCCCAATCCGGGCCGCCTGACCGCGTAAAAGGGCAGGGGCCTTGCGGTTTCCATCGCTGCAATGCCGATGCGCGCAGTCATCATGCCGTTGACGACGCCTTCGCCGAGCTTGGCCGAGAGCCGGGCGGCAAGGCCGTGGCCGACGATCTGCTGGACGAAACTGTCGCCGACGGCGATCGACCCGGTGACCGCGAGATGGGCCAGAACGCTGCGCGCCAGGCGAAAAAAGCCAAGCGTGCCGGGGCGGCCGCCATAAAGCTCCGACAGCCGGCGAATCAACCGGCCGGCTTCGAACACGACATAGGCAACGTCGACCAGCGCGCGGGGGCTGACCGCGGTCACCAGGGAGACGCGCTTCGCCGCTTCGAGGATCATCACCCTGGCGCGGGCATCGAGCGGGCCGAGTATCTCGGTCTCGGCCAGCCGCACCAGATTGCCGCCGTCAATGATCTCGCCGCGCAATTCGGCCAGCGAGCGCCTGCCAGCCGCGGTTTCAGGCTTGGCCGAGACAAAGACCGACAACTCGTCGACCACGGCGCGGGCGGCCTTCGGATCGTCACGGGCAATCGCATCGAGCGCCCGCTTCTGCAACTTTTCGACCTCGGCAAGGCGGGCAATCGCCATGAATTCGCGCACGAGGATGATCAGAAGCGCCAGGATGGCGATCGCGGCCATAGCGGCAGCCAGCCAGCCCAGCCACTCGGCGCGCTCGAACAGGTCGCGAATCAGCTGGTCGGTCCAGAGGCCGACGGCGAGCGAAACCAGAACGCCCAGCGCGCCGAAGAACAGGCTGCCAAGCGGCGAACGTTTTCGCGGCGCAATCGCCGGCGGCGGTTCGGCAGCGACGATATCAGGCTCGTCGAAGACGTCGATCTCCGCCGGTGTGACCACGGCAAGATCCGCCTTCACGGTACGCGGCTTTCGCGCCGGCGCGGCCTCGGACGCAGCATGGTGAGCCGTCGAATCTTCCTTCTGCTGGGGCTCCGGCTCTATGCGAAAGGCCGCCGGTCTGCGGGGCGCACTCATGCGAGATGATCTCCGATCAGGAACTGCAGCGCGCGGTCGAGCCTGATATGCGGCAGCGACAGCGTCACACCCTCGGCGGTGCGCTCGAGTTTCGGCGGGCGAAAGCGCACGAAGCGGATCGCGGGGTCGTCATTGTTTTGCGGGCGGGTCGATTCGGAAACGTCGAACACCGCATCAACTTTCTCCGGCAAGTCACCGGGAAATATGGCTGTTTCGGTCTTTCCGTCAAAGGTTTCGCCATCGATTTTTTCGCCGCGCAATGGCGTGCCGATAATGACCGGCAAAGTCTCGCGGCCCTGCTTGACCGTGCCTTCCCGGGTCGCGCGCATGGCAGCCATGGCGACGACGTCGACGTCGGCGCCGGTGAAATTCGCCCGCGCCACGGCTCGGTCGGCTAGCCGCCGCACGATCGCCTGCAGCCGGTCGTGGCTTTCGTGGTGCAGATGGTCGGCCTTGGTCGCGGCCACCAATATGCGGTCGATACGCCTCGAAAACACGTCGGTCAGGAAGTTGCCCCGGCCGGGCCGGAAACAGGACAGGATTTCGGTGACCGCGCGCTCCAGATCGGCCATCGCACCGGGGCCGGCATTCAATGCCTGCAATGCGTCGATGAGCACGATCTGGCGGTCGAGACGCGTGATGTGTTCGCGGAAGAACGGTTTGACGACATGCGTCTTGTAAGCCTCGTAGCGCCGCTCCATCATAGCCTGCAGCGATCCCGAGCGGGCGCGCCGGCCGCCCAGATTCGGCAGCGGCGCGAAGGTGAGAGCGGGCGAGCCTTCAAGATCGCCGGGCATCAGGAAGCGGCCGGGCGGCAAGGTCGAAAGCGCCCGCTCGTCGAGTTTGCAGGCCTTGAGATAGGCCGCGAAGCTCTCAGCGAGACGGCGCGCCGTCATCTCGTCGGCCTCGGCGTTGGGGTCGACCGGATTGGAGAGCGCCCGCCATTCCCGCGAAAGGTCGACACGCACCGGCAACACGGCCATCTCGAAGGCCTCACGCGAAAAATCGGCGTAGGACTTGCCGAGCAGCGGCAGGTCGAGCAGCCATTCGCCGGGATAATCGACGATGTCGACCGACAATTTGCCGGCGGAAAACATGCGGCTCCAGCCAGAGGCCGATTCGTATTCGATGGTGAGCCTCAGTTCGGAAATCGCACGCGTCGAATCCGGCCAGATGCGGTCGTCGACAAGAGCTGCGATGTGATCCTCGTACAGGAAGCGTGGTACCGCGTCGTCCGGCTGCTCTTCGAGAAAAGCCCGGGCGATGCGCCCAGATTTTTGTGCCTCAAACAGCGGCAAGCGTCCGCCATGGACCAGATTGTGCACAAGGGCCGAGATGAACACCGTCTTGCCGGCGCGGGACAGCCCGGTCACGCCAAGACGCAGCGACGGAGCGAAAAGCCCGGCAGCGCGGCCTGACAACGTATCCAAGGCAATCTTCGCCTCGTCGGTGAAAGTCGTCAGCGATGATGCCAAAATCTGTTCTCGCGGGCCGGTCAGGATCCGATATAGGCTTTGATGGGCGGCTTTGAAATGGCCTCAGATATCGGCAGGCGTCAGGAAGGCTTCGAGATAGCCGGCGCCCGGCGCAGCCTCGGCAAGACTGCCGTAGAACCGGACCACCGCAAGTGCGGAGGTCGGGAAGCCGTGGTTCAGCATGGCCCGCGCGGTCTCGTCGCCGTCGCCTGAGAGCGCCATGGCGAGATCCTCGATCATCGGATTGTGGCCGATGACGAGCAGGGCCTCCAGCCCGCCATTCTGCCGGATGGCAGTGAGGTACGCGGCGGCATCGTCGCTGTAGAGGGTGTCACAGAACAGCACCCGGCCCGTGTCCGTATGGCCAGCCAAGCTTTCCAGCGTCTGGCGGGCGCGCTTGGCGCTTGAGCAAAGGGTGCGGGCCGGTGCGTATTTGCGGGAACGCATCAGGGCGCCCATCGCTTCGGCATCGGCGAAGCCGGATGGATCGAGCGGGCGGTCGAAGTCAGCCACGCCAGGCAGCGCCCAGCCGGCCTTCGCATGCCTCAGCAGGTAAAGTCTGGTCACCGGATCCCCGTTGTGCCGGGCACCGAACCCGTCAGCACGCCGCAGGATTTGCCATCAGAAGAGCTCCGTGCGCAATGGCAAGCGCCCCTCAAGCATAGCGAATCATGTACGGATTCGGTCGTATTCTTCGCAAAAAGGGCATCGCCGATGGTGGTTTGTCCGAGACTAACAATTGCGTGAAACTGTCGTCGATTGACCTTGTGCAGCTTTCGGTCCGCGAATATATAGGCGCCAAATTTGGGGTTTGTTGGGTGAGTCGAATGAACGACATCGTTACCGCCGATTACGTACCCTCCGAAGACGAGCCGTTCATGAACGAGCGGCAGAAATCCTACTTTCGCATGAAGCTCGTCACCTGGAAGAACGACATCTTGCGCGAAGCGCGCGAAACTCTCGAAATCCTGCAGCAGGAAAACGCCAACCACCCCGACCTCGCCGATCGCGCCTCCTCGGAAACCGACCGCGCCATCGAACTTCGCGCCCGCGATCGCCAGCGAAAACTCATCTCCAAGATCGATTCGGCCCTCCAGCGCCTTGACGAAGGCACTTACGGTTATTGCGAGGAGACGGGCGAGCCGATCGCGCTGAAGCGGCTCGACGCGCGCCCGATCGCCACCTTGTCGATCGAGGCACAGGAGCGCCATGAGCGGCGCGAGAAGGTCTACCGCGACGACTGAGTCGCCGGGAAAAACAGCGGCATCGGTAAAGCGTTCAAAATGGCCGGTTTTCCGGCCATTTTCATTGGCCGTTCGCTATCGGCCTATCTTTTCTGATTGGACAACTCGCCGAGGAGCTTCGTCATCTCGTCGTCGAGAGAGGGCGACGCCTTCGCCACCGGCTTGCTCGGCGTTTGGCTGAAGCGTGGCTCGTCGAGGGAAACCTCCAGCTCCTTCATCAGCGCATCGTCAATCGACTCGTGCTGTGCCGGCGGCTCGTATCTTGCCGGGGAGTCCTGTCTTGCCGGCGGCTGCGCATGCCGCGAGGCATTGGCGTTGACGGATCCATAACTTGGCAACGGCGTGACGTTCGATGCCGGTTTCGGCGCCGGCGCCGGCATTGTTGCCGGCATCGTCGCCGTCTGGCGGGCTCGGACAGGGGTCGCGGTTACGCCTGCCGGCTGCGGTGGCGCTTGCCTCGCCGGCGCGGCTGTGATCGAAGCCGACCTTGCTGCCGGCTGGTGGCCGTTGTCTCCGGTCAATGCCGGGCGCCGCAGCGCCGAGAGCCTGATGTCGCGCTCGACGACGACGTCGGTCGGACCACCGATCAAGAGCAGGTGCTCGATATCGTCGCGGCGCACCAGCACCAGCCGCCGGTGACTGTCGACCGCTGTGGCATCCATGACAGCCAGCCGCGTCTTGCGGTTCCTGCCGCCGGCGACGAATGTCCCGAACGTCAGGCTGCGGACCAGCCTGATGATAAGAAGAATGATGAGCAGAAGGACAAGTACTGCAAACGTCCATAGGATTGCTGCGGCATAACCAGGACCCGCCACGCCATCCAGCCATTGCAGCATTGGTTCCCCCAAAATCAGCTTTCGAAGAGAGGCGACACTAGACTGTTGCGGCAGGCCACCGCAAGTTGCCTTTCACGCTTCGTGAACAGCTTGAAACGCCGGGAGCCGAACGGCGTCATTTTTAACGGACATCTGCAGCCGGGCCTTTTCCCAACCCTGAGAATATGATTCAACCGACACCGGAATTCACGAGCAGGGGGCACATGGCCAAGGAAGCGCGCGGCGATTTCTATCCGGTACCTATCGTCGACCAGAACACGCGGCCGGGAGCGGTCACCCGGCTCATCGTCTTCATCGTCGTCCTGACTGGGGCAGCGATCGTCTTCGGCCTTTTCCGCGAGCGCCTTGGCGATCCATTCCTGCTCGGCATGCTTGGCGTGCTGGCGATGATCGGCGTCGGCTTTCTATTCGCCACTGCGATCGGCTTCGTGCACATCACGCCGCGCTCGACAAGCGACGAACTGTCGAAAGCTTTCGTCGATTCGATGTCGCAAGGTCTCCTGGTCACCGACACCAAAGGCCGTATCATCTACGCCAACCGGACCTATGCCGATATGACGGGTGCCGAGTCGGCCGCCGACCTCAAGACCGTCGAAGGTTTGCTTTCAGACGTTCCCGAGGCCTCGGTGACCATATACCGGCTGGCGTCCGGCCTGCGTGATGGCCAGCCTGGCGACGGCGAGTTTCGGCTCGCGCAGTCCATTCGGCCAGGCGCCGAACCGGGCGCTCGCTGGTACCGCGTTCGGGCCCGCGCCTTCAGCGTTCCCGGCCAGCGGCTGCCCATGCTTGCCTGGCAGCTTGCCGACATCTCGCAGGAACGGGCCGAGCAGGAGCGGTTCTTTCTCGACCTGCAAAAGGCGATCGATCACCTCGACCATGCGCCGGCCGGTTTCTTTTCGGCCGACCAGGAAGGCCGCGTCACCTATATCAACGCGACCCTTGCGGAGTGGCTGGGCATCGACCTGGCCAGCTTCACTCCCGGCGCCATCACGCTGCCGGAGATCGTCGCCGGCGACGGCATGGCGCTGGTCCGTTCGGTCAAGGCCGACGCTGGTACCACGCGCAATGCCGTTATCGACCTCGATCTGACGACGATGACCGGCGAGGCGCTGCCGGTGCGCTTCATGCATCGTGTCTCGGCCAGCCGAGAGGGGCTCAACGGCCCGACTCGCACCATCGTGCTCAACCGGACGCAAGGCGAGGACGCTTCGGCCGACCTCCGCGCATCGGAAATACGCTTCACGCGGTTCTTCAACTCGACGCCGATGGCGATAGCCGGCGTCGACCATGCCGGCCGCATCCTGCGCACCAATGCGCCGTTCCTGTCGCTGTTTTCCTCGGTCGTCGACCGCGATGCGGTCGATCGGCGTGTGCGGCTGGATACGGTGATCCACGAGCGCGACCGGCCGGCTTTCGCCGCGGCCTTTGAAAAGGCACGCCAGCAACAGGCTGACATCGAGCCGATCGATACGGTGCTGCCCGGCAATGAGGAGCGCCACATACGCTTCTACGTCAACGCGGTCGCAGACGGTACCGGTGGCGAGGGCGCCGAGGAATCGGCCATCGTCTATGCCGTGGAGACCACTGAGCAAAAGGCCCTCGAGGGCCAGATGGCGCAGAGCCAGAAGATGCAGGCGGTCGGCCAACTCGCCGGCGGCATCGCGCATGATTTCAACAATGTGCTGACCGCCATCATCATGGCCTCGGACCTGCTTTTGACCAACCACCGGCCGTCCGATCCGTCGTTCCCGGACATCATGAACATCAAGCAGAATGCCAACCGGGCGGCCTCGCTGGTGCGGCAGTTGCTGGCCTTCTCGCGCAAGCAGACGCTGCGGCCGGAGGTGCTCAACCTGACCGACGTGCTCGCAGATCTAAGGATGCTGCTTGCCCGGCTGGTCGGCAACGACATCAAGCTCAAAATCGACCATGGCCGCGACCTGTGGCCGGTCAGGGTCGATATCGGGCAATTCGAGCAAGTGGTGGTCAATCTGGCGGTCAATGCACGCGATGCGATGCCGGCCGGCGGCGAGCTCACCGTACGCACCCGCAACGTCAGCGCCGGAGAGTGCAAGACCTTTTCCTACCGCGAACTTACTCCGGCCGACTATGTGCTGGTCGAGGTCGAGGACAGCGGCAGCGGCATCGCGCCTGATGTGCTGAAAAAGATCTTCGAGCCCTTCTTCACGACAAAGGAGGTTGGCAAGGGAACCGGCCTCGGCCTGTCCATGGTCTATGGCATCATCAAGCAAACAGGCGGCTTCATCTTCTGCGATTCCGAAGTCGGCAAGGGATCCGTGTTCCGCATCTTCCTGCCGCGGCACATTGCGGAGGCAAGGAAGGCGGGCGAGGCTGGAGAAGTGCCGGCCGCCCCTGCCAAGATCGCCGACTCAGCCAAGGATCTGTCGGGCTCGGCCACGGTGCTGCTGGTCGAGGACGAGGACGCCGTGCGCATGGGCGGCATGCGGGCGCTGAAATCGCGCGGCTACACCGTCCACGAGGCGTCGTCGGGCGTCGAGGCGCTTGAAGTCTACGAAGCGCTCGGCGGCAAGGTCGACGTCGTGGTGTCGGACGTGGTGATGCCGGAAATGGATGGCCCGACGCTGCTTGGCGAATTGCGCAAACGGCAGCCCGACATCAAGTTTATCTTCGTGTCCGGCTATGCCGAAGACGCGTTCGCCAAGAACTTGCCGGCCGACGCGCATTTCGGCTTCTTGCCGAAGCCGTTTTCGCTCAAGCAATTGGCCACGATCGTAAAGGACATGCTGGAATCCTGACCCTTCCAACGCTCCGCTTGCGCAATGTCGTGAGACTGCCATGATTGCAGGCGAAACGGGCGACGGGTTTTGGAAGCATGCCGTGACGCCACACAACGAGGCTAGCAAAGGCGACTACGCAAGCACGGTGCTGCTGCCGGGCGACCCGCAGCGCGCTGAATGGATGGCGGAGACCTTTCTGGAAGCGTCGCGCTGCGTCAACCGCCGCCGCGGCGCGCTCGGCTTTACCGGGTTGTTTCGCGGCAAGCCTGTCAGCGTCCAGTCCACCGGCATCGGCGTCCCGTCATTCCTGGTCTACGTGCACGAGCTGCTGGATTTCTACGGTGCGAAAACGTTGATCCGCACCGGCACCTGCGGCGGCCTGACCGCCGAGATGGCGCTGCGCAGCCTGGTGATCGCACAATCGGTGCGCGGCGAAAATGCGGAGAGCGGCCAGGTTTTTGGTCTCTATCGTGCCGATGCCGGCCCCGATCCTGCATTGTTGGCCCAGGCGTTGGCCCGGGCTTCGGAACTCGGGATCGACCATCGGGCCGGGCTGACGATCTGCAGCGACATTTTTTATCATCCGCTGGGGCGCGAACGCTTTGCCGAAGCACAGGCACAGGGGGCGCTCGCCGTGGATATGGAAACCAGCGCACTCTACCGCATTGCGGCCGATTTCGGCGCCCGGGCGCTGTCGATCCTGACCGTCGTCGACAATGTGGCAACCGGCGAGCAGACCGACTATTCCGAACGCCAGGGCCTTTTCACCGATATGACCCGGCTGGCGCTCGACATGGCGGCGGAGAGCTAGGCGGCTTCTACTTCGGAGTACGGAACCTCGCCAGGTTCCGTACTTTTCAACGCTTCGTGCAGGTCGAGGCGGTAAAGGCGCCGTCTGGCTGCTTCATGATGATATCGAAGGACGGGGTGGTTCCGCTTTCCAGCGTCGCCTGCGTAAGCGAGATCGAGTTGCCGCCACTGGTGTAGCCGCCCAGCGGACCCAGCCAGGTGATCACGCCGTCTGCATCCATCTGGTAATTGTAGCTTTGCGGCGCGATGCCGAAGCTCACCGGACCGCTATAGACGTTTCCCTTGATGGTGATGTCGCCGAGGCTGAGGAACATGCCAAGCAGATAGACTTCGCAATGATAGGAGCCGTCCGGCAGCTTGCCGTCGCTGAAGCCGGCGCGCGCTACGGTCGTCGCCGCCAGCAGAAGCATGGCGGTGAAAATGCAAGAAGCTCTGAAGGCCATGGAGTCCCCCGTTAAGGGTTCGAACTTGCCTCATTTCGCTGCGGCGCTGCAATCCTCGCCAGCGCTCATATGATGCTGCTCAAAATTCGGGCATTGGCCTATATGTGAGTAAAACTTAGGCTGATACGAGTGATCTTTTCTCATTTCAAACCTGGCAGGGGCGGTTCATCTCCTGCGGCTAATACATTAACCGACTGACAGGGCTGGGAAATCTCAAACACTCCGATCTTTCGCCGGTGATTGGCACAGCCGTTGCATGGTCCTGTTCCGATGCAGTTAACCAGCTTGGGAGTTTAAAAGTATGAGGGGCAGTTTCTCGACAATAACAAAAATGTTTTCGGCCGGCGTGGTCACCGCCGGCCTGCTGATGAGCATTCCCGCCAGGGCGGCCGACGACACCATCAAGGTCGGCATCCTCCATTCGCTGTCGGGAACCATGGCGATCTCGGAGACGACGCTGAAGGACGCCATGCTGATGCTCATCGAAGAGCAGAATGCCAAGGGCGGCCTGCTCGGCAAGAAGCTCGAGGCGGTGGTCGTCGATCCGGCTTCCAACTGGCCGCTGTTCGCAGAAAAAGCGCGCGAGCTGATCTCGAAGGACAAGGTCGCCGCGGTGTTCGGCTGCTGGACCTCGGTGTCGCGCAAATCGGTGCTGCCGGTGTTCAGCGAGCTCGACAACATCCTGTTCTACCCCGTCCAGTACGAAGGCGAGGAAAGCGAGCGCAACGTGTTCTACACCGGTGCGGCGCCGAACCAGCAGGCCATTCCGGCCGTCGATTATCTGATGAGCGAGGATGGCGGTTCGGTGAAGCGCTGGGTGCTCGAAGGCACCGACTACGTCTACCCGCGCACCACCAACAAGATCCTCGAAGCCTACCTGAAGGCGAAAGGCGTTGCCGCCGAAGACATCATGGTCAACTACACGCCGTTCGGCTTCTCCGACTGGCAGACCGAAGTCTCGGCGATCAAGAAATTCGGTTCGGCCGGCAAGAAGACCGCCGTCGTCTCGACCGTCAACGGTGACGCCAATGTGCCGTTCTACAAGGAACTCGGCAACCAGGGCATCAAGGCCGAGGACATTCCGGTCATGGCCTTCTCGGTTGGTGAGGAAGAGCTTGCCGGTCTCGACACCGCGCCGCTGGTCGGCCATCTCGCCGCCTGGAATTATTTTGAGAGCGTCGACACGCCCGAGAACGCGAAGTTCATCGCCGACTGGCACAAATTCATCAAGAACGACAAGCGCACCACCAACGACCCGATGGAAGCCCATTATATCGGCTTCAACATGTGGGTGAAGGCGGTCGAGAAGGCCGGCACCACCGATCCGGACAAGGTCATCGACGCCATGGTCGGCGTCTCGGTGCCGAACCTGACCGGCGGTTATTCGACGATGATGCCGAACCATCACATCACCAAGCCGGTGCTGATCGGCGAAATCCAGGCCGACGGCCAGTTCGAAACCGTCTCGCAGACGCCGGGCCTGGTGATGGGCGACGAGTGGTCCGACTATCTGCCTGACTCCAAGGACCTGATCTCCGATTGGCGCGCGCCTCTGTCCTGCGGCAACTTCAACGTTGCCACCGGCAAATGCGGCGGCAAGGGAACCAACTGATCCTCCCGGTCTGTCCTCCCAGACCCGCAAGCCTCCGGGCAGGCTCCTCCTCCAGCCTGCCCGGAGGCGACATTCAATCTTCAAGAGCCACCAGAAACCAATGATCCTGATCCGCGCGATTGGCCTGATGCTGCTCCTTCTCCAGGGGACGCTGCTGCCGTCGAACGCCAGCGAAGCAGATCTGCGCGTGGTCATCGCCAAATTCGCCACCGCCGCCAATTTTCCGGCGATAGAAGCCGTGGTGCGGGAGCTTGCGGCTTCCGGCGATCCGGCCGTAGAACGGCCGCTTGCCGCGCTTGCGGAGGGCAGCCTTTACGTGCGCAAGGCCGATTCACTGGTCTTTGTCGGTAAGGAGAGCGGCGACGGCATCGAGCTGCTCGATGCGCTTACCGGCGAAAGATCGGGCGAAGCTGCCAAGGCCGACATCACCAAGATCAAGGTCAACAACACGCTGCGCCGCGTCATTCGCGATGCATTGGGCACGCTGACGCTTGGCTCAAAGGATCCGGCCGTGCGCATTGCCGCCGCCGACACCATGTTCAAAACGCCCGACGCGGCAAACATCGAGCCGCTCGACACCGCCATCGCCAATGAGAGCGTGGCAAGCGTCAAGGCGCTGCTAGAACAGGCCCGCGCCGCGTCGGTTCTCGTTTCCGACAGGCCGGAGGCCGACAAACTGGCGGCAATCGCGCTCATCGGTGCGCGCAGCGACCGCGATGCGGTGTCGCTGCTCACGTCGGTCGAGGCCAGTTCCGAAGGTGCGGTGAAAGACGCGGCGACGGCTGCGATCGCCAACATCAATTCGACGCTGGCGCTGTGGGATGCCGGCCAGAACGTCTGGTACGGCATATCGCTCGGATCGGTGCTGCTGCTGGCGGCGATTGGCCTTGCCATCACCTTCGGCGTCATGGGCGTCATCAACATGGCGCATGGCGAGATGGTCATGCTCGGCGCCTACACGACCTTCGTCGTGCAGGAGGTTATCCGCAATTCCTTTCCCGGCCTGTTCGACTGGTCGCTGGTCATCGCCCTGCCGCTGGCCTTCCTGGTGGCGGCGCTCGTCGGCCTTGTCATCGAGCGCGGGCTGATCCGCTTCCTCTACGGCCGGCCGCTGGAGACACTGCTGGCGACATGGGGTGTGTCGCTGATCCTGCAGCAAGCCGTACGCACCATCTTCGGGCCGACCAACCAGGAGGTCGGCAACCCGTCCTGGATGTCCGGCTCGTTCAATATCGGCCAGCTTGCCGTGACCTGGAACCGGCTCTGGATCCTGGTATTCGCGCTCGGCGTGTTCGCTGTGCTGCTCTACGTGATGAAACGCACGCCCTGGGGGCTGCAGATGCGTGCCGTCACCGCCAATCGCCGCATGGCCGCCTCGATGGGCATCAGGACGCCTTGGGTCGATGCGCTAACGTTTGCACTCGGCTCCGGCATTGCCGGCATCGCCGGTGTCGCGCTCAGCCAGATCGACAACGTCTCGCCCAATCTCGGCCGCGGCTACATCATCGACAGCTTCATGGTCGTCGTTTTCGGCGGTGTCGGCAATCTTTGGGGCACGCTGGTCGGCGCTTTCTCGCTCGGCATCGTCAACAAGTTCCTCGAACCTTATGCCGGAGCAGTGCTCGGCAAGATCGTCGTCCTGGTGCTGATCATCCTGTTCATCCAGAAACGCCCGCGCGGTCTGTTCGCGCTAAAGGGCAGGTCGGTGGAAGCATGATCACGGGACGCTTCTTTGCCGCCGGCGCCGACCGCCGCGTCGCCATCACCATCTTCATCCTGCTGGCGGTTGCAATCGTCGTGCCGCTGCTCAATCTTGCGGTCTCGCCGACAAGTGCGTTTTACGTGCCGTCCTATATCGTCGCGCTCACCGGCAAATACCTCTGCTATGCACTGCTCGCCTTGGCGCTCGATCTCGTCTGGGGCTATTGCGGCATCCTCTCGCTCGGCCACGGCGCCTTCTTCGCACTCGGCGGCTATGCGATGGGCATGTATCTGATGCGCCAGATCGGCTCGCGCGGCGTCTACGGCAATCCGCTGCTGCCGGATTTCATGGTGTTCCTTAACTACAAGGAATTGCCATGGTTCTGGTATGGTTTCGACCATTTCTGGTTTGCCGCGGTCATGGTGCTTGCGGTGCCCGGCCTGCTCGCCTTCGTCTTCGGCTGGTTTGCCTTCCGCAGCCGCGTCACCGGCGTCTACCTGTCGATCATCACCCAGGCGATGACCTATGCGCTGCTGCTTGCCTTTTTCCGCAACGACATGGGTTTCGGCGGCAATAACGGCCTGACTGATTTCAAGGACATTTTGGGCTTCAACGTGCAGGCCGACATGACGCGCTCGGCGCTGTTCGCGGCCAGCGCCGTCATGCTGGCGTTTGCCGTCTTCGTCACCTGGGCAATCGTCGGTTCCAAGTACGGCAAGCTTCTGATGGCGGTGCGCGACGCCGAAAGCCGCACGCGCTTTCTCGGCTGGCGGGCGGAGAACGTCAAACTGTTCGCCTTCACCGTGTCGGCGGTGATGGCCGGCATCGCCGGTGCGCTTTACGTGCCGCAGGTCGGCATCATCAACCCTGGCGAATTCGAGCCGTCCAATTCGATCGAGGTGGTGGTGTGGGCGGCCGTCGGCGGGCGCGGCACCATCGTCGGGCCGATCATCGGCGCGCTTCTGGTCAATGCCGGTAAATCCTGGTTCACCGGCGTGCTGCCTGAATTCTGGCTGTTTGCGCTGGGCGGACTGTTTGTCGCCGTCACGCTGTTCCTGCCCAAGGGCATCATCGGCATGTGGGATTCCTGGCGCGGCAACGCCAAGGCGCTGCGGGCGGCCTCGGTTGCCGAAGAAGCCGGCATCGATCCCGATGCGCCGGTGCCGCCGAAAACCGACCGCTCGGCGGCGAGAAGGCCGGGCGACTGGTCGGCCTCCGGCGCCGAACCGCAGCCGGCGGAGTGATGGCCTGATGTCGAAGAGCAACACCATCCTCTATCTCGACGGCGTGTCGGTTTCCTTCGACGGGTTTCGCGCCATCAACAACCTTTCGCTGGTGCTCGACAAGGGCGAGATGCGGGCGATCATCGGCCCCAACGGCGCCGGAAAGACGACGATGATGGACATCGTCACCGGCAAGACGCGGCCCGACGCGGGTGAAGTTTTCTTCAACGGTGAGGTCGACCTAACCAAACACGACGAGGCCGAAATCGCCATGATGGGCATCGGCCGTAAATTCCAGAAGCCGACCGTCTTCGAAAGCCACACGATCGAGGACAATCTGATGCTGGCGCTGAAAGGCCCGCGCTCGATCTTCCCGGCACTGTTCCATCGTCGGTCGGCCGCGGACGTGCGGCAGATCGACGACATCCTCGGCATCATCCGGCTTGGCGACAAGCGTGACGAACTCGCCGCCAATCTGAGCCACGGCCAAAAGCAATGGCTCGAGATCGGCATGCTTCTGGCGCAGGATCCGAAGCTGCTGCTGGTCGACGAACCGGTTGCCGGCATGACCGATGCCGAGACCGAGGAAACCGCGCGGCTGCTCAGGGACATCGCGCGCGACCATTCTGTCATTGTCGTCGAGCACGACATGCATTTCGTGCGCGAGCTCGGCGTCAAGGTCACCTGCCTGCACGAAGGCTCGGTGCTTTCCGAGGGCAGTCTCGACTTCGTTTCGGCCGACGAGCGCGTCGTCGAAGTCTATCTGGGGAGATGAACATGGTCTGGCGCGTTCCGTTCCATCATTTCGACCTTTCGTTCTTCACGCGTTGGAGAAAGCGCTGACCATGCTCGAAGTCTCCAATGCCACGCTGCACTACGGCGCTGCCCAGGCGCTGCGCGGCGTCTCGCTGAAGGCCGGCGCCGGCAAGATCACCTGCGTGCTCGGCCGCAACGGCGTCGGCAAGACCAGTTTGATGAGATCGATCGTCGGCCATCACCGGCTGACGAGCGGAAGCGTTGCCTTCGAGGGGAAGGCGCTCGACCGGAGCGCGGCGTATGATCGCGCCCGGTCGGGCATCGCATTCGTGCCGCAGGGCAGGGAGATATTTCCGCTGCTTACGGTGCGGGAAAATCTCGAATCCGGTTTTGCGCCGTTGAAGCGCGCCGATCGCAACATTCCCGCTCACGTCTTCGAATTGTTTCCGGTGCTGAAGCAGATGCTCGCGCGCCGCGGCGGCGATCTTTCCGGCGGCCAGCAGCAGCAGCTTGCCATCGGCAGGGCGCTGGTGATGCGGCCGAAGCTGCTGGTGCTCGACGAGCCGACCGAAGGCATCCAGCCGTCGATCATCAAGGACATCGGCCGCGCCGTCCGCTATCTGCGCGACCAGGCCGGCATTGCGGTGCTTTTGGTCGAACAATATCTCGATTTCTGCCGGGAATTGGCCGACGAGGTCAATATCATGGACCGCGGCCAGATCGTCCATACCGGCCCCGCCGAGGATCTCGACCGGGCGGACGTCCGCAAATTCCTGACTGTCTGAATTCTTATTGATTCCATTGGTTTGCAACTCTGGCGCGCCGAAGATTGCGTGCTAGATTTTGCTTGGCCTTGGTGAGTCGGCCGCTTTCCGTACCAGTTCCAATTTGGCAGATCAGGGGAAGGCGCGGGCCGCGCCGGCACGCTTGCGCGCAAGCCGTTCCCTTCCAGCGATCTGTTGTCGTCCAACATTTCGGGTGCTTGGGAGCCAGGGCTAGACGATGGAGCGCTATGTCGAGGACTACCAGAAACGACGGCTCACGGAGCGCGTCGATATCCTAACAGCCATCAACATTCTGAAATCGCAGGGGTATGACCACGACGAACTCATCGCGGAGATCACCAAGGTCTTCTATGTCGACCTCGATGCTTTCAACGAGATCGTCAGGGTTGATCGGCGTCCGGACGAACGCGCCGCATAGCCGGTAGTTTAGGACCAAGCCAGGCGGACCACCGACAGCGGGGGCGTCAGCCTGCGACCCGCTTCATCAGCGCGATGGCGCCGAATGGAGCGCGGACCTTGCCCTCGGTGATGAAGTAGACGAACACATCGCGTGGCTTGACCGGCGCGTCGGTTGAAGGATCGGCGCGCGACAGGTCGGCCGGCACCTTGCCTTCCGCCCAGGTTTTTGCGCGCGCCGCCCATTCGTCGAGCGCCTTTGGCGTATAGCAATCGGGATTGTCGTCGCTGCCGGTCTGCAGCCGCGCATAGATGAAATCGCCGGTAACGTCGGCAATCCCCGGATATTTGGCGTGGTCGGCATAGACGATGGCGGCCTTGTGCTTTCGCGCCAAGGCGGCGAACTCCGGCACGATGAAGCTGTCGTTGCGCACCTCGACCGCGTGGCGCAGCGCAACGCCGTCCTGCTTTTCCGGCAACAGCTTGAGGAAGGCCTCGAAATCGTCCGGGTCGAATTTCTTGGTCGGCGCGAACTGCCACAGGATCGGCCCGAGCTTGTCGCCAAGTGCCGCGACGCCCGACCCGAGGAAGCGCATGATCGATTCCCCGGCCTCGCCGAGCACGCGGCGGTTGGTGACGAAGCGGTTGCCCTTCAGCGAATAGACGAAACCATCCGGCGCCTCGTTGGCCCATTTGACGAAGGTCGGCTCCTTGAAGCTCGAATAATAGGTGCCGTTGACCTCGATAGTGAGCACCTGCCGGCTGGCATAATGCAGTTGCTTGGCCTTCGACAATTTGTCCGGGTAGAAGGACGTGTCCCACGGCTCGAAGGTCCAGCCGCCCATGCCGGCGCGGATTGTTCCTGATTGAGTCATGGTCGTCCTCCCGGTTTGCAGAAAAGGATCACGCGATGGCGGTCGTCTCGACGGCTTTCGCCATGTCGACGACCGTCCATCCTGGCCGATATGGATTGGGCCGGCGACCCGTTTCGCGAAAGCCGTAGGCCTTATACAACGAAACGTTCCGTTCCATTCTGGCATTGGTGTAGAGTCGGATTTCCGGCAAGCTCCACAAGCGCGTCTGTCGCTCGGCCCAGTTGAGCAGCCCGATGCCGAAACCCTTGCCCTGAAAGGCGGGCGCAACGGCGACGCTGAAGATCATTGTATGGTCCGCATGTCGTTCGAGAACGATCAAGCCGGCCGGCTGTCCGTCCTGCTCCGAAAGCCAGACCTCGCCGCGTTCTATGCGCGGCGCATAGTCCTCGGTGACCGGGATCGGCGGTGCGCCGAGCAGGGCAGTGTAGGGCGCGTAGGCGTCGGTGGTGAGCGAGATCACCATGGGGAGATCATCGGCCCGAGCGGCTCTCATGATCAAAACTGGCCCGCGCCGGCAGCGGCCGCAATCACCTTGTCCATGCCGGCCGCTATCGCGGCGACGGCATTGCGACTGGCGTCGCCCAAGCCGTGGCGCTCGGCGAGCCAGTGCGCGTCATTGTAAGAGAGCCAGACCTTGCCTTGCTCGTCCTCCCAGGCCAGTGCCTTGACCGGCAGATCGATGCCGGCAAGCTGCCGGTCCTGCATCAGCGGCGTGCCGCCTTTCGGGTTGCCAAAAATCAGAAGCTGGGTCGGACGCAGGGAAGCTTCGACACTGCGCGCACCGGCGGCGTGGTCAATGCGGGCGAAGACCAGCAATCCTGCACGTTCCACAGTCCCGACCAGGCGATCGATCGTTTCGGCCACGCCGAAGCGGCTTTGGAGCGTGATGAGACCGTTCTTTACCATCACTCCGCCGCTTCGCGCTTGCCTCCGGGGCGCCGCTCCAGCAATTCCCTCAGGAACTGCCCGGTATAGCTGCGTTTTTCGCGAACGATCTCCTCAGGCGTGCCGGACGCTACCAGCTCGCCGCCGCCGTCACCACCTTCGGGGCCGAGATCGAGCACCCAGTCAGCGGTCTTGATCACCTCTAGATTGTGCTCGATGACGATGACCGTGTTGCCCTGGTCGACCAACTCGTGCAGCACTTCAAGCAGCTTGGCGACGTCGTGGAAATGCAGGCCGGTGGTTGGCTCATCGAGAATGTAGAGCGTCTTGCCGGTCGCCTTGCGCGACAGTTCCTTGGCAAGCTTGATGCGCTGCGCCTCGCCGCCCGATAAAGTCGTTGCCTGCTGGCCAACATGGATGTAGCCGAGGCCGACCCGTTTCAGCGTCTCCAGCTTGTCGCGCACACCGGGCACGGCGGCGAAGAAATCGACGCCTTCCTCGACCGTCATGTCGAGCACGTCGGCGATTGATTTGCCCTTGAACAGGACGTCGAGCGTCTCGCGGTTGTAGCGCTTGCCGTGGCAGACGTCGCAGGTGACGTAGACGTCGGGCAGGAAGTGCATCTCGATTTTGATGACGCCGTCGCCCTGGCAGGCCTCGCAGCGGCCGCCCTTGACGTTGAACGAGAAGCGCCCCGGCTGGTAGCCGCGCGCCTTGGCCTCCGGCAGGCCGGCGAACCAGTCGCGGATCGGCGTGAAGGCGCCGGTATAGGTGGCAGGGTTGGAGCGCGGCGTGCGCCCGATCGGCGACTGGTCGATATCGATGACCTTGTCGAGGAATTCCAGCCCCTCGATGCGGTCGTGCTCGGCCGGATGCTCGCGCGAGCCCATGATGCGGCGCGACGCCGCCTTGAACAGGGTCTCTATCAGGAAGGTCGACTTGCCGCCGCCGGATACGCCGGTGACGGCGGTAAACGTGCCGAGCGGGATTTCGGCGGTGACGTTCTTCAGGTTGTTGCCGCGCGCGCCGACGACCTTCAGCCGGCGGTTCTTCTTGGCCTCACGCCGCGCTGCCGGCGTCGCCACTTCGAGCTCGCCCGACAGATATTTACCGGTGATCGAAGCGGGCGTCGCCATGATCTGCTGCGGCGTTCCCTGCGCGATGATGTGGCCGCCATGGATGCCGGCCGCCGGGCCGATATCGACGACGTAGTCGGCATGCAGGATGGCGTCCTCGTCATGCTCGACGACGATGACCGTGTTGCCGATGTCGCGCAGATGCTTCAGCGTGTCGAGCAGGCGGGCATTGTCGCGCTGGTGCAGGCCGATCGACGGTTCGTCCAGCACGTAAAGCACGCCGGTCAGGCCGGAGCCGATCTGCGAGGCAAGACGGATGCGCTGGCTCTCACCGCCTGAAAGCGTGCCGGAGTTGCGCGACAGCGTCAGATAGTCGAGACCGACATCGTTGAGGAAGCGCAGCCGCTCTCGGATTTCCTTGAGCACGCGCACCGCAATCTCGTTCTGCTTGTCGTTGAGCGAAGCGGGCAGATCGGTGAACCACTGGTCGGCCTTGCGGATGGACAGCTCGGTCACCTCGCCAATGTGCTTGCCGGCGATCTTGACCGCGAGCGCCTCGGGCTTCAGCCGATAGCCGCGGCAGGCCGGGCAGGGCGTGGCCGACATGAAGCGCTCGATCTCCTCGCGCATCCAGGCGGATTCGGTTTCCTTCCAGCGGCGCTCGAGATTGGGGATGACGCCCTCGAAGGTTTTGGTCGTTTTGTAGGAGCGCAGGCCGTCATCATAATGGAAGGTGATTTCGCGCTCGCCGGTGCCGTGCAGGACGGCTTGCCTTGCCTCCTCGCTCAAATCCTTGAACTTGTCGCCGAGCTTGAAGCCATAGGCAACGCCCAGAGCTTCCAGCGTCTGCGCATAATAGGGCGAGGTCGACTTCGCCCACGGGCTGACGGCGCCGGCCCGCAGCGAGACATTCTCGTCGGGCACGACCAGGCTGGCATCAATGGCGCGTTGGCTGCCGAGCCCGTCGCAGGTCGGGCAGGCGCCGAACGGATTGTTGAAGGAGAATAGCCTGGGCTCGATCTCGGGAATGGTGAAGCCGGATACCGGGCAGGCGAACTTTTCCGAGAACAGCATGCGTTCATGCGTCTCGTTCTTCGATTTGTTGACCGAATCCTCGCCGGTCTGGCTGGCGTCGAGCGGCTTGTCGGCAAATTCCGCCACCGCCAGCCCGTCGGCCAGCTTCAGCGCGGTCTCGATGGAATCGGCGAGCCGCGTCGCCAGATCGCCGCGCACGACGATGCGGTCGACGACGACGTCGATGTCGTGCTTGTACTTCTTGTCCAGCGCCGGCACGTCGGCGATCTCATAGAAGACGCCATCGACCTTGACGCGCTGAAAACCCTTCTTCTGCAGCTCCAGCAGCTCCTTGCGGTACTCGCCTTTGCGGCCGCGCACCATCGGCGCCAGGATGAACAGCCGGGTGCCTTCCACGACTGCAAGCACCCGGTCGACCATCTGCGAGACCGTCTGGCTCTCGATCGGCAGGCCGGTGGCCGGCGAATAGGGTACACCGACGCGGGCGAACAAAAGCCGCATATAATCGTAGATCTCGGTGACGGTGCCGACCGTCGAACGTGGGTTCTTCGAGGTGGTCTTCTGCTCGATGGAGATGGCTGGCGACAGGCCGTCGATCTGGTCGACGTCCGGCTTCTGCATCATTTCGAGGAATTGCCGTGCATAGGCCGAAAGGCTCTCGACATAGCGGCGCTGGCCCTCGGCGTAGATGGTGTCGAAGGCAAGCGACGACTTGCCCGACCCCGACAGGCCGGTCATGACGATCAGGCTGTCACGCGGCAGGTCGAGATCGACATTCTTCAGATTGTGTTCGCGTGCCCCGCGAATGGAGAGATATTTATGGTCGGCCATCGCCGGTCGCCGCCTCAGAATCTGGAATTCGTGGGATGGGCGGGTTTTCCCGACCACCCCCTATGTAGGCAATTTCGCCGCCTTTTCGAGAGACGCCACAACTCTCGACCAAAGCGTTTAACCGCCTTTCGCGCGAACGGGCAAGCGGAAAGAACAAAGGCCGAACACGCTCCTGACAAAAGCTGCCCGTGGGGCCGGCTTCCCAAAACGTCTCGCGATCACATTTTTCGGTAATCGGCTATTCAAGGTTGACGTCCCTGCACCGTGGGGGCAGACTCCAGACGTCAACGAAGCCGGCCGTCTTTCGATGGCCTCGCGGCCTGGGGCTAGCCTGCGAGACGCCGCGGGTTATGCGATGAGCGCTTCGACGACGACAGTCGCAACCAACAGAAGGAGAGCAGAGGCATGACTCCACCGGATTGTTCGTTGAGGCTCCACGTGTCGCTGGAGCCGCGGCAGGTGTAAGTGGCCAGGGTCAGGCGTTTTCGCTGCCCGCCAAACGGACCTGCTGATCCCCATAAAATCAGAGACTGCTAGTCGGATCGTCGGCTGAATGCCGCGAAGCATCCGAAATAAAATGCCGGCAGTACACTCCCGGCAATTTGGATTTCAGATCCAAGAAGCCCCGTCAGTTGCAAACGCAATGGCGGGGCTGTTCGTTTGAAGCGCAATATTTGTGGTTCACACCAGGCGAGCTTAGCGGCTGGAGGGCCTGATCCCGCCGGTAGCGACATCGATGGTGATGCTACCGGAAATCCGAACGTCGGTATCGCCAATCTTGAAGGTGCCGTTGCCGCTGCCTGGAGCCATATCGTCAGGCTCAGGCCGCGGCGCTGGCTCGGCGATGCGATAATCGCTGGTCACACCGGGCAGGGCGCCCCTTTGCGAAGACATCGAATTATCTTGGGCAAGTGCCATACCCACCAGCATGTTCGTGCCGGCTACGGTAGCGATAGCAAGGCATAACAGGCTGGACGAGCGGCTGGCGGTCATCGCCGGACTATAGTGCCGCGATAGCGGCAAGACCAGACCGATGTCGCTGAAATTGCGGGCGCTCAATCGCGTCAGTTCCGTCCGCCGGCCCGGCTCGTTCATGCGGCCTGCTTGCGAGTGTCGAAAACATGGTCGACGAGGCCCCAATCCTTGGCCTCCTGCGCGGTCATGAAAAAGTCGCGGTCGAGCGTGCGTTCCACTTCTTCGTAGGTGCGGCCGCAATGGCGGGCGTAAAGATCGGTCATGCGCCGCTTGGTGCGAAGGATGCCCTCGGCATGGCGCTGGATATCGGAGGCTTGGCCCTGGAAACCGCCGAGAGGCTGATGCAGCACGATGCTGGTGTTGGGTAGCGCGATCCGCCGCCCCGGTGTGCCGGCCATCAAAAGGAACGAGGCCATCGAGGCGGCGAAGCCCATACAAACCGTGGAGACCGGGCAGCTGATATACTGCATCGTATCGTAGATCGCGAAACCGCTGGTCACCACGCCACCCGGCGAGTTGATATAAAGCGAGACCTCCTTGTCGGGATTGTCGGATTCCAACGACAGAAGCTGGGCGCAGACCAGCGCCGAGGTGCCGTCGTCGATCGCCCCGTTGATGAAGATAATGCGCTCGCGCAGCAGCCGCGAAAATATGTCGAAGGCACGTTCGCCGCGGCTCGACTGCTCGATCACCATCGGCACCAGATTGGCAAGGCCGCTCATCGGTTGTCTCCGTTGACTGTTGTCGTTCAGGCCGCGCGCAGGAAGAGGCGCGGGGTGTTTGCGGCGATCTGCTTGTGCCTGGGAGTGCGCGCTTCAAAGGAAAGCCGGCAACCGGCGCCTGGCATCGCGATCTCCGGCACTGCTGCCCGAGCAAAACCATCATGGACGATGCGCAGATGCGTGCCGCCGGAAACGGTGCGGTCGAGCGTAAAGGTGACGATGCTGTCCACTGGGCTGTCGTTCATTGCGCTGTCCAGGGGACTGCCGGGCGGCACCTGCGTATCGCCGGGCGCCGGCCGCTCCCGCCAGGAATAGCGCAGCAGCCGTCCGGGATCCGCGTCGAGGATTTCGCACTCGATCGGCGCATTCGGCGCTTTAAAGGCAAAGCGGTTGCCGATTTCGGGCTTGATGTCGTTCGGCATCATCCAGGCCGCGAGCAGGTCCGGCACCGTCAGCGCCCGCCACACCTTTTCCGGCGGCTCGGGCAGCTCGCACTCGAACTCGATCTTGTCTGCGGCCATTTCGGCGCGTTCTTTGCCTCGGCTGGTCATTGGTCCATGTCCTTCAAAACCGTCTTGAGCCTTTCGATGCGCTCTGGCCAGAACGCACGGTAGCGTTCGATCCAGCCGAGCAGTGGCGCAAGCCCCTTCGGATCGATGCGGTAATAGGCGTTGCGACCGGCCCGGCGCTCGACCACGAGGCCGGCGCCGCGCAGCACTGCGAGATGTTGCGATACCGCCGGCTGCGATACCGGTATGCCAGTGCGCAGTTCCGACACCGTCATCTCGCCGTCGGCGAGCCGCTCATAGACGGCGCGACGCGTTGGATCCGCTAGTGCCCGAAAAATGTCTGCTTCGATCATGCCGAAAGCATAAGTCAATACTTATCGGTTTGGCAAGCCGTGTTTTTTAAGACAGGCGGTGTTTTTTAAGACAGGCGAGGTTTTACAAACTCGCTGGAAGCCAGCGTCTCACCATGTCGGGGGATCCGTTGAACGTCGCCTCGAAAACTGGTGACGCGAGCACAGCATGAATATGAAGCAATTCGGAGCCGACGTTTCGGAAGCCATGTTGCCTGTGCGCGGCAACAACAAGCGACTGTCCGGCAGTCAAGACGAGATGCTCTTCGTCGATCCACATCTCGGCCCTGCCAGCGATGACGGTAAGCACTTCCTCGACCGGGTGCCAATGTGTCGGGGCGCCAACCGCGGGTTCGACCCATTGTTCGAATATGCAAAGTTGAGTTGCGCCGTTGCAGGCCGAGACATGCATGCGGGTCTTTACTCCCGTCCGCCATTCTTCTTGCGGCTGATCGTCATGCGCAACCATCTTCATGCGTTCGCCTCGATCCCATGGTCTGTGGAAATTCGACGCCAAGACACTACTTCTTACTGACAACTATTGACAGTGCAGGGCCTCTCCTATAGAACGAAAAGAGAACAAAAACCTTGTGGGAAAAGGCAGCGACGGCAGGCAGGGATTGTCCATAGCCTGTAAGGTGCGGCGACAAAAATTCGGTTTCGGATGAGCGCGGAGAAGTATCATGGCGGGTAGCGTCAACAAGGTCATTCTGGTGGGCAACCTCGGGGCGGACCCTGAAATCCGCCGCTTGAATTCGGGTGACCCGGTCGTCAACATCCGCATCGCGACGTCGGAAAGCTGGCGCGACAAGACATCCGGAGAGCGCAAGGAAAAGACCGAGTGGCACAATGTCGTGATCTTCAACGACCAGATCGCCAAGGTGGCCGAGCAGTATCTGAAGAAGGGCATGAAGGTCTATGTCGAGGGCCAGCTGCAGACGCGCAAATGGCAGGACCAGACCGGCAATGACCGCTATACGACCGAAGTCGTGTTGCAGAAATTCCGCGGCGAGCTGCAGATGCTCGATGCGCGGGGCGAGGGCGGCGGCCAGGTCGGCAACTATGCCGGTGGTGGTGCGAGCCGCGGTTCCGATTTCGGCCAGTCCGGCCCGGGCGAAAGTTTCAATCGCGGTGGCGCCAACAAGGGCGGCGGCGGTGGTTCGTCGCGCGAGCTGGACGACGAAATCCCGTTCTGATTTCCCGGGGCGGACTGCCCTTGCGGCGAAAAGCGCCGGCACCTTGGCCACGAAATGGCGTCCCGAAAATCTGTCTTGGATTTTCGGGACGTTGTGCGTTTGAGCGGTGAAAGGACGTATCAGGTGAAGGCAAGGGTCAAATGGGTCGAGGAGCGCACTTTCGTTGGCGAGTCCGCCAATGGGCACAAGCTGGTGCTAGGCACTGCGTTCGGGCCGGAGGGCAAGACGCCGGGGCCGAGCCCAATGGAACTGGTGCTGATCGGCACTGGCGGCTGCTCGGCCTATGACGTGGTCCATATCCTCGAAAAGGGGCGCGAGGCGGTCGAAGATTGCGTGGTCGAACTCGATGCCGACCGTGCAGAAGCCGATCCCAGGGTGTTCACCCGCATTCACATGCATTTTGTCGTCAAGGGCCGGGCGCTATCACACGACAAGGTGAAGCGGGCGATCGGGCTTTCGATCGAGAAATACTGCTCGGCCTCGGCAATGATGGCCAAGACTGCCGAGATTACCCACGACTTCGAAGTCATTGAAACGACAGCGAAGTAGGGCTGTTCCTACGTCGCCATCAGCGCCTTGATGCCGTCGGCGACGAACTGCACGGCGAGCGCCGCCAGGATGACGCCGAGCAGCCTTGTCAGGATCGAACGGCCGGTTTGGCCGAGGATACGGTCGATGCGCTCTGACAGCACGAACACCAGGTAGGTGATGACGAGGCAGATGGCGATGATGCCGACAAGGGCTGTCTGCGCGCCCAAACCCTGAAACGAGCTTGAGAGCAGGACGGTCGCCGAAATCGCGCCGGGACCGGCAATAAGCGGGATCGCCAGCGGAAAGGCGGCGATGTTGTGGATCATGTCCCTGGTGATGGCGACGTCGCCGATCTTCTCCTTGCGGTCCTGCCGGCGCTCGAACACCATTTCGAAGGCGATGAAGAACAGCAGAAAGCCGCCGGCGACGCGGAAGGCCGGCAGAGTGATGCCGAAGACTGACAGGATCGACGCGCCGGCGATTGCGAACAACGCCATTACCAGGAAGGCGATGACCGAGGCGCGCACGGAGACCTGGTTGCGCTCCTCGCGGTTCATGCCGCGGGTCACGGCGAGGAAGAGCGGCGCCAGGCCGGGCGGATCGATCGTCACCAGTATGGTGACGAAGGCGTTGAACAGGCTGTCGAAGCTCGGCATGCTGACCCTCCCCGCCGGCAAAGCCGGATAACGGGATTGGTAGAGCAAAGCGGAGCCAGTGGAAACCGTGCGGATCAGGGGCTGACGGCCCGGCGCGCCAGAAACTCGACTTCGAGACGCCAGGTGGCGCCGTCGTCCTGTGAGCGTTCGCCCAGCCAGCGGAACGAATTTTCGGTGATGCGCGAAAAGCTCCAGCGCACAGCAGATCCGGTGCCGTCTGCGCCTTGCTGGATGATGGTGTCGCCCTCGGCACGGCCGAGCTGGCGGCTGTAGTACTGATTGCGCGGATCGCTCCAGAAGATGTGCCAGGCGTCAACGCCGGGATCGTAGACGCGCAACGTTGTGCCATAGAAGGTCCATTTGCCGAGCGAGGGCGAGGGGCCGGCGTCACGGGCAGGTAGGATCCATACGTCCTGGATCGCGCGGCCTTCGAGCGCCCAGCCGAAATGCACTTCGCCGCGCCCGGTCAGCACCTGACCGTCCTCGAGATGGCGCGTGGCGTCGAACGTCCAGGCGCCGACGAAGCGGCCATAAAGATTCAGTTTCTCGGCAAGGGCCGGTACGGGCCCATCGCTGTGCAGGGCCTTGGCAAAGGAATTGGACATGGCTTCGCTCTCATCTTGTCAGGAGACCGGCAAGCATAGAGGCCGACAGGGGTTCTGTGCTTGGGAAAAGTTGCTATGTTTCGGCGATGACGACGAGCGCGCACAGGCTGGCGTCGGGCCGAGGCTGGCAGGTGTCGGATGTCATCTGCACCGCCAGCGCCGCCGACAGGCCATTCGAGGAGGAGCATCGGGATTTCTGCGTTGCCGCCGTAACCAACGGCACCTTCCGCTATCGTGCGCGCGAGGGCACGGCGATGCTGGCGCCGGGCGCGCTCCTGCTCGGCAATCCCGGCACATGCTACGAATGCGGCCACGAGCATGGCGCCGGCGACCGTTGCCTCTCCTTCCATTTCGGACCGGCCTATATGGAGCGGATCGTCGCCGACGTGCCGGGCGCGAAGACGCTCGATTTCGGCACGCCGCGCCTGCCGCCCTTGCCGGCGCTGGTGCCGCTGCTTGCCGAAGCGGAGGCGGCGCGCGAGATGGCCGACGCCGGCGCGTTCGAGGAACTCGCCCTGCGCATTGCCGGTGCCGCGGTAACAGCGGCTTGCAGCGCTACGGATCGGGGACGGACGCCGAGCCGCCGTGACCAGAAGCGTGTCGCCGAAGCGGTGCGGCGCATCGAAGTCGATGCCGACCGGCCGATCTCGCTTGCCGAACTCGCCGACGAGACCGCCACCAGCCCTTACCATTTCCTGCGCACCTTCCGGCACGTTGCCGGTATGACGCCCTACCAATTCCTGCTGAGAGCGCGGCTGCACAGGGCAGCCGTGCGGCTGCGGACGTCGGATCAGACGATTTCGGCGATTGCCTTTTCGGCGGGATTCAACGATCTATCAACCTTCAATCGCCGTTTCCGGCGGCTGATGGGCGAGGCGCCGGGTACTTATCGCGCCCGCCGGCGACGCCCGTGAAAGGGTGCACGGCCATATCGTCGCAATTGGTTTATCCTTTTGAATTTGCCGCTAAAAACCACACTGGAAAACTGCCGCGATTGTTGGAGTTTCAGGCTGGCTTCCTATATAAGCACCAAGTGATTCCTGATTAGATTGTGATCCGATTTGACCGACCAAAAGACACCGCGCGGCGCCGACGGCGGCCCCACCGGCATCGAGCCGATATCCATCATCGAGGAGATGCAGCGCTCCTATCTCGATTACGCCATGAGCGTGATCGTCAGCCGCGCACTGCCGGACGTGCGCGATGGCCTCAAGCCGGTGCATCGCCGCATTCTCTACGCCGCCTATGAGAGCGGCTATCACTGGAACCGCAAATATGTGAAATCGGCACGCCCGGTCGCCGACGTGATGGGTAAATACCATCCGCATGGCGACGCCTCGATCTACGACGCTTTGGTGCGCATGGCGCAGGATTGGTCGCTGCGCGTGCCGCTGATCGACGGGCAGGGCAATTTCGGCTCGATCGACGGCGATCCGCCGGCGGCGATGCGCTACACGGAATCGCGGCTGACCAAGGTCGCGCATGAGTTGCTGGAAGACATCGACAAGGACACAGTCGATTTCCAGGACACTTACGATGCGTCCGGCAGCGAACCGAAAGTCCTGCCGGCGCGCTTCCCGAACCTATTGGTCAACGGCTCCGGCGGTATCGCCGTCGGCATGGCCACCAACATCCCGCCGCACAATCTGGGCGAGGTCTGCAACGGCGCCATTGCCCTCATCGATAATCCGGCGATCGACCTTCCGGCGCTGATGGAGATCATTCCGGGACCGGATTTCCCGACGGGCGGCATCGTGCTTGGCCGTTCCGGCATCTACAGCGCCTATTCGACCGGCCGCGGCTCCATCGTCATGCGCGGCCGCGTCAACGTCGAGGCGCGCGGCAACGATCGTGAATCGATCGTCATCACCGAGGTTCCCTATCAGGTGAACAAGGCGTCGATGATCGAGAAGATGGCCGAGCTGGTGCGCGACAAGCGCATCGAGGGCATTTCCGACATTCGCGACGAGAGCGACCGCCAGGGTTATCGCGTCGTCATCGAACTGAAGCGCGACGCCGTCGCCGATGTCATTCTCAACCAGCTTTACCGCTTCACCCCGCTGCAGACGTCCTTCGGTGCCAACATGGTGGCACTGAACGGCGGCAAGCCGGAATTGCTGACTCTGACCGACATGCTGAAGGCGTTCGTCGCCTTCCGTGAGGAGGTGATCAGCCGGCGCACAAAATTCCTGCTGCGCAAGGCGCGCGACCGCGCCCATGTGCTGGTCGGCCTTGCCATCGCTGTTGCCAACATCGATGAAGTCATCAAGCTGATCCGCAGCGCTCCGGACCCGCAGACGGCGCGCGAGCAGTTGATGGAGCGGCGCTGGCCTTCGGGCGACGTGGAATCGCTGATTCTTCTGATCGACGACCCGCGCCATCGCATCAACGAGGATGGCACCTACAATCTCTCCGAGGAGCAGGCGCGCGCCATCCTCGAATTGCGCCTGCAGCGCCTGACCGCGCTCGGCCGCGACGAGATCGCCGACGAGCTGAACACGATCGGCGACGAGATCAAGGACTACCTGGACATCCTCTCGTCCCGCGCCCGCGTCCAGCAGATCGTCAAGGACGAGCTCATCGCCGTGCGCGACGAGTTCGGCACGCCGCGCCGTACCGAGCTCGCCGAGGGCGGGGCGGACATGGAAGACGAGGACCTGATCCAGCGCGAGGACATGGTCGTCACGGTCAGCCATTCCGGCTACATCAAGCGCGTGCCGCTATCGCTCTACCGGGCGCAGCGCCGCGGCGGCAAGGGCCGCTCCGGCATGTCGACCAAGGAAGAGGATTTCGTCACCCGGCTGTTCGTCGCCAACACGCACACGCCGGTGCTGTTCTTCTCCTCGCGCGGCATCGTCTACAAGGAAAAGGTCTGGCGCCTGCCGATCGGCAACCCGCAATCGCGCGGCAAGGCGCTGATCAATATGCTGCCGCTCGAACAGGGCGAGCGCATCACCACGATCATGCCGCTGCCGGAGGATGAGACGAGTTGGGGCGAGCTCGACGTCATGTTTGCCACCACGCGCGGCACCGTGCGTCGCAACAAGCTGTCGGACTTCGTCCAGGTCAACCGCAACGGCAAGATCGCCATGAAGCTGGACGAGGAGGGCGACGAGATCCTCGGCGTCGAGACCTGCACCGACAATGATGACGTGCTTTTGACGGCAAGTTCCGGCCAGTGCATCCGCTTTCCGGTCAGCGACGTACGCGTCTTCCAGAGCCGCAATTCGGTCGGCGTGCGCGGCATTGCGATGGCCGATGGCGACCGGGTGATCTCGATGGCGGTGATCGAGCATGTCGATGCGCCGCCGGCGGAACGTGCCGCCTACCTCAAGCGGGTGGTGGCCGAACGCCGGCTCGCTGCTGACATCGCGGCCGGCGAGGAGGAAGAAATCCAGCTCACCAATGAAGAGGTCGGCGAAGAGGCGGAGCTTTCCGACGACCGCTATGAGTTCCTCAAGGCGCACGAGCAGTTCGTGTTGACGGTGACGGAATATGGCTACGGCAAGCGTTCATCGTCCTACGATTTCCGCCTGACTGGCCGTGGTGGCAAGGGTATTCGCGCCACCGACGTCTCGAAAACGGCCGAAATCGGCCGCCTGGTGGCGACCTTCCCGGTCGGCAATGACGATCAGATCATGCTGGTTTCGGATGGCGGCACCGTCATCCGCGTCCCGGTCAACGGCATTCGTTTCGCCAGCCGCGCCACCAAGGGCGTTACTATCTTCAATACCGCAGAGGGCGAGAAGGTCGTTTCGGTGGAGCGGATTTCAGAACCGCAAGCCGACGAGGAGATCGAAGAGAGTGTCGATGCTGAAGGTGGCGCTTCCACCGATGCCGAAGGTGGTGAGCCTGATACTACCGTCGAGTGAGTTTGCCACGACGGCGCCAGCCCTATGGGCCGGCGTGTGAAGACACCCCAGCAATCTAGAAGTGGCGATAAGGCTTGCGGTTGCCGAAGCGTTCGAACCGCTTGGTATTGGCCTTGGCGCGGACGCGCTGTGCTTCCTGATGCAACCCGAATACGGTAGCGATCAGCATGGCGACGGTCATTGCGGTGGCGAGGATGTAGATCAGCATGTGCATGTTCTCCTGCGCCTAACAACGATTCGATGGGTGTTTGGTTTCATCTTCTGCAGCGGCAACTTAGTGAACACTGCGTGAAGCTGTTGTGAGCGGCACATTCATCTGTCGTTCACGTCGGCCAAAAGGTTCACGGGGCGGGCTGGCGATCGGATTTGCCTTTAGGGGAGAGGCTCGCTAGAAGCACCTGCCATGACCGAACGCATCGCCCTTTATGCCGGCTCTTTCGACCCGCTGACCAACGGCCATCTCGACGTGCTGAAGGCGTCGCTGGCCGTGGCGGATACAATCTATGCGGCGATCGGCATCCATCCCGGCAAGAAGCCGTTGTTTTCCTTCGAGGAACGGGTTGGCCTGATCGAAACGGCCGCGAAGGCGGAATTCGGCAGCGACGGTGCGCGTATCAAAGTAGTCGCCTTCGACGGGTTGGTGATCGATGCGGCCAGGAAGCATGGCGCCTCGATCATCATCCGCGGCCTGCGCGACGGCACCGATCTTGACTATGAGATGCAGATGGCCGGCATGAACGAGACCATGGCGCCGGAGCTGCAGACCGTGTTCCTGCCCGCCAGCCCTTCAGTGCGCACCATTACCGCCACACTTGTGCGCCAGATAGCTTCGATGGGAGGCGACATCCGCCCCTTCGTGCCGGCGGCCGTGGCCGGCGCGCTCACCGCCAAATTCGCGAAATAAATGCATGTCACCCAAAAGTGGAACCCGGCTTTGGGTAACGACATGCATGAACGAAGATATTCGGAGAAAGATCCCATGCAGCTGAAAAAGCTTGCCTTCTTGCTTGCCGTGCTTGCCGGTCTTGTGACCGCATCCGTGTCGGCCTTTGCCGCCGATCCGGAAAACTCCATGATCGTAACGCTGAAGGACGGCGACGTGACCATCGCGCTGAGGCCCGACCTTGCGCCGAAGCACGTCGCGCAGATCAAAAAGCTGGTGCGCCAGGGCGCCTACGACAACGTCGCCTTTCACCGCGTCATCGACGGCTTCATGGCGCAGACCGGCGACGTCAAGTTCGGCAACATGAAGAGCGGCTTCAATGCCGACGCTGTCGGCACCGGCGGCTCCGATCTTCCTGACCTGCCGGCCGAATTCTCCAGCACCGAGCACTACCAGCGCGGCGTGGTCGGCATGGCCCGCTCCGACGATCCGAATTCCGCCAATTCGCAATTCTTCATCATGTTCGCGCCGGCACCGCCGCTCGATGGCCAGTACACCATCGTTGGCAATGTCGTCAGCGGCATGGAGCTGGTGGACCACATCAAGAAAGGCGACGAGGCGCAGAACGGGACGGTGACCGACCCCGATCGCATGATCAAGGTGCGCATCGCCGCGGACGGCAAGTAACCCCAATTGTTCAAAAGGATATTTCTGACATGGCCGAAATCAAGGACCGCGAGAACGCGCTTATCATGGACACGACCAAGGGCAAGGTCGTCATCGAATTGTTTCCAGATCTGGCGCCCGGCCATGTCGGCCGTATCAAGGAACTGGTACGCGAAGGCGCCTATGACGGCGTGGTCTTCCACCGCGTCATCGACGGCTTCATGGCGCAGACCGGCGACGTGAAGTTCGGCAATTCCAACAAGCCGTCTTTCGCGCCATCGCGCGCCGGCACTGGCGGTTCCGACAAGCCCGATCTGAAGGCCGAGTTCTCCAACGCCAACCACGGCCGCGGCACCTGCTCGATGGCGCGCTCGCAGAACCCGAACTCGGCCAATTCGCAGTTCTTCATCTGCTTCGACGATGCCGCCTTCCTCAACCGCCAGTACACGGTATGGGGCCAGGTCATCGAAGGCATGGACAACGTCGACAAGATCAAGCGCGGCGAACCGGTGCAGGATCCTGACAAGATCGTGTCGCTCAAGGTCGCGGCCGACGTGAAATGACCGGCCGGGCTGTCGCGGCCATCGCATTTGTGCTCGTCGCGGCGGCCACCCCGGCGCTGGCGACGGAATCGATCGTCTGCAGCGCCGACGGCGGCGCGGCATCGATTGATGTTTTGATGGGACACACGGCCGTCATTGCGGTCGCGCGTGTGTGGCTGGATGCCGGCGGCAAGACATGGACCACGGACGGACAGGCAGGCTCAACGAAAGTCATCGTTGGACAGGCATTCGAAGACGACGAGCGCATGCTGATCGATCTCACTGATGAGGGCCTCAGCTCGATCGTCGCCAGATTGCGGCTGGTCAAGGCCAGCGAGCAGTCCAGCTTCGCAATGGGCGGTACGCTGAGCATAGACAGTGTCGGCGCCTGGGCGGTGACCTGCCCGGAACCTTGAGGCGGGGATTTCTTGCGCGTCGATCTTTTCGACTTCGATCTGCCGGAGGAGCGCGTCGCGCTTCGCCCAGCCGAGCCGCGCGACAGTGCCAGGATGCTGGTGGTCAGGCCGGGTGAGGGGCTCGAAGACCGGACGGTGCGCGACCTGCCGGCCCTGCTCAAGGCCGGTGATGTGCTGGTCTTCAACGACACCAAGGTCATTCCGGCGCAGCTGAAAGGCATCAGGCGGCGCGGCGAAGCAGCAGCGCAGGTCGAAGCCACGCTGCATATGCGGATGGCGCCCGACCGGTGGCTCGCCTTCATGCGTCCGGGCAAGCGCATCGCCGCCGGCGATCGCATCCATTTCGGTCATGACGCCAATTCCTGCTTTCTCGGCCAGCTCGACGCGACAGTTGTCGAGAAGGGAGAAGGTGGCGAGGTGCTGCTCGGCTTCGACCTGTCAGGTCCGTTCCTCGACGAGGCGCTGCATGCCGTCGGCCACATCCCGCTGCCGCCCTACATCGCTTCCAAGCGTGACGACGACGAACGCGACCGCAGCGATTACCAGACCATTTATGCCAAGGAGGAGGGCGCCGTGGCCGCGCCGACGGCAGGGCTGCATTTCACGCCGGAGCTGTTTGCGACGCTCGACGCCAAGGGCATAGAGCGCCGTTTCGTCACGCTGCATGTCGGCGCCGGCACGTTCCTGCCGGTGAAGGCGGACGACACCGCCGACCACAAGATGCACGCCGAAACCGGTTCGGTCAGCCCGGAAACCGCCGCGGCGCTGAATGCGGCGAAAGCAAAAGGAGGGCGCATTATCGCCGTCGGCACGACATCGCTGCGCTTGTTGGAGAGCGCGGCTGGCGAGGACGGCAGGCTGGCAGCATGGTCAGGCCCGACCGACATCTTCATCACGCCCGGCTATCGCTTCAAGACCGCAGACATGCTGATGACCAATTTCCATCTGCCGCGTTCGACGCTGTTCATGCTGGTTTCGGCCTTCTGCGGTTTGCAGACGATGCGCGCGGCCTATGCGCATGCGATCGAGAACCGCTACAGGTTTTATTCCTATGGAGACGCAAGTCTTCTGTTCAGGGAGGATACCGATGGACGATGACCTGGAAACCTTCGGCCGCGAAGCCTTGATCGCCGAGGTCAGGAAACTGCGCGCCGGAATCCGCCAACACCGCGACGCCACCGGCCATGATCTGTGCTGGCATCATCCCGACCTCTGGTCGCTTTTGCCCGAAAAGACCGAGCCGGCGATTGCCGTGCCGCCGTGGCCGAAATTCATGCGCGGCTGCATCCGCTACCGGCAATCACTCGACAAGCAGGCCCCGGACGCGCCGGTATTCGACAAGGAGTTCGATGGCTAGGGAATTCAATGACTGACGCATTCACCTTCAAGGTGCTGGCGACCGACGGCAGGGCGCGGCGTGGTGCAATCACCATGCCGCGCGGGGAAATCCGCACGCCTGCCTTCATGCCGGTCGGTACCGGCGGCACGGTGAAGGCCATGTATATGGATCAGGTGCGCGGCGTCGGCTCGGACATTATCCTCGGCAACACCTACCACCTGATGCTGAGACCCGGCGCCGAGCGCGTGGCGCGGCTCGGCGGCCTGCATGAATTCGCCCGCTGGCAGCATCCAATCCTGACCGACAGCGGCGGCTTCCAGGTGATGTCGCTGTCGAAGCTGCGGAAACTGACCGAGAACGGCGTTACCTTCCGTTCGCATATCGACGGCGGCGCCTACGAGATGTCGCCGGAGCGTTCGATAGAGATCCAGGGGCTGCTCGATTCCGACATCCAGATGCAGCTCGACGAATGCACGGCGCTGCCGGCCAAGCAGAACGAGATCGAGCGTGCCATGGAGTTGTCGTTGCGCTGGGCCGAGCGTTGCAAGACGGCATTCGGCGAGCAGCCCGGCAAGGCGATGTTCGGCATTGTGCAAGGCGGCGACGTGCCGGATCTGCGGCTGCGCTCGGCGCAGGCGCTGAAGGCAATGGAGCTGAAGGGCTATGCGATCGGCGGGCTGGCTGTCGGCGAGCCGCAAGCGGTGATGCTGGAGATGCTCGACATCACTTGCCCGGAGCTGCCGGCTGACCGGCCGCGCTACCTGATGGGCGTCGGCACCCCGGACGACATCTTGAAGTCGGTTGCGCGCGGCATCGACATGTTCGACTGCGTGATGCCGACGCGGGCAGGGCGCCACGGCCTTGCATACACACGGCGCGGCAAGGTCAATCTGCGCAACGCCCGCCATGCCGACGATCCGCGTCCGCTCGACGAGGAAAGCGACTGCCCGGCCGCACGCGACTATTCGCGGGCCTATTTGCACCATCTGGTGCGCTCGCAAGAGGCGCTTGGGGCGATGCTCCTGACCTGGAACAATCTGTCCTATTACCAGCAGCTGATGCGCGACATTCGTGAAGCGATCGAGGCTGGCAGGTTCGCCGAACAAGCCGAGATCATCACGCAGCAATGGGCAAACGGTGACCTCGCCGTCCGATAGGCATGCTCGCCAGGAATCCGGCTCCAGGGAGGAGTTGCCCCTGCCATGAACTGTTTTGAAACGACTGCCTAATAAGCATTGCCGGACGACATCAGGCGAGGATCAAGAACCTGTTCGTTTCGGGGCAAGTTTCAGTTCCTGGCACGACGGTGCGGACGAACGGCATCGCCGAGCTTTCGCCTTCGACCCCCATCGCGGTTCAGCGATGGACGGCTGGGTCGTTGCTTGCCATTCTGGCGATCGCAGTGACCGGCCTGGTCTTGCGCTTACTTGGCGCGCGCGGCGACCTTTGGCTGGACGAGATCTGGAGCTTTGCGCTGATCGAGCCGCTGACCTCGATCGACCAGATATTCTGGCGCGTCAATCACGACAACAATCATTTCCTCAACTCGGTCTATCTCTATCTCATTGGCCCCGATGTTTCGCCGCTGATCCAGCGAGGTCTGTCGATAGCATTAGGTGTTGCCACGATCGGTGCGGCGGCAACGAGCGCCTTATCGCGCGGACGACAGGCGATGATTGCCACAAGCCTGTTGTTTGCCGTGAGCTACCCAATGATCCATTACGGCTCGGAGGCGCGCGGCTATGCCGGCCTTGTGCTGTTCACGCTGCTGTCGGTCGTTTTTCTGGAGCGCCGGCTCGACAGTAGACGGTGGTCTGGCGTGGCCCTGGCAGCGGCGATCCTTTTCGGCTTCCTGTGCCACCTCACCATGATCGGAATGGTGGCGGTCCTCGCAATATGGACCGCCTGGCTCGCCTGGCAGCGTACGGCGAAGGTCGGCCGTGTCGTTGCGGACCTGGCGTCGATCTTCCTGCCGGGCTTGCTTGCCGTGTTGCCGCTGGCTGTCGGCGTGTTTGTCGGCGGCAGGCTGTTCGGCTTCAGTGTCGGTGGTGTTTCGCCGTTCTCGATTGCCGCCTTCGCGCAGGGCTATGGCGGGATGATCCGCTCTCTGTTCGCGCTGCCACCCTGGTTCGGCGACGGGCCCTATATCGTTGCCGCCTGCGGTCTTGTCGGCCTCTCCGCCGGTGTCTGGCGCGGTCGAAGAGCCAGCCTTTATGCCATCGGGATTATCGGACTGCCTTTGCTCATGGCGGAGGCGCATCTGCCCAACCTTGAGTTCCCGCGCTATTTCATCATCAGCGGAACATTGCTGCTGCTCTGGGCCGGCGAGATGATTGGCCGCGGCCTGGATGCTCGCGGGACTGCCAGGCTGCTTGCGATGGGAGCGCTGGTGATCGTGGTGGGTGGAAGCATTTCGTCGCTGCTTCAGTTCTATCAATATGGACGCGGCTCCTACGCCGCTATCGTCGATGAAATGACCAGGAACGGCGCAACCACCTATGCCAGCGACGGCAATTTCCGCACCCCCATTGTCGTCGACTATTTTGCGGCGCGAATGGATCGTCGGGCATTGCTGGTTCCAGACGACGGGATGTGCACCGAACGGCCCGCCTGGCTGGTCCTCGAGGGGGACGTGGACAAACAAGCCGAACATGTCGAACCGACGGCCGCATGCGCTCTGGCCTATGAACGGGCCGATGCGTCGAGGCATTGGGGGTTTTCAGGCCTGAGCTGGACGCTCTACCGGCGACAGGATTGAAACACCCCTTTAGGTGCTGAGCGACGTGGACGCACGCAGGCTGCAGCCGGTGATCCGAAAGCTGCCGTCAGGCTGTAGTTCTAGCGTGTAGACCGCCTCGTAGTCCTTGCCATCCGGGCCGACGATCAGCACTTGCTGGATGATCGAGGTCGGGCTCGTCTCGCGAACCTTGCCGAAGGAGTAGGTCTGCGGCTGGCGCACCGGCGGATAGCCGTTGGTCACCATGTTCATGAAGGTATCGACGGTCGGAAAGATGCGCTTCACATTCGGTGCGGCAAAGCTGTAGGCCGTCATTCCGTCATTGGCGATGAAGGCCCTCAACTGCCCATCGATGACCGTCTGCGCCGCTTTGACTTCGGCGTCGCCAGCAAAGGCCTGGGATGCGAAAATGAATGGAACGACTGCGAATGCGAAAAACGCGCGGCGCATGGCCTGTCTCCGTTGTCCCTGAGAAATCGCTGCCTGAAGGTACATGATACCATACGCTTTGCAGTGCTTCAGGGTTTCAGCCGAGCGCAAACATTCGGCGTGGCAGTCCGTGTCCAGACCGAGACGCATTGTCGAGGCGAGAACAGCCTGAGCGATTGCCGATGCTTGAAAGGCGAACGGCAGTCTGCCACAAGGGCCGCTCGATTATACCTAGAGCGTGCGATGTGAGCAGGACCAGGCAATGAAGGCATTTTTCGTGCAGATAAAGTGCGATCTGGGCAAGGCCTACGACGTTGCCAGCGCCCTGGCCGATGCCGAGATTGCTTCGGAAATCTACTCGACAGCCGGAAACTACGACCTGCTCGCCAAATTCTATGTCGACGACGAGGAAGACATCGGCCACTTCGTCAACGAGAAAGTGCAGATTCTTCCCGGTATCAAGGACACGTTCACGGTCGTCACCTTTCGCGCGTTTTGATCCGCATCCGGCATCTGCCCGGACACCAGGCAAAGCCTGATCAAGGCCCTATTGGTGCTGCCTTAATTTTAGGCAAGTGCGATATACTGATCGCCGGCGCCCAACAAATCACCGATTGCGCTTGATTTTCTCCAGCGAGGCCAGTGAAATGGCGCCACAGGGGAGTATGCGATTGGCAGCGTTCGATGAAATGCTTCCGGAAGTTTCCGGGCTGAGAAAACCGTATTCGGCTTACGATCGCTGGCTGAAGGAACAGGACCCGGCCAGACTTACCGAGAAGATGCAGGACGCCGAACGCGTCTTTCGCAAGACAGGCATCACTTTCGCCGTCTACGGCGAGCAGGAAGCATCGGAGCGGCTGATACCCTTCGATATCGTTCCGCGCATCATTTCGGGCAATGAATGGCGACGGCTGACGCAAGGCATCGAGCAGCGCGTCCAGGCGCTGAACGCCTTTCTCGACGACATCTACCATCGCCAGGAGATCTTGCGCGCCGGCCGGGTGCCGAAGGAGTTGATCGCCAAGAATGAGGCGTTCCTGCCCGAGATGATCGGGGTGCGGCCGCCGGCCGGCGTCTATACCCACATCATCGGCGTCGACATCGTACGCATCAGCGAGAACGAGTTCTACGTGCTGGAGGACAACGCGCGCACGCCGTCCGGCGTCTCCTACATGCTGGAGAACCGCGAGACGATGATGCAGCTCTTTCCCGAGCTGTTCCAGCAGATCAAGGTGCGGCCGGTTGAGAATTACCCGCAGCTCTTGCGCCAGTCGCTGGCGGCAGTGCGGCCGCAAAGCACCAAGGGCGCGCCGACCATTGCCGTGCTGACGCCGGGCAGCTTCAACTCGGCGTATTTCGAACATGCTTTCCTTGCCGACCAGATGGGCGTGCAGCTTGTCGAAGGGCAGGATCTGCGCGTCGTCGATGGCCATGTCGCGATGCGCACCACCGAGGGCTACAAGCAGATCGACGTGCTTTACCGTCGTGTCGACGACTCGTTCCTCGATCCGCTGACCTTCCGCCCCGACTCGGCACTTGGCGTGCCGGGCATTATGGACGTCTACCGCGCCGGCAACATCACGATCGCCAATGCGCCGGGAACCGGCATCGCCGACGACAAGGCGATTTATTCCTACATGCCCGAAATCGTCGAATTCTATACCGGCCGCAAGGCGATGCTCGGCAACATCCCGACCTGGCGCTGCTCGGAGCCGGACAGCCTGAAATACGTGCTCGAGCACATCGATGAATTGGTTATCAAGGAAGTCCACGGCTCCGGCGGTTACGGCATGCTGGTCGGTCCGGCGGCGACCAAGAAGGAATGCGAAGAGTTTTCCAAAAAGCTCGCGGCAAAACCGTCGAACTACATCGCCCAGCCGACGCTGGCGCTGTCGACCTGCCCGATCCTGACGGACAAGGGGCTGGCGCCGCGCCATGTCGATCTGCGCCCCTATGTGCTGGTTTCCGACCGTATCCAGATCGTGCCCGGCGGGCTGACCCGAGTAGCGCTCAAGGAAGGCTCGCTGGTCGTCAATTCCTCGCAAGGCGGGGGCACGAAGGATACGTGGGTGTTAGATGATTAGAGTGGAAGTAGTGAATAGTGAATGGTGAATAGTGAATAGTGAATAGTGAATAGATAAGGATATGGGTCGTTGATGTTGGTGAAATGCCCTGAAGTGAAGCGCGCGGAATCGTGCCCTGGAATCTGGATAGTCACCATTCACCATTCACCTTTCACTATTCACCACAGGACCGCCTGACATGCTTCTCGGCCGCACCGCCAACGGGCTCTACTGGATGAACCGCTACATCGAGCGGGCGGAAAACATGGCGCGATTGGTGGATGCCGGCCTGCGCATGGCGCTGACTCGTACTCAGAACGCTTCGGAGGAGTGGAATTCGGTGCTGCTCAGCGCCGGTTCGGATGCCAGCTTCACGCAGAAATATTCCGACTACACCGCCGCCAATGTCGCCGACTATCTGCTGCGCGACACATCGAACCCGTCGAGCACGATGTCGTCTATCGAAACGGCCCGTAACAATGCCCGCATGGTGCGTACCGCACTGACGCGTGAAACCTGGGAAAGCATCAACGAAGCCTGGATGTCGCTGAAGCGGATGCTGGCCAAGCCGATCGACGAGCGCGACCTGCCCAACGCGCTCGACGCAATCAAGCGCGAGACGGCGCTGATCCGCGGCTCGTTCTACGGCACGATGCTGCGCAACGAGATTTTCGATTTTTCGCAGCTCGGCACTTATGTCGAACGCGCCGACAACACCGCGCGCATCCTGGATGTGAAATACTACGTTCTGTTGCCGTCGATCTCCTGGGTCGGCTCGACGCTCGACAACTACCAGTGGGAATCGATCCTGCGCTCGGTGTCGGCGCACCGTTCCTATCGCTGGGTCTATGATGCCGACTACAAGCCGAGCAACATCGCCGATTATCTGATCCTCAACGTCCGCATGCCGCGCTCACTGACCTTTTGCTACCGCTTCCTGACGGAGCATCTCAAATTCCTGGGTGACGACTATGGGGAGCGCCACGCCTGTCATGCGACGGCTGCCAAGACCCAGGCCATGCTGACGGCCGGGTCGATCAAGGATATTTTCGACGCCGGCCTGCACGAATTCCTAGCCAATTTCATCCGCGACAACACCAGGCTCGGCGACGAGATCGCGCAGGATTACAGGTTCTATTGAGCATGATCCAAAAAGGCGGAGATCGGTTTTCGGAAAAGCTCATGCTCCAGGGACGAGAGCGATGCGGCTGAAGATCACCCACCGAACCGAATACCGCTACGATGCGCCGGTGCAGTATCTGTTGCAGCGTTTGCGGCTGCTCCCGGTGAACGGGCGCACTCAGACGGTACTGTCCTGGGCGCTGAAGATCGAAGGCGCACGCGAGGAAGTGCGCTTCACCGACCATTTCGGCAATGATACCCGGCTGTTGAGCGTCGAGGGCGAGCGCGACTTCATCACCGTCGAAGCAGCCGGCGAAGTGGTGACGCGCGACACCGCTGGCGTCTGCGGACCGCACCAGGGTTTCGCGCCGCTCTGGCTGTTCGGCCAGGAAACGCCGCTGACGACGATCGGCAGCGGCATTCGCGAGCTTGCTGCCTCGGTCGGCAAGGGTACCGACATCGAAAGGCTGCACCGGTTGATGGCGGTGATCGGCGAGCGCGTCGCTTATACGCCGGACACCACCAACGTGACGACGCCGGCCGAAGAGGCCCTGGCGCTCAAGACCGGCGTTTGCCAGGACCACAGCCACATCTTCGTTGCCGCGGCGCGTGCCATGGATTTTCCGGCCCGCTATATCAGCGGCTACCTGATGATGGATGCGGCCATCGAGCAGGTGGCAAGCCACGCCTGGGCCGAGGCGCATGTCTCGGGCCTCGGCTGGGTCGCCTTCGATGTCGCCAACGGCATTTCTCCGGACGAGCGTTATGTGAAGGTGGCGACCGGCCGCGATTATCGCGACGCCATGCCGGTATCTGGAATTCGGCTGGGACAGGCGGAAGAACAGCTTGCGGTCACCGTCACCGTGGAGCAGTAATCCCCGGCAAGATTGTTGCCAAAGAGATTCGATGACCTATTGCGTCGGCCTGAAGATCGATCGCGGGCTCGTGTTCATGTCGGACACGCGCACCAACGCCGGCATGGATTCGATCTCGACCTTCAGGAAGATGCATGTCTGGGAAGAGCCGGGCGAGCGCGTCATCGTTTTGATGTCGGCCGGCAATCTGGCGACGACGCAGGCCGTGGTCAGCCTGCTCGACGAACGCACCAAGGCAGTGGCGGAGCGCCGTGCCACGTTGCTCGAAACGCCCTCCATGTACCAGACAGTCCGGTTGGTCGGAGACACCGTCAAGGAGGTCATCGCCAGTTCGTCGCCGGCTGGCGAAAAGGCGGACTCCTACTTCAACGCCTCCTTCATCCTTGGCGGTCAGATCAAGGGCAGCCCGCCGCGCCTGTTCATGATCTATCCGGAAGGCAATTTCATCGAATCCACCGACGACACGCCGTTCTTCCAGATCGGTGAGACCAAATACGGCAAGCCGATCATTATCCGCGCTTATGAAAGGACGATGAGTTTCGCCGAGACGGTGAAGTTGCTGCTGGTGTCGTTCGACTCGACGCTGAAGTCGAACCTGTCGGTCGGCCTGCCACTCGACCTGCTGTTCTATGAAAAGGACACTTTCAAGGTCGGCCTCAAAAAGCGAATAAACCAGGACGATCAATATTATCGTACGATCTCGGATAGCTGGTCGAACGCGCTGAAGACCGCCTTTGCCAGTCTGCCTGATTTTCCCGAATGAAAACCTTCGTTTTTCGTGCTCTTTGACCGCGGCTCGATGAGGCGCCACGGAGGCGAAGAAGATGAATAGCAACGAATTCCGCGAGTGGTCGCTGCGAGCGGCTGAATGGGGCGTCGACTACAGAAACAGCCTTCGCGAAAGACCGGTGCGGCCGCTTGTCGAGCCGGGCGAAATCTTCAAAAGCATCGATGCCGCGCCGCCGGAAGACGGCGAAACGATGCAGGCAATCTTCGCCGATTTCGAACAAAAGATATTGCCGGGCATGACGCACTGGCAGCATCCGCGTTTCTTCGCCTATTTCCCGGCCAATGCGGCGCCGGTCTCCGTCGTGGCCGAGTATCTGGTTTCCGCGATGGCCGCGCAATGCATGCTCTGGCAGACCTCGCCGGCGGCAACCGAGCTCGAGACGCGGGTCGTCGATTGGATGCGGCAGGCGCTTGGTTTGCCGGAGGGATTTTCCGGCGTCATGCAGGATTCGGCTTCATCGGCGACGCTTGCCGCCGTGCTGACCATGCGCGAGCGCGCGCTCGACTGGCAAGGCAACAAGAACGGCTTGCAAGGGCAGCCGGTCGTGCGGATCTATTCTTCCGACCAAGTCCATACTTCTATCGACCGGGCGATCTGGGTGTCGGGCATCGGCGAGGCGAACCTCGTGCGCATTCCGGTCGCCGGACGCTTCCGCGCCATGCAGACGACGGCTCTGGAAGCCGCGATCGTTACCGACCGCGAAAACGGCATGCTGCCGGCGGGCATCATCGCCAGCGTCGGCGGCACAAGTACCGGCGGCACCGACAACGTGGCGGCTGTTGCCGAGGTGGCGAAGCGGCACGGGCTCTACCTGCATGTCGATGCCGCATGGGCCGGCTCCGCCATGATCTGCCCCGAGTTCCGGCATTTCTGGACCGGCGCCGAAAATGCCGATTCCATCGTCTTCAACCCGCATAAATGGTTGGGGGCACAGTTCGATTGCTCGATGCAGTTCATCCGCCAGCCGAAAGACCTGGTCCGCACGCTGGCGATCAAGCCCGAATTCCTGAAAACGCATGGCCGCGACGGGGTCATCAACTACTCCGAATGGTCGGTGCCGCTCGGACGGAGGTTCCGCGCGCTGAAACTTTGGTTCCTGCTGCGTGCGCATGGCTTGGAAAATCTGCGGAACATGATCCGCAACCATGTCGCCTGGAGCGAGAGCCTCGCCGCGCGGCTGGCTCGGGAACCGGATTTCGAGATCGTCACGGAACCGATGCTGTCGCTATTCTCATTCCGCCATCTCGCGGCTGCGGGAATCGGCCTTGACGAGCACAATTTGCGGCTGGTCAACGCGATCAACGATGACGGCCGCATTTACCTGACGCAGACCCGGGTGGACGGGCAGGTGGCGATCCGCTTTCAGGTCGGGCAGTTCGAAACGACTGCGGCGGACGTCGATACTGCTTTCGAGGTCATCACTGAGATCGCGCGGGGGCTGAGTTGATACCCTCGTCGAGATTGCGCCGGAGCTTTTCTCTCTGCAGTCGCCCGATTTTCATTAGCCGGGCCCATACCTGTTCATGGCTTTCGTTTTCAGCTATAGACGAGAGAAACGAAAATGAGAGGTTGCTAGATGTATCTGTCGCCGCGTCATTCCGAAATCATCCAGATGGCCAAGGACCATGGCCGCGTACTGGTCGAGGAGCTGGCGACGCATTTCAACGTGACGCCGCAGACGATCCGCAAGGATCTCAACGATCTCTGCGACCAGCGGCTTTTGTCCCGCATCCATGGCGGGGCATTGTTCCCCTCCGGCATCGAGAACATGGAATATGAGGCTCGGCGCAAGATCGCCGCCGAGGAGAAGGAGGCGATCGGCCGCGCAGCAGCCCGGCTGATCCCCGACAACGCGTCTCTGTTCATCAATATCGGGACAACGACGGAAGCTGTCAGCAAGTCGCTGCTCGATCACAGCGGCCTGATGGTCATCACCAATAACATCAATGTTGCCAACAGGATGCGCATATATCCTTCGATCGAGGTCGTGATCGCCGGCGGTGTCGTGCGCGGTTCCGACGGCGGTGTGGTCGGCGAGGCAGCGGTCGATTTCATCAGGCAGTTCAAGGTCGATTTTGCGGTGATCGGCGCCTCGGCCATCGACCATGACGGCGCACTGCTCGACTTCGATTTTCGCGAGGTGAAGGTGGCTCAGGCGATCATCGCCAACGCCCGACATGTGATCCTGGTGTCGGACCAGACCAAATTCGAGCGCACCGCGCCCGTCCGCATCGGCCATCTGTCGCAGGTCAACACCTTTATCACCGATCGTTGCGACATCCCGTCGGTGCGTAAGATCTGCCAGGAGGCAGAAGTTCAGCTGATCGAAACGTCGCTCTCCTAGAGATGCCGTAGCGGCATCTTCCGCCCATCATATTTCGTTTGACATTCGTTATCATTTCGAAATAATCCCTCTACGGTTTCGCAAGAACCCAAAAATGCTGCAATGCGAAATCGAGGGAGGATTCTTTGAGCGCATCACCGATTCATGACATTTTCGTCATCGGTGGCGGCATCAATGGCTGCGGCATCGCCCGCGATGCCGTTGGACGTGGCTTTTCGGTTTTTCTTGCCGAGATGAACGATCTGGCCAGCGGGACCTCTTCCGGCTCGACCAAACTGATCCACGGCGGCTTGCGCTATCTCGAATTCTACGAATTCCGTCTGGTGCGCGAAGCGCTGATGGAACGCGAGGTCCTGTGGAGGAACGCGCCGCACATCATCTGGCCGATGCGCTTCGTGCTGCCATACGCCAAGGGACTGCGTCCGGCCTGGCTGATCCGGCTCGGGCTTTTCCTCTACGACCATATTGGCGGGCGCAAATTGCTGCCGCCGACGAAAACGCTGGACATGGCCAAGGATCCGGCCGGCAAGCCGCTGAAGCCGCTGTTTCGAAAGGCGTTCGAATATTCGGACGGTTGGGTCAACGATGCCCGGCTGGTTGTGTTGAACGCCCGCGACGCTGCCGAGCGCGGCGCAACCATTCGAACCCGAACAAAGGTCGTCAGCGCACGCCGCGAAGGCAATCTCTGGACGGTCAGGCTTGAAAATGTGCGGACCGGCGATACCGAGGAGGTCAAGGCGCGGCTGCTGGTCAATGCCGCCGGCCCGTGGGTCGATCAGGTGCTGTCGGCCACCGTCGGCTTGAACGACGTGCACAATGTCCGCCTCGTACAAGGCAGCCATATCGTCGTGGGCAAGAAATTCGACGACCCACGCGCCTATTTCTTTCAGAACAAGGACGGGCGCATCATTTTCGCCATCCCTTACGAGGACGAATTCACGCTCATCGGCACGACCGATCGTGACTATCCCGGCGATCCGCACAACGTCAGGATCAATGACGCCGAGATCGACTATCTCTGCGCTGCGGCAAGCGAATATTTCGCGCAGCCGGTCAAGCCGTCGGATATCGTCTGGACCTATTCCGCGGTGCGACCGCTCTACGACGATGGCGCCTCAAAGGCGCAGGAAGCCACCCGAGACTATGTGCTGAAGGCCGATGGAGGCGAGGGTGCCGCCCCGATCGTCAACGCCTTTGGCGGCAAGATCACGACCTACCGCCGATTGTCGGAATCGATGCTCGAGAAGATCGAGGGTTTTCTCGGCAAGCGCGGCAAACCATGGACGGCAAACGCGCCGCTGCCCGGCGGTGACTTTCCCGTCACCGGCTTCGATGCCGAGGTGGCGAAACTGAAAACGGCGTACCCGTTCCTCGACGCCCGGCTGGCCCGCCGGTTGACCCGGCTTTACGGCACCCGCGCAAGGAAGCTGCTGGGCCTCGCCAAGTCGAACGTCGATCTTGGCCGTAACTTCGGCGCCGATCTCTACGAAGCCGAGGTGCGCTACCTCGTCGAAAACGAATGGGCGATGACTGCCGAGGATGTATTGTGGCGCCGGACCAAGCGCGGCCTGCGTCTCAGCCGTGAGCAGGCGGCAGTGCTCGACGAGTTCATGCGCGGAATAAGCCGGCAGCACGTAGCGGCTGCCGAATAGGAACGGCCGACTGATGCAGAAAGCCTGGGAGGAGGCATCATGCTTGAACTGAGAAACGTGACGAAGACGGTGGGTGCGGCGGAACATATCCGCGACGTCTCGCTGACGCTTCAGCACGGCTCGCTCAACGTCCTGCTCGGGCCGACGCTCTCCGGCAAGACCAGCCTGATGCGGCTGATGGCGGGCCTCGACGTGCCGACCTCGGGCTCGGTCTGGTTCGATGGCAAGGATGTCACCGGCATGCCGGTGCAAAAGCGCAACGTCGCCATGGTCTACCAGCAATTCATCAATTATCCGGCGATGACGGTCTACGAAAACATCGCCTCACCGCTGCGGGTGGCCGGCACGGATCAGGCAACGATCGACAGGGAGGTGCGCAATGCCGCCGCCCTTCTCAAACTAACGCCCTATCTCGACCGGACGCCTCTCAGTCTGTCGGGCGGCCAGCAGCAGCGCACCGCGCTGGCCCGCGCCATCGTCAAGAATGCCAGCCTCGTGCTGCTCGACGAGCCGCTCGCCAATCTCGACTATAAGCTGCGTGAAGAATTACGCGCGGAACTGCCGAAAGTCTTCGCGGCCGCCGGTACAATCTTTGTTTATGCCACGACCGAGCCGCACGAGGCCTTGCTGCTCGGCGGCAACACGGCAACGCTTTCCGAGGGCAGCATCACCCAGTTCGGGCCGACCATCGAAGTGTTCCGCAAACCGGTCGATCTGGTGACGGCGAGAACCTTCGCCGATCCGCCGCTCAACACCATCGTGCTTGCCAAGAAGGGCCTGGATTTCCTGCTCGAGGGCGGCGTGAAATTGCCGGTGCCGGCGGAACTCTTCGGCATCGCCGATGCGATCTATACGATCGGCTTCCAGCCGCATCATCTGTCCCTCGATCGGCCCAACGCCGCCGCAGTGCCGGTGCGCGCAAAGGTGACGATCACTGAGATCACCGGATCGGAAAGCTTCATCCATCTCGATTTTGCCGATGCGCGCTGGGTCATGCTGACCCACGGCATTCGCGACTTCGAGCCGGACGAGGAGGTCGAGGTGTTCATCGACCCGCGCCACATCATGGTCTTCGACGAGCACGGCCGCGCGATGGCCGCGCCGAAGCTGGCGGCTTAGGAGGAAGCGATGGCGCGCATCGATGTCAATCATATCCGCCACTCCTATCTGCAGAACCCGCGCACGGATGCCGATTTCGCGCTGAAGGAAGTGCACCACACGTTCGAGGATGGCGGCGCTTATGCGCTGCTCGGCCCATCCGGCTGCGGCAAGACCACGCTGCTCAACATCATTTCGGGATTGCTGCATCCCTCGCATGGCCAGCTGCTGTTCAACGGCAGGGACGTGACCAATCTGTCGACCCAAGAGCGCAACATTGCCCAGGTCTTCCAGTTCCCGGTGATCTACGACACGATGACCGTCTACGACAATCTGGCGTTCCCGCTGCGCAATCGCGGCGTGCCGGAGGCCGACGTCGACCGCAAGGTGCGCGAGACGCTGGAGATGACCGGGCTGGCCGATATGGCCAAACGAAAGGCGCGCGGACTGACCGCCGACCAGAAGCAGAAAATCTCGCTCGGACGCGGGCTGGTGCGCTCCGACGTCAATGCCATCCTGTTCGACGAGCCTTTGACCGTCATCGACCCGCATATGAAATGGGTGCTGCGCTCGCAGTTGAAGCAGCTTCACCGCCGCTTCGGCTACACCATGGTCTACGTCACGCACGACCAGACCGAGGCCTTGACCTTCGCCGACAGGGTGGTCGTCATGTATGACGGCGAAATCGTGCAGATCGGCACACCGGCGGAGCTGTTCGAGCGCCCGCGCCACACCTTTGTCGGCTATTTCATCGGCTCGCCCGGCATGAATGTCATGCCGGTGGCGATCGACGGCAAGACAGCCAAGCTGGGCTCGCAGCAGATCGAACTGCCGGGCGTGCCCAAGGCGGACGGCGGCGCCATCGAGCTCGGCATCCGTCCCGAATATGTGCGTCTGGGCAGCCAGGGCATGGCCGTCCGGGTCAGCAAGGTCGAGGACGTCGGCCGCCACAAGGTGGTCCGTGCCAATCTCGAAGGACGCGAGATCGCCGCCGTCATCGGCGAGGACGAGACAGTTCCGGCTGATCCGAAGGTGCGGTTCGACCCGGCCGGCATCAACATCTATGCCGATTCCTGGCGCGTCGAGATGGGGGCCTGAAGTGGAAAAGACCTGGAACAACAGAGCCTGGTTCCTGGTGCTGCCGGTGCTGCTGCTGGTGGCGTTCTCGGCGGTCATACCGCTGATGACGGTCGTCAATTATTCGGTGCAGGACACTTTCGGCAATAACGTCTTCTTCTGGGCCGGCACGGAATGGTTCGAGGAACTGCTTTCCTCCAGCCGCTTCTGGCAGGCGATGATCCGCAACCTTGTCTTCTCCTTCATCATCCTGGCGATCGAAGTGCCGCTCGGCATCTTCATTGCGCTCAATATGCCGAAGAAGGGTTGGGGCGTGCCTGTTTGCCTTGTTTTGATGGCGTTGCCGCTGCTGATCCCGTGGAACGTCGTCGGCACCATCTGGCAGGTGTTCGGGCGCAACGACATTGGCCTGCTCGGCTATTACGTCAACGCGCTCGGCATCGACTATAATTATGTGCAAGACCCATATGACGCCTGGGTCACGGTCATCATCATGGACGTCTGGCATTGGACCAGCCTCGTCGTTCTGCTCTGCTATGCCGGCCTGGTCTCGATCCCGGATGCCTTTTATCAGGCAGCCAAGATCGACGGTGCCTCGCGCTGGGCGGTGTTCCGTTACATCCAGCTGCCGAAGATGAACCGCGTGCTGCTGATCGCCGTGCTGCTGCGCTTTATGGATAGCTTCATGATCTACACCGAACCGTTCGTGGTGACCGGCGGCGGACCCGGCAACTCGACGACCTTTCTTTCGATCGATCTCGTCAAGACTGCGCTCGGCCAGTTCGACCTCGGCCCGGCGGCGGCGATGTCGCTGGTCTACTTCCTTATCGTCCTGTTGTTGTCATGGGTGTTCTACACCGTGATGACCAATTACGACGCGGAGCGTTGAGATGAGCCGCACCGAAGAGAGAGCCGATAGGGTGAGCGAGACGACAGCTTCGGAAGGGCTCGCCAGCCCGCTACGGCAGGACGAGATCGCACGGCTGATGCGCCGTCGCGGCGAGGAGTCGCGCTGGTGGTGGATCGTGCCGACGCTCTACATCATCGTTCTGCTTTTGCCGATCTACTGGCTCATCAATATGAGCTTCAAGACCAATGGCGAGATCGTCTCGTCGCTGACGCTCTACCCGCACGCACCGACATTGGCGAATTACCGCACCATCTTCACCGACGCGTCCTGGTACTCTGGCTACATCAACTCGATCACCTATGTGGTTATGAACATGGTGATTTCGGTGGCTGCGGCACTGCCTGCTGCCTATGCCTTTTCGCGCTATCGCTTCCTCGGCGACAAGCATCTGTTCTTCTGGCTGCTGACCAACCGTATGGCGCCGCCGGCGGTGTTCGCGCTGCCATTCTTCCAGCTTTATTCGGCCTTCGGCCTTATCGACACCCACATCGCCGTGGCTCTGGCGCATTGCCTGTTCAACGTGCCGCTGGCGGTGTGGATCCTCGAAGGCTTCATGTCGGGCGTACCCAAGGAGATCGACGAGACCGCCTATATTGACGGCTATTCGTTCCCACGCTTCTTCATCAAGATCTTCATGCCGCTGATTGCGAGCGGCATCGGCGTGGCGTGCTTCTTCTGCTTCATGTTCTCGTGGGTGGAGCTCTTGATCGCCCGTACGCTAACGACAACCGATGCCAAGCCGATCGCCGCGACCATGACCCGCACCGTTTCGGCCGCCGGCATGGATTGGGGGCTGCTCGCCGCAGCCGGCGTGCTGACGCTGATTCCCGGCGCGCTCGTCATCTGGTTTGTGCGCAACTACATCGCCAAGGGCTTTGCCCTGGGGAGGGTATGATGGAGCAGGTCGACAGAAGCCCATGGTGGTGGGCCGTGCTGCTTCTCGCCCTGGTCGTCGTGGCCTGGGTGGCACTTCAAATCGATTTCGTGGCAATAACGGTGGGCTTCAGCGATCCGGCCAATATCCGCCTGTGGGGATTTAACCTCTCGTCCAACCTCGATTTTTCGTGGATGGCCTGGACGTGGCCGACCGCGGCCTTCTTTGGAACCATCTTTCTGCTGCTTTGCGGCATGGCGGCGTGGGAATACGTCTCGCCGGGCGGCAATCCGCGCGTCGGCGTGCTGCGGTTCGAAACGACGCGTGGCGACCGCCTGTTCCTGTCGCTGCTTGGCAGCGCCTTTATCCATCTCGCTTGGCTGGGTCTAGTCGGACCCAATCTGTGGTGGGCTCTCGCTCTCTCCGTGGTCTACGCCGTCGGCGTGTTCCGCTACGTATAGAGGGGGAAACTGTTGGAACGGCGGCGTGCCGGCCGCCGATCCAGATCGCACTTTGAACTTAACAGTGGAGGAAATACATGCGACGGCAATTCTTGACATCAACAACTGCGCTTGTCCTGTTGCTCGGGGCAAGCAATGCCTATGCCGGAATGGACGAGGCCAAGGCCTTCCTCGATAAGGAAATCGGGCCCCTTTCGACGCTTTCGCGCGCCGACCAGGAAGCCGAGATGCAATGGTTCATCGATGCCGCGAAACCTTTCGCCGGCATGGATATCAAGGTGGTTTCCGAAACCATCGCCACGCATCAGTATGAATCGCAGGTGCTGGCGCCGGCCTTTACGGCCATCACCGGCATCAAGGTTACGCATGACGTCATCCAGGAAGGCGACGTCGTCGAGAAGATCCAGACCCAGATGCAGACCGGCCAGAACCTCTATGACGGCTGGGTCAACGATTCCGATCTGATCGGCACGCACTGGCGCTACCAGCAGGTGCGCAACCTGACCGACTGGATGGCAGGCGACGGCAAGGATGTCACCAACCCGAATCTCGACCTGAAGGATTTCATCGGCACTTCGTTCACCACCGCGCCCGACAAGAAACTCTACCAACTTCCCGACCAGCAGTTCGCCAACCTCTACTGGTTCCGTTACGACTGGTTCAACGACGAGAAGAACAAGGCGGACTTCAAGGCCAAATACGGCTACGACCTCGGCGTGCCGGTGAACTGGTCGGCCTATGAGGACATTGCAGCGTTCTTCACCGGGCGTGAGATCGACGGCAAGAAGGTCTACGGCCATATGGACTATGGCAAGAAGGACCCGTCGCTCGGCTGGCGGTTCACCGACGCCTGGCTGTCGATGGCCGGCAACGGCGACAAGGGCATTCCGAACGGTCTGCCCGTCGACGAATGGGGCATCAAGGTCGACGAGAATTCGCGTCCGGTCGGTTCCTGCACGGCGCGCGGCGGCGACACCAATGGTCCGGCTTCCGTCTATGCCATCCAGAAGTACCTCGATTGGCTGAAGGCCTATGCACCGGCGGAAGCCCAAGGCATGACCTTCTCCGAATCGGGGCCAGTTCCGGCGCAGGGCGCGGTTGCCCAGCAGATCTTCTGGTACACCGCCTTCACCGCCAGCATGGTCGACGCCAGCGCCAAGGCGGTGCTGAACGACGACGGCACGCCGAAGTGGCGCATGGCGCCGTCGCCGCATGGCGTCTACTGGAAGGACGGCATGAAGCTCGGCTATCAGGACGTCGGTTCCTGGACGCTGATGAAGTCGACGCCGACCGACCGCGCCAAGGCCGCCTGGCTCTACGCGCAGTTCGTCACCTCGAAGACGGTCGACGTGAAGAAGAGCCATGTCGGTCTGACCTTCATCCGCGAGAGCACGATCCACGACAAGAGCTTCACCGAACGTGCGCCAAAGCTCGGCGGCTTGATCGAGTTCTACCGCTCGCCGGCGCGCGTCCAGTGGTCGCCGACCGGCACCAACGTGCCGGACTATCCGAAGCTGGCACAGCTCTGGTGGCAGGCGATCGGCGATGCTTCGTCGGGCGCCAAGAGCGCGCAAGAAGCAATGGACTCGCTCTGCGCCGAGCAGGAAAAGGTGATGAGCCGCATCGAGAAGTCGGGCGTCCAGGGCGAAGTTGGCCCGAAGATGGCCGAAGAGCATGACCTCGCCTACTGGAATGCGGACGCGGTCAAGAAGGGCAATCTCGCTCCTCAGCTCAAGATCGAGAACGAGAAGGAAAAGCCGGTCACCATCAACTACGACGAGCTGGTGAAGAGCTGGCAGCAATAGGACCGTTTGATGCGGGCGTCCGCGCCCGCATCGCCATGCTCAGGGGAGGCGGCATGTTGCCGTCTCCCCTGTTTGCGTGAACGGCTCCGCGCCATCCGGCGTCGAGAAATCGCAGCACCTTTGAACTCGCTTCGACGGGAGAGAGAATGACCGGATATATCCTTGCAATCGACCAGGGGACGACATCGAGCCGGGCGATCCTGTTCGACGACAAGATGAAGGTCGTCGGCAGCGGGCAAAAGGAATTCACCCAATATTATCCGGCCTCCGGCTGGGTCGAGCACGATCCCGGGGAGATATGGGCAAGCGTCGTGGAAACGGTGAAAGCCGCGCTGAAGACAGCCGGCCGCAACGCAGCGGAAGTCGCCGCGATCGGCATCACCAACCAGCGCGAAACCGTCGTCATCTGGGACAAGGAGACCGGCAAGCCGATCCACAACGCGATTGTCTGGCAGGACCGCCGCACCGCGCCGCTATGCCAGAAACTGAAGAAGCTGGGGCTGGAGAAGAAATTCACGAAAAAGACCGGCCTGCTGCTCGATCCCTATTTCTCCGGCACCAAGATCGCCTGGATGCTGGACAAGGTGAAGGGCGCCAGAAAACGCGCCGAGAAGGGCGAACTGCTGGCTGGCACCATCGACAGTTTCCTGATTTGGCGCCTGACTGGCGGCAAGGTCCACGCCACTGACGCCACCAATGCCTCGCGCACACTGGTCTACAACATCGAACAAAACGCTTGGGACGACGAGCTGCTGGCCATTTTCGGCATACCCGCAAGAATGCTGCCGCAGGTGAAAGATTGTGCCGATGATTTTGGAATCACCGACAAAAGCCTGTTTGGTGCAGAGATCAGAATCCTCGGTGTGGCCGGCGACCAGCATGCGGCGGCGATCGGCCAAGCCTGTTTCGAGCCAGGCATGATGAAATCCACCTACGGCACCGGTTGCTTCGCGCTGCTCAACACCGGCAGCGATCTGGTTCGTTCGAAGAACCGGCTTTTGACCACCATCGCCTACAGGCTGAACGGCAAGACCACCTACGCTCTGGAAGGCTCGATCTTTATCGCGGGCGCCGCCGTGCAATGGCTGCGCGACGGCATCAAGGTAATCGGCAAGGCCGAGCATAGCGGCAAATTGGCAGCGGAAGCCGATCCGACGCAGAACGTCTATTTGGTGCCTGCTTTCGTCGGGCTCGGCGCGCCCCATTGGGATGCCGAAGCGCGCGGCGCCATCTTCGGGCTGACCCGCAATTCGGGGCCGGCGGAATTTGCCCGCGCGGCACTGGAATCCGTTGCGTTCCAAACACGCGACCTGCTTGACGCCATGCGCAAGGACTGGAAGGCCGCCTCGGCCAAGACCGTGCTCAGGGTCGATGGCGGCATGGTGGCGTCAGACTGGACCATGCAGCGGCTGGCCGACATTCTCGATGCGCCGGTCGACCGGCCGACAATTCTCGAAACAACAGCACTCGGTGCGGCTTGGCTGGCCGGCTCGAAGGCGGGTGTCTGGCCGAAGGCCGCGGAATTCGCCAGGAGTTGGGCGCTCGAGCGCCGGTTCAAGCCGGACATGGATGCTTCGACACGTGCCGCCAAGCTGGCAGGTTGGCGCCACGCTGTGCGCAGGACGCTAAGTACGCAATAGGCAGGGATGCCCCGATGCCCCGGGATTCGCACTAATGAAAAACCCGCGCCGTTTCGGGCGCGGGCTTGCAGCCTCTAATCTGGGACTCAGTAAGGCGACCGGCACTGCCGGCGCGGACCGTAGTTGGGCTGGTAAGTGTTGTCAGAAGCGCGATAGCTCCGATAACGGTCATAGCACCACTGCACGTGGGCATCGCCACGATAGACACGATTCTGGTTGACGATCGCGCCGGTAATCAGCGCTCCGGTAGCAAACGCAGCCAGCGGGAACCAGAAGTCGCCGTGACGGCGATAGCCGCGACGATATTCGCGATAGCCGCGATGGCCACGCCAGTACATGCCGTCGTCACGCGAAAAATTGCGACGGAAATCGCGACGCGAGAAATCGCGATTGAAATTCCGGTGCCTCCGCCACGGCTCGTACTGGACGGTCTGGACATTCGAGGTGAGCCCCTGGGCCGGGGGCGCATAGCTGGGCTGAGCGTTGACTGGCACGATCTCCGCGGCAGCGAATGAGATCGAAAGAGTGGTCGCCAGTAGGCCCGACATGATCCTATTCATGGTCTTCTCCTTGAAACGCATGTCCCTTATCGCGGGAAACGGGCAGGCTGCGCAAATTGTTCCGCCAAAAATCCCAAGTTGCTGATCCGCAAAGGTTCTTCCGATTTGCTGCTTGCTTTCGTCGGCATAGCGCGAGCTTCGGTCTTGCGCGAGAACGAGGCCGTTCCGTCGACGCCGAAGCGCTCCGCAAGGCATGATGACACTGCAGGACAGTCCGGTTTGCGAGCCGTCTTTTTCCGGTTGACCGGCAGAGGCACTCTCCCTATGTTCCGCGCAATTTCGAGGGCGGCCTTTCTGAGCCCGCGGGAGCGCGTAGCTCAGCCGGTAGAGCAACTGACTTTTAATCAGTAGGTCATGGGTTCGAATCCCATCGCGCTCACCACAATCCGATAAGATTCAGCACCTTCTTGCAGCGGGGAGGCGATCGCGGCCCGGTCGTATTAGCCGCCGGCTCCATCGTCCAGCATGGTGCCTGTGAGTGCCTCATAGGCCTTGCTGCACAGCTGAGAACCCGGACAATCCTTCACGATAAGCACTGGCGCCACGGTAAGAACCGCTGCGGCAAGGATTTGTACACCGAGACGGGCAGCGCTTACCTTCCTGCCCAACACACCGGCCAAGAAAAAGTAGAGACCCTGGGCCATGCAGGCTGCGGTCAGAATGCCCAAAAGCGTGCTGGTCGCTCTTGCGAAGGGCGTTATGTAGCCGTCGGGAAAACCCAGCATGCCGAGATCCATCGACCATTTCAGCGCCAGCATGACGCTCAACGCTGCCCAAACGAGGGCCGTCGTACGAGTGAACAGCGTCTGCTTTGGCTTCTCACCTAGATCAGTCATGGAATCACGTCGGAATTGCGTGCCGGGACATGCGCAAGCTCTCGGTCAAATCAGCGAGACATTACCGCCGGCATGGCGCTCGAGCCGTCCGGCTAGGTCGAGCTCCAGCAGCACCATGAACACTTGGGCGGGATGCAGGCCGGTGTGGCGGATGATCTCGTCTACCGCCACTGGCGTCGGGCCGAGCGCCTCGACGACGCGGTCGCGGTCGTCCTCGCGCGGCGGCGGCGTTGCCGAAAAGTCGGGCGGCTCCTCAAGCGGCGATGTCCTTGGGGCCCAGGCGCCGACCAGCGGGGCGATCGCACTGGTGATATCGGCGGCCTCGGTGACAAGGGTTGCGCCGTCCTTGAGCAGGCCATTGGCGCCGGCAGCGCGCGGATCGAGCGGCGAACCGGGAACGGCAAAGACCAGCCGGCCCATCTCGCCGGCAAGCCGGGCGCTGATCAGTGAGCCGGAGCGCTGTGCGGCCTCGACCACCACCAATCCCAATGCAGCACCGGCGACGAGCCGGTTGCGGCGCGGAAAATCCTGTGCGCGCGGCTGCCAGCCAAACGGCATTTCGGAAATGATGGCGCCGCCGCACTCGGCGATCTCGTCGCACAGGCCGGCATTTTCGGGCGGGTAGGGCAAATCGAGGCCGCCGGCGAGCACGCCGATTGTGCCAGTCGCAAGGCTGCCATGGTGCGCGGCCGTATCGATGCCGCGCGCCAGGCCGGAGACGATGCCATAGCCGTCGCGGCCGAGATCCGCCGCCAGCATCCGCGCCATTTTGATGCCGGCCAGCGATGCGTTGCGAGCGCCGACGATGGCGACCGCTGGCAAGCGGAACACCGCGCTATTGCCCCTGACCGCGAGCAGCGGCGGCGGATGATCCATGCTTTTCATCAGCGGCGGATAATCCGCCTCGCCGATGCCGACGAAGCGGGCGCCAGCCCGCCGGGCGGTCTCCAGCTCCGCCTCGGTCTCGGCAATGGACGGGATGCGGACGATTTTTTTGGCGCCACCCGAAATCATCAGCTCGGGCAGCATCGATAGCGCTGCTTCGGCCGAACCGAACCGGTTGATCAGGTCGCGAAAGGAAGCCGGGCCGACATTCGGCGTGCGGATCAGACGAAGCCAGCTCAGCCGCTGCCGGTCGCTGAGGCGCGGCCCGGCGTCGGGCTCGCTCACTCGTTGGCCCCGATCTTACCCTCGGTGCCGGCAAGCAGCCGCGCAATGTTGGCGCGGTGCTTTACGATGACGATTAGGCTCATCGCCGCGAAAAGCCCGGCAATCTGCGGCGTGCTCAGGAAATACAGCGCCATGGGCACCACGACTGCTGCCGTCAGTGCCGCAAGCGAGGAGAAGCGGAACAGGAAGGCCACCGCCAGCCAGACGACGGCGAAGATCAGCGCCGCCTGCCAGGCAAGGCCGATCAGCACGCCAAGGTAAGTGGCGACACCCTTGCCCCCCTTGAAGCCGAGCCAGACCGGAAAGAGATGACCTAAAAACGCGCCGAAGCCGGCCCAAAGTCCGAGCTCGGGCGCAAAGCGGCCTGCGATCAGCACCGCCGCGGTGCCTTTAAGGGCGTCGAGCAGAAGCGTGGCCGCGGCCAAGCTCTTGTTGCCGGTGCGCAGCACATTGGTGGCGCCGATGTTGCCGGAGCCGATGTTGCGCACGTCGCCGAGGCCGGCGGCACGGGTGATCAGCAGGCCAAACGGGATCGAGCCGAGAAGATAGCCGAACACCAATGCCAAGACGGGACTGTAAGCCATTGTTCCCCCGAACTTTCCTTGGCTGAGCGGATTTTAAGCCGTGACGCCTGTTTTCGTCCTAGGCCGAAAACACTGTGCGGCCCGCCACCATCGTTTGCAAGACCTTGCCTTGCAGTCGTGCGCCTTCGAAACAGGTGTTTTTCGAGCGTGAGCGGATGCCGCTCTCGCTGACGACCCATGGCTCGTCCAGATCGACGAGCGAAAGGTCGGCCAATGCCCCCGGTTTCAGCGTGCCGCCGGGCAGGCCGAACAATCTTGCCGGCGCGGTCGACAGTGTCTCGACCAGCCGGAGCAGCGTCACGTCGCCATTGTGATAGAGCCGCAGCGCTGCGCCTAGCAGCGTTTCCAGGCCGATGGCGCCGGCCGCGGCATCGGCAAAGGGAAGGCGCTTGGTGTCGACGTCCTGCGGGTCGTGCGAGGAGACGATGAGATCGATGGTGCCGTCCTTGATCGCTTCGATCATCGCCAGCCGGTCTTCCTCCGCGCGCAGCGGCGGCGTCAGCCGGAAGAAGGTGCGGTACTCGCCGACATCATTCTCGTTGAGCGACAGATTGTGGATCGACACGCCTGATGTGACATTGGCGCCATCGGCTTTCGCGCGTGCTACCGCGCTTGCCGCCATAGCCGTCGAAATCTTGGCAGCGTGATAGGCGCCGCCGGTCAGCCGAGCCAACGCGAGATCGCGCTCCAGGGGGATCGATTCGGCTTCGCGCGGAATGCCGGCAAGGCCAAGCCAGCTTGCGTAAAGGCCTTCGTTCATCACGCCGGCCGAAGCGAGGTCGGCGTCTTGGGTTTCATGCGCGATGACGCCACCGAAATCGCGCGCATAGGTCAGCGCGCGGCGCATCACCAGCGCGCTGGCAATAGAATGCCGGCCATCGGTGAAGGCGACCGCGCCGGCCTCGCGCAGCAGGCCGAATTCGGTCATCTCGCGGCCTTCCAGCCCCTTGGTGATCGCTGCTGCCGGCAAGATGTTGACGATTGCGGTGTCCTTGGCGGTGCGCAGCACGAACTCGACCAGTGCGACATTGTCGATCACCGGGTCGGTATCGGGCATCATGACGATTGAGGTGACGCCGCCGGCCGCCGCAGCGATGCTCGCCGAAGCAATGGTCTCCCGGTGTTCACCGCCGGGTTCGCCGATGAAGACGCGCGCGTCGATCAATCCGGGGATGATAGTCTTGCCGGCGCAGTCGATGATGGTGGCGCCGTCGGGCGCGCCCTGGTTCAAGGCCGCCTTGCCGGCGGCAACGATTTTGCGGCCTTCGACGATGACGGTGCCGACCTCATCGACGCCGCGCGACGGGTCGACGATGTGGGCCCGGCGGAAGACCGTTATGCTCATCAGGCGCGGCCCTCGTGGTTTCGACGGGGGTCGAGCAGCGCTTCCATAACCGCCATGCGCACGGCGACGCCCATCTCAACCTGTTCCTGGATAACGCTTTGCGGGCCGTCGGCGATCTCGGAGGCGATCTCGACGCCGCGGTTCATCGGGCCGGGATGCATGACCAGCGCACCGTCCTTGGCCGCCTTCAGCTTCTCCGCGTCGAGGCCGAAATAGCGGAAATATTCGCGCACCGACGGTACGAAAGCGCCTTCCATGCGTTCGCGCTGCAGGCGCAGCATCATCACCACGTCGGCGTCCTTCAGACCCTCGGCCATGGAACGGGTGACGATGACGCCCATCTTCTCGATGCCGGCGGGCAAAAGCGTCGAAGGGGCGACGACCCTGACCTGGGCACCAAGCGCGTTGAGCAGGATGATGTTGGAGCGGGCCACGCGCGAATGCAGGATGTCGCCGCAGATCGCCACGATCAGCTTCGGCAACGGACCCTTGACGCGGCGGATAGTCAGTGCGTCGAGCAGCGCCTGGGTAGGGTGCTCATGGGCGCCGTCGCCGGCATTGACCACCGAACAGCCGACTTTCTGGGCGAGAAGTGCTGCCGCGCCGGCCGATTGATGGCGGATGATCAATATGTCGGGACGCATGGCATTCAGCGTCATCGCCGTATCGATCAGCGTCTCGCCCTTTTTCACCGACGAACTCGCTACGGACATGTTCATGACGTCGGCGCCGAGCCGTTTGCCGGCCAGCTCGAATGACGATTGCGTACGGGTCGAGGCTTCGTAGAAGAGATTGATCTGGGTGCGGCCGCGCAGCGTCGATGTCTTCTTGTCCGACTGCCGCGAGATGGCAACGGCCCTGTCCGCCCGGTCGAGCAGAAGCTCGATGTCGGCAGGGGAAAGATCGCGGATGCCCAGAAGATGGCGGTGGGGATAAAGCGGCAGGGACGATGCGTCGGTCATCTCAAGTCGCTGCTATAGGGGGGAGGCTCCGCGGCTGCAAGCACCGGCTTGGGATTGGATTGGTTCTCCCCGGTATTTTCGTCGCGCGCCGCTGGCCATAGGCTATAAACCGCCTTGGCTTTGGATTCGCAGCCTTCAGGTGATAAGGACGAAGCGTGACTGACGACGTGACCAACCAGCCGCCGCCGCTGGCCGGCGGCAACGCCTGGCGGGGCGATCCGTTGCTGATCCAGCTTGCCGAGCGCTTTTCCGATCCGGTGCGCAAGGACCTCGACGGGCTTGGCCGTTTCGTTCTGACCCATGAGGCGCAGGAACTGGCCCGTCTTGCCAATGTCGAGATGCCGAAGCTCAGGACCCATGACCGCCAGGGCCGGCGCATCGACCAGGTCGAGTTCCATCCCGCCTATCACGCGCTCATGCGCCGCTCTGTTGCCAACGGGCTGCATTCGTCGGTCTGGGAGAATGGCGACGCCGAGATCGGCCGCCGCCACCAGGTGCGCGCTGCACGCTTTTACCTCACGGCTGAGCTCGAGACCGGACATCTCTGCCCGATCACCATGACCAGCGCTTCGCTGGCAGCGCTGATGGCCAGCCCGAAGCTGTTTCGCGAATGGGCGCCTCGGGTGACGACGCGCAAATACGATCAAAGCCAAAAGCCTCCGGTCGAAAAAGCCGGGCTGACGCTCGGCATGGGCATGACCGAGAAGCAAGGCGGCACCGATGTCCGTGCCAACGTCACCAGCGCCGAGCGCGCCGGCAGCGGGTTTTATCGCCTGACCGGCCACAAATGGTTCATGTCGGCGCCGATGTCGGATGCCTTCCTGGTGCTCGGACAGGTGCCGGAGGGACTGTCGTGCTTTCTCGTTCCCCGCCTGCTCGGCGACGGATCCGGCAACGGTTTCCGTTTTCAACGGCTGAAGGACAAGCTCGGCAACCGATCCAATGCCTCGTCGGAGGTGGAATTCGTCAATGCCATCGGCGAGATGGTCGGTGAGCCCGGCGCGGGCGTGAAGACGATCATGGACATGGTGACCCTGACGCGGCTCGACTGTGCCGTCGCCTCATCGGCGATCATGCGGGCCGGACTGGCCGAGGCTGTCCACCACACGCGCCACCGCAAGGTGTTTGGAACCAATCTGATCGAGCAGCCGCTGATGCAGCGTGTGCTGGCCGATATGGCGCTCGACGTTGCCGCCGCTACCGCGCTGTCGTTCCGGCTGGCGCGCTCCTTCGACGAGGCGGCCGGCGACCGCGGCGAGGCGGCCTTCGCCCGCGCCATGACGCCGGTCGTCAAATACTGGGTCTGCAAGATTGCGCCGCCGCTGCTCTATGAAGCGATGGAGTGCCTCGGCGGCAATGGCTATGTCGAGGAGGGGCCGCTCGCCCGCTACTATCGCGAAGCTCCGGTCAACGCGATCTGGGAGGGATCCGGCAACGTCATGGCGCTCGATGTGCTACGTGTGCTGGGGCGTGCACCCGGCCTGTTCGATGACGTGCTGGCCGGCATCGACCGCGATCTCGGCGCCGGCGGACGCGGCACCGTCGGCGTGCTCAAGGCGGCAATGCAGGTCGCTGCAACCGACGAGGGCTCGGCGCGGCTCTTGACCGAGCAATTGGCATTGTCGGCGGCGGCAGCAGAGCTTCGCAGGCTGGGGGCAGGGCGGATCGCCGACGCCTTCGTCGAAACGCGCCTCGCCGGCCAGTGGCGCAATACCTATGGCATGATCGATTCCCGCCATGATGCGCGCATGATCATCGATACGCTCTACCCGCCGATCAACTAAGGGCCGTCGCCCAATTCGCTGCCGCTCTCGCGACCCTGTGGATGATCGTTAACCTTAACGAATGGTTTCCATTGCGGCGGCCGATGGCAAAGCCCAGTGTTATGGTTAAGGCAAGGATTGTTCAGCTTGAGCGGCTTTGCCCTGCGAAGCAGGAGCGTCATGCGGCATATTCTGAGCTCTTTTCTGGCATTGCATTGGGCGGCCGTTTTCGCCCTGCTGGCGTTCATTTGCATCGACGGGAATCGAGGCGTGGCGACGGCCCTTGGCGTACTGGGCGTTCCCGTCCAGAACACTCGATCTGCCGATCTCGAAAACGCCGTCGTCGTGGCGCCGCTCGCCGTGGCACTGCTTGTCGTCGCGGTGCTGTTCTGCTGGGCCTTTGTTGAAGCACTGACCAGCGACACGACCAACCCGGATCCCGCCGATAGCGTCATGCGAATCGCCTTCATTTCCGCCTTGGGCGTGCTGTCGCTGATCGTCATCGGCGGCGCCGCGCAAGGCATCAATGGGCTGTTCATGATTGTCGCGGTGCAATTGGCGGCACTTCTGGCGTCCTATGTCGCGGTGCTCGCGGAGCGGCGGTCGACCGTTGCCGCGGCAGCTCCAGGGACCGGCGAAATCCGAGCGGCCGCGCATGTCATGGCCAAGGCAGCGGCGCATAATTCCTCGCTTGCCCGCATTTCCGGCCGGCTGGATTCGAGGGATGACCGCTGATGCGCACCTTGTTCGCGCTGTGGGCGGCTCCGCTCCTCTTGTTTTGGGGCTGGTTCTTTCTGTCGCTCAACGACATCAATTTCGGCTATGTCGTGCTGAGCCGCCAATTACACGATCTCGTCTTCCAGCTCTATGGACAGATGCTCGGCGTTGATCCGGCGCTTATTCCGGGGATGGTGGCGAAAGCTTGCGTGTTCGATGGGCTGCTGCTGGTGGCGTTCTGGGCATTTCGCCGCCGCAAGGCGATTGGTGGCTGGATCACGGCGATGCGCAACCGCTATTTCGACCAGGCATCGACGCCGAGCGCCTGAAGCCGGTCGAGAACACCCTGGAGGATAAAAGCGGCCGCAGCAGAATCGATCTTGCCGGCGCGTTTCTTGCGGGAAAAATCCATCTCGATCAGCGTCCGCTCGGCCGCCACCGTCGACAGTCGTTCGTCCCAAAAGAGGAAGGGCAGATCGGTCAATCCAGCCATATTGCGGACGAAAGCGCGGGATTTTTGGGCGCGCGGGCCTTCGGAGCCGTCCATGTTGATGGGGAGGCCGATCACCACGGCCCCGGCATTCTCCTTCTGCAACAGAGCGAGCAGCACTGCGGCATCGAGCGAGAATTTCCTGCGCATGATGACGGGGCGCGGGTGGGCGAACGACAAGCCGCGGTCGGAAACCGCCACGCCGATTGTCTTGTCGCCGAGGTCGAGACCGGCCAGGGTCTTGCCGCCGCCGAGCCGGGCCGGCAACTCCTCGATGGTGATGATGCCCAACGGCTTTTCCTTTGACCGCGACGCCGCACGTCCTATACGCGCAAAGCGTGCGCGGCACTTTAATTTCGCCGTCGGCGTTCTATCCTCTACCGAAGCAAAAATCGAGGAAAGCATTGATGAAACTGACCTGGTACGGACATTCGGCATTCCGAATCGAAATCGAAGGCGCGAAAATCCTCATCGACCCCTATCTGGTCGGCAATCCATCATGGACGGGCGGCTGGGAAGGGCCGGCCGAAGGGATCACGCACGTGTTGCTCACCCATGGCCACAGCGACCACATCAGCGGCGCCATCGAAGTGCTCAAGAAGAGCAGCGCGATGCTGGTCGCCAATTTCGAGATTTGCATGTACCTGGTCGGCAAGGGCGTCGGTGACAAGCAGATCAATCCCGGCAATATCGGCGGCACCGTCGATTGCGGCGGCTTCACCACCACCTTCGTTCAGGCTCTGCATTCATCGTCCTTTCCGGGCGAGGGTGGCCAGAATACCTATCTCGGCAATCCGGGTGGGCTCGTTCTGCACTTTCCCGAGGACAAGACGCTTTATCATATGGGCGACACCGACATTTTTTCCGACATGGCGCTGATCAACGAGTTGCACGAACCGAAGATCGGCATCGTGCCGATCGGCGACCGCTTCACCATGGGTGGCGCGGTAGCAGCCCTTGCCTGCCAGCGTTTCTTCAAGTTCGAGACGGTCGTTCCCGCTCACTTCGGCACATTTCCGATGATCGATCAGACCGCCGACAAATTCGTGGCCGGGCTGGATGGATCGGGTGTGAAAGTTGCGTTGCCGAAGATCGGCGAGACGATTACGCTGTAAAGAAAGCCGGTCCGGAACAATACGATGCGCTTGAGAAATTCTCTTTGCCTTTCCATGCTGGTTGCCGCGTCGCCGACGCTGGCCGCAGAAAATTTCATCGAGGGCGTCTATCTGCAATCGGAGGACCTCTGCGCGCAGGCCAAAAAGGATACGCTGCAGACGGTGATCGAGGGTGGCAATATCGTGCTGTCGGCAAATGGCCTGGAAAGCATCGAATATAATTGTGAATTCCTGCAGATCACCAAAGCGACACGCTCACCAAGCTGGGCGGTGATCGCTATATGCCAGGAGCCGGGCTACGTCTTTCCCGATGTTCTCTCACTGACACAGATGAGCCCGAAGCAGATCGACCTGATATCGGTTCGGCCTGCCGCCGACGAAGGCGAGCAGAGCGGCAACGGCGGCAGTTATTTCCTCTGCGACGGCGTGGCGATGCCATAGGGCAGTTGATGGCACGATGCATGTTGCGCGGCACGCGCCGCGCCGCTATAGCGCTGGTTTTCCCCGAGGCACAAACATGTCCGTTGATATAAAAACCGTGAAGCGCGTCGCGCATCTTGCCCGTATTGCGGTGAGCGAGGAGGATGCAGAGCGCATGACCGGCGAATTGAACGCCATTTTGGGCTTTGTCGAGCAGTTGAACGAGGTCGATGTTTCCGGCGTCGAGCCGATGACCTCAGTCACGCCGATGGCAATGAAAAAGCGCCAGGACGTCGTCACCGACGGCGGCAAGGCAGCCGACATCGTCGCCAATGCACCGGCGACCGAAGAGAATTTCTTCCTTGTGCCGAAGGTCGTGGAGTAGCAGGCTGATGGCAATCGACATCGCGGCTGAGACGCCGCTGCAGGACGATGTGCGTGGGCTGGTCGAGGAGCTCAACGCCACATTGCTGGAGCTGACGCCGCCGGAGCATTGCTACCATTTGACGGTCGAGCAGATGGCGGACCGCGACACGACCGTCTTCATCGCCCGGGACAACGGCCTTGCCATCGGTTGCGGCGCACTGAAGCGCCACGATGCTGTCGTAGGCGAGGTCAAGCGCATGTATACGCGACCTTCGCATCGCGGCCACAAGATCGGCGCGAAGATTGTCGAGCGTATCGAGGCGCTGGCGCGCCAAGAAGGGCTTAAGCGTCTGGTGCTGGAGACGGGCGACCGTCATCCCGCCGCCTGGACCGTCTACGAACGCGCCGGTTTTTCGCGTTGCGGGCCGGTGCTGAATTATCCCGATTCCGAGTGGTCGGTGTTTTACGAAAAGAGCCTTGCCTGATGAGCGACCTGACCCAGCTGACGATTTCGCAGGCCCGCGCCAAATTGCGCTCCAGGGAGATCACCGCCACCGAAATCACCGAGGCTTATCTATCGGCGGTCGAGCGAGCCAATCCGGCGCTCAATGCCTACGTCGTGGTCACCGACGACAAGGCGCGCGACATGGCCAAGGCCTCCGACGCGAAACTGGCCAAGGGCGAGGGCGGGTCGCTCGAGGGTATCCCGCTCGGCATCAAGGATTTGTTCGGCACCGAAGGCGTCCACACCCAGGCCTGCAGCCATGTGCTGGACGGCTTCAAGCCGCGCTACGAATCGACGGTCACCGCCAATCTGTGGGCGGATGGCGCCGTCATGCTCGGCAAGCTCAACATGGACGAGTTCGCCATGGGCTCGTCCAACGAGACCTCGTATTACGGGCCGGTCATCAACCCGTGGCGGCGTTCGCGCCTCGACACGGTGGTGATGCCGACGACACATCAGGGCGAGGGCGGCTTCGTTTCGGCGGGCGGCACCAGGACCGCGCGCACGTTGGACAATGCCCAACTGGTGCCGGGCGGTTCGTCCGGTGGCTCCGCATCAGCGGTCTCGGCCTTCCTCTGCGCCGGCNCCCAACTGGTGCCGGGCGGTTCGTCCGGTGGCTCCGCATCAGCGGTCTCGGCCTTCCTCTGCGCCGGCGCCACCGCCACCGATACCGGCGGCTCGATCCGCCAGCCCGCCGCCTTCACTGGCACAGTCGGCATCAAGCCGACCTATGGCCGCTGCTCGCGCTGGGGGATCGTAGCCTTCGCCTCGTCGCTCGACCAGGCCGGGCCGATCGCGCGCGACGTGCGCGATGCCGCGATCCTGTTGAAGTCGATGGCTTCGGTCGACCCGAAGGACACGACGTCCGTCGACCTGCCGGTGCCGGACTACGAGGCGGCGATCGGCCGCCCGATCAGGGGCATGAAGGTCGGCATTCCCAAGGAATATCGTGTCGACGACATGCCCGCGGAGATTGAGGCGCTGTGGCAGAAAGGCATTGCCTGGCTGCGGGATGCTGGTGCCGAGATCGTCGATATCTCGCTGCCGCACACCAAATATGCGCTGCCGGCCTATTACATCGTGGCGCCGGCCGAAGCCTCGTCCAACCTCGCTCGTTACGACGGCGTCCGCTATGGGTTGCGCGTGCCCGGCAAGGACATTGTCGACATGTATGAAAAGACCCGCGCCGCCGGCTTCGGGCGTGAGGTCAAGCGCCGCATCATGATCGGCACCTATGTGCTTTCCGCCGGCTATTACGATGCCTACTATCTGCAGGCGCAGAAAGTTCGCAACCTGATCAAGCGCGATTTCGAAAATGTGTTCGCAGCAGGCGTCGACGTCATCCTGACGCCGGCAACGCCTTCCGCTGCCTTCGGCATCGCCGACGAGGACATGGCCGCCGACCCGGTCAAGATGTATCTCAACGACATCTTTACGGTGACGGTGAACATGGCCGGCCTGCCCGGCATAGCGGTTCCGGCCGGGCTCGACGCCAAGGGGCTGCCGCTCGGCCTGCAGCTGATCGGCCGGCCCTTCGACGAGGAAACCCTGTTCCAGACCGCCCATGTCATCGAACAGGCGGCGGGCACATTTCAGCCGGAAAAATGGTGGTAGGATCGTTTCTCATCTTGAGGGGGTGAGGGATGTTCTTCTATGTCTCCAAGGTTCTCGGGTTCTTCGTCGAGCCGTTGAATCTCGCGATCTTCCTGTTGCTGGCGGGGCTGATCGCGGCGATGTTCGGGCGGCGACGGTTGGCGACCGCCGGCAGCGCTCTTGCCTTCCTCATTCTGGCGGTTTCGATATGGAGCCCGCTCGGCCCCATGATGCTCAATCGGCTGGAGGAACGCTTCCCCAGGCCACCGCTGCCGGAAAAGGTTGACGGTATCATAGTGCTTGGCGGCAGTCTGGATGGCGCCGTCAATCTGGTGCGTGGCGGCTATGAAATGAACTCCAGCGGCGACCGGATGGTCGAGGCGGCCGTGCTGGCGCGGCGGTTCCCGACAGCGAAAGTCGTTATCTCCGGTGGCAGCATCGAAACGTTCCGCGGCGGCGAAGGCGATGCAGATACCGCGCCGCGTTTTTTTGCCGCTTTCGGCGTGGCGGCCGATCGGCTGATCCTCGAGAACAAATCCCGCAACACCTACGAGAACGCTGTCTTTACCAGGGAACTGGTGACGCCGAAACCGGGCGAGACCTGGTTGCTGGTGACCTCGGCCTTCCACATGCCACGCGCCAAGGCGCTGTTCGACAAAGCCGGCTTTTCGACCGTTCCGTGGCCGGTCGACTATCGCACTTCCGGCAAGGAAAGCATCGGCACCTTGCCTTATCCCGGCGACTGGCTGGAGGTCACCACTGTTGCGATCCGCGAATGGATAGGGCTCACCGCTTATTGGCTGTCGGGCCGCATCGATCGGCCTTTCCCCGGACCGGGCGGCTGACCGAGCACCGCCTGCCGCGCCGCCGAGAAAAACTGGCGGCGCACCAGTACCGCCAGAAGCAGCAGCGTCGATAGCACGAAGACGGTGGGATCGACGAACCAACCAAGATAGCCGATCGAGAAGAACACGCCGCGCAGGCCCGAATTGAAATGCTTTCCGGCCAGCATGTTCATGCGCGCGGCACGCCACACCGCCGTTTCGGTGACCGGATTGCGCGACGCCTCGCCATGTGGAATCGGCACGGCGCCGATCAGGATCGAGCAATAGTTGAACAGCCGGTAAGCCCAGCCGAACTTGAAGAAGGAAAAGGCCAGGATCAGCACCAGCCCGAACACCTTCGTCTGGAAGGCCGCGCGTGAGGACGTGGCGCCAAACGGCAGGTCGCTCAGCACGGTCAGAACCTGATCGGAGGCGCCGAGCAGGGCAAAACAGCCGCCGATCGCAATCAGCGAACTGGAGGCAAAGAAGGCGGTCCCCTGTTGCAGCCCGCTCATGATAGCGGTGTCGACGATGCGGATCTCGCGTTCGGCCATGGTCCGCATCCAGGCCTCGCGCTGCGCGTTCATAGCCCTCGTCAGCGACATGCGGCTGACCAGCATTCCGTCGGCGGCGAGCGTATGCAGCACCCACGCGGTAAGGAAGAACCCCAGCGCCGCAAGGTCGGCCGTCGATAGGTGAAAGGAATCGCTCATGCGTTGCTTTTACCACAGGCGGAGGGGGCGCTTCGATGGTCGAAGCTGGAATGTCGCTGCCGGAGCAAACGAGGTCGGCAGGCGCAGCGCGGCGGTCCTTAAAACAGCGGAAAACATCATGGGAATTCCTATATGTAGACCTCAACAGGGTCCCAGGAGAAAACGCCCACGTGTTCCTTTCGGTTTTCGACTTGTTCAAGATCGGCATCGGCCCATCGAGTTCGCACACGATGGGGCCGATGACGGCCGCGCGGCGGTTTCTCGACGAGATTGCGGGAGACGACTGGCCGCGCCCGGCCGGCGCCAAGGTCGACCGGATCGCGGCCAGCCTGCATGGCTCGCTCGCCTATACCGGCATCGGCCATGGCTCCGATCGTGCCGTGGTGCTCGGCCTCGCCGGCCAGACGCCGCAGACGGTGGATCCCGACCTAGCAGACGGCATCGTCGCTCGCATCGCCGCCGAGAAGCGGATTTCGCCGCCCGGCCATCCGTCCTACCGTTTCGACCCGGCAACGGATCTTGTGCTGGATCGCAAGACGCCGCTGCCGGGTCACGCCAACGGCATGGCCTTCTCTGCCCATGATGCCGGCGACCGGTTGCTGCTGAGGCGCGTCTATTATTCGATCGGCGGCGGCTTCGTAGTGTCCGAGGAAGAACTGCAGCGGATGAAAGCAAGGGGCTCGGCGACAACCGAAGGCAAGAAGGTTCCGTATCCGTTCAAGAACGCCGTCGAAATGCTGTCCATGGCAGCGAAAAGCGGGCTTTCCATTGCCGAGATGAAGCGCGTCAACGAGGAGACGCAGATGTCGCGCGGGGAGCTCGACGCCGGCCTCGATGGCATCTGGAGCGCCATGAAGGGGTGCATCGAGCGCGGCCTGTCGCAAGACGGCATCATGCCGGGCGGACTCAAGGTGCGCCGCCGTGCCCGGATGCTGCACGACAAGCTGCAGGAGCAATGGCAGCAGAACCGGCCCAACCCGCTGCTCGCCAACGACTGGCTGTCGATCTATGCGATGGCGGTCAATGAGGAGAACGCCGCCGGCGGCCGTGTCGTCACCGCGCCAACCAATGGGGCGGCCGGCACTCTGCCCGCAGTGCTGCGCTACTGGTTGCATTTCCATCCCGAAGCCGACCAGCCCAGCATCCACGATTTCCTGCTGACGGCGGCGGCCGTCGGCGGCATCATCAAAACCAATGCTTCGATCTCGGGGGCGGAAGTCGGCTGCCAAGGCGAGGTCGGTTCGGCTTCGGCAATGGCTGCGGCGGGATTGTGCGCCGTCATGGGCGGCACGCCCGAGCAGGTCGAGAATGCTGCCGAGATCGCGCTGGAACATCATCTCGGCATGACCTGCGATCCGGTCGGCGGGCTGGTGCAGGTGCCGTGTATCGAGCGCAACGCGCTTGGTGCCGTCAAGGCAGTGACCGCCGCTTCGCTGGCCATCAAGGGCGACGGCGTTCATTTCGTGCCGCTCGATGCCGCGATCGAGACGATGCGCCAGACCGGCCTCGACATGAACGAAAAGTACAAGGAAACCAGCCTTGGCGGATTGGCAGTCAATGTCGTGGAGTGCTGAGCGCCAATCTGGCGGCCTGGACCACCACTGTGGAGAAGTCGATCAGGCCGTTGACGCGTTCGCGTGCTGGACTAAACCTTAAACGATGTCTCTCAATCTCATAAAGCTTTGCGTCGGCTGTGACAGCGTCGAGGATCTGGAAGAGTGGATTGCCTTCCGTCTCGACGAGCGGCGCCGCGCCGGCGAACCGGCCGAGCACTACCACACCACCCGCATGGTGCCGACGCGTGGCGCCGAGATTACCGGCGGCGGCTCGCTCTACTGGGTGATCAAGGGCAATGTCCAATGCCGCCAGCTGATCACCGAAATCCGGCCCTTCACCGATGACGAGGGCATCGGCCGTTGCCATCTGATCCTCGATCCCGAGGTCGTGCGCACTGACTGGCAACCGCGCCGTGCATTCCAGGGGTGGCGCTACCTGAAGCCGGCGGACGCGCCGGCCGATCTCGGCAAGGGCAAAGCCGGGCTGATCGAGATGCCGCCGAAGCTCAGGCGTGAGCTTGCCGATCTCGGCCTGCTCTGACGCCGAGAAACGCAACGCCAAGACCACCAGCCGAAGCGCTGTCCGCAGGTGCCATCATCACAGGTCCTCCAGGTCGCCTCATCTGGGCTTGCAAGCCGGGGAACAACGCCACATCTTGAATGTCATGAGCGACAAGAAGCAGCCCGTGCCTGCAAGGGCCAATCCTGCGCCGGTCGAGTCACAATCGAGCACCGGCGAGATCGACGCGTTTCTCCGTCAGGCAAGGACGCTCGCTGCATCCGCCACCGGTTCAGGCAGGCTGATCCTGTCCCTCGACGCGACGATGAGCCGCCAGCCGACCTGGGATCTCGCCTGTGCGCTGCAGGCCGAGATGTTCGACGCCGTCGGCAAGGCCGGGGCGCTCAAGGTTCAACTTGTCTATTTTCGCGGCCTTGGCGAGTGCCGCTCGTCCGCATTCGTCACCGATACCGAAGCTCTGAAACAGCTGATGACGCGCATCGACTGCCGCAGCGGCCATACCCAGATCGGCAAGGTGCTCGCCCATGCGCTGAAACAGACGGCGGCGGCCAAGGTCAACGCGCTGGTCTATATCGGCGACGCGATGGAAGAAAACATAGATGATCTGGCCGAAAAGGCCGGCAGCCTCGGTCTGCACGGCGTTCCTGTCTTCGTCTTTCAGGAGGGCCATGATGCCGCCGCGGAAAAGGCGTTCAAGGAAATTGCGCGGCTGTCGAAAGGGGCCTGGTTCCGCTTCGATCGGCGGGCTGCCGCAACCTTGGCCGGTCTGCTTTCGTCCGTCGCCGTGTTTGCGACCGGCGGGCTGAAGGCACTGGAGGCCCGGGGCAGGCCGGAGGACCGGCTGATGATCGAGCATATGCGGGGCGGCGGAAACTGATGGGCGCGATTATCGCTTTCGTAGCATTGCTTCTGGTGTTTCTCGGCATGCTCACCATCTTCCTGCGCGCCGATCCGGCGAAGCTTGCACGCGGCATGAGGACGCTTGGACCTGTGCTGCTCGGGCTGGTCGGCGTCGCCGTGCTGCTGGTCGGGCGCGAGGGCATCGGCGGCTTGATCCTGTCGGCTGCGCTCGCCTGGTACGGCTCCATGCGCATGAATCGGCCGGCAGCCAAACTGGCGGCAGGCAAGCGTTCGACAGTTCGTACGGCGGCGCTTGAGATGGAACTCGATCACGATACCGGCGGCCTCGAAGGCCTTGTGCTGGCCGGGCGCCATGAAGGCAAGATGCTTGGCTCGATGGGGCTTGCCGAATTGCAGCAACTCTATCGCGAACTCTCCGGCGATCCGGAGAGCCGCCAATTGCTAGAGACGTATCTTGACGGCAGATTTCCCATCTGGCGCAAAGACGCTGATGCGAATGGTGGCGAAGGGCTGGGTGTTGCGCCAGGTTCTGGCGCCATGACTAAGGAGGAGGCCTACAAGATCCTTGGTCTTGAAGCGGGGGCTGCCGCGGCGGATGTCCGCAAGGCGCACCGCCGCCTGATGCAGCGCCTGCACCCCGATATCGGTGGCACGTCTTTCCTGGCGGCGCGGATCAATGAAGCCAAGGACGTCTTGCTCTCCAATCACAACTAGTCTCCTTCGACGCAGAACTTCGGGAAAGATATCGTTTCGCGCGCCGCTTACTGCTGGACGGCGTAGCACTCGATCTTCTTCTTTTTCAAAGCGTTGCAGGCTTTCCAGGCAGCCGTCTTCGAACCGAAACCACCGAACCGGGCGCGGTAGTAGGTGACACCGTCCTTGTCGAAGGCGACGGTGAAACCGGAGGCATCGGTCAGAACGGAGGGCGCCTGCTTCGTCGCCTTGTCGAGGAAAGCCTTCGCTTCGGCCTGTTTTGGCGAAGAGGCGACCTGTATTGCCCAGCCGGATGGCACCGACGCCGTGCTGACCGGATCGACCTCTGCCGCCGGTTCGGCATAGGCTGCGGCGACCCGGGCTGTCGCCACGTCGTCCACCGTCGACACAGCCGTCGTCTTGACCCTCTTGGCCTGAACGACCGGAGCGGTATCTTCAACGACGGGCGCATTTTCCTCGACAAGAGAGGCAACGGCATCGTCGTCCGGCTTACTGTCCGGTGTCGGCGCGTCATGCTTCGGTAGAAGCACCTTGGCCAAGGCTGAAATCGGATTGCCGCCGCCGGCCTTGGCAATCAGCACGCCGCCGCCGCGCGACGACGCCTGCGGCATGTAGGCATTGATCAACCCGGCCATCTGGCTGTCGCGGCTGCCGCCGGACCTGCCGCCCATGACCACCGCTACGATGCGCCGATCGCCATCCGAGACCGAGGAGACCAGATTGTAACCGGAGGCGCGGGTGTAACCGGTCTTGATGCCGTCGACGCCCTTGATGCGTCCGAGCAGACGATTGTGGCCGTTGATGCGCTGCCGCCCGTAAAGAAAGGAGCGCTGCGAGAAATAGCCGTAATATTGCGGGAAATGCTCTCTCAGGGCGATGCCGAGCATCGCCATGTCGCGCGCGGTCGTGAACTGGCCGGGATCAGGCAAGCCGTTGGCGTTGCGGAAAACGGTTCCCCTCATGCCCAGCGCCCGCGCCTTGGCGGTCATCATGCGGGCGAAATTGGCTTCATTGCCGCCAAGCATCTCGCCAAGCGCCGTTGCGGAATCGTTTGCCGATTTGGTCACCATCGACAGGATCGCGGTCTCGACCGTGACCGAGCCGCCCCGCTTGACGCCGAGCTTCGTCGGCGGTTCGGCAGCGGCATTGGCCGAGAACACGACCGGGGAATTCTTGCTGATCCTGCCCTTCGCCAACGCCTCGAACGTCAGATAGAGCGTCATCATCTTGGTAAGCGAAGCCGGATAGCGCCGGCCATCGGCATCCGACGAATAAAGCACCTTGCCGGTCTTGGCATCGATGACGATGGCCGCCGACTTGGCCGCCATGGATGAAGCCGCGTCCGCGACGACGAAGCTCATCGCCATGGCGAGGATCATGATCGTTTTGAAGGGGGACGCGGATTTAGAAACGAAGCCCGACAACGCCTTACGCACTGATAGTTCCTTTGAATTCCGTTGCCTTGGAGGCGGCAAAGGGTCCTGCCTCACCTCCGGCCACGCTAACGCGGGCAGCGTTACCAATCCGTTTATGGTAACCGCCGCGTTCACCATTTTCTGTGTGATTGAGCTTCTCTTTATTCGAATCCTAGCGATTGCCGGCAGCTCACGATGCGCATTGCCGCGGGAATCTTGACTTTTGTGCACTGCACAATATATTTACACGCATTGCACAACGCGGCCCGGACAAGCCGCGTCTATCGTCCAAGGCAACCGTTCAAGGGAATGCGTGAAATGACCCAGACCTATGAAGATTTCAGCAAATACGGCAAGGAATTTGCGGACACCGGATTGAAGAGCTTCGCCTCGCTGTCCAAGGGTGCGCAGGCTATCGCCGCCGAGGCGGGCGAGTACACCAAGAAAAGCTTCGAAGCCGGTAGCGCCGCTGTCGAGAAGCTCTTTTCCGCCAAGTCGCTGGACAAGGCGATCGAGATCCAGTCCGACTATGCCAAGCAGTCCTATGAGAGCTTCGTCACCGAAGCCACCAAGCTTGGCGATCTCTATGCCGAACTCGCCAAGGAAGCCTACAAGCCGTTCGAATCGATCGTCGCCAAGGCGAAGTAAATTCGACGAACGTTCCGAGCCGGCCCCCGGGCTTGCAAAGACAGACCCGGTCGCGAACGCGGCCGGGTTTTTTCATGCCAGCTCGAAATCGGGGGCCTGTGGTCTTCACGATTTGAAAAATCGGTCAAGTTTGGCCACCTAGCCATATTGTCAGCTAAACAGAAGGGCTTAAAATCGTCCATCGAACACCTACATGTCGAGCATGCATGAGGATTCGAAAGAGGCAGGACTACGTGACTACAGGTTTGACTGCCACGAGCTACGTGGTGCGAATGCAGAACGGCAGCAACGGCAATGAGGCCGGTCGCGGCACGGCCGTCATCACGCGCACAAAAACCAAGACCAAGAAGCCCAGTCTGTATCGGGTCCTCATTCTTAACGACGACTACACACCCATGGAATTCGTGGTCCACGTGCTGGAGCGCTTTTTCCAGAAGGACCGCGAAGCCGCCACACGCATAATGCTTCATGTTCACAATCATGGGGTGGGCGAGTGCGGGGTCTATACATTCGAGGTGGCCGAGACCAAAGTGGCTCAGGTCATGGATTTCGCCCGACAGAATCAGCATCCGCTGCAATGCGTGATGGAGAAGAAGTGAGGTAACATGCCGGCTTTCTCCCAAGGCCTGGAAAAGGCGCTTCACCAAGCGCTGACGCTCGCCAATGAGCGGCACCATGAATATGCAACCCTTGAACATTTGCTGCTCGCCCTGATCGACGACACCGAGGCGGCGGCCGTCATGCGTGCCTGCAACGTCGATCTCGACGAGTTGAAGCATACGGTCCTCACCTATATCGACACCGAGCTCGACAACCTCGTCACCGGCTACGATGAAGATTCCAAGCCGACTGCCGGTTTCCAGCGCGTCATCCAGCGCGCGGTGATCCATGTGCAGTCGTCAGGCCGCGAGGAGGTGTCCGGCGCCAACGTGCTCGTCGCCATCTTCGCTGAGCGCGAGAGCCACGCCGCTTACTTCCTGCAGGAACAGCAGATGACCCGCTACGACGCGGTCAACTACATCTCGCATGGCATCGCCAAGCGCCCCGGCGCTTCCGAGACGCGGACGCCGCGCGGCGCCGACGACGAGCAAGGCAGCCAGAGCGGGGCCGAGCCGCAAGAGGAAGGCGGCAAGAAGAAGCAGCAGCAGGACGCGCTGACTGCCTATTGCGTCAACCTGAACAACAAGGCCAAGGCCGGCAAGATCGATCCATTGATCGGTCGCGAGAGCGAGATCAACCGGACCATCCAGGTGCTGTGCCGCCGCTCCAAGAACAACCCGCTCTATGTCGGTGATCCCGGCGTCGGCAAGACGGCGATCGCCGAGGGCCTCGCCAAGCGCATCGTCGAGGGCGACGTTCCCGAAGTGCTGCACAATGCCACCATCTTCGCGCTCGACATGGGCACGCTGCTGGCCGGCACCCGTTATCGCGGCGATTTCGAGGAGCGACTGAAGCAGGTCGTCAAGGAGCTCGAGGACTATCCCGGCGCCGTGCTGTTCATTGATGAGATCCACACCGTGATCGGGGCAGGGGCCACCTCTGGCGGCGCCATGGATGCGTCGAACCTGTTGAAGCCGGCGCTGTCGTCCGGCGCGATCCGCTGCATCGGCTCGACCACCTACAAGGAGTTCCGGCAGTTCTTCGAGAAGGACCGCGCGCTGGTGCGGCGCTTCCAGAAGATCGACGTCAACGAGCCGACCGTCGAGGACGCCATCGAGATCATGAAGGGCCTCAAGCCCTATTTCGAGGAGTTCCACAAGGTCCGCTACACGAGCGAGGCGATCAAGGCTTCGGTCGAACTCTCGGCGCGTTACATCAACGACCGCAAGCTGCCGGACAAGGCGATCGACGTGATCGACGAGACCGGCGCCTCGCAGATGCTGGTGCCGGAAGCCAAGCGCAAGAAGACCATCGGCATCAAGGAGATCGAAGCGACGATCGCCACGATGGCGCGTATCCCGCCGAAGACGGTTTCCGCCGACGACGAGAAGGTGCTGCAAGGTCTCGACATCGAGTTGAAGCGCGTCGTCTACGGCCAGGACACCGCGATCACCGCGCTGACTTCGGCCATCAAGCTGGCGCGGGCCGGCCTGCGGGAACCGGAAAAGCCGATCGGCTCGTACCTGTTCTCGGGTCCGACCGGTGTCGGCAAAACGGAAGTGGCCAAGCAGCTCGCCGCCTCGCTCGGCGTGGAGCTGATCCGCTTCGACATGTCGGAATATATGGAACGCCACACCGTTTCACGGCTGATCGGCGCGCCTCCCGGCTATGTCGGCTTCGACCAGGGCGGCCTTCTGACCGACGGCGTCGACCAGCATCCGCATTGCGTGCTGTTGCTGGACGAAGTGGAGAAGGCGCATCCGGACCTGTTCAACATCCTGTTGCAGGTCATGGACCACGGCAAGCTGACCGACCATAACGGCAAGCAGATCGACTTCCGCAATGTCATCCTGATCATGACCACCAATGCGGGCGCGTCCGACGCGCAGCGCGCGGCCATCGGTTTCGGTTCGACCAAGCGCGAAGGCGACGATGTCGAGGCGATCAACCGGCTGTTCACGCCGGAGTTCCGCAACCGTCTCGATGCGATCATTCCGTTCGGCTCGCTGCCAGTGCCGGTCATCCATCAGGTGGTGCAGAAGTTCGTCATGCAGCTGGAAGCACAGCTTTCCGAGCGTGGCGTGACCTTCGACCTGTCGCAGGATGCAATCGCATGGCTGGCCGACAAGGGCTATGACGAGCGCATGGGCGCCCGGCCGCTTGGCCGTGTCATCCAGGAGCACATCAAGAAGCCGCTGGCCGACGAGGTGCTGTTCGGCAAGCTCAAGAAGGGCGGCACGGTGCGTGTCACCGTCGAGAAGAAGGAAACCGGCGAGACCGGCCTGAAGCTCGAATCGCTCGCCGACGAGGCGCCGGTGAAGCCGAAGAAGGAAGAGCCGGACGACGTGCCGAAGGCCAAGAAGGCGGTGGCGAAGAAGCCCGCCGCGAAAAAGGCGGTGGCGCAGAAGCCGGAGCCGAAAGGCAAGGATGGTGGCAAGCGCAGCCTTGTGCCGCAACTGCCGCGTAAGAACTGACGAATCCGCAAGTCAAAAAAAAGCCCCGGAAACGGGGCTTTTTTTGTGACACCTTCCGGTTAACCGCCCGGCGCCCGCCAGAGCGGTTGCACCGGTTCAGCTTGCCAGCGCCATCCGTATCTTGCCGGCGTTTTCGGCCAGGACTTCAGGCTTTTCCATCTGTCCGCTGTGCGGCTTCAAGGGAATGCCATCGAAGCGCGGAATGACATGGACATGGAGGTGGAAAACGGTCTGCCCCGAAGCTGGTTCGTTGAACTGCATAACCGTGACGCCATCGGCATCGAAGGCCTTCTTTACGGCCCGCGCAACTTTCTGGACGTGAACGAAGAGCGGGCCAAGCACCGCCGGATCCGCGTCGAGCAGGTTGCGCGACGGCGCTTTCGGCACCACTAGCGTGTGACCCTGCCCTTGCGGCATCACATCCATGAAGACGATGACCGCGTCATCTTCGTAGACGCGGTGCGAAGGGATTTCTCCGCGCAGGATTTTGGCGAAGATGTTGCTGCTGTCGTAGGTTGCTTCGGCCATGGCGCGCTCCGGTTCTTGGCTCGCTGTCTCGTGTAGCGAAGCTGTTCCGGGCGGGCAAGACGATCGATCGACATCGGCCATGCGGGCCCGCGCGGCTGAGCGATTGGGCTCGCTACCCTACTCCGCCATGTCCTTGCGGAACGGGGTGTGCTCTTCCAGATATTCGCTCATCCGCTCGACTTCGCGCCGCTCGCGCTGGAGGTAGTCGGCCACTGCATTGCGCAGACCTGGATGGGCGATGTAGTGCGCCGAATGCATCGTCACGGGCCGGTAGCCGCGCGCCAGCTTGTGCTCGCCCTGCGCACCGGCTTCAACCACCTTCAGCTTGCGCGAGATGGCGAAATCGATCGCCTGATGGTAGCAGACCTCGAAATGCAGGAACGGGTGGTCCTCGATGCAGCCCCAATTGCGGCCGTAGAGCGCGTCTGAACCGATGAAATTGATGGCACCTGCAATGTAGCGCCCGTTGCGTTTGGCCATTACCAGCAGGATGTCGTCGGCCATGCGCTCGCCGATCAGCGAGAAGAAATCGCGGTTGAGGTAGGGCCGGCCCCATTTCCTGCTGCCGGTATCCATGTAGAACGCGAAAAAGTCGTCCCAGGCCTTTTCGGTCAGATCCTTGCCGGTCAGCCAGTCGATCGAGATGCCGTCGGCGAGGGCCTCGCGCCGCTCTTTCTTCATTGCCTTGCGCTTGCGCGAGGCTAACGTTGCGAGAAAATCGTCGTAGCTCGAAAAGCCTTCGTTGAAGAAGTGAAACTGCTGGTCGGTGCGATGCAGGAAGCCGGCCGCCGCCAATATCTGGACGTCGTCCTCCGGCGCGAAAGTAACATGCGCGGAAGACACGCCGAGCTTATCCGTCACCGCCTTCAGGCCGGCCGCAAGACCGGCCTTGACGGCGGGGGTGTCCTCGCCCCTGCCGACCAGCAGGCGAGGGCCGGTGACGGGCGTGAACGGCACCGCGCATTGCAGCTTCGGATAGTAGCGCCCGCCGGCGCGTTCGAACGCGTCCGACCAGCCATGGTCGAAGACATATTCGCCCTGGCTGTGCGACTTCAGATAGCAGGGGACCGCTCCGAGCAACTTGCCTCGCGCGGTTTCCAGCCTGAGGTGATGGCCTTGCCAGCCGGTGCGCCGAACAGCGCAGCCGGAATCTTCCAGCGCGCTCAAAAAAGCGAATGAGACAAGCGGGTTGTAGCCGTATTCTGCATCGCCGCGTGTAGTGCCGCCGAGGCTGTCCCATTCAGCGCTGGTAAAGGCGCCGATGCCCGCGGCGATGCGGATCGACAGCTCCGCATTCGCCGTTTGTCTTTCGCAGTCGTCCCCTTGATCCATGAGGCTTACTTAAGCTCGCTGCGGACCCATACAAGCCCGCTCAGGCAAGCCGTACCAGATCGGGCTCGAATCCTTCGAACGTCATCTGGTCGGCATATTTGAAGGTCAGGTCGACGGCAGGCTGGTCGTGCACGGTCCAGGTGATCACCGGCATACCGAGTCTCTCTCGCACGAAGGAGACGAACCGGTTCGGCAGGTCGCCGGCAGCGTAGGAGGTGAAGGCGATGTCATGCGCCAGCATGGCGAAATGCGCCTCGATCAGGTGGTTGTCGTTGCCGTAGGCGGTCAACCCGCCGGGTATGCCGGGTGCATATTTCGGGAACTCGCGGATCAGCCAATGGTCGAACGACATGATCGCGGTCTTGCCCTTGTAATGCTTGAGCATCTTGCCGACGCTTTCGACCAGGCCTTCGTCGTGCCCGGCAGCACCTTTCAGCTCGACAACCATCGGCACACGGCCGTCGACCAGATCAAGCGCCTGCTGCAGCGTCGGCAAATGGTCGGCGGTGCCGCCGACCTTCAGCGCCGTGATCTCTGCAGCCGTACGCTGCCAGACGAAGCCGTCCTCGCCGGTCAGCCGCCGCAGATCGCCATCGTGGATGATGACGGGGACGCCGTCGGATGACAGGTGCACATCGCATTCGATCGCGTAGCCGCGCTCGGCCGCCGCAGCGAAGGCGGAAAGGGTGTTCTCCCAGCGCGTCTTGTTCATGTCGTGGAGGCCGCGATGGGCGACGGGCCGGGCGGTCAGCCAGGAAAGATCGGTCATGGTTGCAGTCCCGGTCATTCGACTTCGAAGATCGCTTCGATTTCCACTGCGGCATTAAGCGGCAGGGAGGCAGTGCCGACGGCGGAGCGAGCGTGCTTGCCACGATCGCCGAGCACGGCGGCGAGAAAATCCGAGGCGCCGTTGGCAACCAGATGCTGTTCGACAAAATCCGGTGCCGAGGCGACGAAGACGGTGATCTTCACCAAGCGACGGATTTTCTCGAGATCGCCAAGTGCCGCGTGAGCCTGGGCCAATATGTTGATTGCACAGTATTTTGCGGCTTCCTTGCCGGTCGCGGTGTCGACATCGCGGCCAAGCAGTCCGCTCGCCTGGAGCTTGCCCTCCTTGAGCGGCAACTGCCCGGCGGTGAACAGCAGATTGCCGGTCCGGCAATAGGGCACGTAATTGGCGGCGGGCGCGGCGGCGGCCGGCAGCGTCACGCCGAGATCGCTTAGCCGCTTTTCGATTGTTTCGCTCATGCTATTTCCCTATTGCTTGAAGGTGCCGCGCAGGCCGGGCCGAAATTGCTATTTTTGCCTCGCTTCCGCCACGACTTTTTTTAAGCTGGACCATCTTTCCATGCGGCTTGCCATTAGCCGCGATGATCGGAGCACCCCATGCGCGCAACGCGCCTCGCATTCAACGCCGTTCTCTTGACAGCGGCTTCCTGGGCGGCTCCCGCTTTTGCGGTGCCTGCGCTGCAGGCGCATCGTGCTGTTTACGACATTTCACTCGACAAGGCTTCAGACCGTTCCGGTATTACCGGCATCACCGGCCGCATGGTCTACGAGTTCAACGGCTCGCCTTGCGAGGGCTATACAGTAAAGTTCCGTTTGGTGACCCAGATCGTAACCAGCGACAACACCAGGCTGACCGACCAGCAGATGACCACCTTCGAGGATGCCGAGGGCAAGACCTTCTCCTTCGTGAACAAATCCTTTGTCGACCAGAACCTCGACAAGGAGGTCAAGGGTACCGCAACGAAGGAAGCCAACGGTCTCAAGGTCGATATCGACAAGCCCGAGAAGAACAGCCTGGAACTCGCGCCGACCCAGTTCCCGACCCAGCAAATGGTCGAAATGATCGGCAAGGCGGAAAAGGGCGAGCGTTTCTACGAAACCAACCTGTTCGACGGCTCTGAGGATGCCAACAAGGTGGTGACCACCACCGTCGTCGTCGGCAAGCAAGCCGATGCCGACAATGCCGATCCGGAAGCGCCGGCGCTGGCCAAGCTCGCCACCGACAAATACTGGCCGGTCGACATCGCCTATTTCGATGATGCCGACAAAGGCGGCGAGGAGGTGCCGGAATACCGGATCAGCTTCAAGCTGCACAAGAACGGCATCACGCGCGATCTCGTCATGGACTATGGCGAGTTCTCAATGACCGGCAAATTGGTCAATCTGTCGCTGTTCGATCAGCCAAAGACCTGCCCGTCTAAATAAGCTCGAGTGAACGGCAAGCCGCCGGCCGCTATCCGGGATGGTAGCGCTTAATCTTGCGGGGCAAGTCGCATCGACTTGAGCATGCCGCAATTGCCTATCAACGTCTTATGACGGTATGCGCCGCGGGGGAGCAGGTTGAGCAGGATCGACGTTTTTGTGGCGCCGCGGCCCAATGCGACGCTGATCAACGCTATGACATTCGTCAACCGGATTGTCATGCTGCACGGCGTTCCGGGGTTTCGCGACCTGTTGCCATTCAACCGTCTGGCCGGTTTGCGCGGCGTCGCCAATGTCCGCCACATCGATTTTCCGGAGAATGACCGGCAAAGGCTGAAGGCTTGTTGCGGCGCGGGCAAGGCGACGTTCATCACGCCCAACCATCCCGAATTCTTTACCGACTGGATGATCGACAAGGAGGTCGTCTCGCGGGTAAGCCCGCTGGCGGCATCCTGGGCCACGCACGGCGTCGTCAACGGGCTTGGCCGGCTGATGCAGAAATTCTGGTTGGCCAACAATCTGATCGCGCAAATCCCGGGCAACAGCGCGGCCGCCAAGGAACATTCGGTGGCCTGGGCGCTGAAGGGGCACGGCGTGCTCCTGCATCCCGAAGGCGGTGTCGGCTGGCATGCCAACATCATTGCCCCGCTGCTGCCGGGCGCGGTCGAAATGGGGTTCGAGGCGCTGAAGCGCGGCCGCCTGACGGATCCGGACTTCAAGGTTTGGATCGCGCCCGTGATCTGGAAGCTTGCTTTCACGGGGAATGTCGAGGCAGCGCTGGCAAAGGAATGCGCCTATGTCGAGCACAGCCTGAAGATCGAACGCCGTGCCGCCGATTCGCTGCCGGAGCGCATCCATCATATCTATGCGACCTTGCTGTCGCGCGATGAGGCTGCATATGGCCTGCGGTCCGATGTGCGGGCTTCGTACGACGCACGTCAAAAGGACCTGCTGACCGAACTCGGCCGTCGCCTTGCCGAACTTGTCTCGGTCGACGCCGGCACGCTCGACACTGCCGAGCTTTTGCGCCGGTCGCGGCGCTGGCTGCGGGAGAACATGGACGGCACCGAAAACCAGAAGCAGGTCCGAACGCTGGCAGATACAATCCAGCGCCTGCAGCGTGTCGGGCCGTGGGCTTCAGCCAATCCGCGCATCACGCAGGAGGAGATCGCCGAACATTTGAAGCGGATCCGCAACGACTATTGCAAGGGTACGCTGCGCGATACGATCAACCGTTTCGTGCCGCAGCCGGCAGGCCCACGCCGCGCCTATGTCCGGGTACCGGAGCCGCTAGGCTTGCACGCCTATCAAGGCTCCGTCGAGGAGGCACTCGCCGAACTGCACGACCGGATGCAGGAGACCGTCACCAGGACGATGACGCAACTCGAGGCCGGCGGCGGCTTCATTTTCTATGCCAATCCCTTCTATCATCGTTAGCGGCGTGTTGGTCGGCGCAAGATGAAGGAGTGCGGCAAATCTCATGGCGGTCTATGTCGATGCGGCGATCTGGAAATGGATCGGCCACCGCTGGTGTCATCTGCTGGCAGACGATACTGACGAGCTGCATCGCTTCGCCGCGCAGCTCGGCATCAAGCGCTCGTCCTATCAAGGGCCGCCCAAGACATCGGCGCCGCATTATGACATAACCGGGTTCGAGCGTGACCGCGCAGTGCGGTTAGGCGCCATCGAATGCAGCCGCGAGGAGATCGTCGCCGTTTTCCGGCGTGTGCGGTTGCCGAAGGGGAAGATGCGGCGATGATACCGGTGCGCTGATCGCCGCACGCTGAGCCGCAAGACGCCACAGCGCTTGCGTTTGTCGCGCTTCCCCTCTATATGCGCGCTCATTCCACACACGGACTTTGGTGTCTGCCCGGGAGAAATCCGGCTGAAACCTCCGGTGGCGTTCGAGGACAAAGTCCGAAAATGCCTGTGTCCGTGGAGGCTAACCGGAAAGGAAATAAGAATGGCTCTGCCTGATTTCAGCATGCGCCAGCTATTGGAAGCTGGCATTCACTTCGGCCACCAGACCCACCGCTGGAACCCGAAAATGGCGCCCTATATCTACGGCGCCCGCAACAACATACACATCATCGACCTCTCGCAGACGGTGCCTTTGCTGCACCAGGCGCTGAAGCAGGTTTCCGACACTGTTGCCAAGGGCGGCCGCGTGCTGTTCGTCGGCACCAAGCGCCAGGCCTCCGACATCGTCGCCGATGCCGCGCAGCGCTCGGCCCAGTACTATGTCAACTCGCGCTGGCTCGGCGGCATGCTGACCAACTGGAAGACGATCTCGAATTCCATCCAGCGCCTGCGCAAGCTCGACGAAATGCTGGCCGGCGAGGCTCAGGGCCTGACCAAGAAGGAGCGCCTCAACCTCGACCGCGAGCGTGAGAAGCTCGACAAGGCGCTGGGCGGCATCAAGGATATGGGTTCGACGCCCGATTTGATGTTCGTGATCGACACCAACAAGGAAGCGATCGCCATTCTCGAGGCCAAGCGTCTCGGCATCCCGGTCGTTGCCATCATCGATTCCAACTGCGACCCGGACAAGATCGACTTCCCGATCCCCGGCAATGACGACGCGGCCCGCGCCATCCAGCTGTATTGCGATTTGATCGCCAAGGCAGCTATCGACGGCATCGCCCGTCAGCAGGGCGCGCTCGGTGTCGATATCGGCGCATCGGTCGAGGCTCCGGTCGAGCCGGCGCTCGATCAGACCCCGGCCGCCGAGAGCCCGGCAGCCCAGACCCCGGAAGCATAGTAGCGAAGGCCGGCTGCGGCCTTCATCTTTCCAATATGTTGGCGCGGTAAGCGCTACCGGCACCAGGCGCATCATCGAAAATCGATGGTGCGTCAGTGCATTTAGACAAAGAGGCGACAATGAGCATTTCGGCTGCACAGGTCAAAGAACTCCGCGACTTGACCGGCGCGGGCATGATGGACTGCAAGGCGGCGTTGAACGAGACCAACGGCAATATGGAAGAAGCCATCGACTGGCTGCGCAAGAAGGGCATTTCCAAGGCCGACAAGAAGGCTGGCCGTACCGCTGCCGAAGGCCTGATCGGCGTAGATTCCGGCGTCCGCGAGGCAGCGATCGTCGAGGTCAATTCCGAGACGGACTTCGTTGCCCGCAATGCTGCGTTCCAGGAGATCGTCGCCAATGTCGCGAAGGTCGCGCTTGCCTATGGCGGCAAGACCGAGGCCGTTGCCGCCGCTCCCTATCCGGGCTCGGGCAAGTCGGTCGCCGAGACCATCAAGGACGCTGTCGGCACCATCGGCGAGAATCTGGGCTTCCGCCGCTCGGCCAAGCTCACCGTCGAGCACGGCGCTGTCGCAACCTACGTTCACAATGCGGTCGCCGACGGCCTTGGCAAGCTCGGCGTGCTGGTGGCCATCGAGACGACAGGCAACGCGCATGCCGCCAACGCCTTCGCCCGTCAGGTTGCCATGCATGTCGCTGCCACCAATCCGATGGCCCTGACCACCGAAGAGCTCGATCCGGCCGCAGTGGAACGCGAGAAGGCGATCTTCGCCGACCAGGCGCGCCAGTCCGGCAAGCCGGAAGCGATCATCGAGAAGATGGTCGAAGGCCGTTTGCGCAAGTTCTATGAAGAGGTCGTGCTGCTCAAGCAGGCTTTCGTGCTCAATCCCGACGTTACCGTCGAGAAGGCGCTGAAGGATGCCGAAAGCGAAATCGGCGCGCCAGCCAAAATCGCGGCCTATCTGCGCTTCGCGCTCGGTGAGGGCATCGAGAAGGAAGAGACCGATTTCGCGGCGGAAGTCGCGGCAGCGGTCAAGAAGTAACTATTCGTTTGAAAGGCTTTTTCGGCCGGGTATCCGCGAGGATGCCCGGCCGATTTCTTGCGCGGTGTCGATGAAGGCGCGGAGCTTCGGGGCCATCGCGGCGCGGCGCGGGAAATAGAGGAACAGTCCCGGTTCCTCGATCGATGCCTCGCCAAGGACTTCGACCAGCCGGCCTGCCTCGATGTCGGGCTTGACAAGCGGCTCGAACAGATAGGCGAGGCCGATGCCGGCAAGCGCCATTTCCCTTGCCGACAGCGGATCGCTGACGACCACGCTGCCGCGTGTCTCGACGCTGATATCCTTGCCCTGATCGGACAGATCCCAGCGATAGAGCGCACGTGATCGCAACAGCCGATAGCCGATGCAGTTGTGCGCGGCGAGATCGGCCAACGCCCATGGCCGCCCGCGCCGGCCGACATAGGCCGGCGAGGCAACGATGATGCTGCGGAAAGGCCCTGTCAGTCGCACCGTCACCATATCCTCGGCGATCATCTCGCCCAGCCGGATGCCGGCGTCGAAACCCTCGCCGACGATATCGCTCAGACGTTCGTCGGTGACGATCTCCACCGTCACGTCAGGGTAACGTTCCGCCATCGCCGTCAGGATGGGCATCAGCGCCAGAGGCAGCGCCAAACGCGGCGCGTTGATCCTGAGCAGTCCGCTTGCCCGGCCTTTGACAGAGCGGATACGTTCGATCCGGTCGGCAATGTCTTCCAGCGCCGGCTCCGCCGCAGCGACAAGCGCGGTGCCAGCCTCGGTCAGCGAGACGCTGCGCGTGGTGCGGGCAAACAACGGCTGGCCGATTCGCTCCTCTACCAGCCGAACCGCATGGCTGACCGCTGACGGGCTCATGCCGAGCTCGGCGGCTGCCGGCGCGAAGCCGCCACGCCGCGCGACGGCAACGATTACAGGTAGGTGGCTAAGCAGATCGCGGTCCATTCATGCATGATATCGCATAGTCCATTCGGATAATGCAATCTTATCGGCGGAGAAAGGAGGGCGCATCTTTGGCTGCATCACACGGCAATCGCCGAGCAGCCAAGGAGACGTCTAATGACCGACCTCGATTCCGAACGAACCCGTAATCTCGAGACCGTGCGTAAATTCTTTGATCTGATGCACCGCAAGGACATTGAGGCATGGGGCGACCTTTGGGCTGAAGATGGCCGTATACTTGTCTTCTACCCGCCGGCAGGATTTGGAAACAGCATCGATGGTAAAGCCGCGATCCTGGCGGCCTTCCGAGGCCTCTTCGGTAATTTCGAATCCTTCGATTCGCAGCTGACAGCCATCTATCCGGCAGCGGATTCGGACGCGATCGTCGTTGAGTACAAGAACCGCGCGGTGCTGATCGGCGGCACTGAATACACCAACAGCAATATCGCGATTTTCCACTTCAAGAGCGGTCTGATCAGCACCTACCACGATTATTTCGATCCGCGCCGCTTCCAGGTGGTGGTCGATGCGCTGGCCAAGGCCTGACTGCGTATCCCAGGCAAGACCTCAATCCCGCTTTTCAAACTTCAGGAGAAATCCATGACCATGTCCTACTACACGCTCGGCAACAGCGGGCTGCGTGTCACCCGCCTGGCGCTCGGCACCATGACGTTCGGCACGGAATGGGGCTGGGGCGCGGAGAAGGAAACCGCGCGCGCCTTGGTTGATGCCTATGTCGAAGCCGGTGGCAATTTCTTCGATACCGCCGATCTCTATACCGGTGGCACGGCCGAAACCTGGCTCGGCGAATTCATCGCCGAGCGTGGGCTGCGCGACAAGGCGGTGATCAGTACCAAATTCACCTACAACGCCGAACCGGGCAACCCGAACGCCGGGGGCAACGGCCGCAAGAACATCCTGCGGGCGATAGACGGTTCGCTGAAGCGGCTCGGCACCGACTACATCGACCTCTACATCCTCCATACCTGGGACAGGCTGACGCCGCCGGAGGAGGTGATGCGGACGCTGGACGATCTGGTGCGCGCCGGAAAGATCCGGCATGTCGGTATGTCCGACGTGCCGGCCTGGTACGCAAGCCGGGCGCAGGCCGTCGCCGAGCATCGCGGCTATGAACCGGTTTCGGCGCTTCAGCTCGAATATTCGCTGGCCGAGCGCAACATCGAGCACGAGTTCGTGCCGTTCGGCACGCGCTATGGCGCCGGAATCATGGTCTGGAGTCCATTGGCCAGCGGCCTGCTCAGCGGAAAATACCGTTTCGATACAATCGTCGAGGATGGTGGCCGGCTGGAGACAATGCGTGGTTCGACCAATCCCGGTTTCCAGAAATTCACCGATCGCAACTGGCAAATCGTCGCCGAACTGGAGAGGGTTGCCGGCCAGCTCGGCCGCAGCATGGCCCAGATCGCCTTGAACTGGACGGCAAACAGGCCAGGCATTGCATCCGTCATCGTCGGCGCCACCAGGCTTGACCAGCTCAAGGACAATCTCGGCGCGCTTGATTTCGACATTCCCGAAGATCTTCGGGCACGGCTCGATGCGGTGAGCCGGCCGGTCACGCCCTTTCCGTATTCGTTCTTCGGCCCTGAAATACAAGGCGGCCTGACCGGTGGGCAGGCGGTTGGCGGTAAGCCGGCAAGCTATCTGCCGGATCTGCTCATGCGAGGCACTTTTGCCGGCGTGAGCTGACGGCTATCCCGGTCCACGATCTCAACTTTCCGGCTCGGGCGCCGCGTGACATCGCGGCGCCCTTCGTGTATCGGAACGCCCAGTGTTTCGGGGCGCACCGAAACGCGTCACACGCACGATGACGAGGACCAGATGACGGTGAAGCCCCTCTACCGACGTGTCTTGCTGAAAGCGTCGGGCGAAGCGTTGATGGGCGAGCAGCATTTCGGCATCGACGTATCGGTGGTCGACCGCATCGCCGCCGACATCGCCGAGGCCCGCGCATTGGGCATCGAAGTCGGTGTCGTCATAGGCGGCGGCAACATCTTCCGTGGCGTCGCGGTTGCGTCAAAAGGCGGAGACCGCGTCACCGGCGACCATATGGGCATGCTTGCCACGGTTATCAATTCGCTGGCGCTGCGCACCTCGCTCAACAAGATCGGCGTCGACGCCGTGGTGCTGTCGGCGATCGCCATGCCCGAGCTTTGCGAAAGTTTTTCGCAGCGTCAGGCGACCGCCTACATGAACCAGGGCAAGGTCGTCATCTTCGCCGGCGGCACCGGCAATCCGTTCTTCACCACCGATTCGGCTGCGGCCCTTCGCGCCGCCGAGATCGGCGCCGATGCTCTGTTCAAGGGCACCCAGGTCGATGGTGTCTATTCGGCTGATCCCAAGAAGGACCCGCATGCGACACGTTTCGAGCGGATCAGCCATGACGAAGTCATCAAACGCGGGCTTTCGATCATGGATACGGCGGCGATTGCACTTGCGCGCGAAAACAACATTCCGATAATCGTCTATTCGATCCACGAGAAGGGTGGCTTCGGCGATATCCTGAGGGGCGGCGGCCGTTGCACGGTTGTCGCAGACGATTGACCGGACCATGAACCCGAAAGGGACCGGTTGCGGATGAGGCTCGAACAGGGCCTAAGCAGTGAACCCGGGTTAACGGGTCGAGGAGACGATGATGAGTGGCGAGTACGACGATCTCAAACGGCGCATGGACGGGGCGATCGCCGCGTTCAAGCATGATCTGGCTTCGCTGCGCACCGGCCGCGCGTCGAGCAACCTGCTCGATGCCGTCCAGGTGCAGGCCTATGGCACCACCATGCCGATCAACCAGGTGGCAACAGTGTCGGTGCCGGAACCGCGCATGATTTCGGTTTCGGTCTGGGACAAGTCGATGGTCAGCGCAGTCGACCGCGCCATCCGTGAAGCCAATCTCGGCTTCAATCCTATCGTCGACGGTACCAATCTCAGGATTCCGCTGCCCGAGCTCAACGAACAGCGCCGCAAGGAGCTGGTCAAGATCTCGCACGGTTATGCCGAGAATGCCCGCGTCGCCGCACGCCACGTTCGCCGGGACGGCATGGACTTTCTGAAAAAGGCGGAAAAGGACGGCGACATCAGTGAGGACGACCATCGCAAACGGGCCGACCAGGTTCAGAAACTGACCGACGAGACAATCAGCACCATCGACCACCTGCTTTCCGACAAGGAAGCGGAAATCATGCAGGTCTAGGGTCTGGCCACGCCTGGCCCGGAAGCGAGAATATGGCAACGCCCGCGCATGTCGCGATCATCATGGACGGAAACGGACGCTGGGCCAAGGCGCGCGGCTTGCCGCGGCTGGCCGGTCACCGCGCCGGCGTCGAGGCGCTGCGCAAGACAGTGCGCGCCGCCCCCGGCCTAGGCATCTCCTTCCTGACCGTCTACGCTTTTTCGTCGGAAAACTGGTCACGGCCGAAATCCGAAGTCAGCGACCTCATGGGCCTGCTGAAGCTTTTCATCCGACGTGACCTTGCCGAGCTGCACCAGAGTGGGGTGCGGATCAGGGTCATCGGTGACAGGGCAGGGCTGCAGCCCGACATAAGGGGGCTGCTCGAGGAAGCCGAAACGCTCACTCTCAGCAACGAGGCGCTGACACTGGTCATTGCCTTCAATTACGGCGGGCGCGACGAGATCGTGCGCACCGCGCGCAAGCTCGCAGCGGCGGTGGCGCGCGGTGAGATCGAGAGCGAGGCGATCACGGCCGATTCCTTTGCCAGCTCGCTCGATACAGAGGGCATTCCGGACCCGGAACTGGTCATCCGCACCAGCGGCGAGCTTCGGCTGTCCAACTTCCTGTTATGGCAGGCCGCCTATAGCGAACTCGTTTTCCTGCCTTGCTACTGGCCCGACTTCAGTCGCGAGCACCTGTCCGATGCACTGCGCGATTTCGCCGGCCGCGAGCGCCGCTTCGGCGGACTTGCCGCCCAAGATGTCGCCTCAGGCTGAGGAATGAGCAACCTCCAACTCCGGGTCATTTCGGCCGTCGTGCTTGCCATCGTCACGCTTGCCCTGACCTGGCTCGGCGGACTGTCCTTCCGGTTGCTTTGCGCTGCCACGGCGGCGGTCATCTTCTACGAGTGGACGCGGATGAGCCGCCCCGTTGCCCCGGCAGGTGCTGGTGCTACGGCAGGTCTCGGCTTTCTGCCCGAGGCGCTGATCGTGGTCTTTATTGGTGCCCTCGTCGCCGGCCTGCCTGCGTCTTTGCTGCTGCCGCTCGTCGCGGCTCTGGTTGCTGTCACTGCCGTCGCTTCTTCCATGCGCAGGGCAGGACCGTGGGAAGCATCCGGCCTTGCCTATGCGGCCGTGTCCGGCTTGTCGCTGGCCTTCTTGCGTGACGGCGACCATTCAGGGCTGCTGGCCATTCTGTTCCTATTCGCCGTGGTTTGGGCGACCGATATCTTTGCCTATTTCGTCGGCCGCTCCATCGGTGGTCCAAGGCTGGCGCCGTCGATCTCGCCGGGCAAGACGCGGAGCGGGGCGCTCGGTGGGGTGGTCGGCGGCGTAGTGGCCGGGCTGCTTCTGGCCGCCGTAGCCGGAACGGGCAACCTCGTCGTGCTTGGCGTGGTCGCACTGGTGCTTTCGATTGTCGCGCAGGCCGGCGACCTGTTCGAATCATGGGTCAAGCGACGCCACGGCCGTAAAGATTCCGGCACGCTGATACCCGGCCATGGCGGCATCATGGATCGGGTAGATGGGCTTGTCGCGGCGGCTTTCGCCCTATACGTCATCGGCTGGATTTCCGCGACCGCCGACCATCCGGCACAGGGGCTGTTTCCGGTTTGAACGGCATCGTCGGTGGGCCGGCGCGGGGCTGCGTCATGGATTCGCCTGGATTGATGTCACAGTCGCGGCGTGATCTGTGCCGTGGATGAATTTGAGGGCATGAATTGAACGAGATTTTTCACGCGGTTTTCAGCACAGAGGGCTTTGTCCTCGGCACGCTGGTGCCTTTCCTGTTCGTGCTGACCGTGGTCGTTTTTGTCCACGAAATGGGCCATTACCTCGTCGGGCGTTGGTGCGGTATCGGCGCAAAAGCCTTTTCGATCGGTTTCGGCCCAGAGATCATCGGCTTCAACGATAGCCGCGGCACGCGCTGGAAGCTTTGCGCCATACCGCTCGGCGGCTACGTCAAGTTCGTCGGCGACATGAACGCGACGTCGAGCCAGCCCAGCTCGGAGGAGATCGAGGCGCTGAGCGACGAAGAACGCAAGGTTGCCTTCCACACGCAGCCGATCTGGAAGCGGGCGGCGACCGTCGTGGCGGGGCCGCTGTTCAACTTCCTGCTGACGATCGCCGTCTTTGCCGTGCTGTTTTCCGTCCATGGCCGGCCCGTGCTGGAGCCGATGGTGGCTGAGGTCACCGTCGGCAGTCCGGCCGCCGCGGCCGGCATCATGCCCGGCGACCGATTCGTCAGCGTCGACGGCAGCAAGGTCGAGACCTTTGCCGACGTCCAGCGTCTGGTCTCTGGCCGCGCCGGCGACAGCATCACCTTCGTCATGCTACGCGCCGGCAAGGAAATCACCGTCACGGCGACGCCGCGCTTGATGGAACAACAAGACGCACTGGGCAATAAGGTCCAGGTGGCCGTGATCGGCGTCGTCAACAACAAGGAACTCGGCCAGCCACGGCTGATCACCTATAGTCCGGCCGGGGCGGTCGGGGCAGCGGTCCAGGAAACCGGACACGTCATCCAGCGTACCGGCCAGTTCCTGCAACGTTTCGTTGTCGGCCGCGAGGACAAGTGCCAGCTGGGCGGCCCCATCAAGATCGCCAAGATGTCGGGTCAGGCGGCAAAGCTCGGCTTTGAATGGCTCGTGCAGCTTGTTGCATTCCTGTCAGTCGGGATAGGGATTCTCAACCTTTTGCCGATTCCCCCCCTCGACGGAGGGCATCTTCTGTTCTACGGCGTGGAGGCTGTCATCCGGCGGCCGGTGTCCGAACGCATGATGGAAATGGCTTACCGAAGCGGCCTCATATTGGTGCTCGGGTTCATGGGCTTTGTTTTCTGGAACGATCTGTTTGGGTGCTGAAATCATGAAGGAATTTGGCTTCGGCACGAGCAATGTTGAGACGCCGTTTACCATGCGTGGGGATATGCGTGACGCGAAAGCCACGCCGCAGGGTTAAGTAAATACAAATTAACCAGAAGCCTTGCGTGTAGGGAAAATCCGGTTAATACGGTAGGGGAAATTACCGCACGTCCGGTTTTCTCGCCGTGGGGACTTCGAGAAAAGGTACAAAAGCCCGATGAAGGCAGCATCCAAGTTTCTGAGCGCCGCGTCCGCGGTGGCTATGTCCGCCGCTCTGGTTGTACCAGGCGCGCTCGCAGTGCAGTTCGTTGCCACATCGGCCGCCGAGGCGGCTGTCGTCTCCAGAGTCGAAGTCACCGGCAATCAGCGTGTCGACGCGGACACCATCCGCAATTACGTGACGATCAAGCCCGGCAAGGCGTTTTCCAGTTCGGATATCGACGATGCGGTCAAGGCGCTGTTTGGCACCGGGCTGTTTTCGGATGTGCAGATCAACCAGGTCGGATCGACGCTGGTCATCAAGGTGTCCGAATACCAGGTCGTCAACCAGGTGCTGTTCCAGGGCAACAAGAAGCTCAAGGACAACGCGCTTGAGGCCGCGGTGCAATTGAAGCCGCGCGGCACCTTCTCGCAACAGCAGCTCGATGCCGATGTCGAGGCGGTCAAGGCCGCATACCGGCGTATCGGCCGCGACGATGCCGCCGTGACCACCCAGATCATGGATCTCGGCGACAACCGGGTAAACGTGGTCTTCAACATCAACGAAGGCGGCCGCACCCAGATCGCCGCGATCAATTTCGTCGGCAACAGCGCCTATTCGAGCCGCCGTCTGTCGGACATCATCTCCACCAAGCGCTCGTCCTTCCTGTCGTTCGTGCTGCGCGACGATGTTTATGACGAGGACAAGCTGCGCGCCGACCAGGAGCTGCTGCGCCGCTTCTATTATAATCACGGCTATGCCGACTTCCAGGTCGTCTCGGCTGTCGGCGAACTCGACGACACAACCAACAAATACACCGTCACCATCACGGTGCAGGAGGGCGAGCGTTATACGTTCGGGGATGTCAGCGTCGAAAGCACGATCCCCGAGGTCGACGCCAAGTCGCTTGAATCGGTGGTCGAGACCCACAAGGGCGATGTCTACAACGCCAAGAACGTCGAGGACACGATCATCGCCTTGACCGAAAAGGTCGCTGGATCCGGCTATGCCTTCGCCCAGGTGACGCCGCGCGGCGACCGCAACTTCGAGAACCACACGATCTCGGTCGTCTATACGGTCGATCAGGGGACCAAGGCCTATATCGAGCGCATCGAGATTCGCGGCAACGATCGGACGCGCGACTACGTCATTCGCCGCGAGTTCGATGTCAGCGAAGGCGATGCTTTCAATCAGGTGCTCATCCAGCGCGCGAAGAGGCGGCTGGAAGCGCTCGATTATTTTGAAAAAGTCGAAATTTCCACTGTTCCGGGTTCTGAGCCGGACCAGGTTGTGCTGGTGGTGGATGTGGTCGAGAAATCGACCGGTGAGTTCACGGTCGGCGCCGGTTATTCGAGCGGCGGTGAAACGTCAGGTCCGTCCGTCGAAGGCTCCATCAGTGAGCGCAACTTCCTCGGTCGAGGCCAATTCATCAAGGTGGCGGCGGGCGGTGGCAAGAACTCGCGCGACTACAGCTTCTCTTTCACCGAACCCTATTTCCTCGGACGCCGCATCGCGGCCGGCTTCGACATCTACAAACAGAGCCGAAACTACGACCATTACGACAGCGACACGACAGGCGCGACCGTTCGCTTCGGCCTGCCGATCACAGACAATATCTCGACGCAACTCGCTTATAATATTGCGCAAGAGAAGTACGAGTTCGACGAGGGCTGCGACCCATCGGCCGGTTGCGACGTGTCCCAGGCGATCCAAAACGGCGTTAACGAGAGCCCATGGCTCAAGTCTTCGGTCAGTCTCGGCCTGATCTACAATACGATCGACGACATGAAGAACCCGCATGATGGCATTTATGCCAATGTCGGCACCGAAGTGGCCGGCCTCGGCGGCGATGCCAAATTCATCAAGGTCACGGCGCGCGGCAGCATTTATCAGACGCTGTCCGAACAATTGGACCTGGTGGGCCTCATTTCGGGCGGCGCCGGCCATGTCCAAGGCTATGGCAACGGCGATCTGCGCGTCTTCGACCATTTCCAGAGCAGCGACCGTATGATCCGCGGTTTCGAATATGGCGGCATCGGCCCGGTTGCTTCGGACAACAGCAATGACCATCTCGGCGGCACCACCTACTTCAATGCCTCGGCGGAAGCGCAGTTCCCGCTGCCGGTCATCCCCGAAAGCTTCGGTTTGCGTGGCGCTGTGTTCGCCGATGCGGCAACGCTCTACGGCAGCAAAATCGCAAGTGGCCTTGTCAATTCTTCGACAACCGGCATGGAATGGCGCGCTTCCGTCGGTGTCGGTTTGATGTGGGCATCGCCTTTCGGCCCGATCCGCATCGACTATGCGATCCCGGTCAAGAAGGAAAAGACCGACGACGTGCAGGAATTCAACTTCGGCATATCGACCCGCTTCTGATGTGCGGGCAATGATGCTTCCGGCTCGTTTGGATCCGGATGGCAGTGATCCGACACTACAGCGCAGCGCGTCCTATCGGACGCGCAAAGGACGGTGTAGCACTTTGATTTGCGCATGATCCTTTCCGAGGGTCGATTTCCGATTTTCGGGTCATGCGCTAGCTGGATATTGCTTCTGGAATGACCGATCCGGTGTTCTTCGCGCCCTCACGCCGGTATACGGCCGGCGAAGTCGCGAATCTGACTGGCTCGACGCTTGTTGATTCCGGTCTCTCCGATGTATCGATCGAGGCTCTGGCGCCCGCCAACGAAGGCGGCGAGAACGCCCTTGTCTTCGTCGATGGCAGGCGCAATTTCGCCCTGATGCAGTCACTGCGGGCGGCGGCGGTTCTCTGCCCTGCCGAATTTGCCGGCAAGGCGCCGGCGGGCATCGCGGTGCTGGTGCATCCGCGCCCGCAGCAGGCCTTCGCAATGCTCGGGCGTCTGCTTTTTCCGGCGGCTGCAACGCCTGGACCGATGACCGGCGAAACCGGTATCTCGCCGCATGCCCATATCGATGCGACCGCCCATGTCGAGGCCGGCGCGATCATCGAAGCGGGTGCGATCATCGGACCTCGCGCTGCCATCGGCAGCGGGACCGTCATTGCCCCGCATGCGGTCATCGGTCCGTCTTCGCAGATTGGCCGCGACGGCTATGTCGGTCCAGGTGCCAGCGTGCAATATGCGTTGATTGGCAATCGCGTCATCATCCATGGCGGTGCCAGGATCGGCCAGGATGGCTTCGGTTTCGTGGCCGGCGCCAAGGGTCCGGAGCGGGTTCCGCAGATCGGCCGCGTCATCATCCAGGACGACGTCGAGATCGGGTCGAATACGACCGTCGATCGCGGCGCCATGTCCGACACGATCATCGGCCAGGGCACCAAGATCGACAATCTGGTGCAGATCGCGCACAACGTTCGCATCGGCCGCAATTGCATAATAGCCGGGCTTTCGGGTATTTCCGGTTCCGTGACGGTAGGCGACAACGTCACCATGGGTGGCGGTGTCGGCCTTGCGGATCATTTGACCATCGGGTCCGGGGCCAAGCTTGCGGCAAGAAGCGGGTTTATGAGCAATGTGCCTGCCGGTGAGATTTGGGGAGGATATCCGGCGCAGCCGATGGCGGAAGCCATGCGCGAGATAGCGGCCTTGCGCAGACTTGCACGGACGCGCAAACAGGGTGAGGGGGGAAATGGCTGACATCGCAGCGGCGACGCTCGAAGCGGTTGACATAATGCGGCTGATGAAGCTCCTGCCGCACCGCTATCCGTTCTTGATGATCGACCGTATTGTCGACATAGATGGCGACGAATCCGCCATCGGCATCAAGAACGTCACCATAAACGAGCCGCATTTCCAAGGTCATTTCCCCGACCAGCCGGTCATGCCCGGCGTGCTGATCATCGAGGCGATGGCGCAGACGGCCGGCGCCATCTGCATCCGCAGCCTTGGTACGGAAAAGCCGTCGCTGGTTTATTTCCTGACCATCGACAATGCCAAGTTCCGCAAGCCGGTCGTTCCAGGCGACCAGCTGAAAATTCATGTGAAGAAAATCAAGAAACGCGGCAATCTTCTCAAATTCGCTTGCGAGGCCCTCGTCGATGGCGCCAAGGCGGCGGAAGCCGAGATATCGGCGATGATGGTCGCAAGCGGCTGACAAACGAATGCTAATGAAAATCCAGACAGTCATCCATCCATCCTCGGTCATCGAGGCAGGCGCCCAAATCGGCGAAGGCGCCCGCATCGGGCCCTTCTGTCACGTCGGCCCCGACACCGTGATCGGCGACCGCGTCGAACTGGTCAGCCATGTCTCGGTGATTGGCGCGACCACCATCGGTGCATCGACCAAGGTCTATCCGATGGCGATACTGGGCGGGCCGCCGCAGAACACCAAGCACAAGGGCGGCCGTACCACGCTGGTGATCGGCGAGAACTGCACGATCCGCGAAGGTGTCACCATGCATGTCGGCACCGATTCCAGCCGCGGCGAGACGACGATCGGCAACAACGGCAATTTCCTTGCCTATGCCCATATTGCCCATGACTGCGTGGTCGGCAAGAACGCCACCTTCGCCAATCAAGCGACGTTAGGCGGGCATTGCGAAGTCGGTGACAATGTCTACATCGGCGGCCTTACCGCGGTTCATCAGTTTGTCCGCATCGGCGATAACGCCTTTCTCGGCGGTTGCTCGGCGATCGTCGGCGACGTCATTCCTTACGCCATCGCCGTTGGCAACCGTGCCAGCCTTCGCGGCCTCAACATCATTGGCCTGAAGCGCGCCGGCCTGCCGCGTTCGGAGATCCACTTGCTGCGCAAAGCCTACAAGACGATCTTCGATCGCTCCCGGACCGTCGGCGAGAACATCGAATTCGCCAAGGCGGAATTCGCCTCGTCGCCGACTGCCATGAAGATCGTCGACTTCATCGCCGGTCGCGGCAAGCGGCACTACGCCGTGCCGTCGCTCAAGGGTAGCGACGGCGACGATACCGATGATGAAGACTGAGGGCAGATGACGAAGATTGAGGCTGCCGGAAAGGGCCTTGATCTCGCGCCAGATGCCAAGGTCGGCATCATCGCCGGCGGCGGCAGTCTCCCGGTCGAAATTGCCCGAGCGCTCGCCCGGCAAGGCAAATTGCCCTTCGTCGTGATGGCGGCCGGCGAGGTCGATCGCATAGCCGATTTCGAGCCCTATGAGCAGGCAACCTTGAGGCTGGAAGACGTCGGCTCGCTGCTGCCGATCCTTAAGCGGCATCACGTTACGCATCTCGTAACCGCGGGTCATATCACGCGCCGCCCCAGGTTGAGCGCCATGCGCCTCAATTTGGGCCTGCTCGCGTGGCTACCCAGCCTCTTCGTCGGTGTAACCCGGGGGGACGATACGGTGCTGAAACTGTTCGTGCGCAGGATCGAGCGCAGCGGCATCAAGGTCGTCGGCGCTGACGAGATCGTGCCGGAGCTGGTCGCCGCCGAAGGCCTGCTGACCAAGGCGGCGCCACGCAGATCCGACTGGCGCGACATCAAGGCGGCGCACGCGGCGGCAAAAGCCATCGGCGCGCTGGATATCGGCCAAGCGGCTGTTGCGGTCGGCGGCCGCGCCATTGCGTTGGAAGGCGTCGAAGGCACCGACGGGCTGCTCGAGCGGACAAGGGAGTTGCGCGGGCACGGCAGGCTGGCCGGCGGGAGCCGCGGTGTTCTGGTCAAATGCGCCAAGCCCGGTCAGGAACTGCGTGCCGATCTGCCCTCCATCGGCCCGCTGACCGTCGAGGCGGCGCATGCCGCCGGACTGGCCGGCATTGCCGTCGAAGCCGGTCGCTCGCTGGTGCTCGAAGGTCCCGCCACCATCGGACGTGCCAATGCGCTCGGCCTGTTCGTGATTGGCCTGCCTGCGGAGCCGGCGCATGGCGAATGAGCGGCCGTTGAAGATAGCCGTCGTCGCCGGCGAGGAGTCCGGCGACCTACTTGGCGCCGACCTTGTGCAGGCGCTCAAGCGCATGACCGGGCGCGAAGTTCGGCTTGTCGGCATCGGCGGCCGCCATTTGCAGGCGCTCGGCCTGGCGCCATTGTTCGACGGCAGCGAGATCGCACTGATGGGGCTTAGCGCCATCCTGCGCGACCTGCCGCGCCTGATGCGGCGGATCGGCCAGACGGCAAACGCGATTGCCGGTGAAAAGCCCGATTGCCTTATCACCATCGACAGTCCGGATTTCTCGCTGCGCGTCGCCAAGAAGGTGCGTGCCGCCGATCCGACTATCCCGATCGTCCACTATGTCTGCCCGAGCGTGTGGGCGTGGCGGCCGGGCAGGGCGGCGGCGATGAAGCCATATGTCGATCACATTCTTTGCGTCCTGCCGTTCGAGGTGAAGGAACTCGCTCGCCTGGGCGGGCCGCCCGGCACCTATGTCGGGCATCGCCTTGCACACGATCCGGGCATAATCAGTGCCGCCAGGGCGCAGGCGCAGCCGCGTGACCTGTCCGCAGATCACGTCAAAACGTTGCTTGTACTGCCTGGTTCGCGTCGTGGTGAGGTGCGACGCATGGTCGGGCCGTTCGGCGAGACGGTGTCGATCCTGCGGGCGCGCGGGCACCGCTTGCGCCTGCTGTTGCCGACGGTGCCGCACGTCGCCGACCTGGTCAGGACCTCGGTCGCGAGCTGGGACGAGAAGCCGGAGATCATACTCGATGCCGAACGCAAATGGCAGGCCTTCGGCAAGGCCGATGCGGCGCTGATCGCATCGGGGACAGTATCGCTGGAACTGGCACTGGCGAGTGTGCCGATGATCTCCTGCTACCGGCTCGATCCGGTCATGCGCATGGCGCAGCCGCTGATCAAAGTATGGAGCGCAGCCTTGCCCAATCTCATTGCCGACCGGCCGGTTGTGCCGGAACACTACAATCAATATGTGCGGCCGCATTATCTGGCGCGGCAGTTGGAAGCGCTGTTCTCCGATACCGCCTACCGCACCTGGCAGAAGGACGGTTTTGCCGAAATCGCCAGGCGTATGGCAACCGACGAGCCGTCAGGCGAGATAGCCGCGGGTGTGGTGATGGGGATGGTGAGGAAGTGAGTGAATTGTGAATAGTGAATTGTGAATAGTGGTTTCTATGGACAGGGAGCGACGCTTCGCTACTCCCATTCACCATTCACCATTCACCATTCACCATTCACCATTCACCACCTTCACCGCTTCGCGATTGGCACGTAGTCCCGTTCCGGCGCGCCGGTATAGAGCTGGCGCGGGCGACCGATCTTCTGGTGCGGGTCCTCGATCATCTCCTTCCACTGCGCGATCCAGCCGACGGTGCGGGCGACCGCGAACAGCACGGTGAACATGGTGGTGGGAAAGCCCAGCGCCTTCAGCGTGATGCCGGAATAGAAATCGACGTTCGGATAGAGCTTCTTCTCGATGAAATAGGAATCGGTCAGTGCGATCCTTTCCAGCTCCATGGCGATGTCGAGCAGTGGATCGTCCTTGATGCCGAGCTCGCCCAGGACCTCGTGCGCGGTCTTCTGCATGATCTTGGCGCGCGGATCGTAATTCTTGTAAACGCGGTGGCCAAATCCCATCAATCGGAACGGATCGTTCTTATCCTTGGCGCGCGCAATGAATTCCGGGATGTGATCGACATGACCGATCTCGCCCAGCATGTTCAGGGCTGCCTCGTTGGCGCCGCCATGTGCGGGACCCCACAGGCAGGCGATGCCGGCAGCGATACAGGCAAAAGGATTGGCGCCCGACGAGCCGGCCAGGCGGACGGTCGAAGTCGAGGCGTTCTGTTCGTGATCGGCGTGCAGGATGAAGATGCGCTCCATCGCGCGGGCCAGCACCGGATTGATCTTGTATTCCTCGCAAGGCACGGCGAAGCACATATGCAGGAAATTGGCTGCGAAATTCAGCTCGTTCTTCGGGTAAATGAATGGCTGGCCGATGTGGTATTTATAGGCCATCGCCGCGATCGTCGGCATCTTGGCGATCAGCCGCATTGACGCGACCATGCGTTGATAGGGGTCCGAGATATCGGTGGAATCGTGATAGAAGGCCGACAGCGCGCCGACCACGCCGCACATCACCGCCATCGGATGCGCATCACGGCGGAAGCCGGTGAAAAAGCGCGACATCTGCTCATGCACCATGGTGTGGCGCGTCACCCGGTAGTCGAAATCGTCCTTCTGCGCCTTGGTCGGTAGTTCACCATAGAGCAAGAGATAGCAGACTTCGAGGAAGTCGCCGTGCTCGGCCAATTGGTCGATCGGGTAGCCGCGGTGCAAAAGAATGCCGGCATCGCCATCGATGAAGGTGATTTCCGATTCGCAGCTCGCCGTCGACGTAAAACCGGGATCGTAGGTAAAGACGCCGGCGGTGTTGTAGAGCGAACCGATGTCGATGACGTCAGGTCCTACCGAACCACTTCGTATCTTGAATTCATGGGTTTTGCCGCCGAGTTCCAGCTTGGCCGTCGATGCCTGGGTTTTGCCGCCAAATTCCATTTTTGTCGCAGGTTCGGTCATAGCAAACTCCTTTTTGTTTCCTCAGGCCGGCAAAGGCAAAATATCTGAACCCAACACGTCAAAAGCATCGGAATACGCACATTTGCGCCCGCAATTGAATCTGCGCGGCAGATTAGGCCAAGACCCAATGTTGCACTGCGAAACACACCTTTCAATGCCAATCTTCTTGGGCCAGTTTGCTAATCGATTTGATCAGCGATCCGCGCCAGGCTTTCCTCGCGGCCAAGCACGGCAAGCACATCAAAGACACCTGGCGAGGTACTTTTGCCGGTGAGCGCGGCGCGCAAAGGTTGGGCCACGGCGCCGAGTTTATGGCCGGCGGCCTGCGCATAGTCGCGGATCGCGGCTTCGGCTGAGGCGGCAGACCACTCCGAAACCGTGGCTAGTGCCGCATGAGCGCCCCGCAGGATCGTGCGCGCCTCACCGCTGAGCAGCGCCGCCGCCTTTTCGTCGACCGGCAGCGGCCGCTCGACGAAAAGGAATGCAGCCCCTTCAACAAGTTCGACCAGCGTCTTGGCGCGCTCCTTCAGGCCCGGCAAAGCGGCAAGCAGTTGCGCCCTGCGTCTGTCGTCGAGGCGCGCGGCGATTGCCGGGCCGCCTTCAAGATACGGCAGAGTGGCGATGAAGATGTCGAGCAGCGCCGCGTCGTTCATCCGGCGCATATGCACGCCGTTAAGCGCCTCGAGCTTGGCGAAGTCGAAACGGGCGGCGCCCTTGTTGACGTCGCCAATGTCGAACCATGCAATCATGTCGGCGATCGACATGATCTCATCGTCGCCGTGGCTCCAGCCAAGCCTCGCCAGATAGTTGAGCAGCGCATCCGGCAGGTAGCCCATGGCGCGATAGGCTTCGACGCCAAGCGCACCGTGCCGCTTCGACAGCTTGGCGCCGTCGGCACCGTGGATCAGCGGGATATGCGACATCGATGGCACCTCCCAGCCCATGGCCTGATAGATTACGGTCTGGCGTGCGGCGTTGGTCAAATGATCGTCGCCGCGGATGATGTGGGTGATGCCCATGTCGTGATCGTCGACGACGACGGCATGCATGTAGGTGGGATTGCCGTCCGAGCGCAGAATAATGAAATCGTCGAGATCCTTGTTGGGAAAGCGCACGTCGCCCTGGACGCGGTCATGCACCACCGTCTCGCCGTCTGTCGGCGCCTTGATGCGGATCGCCCCCTTGGCGCCGGGCGGCGCCTCCGACGGGTCGCGGTCGCGCCAGCGTCCATCATAGCGGGGAGGCAGCCCCTTGGCGCGTGCGCTCTCGCGCATTGCCTCTAGTTCGGCAGGCGTCGCATAACAATAATAGGCCTTGCCCATACGAACGAGCTCCTCGGCCACCTCGCGATGGCGCGGCGCACGCTCGAATTGCGACACCGGCTCGCCGTCCCATGTCAGGCCAAGCCAGGAAAGCCCGTCGAGAATGGCCGCGCTTGCCGCATCGGTGGAGCGCTCGCGGTCGGTGTCCTCGATGCGCAGCAGCATCGTGCCGCCTGTGTGCTTGGCATACAGCCAGTTGAACAGCGCCGTGCGCGCGCCGCCAATGTGCAGATAGCCGGTGGGCGAGGGGGCAAAACGGGTGACGACCTTATCGGGCATGGAACTCTCAGGCGGGCGAAGGAAGTGGGTTTGCGGACTTTCGCGCGTCGCGCGTTCATGTAGCATAGGAGGTCGAGGGCGCAAGGGGCAGACCCGATGGCTGTGCGAGGCCGTGGTGCGGGCGAGGGCGAGGACGTTGGCAGCGGCGTCAGCGAACGCTTGCTGTTTGCCGCACCCCCGCCTGTCCTGCCGGCACCGGCATTGCTACCCGCTCCGCGCTTCGATGCTCCGTCGCTGCCGGCCAGCGACCCAGCAACGGTTCTCGTGCCCGCGGGCGAGCCCATCGTACGCCTGCCCAGGCGTTTCCGCCTCCCGTCACCGTCCCGTATCCGCAACAGCGTAACCTCGGCAGCCGGCCTGGAACTCGACCGCGGCATCGCCTTCCTGCTGGTGCCGGTGTTCCTCGCATGCGGGGTGGTCGTATATTTCGGGCTGTCGGTGGAGCCGGCCTTTCCACAGCCGATCGCAATCGCGCTCCTCGCGGCCCTTTGTGCCGTCGTCTCGCGGTCATGGCCCAGGACGCGCCTGTGCTTCATGGTGGCGCTGCTCTGCGCGCTTGGCGTACTTGCCGCCAAGTTCGAGACATGGCGTGTCGGAACGCATATGCTCGGTTCCGAAATCTCGACGCGGCTGACGGGTCGCGTCGTATCGTACGAGCCCATGGCGAGCGGCCGCATCAGGCTGACAATCGATGTGACCTCAACCGCCAGGCCGACACTGCGCTACATGCCGGAACGGGTCCGCGTTTCGGCGATGAAGATACCGGCTGAGCTGACCGCCGGTTCCGAGATCACCGGCTATGTGCGGCTGCTGCCGCCGACCGGCCCGGTGCGGCCCGACAGCTATGATTTCTCCTTCGACAGCTATTTCGCCGGTATCGGCGGCAGCGGCTTTTTTCTCGGCAATCCGAAAGTCGTGTCGTCGGGCAGCATGCCGCTTGGCGCGCAGCTTTCTTCCGCGATCGAAGACGCGCGCGAATCTATCGCCGACCATATCCGCAGCCGCATCGGCGGTGCCGAGGGCGAGATTGCTGCTGCGCTGATCGTCGGCGTGCGCGCCGGCATTCCCGAGGAGATCAACGAAGCGATGCGGCGCACCGGCATCTACCACATCATCTCCATCTCGGGGCTGCATATGGCGTTGGTCGCCGGCACCATCATGGCGCTGCTGCGGGGTGCCTTTGCGCTGTTTCCCGATTTCTCATCGCGACGGCCGGTCAAGAAATATGCCGCGGCCGCCGCGCTTTTTTCGATTGCGGCCTACCTCGTCTTTTCCGGCATTGTCGTGGCGGCCGAACGCAGCTTCATCATGCTGGCGGTGATGCTTATCGCCGTGCTGTTCGACCGGGCCGCGCTCACCATGCGCAACCTGGCGATCTCGGCCATCGCGGTCATCCTGGTGTCGCCGCACGAGGTGGTCGGTCCGAGTTTCCAGATGTCCTTCGCCGCGACGGCGGCCCTTGTCGGCGCCTATGCAGGCTGGTCCGATTACCGCGCCGGCAGGGCCACCACGCCGCTGCCGCGGCTGTCGCCGCTACGCTTTGCCACTCGAAAGGTCCTGCTGGGCATGTGCGGTCTGGCGATGACCTCGATCATTGCAGGGAGCGCCACGGCGCTTTTCGCCATATGGCATTTCCAGCGCGTGGCGCCGCTCAGCCTGTTCGCCAATCTGGCCATCATGCCCATCGTCTCACTGGTCGTCATGCCCTTCGCCGTTCTCAGCGCGCTGGCGATGCCGTTCGGTGCGGATGGCCCTTTCCTCTATGTCATGGGCAAGGGGCTGACGGCGATGATCGCCCTGTCCGGGTGGATCTCGGAGCGCTCGCCGATCGATGCGGTCGGGCTGATTTCGCTGAGATCCGTCCTTCTGGTGACGATCGCCCTCGTCATTGCCAGCATGGCGACGACCTGGTTGCGGCTGGCGGCACTTCCTTTTGCGCTCGCCGGCTTGCTGACGACAACGCAGACACGCATACCCGACGTATTGGTCTCGGAGGACGCACGGCTGGTCGCGCTGCCGATCGGCAGCGGTGAACTCGCGGTCAACCGGGCGCGCCCGAATGAGTTCACCATCGACAACTGGAAACGCGCGCTCACATCAGAGGCTATCGTCGCGCCGGAAACACCTGGAAAGAACGACCCGCAATTCGACATTGCCGATCCGGCCGACCTACCGCCGGGCATGCCGTTCATTTGCACGGACGGCCTCTGCCTTGCCAGGCATCCATCCGGCGCGATCATCGCGCAAGCCAAGGACCGCGATACTGCGCGGCCAGCCTGCGCCTTTGCCAGCTTGATCGTCATCGACGACGCCACCGCCCATAACCCCTGCTACCACGACCGGCTGGTCCTCGTCGTCACCAAACGGCAACTGGCGCGCGCGGGAAGTGCCGCCGTCTACTTCGATCCACAAGCGGCAACGCGCGCCGAAATCCGTTTCGCGGTCGAAAAATCATACCGGCCCTGGCACGTGCAGCGGAAATTTTCACGCGCGGCACGGGGCCTGCCGCCATACCGCAGGGCCGACAACCCCAAAGCCGGCGCCAAGGGCGGAGCTCAGTAGCGGCGGATCAGTCCGACGAGCTTGCCCTGCACCTTGACCCTGTCTGGTCCGAAGATGCGCGTCTCGTAGGCCGGATTGGCGGCTTCCAGGGCGATCGAGGCGCCCTTGCGGCGGAACCGCTTCAGCGTCGCTTCCTCCTCGTCGACCAGTGCCACCACGATCTCACCGGGGCTCGCCGTATCGGCATTGCGGATGATCACCGTGTCGCCGTCGAAAATGCCGGCCTCGATCATCGAATCGCCTTTGACCTCGAGCGCATAATGCTCGCCGCCCATGATCATATCCGGCGGCACCGAAATCGAATGCGTCTGGTGCTGGATGGCGTCGATCGGCACACCGGCGGCGATGCGGCCCATCACCGGGATCGAAACGGCGGCGACGACATCGTCGTCATTGCCGGCTGCAGGGACGCGCGACGATGTCGGCTTGCCCTGCCGAGGGGCGCCTTGCCCAAGACTACCCTGGATGACACTCGGCGAGAACTTGCGTGCCGCATTGAGGCCGGGGGCGATCGAGTCAGGCAGGCGCAGCACCTCCAGCGCACGGGCCCGGTTGGGCAAACGGCGAATGAAGCCGCGCTCCTCCAGCGCCGTAATCAGCCGATGGATTCCCGATTTGGAAGCCAGGTCGAGCGCCTCCTTCATCTCGTCGAATGAGGGCGGAATACCGCTTTCCTTCAACCTTTCGTGGATGAACATAAGCAGTTCGTGTTGTTTGCGTGTCAGCATAGCGACCCCCAACAGAATCAGAAAAACAAACCCAGAACAAACACTATCTGTTCCAGTTGTGTTCCGCAACTGTTTAAAGTTTAATGAATGCGTTAAGGCTTGGGAAACAAACCACGCCCCTACCGGAATGCCGCATTTTCACCGTCGCGAGCGTCATCCCCTTGATTCTGCTTTCGTTTGCGCCTTCTGGCTTCCCAGAAGGCAGCACTGACATCGGCCGTCGGTCGGCAAAGGGCACGGAATTGAACCCGTATCGACTGCGCGGTTCGGTCAATGCACCGTGAACGAAACGAACTCAAAACGCCAACCTCGGGTTAACTCCTGGTTTCCAGTCGCCTGGTCAGGCTGCTTCTCGCCGGTGGAGCCTTGCTGCGCGCAACCAGGTGATGGAAGAACAGTCGATGCGTGTCCGGCGTTGCGTTGAATTTTTGGGGGGAGCAGGCACATCATGACAGGAATTCCCGATCTCGCCGCCATAAAGGCGATGGATGCCGCAGATCCGCTGCGCGCGATGCGCGACCGCTTCGTGTTGCCGCAAGGAGTGATCTATCTCGACGGCAATTCGCTAGGAGCTGCTTCACGTGCCGCTTTCGATGAACTGCACAAGGCCGCGACCGAAGAATGGTCGCATGATCTCATCCGCGCATGGAACACGGCCGGCTGGTTCAACATGCCGCTTGAACTTGGCGACCAGCTCGGGCGCCTGATCGGTGCCGCGGCCGGCCAGACGGTGGTCTGCGACACGACATCGGTCAACATCTACAAGCTGCTGCACGCCGCCATGGCCATGCGACCGGAGCGGCAGGTCATCGTCGCCGAGGGCGATAGTTTTCCGACGGACCTCTACATGGCTGAGGGTGTGGTTTCGACGCGAAAAGATACGCTGCTGCGCCTCTCGGGGATCGACGCGCCGACCATCGAAGAGCTGATCGACGAACGCACCGCCGTGGTGCTGGTCAACCACGTCAACTACAAGTCGGGCGAACTGCGCGACATGCCGGCGCTGACGCGCAGGGCTCAGGAAGCCGGGGCGATGATCGTCTGGGATCTCTGCCACACCGCCGGCGCGATGTCAGTCGAGCTCGACAAGGCAAACGCCGATTTTGCCGTTGGCTGCACCTACAAATATCTGAATGGCGGCCCGGGCGCGCCTGCCTTCATCTATGCGGCTGAGCGGCATCTTTCCGACATCCAGCAGCCGCTCACCGGCTGGTGGGGCCATGCACGGCCCTTCGCCTTCGAGCCAGGCTATGCGGCCGGCACCGGCATCCGCCGGTTTCTGTGCGGCACCCAGCCGGTCCTGTCGATGCGCACGCTGAAGGGCGCGCTCGACATCTGGAACGATGTCGACATGACGGCGGTGCGCAAGAAGAGCATCGCGCTGGCGGATCTGTTCATTGAGCTTGTCGAGGCAAAGTGCGGCACTTACGGGCTCACGCTCGAGAGCACGCGCGATGGGGAAAAACGCGGCAGCCAGATTTCATTCATGCATGAGCATGGCTACCAGATCATGCGCGCGCTGATCGAACGTGGCGTGATCGGCGATTTTCGCGCGCCATCGACCATGCGCTTCGGCTTTACGCCGCTCTATGTCGGCTATGCCGATGTCTGGCAGGCCGTCGAAGTGCTTGAGGACATCCTGCGCACCGGTGCGTGGAAGGAAGCGCGCTTCGCCATCAAGGCGGCTGTCACTTGAGATTGATGCGAGAGCTGGAATCGTGAGGCTGGCGACGACGCGCCGCGCGATGCTCACGGCTACGTTGCAAGGCCATATGCCAGGGAGGGCGCAGGGTGTTCGAACGTCACATTGCCGATTGGGACAACGCCTATGCCAACGGCGCCAACGTAGCCGGCAGCGATCGCTGGCCGGCGGCCTGGATCGAGCCCGCGCGGGTTTTCCGCGACGTGCTTTCGACCGAGGGCAGGGCGCGGCTCGACATGGCCTATGGCGACAACCCACGCAACCGGCTCGATCTTTTCCTGCCGGCCATCAAGCCCAAGGGACTCGTGGTGTTCGTTCATGGCGGCTACTGGATGGCATTCGACAAAAATTTCTGGTCGCATCTTGCCACTGGCCCTGTTGATCGCGGCTATGCGGTGGCGATGCCGTCCTACACGCTCTGTCCGCAGATACGCATTGGCGGCATCGTCAAGGAAGTCGGCGCGGCGATCGGCAAGGCGGCGGCGATGGTCCCAGGGCCGCTGATGCTGACCGGACACTCGGCCGGCGGCCATCTTGTTAGCCGGATGGTTACGGCGACGACGCCGCTGGCGCCCGAAGTGGTCCGGCGCGTTCGTCACGTGGTGTCGATCTCGGGGGTGCATGATTTGCGCCCGATCATGCGCACCGGCATGAACGAGACGATCGCGATCGATGAGGCCGAGGCGCAGGCCGAAAGCCCGGTGCTGCTGCGCCCGATGGACAAGGCCCGCCTGACCTGCTGGGCCGGCGGCGGCGAGCGCGCCGAATTCCTGCGTCAGAGCGCGTTGCTGGCCAACATCTGGATCGGCCTGGGTACCGCGACCAGCTCGGTGGTGGAACCTGACCGGCATCATTTCAACATCATCGACGGTTTGGCCGATCCAGACCATCCGCTGACCCGGACCTTGATTTCGGAGTGAGGCAGGTTCAGCGTAGCATCAGCACGTCGCAGGGGGAGCCCGCCGCCGCGGCAGGAGCGAACGGCGCGCGAACGATCAGCCCGTCGGCATCGGCCAGCATTTTCAGCATCGAGGAGTCCTGGATGCCGAACGGCGTCGCCACGAGCGCGCCGGCGTTGGTGCTGACAACAGCCCGCACATAATCCTGCCTGAGATCATTGGCCGGCATGGCGGTACCGAGCCGCGCCCGACGCATATCCTGCTGAAAGGCGCGGCCGCCGAGCTGCGCCAGCAACGGCTTCAGGAAGAGCTGGGTGCAGACCAGGCTTGCCACCGGATTGCCGGGCAGGCCGATGCAGCGGATGTCGCCCAGCCGCCCGAACATCAGCGGCTTGCCGGGCCGCATGGCGATCTTCCAGAAATCGAGAGCCATGCCTTCCCCGGTCAGCACGTCATGAACGAGGTCGTGGTCTCCGACCGAGGCACCACCCAGCGTGACGATGACGTTCGCGCCCGCCTTCACCGCCTTTGTCACCAGCGCAGCGATCGCCTCCTTGCGGTCCGGCGCAATGCCGAGATCGAGCGCGCGCGCGCCGACCGACTGTGCGGCGGCGGCGACGCCATAGGCGTTTGACGAGATGATCTGGTCGGGGCCAAGCTCACTGCCCGGCGGCAGCAATTCGTCGCCGGTGGCGATGATGGCGACCAGCGGCCGCTTGACCACGCCGACCTTGGGGTGGTTGGCCGATGCCGCCAGCGACAAGGCCGCCGGATCGAGCAGGCGGCCCTCGCCCAGCAGGACGTCGTCCTTGGCGAAATCGAGCCCGAGGCGGCGGATGTTGCGCCCCTGCACCGTCGGCTCCGTCACTTCGACGCTGCCGCCGCCGTGGTCGCGGACGTTCTCCTGGATGACGATGGTGTCGGCGCCTTCGGGAAGCGGCGCGCCGGTAAAGATGCGTACGGCTTGCCCTTGCTGCACCACCCCGGCAAAGCCGCGTCCGGCTGGCGCCATGCCGACCACCGAAAGCTTTGCTGGTATGGACGCGATATCGGCGGCCCGCACGGCATAGCCGTCCATGGCGGAGGCATTGAACGGCGGCTGGGTGCGGAGCGCCACGACCGGCTCCGCCAACACGCGGTCTGCGGCATCCAGCAGTGCGACGCGTTCACCCGGCAGCGCTGCTGCGCCATCCAGCAGGCGCTCGAGCGCCTCGGCAACGGGGACCAGCGCCATTATCGGCCGGCCCCGGTGGTCCGATCTCCGGTGACCTTATAGTCGCCGGATTTGCCGCCGGTCTTTTCAACCAGCCTGATGCCGGAGATGACCATGGCGCGGTCGACCGCCTTGGCCATGTCGTAGATGGTCAGGCAAGCGACCGAGACGGCACTCAGAGCCTCCATCTCAACGCCGGTCTTGCCGGTGACGCGGGTCAATGCTGTCACCTTCAGGCCGGGCAGCGCGGCGTCCGCCTCGATATCGACAGATATCCTGGTCAGCAGCAGCGGATGGCAAAGCGGGATCAGTTCATGCGTCTTCTTGGCCGCCATGATGCCGGCAATGCGCGCGGTGCCCAGCACGTCGCCCTTCTTGGCGTCGCCGGCGAGGATCATGTCCAGCGTCTCGGGCCGCATCGCGACAAAACCTTCTGCGACTGCCGTGCGCACCGTCTCAGCCTTGTCGCCGACATCGACCATGTTGGCTTCGCCCTGCGCGCCAAGATGGGTGAGGGCGGCCGCCATCCTCAAACGGCCTCTGCCGGCGCCTTGCCCGTCAACAGCAGGCGCGTTGCCGCGGCCACGTCCTGCTGGCGCATCAGGCTCTCGCCGACCAGGAAAGTCGCAATGCCGCTCTGCTCCAGCCGGCGGCAATCGTCGTGCGAAAAGATACCGCTCTCGCTGACCAGATGGCGGTCGGCCGGCACCATCGCTACCAGCCGCTCCGAGGTCTGTAGGCTGGTTTCGAAGGTCCGGAGATTGCGGTTGTTGATTCCGATCAGCCGCGACGACAGCTGCAGCGCGCGTTCCATTTCAGCCTCGTCATGCACTTCGACCAGCGCGTCCATGCCGAGCCCGAACGCTGTCGCTTCGAGTTCTCTTGCCAACGCGTCGTCGACGCTGGCCATGATGATCAGGATGGCATCGGCGCCCCATGCCCTGGCCTCGTAGACCTGATAGGGGTCGAACAGGAAATCCTTGCGCAATGCAGGCAGCTCGACGGCAGCGCGCGCAGTGGTGAGGAATTCGGGCGCGCCTTGGAAGGAGGGTGCGTCGGTCAGCACCGAAAGGCAGACGGCACCGCCCTTCGCATAGGCACTGGCCAGCGTCGGCGGATCGAAATCGGCGCGGATCAGGCCTTTGGATGGGCTAGCCTTCTTGATTTCGGCAATCAGCGCGAACCTGCCGGATTTGCGCTTTGCTTCAAGGGCGGAAAGAAAGCCGCGCGGCGCGTCGGCATCAGTCGCCCGTGCCTTGATCTCGGCGAGCGGCACGCGCGCCTTGGCCGCCGTGATCTCGTCGCGCTTGTAAGCCTCGATCTTGCGCAGGATGTCGGACATGGTTTTAACCGTTCGAAATCTCGATCAGCCTATCGAGCACTTTCAGCGCGCGGCCGCTGTCGATGGCCTGCGCCGCCGTTACCATGCCGTCGGCAAGCGTCGTCGCTTTGCCGGCCACCACCAGCCCGGCGCCGGCATTCATCAGCACCGTATCGCGAAAGGCGCCGGCGGCGCCGCCCAGCATGTCGCGCAGTGCCTGGGCGTTGTGGGCGGCGTCGCCGCCGCGCAACTCGTCCTTGGTGTGACGCGTCAGCCCGACTGCTTCCGGGGTCAGCGTAAAGCTGCGGATCTCGCCGCCGGCCAGTTCGGCGACAAGTGTCTCGCCGGTGGTGGTGATCTCGTCATAGCCGTCGCCATGGACGATCCAGGCATGGTCGGCACCAAGTTCCTTCAACGTTTCTGCCACGGGCATGATCCATTCGGGCAGGAACACGCCGACCATCTGCCGTCTGACACTCGCCGGATTGGAAAGCGGGCCCAGCAGGTTGAAGATGGTGCGGGTTCCGAGCTCGACCCGGGTCGGGCCGACATGCTTCATCGCCGGGTGATGCGCCGGCGCGAACATGAAGCCGACGCCGGCCTCGTGGATGCAGCGGCCGATCGTCTCCGGAGGGATGTCGATCTTGACGCCCAATGCGATCAGCACATCGGCGGCGCCGGTCAGCGAGGACAGTCCGCGATTGCCGTGCTTGGCGACGGGCACGCCGCTGCCGGCGATGACGAAAGCGGATGCGGTCGAAATGTTGACGCTGTGCGAATTGTCGCCGCCGGTGCCGACAATGTCGATGGCGCCCTCGGGGGCTTCGACACGTAGCATCTTGGCGCGCATGGTGGCGACGGCGCCGGCGATCTCGCTGACGGTCTCACCGCGCACGCGCAATGCCATCAAGAAGCCGCCGATCTGGCCGGGGGTAGCATCGCCCGACATGATAATGTCGAAGGCCTCGCGCGCCTCCTCGAAAGAAAGAGCGCTGCCGGCGGCGACCTTGGCGATGTGGATCTTCAGCGCGCTCATCTGGCCAGGGCTTGGGTTACGGCCGTCTGATCGATGCGGACGTCATATTGCGTCTGCAACTGCGCCACCAACTGGTCGAGCAGGTCGTCGGACATGCCGGAGGTGAAGGACTTCTGTGCGTCCTCGGGTACTGAGCTGGCATCGGCCCCGGCAGGCTCGAACACCTCGGCAACCTTGAACAGGATCTGTCCGTCGCCCGTAGGTGAGGGGATCAGCCCGGTGCCGCCTTCGCCGACGCCGAACATCGCGGCGGCGCCGTCCTTGCCGAAATCGACGTCGTCCGCATCGCGCTTGACGCCGCGCTTGGTCTGCTTTTCGAGCTTGAGCTCACCGGCGATCACCTCGAGCGTGGCGCCAGCCTTGAGACGCTTCTCGAGCTCCTGTGCTTTTGCGGTGAGCCGTTTGGTGGTCTCCGCCGCGGTCCAGTCGGCCACGACCTTCTGGCGGACTTCGTCCAATGTGCGGTCGCGGGCAGGCGTGATCGCGCTCACGTCGTAGAAGACGAAGCCGTTATCGGCGGTGGTGAGGCCTTCATTGTCGGTTCCGGGTTCGGATTCGAACACCGCCTTGATGAGTGCCGGCGATTCCGGCAGGTCTTTGACGATGCTTCCATCCGGCCGTTGGCCGGTGCGGTCGATGGCATCGATGGTGACGACCTTCAGCTTCAATTTGGCGGCTGCCTCGGCGAGCGAACTGCCCGAGGCGCGCGTATCCTCGTAATTGTCGTGCACGTCCAGCAAGATGCGGCTTGCCTCGCCCAGTGCCAGGTCCTTGCGGATCTGCTCGGACACTTCGGCCAGCGGCTTCACCACTTCGGGCTTGATCTCGGTGACGCGCAGCAGAACGGGACCAAAGGCGCCCTGTACGACCGGGCTGACCTCATTGACGTTGAGTTTGAAGGCAGCATCGGCGACCGCCTTGTCGGCGATCTTGTCCTTGGCCAGCGTGCCGAGCAGCGTGTCGGCCGGCGTCTTGCCTTCGGCAGCGACGATCTTGTCGAAGGTCGCGCCGGTCCTGAGCGAATCGAGCGCCGCCTTTGCGGCATCAGGTGTCTTGAACACAAGCTGCTCGATGGTGCGCATCTCCGGCGTGGTGTAGCGCGCCTTGTTCTTATTGTAGTCGTCGCTGACCTGTTGGTCGGTCACCGCGCTCAAATCCATGATGTCTTCCGGTTCGAGCCTGACATAGAAGAACTTGCGGTATTCGGGCGCGGCGTAGGTTTTCTTGTTTTCCTCGAAATAGGCCGAAAGCGCGCTGTCGGACGGCGCTTCTATCGGCTCGACAAGCGATTTCGGCAAGGTCAGGTAGTCGATGGTGCGATCTTCGCCGCGATAGAGCGCGACCGCCTTGAAGAATGTATCCGGGGCCTTGAGGCCGTCCGAAACCGCCTCGACGATCTGCTGGCGGACCGCGACCTGGGCGCGGTTCTTCAAATAGTCTTCCGGCCGCATGCCGATCTGCCGAAGCAGGTACTCGAAGGTTCTCCTGTCGAAGCTTCCGGCAGGCCCTTTGAACGCCGGGTCTTCACGCGTCAGTTCGGCGAGCCGGTCCTTTGACAGGCCGAGTCCGAGCTTGCGGGCCTGCTCGTCGAGGACAGCGCCCGACACGAGTTGCGCCAGCACCTGGTTGTCGATGCCGAGCGCCGTCGCTTGCTCACGGCTGATGCGCTTGCCGAATTGCTGCGACATGACGCTGAGCTGGCGATCGTAGGCGAGGCGGTATTCGTTGATCGAGACCTTGGTGCCTCCGGCCGTGATCACGGCATCATGGCCGGCAAGACCGCCCATCAGGCGGCCCGAGATGCCCCAGACGGCGAAGCTCAACACCAACAATGACAGCAGCAGTTTAGCGACCCAGGTCCCCGCCGCGCTTCTCAACATACCAAGCATGAGTACTTCCGATTTTTGCGCATTTCGCATGCGCCGAGTCTGAAACAAGCGCAATAGCGCCCTTCCTGCCCACTGTCGATTGCTTTGTGGCCTGATTTTGATAGTGAGGGCCAGCTGGAAATTGCCCGGAGAAACAAATCCCATGACGCCTGGAATCCGCCCGCTCGTCGCTGGCAACTGGAAAATGAACGGCACTAGCGCCTCGCTCAACGAGCTCAGGATGATCGGCAACGGCTTCATGAGTGGGCTCGACGCCGAGACCGAAGCGGTGGTCTGCGTGCCGGCGACCTTGCTTGCGCACGCCGCCGAGATTCTGTCGCGCACGCCGGTGCGGGCCGGCGGAGAGGATTGCCACACCGAGGAAAGCGGCGCCTATACCGGCTGCATTTCGGCCGAGATGCTGAAGGATGCAGGTGCCAGCCATGTCATCGTCGGCCATTCCGAATGCCGCGCCGATCGCAAGGAGGACGATGCCTTGGTCCAGGCCAAGGCCTCCGCCGCATGGCGCGCCGGGCTGGTGGCCATCATCTGCATTGGTGAGACAAGAGCCGAACGAGAAGCAGGAGCCACGCTCGACGTGCTGTCGCGCCAGGTCGCTGGCTCGGTCCCGCCAAACGCCACGGCTTCCAACACCGTCATTGCCTATGAGCCAATATGGGCGATTGGGACCGGCTTGACCCCGACCGCCGCCGACGTCGCCGAGGCACATGCGCATATCCGCGAAGAACTGGCACGGAAGCTCGGCAATACGGCGGCCAAGATGCGCATTCTCTACGGCGGCTCGGTCAAGCCGTCCAACGCCGTCGAGTTGCTCGGCGTCAGGAATGTCGATGGCGCGCTGGTCGGCGGCGCCAGCCTAAAGGCGGCGGACTTCCTCGGCATCGCGGAAGCCTATCGAAACATCGCTTGATACAAGGGCTGCTTGCTGCATTTGAGCGGACGGCCGGCGCCGAAATCGTTGCAAAGGACGCATTGCTTCCCATATTCCGGCCACGGGCTTGGAAATGCCGTCAAAGCATTGTATTGAGCCGCCTCCAAATCAGCGGCCGCACAAGGCCTTGCCAGGGTAAATTATGGAAACCGTACTGATCGTCGTCCACCTCATGGTCGTGCTCGCGCTTGTCGGCGTGGTGCTGCTGCAGCGCTCCGAAGGCGGCGGCCTCGGCATCGGCGGCGGATCGGGCTTCATGACCGCGCGTGGCGCCGCCAATGCGCTGACGCGGGCGACGGCGATCCTGGCTGCCGCTTTCTTCGTCACTTCGCTGACACTGTCGATCGTTGCGCGCTATGGCGAGAAGCCGATCGACATTCTCGATCGCGTGCCGGCGACCTCGGACGGAGCAGGCAAGGGCGTACTCAACCAATTGCCTGGAACCACGACGCCGACGCCGCCTTCGGGCACCACGGCGCCGATCCCGCCGTCCGGCAATGGCGCGGCAACGACGCCGCCGGCAACCGCTCCGGCGACGCCGCCAGCGACAAACGGCGCCACCGCGCCGGCCACGCCGCAGGTCCCCAACCAGTAATAGGGCAACTTATGCCGCGATCTGTTGTCGTTTGAACACAGTCGCGGCAAATGCCGCACGATCACGAAGATTCGACTGCGCCTCACGCTTGAGGCGCTTCCGGCTAATCGATTATAGGTTGCACGCGGCATTCTCGGCGTCCTTGGGGGGCGCCGGGCGACGCCGTGGGCAACAAGCATTGAACGATCGGATCTTCCCCATGCAGCTTCGCAGCTTCATTTTTGCCGGCCTTTGTGCCGTGCTCAGCCTAGGTGCGCCCGCTTACGCGGCCATGCCGACGGCAAACTCGGCCCACAAAGCCGCAACAACAACCGACGTCGTCAAGGTCGCTGCCAAAAGCGATGCAGCGCAATTGAAGCTTCTCAAGAAGAAGAAAGATCCGACGCCGGACGACCTTGCGCAGATCCGCAAGATCGAAGCCAAGATCGCAGCCGACAAGGAAGCCGCTCGCGCCAAGGCACTCGAAGCCAGGAAGCTAGCGATGCGCGAGGCGGCGAAAGCCAAAGCCGATGCGGAACGGCAGGCGTTCCTTGCCAAGAAGAGCCAGCCGCTCGCAACGGCCAAGGTGGCTGACGCCACGCCGGCCAAGAAGAAGACCGTCAACATCATCGAACCGATTACGCCCATTGCGCCGATCCAGTCGGCCGAGCCGATCCCGGCCGAGGCCATGAACGTTGCGCTGACCGGCAACAATGGCGAGTTGCGCAGCGAACCGGTCGGGCAGAAGCCGCAGAGCGTCGGGCTGTTCGCGGGACTGTTCGGCGGCACATCCACTTCGTCGATGTCGCTGCTTCCGGAAACACGCGCGCTCGACGCCGCGCTCGAAAGGAAGCAGGCCAAGCGGCAGTTCAAGGTCAAGGCGGAATTCGTGCCGCAGGAGGTCGAATTCACCGGCTACAACCCCGGCACCATCGTCATCGATACCAGCGCCCGTCGTCTCTACCTCGTCGAATCATCGTCAACCGCCCGCCGTTATGCCATCGCGGTCGGCCGGGAAGGCCTGCAGTTCAAGGGTACGGTTGCCGTCGGCGACAAGCAGGAATGGCCGCGCTGGATTCCGACGCTGGATATGCAAAAGCGCGAACCCAAGCACTATGGCCAGTACAAGGACGGCATGCCCGGCGGCGGCGACAATCCGCTCGGTGCGCGCGCCATCTATCTTTACGACGGCAAGAAGGATACCCACCTGCGCATTCACGGCACCATCGCGCCGCAGTCAATCGGAACCAGCGCCTCCAATGGCTGCTTCCGTATGATCAACGAGCACGTCATGGACCTTTACCGCCGGGTGAAAGTAGGCACCAAAGTCGTCATCATCTGACGCTTTGACAGATCGTGCCAAAAGGGCCGGCCTCGCCGGCCCTTTTGTTTTGATACGCCAACGACCAGAGCGCCTTCTTGGGAAAAAGCCTTCGCGGCGGTTTTTTTCTCTGGCGGAATCAATTCGGCCGCGTTAAGCGATGACTCCCATGGCGCGATATGTATTCATCACAGGCGGCGTGGTTTCCTCACTTGGAAAAGGTATTGCTGCAGCGGCCCTTGGGGCTCTCTTGCAGGCGCGGGGCTATCGCGCACGCATCAAAAAGCTCGATCCCTATCTCAATGTCGATCCCGGCACGATGTCGCCCTATCAGCACGGCGAAGTCTTCGTGACCGATGACGGGGCCGAGACCGATCTCGATCTTGGCCATTATGAGCGCTTCACCGGCCGCTCGGCCAACCAGCAAGACAACATCACCACCGGCCGGATCTATAAGAACATCATCGAGCGCGAGCGGCGCGGCGACTATCTCGGCGCTACCGTGCAGGTCATTCCGCACGTCACCGACGAGATCAAGAATTTCGTCCTCAACGGCAATGACGACTACGATTTCGTGCTGTGCGAGATCGGCGGCACCGTCGGCGACATCGAAGCGATGCCGTTCCTGGAGGCGATCCGCCAGCTCGGCAACGACCTGCCGCGCAACAACGCCGTCTACGTCCACCTGACCTTGATGCCTTACATTCCGACGGCAGGCGAACTGAAGACCAAGCCGACGCAGCATTCGGTCAAGGAGTTGCGCGGCATCGGCATTGCACCCGACATACTGCTGGTCCGCGCCGATCGGCCGATCCCCAAGGAAGAGCGCAGAAAGCTGTCGCTGTTCTGCAATGTCCGCGAAAGCGCCGTCATCCAGGCGCTCGACGTCCCGCATATCTACGACGTGCCGATGGCCTATCACAATGAAGGGCTGGATTCGGAAGTGCTGGCGGCCTTCGGCATCGATCCGGCGCCGAAGCCGCGCATGGAACGGTGGCAAGCGGTGTCCAACCGCATCCACAATCCGGAAGGCGAAGTGACCATTGCCGTCGTCGGCAAATATACCGGCCTCAAGGACGCCTACAAATCGCTAATCGAGGCGCTATCGCATGGCGGCCTCGCCAACCGGGTCAAGGTCAAGCTCGACTGGATCGAAAGCGAGATATTCGAGAAGGAAGACCCGGCGCCGTGGCTGGAGAAGGTCCATGGCATTCTCGTCCCCGGCGGTTTTGGCGAGCGCGGCTCGGAGGGCAAGATCCTGGCGGCGAAGTTCGCGCGCGAGCGCAAGGTGCCGTATTTCGGCATCTGCTTCGGCATGCAGATGGCCTGCATCGAGGCGGCGCGTTCGCTGGCCGGCGTCGAGCGCGCATCATCGACCGAGTTCGGTCCAACCGAGGAGCCGGTCGTCGGCTTGATGACCGAATGGCTGAAGGGCAACATGCTGGAAAAGCGCAGGGAAACCGGCGACCTTGGTGGTACCATGCGGCTCGGTGCCTACCAGGCCGACCTCGCCAAGGGATCGAAGATCGCCGAGATCTATGGCGATACCCAGATTTCCGAACGCCATCGCCACCGCTACGAGGTCAATGTCGACTACAAGGAGCGGCTCGAGGATTGCGGCCTGGTGTTTGCCGGCATGTCGCCGGACGGCGTGCTACCGGAAACGGTCGAATATCCCGACCACCCCTGGTTCATCGGCGTGCAGTACCATCCCGAGTTGAAAAGCCGGCCGCTCGATCCGCACCCGCTGTTTGCCAGCTTCATCGAGGCGGCGGTAGAGCAGTCGCGGCTGGTCTAGACTAGCCGCCCATGCAAACTTACGTCGCGCTGCTCTACAGCATTGTCCTGGGCGAGGGGCAGCGGGTCGTCATGTCCGATCTGAAGGCGATGGCCGAAGGCCTGGGTCTGAATAACCCGCGCACGCTGGTAGCGACCGGCAATCTGGTCTTCGAGGCGCAAGAAACAGAACTTGCGGCGTTGGAGCAGCGGCTGGAGGCGGCGTTCGCAAAGACTTTCGGCCGCCACGTCGACATCATCGTGCGCCGCGCCGACGGCTGGCTAAGGCTGGCGGCCGGCAATCCGTTCCCAGCTGAATCGGCCGAGGCCGCGGACCAGGTGGCGGTGCGCGTGATGCGAGCGCCCGTTCCCGCCGAGACCGCCGCGGCGCTTGAGGCATATGCCGGCAAGGACGAGAAGCTGCGGATTGTCGGCGGCGACATCTGGATCGTCTTTTCCCGCGAGACGCCGAGTTCGCGGCTGCTTGCGGCGGTCAGTCACAAACGCCTGGGCATCGGCACCTCGCGCAACTGGAATACAGTGCGCCGCCTGGCCGAGATGGTCGCAGAATGAACGGGGCGGCTTGCGCCGCCCCGAATCGCTCAAGCTTTGGCTATCCTGGCTCCGGCACCGAGTGCCATCGTGCGCAGCACGTAGTAGATAACGCCGGCAATTGCCACGCCGAAGAACCAGCCATAGACGCCCCACCAGGACGGCAGCAGGCTGGTGAAGTTGGGCAGGATCGAGGAGAAGACCGCGCCGATACCGGCGGCGATGAAGGCATTGACATGCCAGCCGCCCTGAAAGCGGAATTCGCCATTCTCCCTGTAGAGCGCCTCGACGTCGACCTCGCCCTTCCGGATCAGGTAATAGTCGACCATCATCACGCCGAAGATCGGCCCCATCGTCGCGCCAATGATGTTGACGAAGGAGGCGGCACTGCCTTCCCAGGGCGCGAATGGATAGAGCACCAGCGCGATCAGCGCCGCGATGTAGCCGCCCTTCTTGAAGTCGATCTGGCGTGGAAAGACATTGGAGAAGTCGAAGGCCGGCGACACAAAGTTCGCCACCACATTGATGCCGAGCGTCGCCACCGCAAAGGTCAGGGCTGCGAGCGCCGCCAGGAACCAGCTGTCGAATTTCGCCGAAATCTGGTCGGGATGCAGCAGCACCTCGCCATAGACGTCGAAGGCGGCGATCGTGGTGACGCCGGCGACCAGCGAGAACAGGATAAGATTGATCGGCAGGCCCCAGATATTGCCCTTGCGCAGCGATGCCTTGTCCGGGGCGTAGCGCGCAAAATCGCAGAAGTTGAGATAGAGCGCGGAGAAATAGGTCACCCAGATCGCGGCCACCGCAAACAGCGAGGTCCAGGAGCCCGGCGTGCCCGGCACGCCCGCGTCCTTTGTCTTTTCCAGCAGCACATCCATCGGGATGTCGCTGGTGAACGCGAAGGTGCCTGCCTTGATGCAAAGATAGATCGCCAGGATCAGCATCATCACCCACACCGCCGGTCCGGCCCAATCCTGGAAGCGGCGCACCGTTTCCATGCCTTTCTGGATGATCAGGAGCTGCAGCGCCCAGATGATGGCGAAACAGATCACCTCGAGCCCGGAGTGGCCGAGGAAATGGGTGCTCTGGTTGAAGTCGGCGAACCATTGCGAGCGGATCAGCAGGGCTACGATCGCCCCGGAGGCGGCCGCCGTCTGCGCGCCGTACCAGAAGCAGGCGACGATGGCGCGCACCAGCGCCGGTATGTTGGCGCCCCAGATGCCGAAGGAGGCACGCGCCAGGACCGGGTAGGGCACCCCGGTCTTCACGCCGGCATAGCCGACCATGTTCATCAGCGCATAGATGATCAGCGAACCGATACCGATGGCGATGATGAAGTTGACGAAGCCGCCGCAGAACAGGAACAGGCTGGCAGCGAGATAGTAGCCCCACAGGCTGTGGACGTCCGACGTCCAGACGTTGAAGATCGAGAACGGTCCCCAGTTTCGAACCTTCGCCGGAGCGAGATCCTCATTGTACAGGTCCGGTGATGCGCCTTGTATTGTCATTGCTATGTCCTCCCCTTGCAACCGCACGCGCCTCCACGCATGGCACGCAGGTTAAGCCTGACGCAGGGGAACCGGCAAGCAGACGATTTGCCGGCTTTGGGCTTAAAGTCATTCAATGAGAAACGCGCTTATCGGCGTGGCGTCGTTGAGCTTCTAGCGCCGACGATTCGTGGGGTGACACCGATCGCTCGACCTAAGCTCCCGAGTCCACCTTGTACGTGATCAGGGCGGCAAGCTTTTTGGGCGCTTGTGCGCGATAACTCTCATCGAGCCATGACTTCAGTTGTCCGATCGGTGGCAGTTCGTCCGATGCTGGTTCGAATGTCACCCATCCGCTCTTGCCAAGGCCGTACTCCGTCGGCGACGCATAGTGGAGCTTTCTCGCCTCGTCGCCGCTGTAGGGGAGTTTGAGGGAGATGCTGAACGGTTCGCCCTCCAGGCTCAAATAAGCAAAGGTCTTGCCTTTCACCGCGAGATCGTCGTGACCAGGCCACGGACTCTTTGTCTCGGCGCCTGGATAGGTGAGGCCGAAGGCGCGCAGTTCCTTGAGAACGGCATCGGTCGAAGCGCGCGATTTCCTACTCATCAACTCTCCTCCATCGCTGTCAGCGGCTTACGGCCCGGCTTCGAGAAAAGCCCGGGCAAAACCGGGCTGCACGGCTTCTATCGTTCCATCGGGCAACTTCAGAAGCCGGTCGATTGCGATGCCGTAGAGCCGCAATCGGCCCTCGAGCAGCCGCGCTGCTTCGTCGATATTACCCTGTTCGGCCGGTAGCAGGGCGCGGTGCATCACGTCCCGAAATGTCAGTCGGAGTTGCAGGAACATCTCGGCAAAAGCTTGCGGGTCGGGCACGTCGAGAATGCCTTCCTCGCTTCCCTTCCTGAGCAGATTTGTGATTATCGGCTCGGCCAGTTCCCTGGCCGCCTGGTCGACCCGATGGAAGAGGGCAAGGTTCTCGGGCCGGAACACGACGAAGAACGTTTTTCGCAATTGCGGGGCAAGCTCGATGTTCAGCCGTCGCGAGCCGGCAAAGAGTGCATTGAGCCGGCCAATCCCATCGAGTGACGGGTCGTCAAGGAGGGATTGCAGCTCGGCAAGGCTGTCACGTGCGAGACGTCTGGCGAGCGCCTCCAGCAGGGCCTCCTTCGACGCGAAATAGTGATAGAACGCACCCTTCGACAAGCCGGCCTCGCGGATGATGTCGTTCACCGTCGTGCTGTCGTAGCCATGCTCAAAGAAAAGCCGCTGGGCACAGTCGAGGAGCTCGGCGGATCGTATCTCCGGCGGCTTTATCACTCGGGGCAAAATCGACCTCACAAAGTACAGGGGGCAAGAGGAGCACGAACCGTTTCTTTAGGCAACTTTTATAGACCGACGGTCGGTCTAATGCTATGTCTGCCACCGCTCCGACGTTCGCATTCGATGGTGGAAGGAGAGCTTCTTGCGACGGATACGTTGGACTGTCGGCATCGTTCTTGTCGCGGCGACCGCTGCTTTCGGCGCTTGGTATGTGTTGCAGCCGGCCAAGGTTTCGGTCGTGACGCCACAACGCGGCGACGCGGCGGAAATTGTCTATGCGAGCGGCTCCGTCGAGCCGCGAACCTGGGCCAAGGTGGCTCCCGTGGTTCGCGAGCGGATCGTCGAGCAATGCAATTGCGAGGGGTCGCGAGTTAGGCAGGGCGACGTACTCGCCAGGCTTGACGACAGCGAGGCCCGGGCTGTGCTTGGCGAGATCGAAGCGCGTCAATCACTTGCCCAGGAAGAGCTCCGGAGGCTGACCGTGCTTGCCGAAAGGCGTGCGGCAAGCCAGCAGGCGCTCGATCGCGCGCAGAGCGAGCTTGGCCAGATCGAAGCGCTGGTTGCCGGACAGAAAGCGCGGCTCGACACCTACGTCTTACGAGCGCCGAGCGCCGGTATCGTGCTCAGGCAGGACGGCGAGGTGGGTGAGATCGCCGAACTAGGCGCCGTGTTGTTCTGGGTCGGCGAGCCGAAGCCGCTGCTGGTGGTCGCCGAGGTCAACGAGGAGGACATTCCAAGGGTCGAGATCGGCCAGCGCGCGCTGCTTAGATCCGATGCGTTCCCTCGGCAGAATCTGGAAGCGGTGGTCGACAGCATCACGCCCAAGGGCGATCCGGTGACGAAGACCTATCGCGTCCGCTTCCGCCTGCCGGACAATACGCCGCTTCGTATAGGCATGTCGACCGACGTGAACATTGTCATCCGCGTTTCGAAAAATGCGCTGTTGATCCCGTCGGTTGCGGTGGATGGGAACAAGGTGTTCGTAGTCGAAGGCGACAAGGCCTGGCGGCGTGAAATCCGAACGGGCATTCGCGGCACCAATGGCGTCGAAGTACAGTCAGGCATCGACGAGAAGATCAGCATCGTCTCGCCCTATCCCGCCGACCTCGGCGACGGGGGGCGCGTGAGCATCGCCGCCGCGCAGGAGAGATAGGCAACGATGGCGCTGATCGTCGACATTGCCGTAACGCATATCGCCGGCCGCGGCCGCCAGACGCTGGTCGCCATAGTCGGCGTCGCGGTGGGTGTCGGCTTCTCAATTGCGATGGCGGCGCTGATGCAGGGCGGGCAGGACGATTTCGTCAGGCAGCTCGTCGACACGATGCCGCATGTCGACATCACCGACGAGCAGCGCACAGCCCGCCGCCAGCCAGCCGAGGACTACTTCGAGACCGTCGCCATCTCCGGGCTCAGGCCGCGCGACGATCGCCGCGGCATCATCAATCCGACCGCCGCGACCTCCTGGCTCGAGAGCTGGGTTCCCGGCCGCTTCGCGGCAAGCCTAAAGACGCAGGGCGTGATCCGTTATTCCAGCCGCGAAATCGGCGCGGCGATCATCGGGGTCGAACCAGAGCGCGAATCCGGTGTCTCGCCGATCGTCGGCAAGTTCGTCGAAGGCAGCTTTTCGGCACTTGCCGCGGGCGGCAACAACGTGCTGATCGGCAACACGATGGCGAGCCGGCTCGGTGCCGGGTTCGGCGATACGATAACGGCGGTCTCCTCGGAAGGGCTGACGCGCAATTTCAAGATCGCCGGCCTTTTCCACACCGGCACCACCGCGCGCGACGAAGGCGAAGCTTATGTGCTTTTGAAGAACGCGCAGATTCTCTCAGCGCGGCCAAACGCCATCAACGAGATCCGCATCAAGCTCGACGATCCAAATCGCGCTCCGGCGGTGGCGCGCCGCGCCGAGGCTGAGCTGGGCTACAAGGCCGTGGCGTGGCAAGAAGCCAATGAATCGATTCTCGAAGCGCTCGTTGTGCGCAACGTCATCATGTACACGGTGGTCGGCGCAATCATGCTGGTTGCTGGCTTCGGCATCTACAACATCATCTCCACCATCACGCATGAGAAGGCGCGCGACATCGCCATCATGAAATCGCTCGGCTTCCCAGAGTCCGACATGCGCCGGCTCTTTCTGCTCGAAGGCCTGGTGATCGGCGCTGCCGGTTCCGCTCTCGGCTGGCTGCTCGGCTTCTCCATGATCTATGCGCTTTCGCTCATCCGTTTTGAGATCGCCGCGACCGGCCAGGAGATGACCCGGCTGCCGATAGCCTGGAGCCTGACCCACTATATCATCGCCTCGGCCTTCGCACTGGGCTCGGCGGCGGTGGCTGGCTACCTGCCGGCGCGCCGTGCAGCGCGCCTGAATCCGGTCGACATAGTAAGAGGCGCGACATGAGCGCACTCATCGAGACCGAGAGACTGACCCGCATCTTGCCAGAGACGGTCCCCGTTACGCTGGTCAAGGACGTCACGCTCACGATCAACGACAACGAATTCGTCGCCGTCACCGGACCCTCCGGCTCCGGTAAGTCCTCGCTGCTCTATCTGCTTGGGTTGCTCGACCGGCCGACAGGCGGGACCTTGAGGATAGGCGGACGCGATAGCGAGCCTATGAATGAAAGGGAGCGGGCGCAGACACGGCTTTCGACGCTGGGCTTCGTCTTCCAGTTTCATTTCCTTCTGCCGGAATTCACGGCGCGCGAAAATGTAGAAATTCCAATGCGCAAGCTTGGTCGGCTGGCCCGACCCGTGATGCGCGAACGGGCTGGCGAGTTGCTGTCATCGCTGGGGCTCGGCGAACATCTCGACAAGCGGCCGGACCAGCTTTCGGGAGGCCAGCGTCAGCGCGTCGCGGTGGCACGCTCGCTCGCCAACGACCCGCCGCTTATCCTGGCAGACGAGCCGACGGGGAGCCTCGACAGCAAGAGCTCGGAGCAGGTGTTCACAATCCTGCAGAATCTGGTGCGCGAACGCGGCAAGACGGTCGTGGCAGTCACGCATGACCTCGACATGGCCGCACGCATGGATCGCCGCATTCACATGGTGGACGGGAAGATCAGCTGAACCGAGCCACGGCGCGATCAGGCCACCGCCGACGTCTCGAAACTGGCCTCGAGCCAGGCTATTGCGCCGGTCACGTCGTCGAGGACATAGGTTGCGGCCGTCGGTCCGTTCGGCTTCACGCGGATGGAGATGCCGCCAATTTCATTGATCGCCTCGAAACCGTGTTCGTCCGATGTATCGTCTCCGAGGAATATCGGCCGCCGGCCGACAAAGGGCGGAATGTCCATGAAACGCCGGATGGCAGCACCTTTGACGGCTTCCAAAGGCATGAGCTCGACGCCGGCGTTTCCCGGAAGCACCCGATAACCCTTCGGAAGCCGGGCCAACGCCTGTTCGACGAGCTGGATTGCGGGTGCAAGCAGTTGCGGTGCTGCTCTTGTATGAACGGCAAGGACCGGCCCCTTGCGCTCGACATAGACCTTGCCGCTGCCCAGTTCGGCCTCGATCTCGTCCGCAAGGGCGGCGATGTCGGCCGGCGCGTCGGCGGCATCGATCGGACCGCTCGGCGTCAGCCGGTGCTCCAGCCCATACAGTCCGGCGATCCGCAGCTTCAGCGGATGGAACAGCTTGTCCACGGCGGGAATCGATCGGCCGGTGATGAAGGCGACCGCACCATCCAGCCGCCGCTCGATGCGTTCCAGCAGATTGCGCAATTCCTCGCCGACGAACACCGCGTCGGGATGGGCAGCGTGTTCCAGCAGGGTTCCGTCGATGTCGAGGAAGAGCGCCCATTGCCCTTCCGACAGGTTCAACGCCGGCGGTTGTTCAAAGCTTTTCACGACGCTGCCTTCCGAGCCCNCCATTGCCCTTCCGACAGGTTCAACGCCGGCGGTTGTTCAAAGCTTTTCACGACGCTGCCTTCCGAGCCCGCTCGAACATCGAGATGACGTTGTTGGTGTTCGATGGCGGGCGCTCGCCGGTTCCGGTCACCCTGTCGAGATCGCCGCGTTTGCGCAGGCGCGCGGCGTCCAGCAGCATACTGCCGGCCCAGCGGTAGACATTGTTGTCGCGGACCATCTCGCGCATCGGCCGCAAACGTTCGCGCTGCTCTTCCGGCGTCATCGTCAGCGCCTGCAACAGCGCCTCGCTCATCATGGCCGCATCGTAGGGGTTGACGATCAGTGCTTCCAGCAATTCGCGCGAGGCACCGGCAAAGGTGCTGAGCAAAAGCACGCCCTGTTCGTCGTCGCGTGCTGCGACGAATTCCTTGGCGACAAGGTTCATGCCGTCATGCAGACTGGTGACCATACAGATGTCGGCGGCGCGATAGACCTCGTAGACCTGCTCCTGCCGATGATGTTCGGCGACCATCAGGATAGGGCTGTATGTCTCGCTGCCATAGCGCCGGTTGAGCTCCTCGGCACAGCGGCGGCATTCGTCGTGGAGTTGCTGGTAGGCGGGCAATGTCCCCCGGCTCGGCGCGGCGATCTGCAGGAAAACCACCTTGCCTATCCATTCGGGATATCTCGTGAACAATTCGTCCAAGGCATGGAAGCGATCGAGAATGCCTTTCGTGTAGTCGAGGCGCTCGACGCCAACGCATAGTTTGGTATCCGCAGACAGGCCGAATCTGTCGCGCACGCTGGCGCGGCACTCCTCCACAGACGGCAGTTTTGCCAGCAATTGGGCCGGCCATTCTATGGAAATGGGATAGGCGTGGACCAATGTGGTCTGCCCACCATAGGAGATTGCCGCGTCTGCCCGTTCGATCCGGCTCTCCAGAAAGCGGTCGACACTTTCGGTGAAGTTGTTGGCATGGAATTGGGTATGAAAGCCGATGATCGAACTGCCGAGCAGTCCTTCCAGGATCCGCTCACGCCACGGACAGATGCTGAATACTTCCGAATTAGGCCACGGGATATGCCAGAAGGTGATGACTATCGCGTCCGGCAGGCGCTGGCGGATCATGCGCGGCAGCAGCGCGAAATGGTAGTCCTGCACCAGCACGATCGGCCGTTCGTTGCGGGCTTCGGCAACCACCGTATCGGCGAATTTGCGGTTGACGGCCTCGTAGGCGTCCCAGTCCGAGGCGCGAAACACGGGGCGGGTGAAGGCGATATGGCAAAGCGGCCATAGGCCCTCATTAGCGAAGCCCAGATAATAGCCCTGATATTCCTCCTCCGTCAGCCAGACCCTGCGCAGCGTGTAGGACGGATTGCCCGGCGGCACCTGCACCCGGTCGTCCTTGTCGACGGTGAGGCGGTCTGCCGTGCCGCCGCCATAGGCGATCCAGGTGCCGGCACAGGCGCGGGTGATGGGCTCGAGTGCCGAAACCAGGCCGCTGGCCGGCACCAAAAGTTGGACCCCGTCATCCTTGATGTTGTGGATGTAGGGTTCGCGGTTGGACACCACGATAACCTGTGCGTCCGGCAGGTCGTCGGCCAGGATCTTGCGCAAAGTGTCGGGCGACCATGTGACCAGTGCCGCATCGGCCGACTGGCCGTTCTTTTCGAACTCGCGCAGCACCTTGCGTGCCGCTTCCGACGCGACATCCTCGCTCGGCGTGTATGCGGCCGCCGTTGCGCGGCCGCGACGCTGGCGGGATATCGACAGGAGAATGGCAAAAGCGGAAAAGCCAAAACTTGCAATCAGCAAAACCCAGAGCAGGTTTACAGTATAATCTGACATGGAATGTGATCTCGCCTCCGGCCGGCCGATAGCCGTTTTTTTATTTGTTTTCTGGTTCGCCGCCGTATAACAACGGCAGCGTTCCCGCGCCGCCCATTTTTGCAACGCACAAAGAGGCTATCGGTTCCGGACGATTGCAATGCCGCGCGTCATTTTCGACGCGCCGCAGTGCGGCGGCATCAAGTGCGCACGATGAGCGGCACCATCCCCTCATACCGATCGGCGAGAAAGGCGACGACCCGGTCGCCGACACGCTGGAATGTGAGGTCGACCACTGTCGAGCCGACACCTAGATGCCGCAATGTCAGCGTGTCGATGCCGATCGGCAGCCTTGGGCGGGTGACCCGGATTTCGCTGTTCCAGCCGTCGATTTCGAGCCCAAGGCAGGCCTGCATCAGCATGAAGGCCGATCCCGCCGACCAGGCCTGCGGCAGGCACGCGACGGGATAGGCGATGGGCGCTTCGCCCGGCGACCGGGTAAAGCCGCAGAACAGTTCCGGCAGCCGCATGTTGAAATGGACAGCCGATTCGAACGTGCCGCTCATCAGCCTGACCACGCTGTCGCGCACGCCATAACGTGCCAGGCCGGCACCGCACATGGCGGTGTCGTGCGGCCAGATCGAACCATTGTGGTAGGACATCGGATTGAAGAATATCGCATCGTCGGCCAGCGTCCTCACTCCCCAACCAGAGTGGAACGACGCAGAGAGCAGCTGATCGGCGACCATCTGCGCCCGTTCCGGCTCGGGCAGCCCGACAAAGAGAAGATGGCCGGCATTCGACGTCCGTACCTTGCAGAGCTCGCCTGCACCATCGATCGCCAGTGCATAGAAATTGAGATCGTCCATCCAGAAATGGCGTTCCACCGCGGCGCGCATGGTTTCGGCGCGTTCCTCCCAATGATCGGCCTTGTCGTCCTCGCCGCGGCGGCGGGCGAGCGCCGCCAGCCCACGGAACGCGGCAAAGACGTAGCCTTGCACCTCGACCAGGGCGATCGGCCCCTTGGGCATGCGGCCATCGGCATGGAAGACGGAATCGAAACTGTCCTTCCAGCCCTGGTTGGCAAGGCCGGTCTCGGCGCCGCGCTGGTAGGTAACGAAGCCGGTCGCGCGGCTTGTCTCCTCCGTCCATTCGGCCGCTGCACAGAGCGATGGCCACAGGCTGTCGACGAACGCCATGTCGCCGGTACGATCCGCATAGGCGCAAGCGAGATGAATGTAGAGCGGCGTGGTATCGACGCCGCCGTAATAGCGGCCGAACGGGAGCTCCCGCAGTGCCGCCATCTCGCCCTTGCGGGTCTCGTGCATGATCTTGCCCGGCTGCGAATCGCTGAACGGCGACGTTTCGGTCGCCTGATGCTGGGCGAGAAAGGCGAGTACGCCGCGCGCCAGCCCAGGATTCAACCACAGCATCTGCAGTGCGGAAATCACCCCGTCACGGCCAAATGCCGTCGAGAACCAGGGTATGCCGGCATAAGGGTAAGGTCCGGTTGAAAGCTCGGTGGTCAGCAACGCCACGTCCGCGCGCGCGCGTTCGATCCAGTCGTTGAAGACGCGGCCGGAGCTGTGCACCGTCGCGCCGTGGCGGCGTTTGGCGCGCATGCCGAAGCGAGCGCGGGCGGCAGCAGCCCGAAAACGGTCGCGGTCGGGTGTCTCCGCCACTTCCGGGCCGACCTCGATATAGAGGACCTCGCTGCTGCGCTTCGTCACCGCAACCAGGAAATCCGCGCGGCTGGCGGTCAAATTGTCCGGCGCCTGCGAGAACGAGATCGCCGACAGGCGCACGAGCTGGTCCAGCCCGTCATATCGAAGCACCACGGATGTCGGACTGGTCTCGGCGGCGTGGGCTATTCCGCGCTTGAGCCGGGTCGAACCGCGCACCTCGAACATGTCGCGGAAATCTGCTGCGAAATGCAAGGAAACCCGAATGGCCGACGATTCCTGGCTGTAGTTGGAAAGGGTGATGCGCTCGAACAGCCGGTCCTGCCAAAGCAGCCTGACGCGTTCTATGTGGATCGCGCCCTGCGGAATGTCGCGACCACCGACACTCTGGATCGGCAGATTGGTCAGGTTCGAGGTGAAAAGCACATTGTCCTGGCTGAGCGAGGCGCCGAGCAACGACATTTGCCGGCCACCGACCGTCAGCCGGAATTCCGAAAGCACACGCGTGTCGTCTCGGAAAAAGCCATCGCCGGCGCCGCGGATGTCGCCATAGGCGTCGGCCACCGCGAAGCAGTCGGCTTGCTTGAGGGCGAACAGCCGGTGCGGCTCCCGGGGCGCAACCTCGTCGAGGGAGGCAAGGGCTACGGCGGGATCAAGCTTACGCTCGTCGAGTTGATTCATACGTCACAAGCTCTGTCGTTTCGTTCCAACGTCCACAATGACGCCGATCAGGACGCTCTCGCTTCACCGGGAGTACCGATCAGGCGCGCATAGGCAGCCACATAGTCGTGGGCCATTCTCGTGGCAGAAAAACGGTTTTCGAACACGGCTCTCACCTGTCGCCTGTCGAGGCGCAGCAATTCCGGTATCGAGGTGACTGCGGCATCGACCGTATCGACAAGGAAACCGGTCACGCCGTAGTCGATGATCTCCGGCAGGGCACCGCATTTCCAGGCGATTACCGGCGTGCCACAGGCCATAGCCTCTATCGCGGCAAGACCGAACGGCTCCGGCCAATCGATCGGAAACAGCAGGCCGGCCGCCTTGCCGAGGAATTCCGCTTTTCTGTCCTCTTCGATCTCGCCGATATAGTCGACACGGTCGCCGTCGATCAGCGGCTCGACCGTGTCGTGGAAAAAAGGGCGGTCGTCGTCGCCGATCTTTGCTGCAAGCTTCAGTTTCAGCCCGGAGCGCAAGGCGATCTCAATGGCACGCTCCGGGCGCTTGTCGCGCGACAGCCGGCCGAGAAAGGCCAGATACGGCTCGTCCGCATTCGTCTCGAAAGTCGGCTCGTACATATTGATCGGCAGCCCGTGATGGATGGTCGCCAGCCAATTGGCCCTGGGTAGCCCGGTTCTCTGGCTGCGGGAAATGGAGATCATCGGAAAGCGCGGAAAATGTTCGTAGGCCGGGGCTAGGTCGACATAGTCGAGCCTGCCATGCGGTGTCGTCACCGTCCGGTCGGGCATGTGTTCGAAGAAAGGAAAATGCAGGAAGTGGCTGAGATGGAAATGGATGATGTCGAACTGTTGCGCACGGCTCCTCACCTCGGCGAGCATCGAGAGATGCGCCGCGGTTTCGGATTTGTGCGGGCGCGGATCGAGACGGAGCGCGCGCTCGCGACACGCCACCAATTTCGCCGACGTCTTGGTATCGCCGCTGGCGAACAGGGTCACGTCATGGCCAAGCTCGACCAATCCTTCGGTCAGATAGGAGACGATGCGCTCCGTCCCTCCATAGAACCGGGGTGGCACGGATTCATGGAGCGGCGCCACATGGGCTATTCTCATGTTTTGGCATTTCCCTCAAAAAGACTGCTCGTGGCATCGAAATGCATCAGCCGCGCTAACGTTCCCGTACAATGGCAAGATGTCACCCAATTGGGGCAAGATGTCACCCAATTGGAGCTGCCGGGCGCGTCCACCGCTGCTCGTCTCGTGCAGCCAACATTTTTCAGGCCAAGCCCTCTTTTGCCGGGAACCAAAGTCGGGTTCGCGAGTTTAGTGGGGTTCGATCGCACGCATCCGGTCGACGGGGAGGAAATGATGGACCGCTTGCAATTCTTTTCGCCCGTGCGGGTTTTGCGCGGACAGGGACAGCCTGTGGAGGAGATCGACAGCGTTGCCGAAGCAATGGCATTCTTGCGAAAATGGCCGGCGGGGCGGCGCGGGCCGGTTTACCAGTGCGCCGTGAATTGCTGCGCTGCGGCCATGGCCGGCCGGATGTCGGCCGAGGAAGCGAGAAAGGCTTTTGCCGGCTTCGCCCGGATCACCCGCCTGCTCGAGGGCGATCGGCCGTTGCCGATGAGCGGCGAGGATCGGCATCGCGATCACGCCTTGAGGCGATAGCGCCGACTGCCGCAGATGGTCCGAGCAAGGGTGGCATTCAGCCGGAGCGCCCGATCGGCGACCGACGAGCAGCGCCGGCAAGGTGTCGTAGAGCGCTGCCCAGTAGGGGGCGTAAAACTCACGCCGGTATTCCGGCACTATCCAGTAGACTGCGGCAATGGTCGTGAGCGTAACGATGAAGCCGATGAGCTTGCGCACGACACGCTCGACTTCAAGCGCTCGCATCGGCTTCGCCTGCAATCCCGTTGAACGCCTTCGAAACGTCTGGAAATAAGCCGTGTCGACCGCGATCATTGCTGCAGTAGTAGCTGCAATGACAGTCATGGCCTGCAAATGCACAGGCCAGCTTCTGTCGGCGAGCATCGCGACGGTGAGCGCAAGACCAAGCAATCCTGCAAGGCCGGTGAGGGGCGCGGTCGCCGATTTCGGTCGGAGCGTCATACTACTACTCCCGTTGTCGTGAGGATCGATCGTCGTTGCCGGCCGCGTGGTCGCCGCCACGGTTCAACTCGAGTGGCGCCGCCACCGGAGCCGCTTGAGCAGCCGCTACACTCCGCCGCTGCCGTTAGACCCGCCGCTGCTTGTTCCGTCGTTGCCGCCACTGGATCCGCTGCTGCCGCTCGAACCGCTGCTGCCGCTCGAACTGGTGGTGCCGCTTGAGCTGCTGGCGCCGCTCGATCCGCTGCTGCTGCTTGAGCCGCCGATGGGCCCCTTGTTGACATTGTGCGGGGAGGGATGGTTGTTAGCGCCCTCGCTTACATTTTCGCAGGTGCATTTGCGCTGATATTTGGCGCCGAAGGCACTGCCTTCATTGCTCGCCTTCTGGCAGACCAACCCATGGCAAATCAAAGTCGCTTCGGTTGTCTCGGGGGTAAGCCCGGTGATGACTATTGCGGTTGTCGTGGCCGCCATGGCCATGATCGAGAACCGGAGTAAATTCCGAAAATTTTGCATAGATACCTCGCTTTCTGACGCCTCGCTTCTCGGGCCCGCGCCCAAGCTTCCTGATTGTCGAGTGGGTGTTTGCAACAAGGCCGCACACGGATCGCTTACGCCTCAGCGATTGGGGCTCAGGGGCGGCATAAAAAGTTGGACGAAGCGCAGACAATGGTGCCGCATTGCGGTATTTCGACCGGAAAAGGCCAAAGATGCACTTTTGGGGGAATGGATAATGTCGAAACGGCTTAGACTGGTGCTGGGAACGGCCGGCGCGATTGCCGTCGCCATTGTCTGGGGGATCATCGCCACGTTAATGGGTGTGCCATCGATTCTGATCACTGTAGGAGCGGTCGCGATCGGCGCGGGCATCTACACCTATGTCGATCGAAGCCGAAGCTGATCCGGTTATCAGGCTACGGGCATAGCGCAAAAATCCCACGGTCGCAGACTGTCTGTGGCAATGCTCAGTGTACGAAAATTACCAACGACAGCGTTCTGTGGAACGAGTGGCCTGCCGAAGCTATTGTGGTGGCGGTCCGAGACACCCCCGCCTCGGGTCATTGGCTCACCCAGCCGAGTGGTCCGCTGCTACCCAATGGCAGCGGACCTTCATCCGGAGGACAGACCCGGAAGACGGACATTGTGCCGAATCGAGGGAGAACGATGGTCGTTGACGAGATTGCCGCGCGGCGCCTGAAAATTCTGCTCGAGCAGTACATGGAGACCAGCAAGAGGCGCCACGATGCGGTTTCCACCGCAGCGGCTGAGATCGCGATCAGGGCCGTCATGCCGAATTGCCCGGCCTCCGGAAAAGCCCTGGACGACATGATTGCGGCATGTGCGTTCGAACACGGGCTGGGGGTACTGTTCGATCGACCTGACGCATGAAGGCCTAAACGCCATGAATCCCAACGCCAAAATCGCACGGTGCTGTCGTGCACAAATCCGACGCTGTTCCTGAGACCGCTTGCGACTAGATAAACCAACCAACCGGAGCAGGCATGCCGAGATATTTTTTTCATTTCCGAAACAATGACGGCCGCTTGACGGAAGATTTCGAGGGGCAGGAGCTGGATGGCCTGTCTGCCGCCCAGGACAACGCCATGGCTTCGGCCAAGGAAATCCTGGCCGAGGGTCTGCTCAGCGGCAGCCCGGTCCTGACAGGTCTTTCCTTCGAAATCTGCGACGAGAACCGGAACCTGCTTTTCCGATTTCCATTCTCGGAAGCTGCCGAAAAGGCTGGCACTCGGCCGTGATTCGCCGAAGGCCCCGCGATGCGGGCGAGCTTTGATCGAGCCTGGCTGAAAAACCGCATGTCGCGGCAAGACGGTCGTTGGTGCAAATCAGCACCATAGGCAAATTAGTAGCATAGCTGCCGGCACAAAGCAAGAACAAATATGGCTTGCCTTGCCGACGGGGGCATTACTTATGTCCCTGCGTGGTGCCGGCCCGGGCTATCGTGCGTTTCAGGAACTCGAGGGCAGGCACGGGTAGGGGCGCCAAGCGACGTTGCCATTTCCAACCCATATGTCGATTTGTCGGGCCGGGTGTTCGTCAACTTACCGAAACGTCTTCGCAGGATGCTGTGATCAGGAGTTCCTTTCTCCCGCGGTTGCGTTTACAGGACGCTCAGGACAGTGTCGTTTGCGCGCCAGCAACTGGACCGAGTTAGGCCGGGCGCACAGTCCCCCTCCGTCAAGGAAACCAGTCCGGCGCCGTTTTTGGAGAACAATGATTTGTGGTGGTCAAATAAGCAAAAGAGATTCAAGGGAACGTGGGACGACCGACTGGACGGCCTATTCTCAGCAGAGGTCGACTACGCCGGGAAATCCATTCTCGATGTTGGCTGCAACATGGGTGTTGTCGCCTATGAGATATCCAAGCTAGGACCGAGTTCGATCCATGGGATCGACATTCTCAAGCCGCATATCGAGACGGCCAGGATGATCTTCCTGGGTTGTCCGGTCCAAAGCCGGTTCGATTGTCTCGATCTTGGCAGCCGGAAGCTGCAAAATGTTCTCCAACCGCAATACGACATCGTCATGCTGCTGGCAGTCTACCACCACATGCAGTGGAGCCTCGGCGCGGACAAGGCGCGAAGCGTGCTGTGCGATATCGCCGGGCGTGCTCAAACGATCGTTGCCCGCGTCCCTCCTGGCAAGGATAAGGAGATGATCGCGGTGCTTTCGGATGTGGGCTTTTCAATCAAAAGCAATCACACATCGCCTCTTGGAAGCCATCTCATGGTCCTCGCGAAACACTGACCAGGCATAGCGCGGCCGACGACGAATGGCGCAAGAGCCGCGCGGCTGGGGTCCGCTATGCTCGGATGCGAGGAACCGACGGTCATAGGCCGATGACGTGCAAGGATCCGGTTCGGCATTGACTGCGGTCGGGAACGAAGCCACAGACAGGTGATCGAAACCGTCTCGCGCTTCAAGATAACGCGAAGACCGGACGGGATCGCAACGGGCGGCGACGAGATGATTACAAAGAAACGAGTGTCAACGGCCCCAGCATATCCGCTGATCAAGCGTCTGATTGGCGAAAATCTGCCGCCGCACAAGATGCTGTATGTGACAGGTTTGCTGTGCTCGATCGCCGCTGCTGCGGCGACCGGCGCGGCGGCCTGGATCATGAAAGTCATGATCAACACCATCTATGTCGAGCGAGACGCCGCCGCTGTATCGGGTATCAGCGCCGTCATCATCGGCATTTTCTTGGTCAAGGGCATAGCTGCCTACTGCCAGACCATCACGACGGGAAAGATTCGCCGGGCTATCGTTTCGGACCTGCAAAACCGGCAATTTTCCCGAATGGTGTATTTCGACATCAGCCGTTTCGCGAACCAGCATCCGGCAAAATTCATCTCCAAAATCATGTTCAACGCGCGCGCCGGGGCGACCGTTATTCTCACCCTCACGAGCAGCGCCGTCTCTGATCTGCTGACCCTGATTGCCTTGGCCAGCGTCATGGTCAAGCAGGACCCGGTGATGTCGCTGATATCCGTGGCGGTTCTGCCGATGCTGTTCCTGTCAGTCGGCGCGATAACAAGGAAGCTCAAGGCGCTGGCGAGGGGCGAGACGGAATTGGCGGCACAAGTCCAGTCGATCGGCACGGAAGCCGTCGAAGGCATCCGCACCATCAAGTCCTTCCAGCTCGAGGACAAGGCCGTTGCCAGCTTTGCAAAGGCCGTCCGCAAGATGGAAAGACGTGGCATCCAGATCAACCGGACGTCAGCATTGATGAGCCCATTGATGGAGACCGGCGGCGGCGTGATCATCGGGCTTTTCGTTATGTACGCCAGCTGGCAGACCCTCGGCAACGGCAAGACGCCCGGCGAATTCATGGCCTTCATTACCGCGTTCCTGCTTGCCTATGAGCCTGCCAAGCGGTTGGCCCGGGTCAATGTCGACATCCAGAAGCAAATGGTCGCCGTCGAGCAGATGTATGATTTGATCGACACGCCCGAGCAACGGCGACTCGCGATTGCGGGCGAGCGTCTGACCGACGTCGATGGTGGTATCCGCTTTGAAGATGTGGCCTTTTCCTATGACGGCAACAGCCCCGCGCTCGAGGGTGTTTCCTTCGACGTGCGACCTCGTGAGAAGCTGGCGATCGTCGGCCGCTCCGGCGCCGGCAAGACCACCATCGTCAATCTGATCCTGCGCCTGATGGAGCCGGACAAGGGCAGGATCCTGATCGACGGAAAGGACATTTCGAAGATCAGCCTGGCCGACGTTCGCGATAACATCGCACTGGTATCCCAGGACGTCTTCCTGTTCGAAGGCTCGATCCGCGACAACATTCGCGACGGCCGCCCGAATGCCACGGATCAGGAAATCGAGTCTGCTGCGAACCTCGCCCGGGTCACCAGCTTTGCTTCGGCGCTCGAAAACGGGCTCGACACGCTTGTCGGGCCAAGCGGCACCAACCTGTCCGGCGGCCAGAAACAACGCGTTGCCATCGCGCGCGCCCTGCTCAAGAATGCTGCGGTAATCGTCTATGACGAAGCGACATCCGCGCTTGACGGTGAAAACGAACGGGCGGTTATGGAGGCAGCCTTCGACAACACATTTCAGCGCACGGTGATCTGCATTGCGCACAGGCTGTCTACAATCAAGGCGGCCGATCGTATTCTCGTGTTTGACGCCGGACAGCTTGTCGATGCTGGAACGCATGACCAGCTTGCCAAGCACAGCGAGATCTATCGTTCGATATTCCACCTGGAGACGCCCGATCCGATGGTCGAAAGCGGCAAAAAGCTGCGGCAGAGCGTATTGCGCTGACGGCCGATGACCAGCTTTTATCACGGTTCCTATGTCCGGTATGTGATTGGTGGACTGGGCCTTCAGGTGCGCCGGTACAAAAAGGCGGTGCGCAGGTTGTTTTCCGGTCCCAAGCAGCCTCGTTCCATTCTTGAGCTGCAGGCCAAGGTTGAGGCCCTGATCGTGCGCAGGGACTGGAAAGGCCTTGAAGCAGGTACCAATGAGATGGCTGTCACGGCCGATCATAATCGCGACCCGGAGCTGATGCAGAAGGCGGGCCAGGCGTTCGAACGCCTTGGCAACTTTGCGCGGGCAGCTGAGCTTCGGCTTTCCGCTCGCCGGCTGCGGAAAGGGAAGAGCGCCAACGAGTGGACCGGCGAGAATCTCGGATCGGATACACTGCTGATCGATCTTGTGGAGGATGACCCGCGCAGCCTTGGCCGGGTTATCCGCCACGCGCGACTGGCCGGCGCTGCCGCTGCCTATGCCCAAAGCGCAACAATTCGGGTCGAGCCGCGCCTGGTATCAATTCTGCAGCGAACGTTCCCGAAGGCGACCGTGGTCCCGGCGCAGCGGGATGTGGTCGGCGACAAACACGCGACTTTCGAAGATCTCGCCTGGGTGTTCGGACGCGACGCCGAAAAGCTTGCTGCCGACTTCGTACCGCTGCGGGCAGATCCTGAACTCGTCGAGGCATTCCGCAAGCGCTATCGCTCGATGACGGATCTGCCGCTGGTCGGTCTCTCCTGGGGCAGCAAGTCCCACACCAAGGACGTGCCTGATTTTCCTGAATGGGCACGGTTCATCGCCCAGACACAAGCGACATTCGTTTCGCTCCAGTACGGACAGATCAAGCCGGCGTTGCGGCGCCTTCGCAACGGCAACGACGCGCGTCTGATCTTTGACGACAGCGTCGACCAAATGGTCGACATGGACCGTTTCGCCGCACAGGTCGCCGCACTCGATGCTGTCGTGACGATCAGCAATACGGCGGCCCATCTTGCCGGAGCCATTGGCGTGCCGACTGTTTTCCTCATCGACGATAATTTTCAGACGGCATGGCCGGTGACCGGCGACCGGACACCCTGGTATCCGAAGGGCATTGTCATTCGCAAGGAGGGACGCCCTTGGTCGCTGGTGCTCGACGAGGCCGGCCGGCGGCTCTCGTCGATCCTGACGACGCTTTCCGACGCTCCCCGAGGACGATAGAACATCGCCGTGCAGAACAGACGAACCATCCTTCAGAAGGCAAAAACCGCCGATCTGCGCCCGCAAGGCGCCGTCGGCAAGCGGCTGCAGAAGGTTCTCGAGCGGGCAAAGGAACTTCTTAGACGTCCCTCGCGCCACGCCGACGAAAGCGCCGAAAGGCATATGAGGCTGATGGAGGAAAGCGTGCAGCGTGGTGACTGGCAAACTGCTCGCGACCATGCACTGGCGCTTGGCGCGCTTGGTGAGCAGCTTGGCGATATCGGCCTGATCAAGAAAGCGGGGCGCGGACTGAGGCGTCTCGACGGAGGAAATCGCATCTGGCAGTTGATGGCGGCGAGCAAGCAGCGCGGCAGACCCGATTGGGACGGCAGTGATCTTGCGGGTCGCACGCTTCTCGTCGATCGTCGCGAAGGCGACCTGGCGATCTTTTTCCAGTTCGCGTCTTTGCTTGGTCCAGCAGCTGCGGCTGCCGGTCGATGCATCGTCTTCGTCGAGCCGCGACTGGCACCGCTTTATCGCAGAACATATCCTGCGCTCGATGTCAGGATTGAAGGGGAAGAGGACATGGCGGCGGTGGACGCCGATGTCGTTGCCGGTTTCGAGACACTCGCAAAGCATTTCTGGCCGGACGACCCGGCGGCACGCGCGCCCTTCGTTCCGCTGGAGCCGGACCGGCGACTGGTTGCCGAGCTGCGCGGCACCTATCTCGATGGCGGCCCAGGTCCCCTGATCGGATTTGCTTGGGGAAGCCTCAACAAGAGCAAGGATCTGCCGGCCCTGGACGATTGGCGGACGCTGTTCAGCAGTCTGCCGGGGCGCCTCGTCAGCTTGCAATATGGCGATGTCGGGCCGGCCCTCTCCGAGTTCGAGCGCCACGCGCCGGGGCGCATCATCCATGACGCTTCCGTCGATCAGTTGACGGACATGGACCGCTTTGCCGCCCAAATTGCGGCGCTCGACGCGGTGGTGACGATCAGCAATACCGGCGCCAACCTGGCCGGAGCGCTCGGCGTGCCGACGATTGTCATACTCGACGACGGGTTTCGACTGTCCTGGCCTGCCTTCGGCGAGACCGTCGCCGCATATCCGAGCGTTCGACTGGCCCGAAAAGGCGGCCGAGCCTGGGCGTCGGCAGTGCAGGAAGCAGGCGGACGGGTCATGCAAATCATCAGCGGAGCTGGCGATGGAAGGTAGCCTACTTCTCGGCCGGTTGCGCCGCGCTGTCGCGCTTGCAGGCTACAAATACAAGGTCTGGTTCCGACGTCACCGCCGACAGCTCTTCCTTCGCTGGCGCGACGGCGACATTGCCGATCAGATGGCGGATTATCGGCGAAGCGTCGAGTCCCGCGATTGGCCGGCGGCCCTGCCGAAAGCCATGGCTCTTGGATCCATTGCGAAGTCGAGGGGCGAGGTCCACCTGATCGACGAGCTCAGCAAGGCGCTGATGCGGATGGGCGCTTATGGCGCAGCCGCCGAACTCAGGATCGCCCGACGCCACATCGTCAACGGCCGCGTCGATGGCGAGTGGCTGGGCCAGGATATTTCTGGCCAGACACTGCTGATTGATCTGATGGAAACCGAAAAGCAGGGTCTGGCCACCGCGATCCATCATGCGAGTTCCGTCGGCTGTGCCCTGGCGCGCGCCGCCCGCTCGATCGTGCTGGTCGAGCGCCGCCTGGTACCGCTCTTTCAGCGCACTTTTCCGACCGCCGATGTGCGGCCGGTCGGCGCTGGCGGCAAGGCCACCTATGCCGAGGCGCAGGCCTTCGCCGGCGTCCAGCATCTGACAGCCGTTTTCGAAACCGACGAGGCGACGATCCGCGAGCATTTCGTGCCCCTTAAGCCGGATCCGGCCCGGGTCGCTGAACTTCGCGCCCGCTACCGGAAGGAAGGACGGCCGTTGGTCGGTATCGCATGGGGCAGCTCCAATCCCGGCAAAGACCTGCCGCCGCTTGCCGCCTGGCGAAACCTGATCGGCCGACCGGACCTCCGGTTCGTCTCGCTGCAGTACGGCCAGATCGAGACCGATCTGAAGATCCTGACCGACGGTGAGCCGGAGCGCATTCTTCATGACAGATCGGTCGATCAGCTCGTCGACATGGATCTTTTCGCCGCGCAGGTTGCCGCGATGGACGCCGTGGTGACCATCAGCAATACCGGAGCGCATCTGGCCGGCGCGCTCGGCATCCCCTCGGTTTTCATTCTGGGCGACGGCTTCAAGCGCTCCTGGCCGGTCGAGGGCGACCGCACGCCCTACTATCCATCGGCCGTGCTGGTCTCGAAACGGGAACGCCCCTGGTCCGTGGTGATGGGCGAGGCCGAGTCCATTCTGGCGCCATGGCTCACAAAAGTGAGTGGCTAATGCATGTCGTCCAAAAGCGCGTCACTGAATACGCTTCGACGCGATGCGCATTAAGGAGTTCGGCCGACGGACCGCGGAATGGAGCGCCCGTGTCGAACAGTCGTCGCAACAGGCCAAAAAACATAAGGCATTCCGAACCGGGATATAGTAAAGGCCAATTCGCCCCGCAGAGGATCGCAATTCTTGCTGGCATTTCTGCCTTGTGTTCGAATTAGCCGTAGGCTTAGGCGCCCAGTAATGGGGTTGGTCTGGCCGGCAGCGGTTCGGGCGCCAGCTCTGATAATCTAAAGGAGGTCTCTCCATGTCCTTTCTAAACATGTCCTTTCTAAAATTTTTCCAGGCCAAAGCGCCGCCTCTTCCTCTTATCGTATCCTTTCCAAAATCGGGGCGCACGTGGCTACGTGTCATGCTGGACGATCTCGGAGTTGAAGTTCAATACATTCACGACGGAACCGACCACAAGTTACTTCGACCGATATCGGGCCTCAAGGAGAATAAATCTCGATACAAGAAGAGAAGAACAATAATGCTTGTTCGCGATCCAAGAGATACGGTGGTCTCAGGGTACTTTCAGGTTCAGAAGCGCCACATGCTTCCAGCGGGATCGTTCAGCGATTTTATCAGAAGCGACAATCATGGGATTGAAAAGATCATCAGATTTAATCTGCATTGGTTCGCGGCCATGCCCCGGATGCGCGAAATCCGGTATCTTCAATATGAAGATATGCATCGGGATACGGCTGGTGTCCTTCGCGCCATCCTTGGATTCCTGAACCAGCAGGCTGACGATCGGACGCTTGTCGAGGTGGCGAACAACCGAACGTTCGACAAGATGAAAGTGAGTGAATCGACCGGTGATCTGTCCGATCGATACGGCAAGATATTACAGCCGCGCGATGCGAATGATCCCGAAAGCTTCAAGGTGCGCAAGGGCAAGATAGGCGGTTACGGCGAATATCTTTCCGAGGACGACGTGGCCTATTGTGACGAGCAGTTGGCTAAGTTCGAATATTGGGAGAAGCTGGACAAGGTTTTTAGCACGAACGGCTTGTGCTACGCTCGCGTCGATAACCGCGTCCGGGTCGCCTTGGGTTAGGGAGCATTGCCGACATGGTGATGCGGACCGGATTCATTTGCGGCTGCGGCCATAGCGGGACGACGTTGATTGCGACGATCCTTGCGTCGCATCCCAACGTCTACCTGCCGCTCCAGGAAACCAACATTTTCTTCAAGTGGACGCCACTGGCCATGTTCCGCTTCTGGAAACTGAAGCGGGCGGCGCTCGATGCTGGAAAGAACGTGCTGCTTGAAAAGACACCGCGGCATATCCGCCGTGTCGCCCGCATTCGCCGGCTCGTGCCCGGCGCGCGTTTCGTCATGCCGGTGCGAGATGGGCGCGACGTCGTAGCGTCCCTGATCAAACGACTTGGCGACCCAACGGAGGCTCTCGACCGCTGGATCAACGACAATGCGCTGGTTCTTGCGGAACGGGGAAAGCCGGATGTGCTGATCTATCGCTATGAGGACCTGGTCGAGAATCCGGCCAAAGTCGTCGAGCAGATATGCGGCTTTCTCGATGTAACCTTCAGCCCGGATCTCCTCGACTATCACAAGAACCCGCAGCAGTGGTTCAAGCCGACCGACGCCAGCGGCGAGACGCCGCATGCGGTGCTCCGGAACCAACAGGTCAATCAGCCGATCTATGACGGGAGCGGAAGATGGCGCTCCGAACTTGGAAACGCCGAGCTACAGGACCTGGTCCAAGGACGAGGTGCCCAGCTTATGAAAGCATTCGGTTATGCATGATGTCGGTTCGGCATCTGCTTGAAATGCCGTCTACCAATCAATTTTGTCGATCAAACCCGTTTTGAACAGGCTGTGAGCTCCTTCGTACAGCATTGACTGTTCGCTCATCGCGCTGAGAGCGGCTTTACCGCTCGATACCTCATGATACTGGCGATATTTGGAAGCGCCGTTCCAATACTGACCTTCCGCCACCGCGACCTGCGCCTTGTCGTTGAAATCGGCGAAGAACTTGAAATGAAGCAGGCCAGCCAATCCCTTTATATAGTTTCGCCAGTAGGGCAGCGGTGAGTGAATCGACGTAAAAATCGTCTGGCGATCAACATATATCAGAGGAAACTTGGTCAACTTGTGCTGCCTGGCGAAAAGCCGGGTTCTCGGGCCGCCTGTGATCTTGAGATGCCGGGGGCTCCTCGTCACCTCATAGCCGCTGCCGTCGAAATGGTCCGCAACTTGCCATGGCGGCACGATGGGATCGAAGGGTACGTCCCAGATGTTTCCGCTCGGATACATGTCGATCATCGGCGCCAGCAGGCGTGTCATTCCGCGCCGCTTGAGCCAGTCGGCCATCGCACCGAGCGGATGCTGATCCATACCGTCATAGACAAGATATTCGTCCGCATCCACGGTCAGATACCAGCGAGGCTGACCATAGATCTGCACAATCCGCTGACGCCAAAGGTTTCCCAGGTCCGACTGCGAATAGGTGATCGGCGAGCTGAATAGATCGACATCTGGCTGCTCGGCCAGAAGCTCAGCTGTTCCGTCTGTCGAGCGGTCATCGAGGACGGCGAATCTGGTGACGCCGAGTTCGCGATAGTGCTTCAGGAACGGGCGTAGCCTGTCCGCCTCGTTGCGGATGACGAGGATCAAAGGCAGGTCATTCGCTTTAAGGGGCGTTATCGGCCGCAGCGATGACACTTCTGCCCGTCTTCCGAAGGTGTGTCTCAGCCGATATATGGCGGTGTCGGTAATCGTCCGGCGGACAATGGCGGGCCAGGTTGCTTTGCTCAAGCCATCGATTCCCCTCATGGCGGTCACCGCCCGGCTGGAGCTGGCGCTGATCCGCTGTTTGCAGTTAATTTCTACATGCAGCACCGTTAGGCAAATCGCAAGCAGTTGCGGACAATGGACACAGGCCTGTTCTGAGTTCCGGCGGGTGAGCTTTCCAAGTGTTGCCGATGCGAGCTGGCCTCTATAGACATCGTCAGATGGCAACAAGGCCGGAGCCCAGACCCCATGTACGCCGGCATTCGTGGCACCGAAATTCAATTCGACAGGCCGCTCCTGTTCGTGCGCCAGCGTTATGCGCCTTTCGGTGGCGGCGAGATCATGTTGGAAAACATCATGGCCGCATTCGCCGCGCGTCAGCGGCGGGTGGCCGTGCTGTCCGGCGACTGGCCGCGTTATGAAGGCATCGAGTTCATCCATTGTGCCGGCCGCCGGTTTCCGCGTTCGCTGCGGGCGACGTCCTTTGCTCAAGCTGCCTGCCGCAAGATCGCCGAGATGCCGCCGGCGCTGGTGCAGAGCAACGATCGCCTCCCGTGCTGCGATGTCTTCCGGGCCGGGGAGGGCGTTCATGCCGCCTATCTTGCCGAGCGGCGGCGTTTCGAGACGCGGCTTGGCAGGGCGGCAATGGCGCTGAGCCCCTTTCACCGCCAGACGCTGCGCCTTGAACGTGCAACCTACGCCAGCCCGAGGCTCAAAGCTGTCATTGCCATTTCGAAGATGGTGGCAGAGGACATTGTCCGTCACTACGATTATCCGGCGGAAAATGTGCACCATATTCCCAACGGGGTGGATCTCGACCGCTTCAACCCGCAGCTGCGCCAGCAGCATCGGGCGACAATCCGCGCGCGGCTCGACGTCGACGAAAACAGGCCGGTCGTCCTGTTTGTCGGCTCGGGCTTTGCGCGAAAAGGACTTCTTGCACTGATGAAGGCGGTCGCTAGGCTCGATGGCGAGCCTGAATTGTGGGTCATCGGCCATGATTCGCGCGCCAACGCCTTCAGGCAGGCCGGTGACAGGCTCGGTCTCGGCGCACGGCTCAAGATGCTGGGGCCGCAGAAAGACATGCTGCCGTGGTACGGCGCGGCCGATATTGCCGTGCTGCCTTCCATCTATGATCCTTTCGGCACAGTGGTCATCGAAGCGATGGCCAGCGGCTTGCCCGCCGTGGTAAGCACCGGCTGTGGAGCGCGCGAGCTTGTCGAGCGGTTCGAGCCGACGCTCGTTTGCGATGCGGCCAGCGAAAGCGACCTCGCTGCAGCGCTCGCGCACGCGCTGCAGTTGTCGTCACGACCTGAGACCGCAGCCCGGGTGAGAGCGGCGGCCGAACACTATGATTTCAATGTCATGATCAAGCGAATGATGGCGCTGTATGAAGGCCTTGATCTGAAATGATTTTCGACTTTGTTGAATTAGGTTAGTACCCTCAGTGTGCTAACGGGCCGGGAGCCGATGCTGCAGATGCATTCGAATGACAGTGGCAGCTTTGATGCCGGAGCATTCTGACCGTGCCGGCGCTCTCGGTCATTATCATCACCCGCAACGAGGAGGCATCCATCGCGCAATGCCTTCGGTCGGTCCATTTTGCCGATGAGATCGTCGTTCTCGACAACAACAGCAGCGACAGAACCAGGGAGATTGCCGGTGCTCTGGGAGCAAAGGTTCTGATGACCGTTGATTGGCCCGGTTTTGGTGCGCAAAAAAACCGTGCGCTGGCCGCGGCAACGGGGGATTGGATCCTCTCGCTGGATGCCGATGAGTGGGTGGAGGCGCCGCTCGGCGCGGAAATAAGGGCCGCAATCGCCGACCCAAAAGCCAATGACGGCTTCGAAATACCGAGAAGATCGCGCTTTTGCGGGCACATTGTCCGCCATAGCGGCTGGTCGCCCGATCTGGTGCTCAGGCTCTTCCGTCGCCGCTCCGGGCGGTTCAGCGACGACACCGTGCACGAGAAGGTATTGGTGAACGGGAAGGTCAGCCGATTGTCCCGGCCGATCGAGCACGATTCCATTACCGACTTGGCAGATGCCCACGACAAGATCGGCCGGTACGCAGAAGCGTCCGCCGCGCAACTGCTTGCCGAGGGCAAAAAAAGCTCGATAGGCAAGGCGGTTTTGCGCTCGGTCTGGGCCTATGTGCGCAGCTATATTTTCCGGCTGGGATTTCTGGACGGTTCCATTGGTGCGATGGTGGCCGCGTATTCGGCCAGCTACACCTATCAGAAATGGGCCCGTGTCGCATTGGGAATGCGAGGCCCAGTCCACCCAAAAAAGCAACGCTGAGGCCAGGACAAATCTGTGAGAAACCGGCTTGGTTGACCGCAATTGTTGCCGAGCCATCGCCAACTAGTTAGTGTACGACCGTAAAAATCGAAAGCCAGGGTAGTGAATATGACTGATGCGTTTAGGGTATTTATCGGATGGGACAGCCGTGAGCCGATCGCGTACGACGTCGCGCGACACTCCCTGCTCAAACATGCGTCGGCGCCTGTCTCCGTCATTCCGATCAAACAGGACGAGATGCGTGCCCGCGGGCTATATTGGCGGGAAAAAGATCCGCTCGCCTCAACGGAGTTCACCTACACGCGCTTCCTCACGCCCTTTCTCGCCGACTACACGGGTTGGGCCCTGTTTTGCGATTGCGATTTCCTGTGGCTTGGTGACGTCGCAGGCCTGCTGAAATATACGGACTCGGACAAGGCGGTCTATTGCGTCCAGCATGACTATACGCCGAAGGCCACAACCAAGATGGATGGTGTGGTCCAGACGTCCTATCCTCGGAAAAACTGGTCGTCGCTGATGCTGTTCAATTGCGCGCATCCTTCGGTCAGATCGCTCACGCCAGAGGTCGTGAATCAGGAAAGTGGCGCCTATCTTCACCGAATGCAGTGGGTTGCCGACAAAGATTTGGGCTCATTGCCGGTAGAGTGGAATTGGCTCGAAGGCTGGAACGAAAAGCCTGCGGTCGGCACACCTAAGGCGGTCCACTATACCAGCGGCGGCCCGTGGTTTGCCGAATGGCAGAATGTCGACTACGCCGATTTGTGGATAGCAGAACGCGACGAGTTCCTGGCTTCCGAACAAGCGGAATCTTCTCAGAGCGCCGTTCGCTAAGAACATCGTGTTTGGCAGGTGACCTGGGCGCTTCCGAAAGTGGCATTGATTTTCGTGTCGCCAAGGGCGCAGCAACCAGCCGTCAGGCGCTGGGCGTCGACAACAATGCGTGTTGCCGCCTGGGGGCGGGACCGGGGCAGATTGCGCCTACGAATCTGGCGGCTCCGGCCGGGTAAACATGCCGCGCTGAGATAAGGATCAGCTCGCGGCAACATGATCGGTTTGGGGTCCGTCAGCTCTTTCATCGGCCTAGCCGGCACGCGAAAGTCGACCATGCCGTCACTGCGAAGACGCCTCGATCGTTTCCTGGAGAACCGCGGGCCTAAAATACCGCGGCTGCAGCTGAACCATGTCGAGCGCCTGGCGCTGGTCCGTCGCCACGGTGATTTTTCCCTTGCCTATTCGACCGCCGTGCAGAAGGGGCTTCACTACTTCGGCGATGCCCAGGGCTACATCGCTTACGGCAGCAAAACGCGACATCATTTCGCGCTCGGTGATCCAGTGGCTGCCCCGGCCGATCGGCGCGACTATATCAGACGTTTCATCGAGGTTGCCGGCAGCCCGTGGTTCGTGCAGATCGGCGACCAGACGGCGCGCGTGCTTGCCGGGCTTGGCTATCAGGTCAACCGCCTCGGCGTCGACACCAGGCTTGTCCTGCCCAGACACGACTTTTCCGGAAAGCGCAATGAGACAGTGCGCTATTCCGAACGCTGGCTCTTGAAGAAGGGTTTTTCCTTCGCAGAGGACAACGGGACTGTCTTCCTCGACGAGATTGCCAGGCTCTCCCAGAATTGGCGGGCCGACCGCATCGTCAAGCGCTGGGAGATGAGATTTCTCAACAGGCCCTTTGCCGATCACCTTGGCGTCGATATGCGCCGTTTCGTCCTGCACGGTCCGGATGGGGAGCTCGTGGCCTTGCTGGATTTCGATCCGCTGTTCAGCGACGGCAAGGTCATCGGCTACACCACCTCGTTCAAGCGCAAGCATATCGATGGCTCGGCGCATGCCGAGATCGGCCTGACCAAATTCGCGGTCGACCGCTTTCGCGATGAAGGTGTTTCCGTCGTCACCCTAGGCCTGTCGCCGCTTGTCGAAATCGGACCTAGCGGGTTTGCCGAAAGCGATTTCTGGCGGCACGCCTTCCAGCGTGCCTATGACTCTCCCTGGGTCAATCGCACCCGCTTCAATCTGCAGGGGCAGGCGGCCTTCAAGCGCCGGTTCCATGGTGTCGAAGAGCCGACCTATCTTGCCTTTCGCAAGGGGACCTTTTTCGAAGCGCTTTCTCTGCTCCGGCTGATCAGGGCCGTCTAGTGCCTAGTGACTGAGCGCTCGTCGTCTCCTAGTATCGTCGACCTCACACCGGTCAGGCTCGTTGTTTAGGTGGGAAAGGAATGCCGCGGCGGGAAGCAAAAGACCGGCTGCGAATCGCCGGCCCATTCTGCGGCGTCCCCCAGTCCCGCCGGGCACGTTTGGCAGCCTGAGAACGGCTTCGCGTCAGCGCCAAGGGGTCGGATTTACGGTTGCTGCAGCGTACCGCCGGGAATAACGAGGGTACCCTGGCCTGGCCTTGAGTATCTGAAGCCTATGAAGAACAAAGCAACGATGATCAAACAAATGACGATGACCGCGACGACGCTGCCAGGATGGTGTCCGGTATCTGGCGGTTGGACCATTGCCTTCCCGTATGGCTATCGCCGCTGACCTTCTTCATCTTCCAACCGAGCATGACGACTGTCAATGGATACGGGAGTTGCGCCCGCCATCCAATCAGCCGACTGCAGCGTCGATCACGTTGCGCGTTGCTGACCGAAGCTGATGATGGACCTAACCACAGCTTGTCCCCAAGCACGCTTCCATCGCTGCGAAGCGTTGAAGGGCGGCGATCCACCGCGGCTTAGTCAGGCCGGAAACAGGAATGCAGCAGCGGGATCGAAAAAGACCTGCCGGCTGCAGGGCCACACATCCTGCGATTGCATGGCGGAGGTCGGCCTGATGTCAACCTCCTGTCCAGCGGCGATGCGCGCGACGATCCGCCGGCGCTCGCCGTAAAATGCGATGTCGACGATCTCGACATTCAGTTCCGCGCTCGCCGGGCTCCGCTCCATGCTAAAGGCTTCGGGCCGGATCATCAGCCTGGTCTTCTGGCCTTTGCCGAACGTGCCGTTGGCCCTGACTCCGGATATCACCGAACCGTCTGTCATGCGGATCGTTGTCGTGCCGTTGGTGGTGCCGAGATGTTCGGCGGCGAGGAAATTCGAATTGCCGATGAAGCCGGCGACGAAATCGGTCGCCGGCCTGAGATAGAGATCCTCGCCGGTGCCGGTCTGCTCGATGCGGCCATCCTTGAACAGGGCGATTCGGTCCGACAGATGCAGCGCCTCTTCCTGATCGTGGGTGACGTAGAGAATGGTGACGCCGGTCTGGCGATGGATGCGGCGGATTTCGCCCTGGATTTCCTCGCGCAGCTTCTTGTCGAGCGCCGACAATGGCTCGTCCATCAAAAGGATCGGAGGATCGTAGGCCAGCGCCCGGGCCAGCGCGACGCGCTGCTGCTGGCCGCCCGACAGCGCACCGGGTAAGCGTCCGGCAAAGCTTTCGAGCCGCACCAGGGCCAGCATGTCGGCGACCTTTTTCTTCACGTCGGCGTCCGGCCGGCGGCGAACCCGCAGCGGAAAAGCGACGTTTTCGGCCACCGTCAGATGCGGAAACAGCGTGTAGCGCTGGAAGACCATGCCGATGTTGCGCTTATGCGAAGGCACTGCAAGCAGTGATTTTCCTTCCAGCAAGACATCGCCGGAAGTCGGGTCCTGAAAGCCGGCGATCGCGTAGAGCGTCGTCGATTTTCCCGAACCGGAGGGCCCGAGGAAGGTCAGGAACTCGCCCCTGGGAATGTCCAGCGTGACGTCGTGCACGGCGACGATCGCCCCGAACGCCTTGCGCAGATTGCGGATGGAGAGGAAAGGGTGGGTCATGTCCGGAACTTTCGGTGCAGCAGCGCCGTCATCACCATCAGGGCAAGCGTCAGCCCGACCAGCAGGCTGGAGGCAGCGGCGATCACCGGACTGAGGTCCGACCGCAGACTGCCCCAGATCTTGACGGGCAAGGTTTGCAAGCTGGGGCTGGCCATGAAGATCGCCACCACGACTTCGTCCCACGAGGCGAGGAAGGAAAAGATCGCGGCGGAGAAGATGCCGATCCGGATCGACGGCAAGGTGATCCTGAGCCTGGCCTCGAGCGGGCTTGCCCCGCAGACGATTGCCGCGTCCTCGATCGACTTGTCGAACCCTTCGAGCGCGGTGGCGATCGGAATGATGGCGAAGGGCAGCGCCAGCACGGTGTGGGCGATGACGAAGCCGATGGTGGTGCCGCCGAGGCCAAGGCGAAGGAAGAAGGCGTAGATGGCGATGGCGAAGACAACGACGGGCAGCACCATCGGCGTCAGCAGCAGGCCGCGCAGGATCTCACGTCCGGCAAACCGTCCGCGAACCAGGGCAAAGGAGGCGAGCAGGCCGATCGCTACTGCCAGGATCGCCGTCATGGTGGCGATTCGGGCGCTGGTCAGCGCGGCGTTGAGCCAAGCCGGATCGGCAAAAAGCTCCTGGTACCATTTGAGCGTCCAGCCGGGCGGCGGAAAAGCCAGCCAGCGCGACGAGCCGAAGGAGAGCAGGACGATGAAAACCACCGGCAACAGAAGAAAGCCGGCGACCAGCGCGGTGAAGCCGAGCAGGGCAACCCGTAGCCAACCCATGCGGTCATAGTCGAGCAGCATCTCAGATGCCTCCGCTCGTGCGCCTGGCACCGACAAGGCGCAGCTGCAGTGCGTAGAGAACCATGGTGACGACAAGCAGGATGAAGGCAGCGGCGCTGCCGAGCCCCCAGTTGAGCAGCGACTGGACCATTTGCGCGATCATTTCGGCAAGCATCATGTTCGACGTGCCGCCGAGCAGTGCCGGCGTTACGAAGTAGCCGAGCGACATGACGAAGACCATCAGGCCGCCGGCCGCGACGCCGGGCAGCGACAGCGGCACGAGGATGCGGCGGAACGCCTGGAAGGGGCTTGCGCCGCACAGCGACGCCGCACGCAGCGTCATCGGATCGATCGCCCGTAACGTGCCGACCAGCGGCAGGATCATGAAGGGCAGCATGATATAGACCATGCCGATGGTGACGCCGGTGAGATTGTTGATGAGCGGCAGCGGGTGGTCGATGACGCCGATGGTCATCAGCGTCCGGTTGATCACGCCGGTACGCTGCAGGAGCACCATCCAGGCATAGGTGCGGGTGAGCAGGTTCGTCCACATCGACAGAATGATGATGCCGAAGATGATCGAGGCCAGTCCCGAAGGCATGATCGCCAGCATCCAGGCGACCGGAAAGGCGACAAGGACCGTGGCGACGGTGACCAACGCCGCGACCAGGAATGTGTTGAAGAACACCCGCGCATAGGTGCCGTCACCAAGCAGGGCAGCATAGTTCTGCAAGCCTGGCTCGGGCTCCGTGACACTGCGCAAAAGCAGCGCCAGCACGGGGATGACGAAGAACAGCATAATCAGAATCAGGGCCGGCAGCAGGCCATTGAGACCTGCCGGCACCCGCACCGTTCCAAAGTTCCGGCGTGTTTCGACCGACATGACAGCGACCCGGCTACGGGACGAGACGGCGCGAACCGTCTCGTCCATTGCGGTTCAAGGGCGGGCTTATTTCGCCTGCCAGGCATACCAGCGCGCGGCGATGGTGTCGCGATTGGCGGCCCAGTAGTTCATGTCGAGATTGATCTGCCCGCCGACATGAGCGTCCGGCAGCGATTTCACGGCATCGGCCGGCATCTCTGCCTTGGCCTTGGTATTGATCGGCGCATAACCGCTGGCTTCGGCAAATTTGGCCTGGCCGGCGGGGCTGCTCGCCGCGGCGAGGAATTTCATCGCCGTATCCTTGTTCTTGGCACCCTTCGGTACCACCAGAACGTCGGCTGCGGTCAGGTTCTGGTTCCAGGAGACGCCGACATCGGCGCCATCCTTGTCCAGTGCGAAGACGCGGCCGTTCCACAGCTGGCCGAACGTTGCTTCGCCGGATGCGATCAATTGCTGCGACTCCGCCCCGCCGCTCCACCAGACGATGTCCGACTTGATGGTGTCGAGTTTCTTGAAGGCGCGATCGAGATCCAGCGGATAGAGCTTGTCCGCCGGAACACCATCGGCCAGCAGCGCGATCTCGATGACACCGGGCGCCGACCATTTGTAGAAGGTCCGCTTGCCCGGGAACTTCGTCAGGTCGAACATGTCGGCCCAGCCGGCCGGTTCACCCGAAACGGCGCCCTTGTTCCAGGCGAGCACGAAGGAATAGTAGAAACTGCCGACGGCGTGATCGGTGGTGAAGCGCGGATCGAGGTCGGCCTTCGGCACGGTCTTGAAGTCGATCGGCTCGAGCAGACCGTCCTTGGCCGCCTTGATGGCGAAATCCATCTCGACGTCGACGACGTCCCAGTTGACACTGCCGCTGTCGATCATCGCCTTCAGCTTGCCGTAGTCGGTCGGGCCGTCCTGCATGACCTTGATGCCGGATGCAGCGGTGAACGGCTCGGCCCAGGATTTGGTCTGCGCTTCCTGGGTCGTCCCGCCCCAGCTGGTGAACACCATGTCCTCGGCCTTTGCGGCCGTCGTTGCCGGAACTGTCGTTGCAATAAATCCGGCAAGGAAGCCGGTGATGATCAGTTTCATTGTCGTTCTCCTCTGTTGTTTTCGTTGTTGTCTGTTCGCGATCGGTCGTTTTCGCCTTGATCGCGCATCTCCGGCCAGCGGCGGCTACCGCATGACAAAAGGATCGGGAATCGGGTCGTCGGAGGTGCGTATCCACACCGATTTCGAACGCGTGTAGTCGCGGATCGCATCGAGGCCGCCCTCGCGGCCGAGCCCGGATTGGCCGTAGCCGCCAAACGGAACCAGCGGCGAGACCGCCCGATAGGTGTTGATCCAGACCACGCCGGCATGGATGCCGCGCGCCATGCGGTGGGCTTTTGCCAGATTGGTGGTGAACACGCCGGACGCCAGGCCGAATTTCGTGTCGTTGGCGAGCGAAAGCGCTTCAGCTTCGCCGTCGAAGGCTAGCACACAGAGCACCGGGCCGAAGAGCTCTTCGCGCACGCAGGCAAGGGTCTGATCAGGCGCGTCGATAATCGTCGGCGCGTAATAGAAGCCGTCCGCCATGCCCGCGGGGCGAATGCCGCCGGTGACCAGTTGCCCGCCCGCGGCCAGGCTTTCAGCAATGATCTTCTCTATCCATTCGCGCTGGCGCGAGGTGGCGAGCGGTCCCATTTCGATCGCGGGATCCTGCGGATCGCCAATCCTGATCGCCTCGGCTTTGCGCTTGAGCCGGGCGAGGAATTCGTCCTTCACGGAGCGCTGGACCAGCAGCCGAGAGCCGGCGACGCAGCTCTGGCCGGTGGCAGCGAAGATGCCGGCAACGACCGCGTTGGCGGCGCTGTCCAGATCGGCATCGGCAAACACCACGACCGGGCTTTTGCCGCCGAGCTCGAGCGTCGTGAAAGCGAGGTTTTCCGCCGTATTCCTGACGATCTGCCGAGCGGTCGAGGGACCGCCGGTGAAGGCGACGCGGGCGACGAGCCGATGACTGGTCAGCCGGTGACCGCAATCGTGGCCGAAGCCGGTCAGGATGTTCACGGTCCCGGCGGGAAATCCCGCCTCATGGACGAGTTCGGCGAAGGCCAGCAACGGGGCAGGGCCGTCTTCCGATGCTTTCAGAACGATGGTGCAGCCGGCCGCCAGCGCCGGCCCGAGCTTGACGGCGGACAGGAAGAGCTGCGAGTTCCACGGCACAATGGCGGCTACGACGCCAATTGGCTCCGGCCGGATGGTCACTTCCATGTCGGCCTTGTCGATGGGGACAAACGAGCCCTCGTGCTTGTCGGCCAGCCCGCCATAATAGCGGTAATAGTCGCCGACATAGGCGATCTGGGCGCGGGTCTCGCGGATGATCTTGCCGGTATCGCGCGTCTCGAGTTCCGCCAGCCGGTCGGCATTGGCGACCACCAGATCGCCGAGCCGCACCAGAAGCTTGCCGCGTGCCGTTGCCGTCATTGCCGGCCACGTGCCGGAGCCAAGCGCCCGGTGAGCAGCTTCGACGGCGCGGTCGACGTCATCAGACGATGCAGCGGGCATCTTCGCCCATGGCGCGCCCGTCGAGGGATCGATGCTGTCGAAGGTCGCCGCCACTTCGACGAAGCTGCCGTCAATATAGTTCCTGAATTGAGTGGTGCTCATCGCAATCCAGCTTTCGGCTCGGAAAAGGCCGGCATCACCCTGTCGATGAAGAGCTGCAGCGATTTCTTCTTGCGCCGATGGGAAAGGCCGCTGTCGATCCAGATCGAATACTGATCGTAGCCGAGCGCTTCGTAGGCCTTCAGCCTGGCGATCACCTCGTCGGCTTCGCCAATGACCAGGTTCTGCTTGATCTTGTCAGGCGCATATTGCGGCATGGCCGCGATCTCGTCTTCGGTCAGCGCTTCCATTATGCCCTGGTGCACCGGCTTCTTGTTCTGGAACCAGGCGCCGAACTGGCAGTAGAACTGCGACAGATCCTGCGCGAGCCGGTCAGCCTCCGCGGCATCCTCGGCGACGAAAGTATGCATCAGCAGCATGATCTCCGGCCTTGGTACGTCGGGGTGGGCATTACACGCCGCGTTGAAACGCTCCATCAGGCTGGCCACTTCGCCATCGCCGGAGGCAAGCGGCGTCACCTGGACGTTGCATTTGCTGGAAACCGCAAAGTCGTGCGAGTTCGGATCGCGTGCGGCCACCCAGATCGGCGGATAAGGCTTTTGCAGCGGCTTGGGCGACGAGGTGGTCGACGGAAACGACCAGAACTCGCCGGCGAGTTCGAAATCACCATCCCAAAGGCCGCGGATCGCCGGCACCATCTCGCGCATACGCTGGCCGGCACCCCAGGCCTCGAGGCCCGGGAAAAGTCGCTGGTATTCGTAAGCGTAGGCGCCGCGCGCAATGCCGATGTCGAGACGGCCGCCGGTGACGACGTCGGCCATCGCTGCTTCGCCGGCAAGCTTGATCGGGTGCCAGAACGGCGCGACGATGGTTCCTGTTCCGAGCCGGATGCGCCTGGTTTTGGCGGCGAGCCAGGCGATGTTGATGAACGGGTTCGGCGAGATGGTGAATTCCATTCCGTGATGCTCGCCGATCCAGGCAGTCTCGAATCCTGCCTCTTCCGCCTGCAAAACCAGCTCCTCCAGCTCGCCGACAAGCTCGGAATGCGGCTTTGCCAGATCCGATCGCTCCATGTGCACGAAAAGCGAAAACTTCATCGGTTTCACCCGCGGCCGGAAAGAGGAATTTGAGAAGGCGCGGGCTTGGCGAGCGGCCGGACTTCGCCTTCGACCTCGTTGCCGACATAGACGCCGAATGCATCTTCCGTACGTTCGCGCGCATAGCGGGCAAGCATCGAACGCACTGCGGGATCGGCGATCTTCAGATCCGCGATCTTCTCGAGGTCGACAAGCCGCATCTGGCGATCGTCGGAATAGGATCCCTCGACCGTTCCGCGATAATAAACATGCGTGCGCCAGGGTTCGGCGGCATCGTCCCACACCGCGAACAGGAAGCCGAGCTGGGCGTCTATGGCCCTGGCGGCAAGGCGCCCTTTGAGGCTGCGCGCATCGTTGGGCGTGCCCAGTCCGCGCCCCGCAGGCAATTCATAAATCCCGTCGGCTGTTTCGACGAACAGCACACGGCCCTCGTTCTCGAGAATGGCGCCGACCTCCGTATCGGGGGGCGCCGCCGCCAGCGCCTCCTGGCTGAGGCCAGGCGTGACGTAGGTGCCTCTGCAATAACCGAGGGGCTGGGCTCCGTTGTGGCTGAAGTCGCGGACGCGGCCGATGAGGATCGAGTGATCGCCAGCATCGACCAGCTGCTCCATGCCGCAATCGAACACCGCAACGGAGCCGTCGATCAGCGGATTGCCGGTCCGGCCCGGTTGCCAGCTCACGGCCGCGAACTTGTCCGCTGCTTTGGAAGCGAAGATGCCGGAATGGGCCTTCTGGTCCTCTGACAGGATGTTGATGGCGAAACCTCTCGACGTCGAAAAAGCACTGTGCCCCAGCGCCCTCTTGGCGATGCAGACAAGCACCAGCGGCGGCTCGAGTGAGACCGAGGTGAAGGAGTTGGCGGTGAAGCCGCGCGGTTCGCCTTCCGCTCCGATCGTTGTGACGATGGTGACACCGGTCAGGAAGGAGCCGAGTGCGCGCCGGAATTCGCCGCTGTCAAAGACTGCATCCGTCTCCGGCCTCACGCCAGCGTCTCCTGCCGTGTCGAGAAATTCCATGATGTGTTTGGTCACTTTTTCAGGTGAAGCCATTGCCATCATGTGCCTTTCTCCATTGAGCACGAGGCATTGGCTGTGCGGCGCAAGCCTCGCCATCGCCGCCGACATGGCCGGGGTCGAATTGCTGTCCTGCGACCCGGTCATGAACAGGGCCGGTGCGGCAAGACCGGGGAGGGCATCGGCATGCTCGGCATCGGCACGGGCAAAGAGGCGATAGGTGCGCGCGTAGCCTTCGGGGTCGACCCTTTCAAGGGCGGCGCGCGCGGTAGAGGCCGCCCCGATAAGGTTCGCCGGCAGCGGGTCGCCGAACCAGCGGGCAAGCGTAGCCGCAATGGCGGAACGGTTGCCATGGGTGCCGAGCGCGGCCGCCCGCTCGCGCACGGCCTGCGTCAAGGCCGCGGGGCGGCGGAACACCGCGTTGAGGCACACGATGGCGCGAACGCGCAAAGGGGCGCGAAGGGCGATTTCCAGTGCGACCAGCGCGCCCATCGAATGGCCGACGATCGACACCGACGCCACGCCAAGATGGTCGAGCAGGCGAACCGCCTGATCGGCGAAATCCGACAGGCTGGCTTCTTCCGGCGGCAGCGGTGAAACGCCGTGGCCGAGCATGTCGATGGCGATCAGGTCATGATGGTCTTTCATCGCCGCGATCTGATCGTGCCAGATCGCGGCGTTCATGCCGACACCGTGAATGAGCAGAACCGGCGCGCCGGAGCCGGCGCGGATGAAGCCGGTGCCGTCCGGAGCCGTGTCCCGGACCCATGCGGTGGCAGCGACGTCAGCCATGCAGGTCTCCGACCTCCTTGAGGTCCTGATAGCGGTCGCCGATACGATGGTGCGGGCGGCCACCAATCGAAGCGCCAAGCGCCACTACCAGCTCATCGGGCGCTGGCGCGTCGCCGATTTGGAAATGTACGGTCAGATAGTGGGAGCGGCGGCCTTCGTCGTTCTTGTCCATCAGCGGGATCATGATCGGGGTGTTCGGCCCTCCGCGCAGATTGGTGAAGGCGAGATAGGTCTTGGCGCCGACCGCGCGACGGTAATGGTTGCCGAAATGCAGCGTATGGATCAGCGCCGATGCATGCTCGATCTCGCCCGCCGTGCCGCAGACCGCGGCCTTGCCATAACCCTCTATCGCCTCGCCGGAACCGGCGACGGCGATGATTTCGCGGGTCAGCAGTTCACCGAGGACGGGAGCAATAGCGCGGATCTCCGGCGACAGGTCGTCGGTGAAACCGCGGCCGGCCCAGGGATTTGTCAGCACAGCCGCGACACCGATCAGACGCAGCGGTTTTGGGGCTTCCTTGCCGCCCTCGATTAACGTGTTCTCGATGTACGTGACGATCTTTCGAATGGCTGGTTTCATGAAAGTCCTCGGTCGCCACGGCGCTGTGCAACGCCGAAATCTTTACATCATCTTATGGTATACCATACTATGGAGCACCAGAAGCCTTGTCAATCGGCTATGGAATCTGTTTTGTGGCCGGATCGGGGTAGGGAGAGAAAATGTCAGGCGATACGCTGCGGATCGACCGCTCTGCCAAGACGCTGAGGACGCTGGCGCTGGAGCGCATGCGTGAGGCGATCATGGGCTTCCATTTCCAGCCTGGTGAAAGGCTGGTCGAGCGGCCGCTATGCGATCAGCTCGGGGTAAGCCGTTCCGTCGTGCGCGAGGTGCTGCGGCAGCTGGAGGCGGAAGGCCTGGTGCAGATGATACCGGGCCACGGACCCGCCGTGGCCAAACCGGATCTCGGCCGCACCGACGAAATCTATGAATTGCGGGCGCTGCTCGAGGGCATCGCGGCGCGGGCTTGCGCCCTGACAGCCACGGACGCGCAGATCGCCTCGCTCGATGCCGCCTTGACGAACCTGCTTGAGGCGTGGGCGTCCGGTGCGCCTGTCGAGGTGATGCGGGCAACGACCAAGTTCTACGAAACGCTGTTCGAGGCGGCGGACAAGCGCATTGCCTGGGAAATCGTGACGGGGCTGAATGTCCGCATCAACCAGCTCCGCTCAATGACGATCGCGTCGGAGAACCGCCGCGAGCCGGCGATCGCCGAAATGACCGAAATCATGGATGCAATCCGGTCGCGCAAGCCGGACGAGGCGGAGGAGGCGGCGCGGCGGCATGTCGAATCCGCGTGGCAGATCGCCCGCAACACGCTTCGCCTTGGCTGACTGGTATGCCGCCGGCGGTCCATCGTTCCACGGCAGGCATCTAACTGGTGCGTACAGTGACATGTGTGACATGCCAATTTGCTTTCAGTTGCGGCGGCAAAATCGTATATCGGGTCAGTTAGGTGTGCATCTCTTGCCAAATTGCTCTGTCATTCGAACGGAGTATCGGACGGACTGAGACAGAAAAAATAGTAAAATGAATATGTTACGCCACAAAGTTGCCGTGGCGCCGATGATGGATTGGACGGACCGGCACTGCCGGTTCTTCCATCGCCAGCTGACGCGCGAGGCGCTGCTCTACACCGAGATGGTGGTGGCCGATGCGGTCATCCACGGCGCACGCGAGCGGCTGCTCGGCTTCGACGACAGCGAACATCCGGTTGCGCTGCAACTCGGCGGCGCCGATCCGGGAAAGCTGGCCGAGGCGGCGCGCATCGGCGAAACCTTCGGCTATGATGAAATCAACCTCAATATCGGCTGCCCGTCCGACCGCGTCCAGTCGGGCACTTTCGGCGCCTGCCTGATGAAGACGCCCGTGCTCGTCGCGGATTGCGTCGCGGCAATGAAGGCGGCGGTGAAAATACCGGTTACCGTCAAGTGCCGCATCGGCGTCGATGAGCAGGATCCGGAACCGGCACTCGATGCGTTGGCCGATGGTGTTTTCGCGGCCGGCGCCGACGCGCTGTGGGTGCACGCCCGCAAGGCCTGGCTGGAAGGACTGAGCCCAAAGGAAAATCGTGACATCCCACCGCTCGACTATGACCGCGTCTATCGGCTGAAAGCCAGAAAACAAAACAAATTCATCGGCATCAACGGTGGCATTCAATCTCTCGCAGAGGCGCTGACGCATCTCGACCATGTCGATGGCGCCATGCTCGGCCGCGCCGCCTATCACACGCCAGGGATACTGACCGGCATCGATGCCGCGTTTTACGGCAGCACAGCTGAGTCGTTCGATTTTGCCGCACTGATCGATGCCATGGCGGATTACGCGTCACGCCATATCGAGCAGGGCGGACGGCTCGGGCATGTCACCCGGCACATGGTCGGGCTGTTTCACGGCCTGCCCGGTGCACGCCGCTATCGGCAGATCCTGTCCACCGAGGCGACAAAGCCCGGTGCCGGACCGGAGGTGATCAAGACGGCTTTCGCAGAGGTCGATTTCGGCCGGACCGCAGAGGCGGCCTGAGGAAAAACTTAATCCCGCAAAATCATGCGATCGCCGCGTACGTCGAAACCCGATAGCGAGCCGATGAAATTCATACCGAGAAGGCTCTGGCCGAGCGTGCCTGGTGCGGCGATCATGATGGGCATGTCCTTGCGCACGATGCCGCCGATCGACAGTTCGTCGGTTCGCACCGCCGCCGCGCGTGTCATGCCGTTGGCGGTAGAGATCGGTATGGTGAAGCGGAGAGCCGCCGAATTGAACCCGACCGCCAGCGCGTCCTCGGCGGTCAGAACGGTGCTGGTCGCGCCGGTATCGACAACCGTCAGGATCGGCGTGCCGTTGATCGTGACGCGCGCTTCGAAATGGCCGCTGCCGGCCTTGTCCAGGGTGACGGTGGCATGGCCTTCTTCCACGCCCAGCGCCAGCGGACTGCCGGGAACAAGGCCGGCGGTGACGCGGCTGGCGAAATCCTGCAACTCATAGCGGTACTGATAGCCGGCGATCAGCGCCAGCACGATGGCACCCCAGGCGCCGAGGCTGCGGGCCATGGTGCCCAACGGCCTGCCCGATCTGACCAGGCCGGCGCCGACGAGTGCCGCTAAGGCGCCAAGCCAGATCAACTGGCTGAAATCGTAATTCTCGATGCCGAACGTACTGCCGGCGGAATCGTTGAGCATGAGCAGGAGCACACCCGCCCCGATCGCGACGATCAGAATCCACAACAGTCGGTTCATCTCTGCGGCCGGTTCACGAGAGGGCGTCGCGTTCGCGTGCCATGCGGCTGCGACGGGTTTCCCGGCGGGGGCGTCGCTCGACCGTTTCCAGCCTTGCCGGCAGCTCGGCCATGACGCTGCGGCGGGTTTGCGGGGTCATGTCGATCCAGGCGGCGATTTCCTCGCGCGTGCGCCCGCAACCGAAACAGAAGCCGGTTTTCATGTCGATCGAGCAGACCAGGATGCACGGGGATTCAATGGCCGTCATAAGGATTTCCTTGGCTAGCCTCCACATGGTGCAACGACAAAGTCAATGCAAGCCCTCCGGGAAGCGCCGCCAACGAATGCTTTCGCGTCAATACCGCCAAGTTGTACCAGGCCTGGAGGTTGTGCCGGCTTGAGGTTGTGCCGGCTGGCCAAGGCGGCTATGCCGCTCACCAATCCACACGGACGATCGCCATCGACATGACCAGCGCGCTGCCTTTCGACGATTTTCGCGACCTCCTGGTGAGCCTGCCGCCGGGAGATATGGCGGCCAAGGCCCGCGTGCGCCAGTTGTTTGCCAAGGCAGACAAGCCCAAAGGCTCGCTTGGCCGCATCGAGGACATCGCCGCCTGGCTTGCCGGGTGGAGCGGCCGCGCGCCGCCGGCGGTGACGCGGCCATTGGTGGCGATCTTTGCCGGCAATCATGGCGTCACCCGTCACGGCATTTCGCCGCGCCCCGCCGCCGCCACGGCAAATGCAGTCGAGCTCTGCGCCGCCGGCGGTGCAGCGATCAACCAGATCTGCATCGCCAACGATCTCGGCTTGAAGGTGTTCGATCTGGCCCTGCACATTCCGACAGCCGACATTACGGAGGATGCGGCACTGGACGAGCGCGGTTGTGCCGCTACCATGGCCTTCGGCATGGAAGCGATTGCCGGCGGTACCGACCTGCTTTGCCTTGGCGACCTCGGCGTCGGCAATTCGACTGTCGCCGCGGCCCTTTGCACGGCACTGTTCGGCGGCACCAGCGCCGACTGGGTCGGCCCTGGATCAGGGGCGGACGCGGCGATGCAGAGGCGCAAGGCGGAGGTGGTCGATGCCGCGGTCGCGTTTCACGGCGCGAGCCTCAAGGACCCGCTGGAAGCGCTGCGCCGGGTCGGCGGGCGGGAATTCGCCGCGATCTGCGGCGCCATTCTGGCGGCGCGGATGCAGAAGATCCCGGTGCTGCTCGATGGGTTTGCGGTGACTGCGGCCGCTGGTGTCCTACATACCGCCAACCCCGCCGCGCTCGATCACTGTCTCCTCGCAAGCCTGTCGCCAGAGTCTGGTCATGCCAAGGCCGCCGAGCGCCTCGGCCTTCGCCCGCTGCTCGATCTGGGCGTCAGTCAAGGCGAGGGGGTAGGGGCGGCGCTTGCCGCCGGCCTGGTCAAGGCGGCCGCGCTGACCAGCTCCGGCATGGCAGCCGCGGTCCGCGGTTAAGCATTCAGCGCCGGCGCGAGGCAACCGCCTTGGTCGGCAGCGCCGGCAGTTCCTCCATCACCCGGCTCAGCGGGAAGATGGCGATCGCCTCGGTGCCTTCGCGCAGCCTGGAATGGAGCTGGAATTCGCCGCCATGCATGGCCAGCAGGCCTTGCACGATCGGCAGGCCAAGCCCGGTGCCCTGTTCGGCGCTCTTGATGGCGATCGAGCCCTGGCCGAAGGCCGAAAGCACGATCGGAATCTCGTCTTCCGGTATGCCCGGCCCATTGTCCTTGACGGAGAGATATTGCCCGCCGCCCGCCGTCCAGCCGACGCGCACGCGGATTTCGCCGCCGGTGGCGGTGAACTTGATGGCATTGGACAACAGGTTGAGCGCAATCTGCCGCACCGCGCGTTCGTCGGCGAACAAGCGCGGCAAGGCGTTTTCGAAATCCTGGACGATGCGGATGTCCTTGTTGCGCGCCTTCAGCTCCATCATGTGGCAGCAATCCTCGACGACGGAGAGCAGCATCATCGGCTCCTCGTTGAGCTGGTAGCGGCCCGCTTCGATGCGCGACAAATCGAGAATTTCGTTGATCAGGTCGAGCAGATGCTGTCCGGAGTCGTGCACGTCACGGGCATAGTCGCGATAGGTCGGGTTGCTCATCGGGCCGAGCACCTCGTTGGCCATCACTTCGGAAAAGCCGAGAATGGCGTTGAGCGGTGTACGCAGTTCGTGGCTCATCGAGGCCAGGAAACGCGATTTCGCCAGATTGGCGTCTTCCGCCCGCCGCCGTGCCTCGTCCGACATCGATTTCGCCGTCTCCAGTTCGGCGATCAGCGCATCCTTTTCGGAGCGGAACGACAGCAGCATCAGCGAGGAACGGTTGAGCTGGCGCGCCACATAGGCGAAGAAAGGCAACGAGGCGATCAGCAAGCCTGCCATGATCACTTCGACCGGCATCCATAATTTCGCACTGGCATAAGCATAGATGGCGACCGGGAGGGCGAAGGTCGCCAACAGCGCACCGCGCAGGGACGAGGCCAGGATCGCGGTTGCCGACATGGCGAGCAGCAGCACCACCGCCTTGGCGACCTGGAACTGATCCATTTGGCAAGTTTCGCAGCCGAGCCATGCGAACCAGGCCCAGCCAAGCCCGCACAGAAAATGGCCGATCAGGAAATCCCTATGCGTTTCCAGCGGGTTGAGCTCGGACGCTTGAGTGACGCGTCTGGCCATGAATGCAACGATGGTATAGCAGATGAATGTGAACAGCGCCCAGACGCCGATCTCCTTGCCGATGCCCGCGAGCAAGCCTGCCGCGGCCGTTGCCAGAACGAGCAGCGGAATGACGATCACGCCGCCGGTCATCGAAAGCGCGTGGAGCTTCAACAGCTCGCGGTCGAAGTCGGGATTTCCGGCTTGCTGCGAAAGACGGTCGCGCGTCTTGCGCACCGCGCGCGCGACATCGCTGTTGCGATGGCGTTTTCTGCGGTCCACAATAAACTTGTCCGCCGTGGTCGAGCGTTGCAGGGGCATGAAGTCTTCAATTTACGCGGGCAGCAATTTCAAATCGTTAAGCTACGTTCGAATGATTAACCAACGGTTTGCCATATGAGCCGTTCGTGGTCGCGATGGCCGCGCCAGCGATACTATGCGCCACGTCCGCGAAGCCTGTGGCGCCGACTAATGGACTATGGGGTGACACTCATCGTGCTCGGCCTGGCGATCCTCCTGGCGGCGCGCCTCGACCGGGTGGAGACGCGCAAGACGGAGGGCGTGGCCATTGTCAATGACGGCGATAGCATCACGCTCGGCGGCGAGCGTATCCGCATGCGTGGCATCGACGCGCCGGAATATTCGCAGATCTGCCGCAAGAACGGTGCCGACTATCCCTGCGGCAAGCTCGCGCGGCAGTCCCTGGTGCGGTTGATAGCCGGCAAAGCGGTCTCCTGCAGCGGCTGGCAGCGCGACCGCTACGGCAGGCTGCTCGGCGACTGCAAGGCCGGCGGCAAGGATCTCAACCGCGCACAGGTCGAGGCCGGCTGGGCGGTCGCCTTTGGCGATTTCGAGACCGAGGAAGCTGCTGCGCGCGCGGGCAAAGCCGGCATCTGGGGCGGAACTTTCGACGAGCCGAAGAACTGGCGCGAGAGCCACGGCCACGAGCTGGTCGAAAGAAAGCACGGCACCTTGGCGTCGATCGGCGATGCCTTGCGTGAAATTTTTCGCTTCTGGTGAGTTGTGCCTATAGTTCGTCGGGACGGACGAGGAGGATGGAGATGAAGCTGTTCGACGGCGGGCGCGCGCCCAATCCACGTCGGGTTCGGATTTTTCTGGCCGAAAAGGGACTTCAGGTTCCGTTGGTGCCCGTAGACATGGGCGCGCTGGAGCACAAAGAGCAGCCGGTCAGCTCGCGCAACCCGCTGAAGCGTCTGCCAGTGCTCGAACTCGATGATGGCACCATCATCACCGAGTCCGTCGCAATCTGTCGCTACTTCGAGGAACTGCACCCCGAGCCGGCTTTGTTCGGGCGTGGCGCACTCGGCAAGGCAATCGTCGAGATGTGGCAAAGGCGTGTGGAGTTCAATCTGTTCGGCTGCGTCGCCGCGGCGTTCCGGCATATCCACCCCGCGATGAGGGAATGGGAGATCCCGCAAATCCCCGAATGGGGCGAGGCTAACAAGCCGAAGGCGATCGATTTCCTGAAATTCCTCGATGCTGAGCTCGCCAGCAGGGAATTCGTCGCCGGCGATGCCTATTCGATCGCCGACATCACCGGGCTGGTCGCCATCGACTTCATGAAGCCGGCTCGCATCAAGGTACCTGAAGAGTGCACCAACGTGCTGCGCTGGCATCAGGCAATCTCGAGCCGTCCGAGTGCCGCCGCCTGACAATGAATTCCGAATGAGCGAAGAGTTGGAAGCCTTGACGGCGCGGGTACGCGCCTGCCGCATCTGCGTTGATAAGCCGGCCGGCAGGCCGTTGCCGCACCAGCCGCGTCCGGTGCTCAGGCCATCGTCGAGCGCCCGCATCCTGATCGCCAGCCAGGCGCCGGGTACCAAGGTCCACGTCTCAGGCATGCCGTTCACCGACGCCTCCGGCGACCGGCTGCGAAGCTGGCTGGGCGTCGGCAGCGAGGAATTCTATGACACGGACAAGTTTGCCATCGTGCCGATGGGCTTTTGCTTTCCCGGTCAGGACGCCAGGGGCGCCGACCTGCCGCCGCGCCGCGAATGTGCGCCGGCGTGGCGCGTATCGCTGATGGCACTGATGCCGCAAGTCGATATGGTGCTGACGATCGGCATCTACGCGCAAAGCTGGCATATGGGCGCGGCGCGCCGTCCCTCGCTGACGGAAACGGTCATGGATTGGCGTGCCATCTGGGCGGCGGCAACCGACCCGAAAGTCCTGCCGCTGCCGCACCCGTCCTGGCGCAACACCGGTTGGCTGCAGCGCAATCCATGGTTTGAAATGGATTTGCTGCCCTTTCTGAGATCGGAAATCCGCTATCGCCTCGGCTAGGCATTCAGCAAGAAATCACTCGCTTTCGCACTATGCGGCAGAATTTCTTTCTTGTAATAGGCTCGAGCAAGAGGGATTATGGTAATCCATTCCTCGAAGCGCGCCGCGCATGAGGGGACGCGCGTTAAATTCTTGTTTTTATGCATGTCGTTGTGCCAAGGCCGCTGCGCACTTGGACGACTTGCATCAGGGGAGCACCCAATGGACCGCCTTGATAGAAAAATTCTCCGCCTCCTGCAGGAGGATGCGACGCTTGCAGTCGCCGACGTCGCCAAGAAGGTCGGCCTGTCGACGACGCCGTGCTGGCGGCGCATCCAGAAGCTCGAGGAAGAGGGCGTCATCAAGCGGCGCGTCGCCATCCTCGATCATGAAAAGGTCAATGTGCGGGTCACGGTGTTCGTCTCGATCCGCACCAATTCGCACAGCCATGAATGGCTGCGGCGCTTTTCGGAGGTCATCCAGGAATTCCCGGAAGTGGTCGAATTCTATCGCATGAGCGGCGACGTCGACTATCTCTTGCGCGTCGTGGTGCCCGATATCGCCGCCTACGACGCCTTCTACAAGCGGCTGATCGCCAAGATCGAGATCCGCGACGTGTCGTCTTCCTTCGCCATGGAGCAGATCAAATACACGACCGAAATGCCGCTGGATTACATGATGCTCGACAAGGAGTCCGGCGCGAACGCCGCCTGAAGCCCGATTGATTTGTGAGGTCGGGCGCAACCGGCTCCAGCACCCGCCCAGCCTGCTGCAGAGATGACAGTTGACGGAGCAAACTCTAATATTCGGTTTTCGCAACGAGGGCACCGACAGTGTTCGTTTGATAGTCGAGCCGTGGGCGGAAGAATTTGACATCCCAGGAGAATCGGCGGCTGAAATATCGATATTTTTCACGGCGCCAGGTAGGATAGACAGCCAGCATACTCATGGCACGTTTGTGATATGGCTTTGGGAGGGGTGCCGCGCGATGGTATCCATAGATGGAACGGATTGCACGAACTCCATGCTTATTCCAGTTCCGTCTATTCCTTGAGTTAGCCCCGCTTAGTTCTTCTTTTTGTTGAGGAAACTCCAGGGCGAGTTGACCGGCAGTGTGATCGTGTCCGGCACGGTGTCGACATTGACCACCTCGGCCTTGCGCACGGTGTAGCCCGACTGGATGACGCTGACGCCGTCAAGGATGAAAAGCTGGCTCTTCTCCATGCCCGGCCGTAATGCGCCGGTCACCGAAACCGGCTGGTAGGCCTCGGACATCCTGTAAGGGTGTGCAGGCGTGACGAGGACGATCTGGTTGGGCGGCGGCGTCGGCATGTGGCTGCAGGCTCCCGTCCACGGCACCAGCAGGAATTGGTAGACGAGATCACCATCGCGGTCGACTGGCAGCGCATAGCCTGCGAGTTGCACGGTCTTGTCCTGCAAGTTGAGTGAGAGCGTCTCGCCATGATCCGGCATTTTGGCCGCGATCATTGGCAGTCCGACGCTTTCGGCGGCTGCCTGGGTCGCCGGGCGCAGATCCTTCCAGAAAATATGCATCGTCCCGGCGCAAGCGCTGTCTGCCACAATGGACACGAACACCGCGGCCGCCAGGATCGCTCCTGATTTGAGACGGTTGCTCATTGCTGCTCCATTGTTGAGCCTTGATCAGCGGCCTATGCCAGCAAGTAAAGCTGCCGCTGTCGCCAAGGTCAACGTTCAAGCCGCATCACATGCCGGCGCGAGCCGGTCATGCCGATCTCGCGAAAGCCGCGGGCGACGAACATGTCGCGAAAACCCATGAAGCTGTAGCTCGGCGAAGCCTGGTCGACGGGATAGGCTTCGATCGTCTTGGCGCCTTTGGCAAAGGCGTGATCGATGGCCGCGTCGAGCAATGCGCTTGCCAGCCCGCCGCCGCGCAGCGCTCTCGGTACATAGAAGCAGACGATCGACCAGATGCCCATCTCGCTATCGTCCTGCTGCCGTGACAGCTTGCGGTAGGTCTCGCGCGGCGCAATCGAGCACCAGCCGACGGTCCGGCCATCGATCTGGGCGACAATGCCGACCGGCGTGCCGGCGTCGATCAGCGTCATCATCGCGCGTTTCTTCTCGTCGTTCTCGACATGCTCGCGGCGGTCGAGATTGCGCCAAGCCATACACCAGCAGTATTTCGGCCCGCCGGGTTGCTCGAACAGGTTTTCGAAATCGGCGCGCGTCGATTGCGTCACCTCCGTGAAGCGCACTTCGCTCAGGTCAAGCTTTTCTGGCGGCGAGCCGCTCGAGCGTCTTGGCATCGGAAAGTTCCTTCAGGGCATCCTTGCCGATCCAGCGAGCAGTCCTGTCTGTCGAGGCCGCCAATTTTTGCGCCAGGGCAAGGGCAGGGCCGTGCAAATTCATCGATCGCTTGCCGATCGAACGAAGCGCCCAGTTCACGGCCTTCTTCACAAAATTGCGGCCGTCGGTCGCATGCGCCTCGATGATCGACAGGAATTCGAGGAAGGTCGTCTCGGGTTCCTTCTTCCGGTGGACTACCGACCAGGCCATCATCGCAAAAGCCGTGCGTCGAACGAATTCCCGTTCGTCGACCGCGAATTCGGCGATCAATTCCTTCCAGCAATCCGTATCGACAAAGAGATCGGAGACCCCGTCGACGATATCCCACGAGTCGAAAGTCGCCGCCCATCGTCTTGCATCCGCGGCGGAGAACCGCTCCGGATCGGCTGTCACGGAAGCGATGAACTGCGCCTCCACGATGCCTGTCTGCCAAAGCTCAAAGGCACGCTCATGGTTGCGCTTGATTTTCTTGGCAATCTGCCGCTGCACGCCATGCGAGATACCGAGCGCACGTTCGATCTTGATGCCGTAGCGCAGCATGCCAAGTCGATTTTCCTCCGAGGCGATCAAGCGCAGATGAGCGACGATTTCATCGGCGCTGGATTGAGGCGAAAGCTCGGCCACGGTGAAATCCTATTTCTCCAGCCGCGCCAGCAGCGAGGACGTGTCCCAGCGCTTGCCGCCCATCGCCTGCACGTCCTTGTAGAACTGGTCGACAAGTGCCGTCACCGGCAGTTTGGCGCCGTTGCGGTCGGCCTCGGCGAGGCAGATGCCAAGATCCTTGCGCATCCAGTCGACGGCGAAGCCGAAATCATATTTGCCGGCATTCATCGTCTTGTGGCGGTTCTCCATCTGCCAGGAACCGGCCGCACCCTTGGAAATCACCTCGATTACCTTGTCGATGTCGAGCCCAGCCTTCTTGCCGAAATGGATACCCTCCGCCAGGCCCTGAACGAGGCCGGCGATGCAGATCTGGTTGATCATCTTGGTGAGTTGGCCAGCCCCGGCCGGTCCCATCAATCCGACCATGCGGGCATAAGCATCTATGACTGGCTTGGCCCTGTCGAAGGCGTCGGGCTCGCCGCCGACCATCACGGTCAGCATGCCGTTCTCGGCGCCTGCCTGACCGCCGGAGACCGGGGCGTCGAGGAACAAAAACCCGAGCGCTTGCGCCTGCTGCGCCAGTTCGCGCGCGACCTCCGCAGATGCCGTGGTGTTGTCGATGAAGATGGCGCCTTTCTTCATGGAATTGAAGGCGCCTTCGGCACCGGTCGTCACCGAGCGCAGATCGTCGTCATTGCCGACGCAGGAAAAGACGAAGTCCTTGCCCGCGGCCGCCTCTGCTGGTGTCGCGGCGAAGCTGCCGCCATGCTGGGCAACCCACTGCTCGGCCTTCGCCCTGGTGCGGTTGTAGACGGTGACGTCGTGACCGCCCTTGTTCTTGAGATGTCCGGCCATCGGATAGCCCATGACGCCAAGACCAAGAAATGCCACCGAAGCCATGTTTTCGAATCCCTTAGAAGCCTGCTTTGCGGTCTTCTTACCGGATCAGGCAAGGCGATGGGAGTCAGCGGTGTAGATGGATGGTGATGCGCCGTTCGATCCACTCGACGCCGTGGCGCAATGTTTCCACGATGATCAGATAGATGATCGCCGCCCAGATATACGACTGAAAGTCGAAGGTGCGCGCATAGGTGAGCCGGGTGATGCCCATCAAATCGTAGACCGTGATGATGGCGACGATTGCCGAGCCCTTGATCATCAGGATGATCTCGTTGCCATACGGGCGCAACGCGACGATCAGCGCCTGCGGCAGGATGATCTTCCACATCGTCTGCAGTTTGTGCAGGCCGAGCGAGGCGGCACCTTCCCACTGGCCCCTCGGCACGCTCTCGATCGCGCCACGCAAAATCTCGGCCTGGTACGCCGCCGTATTCAGCGAAAAGGCGAAGATCGCGCAGTTGAACGCTTCGCGGAAGAAGCCCCACAGTCCGACCATCTCGAGCTCCGGCCGGAAGGAGCCGACCCCATAGTAGACCAGGAAGGTCTGCGCCAACAGCGGCGTGCCGCGAAAGAAATAGACATAGGCATAGGCGAACCCCGAAAGGATCGGGTTCTTCGACATGCGTGCATAGGCGATCGGCACGGACAGGATCGCGCCAAGCACAATCGAGATGGCAACCAGCAACAGGGTGATGCCGAGGCCGGATATGTAGCCGGGTGCATATTTCTGGAAGAACTCCGGGTTCCACGCAGCGACCAGGTAGACGACCATGCCAATGCCGAGAGCGATCCACAGGCCGACCAGGACATGGCCGAGGATGCGTTGGCGCGACCAGCCGCGTGCGGGCGGCGGCGGCCGGTCGACTTTCAGCGTGTCGGTGGCAAGGCTCATCTCTTGACCTCGCTGCCGCCGACCGCTCGTTCGATCGCGTTGATGCCGAAGGAGGAGACGATCGCCAGCAGGAGATAGATGAGGCCGGCAAAACCGTAAAACAGGAACGCGTGCTTGGTGACGCGAGCGGCAACCCCGCTCTGCCGGAGGATCTCGTTGAGGCCGACGGCCGAGACGAGCGCGGTGTCCTTGAGCAGGATAAGCCAGAGATTGGCAAGTCCGGGCAACGCGATGCGGATCAACTGCGGCAGCACGATCAGCCGCATCGTCTGGCCGCTGGACAGGCCAACCGAATAGCCTCCCTCATATTGCCCTTTTGGAATGGCGCGGAAGGCGGATAAAAACACCTCGCTGGAATAAGAGGAAAAAATGAAGCAGAGCGCGATCATGCCGGCGACGAAGCTGTTGACGTCGGCGGACGTTCCGGGGCTCACCAGCCGGACAATGTACTGCAGGATCAATGGGATGCCGAAGAAGATCAGAAACAGCGTGAGCAGCTCGGGTATTCCGCGAAAAATCGTGGTGTAGATGTTCCCGGCCAGTCTCAGCGACGGCTCTTCCGACTGTTTGGCCAGCGCCACGAAAAAGCCGAGCGTCAGCCCGAAGGGCAGAGTGGCCAGCGCAAGACATACTGTGACAAACACACCCGCGGCGATGTCGTCGAGCCAGCCTTCGGGTCCCCAACTGAGAAGCGTCAGTGCGCTCTGCATCCGCCTGCCTGTTCTCCTTAAGGCTCTTTGAGACCCGTGCCGCGTCACCCCTCGTGCGCGGCATCCTTATAAGAACGGCGGGAATCTCCCGCCGTTCAAGTCCTCGTATGTCGGTCGATCAGGACTCGCCGCCATAAACATCATATTTGAAGTATTTGTCGTTGATTTCCTTGTACTGTCCGTTTGCTCGGATGGCGTCGATCGCCGCATTGAACTGGTTGACCAGATCGGTCTCGCCCTTGCGCACGGCAATGCCGGCGCCCGGACCGTGGATTTCGATGACCGGCTTGATTGTGCCGACCAGCTTGCAGCAGGCGCCGTCCGGCGAATCCAGCCATTGCTGCAGCACGACGATGTCGTCATTGGCGGCATCGAGCCGGCCATTGGCCAGATCGAGCTGGTATTCCTGTGCGGTCGGGTACGGCTTGACGGTGCTGTCGGTATAAGTCTTGGTCGAATAGTTGAAATGCGTGGTGGACGCCTGCACGCCGATCGTCTTGCCGGCCAAATCTTCCTTGGTGACACCCTTGATGTCGGTGTCCTTGGGCGCGGCAATCGCCGGCGGCGTATTGTAATATTTGTGGGTGAAGTCGACCTTCTCGGCGCGTTCCGGCGTGATCGACATCGACGCGACGATGGCGTCGAACTTGCCTGCCTGAAGGGCGGGAATGATGCCGTCCCAGTCCTGCGCGACAAAGGTGCACTTCACCTTCATCTCGTCGCAGAGCGCCTTGGCAATGTCGATATCGAAGCCTACGAGCTGGCCGTCGGCTGTCAGATTGTTGAATGGGGGATAGGCTCCCTCGGTGCCGATCCTCAAGGTCTTTTCCTGGGCCTGGGCAACGCCAAGCGTCAGCAGCGCAGCCGAAGCGGCAAGCGCGATACGCAGTGCAATACGCATAATGGTCCTCTCTGTTGGTCCCGGCCGTCGTTCCCGAACGGCTCTGTGGGCGGTGCTTTTGACCGCCCGCTGATGCGATATTCCCATTCTTTCCCAAGAAAAAGCAACTGCAAAACCGTCGCTTGAGGGAAGGTCATGTTCAGAAAGCGATGATGCTGGGTCAGACGCCTAAATTGGAAAGCAAGTGGGCGGAAACTGTCTTCTGCCGCATTTTCAGCGCGACAGGCTTGTGGCGCGCTCGATGAAGTCAGCTATCGAATTCGTGTCGTCGAGATCGAAGGCCGGCAGGTCTTCGCCGACAATGGGGAAGTCGGAGGCGATGGCGACAATGTGTGGATCGCCTGCCGAGAGCGGTGTCCGGTCCTTGGCCTCGAGCCGTCTCGTCTCGATTTTCTTGTGCGCTTCGCGCTTGTAACCCTCGACCAACACGATGTCGCACGGTGCCAGCCGTGACAGGATCGCGTCTAGCGTCGGCTCGTCCTCGCCGCGCAATTCGTGCATCAGCGCCCAGCGCCTGCCCGACACGACCGCGACCTCCATCGCTCCCGCCTGCCGGTGACGAAAGCTGTCCGCTCCGGGTTTGTCGATGTCGAAATCATGATGGGCGTGTTTTACCGTCGACACTTTCCAGCCGCGCCGGACGAGTTCGGCTACCAGCTTTTCGGTCAATGTCGTCTTGCCGGAGTTCTTCCAGCCGGTGATGCCGAAAATACGTCTTTTCATGGCTCGATGCTCTGCAACAGATGCACGGCCTGGGCAAGGTCGTCGGGAGTGTTGATGTTGAAGAACGGATCGATCTCGGCCCCGCCGGATTTCAGGATGGGAAATTCCACCTCGACAAAACCGTGCCGGTCGATGAACGCCGCAACGCGCCGGTTGTCTTCCTCGACGAGAAATTGTCGCAAGACCTGATCTAACCCTAGCGGCCAGAGTGCAAAGGTCGGATGCCGTTTGCCGCCGGAACAGGCGACCGCAATCGAGCCGGGGCGTTCGTCGGCTGCCGCGAGCAGCCGCTCGACCATATCCCTGGGCAGGAAAGGCGTATCGCCGGCAGCCGTGACCAGCGCCTGGCAGGTCGTGTCGGAAGCCCATTCGAGGCCGGTCAGGATCCCGGCAAGCGGCCCGGCATAACCTTTGACAGTGTCGGCAAGCACCGGAAGCCCCGTCGCGGCAAACCGTGTCGGATCGCCATTGGCGTTTAGCGCGAGCGGTCCGACCTGCGGGCCAAGGCGCGAAACGACACGGTCGAGCAGGGTACCGTCGCCAAGCGCAAGCAGCGTCTTGTCGCCGCCACCCATCCGGCTAGATCGGCCGCCGGCCAGAATGATCCCTGCGATATGTCGGCCCATCGTTTGCTGCCTAGACCCAAAATCCAGTTTTCAAATCAGACAGTCGTCGACAGTCACTCTATATGCCGTCCAGCGCCATGTCCGGTCCAGTGCTTTCGGCGGCTGTTTTTCGCCGTCCGACGATCCGTTCGCGGTAGAGTGCATAGAGGCCTGACGCGATGATGATCGTGGCACCGAGGATCATCGGCAGATCGGGGACATCGCCGAAGATCGTGAAGCCAAGCAAGATCGACCAGAGCAGGGCGGTGTAGCGAAACGGCGCGATGAAGGAGATATCGCCCACCCGCATCGCCGTGATGATGAAGTGATAGCCGATGAGCACGAGCACCGCCGCCAGCGCCAGGAACGCCGTGCTTTGTCCTGTCATCGGTGTCCAGCCGCCCATCGGCGAAAGCAGTGCCGCGCCCAGAACTGTCATGGCAAGTGCGGTGGCGGTCGACACCAGCAATGTTGGAATTGCCTGCGGGATCCGCTTGGTAGCGAGATCGCGCACCGCGCAGCATGCGACGCTGGCCAGCGCCAGCAGAGAAAAGACGCTGAACCCTTCGAAGCCGGGCCGCACGATGATCAGCACGCCGGCAAAACCGGCGGCAATGGCCAGCCAGCGCCGCCAGCCGACGCCCTCGTTGAACACAAGCGCGGCGCCCATCGTCACCGCCAGCGGCAGCGCCTGCAGTACGGCGGAGACATTGGCGATCGGAAGATGTGCCAGAGCAACCAGGAACGACACGGTGGCGCCGGCCTCGCCGGCGACGCGCAGCGCAACGGTCGGCTGCAGCATCGAACCTGGCCGGGCAAGCGCGCCCCGTTGCCACGCAAGCAGGCCAACGAACAGCGAAGCGAAGGCGCCGCGGATCAGCATGACCTGCGCCATGTTCATCGATTCCGATGAGAATTTGGTGATCGCATCGTTGAGAGTGAAACCAGCCATGGCCACCATCATGAACAACGCGCCGCGGAGGTTTGGCGAAAGAGGCAAGGCGATTACCGGGTGAGTCCTGCAGCGAGCGTCTAGCAGGCACCCACAAGACAGCAACGTCAAAGGGCTGGGCCACAGCCTTTCTGTGGCCCGTGACATCTGCCGCGCAAGAGCGGCAGGGCTTATTTGGGCGTCAGTACCTCGGTGCCGTTGCCTTCCTTGCCGGCAATCGTCCACAGGCCATGCAGCGAGCCGTCTTCCTGCACCTTGTAGACGACTAGACCGACCGCCTTGCCCATGACATAGCCGGCGGAGAAGGCATCGTCGTTGCGCATGCAGATACCGTCCGAGGACGAGCCGCCTGTCTCCCAATGGATCGTGCAGGTCGTCTCGCTGGTCAGCGTGATCGTCGCGTCGCCACCATAGGACGACCCATCGAAATTGGTGCCGGCCACGGCATAGGTGCCGCCGATCGACTGAGCCGCCGCGGGCAGGGCCGCGAGGCTGAGCAATGCAAGAGAAAGAATGAGTTTGCGCATATCGTATTCCCCCACTGGGCGAAGAACCGCTCCAGAGCAGAGGCTAGGCCCGAATGGGCTTGCGGTAAATCCGGTGACCGTTTGCGGACAAGACCTTTTCTGGGTGTGACCCCAAAAAAGGTGCCGTTCTAAAGGATGGGTTCGGAGGGCAAATTTGTCACACTGCGGCTCGAGGAGAATTTTTCGACGAGATCAAATTTGCTCGGCAAGATTCACCAAATTGGTCATTGTAAGCTTCTGATCGTGTTGGGGAGATGGTCCATGATGAATGCACGAGGCAATGCGGACTGGCTTGGCACAGGCAGCAGGCGGCATGTTTCGTCGGCTTTCCGGTTCTCCTCTGCCCTGGCGGTTATCCTCATGGCGATAGCGCCTGCGTTCGCCGAGAACGGCGCTTCGGCGTCGGCAGTCGAACGGATGTCCACGCCGGGTCACGAAGCGGATGAGCTCGCTCGCCGCGTCGGGAAATGGTCCGTCGTCAACACGATCTGGCCAACGCCCGGCGCCCAGCCGATCGTGATGACGGGGCTGGTGGCCGAGCGCACGATGATCGGTCCCTTCATGCAGGAGGTGATGCGCCCGGCGCCCGGGTCGAAAATGCCGGACTTCCAGCGGATAGCCTATTTGAGCTATGACCGGGTGGAGGGCCGCTGGAAGTATGTCTCCATGGACACCCGTTTCCCGGCAGGGATCATGCCCGCCTGGAGTTTTGGTGGCGAGGAGGACGGCAAGATTTCACTGCTGTTCCAGCCGCTTGGTTTCGTCGGCTTCGGCCCGGAGGTCGAAGGGCGGTTCACGGCCTCCGATTTCGTCATTTCCAGGGACGGCGACAATCACGAAGTGGCCGAGCAACATTTCCTCCAGGCCAATGGCAGCGGCAAAAAATGGCTTGCCGTACGATATGACTACACGCGCCAACAACCGTGACTCGCTAGCAAAAACAATAGGCTGCCAATAAGTTCTGACGTCGCCGGATGCTCACGGTCCCCTGAGGCTGCCGGCGATCGCATCGACGAGCGGGTCGTATTTCGATTTCAGGGCTGGCGGGTAGTCGATCCAGACCGTGCGGATGACACCGTCTTTTCCGAACAGGCGGCGTTCATAGAAGATGTTCCCGCCTTTGATGCCCGACAGCACCGCCCAGTCCTTGCCGGTCTTGCTGTAGGTGATCCTGTAGCCAGGTTCCTTGCTGGCCCTCTCGGCGGAGACGAAGGCTGTCGGGGTGTCATCATCGATGTTGAGGATACCCGAACAGATCAGGCTGGCGCCATCGGCAGTGAGCCATTGTTGTCCATCGCCATTGTCCGGCTCAGGCTGGCGAAGAGTGAAGATTTCATCCGGAAAGGTGCAGATGGTACCGAAGCGCTCGTTCGTGTAGGTAAATGGCGCGGCAACTGCCGTGGTCCCCGCCATCACTCCGAAAAACGTCAGGACTGCAAAAAACCGCTGCACGCTTTGCCTCGCGCCGATACCAAGGCGATTATTCTTGCACGAAATCGGCGAAAAATCAGCCGCCGGTGACGCTCATATGCCGCGACACCGACGGACGGTTGGTGCGGCGATCGATGATGAAGTCGTGGCCTTTGGGCTTGCGGCCGATTGCTTCGTCGATGGCATCGGCGACCAGCTCGTTGCCTTCCGACGCACGCAGCGGCGCGCGCAGGTCGGCGGCATCTTCCTGGCCGAGGCACATGTAAAGGGTGCCGGTGCAGGTCAGCCGGACCCGGTTGCAGCTTTCGCAGAAATTATGCGTCATCGGCGTGATGAAGCCCAGCCGTCCGCCGGTCTCGGCGACTTGGACATAGCGGGCCGGGCCACCGGTCTTGTAGGGAATGTCGCTTAGCGTGAACTGGCGTTCGAGAGCCGCGCGCAGCAGCGACAGCGGCAAATACTGGTCGGTGCGGTCGGCGTCGATCTCGCCCATCGGCATGGTTTCGATGACCGTCAGATCCATGCCGCGGCCATGCGCCCAGCGCAGCATTTCCGGCAATTCGGCGTCATTGAAGTCCTTCAACGCCACGGCGTTGAGCTTTACCTTCAGCCCGGCCGCCTGCGCGGCGTCGATGCCGTCCATGACCTTGTCCAGATTGCCCCAGCGGGTGATCTGGCGGAATTTGTCGGCATCGAGGGTATCGAGCGAGACGTTAATGCGCTTGACGCCGCAGTCGGCGAGCTCGGTGGCAAAGCGGGAAAGCTGCGATCCGTTGGTGGTCAGCGTCAGCTCTTCCAGTGCACCACTCTCGAGATGCCGCGAAAGCTGGCGTACCAGGTGCATGATGTTCTTGCGCACAAGCGGCTCACCGCCGGTGAGGCGGAGCTTGCGCACACCCTTTTCGATGAAGACCGTGCAGAGCCGGTCGAGCTCTTCCAGCGACAGCAGGTCCTTCTTCGGCAGGAACGTCATGTCCTCGGCCATGCAATAGGTGCAGCGGAAATCGCAGCGGTCGGTGACCGACACGCGCAGGTAGGTGATCGTGCGACCGAAAGGATCGATCATATCCATGCTTGTGCGCTTCCCGTGGGCGTGAACGGCTTCGTTATATATGGCTATGTGATACGAGCCAACTTGGCATTCAAGATAGAAGCTCGCGATCATCGGTAACATTCCGACGCCGACAGATCATGTCGGAAGTTCTGAAACGGCCTGTTCCCTCGACGCGAAGCGGCGTAGGGAAGGGTGGTATTCCGCAGGATCCATCAGCATGACAGCGCCAAAAGAACTCAGGGTCTCGAAGGACCGCAAGCTGCTTTCCGTCACCTTTCCGGGCCATCAGCCGTTCGAATTGTCGGCCGAGCTGCTGCGCGTCGCCTCGCCATCGGCCGAGGTGCAGGGCCATTCGCCCGAACAGCGCGTCACCGTTCCCGGCAAGCGCAATGTAACGATTCTGAAGATCGAGCCGGTCGGCAATTATGCCGTGCGCATCACCTTCGACGATTTCCATGATACCGGCATCTTCACCTGGAATTACCTGCATACGCTGGGTCATGAGAAGGATGCACGCTGGGCCGCCTATCTCGCCGAACTGGAAGAGAAGGGGCTGAGCCGCGACCGTTGAATGGATCCCGCAGGACTCTCAGGTCAACGCAGGATTGCCAGTATCTCGCTGGTGTCGTGATAAAACGGCGTACCTTCGATCAGCCGATCATCCTTGAAGCGCAAGACTTCGGCAAACGGCTGTTTGATGGTTGCACCATTGGCCCGCGATGTCAGCGAAAGCGAGCAGCTCATGAACACCGTGTCATCGTTTTGGGCGACCTGAAGGTCCTCCACCGCCACGTCGCTCCAGATTTCCCGCATTTTGCGGAAAAGGGCGCCAACGCCGTCGAGGCCGTTCCAGTCACCGGCATAGGGCAGGGAGCGCGGCTCATGCACGACAATCTCGGCATGAAATGCGCCGGCAAGCACATCAAGGCTCTCCGACCCTGATTGCAGGAAACGCATTTCAACATTGAACATGTTTTCAATAAGTTCCATGGCGGTGCGTCGCCGGTCGAGCGGTTTATCCATTTTTGACCTCCGTATCCATTGGCACGATCATGCAGGTAAAGCGGTTTGCCCTTGTTTGCGTTGCCTCGACACCCGTTTCCTGATGACCGGCAAACGGGCACTTGTCGTGAAAACGTCATCCATCTGGAGTAGCGCCGGCAAAGCTTTGGAGACGAAAACATGTCCATGATCACCAGCATCGAACAGCTTGAAGCGCTCTATGGCCTGCCCGGCGAGGCGTCGGTGGTCAAGGAACTCGACCAGCTGATTCGCGAATACGCAGCTATCATCGAGGCTTCGCCGTTTGCCGCGCTCGCAACCTGCGGGCCAGAAGGGCTGGACTGCTCGCCGCGCGGCGATCTCGCCGGGTTCGTCCGCATCCATGATCCGAAAACGCTGATGATGCCGGACCGGCGCGGCAACAACCGTGCCGATTCGCTAAGGAACATCCTTCGCGATCCGCGCGTCGCGCTCCTGTTCCTGGTGCCGGGTTCCGGCACGACGCTGCGCGTCAATGGCCGCGCCCACATCACCACCGATACCGGGCTCTGCGCCTCGTTCGCCGTCGAGGGCAAGCCGGCGCGCTCGGTGACGATCATCGAGATCGATGCGGTTTATTTCCAGTGCGCCCGCGCCATCCACCGATCGGAACTGTGGAATCCGGCAAGGCATGTCGACCCGAGATCGCTGCCGACTCCCGGCCAAATCCTGGAAATCACCAGCCGCAAGAACATTGACGGCGAGGTCTACGACAAGGAATGGCCCGAGCGCGCGAAAAAATCGATGTGGTGAAGCATTTGGTGGTGGAGCACTGGGCTGTCAGGCGGTCTTCAAAACCTCGGCAATCCTACGCATCTGTTCGCCGATCATGTCACATTGTTCCGGCGTCGACTGGCTCATCGCCTTCTCGATCAGCGCCATATGGACCTTCAGCGCCTGCATCAGCAGTGCCTCGCCGGCCTCTGTCAACGTCAGCCTCAGCACGCGCTTGTCCTTCTCGTCGCCCTCGCGGCGCAGCAGGCCACGGGCCTCCAGCTGAGGCAAAAGCATAGTGATGTTGGAGCGGCCGACCAGCAGCCGACGAGCAAGGTCGTGCTGCGACATGCCGGGATGACGGTAGAGGTTCATCAGCACGTCGAGCTGCGCCGGCTTCAGGTCGAGCGGCGCAAGCTTCACCGCCAGGGTGCGTTCCACCACATGGCAGGCGCGCGCCACCGCGACCCAGTTGCGAAAACGCGGGTTGTCCCAGGGCAGGTCTTGCTTAATGTTCATGTTTGAACTATTATGTTCATGCTTGAACCAATGAATGGATCGCCACTATGGCATCATTTGGACTGAAGGTCATCCGCGGCACGTTCGGCGTGGCTGAGCATGTGGCACCGCGACTCACCGGGCGTGCTGCATTCGAGCTGTTCTGCCGCACGCCGCACGAGAAGAGCTTGAGCAAAGGCGAGCGCAGCGCAATTGATCGCGCCGCCGATTTCATGACCCAGGCACGCCATCACCGGCTAAAGACCAGAACCGGCTGCGTCATGGTGCATGAATTCCGGCCCGAGCCGGGCAGGGCGACTGCCGGCACCGTGCTCGTCATCCATGGTTGGCGTTCGCGCACCGAATACATGCGCGCGCTGATCGAAGCCTATCGCGATGCCGGCTACAAGGTGGTCTCGCTCGATCTGCCGGGCCACGGCCAGTCGCAGGGCCGCCGGCTTACCCTGGTCAGTGCGGTCGATGCGGCACGGGTTGCCGGCGAATGGTTCGGCCCGTTCGCGGCCATTGTCGGCCATTCCTTTGGTGGTGCCGTTGCCGCCAACGCCGTCGCCGGTTCGATCAGGAACATCCCGCGATTGGCGGCCGGGCGGCTGGTGCTTATCGCCGCGCCGAGCTCGCTGCCGGCGATCTTCGCTGATTTCAGCCGCATGCTGAATGTCGGCTCGCGCTCGCAGGCCGCCATGGCCGACCGGGTCGAGCGCATCGCCGGCCGGCCGTTGCACGAGTTCACCGGTGACCGCCAGCTCGCAAGCACGCCGCTGCCGACGCTGGTGATCCACGCGCCGAACGACCGCGAAGTGTCCGCCGAGCATGCAAGGCTCTACGCGCGCGCCGGCGACCATGTGCGGCTTTACTGGGCCGACGGGCTCGGCCACCGCCGCATTCTCGCCGACAGGGGTGTGGCGGAGCGTGCCGTTGGCTTCGTTGCCGGCAGACTGGAGCCGTCTCTGCAGTGACCTGAATATCGTTCTTGTCAGCCGGTTTCGACCGTCACGCCGCCCCGGTGCTGGCCATCGCTATCCAAGCTGCCATCGCCCCGGCCACCGTCGCCAGAAGAGCCGAGCGCGACGCGCCGTCGCGCGCCTGGATCGACATGCCGTGCTGCACGGTCGCGTAGAAGGTCGCGGCCGTACCGCAGTCGAAATCGGCCGGCAACTCTCCCTCGGCCACGCCACTCTCGAGGCGTCTCAGCAAGGCTTCGCGGTTTTCGGCGCGGCGACGGCGCAGATCATCGCAGATGGCGCCGCGGCTTGAATCCTGGTGCAAAGCGCCGAGCGCGATAAGGCAGCCTTGCGGGCGACCGGTCTGTGAATAGGCCCTGGCCGTCTGCCGCAGGAACCGCTCGACCGCCTGGCGCGCGGTCGGCGCCTTGTCCAGCGCGGACCAGATCTCGGTTCCCTCGACCCGCGTGTAAAGCTCGGTTGCCTCGAGAAACAGCGCTTCCTTGCTGCCGAAGGCGGCATAGAGGCTGGGTGAGTTGATGCCCATTGCAGCGGTCAGGTCGCTTATCGACGCGCCCTCATAACCCTTGGCCCAAAACACTTCCATTGCGCGCCGCAAGGCGGCGGCTCGATCGAAGGTGCGGGGGCGGCCTCGTTCCGGCATGGCATCCTTTCTGTATTGATCGATACATAATTCAGTTGACGTGGTTCAGCAAGGCTGGCAGATATTTATGTATCAATCACTACAAAATGGAGAAGCAGATGTCATCCAGAAGCTTGAACGGCAAGGCCGCCCTCGTCACCGGCGGCAGCCGCGGCATTGGTGCGGCGATCGCAAGAAGGCTCGCGGCCGACGGCGCAGGCGTGGCGATCACCTATGTGAATGGCGAGGAAGGGGCGCGTGCGGTGGTCAGGGAAATCGAGGCGGCCGGCGGCCGGACCTTTGCCATCAAGGCCGACAATCGCGATGCTGGTGCGATCGAGGCGGCAGTCGATGAGGCAGCAAAAGCCTTCGGACGGCTCGACATCCTGGTCAATAGCGCCGGCATCTGGCGCGCTGCGCCGATCGATGTCCTGTCGCTTGCCGATTTCGATGAGACAATGGAGGTCAACCTCAGAGCCCCGTTCGTCGCCGCCAAGGCGGCAGCAGCGCATATGGGCGAGGGTGGCCGGATCATCTCGATCGGCAGCAATCTGGCCGAGCGTGCCACGGACGCCGGCCTGAGCGCCTATTCGGCCAGCAAGGCTGCCTTGGTTGGCCTGACCAAGGCCTTTGCACGCGATCTCGGTCCGCGCGGCATCACCGCCAATGTCGTCCATCCGGGGTCGACCGATACCGACATGAATCCGGCAGGCGGCCCGCACGCCGAGCATCAGCGCCAGAAGATGGCGATGCCTCGCTTCGGCACGGCCGACGAGATCGCCGGCATGGTTGCGTGGCTTGCCGGCCCCGAAGGGCGCTTCGTGACAGGCGCGGCATTGACCATCGACGGCGGCGCCAACGCTTGAGGTTTGGCTCACGGGCACTACCATTGGTCGGGAGCGACGGCGGATTCGCTCCCCCGTCACGACGTTGTGAAACCGTTCTGCAACAGACGTTCCGAAATTTATGAAAGCTTAACGAAATCAGTATGAATCAGTGTAGTCACGCCTTACATCCGCCATGGGGTGGGCGAGACCGTGAAAGCGGTGCGGAACGGGATCCGGTTCAACCGGAGCGGGTGATCCATGAAACTCCTTGGAAACAAAGCAACCGTGCTGCCGTTTGCGGTGGCCGCGGCAATGCTGGCCTTCGGGGCGCCGAAGGCTGAAGCGCAAGGGTTCTTCGACATGCTTTTCGGCGGCGGCGTCAAACACGCACCGCCGAAAGGTAACTTTCCGCCGCCACCGTCAAAATACAAGCCGAAGCCCAAGGCGCCGGCCGCTTCCGGTGGTGGGGGCGGTGGTGGTGCGCAAATCAGCGGCCCGTCCTATTATACCTACAAGAGCGATCCGCTGGTGCGCGTCGATTTTTCGGCACTGTCGGCAGCGCCTGAACCAGCAACGCCTCAGGACGCTGCTTTCGAGCCGGCGGCCACCGGGGCTGCATTCCGCGAAGCCATTGCCGGCCTCGACGGCTATGATCTCTACGCCGAGAAGGACATCGCCAAGGCGCTGATCGCCTATTACTCGGCCAATCCGGATTTCATCTGGGTGACGGGAACCAGTCCCAGCAGCCGTGCCCAGGATGCCGTGCGGGTGCTGGGCGAGGCCGCGAGCTACGGCCTGACGCCCGCCGACTACACCGTCGAAGTTCCGGCAGCAGGCACATCGGCGGGCAATGTCGATGAACGCCTGAAAGAGCTGGTCCGCTTCGAGATGGCGCTGTCGGCGCGTGTCCTGCGCTACGCCCGTGACGCACAAAGCGGCCGCGTCGATCCCAACCGCATGACCGGCTACTACGATTTTCCGCCGAAGCCGCTCGACATGGAAGGGGTGCTGAAGGCGCTGGCCCATACCCAGCAAGTGCGCATTTATCTCGAGTCGCGGCATCCACAGAATTCCGAGTATCAGGCGCTGCGCGTCGAACTGGAAGCGCTCCAGGCCAGCGCCGAAGACGAAATCACCATCGATCCCAATCTGCTGTTGAAGCCGGGGCAGACCAGCCCCGAGCTGCCGAAGCTTTTGACAAAGATCGCGCGCAATCTCGATGACGAGATGGGCGGCGCCTATGGCGAGGTCCTGGCGAGGCTCGCTACCAGCGAGGTCTACGATCCGGAGCTGGTGCCGGTGATCAAGGCGGTGCAGAAACGGGCCGGCATGAAAGGCGACGGCGTCATCGGCCCGCGTACCGTTGCATCGTTGGCCGGAACGTCCAAGGCTGACAAAATTCAGAAGGTTCGGGTTGCGCTCGAAGAGTTGCGCTGGTTGCCTTCCGACCTTGGCAGCCCGCGCGTCTTCATCAATCAGCCGGCTTTCACCGCGAGCTATATCGATGATGGCGAGGAGAAGCTGAAGACCCGCGCCGTGGTTGGCAGGCCCACCAACCAGACTGCTTTCTTCTATGACCAGATAGAGCAGGTCGACTTCCATCCTTATTGGGGCGTGCCGCAGTCGATCCTGATCAACGAGATGCTGCCGCGGCTGCGCCGGGATCCTGGCTATCTCGACCGCGCCGGCTACGAGGTGGTCAATGCCCGCGGCAAGCGCATTCCCTCGTCCTCGGTCAATTGGGGCGCCTACGGCGCAAAGATACCCTACGGCGTGCGCCAGCTGCCGAGCGAGGCCAACGCGCTGGGCGAGCTGAAGATACTGTTCCCCAACAAGCATGCAATCTACATGCACGATACGCCGCAGAAGTCGTTTTTCCAGCGCGACATGCGTGCGCTCAGCCATGGCTGCGTTCGCTTGCAGGATCCGCGCGGCATGGCCGCTGCCGTGCTCGGCACCTCGGTCGACTACATCGAGGACAAACTGAAACACGGACATTCGACCGAGGACGTGACACGCAAGATCCCGGTCTATGTCGCCTATTTCACCGCATGGCCGGACCTGTCCGGCAAGGTAGAATATTTCAATGACGTCTACGGCCGCGATACAAGGCTGCAGCAGGCGCTCGACAGCACGGAAGCGGTGCGTTCGCCGGCAAGCTGACGAATGCGGTTCTAGCGCTGAAACAGTGGACGCCGGAAACCGGCATCGCGTCCGGCGATGAGCCAATAGACCAAGCCCGCGACAACGCCTGCGGCGGCAATGATGCCGATATCGGCCCAGCGCTCCGGGTTCGTGTCATCCGGTACACTGGGCCAGATCAAGGCGAAGCCGCCAACCGCGGCCGCCCCGCCGAAGACCATGTGCAGCCAAAAATTGCGCAGCGAGAAAAACTCGGCAATCAGTGCGAAGATCAGCGTCTGCAAGCCGGTCAGCACGATCGTCAGAAAATAGATGAACATGCCTAGCGGCGGCAACAGCAGCACCGCAACGGGGGTGACACCCATGACGTCGAAATAATTCGGCGCATTTGGCAGCGAACTCAGCCCGCCATAGATCGCCGCCACCGCGATCAGCCCAACCAGTACCGCTATGAAATAACCCGCGAGCATCATCAGAAAGCGTTTCAATACGTGCTTTACCGTCGCCATGCCCACCCCCGCGCGCAATGATAGCACTCAGTCAGCCATCAAAGTCATATCTACGCAAGCGTCTGCCGAAGGCCGGGGGCCTTCGAGGCGCGCCATTTTTTAGAATCTGGACCGTTGGCGCCCAGCTTCATTTCGGCGCGGCTGTCACCGGATCGTAGGTGATTTCGACTTTCGCCTTGTCGCTCGTGTAATAAATGACGGTGTAGCCATCGCTGTCCCAATCGATTTCCTTGATGTAGCGGAAGTCGTCGCGCTGCTCGACCTTGGCGATGATTTCCGACAGCTTCTTGGCATTCTGCGGCGGCACCGGATTTTCGTCCGCGGCAAAGGCCGATCCGCCGACAAGCAGCACGGCGGCCGCCAAAACAAGTCTGGACATGGCTTTCCCTCACATCTCGATCAGCAGAAACTCGTTTCCATGCAGGTTTGTTCCGGGATCGCCGGGCGTTGCGCTACAAGGAGGCGCCGGCCGTACCTGATTTATGGCTGCCGAAAGAACACGGCGACTGCTTAAAATCATGATGCGTCGCCTCAACATCGCGGCCGTAATAATGCCGGTGGTCATTCGGGGTTTTACATGCAAATGCGTCATGCCATCATATTTGTACTTTCCATACTTTCCATCCTGGCCGTTTCGATGCCTGTGCAGAAAGCCGCAGCGCTCGAACCTGAACGCTATACGGTCTATTGCGCCGACGACCGCATCGAGGTTTCGTTCTGGGATATCGAGCAGATGAGGTGCGGGCCGGCTCCAACGTTTGCCAGTTCCAGAGCTATACAAGCTACAGCAGCGCTTCGAATTTCGCCCAAAAGAATTTTGGCGGCGAGGGGGCGACCTGCAGCTGCTAGTGGTAAAAATCTGACGCTTGGTGCCCGATGCGGATTATCTGTTCCGACCCTTTCCGGTCGTACAGACGTGGCAATGCTACGGCGTCAGTTGACCCGTTCCGATCATTGGCCATCTTGCAACCGTTTGAAATCTGGCGCTAGATGGGACATGGGACCATTACTGCGCGAGGTCTCTATGGCAAACACAGATGAAGGAACGCGCGTAGCAGGAGTTTGGCTTGCGATCGCCTCTATCCTGCTGGCAGGCGCGCTGGTCGGCCATGGTCCGATCGATCCCGACATGGGTCGCCAGATGGGAGTCATCACCGACGACCCTGTCCGATGGGCGATCATCCATTGGGTTTCCGCGGTAGCGCTATCACTGTTCGTCCTGACAGGTCTGATCGTGCTGGCGGCCAGATCGCGCCTCACCGAGGCGTGGTGGACGTTGTCTGCCTGGGGTGTGCTGACTGTCGGCGCGCTCTGGACCATGACGACCGCGGTGGCCGAGGCCACAGTGGTCTCCGCCGCTGCTGCCGCCGGGGACACGGCAACTTTCGAGGCCTGGTGGGCATTTTCCGAAGGAAAGGCTAACGGCTTCATGTTTTTGGCGTTGGCCGTTGCCGTGATCGCTGGCAACGAGGCGCAGACCACTCACCGAGCCACGCCGGTCTGGGCATCGTACATCGCAGTCGTGGCCGGAATTGGAGCCTTCCTCGGTTGGCCCCTGGGCATGTGGCTCGGAGTCACCCTGGGCAGCTTCGTCTGGGTCGTGGCATCACTGGTGATGTCCGTGTGGACACTTTGGTTCGGGTTGGGTTTAGCGCGGACCGTGATCGGGCTGCGGCCTCACAATGGGTGACATCGAGTCCGTAGCGGGAGCGTAGCGAGCGACCGCTTGATGACCGCGACGGGCGCTCCAGCCGCTCCGAGGCGGCGGGGATTGCTTCGCGCCGCTGAAAACGGCCTCGACGCGCGAGTTTGCCGAATGGGCAATATGCTTGCAGTAGGCGCGATAAAAGCCGCTTCAGCAGCCGGAGCGAAAGGCAGGTTTACCCAGAGCGGGCCTACTGCTTCGGCACCAAGCGTCAGATTTTGACCACTAGCCGCTCTGACTTGGAATTGATTCAGGAAAGCAGATGGTGGGCGATGCAGGGATTGAACCTGCGACCCCACCCGTGTGAAGGGTGTGCTCTCCCGCTGAGCTAATCGCCCGCTCGTTGCCCGAAGGCCAAGCGCGCCGCGATATAAGGGAGGCCGGCCTGCTAAGTCAACCACTTGTCGGCCGTCATCTGGCGGTCTGGACTATGGCCGGCTTCAGCCCTCTGCCGCGGCCATCAGTCTTTGTATCAGATCGAGCGTCAACGAATCGAAATGCGAGATCACCGCCGACGGTTCGAACTCCCGCACATGACGATCGGTGTAGCCGAAATCGACTGCCACCACCGGAATCCCGGCGGCTTTCGCCGTGTCGATGTCGGTCTGCGAATCACCGACCATCAGTGCACGGTGCGGATCGCCGCCGGCGCGCGCGATGGTCTGCGTGAGATGGCGCGGGTCGGGCTTGCGGAACGGAAAACTATCCTGACCGCAGATCGCCGCGAAATGCCTGGTCATACCGAGCGCCTCGATCAGCGCCACCGAATTGGCCTCGTATTTATTGGTGCAGATGGCCAGCAGGTAACCGGCTGCCTCGAACCGTGCGATCGCCTCGGGGACGCCGGGGTAGGGGCGCGATTTGCCGGGGATGTTAACAGTGTAATGGTCCAGAAACAGCTTGAGCAGGCGGTCGTGCTCCTCCACTGCCAGCGACCTGTGCTGCGCTGCGTGAGCGCGCTCGATCATCACCCGGCCGCCATGGCCGACGAAGCGCTTGAAGCCGGCCTCGTCGACGGCCGCGAGCTGGCTGGCGGCAAGGCTGTGGTTGAGACTGTCGAGCAGGTCCGGCGCCGTGTCGATCAGCGTCCCGTCGAGGTCGAACACGATGATCGGTCGGGTCATGGCCTGTCCTGTGACGATTTGATTGCCGGCAGGCGATAACCGCTGCGGCCCGTTCAGGCAAGACGGCTTATCCACCGCGGGCAAGGTCCTTTGACCAGCCCGGCAAAAATGCTACGAGCGCCGAAACAAATCTCGGGACCCGGCATGGATGCGAGGCAATTGAAGGTTGAGGCCGCGCGGGCAGCGCTTGCCCATGTCACGGATGGCATGCGGCTCGGCATCGGCACCGGCACGACGGCGGACGAGTTCGTGCGGCTGCTCGCCGACAAGGTCGCCACCGGCCTGACTGTCATCGGCGTGCCGACCTCGGAGCGCACCGCCGTCCTTTGCACCGAGCTTGGTGTGCCGCTGTCCACCCTCGAGCAAACCCCCGAGCTCGACCTCACCATCGACGGCGCCGACGAGATCGATCCGGCGCTGACGTTGGTCAAGGGCGGCGGCGGTGCGCTGCTGCGCGAAAAGATCGTCGCGGCGGCCTCCGCCCGCATGATCGTCATCGCCGACAGCTCCAAGATGGTCGAGATGATCGGCCGTTTTCCGCTGCCCATCGAAGTCAACCGGTTTGGCCTGCGCGCCACCGAAATTGCGGTCGGCGCGGCGGCTGCAAACCTTGGCCTTTCCGGCCCTGTTACATTGAGGATGACGGGGAGCCAGCCATTTGTTACAGACGGCGGCCATTTTATCCTCGATGCATCTTTTGGCCGCATTCCGGATACAAGAGCGCTTTCGAATGCTCTCCACGCCATTCCGGGCGTGGTCGAGCATGGTCTTTTCATCGGGCTGGCATCAACGGCCATCATAGCCGGCGGCGACGGCATCCAAACCGTCCATGCCGCCCGAAAATCAGGGAGTTTTACCGATCATGATGTTGCATAACCGGGTTGGCCGCTTTTTTGCCATTCTGGCGGCCTCGGCCGTTTTCGCGTTTTCGTCGCCTGCGTTTTCGCAGGACGTCACCGATGCGCATTTGAAGGCGGCGCGTGCCGCCGTCGCGGCGATCCATGCGACGGATACGTTCGACAGCATCCTGCCGCAAGCGGCCGCGGCACTGGAGCAGCAGCTGATCCAGAAGAACCCGGACATGCAGGAACTGATCGCCAAGACGATCAACGAGAAGGCGATGACCTTGGCATCGCGCCGCGCCGACCTGGAAAAGGAAGCGGCGCTCGCCTATGCAAAGGTGTTCTCGGAAAAGGAACTCAATGAAATCGCCGCCTTCTACAATTCCGATTCCGGCAAGAAGCTGCTCGACAACGGCCCGATCGTGACGCGCGAACTGGTGAAGGCTGCCGAGATCTGGCAGAACGGCCTGGCTCGCGATCTCGCCCAGCAGGTCGGCGAGACCCTGGGCGCGGCCGCGAATGCCAAGGCGCCGGCTGCACCTGCCGACGGTACCGCTCCGGCCGATGGCGCAGCTCCCGCGGACGCTACACCGAATTGATTGCGGACTTCCGAGCCGCCTGACCGCCACTGGACCAAAAGCCCGGCAAGTCCGGGCTTTTCTTTTGATAGTCGGCAGCCTACCTGTCTCGGGGTTTTGAGGGGCAAGGAGTTCAGCCATGGCCGGTTACGACTACGATCTTTTCGTCATCGGCGGCGGCTCCGGCGGGGTGAGGGCGGCGCGCGTCGCGGCAGCACTCGGCAAGCGTGTCGGCATTGCCGAGGAATACCGCTATGGCGGCACATGCGTGATCCGTGGCTGCGTGCCGAAGAAGCTCTATGTCTACGCCTCGCAATTCCCCGAGCATTTCGCCGATGCCGCCGGTTATGGCTGGACGGTGCCTGAGGCGCGTTTCGACTGGCAGACGCTGGTCGCCAACAAGGACCGCGAAATCAGCCGGCTGGAGGCCATCTACCAGAACAATGTGCAGGGCGCCGGCGGCGAGGTCTTTCATTCGCGCGCCACCCTGGTCGATCGGCATGTGGTGCATCTTCTCGGTGAGGATCGCACTGTTACCGCCGACCAGATCCTGATCGCTACCGGCGGGCGACCGGCGCCGCATCCGGCATTGCCCGGCCATGAGCACTGCATCTTTTCCAACGAGGCCTTCGACCTCAAGGAACTGCCGAAGGCAATCATGATCGAGGGCGGCGGCTATATCGCCGTCGAATTCGCCAACATCTTTCACGGCCTCGGCGTCGACACGACGCTGGTCTACCGCGGCAAGGAGATCCTCAGCCGTTTCGACATGGACCTCAGACGCATGCTGCACGACACGATGGAAAAGAAAGGGATAAAAATCCTCTGCCACGCCGTGTCCGAGTGGGTCAGGAAGCGGCCTGACGGCCGGCTCGACGCGCTTGTCACCGGCGGCACGGTGCTGACGGTCGACCAGGTCATGCTCGCCATCGGCCGCATTCCCAATACCGAGAACATGAGCTTGGAAGGCGTCGGCATCGAGATGACCAAAACCGGGGCAATCCACGTCGACGAATACTCCCGCACCAACATCGACAACATCTGGGCAATCGGTGACGTCACCCATCGCGTGCAATTGACGCCGGTGGCAATCCACGAGGCGATTTGCTTCGTCGAGACTGCCTTCAAGGACAAGCCGACGGCGCCCGACCATGACACGATCGCTACCGCCGTCTTTTCGCAGCCCGAGATCGGTACGGTCGGCCTGTCGGAGGATGAGGCGGCAAAGCGCTTTTCGGATGTTGAAATCTACCGCGCCACCTTCCGGCCGATGCGGCACACACTTTCCGGCCGCGACGAAAAGATGCTGATGAAGCTGGTCGTCGACGGCGCCTCGAAAAGGGTCCTCGGCGCCCACATCCTCGGGCCGGATGCCGGCGAAATGGCGCAGCTTCTCGGCATACCGCTGAAGGCCGGCCTGACCAAGGATGATTTCGATCGCACCATGGCGGTGCATCCGACCGCCGCGGAAGAACTCGTCACCATGTACAAGCCGACTTACCGGGTGAGAGATGGTGAGCGCGTCTGACTCGACGACAACCCATCGCGGCAACGAAATTGCCGCGATGGAAGTGCATGAGTTTTCTTACAGCAACGTTCCGCGCAGGATCACCAGCGCCACAGAAAAATAGATCACCAGCCCGGTGACGTCGACCAGCGTGGCGACGAACGGGGCCGAGGCGCTGGCCGGGTCGAAGCCCATGCGCTTCAGGGCGAACGGCAGCATCGATCCAGACAGCGAGCCGAAGGTGACGATGCCAACCAGCGTGGCGCCGATCGTAATTGCGATCAGCGGCCAGTGCGGGCCGTAGTCGTAGAAGCCGAGATACTGCCAGAGCGCGATGCGGCAGACGCCGACCACGCCAAGAATCGAGCCAAGCACCAAGCCGGTGGGCAGCTCGCGCAATGCCACCCGCCACCAGTCGCCAAGGCCGATCTCGCGCAGCGCCAGCGCCCGGATGACGAGCGAGGTCGCCTGCGAGCCGGAATTGCCGCCGGAGCTCATGATCAATGGAATAAATAGCGTCAGCACGATCGCCTTTTCCAGCTCGCCCTCGTAACTCTGCATCGCGTTGGCGGTCAGCATCTCGCTGATAAACAGCGCGCACAGCCAGCCGGCGCGTTTCTGGATCATCGCCAGAAAGCCCATCTTCATATAGGGCTCGTCGAGAGCCTCCATGCCGCCGAAACGATGCACATCCTCCGTCGTTTCCTCGATCATCGTGTCGATAATATCGTCGATGGTAACGATGCCGAGCAGTTTGCCGTTGTCCACGACCGGAACGGCGAGCAGATCATATTTCGAGATCAACTGAGCAACCTTTTCACTATGGGTCAGCGGTGAAACGGTGATAGGCGCACGATCCGGCGCTATTGCTATGATCAGCTGATCCGGCTCGCCAGCGATCAGTCGACGCAGGCTGGTCGAGCGCAACAGGACATGCGTTTGCGGATCGACGATGTAGATCGCGTAGACGGTTTCGCGCGTCCGCTCCACCTTGCGGATGTAATCCAGCGTGCGGGCCACGCTCCAGTCCGGCGGCACGCTGACATATTCGGTCGTCATGAGCGAGGCGGCGCTGCCTTCGGGATAGCCGAGAATGGCAAGCAGCGTCGCGCGCAGCGGTGGCGCCAGGCCACCGAGCAGTTCGGAACGAGCCGGCTCGTTCAGATCGCGCAGTATGTCGGCGGCGCGATCGACCGACATGGCGGCAAGCAGTCTGCCTGCCTTGATGCGGGGCAGCGCCTCGACCAGTTCGGATGCGCCGTCGAGTTCAGGCTGGTCGAAGATCTCGACCAGCCGCCCGAACGGCACTTCGCAAAGCAGCTCCGATGCCGTCTCGCGGGGCTCCTGGTTCAAGGCCTCGACGATGTCGGCGACGTGTTCGTTGGCAAGTACGCGAGCGATGGCGTTGGCATCGCCGCCCGCGACAGGGGAAAACTCGTTCATGGCTCACTCCTTGCCGTCCGGCAGGACGTGAGCCTGTCGGGTCACGTCAAGCGGACGGCGGTTTCGTTCGACTGTGACTGTCGCCAGGCATGGCGCGGTGACCTTTCTGCTCGCGGGTTTGAGTTGAGATTCTGCAAGCCGGCGCAACATAGGAGCGCGCCTTGCCGAGTCAAACGCGAGAGCGGGTTAAAGCGGCGGCAAACCGACTGGATCGCGAGACTGTGATCGGGCGACGTGGCAGGCTGGCTGGATGCCGGCAGTGGTGCCCGCGGCTATCTCTGCTTCAGCCGGCGGGGAAAGCGCAGCCATTTGTCCTCGGCCGGCCGCGTCGGCTGCGTGAGGATGGTGGTGAGCTCTACCGGCAAGCTCGGAACCAGCGGCTTCTTGGTGGCGACGCCGTCGGCGATCGCAACCACGCTGTGGTAGAATTCGGTGCCCGCGAGCGATCTCGGCGGCGTCGCCTCATGCATGATCGAGATCACAGTTGCATCAGGGCAATTGTCCTTGATCGCCTGATGGAAGGCGATCCGTCCTTCGGGATCGAGCGCGCCGGTGGCTTCATCGAGGAACAGCAATCCCGGCTGCTGCAGCACGATGCGGGCGACAACTAGCTTCTGTTTCTGCCCACCCGAGAGAACCTGATCCCATATCTTTCCTTCACGGCTCTCATCGGCCAAATGCTCGATGAAATCGCCGAGGCCGGCCTTGTGCAGGGCGGATGCGACCTGCACATCGGCATAGTCATGCTCGGAACCGGGCAGGCAGACCAGTTGCTTCAGCGAGACCTGCTGCAGCTTCACCTCCTGGGCGGCGTAGAAACTCTTGACCCCTTCCGGGAAGACGATGGTGCCGCGGCCATAAGGCCACAGGCCGTTGATCGCCTTGACCAGCGAGGTCTTGCCGCAACCGGATTCGCCCTTGAGGAAAGTCCACTCGCCACGCCGGAAGCGCAAATTTGCAGCACTCAGGAAGGGCGTTGCGTCCTCGCCCTGATGCGCCAGTTCGAGCTTCTGGATGGTCAGGCCGAAAACCGGGTTTTGGCGGTCGTAGCGAAAATCGGAGCGGCCGGTCTGCTGATAAAATTCCTGCGGGTGCTGGACGTTTTCGATCGCCTGCGCCAATTCAATGACGCGCAAGCTGTTGGCGCGCAACGTGGCAAGACTTGGCATGACATGGATGAACCACGAACATTTGCTGATCAGCGCGTTGACCTGTTCGGAACCTGTTATGTAACCCTTGAGGTCGAGGCCGTTATGGATGAACGGCACAAGGCCAGGCCCGAAGGCGACAATTTTGGCACCGACAAAGTTATAGACCGATTCGAATCCCGAATAGATGGTGTTGACGATGTTGAACTTCGACCAAGTCCTATCGATGTCGAGATAGAGCCGGCTATGTATCGTCTTCTGCACGACTTCGCCTTGCGAGGCCGCCACATGAAAGCTGCGGCGCAATAACGTGATCAGTTCGCCCCGATAGCTGCCTTCAGCCTTCTGCATCCTGATGTTGAGCCACTCCAGCATTCCGCCGATTTTGACTGCGATCCAGGTGTTGAACGGCACGTAGAGAGCGACCGCCAGCAGAGCAAGCACGACACTCCCGTAGCTGCCGAGGAACTCGAGTCCTTTTACCTCCACAGAATTTGCCAACAAAGCTCCACCGACAAAGTAGAGCGAGGTAAAGACACTGAATACGCCCATGGCAAGCCCAATAGCGCCGCCTGTCATGTCCTTGATCGATTCCTGCACGCGCTGGTCGATGTTGTCGGGCGCTGCCGTGCCGGACGAGCCATGCTGGGCGTGGTAGTGTGAATGGTTGGGGTCGAGTAGCGCCGCATTGAAGCGGCTATCTAGCCAGCCGCGCCATTTGCGATGCAATGTCGCCGATACAAACTTGCATGTACTGGTAATGCCCATGTCCTTGAGCACGACCAGCAGCACGAGCAGGCCGGCATTGGTCAGCAACGTTTTGAGCGGCGTGGTATTCGCGGCGTCGTGAAAAAAAGCGATTGAGGTATATAGTTCAGCCGCCGCCACGGTAAACCAGACGTCGGCTTTGCTAGAGAGCCCTGTCAGCAAGCCTATTACCAAGGTGAGCGTCCAGGCTTCGACCCACTTGTCCGAGAACCAGTAGGCCCGCATCAGTCCCCAGAAGCTGCGCATCGACGATACGGGCGTCAGGGGCGACTGCCTTGCGGCACCGCGGAGCCATTTTTCCGATATTGAATGTCGCGTTGGTCTATCGACCCGAATCACTATCCCGCCCAAACGATTTTTCTTTTGTTACGGACAGTAACACCAATTGATCATTTTCCATTAGCTTTTCACCAGTCGCAGGTGGCTTAGCTCGCCGGCCGTTGCAGTGGAGCAACAGAATGAATGATCACGGCGCTATGTCGTCATGCTTCGAGAGGCGGAATACCAACGCAATTTCAAATAGTTACTTGCCTGCGCCGGAGCAAGTAGAGACCTTCCCCTGGGGAAGGTCTTCACACAGCTTTGTGAACATAGAAGCGCCGTCCAGCGGTCGATCTTCACAGCCTGACTCGCCTTCACGGCCAGTCCGGCCTCGTCGGCGGCCAGAACGTGACCGTATGATTCGTGGTTGAAGCCGCCTTGTCAGGACCCGTAGTCGGCCAAGCAATGACTTTGCCGACACAGTCCAGGATGAAGATCAATATCAATTAGCCCGTGCCTTTTTAAGAGCGCGCACAAACCGCGTTTGACAAACACGCGCTTCGGATTGAACCTGCCGGACGCATCCAGGTTTGAACCGGGGGGAAGTTCGCCATGCTTGCACGGACATTTTTTGTCGCGACGCTCGCAACATTTTTCTGGCTGCCGCAAACATATGCCGGCAGCCAGACCGTTCCCGCAAACGCCGAGGGACAGATCGAGTTCAACACGCCGTCCGGCAATATTGGCTGCATCTACACGCCGAACGGCGGCACCAGCACCTACGAGCCACAGGATGGCGGACCGGAACTGAGCTGTTCGCGCGTCGAGCCCAGCTACGTCACCGTCATCCTCGGCCCGAAAGGTCCGGCGACGCTGATCAAGAATCCGGGCGAGCAAGGCTGCTGCGGCGGCGTCACCAGGCTGGCGTACGGCGCCAGCTGGAGTAAGGGCCCGTTTTCCTGCCAGTCATCCACCAAGGGATTGACCTGCACCGGCAAGCATGGCCATGGCTTTTTCATCAGCAAGGCCAAGGTGACGGTGAAGTAGCCCGACTCAGTTCGCTGTTTCCAGTTCGCCGCGTGCCTTGGCCGCGGCGACCTGGCGGAGTGCATCGGCGAGCGTATCGGCGTCCTGGGCGCCCATCACCGCATATTTGCCTTCAAGCAGAAAGCACGGCACACCCGATATGCCCATGCGCGAAGCGGTGGCGATTTCGGTGCGCACCGCCTCGACATCGGCGTCGGTCGGCAGAAGCGTTTCGACCACGGAGGCATCCATGCCGGCTTCGCGCGCGGCTTCGATCAGCACGGCATGATCGCCGAGATTGGCGCCTTCCTCGAAATTCAGCTGGAACAGCCGACGCACCACCCGGTTCTGAATGGCCTCGCCGGCCGTCCCGGCCCAGCGAATGAGACGGTGCGCATCCAGCGTATTGGGCGCGACCTTGATAGCGTCGAAGGCGAAGGAAATCCCTTCAGCCTCGCCCAGCGGCTCGATCCGGGCATGGATTTCGCGGATGCGTTGCTCGCTGCCGAATTTCGCCACCATATAGTCGCGGCGGTTCTTGCCTTCGGGCGGGATTGTCGGGTCGAGTTGGAAGGGCCGCCAGTGTATGTGAACGTCGATATCGACGGCGGCAATCGCCTTGTCGAGCCGTTTCTGGCCGATAAAGCACCAGGGGCACACGACGTCGGAGACCACATCGACGGTAATCGAGTTCTCGTCGTTCATCTTGATCTCCTGTTGTGAAGAGGTCACTTCGGTTTGCGCCACCAGGTCGGCAACTGATAACCGTATATGGGCGTCTTTTGCGGATGTTCCAGATAGTTCCAATAAGCGAGCCATTGCTGGTTGTTGTGCTGCGTCGGCACCATGTAGTTGCCGGAGATCAGCAGCCGGTCGAGAACGCGGACGGCGGCGACGGAGTCCTCCTTCGAACGAGCTCTCAGCATCGCCTCGATCGCCGCATCCACCGCCGGATCGGCGACGCCGGCGAGGTTGAACGATCCTTCGGCCTTGGCGGCAGCGGATCCCCAGCGCCCGGTTTGCTCGATACCGGGCGACAGCGAGTTGTTGAAACCGGTCGAGCCGACCAGCACCTCGAAATCGAAACGCTGCTTGCGCGACTGGATCTGATCACCGTCGAGGCTGCGGATGCCGACATCGATGCCGAGCTTCTCAAGGGTGCGCTGATAGATAGCGGCAAGTCGCTCTTCGTCCTGCGAGGCGGTCAGGATCTCGAAACCGAACGGCTTTCCCTCGGGATCGAGCATCGCGCCGTCCTGCACCGTATAGCCCGCGCCCTTCAGCAGCTCGAATGCCGCCTTCAGCACCTTGCGGTCCTGGCCGGAGCCGTCGGTAACGGGCGGCCTGTAGGTGCCGTCCATGACATCTGCGGGCACGCGGCCGGGGTAGGGGGCCAGCAGGGCCTTTTCCTTTTCGCTGGCCGGGTGGCCGAGCGCGGACAGTTCGGAATTCTGCCAAAAGCTCATCGTGCGCGTGTATTTGCCGCCGAACAGATTCTTGTTGGCCCATTCGAAATCGTAGAGCATGCCGAGCGCGCGCCGCACGACCGGATTGGAAAATTTCGGCAGCCGCGTGTTGAACAGGAAACCGTTGACCACCGGCGGAATGCCGGTATCGAAAGTTTCGGCGATGACCTCGCCCCTGTGGAAGGCCGGAAAATCGAGATCGCGCTCGCGTTTGACCGGGTCGCTGTCGTCGTCGATGGCGCAGATGCCTTTCTTGAACGCTTCCTGCTTGGCGTTGGCGTTGAGGAAATATTCGATGGTGATCTGGTCGTAATTGTCGAAGCCGCGCTTGGACGGCACGTCCTTGCCCCAATAGTCCGGATTGCGCTTGAACACGATGCGCTGACCGGGCACGACTTGCGCCACCGTGTAAGGCCCGCTGCCGATCACCGGCTTTAGCGTCGTCCTGTCGAAGGTGTCCTTGTTGAAGGCGTGTTTCGGGATGATCGGCGTCAGCGCAATGATCAAAGGAAATTCGCGGTCGGCCTTGTCGTTGAAGGTGAAGCGCACACTGCGGTCGCCGGTCTTTTCGAGCTTGGCAATCGCTTTCATTCGCTGGCTGTAAGGTGGGCGGCCCTTCTCGGTGAAGACGTCATAGGTAAACAACACGTCTTCCGGCGTCACCGGCTCGCCGTCCGACCATTTGGCGTTGGGATCGAGGTGGAATTCGATGCTCTTGCGCTCGGGATCCATGTCGGCGGTATCGGCGAGCAGGCCGTAGAGACTGAAGGCCTCGTCGTAGTTGCGCTGCATCAACGGCTCGAAGACAAGATTGCCAAAGGCTTGATCCATCATGCCGCGCGCGGTGGTGCGCAGGCTTCTCAGGATGAACGGATTGAGATTGTCGAAGCTGCCGACGACGCAATAGGTAATGCTGCCGCCTTTCGGCGCGTCGGGATTGACGTAGTTGAAATGATCATAGTCGGCCGGCAGCGCCGGCTCGCCCTGCATGGCAAGCGCGTGCACCGGTTCCGACAGGGCCGGCTGCAGGGAAAGGCCGACAAACAAGATTGCGGCGATCAGCCAAACGACAACGCGGCCCATGACCGTCTCCTTCCCGATTCGATGCGCAGCATACATGAGCCGGTCGTGCACCGGCCAACCCCTTGAGCCTATCCCTCGGCCAAGATTCGCGAGACCCGGGCTGGATTCGGCACCGCTTGCAGTGTAACACGCCGTCCGAAGTCATTCTGTTGCCTCATTTCGGCAACAGGTAGCTGGACCACACGGCATGAAAAAAGCCGGTTCCGGGATCATTTGAGAGGAATGCACGACATGACGAGCCTGAACAGCAACGCGTACCGCCTGTCGGTCATGGCCGCTGGCGTGGTCGGCATTCTGGGCGCCGGGATTCCCGCTGCTTCCGCGCAGCAGCAACAGCAGATTCCGCAAGGCTGGTTCAAGGCCTGCACCAAGCAGGAAGACGTCGACATCTGCAATGTCCAGAACATCACCACCGCCGGCAACGGCCAGCTCATCACCGGCGTCAGCCTGATCGAATTGAAGGGCAAGGTGAACCGCAAGGTGTTCCAGGTGACGGTTCCGACCGGCCGTCTCGTTCCTCCCGGCATCGGCCTCCAGATCGACGGCGGCAAGGCGCAGAAGCTCGACTATGTGATCTGTTTTCCGGATCGCTGCGTGGCGGAAGTGCCGCTGACCGATCAGCTCGTCGCGTCCTTCAAGAAAGGTTCGAACCTGACGCTGACCTCGGTCAATTTCCAGAACCAGCCGAACCCGATCAAGATCGCGCTGACCGGCTTCAGCGGCGCCTTCGACGGCCCGCCGCTGCAGCAGTCGGACATCGAGGACCGACAGAAGAAGCTCCAGGAGTTCGTCGCCAAGAACAATCAGGACTTTGCCAAGAAGCTCAAGGAAGAGCAGGAAAAGGCGAAGGCCGCCAACTGATCGAGGGGTTTCGGACGAATAAAAAAGCGGGGTTCATGCCCCGCTTTTTTCGTTTGGACCGGCTGTTTGTCGGGTCCGGCCATGTCTCAAGCCTGTCCCAGTCCAGCCAGATTCCGACTAAGTCAATGTCTCAATTGGTGCTTCGGCTCGTAGCGCCCGTCCGGCTTCTTGTCGAACATTTCACCAATCTGCGGATGCCGGACCGGTTCGCCCGACCGGTCCTCGAGTAAATTCTGCTCGGACACATAGGCGATGTATTCCGTTTCGGAATTCTCGGCGAGCAGATGATAGAAAGGCTGGTCCTTGCGCGGCCGCACGTCAGCGGGGATCGCCTCGTACCATTCGTCAGTATTGGCGAATTGCGGATCGACGTCGAAAATGACGCCGCGGAACGGAAACAGCCGGTGCCGAACCACCTGTCCGATCGAGAATTTGGCTGTCTTCATCGCACTCACCACTTGAACTTCTTGAACGCCACGCATCCTGGAACACGCAAGGAACGCTCCAGGACTTTAGATTCTTACGCACCGGTCCGGCAAAGATTGGCCCAGACCTTAAGGTCGACATCGTCATTATTTGGCGCAGACGCCGCGTCAATTCAATCCCGATCCCCTTGTTGCCGGGTTGAGCATCGCGAGATGCGGATCAAGGGCGGTGGCCAAGATCGCTATCGCTCAGCCGGTTTTCGCAATCCGCCAAAAAACGCCGCAAAACCGCTGCCGGGTCGAAGACCCTCGCGCATGAAAAACGCCCGTAACGGCGCAAACCCCTCAAGCGCGCCAAGGCCAGCGCTGCGCACCATCTGAGCCGGCAGCATGTCGGAAAGCAACGACATGTTGAGCAGGTTGACCGCGCTGCTGCGCGCCAGAATGTCCGGCCGCCGCTTGAAATCATAGGCTGCAAGCGCCTTGGCGGCGCCCGGGTCCGAGCGGTTTCTGCTTGCGGCACCAATCAGGTCGTCGATGTCCCTGATGCCGAGATTGAGGCCTTGCGCGCCGATTGGAGGAAACACGTGGGCGGCTTCACCGACAAGTGCCACGCGGCGATGCGCAAACCGCCACGGGCTCACCGCTGAAAGTGGGTAGATCTGCCGGCCGGGCTCAACCGACACGCGGCCCAACATCGATTGCATTCGCTGTTCGACCCGCGTCGAAAGCTCGGCGTCGTCGAGTGCTGCAAGGTCCTTGGCGATATCGGGTTCGAGCACCCAGACAAGGCTGGACCGGTTGCCGGGCAGGGGAACCTGTGTGAACGGACCGGTCTCGGTGTGGAATTCGGTCGAGGTGAAGGCATGGTCGCTGCGGTGACGGAAATTGAGCACCAACGCCGCCTGCGGATAGGATCGGATCGAGGTCCGGATGCCGGCTGCCTCGCGGGCCGGCGACTGACGGCCATCGGCGGCAACTGCCAACGATGCCTCAACCTCGCTGCCGTCGGCGAGAACGGCATGGGCATGGTCGGCATCGAGGCGCCATGCCTCCACCATCGACTTTCGCCATTCGATGCCCGAATGCGCGACAGCCTCGGCTAGCGTGCGGTTGAGAACGCTGTTGGGCAAGTTCAGCCCGAATTGCTCTTCGTTGATCTCGCTGGCGCGAAAGGTCACTGTCGGGCTGCGGATCAGCCGGTTGGTTGCGTCAACGATACGCATCACCTTGAGCGGCGCTGCGTGCGGCCTGATCCCGTCGAAGATCCCTAGCCGTTCGAACATCTTCAGGGCAGGGTTCATCAAGGCTGTCGTCCGGCCGTCGGGGCCGGCTGCATCGGGTCCGACGAGCGTCACGGGAAAGCCCGCCTCGGCAAAGCCAAGCGCCGCGATCAGCCCCGCAGGGCCGCTGCCGGCGACCAGTATCCGTGCTGTTTCCCGATGGTTCAAATTCGGCTTCCGGATTGCGAGGTGAGGCCCGTCCGACCTGCTGGTCCATATACGTCAGGTGATGCGGCTTGATCAACGCGGCGATTCGGCCCATTCGGTTGCCATGACCGGCCAACAAGACGATTTCAGCCACCTCGACGGCACCGGCCGCGCGATGGCGAGCGTTGCGCGCAGCCCTCGACTGACGGTGAGCGTCGTTGCCGGCATGGGCATCGCCCTTGCCTGGCTCCTTCTCGGCGAAATGGCAGTTCGTGGTGCCGTAAGCCGGCTCCCGGGCACCGATGCACCCGGCGACACGATGCTGGGGAACCTGCCGCAACTGCCGCTGCCGGATTTCCTTGCGCGTTTCTTCGCCCTTTGCCTTGCGCCGGCGCCGCTTCGCGCAAGCGTAGGCGCGCAAGGCGGGGCACTCACCGCGATGTGGCTGTTGATGGCCATCGCGACCATGCTGCCCTCCGCGGCGCCGATGATCCGCACCTATTGCGAGATCGCAGATACCGCCAGGATCAAGGGGGAACCCGTTGCCCATCCGCTGATCCTTGTCGCTGGATATTTGAGCGTCTGGCTTGCCGCCTCGGCAATATTCGCTGCCCTGACGCTCGCAGTCCATGCATTCGTGTCATCCGGGCAGATGCTCGATCCGCTGCTTGGAATTGCCGGAGCAGCCGCGCTGTCGATCGCTGGTCTCTATCAGTTCAGCTGGCTGAAGGAAGCCTGTCTGGAGAAGTGCAGAAATCCGTTCTCGGTCCTGTTCGCCAACTGGAGCGCCAGGCCCATTCGCATTTTCCGGCTCGGTATGGAGCAGGGCCTGTGGTGCCTTGGATGCTGCTGGGCGCTGATGCTGGTAATGTTTGCCGTCGGTGTGATGAACGTGTTCTGGATGGCACTGATCGGCTTGTTCAGCCTGGTCGAAAAACAGACGGCAGGCAATCTGCCGACGCGGTTGGGCGGTGCGATACTTCTTGTCTGGGCAGCCGCGCTACTAGTAGTCTCGGCATGAGGGGGAGAATTCGATGACAGATCAAAACTGGGCAATGAAGGGAGAGCTCATCCTTTCCTGCAATTGCACGGTTTTTTGCCCTTGCGTTCTGTCGCTCGGCAATCATCCGCCTACGGAAGGCTATTGCCAAACCTGGGCGGGGTTCCGGATCGATGCCGGCCATTTCGGCGAGGTCGACCTGTCCGGTCTCAATCTTGGGCTGGTCATGGAAATCCCCGGTTATATGAGCCGCGGCAACTGGACGGCGGGCCTGTTCATCGACAAGCGCGCCTCGGTTTACGCTGTGAAGGGACTGACGAAGATATTCACCGGCAAAGCCGGTGGAACCACATCGCTGCTCTCCATCCTGGTCGGACAGTTCCTCGGCGCCGAGCAGGTGCCGATCACGTACAAGACGCGTAAGAAAACACGCATCTTTCAGATACCGAAGATCATCGATGGTGCGGTGACGCCAATCACCGGCAAGGATCGCGACAAGGATACGGTCATCAGCAATTCGGAATACTGGATTGCGCCGGAAATCATCGTCGCCAAATCCGACAAGAGCAAAATGCGGGCCTTTGGCCGCAACTGGAACTTTGCTGGCCGTTCGGCCGAAATCTGCAAGCTGGACTGGCGGGGCCCGTGAGCAAGAAGACGACGGCCCGGAAAATCGCCGACCGGATTCCGCGGCCGAAGAAGAAAGTCACATGGCCTCAGGCGCGGGCGTTCTCGGTCCATCTCTTGACCGCGTCGGGCTCATTTCTGGCGTTTCTGTCGCTAGTGGCAGCAAGCGAGCAGCGCTGGACGGCGATGTTCTGGTGGCTGGGGCTGGCGCTTTTCGTCGACGGCATCGACGGGCCGATCGCCAGGAAGCTCGATGTCAAGGAAATCCTGCCGACTTGGTCGGGCGAACTGCTCGACAACATCATCGATTACGTGACCTACGTGTTGATTCCGGCCTTCGCGCTCTATCAGCGCGGTTTCATGGGCGAGCGCCTGTCGTTCCTGTCGGCGGCGATCATCGTGGTGTCGAGCGCAATCTACTATGCCGATACCGGCATGAAGACGAAGGAGAATTTCTTCAAGGGCTTTCCGGTCGTCTGGAACATGGTGGTGTTCACGCTGTTCGTCATCGAGCCCGGACAATGGGTTTCTTTCGCCGTGGTCGTGGTGGCCGGCATTCTCACCTTCGTGCCGATCAATTTCGTCCATCCGGTGCGGGTGAAGCGGCTGCGGCCAATCAATCTCGGCATGACGCTGCTTTGGTGCGCTTTCGGCGCGCTGGCGCTGGCGCAGGCCGCACTTGCCTCCTTCTACGACCAGATCGGCGTGCTGGGCGAGCAGGTCAGCGATTTCATCAAGTTCGGGATTACGTTCACCGGGCTTTACCTCGCCTGCATCGGCGCTATCATGCAGTTCTTCCCAAATCTCGGCGCCAAGCCGGATAAGAAAGCCTGATCCCAAGAGAGCTAGAAAATGTCCAAAGCGATCCGCATCCATGCCCATGGCGGCCCGGAGGTCCTGACCTATGAGGATGCCGATCCCGGGCAGCCGGGCTCGGGACAGATCCTGGTCAAGCATACCGCGATCGGTCTCAATTTCATCGACGTCTATTATCGCTCTGGCCTTTATCCGCCGCAGGGCGGATTTCCGCTGATCCCTGGCGGCGAGGCGGCCGGCGTGGTCTTGGATGTCGGCTCGGATGTCGACTGGCTCAAACCCGGCGATCGCATCGCCTACGCTGTGACGACCGGCGCCTATGCCGGGCAGCGTGTGATCGCCGCCGACCGCGTGGTGAAGGTGCCGGACGGCATCAGTGACGAACAGGCCGCAGCCATGATGCTAAAGGGCATGACCGCCGAATATCTGTTGCGCCGTACATTCAAGGTGAAAGCCGGAGACACGATCCTGTTTCATGCGGCGGCCGGCGGTGTCGGGCTGATCCTCGGCCAATGGGCCAAGCATCTCGGCGCGACAGTGATCGGCACGGCGAGTTCCACCGACAAGATCGAGCTCGCCAAGGCGCATGGCTTCGACCACGTGATCAACTATCGCGAACAGGATTTCGTGGCCGGCGTTGCCGCTATCACCGGTGGCAAGAAATGCGACGTTGTCTACGATTCAGTCGGCAACGACACATTTCCAGCCTCGCTCGATTGCCTGCGGACGCTCGGCACTTTCGTCAGCTTCGGTCAATCGTCTGGGCCGATCCCGCCCTTCAGCATCTCGTTGCTGGCGCAGAAGGGCTCGCTGTTCGCAACGCGGCCGACGCTGTTCGTCTATAATGCCAGGCGCGAAGACCTCGAGGTTTCCGCCGCCGCCTTGTTCGACGTGGTGCTCAGCGGCGCCGTCAAGATCAAGATAAACCAGCGTTACGCGCTCAGCGAGGCCGGCAAGGCGCATTCCGATCTCGAAGGGCGCAGGACCACCGGGACAACAATACTTATCCCTTAGGCGCCCGCCGTTTCGGGCCGCCGACGCCGCCGTTCTTGCGAACTGCTCTTTACCGCTTGAGTTTCCGCTGAAATTCTTGAAGCTCTTTCAAGTCGTGAGGCGCTTACCGTAGAGAGCAGCCCGCGCATACGATGCTTGCGGGAACACAGAACATGTCTGGCAAACCAGATGGAGGCACCGTGAGTGCAGATCAGGACGGCGCAAACTTGCTTGAGGTTCGCGGCCTCACAAAGATATTCGGCACGTTGACGGCGTGCGACCATGTCGATCTCAACATCGCCAAGGGCGAGATCCATGCGTTGCTTGGCGAGAACGGCGCCGGCAAGTCGACCTTGGTGAAAATGCTGTTTGGATCGCTGGAACCGAATTCCGGCGAGATTTTCTGGAATGGCCAGGCGGTCAGGATCACCAGCCCCGGCACCGCAAAAAAGCTTGGCATCGGCATGGTTTTCCAGCATTTTTCCCTGTTCGAAGCGCTGACGGCGGCGGAGAACATCGCGCTGTCGCTGGATGACGGCTCGCCGATCAGCACGATCGCGGCCAAGGCGAGGGCGCTCTCCTACAGTTACGGCCTGCCTCTCGATCCGCTATCGCTGGTCGGTGATCTGTCGGTCGGCGAGCGTCAGCGTATCGAAATCATCCGCTGCCTGCTGCAGACGCCGCAACTCATCATCCTCGACGAACCAACTTCGGTGCTGACGCCGCAGGAGGCCGATAAGTTGTTCGAGACGCTCGAACGGCTGCGTTCGGAAGGAAAGTCCATCCTCTACATTTCGCACCGGCTGGAAGAGGTCAAACGGATCTGCGACCGCGCCACCGTGCTGCGTCACGGCAAGGTGGTCGGCCATTGCAATCCGCGCCAGGAAACCGCGTCTTCGTTGGCGCGGATGATGGTCGGCAACGAGGTGCTGGCCGTGGTGCGGGCGCCGGCCGAGGGTATCGAGACCGCGCCGGTGCTGCTTCAAATCCGCGAACTCACCCGCAAGCCGGCGACCCCGTTCTCGATCCCGCTCAGGAACATCAATCTCGAGGTCCGCGCCGGCGAGGTGATCGGCATTGCCGGTGTGGCCGGCAACGGCCAGGGCGAATTCTTCGAATCCGTTTCCGGCGAGGTGCTGCAGCAGGATGCCGGCTCGGTCCGCATCCGCGGCAAGGATGCCGGCGGCCTCACCATCACCGGCAGGCGTCTGATGGGCGCTGCCTTCGTCCCGGAAGAGCGGCTCGGCCATGGCGCAGCACCGCGCATGAAGCTTTCGGAGAACCTGCTTCTGTCGCGCCACGCCACCGATGGCAAGATGTTTGTCGGCGCCGGTGGAATGGTCAAGGGCGATGCGATCCATACCGCTGCCCAGCGCATCATAAAGGCAATGGACGTGCGCAAGAGCGCGCCGGATCCGGAGGCTGCGGCTCTTTCGGGCGGCAATCTGCAGAAATTCATCGTTGGCCGCGAACTCGACCGCCGGCCTAGCGTCTTGGTGGTCAATCAGCCGACCTGGGGGGTCGACGCGGGTGCGGCGGCCCACATCCGCCAGGCACTGATCGAACTGGCGCGCAGCGGCTCGGCGGTGCTGGTGATCAGCCAAGACCTCGACGAGCTGTTCGAGATTTCCGATGCGATCACGGTCATGCACAATGGCGAACTGTCGAAGCCGCTGCCGATAGCTGAAGCGACATTCGAGAAAATCGGGCTGCTGATGGGCGGCGCCGAACCCGGTCATGCCGAACATACGCTGGAGACGGCCTGATGCGCCTCGAACTTGTAAAACGCCCGCAGCGCTCGATGCTGTTTTCGGCACTCTCGCCTTTCATCGCTTTCGTTTTGACGATCATTGCCGGTGCCATCATGTTCGCGCTGCTCGGCGTCAACCCGTTGACTGCGTTCCGCATCTACTTCATCGAACCGATCAGCCAGGTCTGGCAGCTGCATGAGCTGGCGATCAAGGCCGCCCCCCTGATCCTGATCGCGGTCGGACTGTCGGTCTGCTACAAGGCCAACATCTGGAACATCGGCGCCGAAGGCCAGTTCATCCTGGGCGGCATTGTCGGCTCGATCATCCCCGTGCTGTTTCCGCAGTTCGAAGGCCTATTGGTGCTGCCGCTGACGCTTCTGCTCGGCATGGTCGGTGGGGCCGCCTATGCTGCAATCCCGGCACTGCTGAAGACGCGCTTCAACACCAACGAGATCCTGACCAGCCTGATGCTGGTCTATGTCGCCCAGCTCTTCCTCGATTGGCTCGTACGCGGGCCGTGGCGCGATCCGCAGGGCCACGGTTTCCCGCAGACCATCCAGTTCAACGACTCGGCCATACTGCCGGAACTCCTCCCGGAATCCGGCCGGGCAAACTGGGGATTTGTCTTCGCGCTGATCGCGGCGATACTGATCTGGATCCTGATGAGCCGTATGCTGAAAGGCTTCGAGGTCCGCGTGCTCGGCTCAAGTCCGAGGGCAGGGCGCTTCGCCGGGTTTGGCCTTAACCGCATGGTCTTCTTTGCCTTCCTGCTGTCGGGCGCACTGGCCGGACTTGCAGGGATTTCGGAGGTCTCGGGAGCCATCGGACAATTGCAGCCGGTGATCTCGCCCGGCTACGGTTTTACCGCTATCATCGTGGCATTTCTCGGCCGGCTCAATCCGCTCGGCATCGTCGCCGCAGGCCTTGTACTGGCGCTGACCTATCTGGGCGGCGAGGCAGTGCAAAGCGCGCTCGGCATCTCCGACAAGGTGGCGCGCGTGTTCCAGGGCATGCTTTTGTTCTTCGTGCTCGGCTGCGACACGCTCATCCATTACCGCATTCGCCTGACCGGCTTTTCCGCGCCGAAGCTCGAGGCGGGGCCGAAGCTGGAGGAAGCCCGCTGATGGACATCACCGTCAACATCCTCTTGACCATCGCGACGGCGGCGACGCCGCTGCTGATCGCGGCGATCGGCGAACTGGTGGTCGAACGTTCGGGTGTGCTCAATCTCGGCGTCGAAGGAATGATGATCATGGGTGCCGTCGGCGGTTTCGGCGCCGGCTATCTCACCGGCTCGCCTTGGATAGGGCTGTTGGCGGCAGTCACCATGGGGGCAGTGTTCTCACTGCTGTTCGCCGTCATGACGCTGTCGCTGGCCACCAATCAGGTGGCCACCGGCCTGTCGCTGACACTGCTCGGCCTCGGCCTTTCCGGCATGATGGGAACGAATTTTGTCGGCCAGCCCGGCGAAAGGCTGCCAAACCTCGATATTCCCGGCCTGACCGCAATCCCGGTCGTTGGCAGGCTGCTGTTCGGCCAGGATCCAATCTTCTACATCTCGATCGCGCTGACCGCCGCCGTCATGTGGTTCCTGTTCAAGACCCGCACCGGGCTCACGCTGCGCTCGATCGGCGACAGCCATGCCTCCGCCCATGCGCTTGGCATCCACGTCATCCGCTACCGCTATCTCTCAGTGATTTTCGGCGGCGCTTGTGCCGGCCTCGCCGGCGGTCACCTATCGCTGGTCTACACACCGCAATGGGTGGAGAACATGACCGCCGGCCGCGGCTGGATCGCGCTGGCTCTGGTCGTCTTCGCCTCCTGGCGGCCATGGCGGGTGCTGGCCGGCGCCTATATTTTCGGCGCGATCTGGGTTGGCCAGCTTCACGTCCAAGCCATAAATCTGCAGGACTTCGTCGACGCGCCCTGGTTGCTCTACAAGTTAATTGCGTTCTTAAAATCGTTTCCCTCGCAACTGCTTTCTTCGCTGCCCTATCTGGCAACCGTCGTGGTTCTCGTTCTAATCTCGCGCAACAAGCGTTTGACGATGATGAACACGCCGGCCTCCTTGGGCCAGCCATTCGTTCCGGATCGTTGACAGCAAAAAGACGGAAGCTCCAAGGCTTAACTCAGAGAGGTAACACAATGAAAAAACTGCTTATTGCCCTGATGGCGACGACGGCCGCATTGTCGCTGGCGGCCTCAGCCGAGGCGGCGGACAAGCTGAAGGCGTGCTGGGTCTACACCGGCCCGATCGGCGATTTCGGCTACTCCTACCAGCACGACCAAGGCCGTCTCGAGGTGGAAAAGGCACTCGGCGACAAGGTCGAGACCGCCTATCTCGAAAACGTCTCCGAAGGCCCCGATGCCGACCGCGCCTTCGAGCGCCTGGCGCGCGAGGGATGCAAGATCATTTTCGGCACGTCCTTCGGATTCATGGACCCGGAAGTGAAGATCGCCAAGAAATTCCCCAAGGTGATGTTCGAGCACGCCACCGGCTACAAGACGGCCGAAAATCTCGGCATCTACAATGCGCGTTTCTACGAAGGCCGCTACGTGCTTGGCCAGATCGCCGCCAAGCAATCGAAGTCGGGCGTCGCCGGCTACATCGTTTCCTTCCCGATCCCGGAAGTGGTGATGGGCATAAATTCCTTTATGCTCGGCGCACAGTCGATCAACCCGAACTTCAAGGCGAAGATCGTGTGGGTGAACTCCTGGTTCGATCCGGGCAAGGAGGCCGATGCTGCCAAGGCATTGTTCGACCAGGGCGCCGATATCATCGTCCAGCACACCGACTCGACTGCTGCCTTGCAGGTGGCGGAGGAGCGCAAGCTGCACGGCTTCGGGCAGTCCTCCGACATGATCAAGTTCGCGCCGCACGCGCAGCTGACCTCGCTGACGGACGAGTGGGGTCCCTACTACATCAGCCGCGTCCAGGCGGCGCTCGACGGCACCTGGAAGCCCGACAATGTCTGGCTCGGCATTAAGGACGGCGCCGTCAAGCTGGCGCCGTTCACCAACATGCCCGACGACGTCAAGGCGATGGCCGAAGCCACCACCAAGAAGATCGCCGACGGCTGGAACCCCTTCACCGGGCCGATCGCCAAGCAGGACGGCACACCTTGGCTGAAGGAGGGCGAGGTCGCCGACGACGCCACGTTGCTCGGCATGAATTTCTACGTGAAGGGCGTCGACGACAAGCTGCCGCAGTAGGTGGTCGGAAACATATCGAACGAAAGGGCGCGCCACGCGGCGCCCTTTTCATTTTGGACGGAATATCAGACTGCTGAGCCGTAAAGGTCGTAAGCGTCGGCGCGCTCGATCTTGACCGTGACGATGTCGCCGGCGCGCAGTGGCCGCCGCGACTGGATATGGACCGAACCGTCGATTTCGGGCGCGTCGTATTTGGTCCGGCCCTTGGCCGAATTGCCATGCGCCTCGTCGATCAGGACCGGCAGGCGCTTGCCAATTTTCTTGGTTAGCTGCGTTGCCGAAATCTTCTGCTGGCGCTGCATGAAGCGGTGCCAGCGGGCTTCCTTGATCTCCTGCGGCACTTGCTCGAGGCCGAGCTCGTTGGAGCGGGCGCCTCTGACCGGCTCGTATTTGAAACAGCCGGCGCGGTCGATCTTGGCCTCGTCCAGCCAGTCGAGCAGCATCTCGAAATCGTCATCCGTCTCGCCGGGGAAGCCGACGATGAAGGTGGAGCGGATGGCAAGGTCCGGGCAGATGTCGCGCCAGCCGCGAATACGCTCGAGCGTCTTTTCGCCATGAGCGGGCCGGCGCATGTTCTTCAGCACCTGCGGCGAGGCGTGCTGGAACGGAATGTCGAGATAGGGAACGATCTTGCCTTCGGCCATCAGTGGGATGACGTCTGCGACATGCGGGTAGGGATAGACATAGTGCATGCGCACCCAGACACCGAGCTTGCCCAGTTCTTCCGATAGATCGAGGAATTTCGCCCGCACTTCGCGATCGCCGAACATGCTGGTCTGGTATTTGATATCGATGCCGTAGGCGCTGGTATCCTGCGAGATGACGAGGATCTCCTTGACCCCGGCCTTGGCCAGCTTCTCGGCTTCGCGCAACACGTCGGCCGCCGGCCGCGATACGAGGTCGCCACGCAGCGCCGGGATGATGCAGAAGGTGCAGCGGTTGTTGCAGCCTTCCGAAATCTTGAGATACGCATAGTGGCGCGGCGTGAGCTTGACCCCTTGCGGCGGCAAAAGGTCGATGTGGGGATCATGGCTCGGGGGGGCAGCCTCATGCACCGCCGCCATCACGCTTTCATAAGCTTGTGGTCCGGTGATGGCGAGGACGTTCGGATGTCTTTCACGGATGACGTCCGGCTCGGCGCCGAGGCAGCCGGTGACGATAACTTTGCCATTCTCCGAAAGTGCGGAGCCGATGGCGTTGAGCGATTCATCGCGAGCCGAATCGAGGAAGCCACAGGTGTTGACGACGACCAGGTCGGCGCCGTCGTGCTTGCGGGCGATCTCGTAGCCTTCGGCGCGCAGGCGGGTGATAATGCGCTCCGAATCCACAAGGGCTTTCGGGCATCCAAGGCTGACGAAACTGACGCGAGGGGCGGACATCTAAGCTTTTCCGGATTTTCAGGATTGGCGGCGCAGTATCACACTTGTCGCGGCATTGGTATGGGCAGCGGCTGCGGCGAAACGCAACCGCCAGCGTCGCCGAAGGCTCGCCGAAGCTGAAAGGCCGACCGATGAGAATTCGAGTCGGCGTGTCAGCTCACCGCACTGCTGACATGCGGCAAGACTTCCACCGCGCCCCGGTAGATCATATCGAGTGCGACATAGAAGATGATCAAAAGGCCAATATAGGCGATCCAGCGATGGCGGTGCAGCAGCTTGGCGATGAAGCTCGCGGCAAGGCCCATCAGCGCGATCGACAGGACGAGGCCTATCACCAGCACCTGGAAGTGATCGCGCGCCGCGCCGGCGACCGCCAGTACGTTGTCGAGCGACATCGACACGTCGGCGATGACGATCTGCAATGCCGCCTGACCCAAGGTCTTCTTGCGCGCCTTGCCGGCCACCATATCATCGCTGTTGATATCGGAATTGGACAGCGCTTCGGTCGCCTCCACCTCGTCGGCATACGACGTGCGCAGCTCGCGATACATCTTCCAGCACACCCACAGCAGCAAGATGCCGCCGGCCAGCAGCAGGCCGACAATCTGTAACAGGGTGACGGTGATCGCAGCAAAACCGATACGCAGCACCGTCGCCGCCACCACGCCGATGAGAATCGCTCTCTTGCGCTGCTCGACCGGCAAGCCCGCCGCGGCCAAGCCGATGACGATGGCGTTATCGCCTGCAAGCACGAGGTCGATGGCGATGACCTGGAGCAGGGCAGAGAAGCCCGCGGCAGTGAAAATTTCCACGACTGGAAGTCCCTTGCTGGTTGGCCGACCGTTCGCGTCGAATGCCTGGAGGGCCTAACGTGTATGGTTCCCGCGCGTCAAGGGACTGGTTGGAACAAGGCCGGCAATATACAGAGTTTGCGACGATCGGCCCGAAACACCGGCAAAATGCGGCCACAGGTCGCGAATGCCTAGTTATAGAGGTTGTATTTGGGCCAGTCGCTTTCCGGAATTTCATCACCGATCCGGTAGCGGAGCTGCAGGACTTCCATATGGTCCGGCGCTGTCTCGCATTTGAATTTCAGCCGGTACCATTGTCCCTTGCTGCGAAACGCAGCACCCGGGCTCTTGATCGCATCGGCGCCCATTTCGGGCGTCGCAAAAGCGTAGGCGACGACACGATCGGCCTTGTATTTGTGGTCGTCGCGGGTAATCCGGTCGAGAATTTCGGCGTCGCATCGCTGCTCCAGCCGGGTTTGCGGATCGAGTTTCAGCAGGCCGGCGCGCAATGCGCTGTCCATCGCGCTGGCCGGCCAAGCCACTATCGTCCATGCGAGGACCGCAGAAAATAGTTTATTCATAGGCGGGAGAAGCATCATATTCGGGCGGAGAAATCAACCCGACGAGCGCGGCTGCGCGGCGGGTGACAGTCTTCGCTTTGTGGCAGGTTGTTGATTACGCAATAGTATCACCGGTACTTTGGTATCGTTGCCACGATCAGCACCTGTCGCATTTCAGCGACGCGAGAGGTGGTGCGCTGCATGGGGCAGAGCGGCGGTTCTCCCCGAAGCGGACCGGTCTGTTAAACCCAGGCAGTCGAGAATCCGACGAGCGGAAAACTCGACGTCATGCCTGCAGGATTGAAGAAATTGGCCGGATATGGCGGAGGGAGTGGGATTCGAACCCACGGTGGGCTTGCACCCACGCCGGTTTTCAAGACCGGTGCCTTAAACCGCTCGGCCATCCCTCCAAGGTGATTTTTCAATCACTTAGGATATCGCGAGAGGAGCGGGTTCGAGCTGTCGGTACCGGATTGGCACCAGGACGTTCCCCGACCGGTTCGCGCTCCATTCCTGTAAAGCCGCATTCAACGCCAAGTCAACCGTGGCGGCCGCACCTTTCGGCGCGATCCAGGACGGTGAGCAGCGTCATGGCGAGCTGTGTTTGTGCTGAGTGTGGAAAATCGTTTTTAAAACCCGCACGGACTATTAATCGTTGAGCGCTGATATATGGAGCGCATTAGGCACATGTAAGTAAATCGTATTCTGGAGTTGATTTTGGCCGTACTTGGCGCTCTCCCGCCCGGTCTTCGCTGTAGACCAATCCGCGAAACCGACTGGGAGGGAGTGGTTGATTGCCTGTGCAGGGGCTTTCCGGCGCGTAACCGGAGTTACTGGATACACGCTCTGACCCGTTTGTCGCAGCGTCCTGCGGTTGCCGAGTTCCCACGATATGGCTTTGTTTTGGAGCATGCCGGTCGGATCGTCGGCGTTGTGCTCACCCTTTATGCTCGCTACCAGGGGCCAGAGGGCGAGGAAATCCGCTGCAATCTTTCAAGCTGGTCAGTCGATGCAGATTTCCGTCCCTATGGCGCCATGTTGGTTGCGGCGGTTCTCAAGCGGAAGGACGTGACCTACACGAACATTTCGCCGGCACAAGCGACATTGAAAGCCAACCGGGCGCTAGGCTTTCGGCTCTTCTCCAGCGGACAATTTACCTTCTTGCCGGCTTTAAGTTTGACGCAGCGGTCATGTCGCGTGGTCGAAGTGCGTCCCGATCTTCCGGAATTGGCGATGCTGCCCGAGAGTGAGAGATACATACTCTCGGAACACGCCGCGCTGGGCTGCCTGTCGTTGATCTGCATCTGCGATGGAGCAGCGTTCCCCCTGGTATTGATGCCGCGCCGAATGTTGCACGGTGTTATCCAGTGCCATCAGGTCATCTATTGCCGCTCGCTTGCGGATTTGAGCCGCTGCGCCGGTGCGATGGGGCGCTTTCTCTTGCGAAGCGGAATCCTGGTTTGCTTTGTCGACGCCAAGGAGCCGATTCCAGGCTTGGTGGGATGGTACCGCCCCAACAAGGGGCTGAAATACTTCAAAGGTCCCAGACCACCCGCACCTGGAGATCTGACGTTCACCGAACTTGTGATATTCGGTCCCTGAATCTGCGCTCGCAGACACGCCAAGCCAGGGGCAAAGTGCGCCACGAACGGCGTTTCTGATCGATAAGCGATGATTTTCATGCCGATCAGCGAGGCGGTCCGTGCCACAATCTCGCCCGGTTCCGACCACAATCGGTTAATACGGTGATAAACAATTCCTGCGCACAAAAAGGATTGGGGTAGGGCGTCGCCGGCGTTTCTGGAGTGGGTGCTTTGGCATCGCTGACGTTCATGCTGCGGTGCCTTCGTCGATGCTATAGGGGACAATCAAAATATGCAGACCACGGCGCGCCCGCGTCTTCGTCGCGCTTCCGCTTTCGCGCTGTTTGCCTTGTCGGCAGCCTTTCTTGCAGCATGTGCCGGGCCGCAGCAAAAGGCGATGGTCAACAAGAAACCTCGCTCCAAGGAATATTTTTCTGAAGCCGAATACGGCGTGAAAGCCAGCCCGCGCGTCATGTTCAAGACGTCTCGCGGACGCGACCAGCTCGGCAAGCCCTATCAGGTGCGCGGCAAGTGGTATTATCCGAAGGAAGACAAACGTTACGCCAAGGTTGGCCTCGCATCCTGGTACGGTGAGGCCTTCCACGGCCGGTTGACCGCCAACGGCGAAGTCTACGACATGGCAGATCTGACGGCGGCGCATCCGACCATGCCGCTGCCGAGCTATGCGCGGGTCACCAACATGAAGACCGGCAGCTCGGTGATCGTGCGCGTCAACGACCGCGGACCCTATCATGATGGACGCATCATCGATGTGTCGAAGCGCGCTGCTGAAATGCTCGATTATGCCAACATCGGTACGGCCGAGGTGAAGGTCGAGTATGTCGGCCGTGCGCCGCTCGAAGGCAATGACGGGCAGTATCTTATGGCTTCGTATCGTCCAGGCAACAGGGCGCTGGATCCGTCGGACGGCCTGCCCAGCGGTGTCATGGTCGCGATGAATGGGCCGTCGCCAAGCCTGCCGGTGAGCGCTGCTGCCGTGCCGTTCCCCGGTCAGCTGACGAATTCCGGGCAGGGATCCGATGCAGGGCCTGTCATGGCAGTGCAAGCATCTGCTTTGGGAGACATTGTACTGCCCGATTTCGGCCCGATCGTGCCGGAGCGCCCGGAGATCAACCTGCCGGCGCAATCGCCGTTCACCGTGGCGTCGCTGTCTTACGCGGACGAGCGCGTGCAACGCGCCTCCAACGCGTTTGCCGAGCTGGATGGCGCCGGCATGTCGCCCGCCGAAATTCTTCAATCGTGGAAGCGGCAAGCTCCTCCAACCGGGTCGCCCACGGACTATGTCGCGGCGGGTTCGTTCGAGAATGCCGCCGAAGCGGAGCGTGTGGCGGCCCAGCTTTCCAGCTTCGGCAAGACCGAGATCCAGCGCTCGGAACTTGAAGGCAAGGACTGGTACTCGGTCAACCTCTTTGCCGACGGTCGTGGCAGCCTGGACGAGATGCTGCAGGCAGCGTGGTCGCATGGTGCGCCGGATGCGCTTGCTGTACGCAACTGAGCTCGGGGCTGCCTGGTTTTTTCGCGCGCGATTGATCCGCCAGGCAAAAGCCTGATAGCTTCTGCCAACTTGCAAAAGCGCCGGCTCACTGGTCGAACCTGATGAAATCTTTTCACCCTTTCACCGGGCTTATGGCGCTCGGCCTGCTGCTGCTCTCGCTTGCGCCGGCCTCAGCACAGCTTTTCGAGACCAAGGCCGCGCAGGCCTTCATGATCGATGCCGAAACCGGAACCGTGCTGTTTTCCAAGGACGCCGACAGGTTGATCCCGCCGGCCTCGCTGGCCAAGCTGATGACGATGGAAGTGGTTTTCGACGCCATCAAATCAGGGCGCATGACGCTCGATGACACCTTCGTGGTGAGCGAGAACGCCTGGCGCAAAGGCGGCGCTCCTTCGGGGACATCGACCATGTTCGCCAAGCTCAAGTCGACGATCCGGCTGGAAGACCTGATCCAGGGCGTGACCGTGCAGGCGGCCAATGACGGCTGTATCGTCATCGCTGAAGGGATGGCCGGGTCCGAAGCAAACTTCGCAGCGCAGATGACCGGGCGTGCCCGCCAGATCGGCTTGCAGAAATCGACTTTCGTCAATTCCACCGGTCTGCCGGCCGATGGGCAGCAAACGAGCGTTCGCGAACTCGCGCTTCTGGCGCTGCATATCTGGCGCAACTACCCGGATCTCTACCGGTATTACGGCCAGAAGGATTTTACCTGGAACAAGATTTCCCAGAGGAACCGCAATCCGCTACTGGCCATGGAGATAGGCGCCGACGGGCTCGCGGTCGGTGCCAGCGAGCAATCCGGGTTCGGCATTGTCGGCTCGGTCAGCCACAACGGCACAAGGGTGATCGCGGCGATGAGCGGCCTGGCAAACGACCGTGAGCGTGCTGAGGAAGCGCGAAAGCTGCTCGACTGGGGCGTTCGCTCCTTCGAGAAGACTGAAGTATTCGCCAAGGACGAAGTGGTTGGCGAAGCCCAGGTCTTTGGCGGCGCCAAGTCCGGTGTCGCATTAAAGGCAAAAGGACCGGTGCAGATCTTCCTGCCGATCACCAACCGCGACAAGCTCACCGCCAGGATCGTCTATGACGGACCGGTGGCAGCGCCGGTGGAGGAGGGGCAGCCGGTGGGTACGCTGCGCGTCTGGATCGGCGATACGCTGAGCCAGGAGACGCCGCTGTTTGCCGCCGAGTCGATCGGTGTCGGTTCGCTGCCGCAGCGCGCGCTCGATGCCGCCAAGGAACTGGCCGTCGGCTGGCTGCGTTAGCACCGTCGCGGTGGACCTTTTTTCCCGCCGGGACTATACGGTCCCCGAAGTATGGACAAAGGCTTTGGCGCGCGGATTTTTCATCACTTTTGAAGGCGGCGAAGGAGCAGGCAAGTCGACGCAGATCGAGCGGCTGGCAAAGAAGATGCGCGCCAAGAAATACGATGTGCTGGTGACACGTGAGCCGGGTGGCTCGCCGGGCGCGGAGGCGGTCAGGCATGTCCTGCTTTCAGGCGCAGCCGAGCCGTTCGGCCCCAAGATGGANTGGCTCGCCGGGCGCGGAGGCGGTCAGGCATGTCCTGCTTTCAGGCGCAGCCGAGCCGTTCGGCCCCAAGATGGAAGCGCTGCTTTTCGCCGCTGCGCGTTCCGACCATGTCGAACAGGTCATCCGGCCGGCAGTCGAGCGCGGTTCGGTCGTGCTTTGCGATCGTTTCATGGATTCCTCGCGCGTCTACCAGGGCGTCACCGGCGGCCTCGATCCGGCATTCATGGACGCATTGGAGAAGGTCGCCATCAACGGCATGGTGCCGGACATGACACTGATCTTCGACATCGACCCCGCCGAGGGCCTGAGGCGCGCTACCGCCCGGCGGGGCAGCAGTGACGGACCGGACCGCTTCGAGAAAGAAACATTGGCCATCCACCAACGCCGGCGCGAGGCGTTTCTCGCGATCGCCTCAGCTGAACCCGAACGCTGCGTTGTCGTCGATGCCTCAGCCGACCTAGATGCGGTGGAGGATGTCGTTACCGCCGCGGTCTTCGCGGCTCTCGAGAGGATGATGCCGGCGCAAAGAAGGCAGGCGGCGCCAGCATGATTTTCGAACGCATCGCGCCCGAACAGCACGATACGCTGGACGGGGTGCCCGAGCCATCCGAGACGCCGCGTCTTGTCGGTCACCTGCAGGCGGCCAACATGCTCGCCACCGCTTACCGCTCGGGAAAGCTGCCGCACGCACTGATCTTTGCCGGACCGGTTGGCATCGGCAAGGCGACGCTGGCCTTTCACCTGGCGCATCATCTGTTGAAGCACCCGGCCTTCGAGCAGGCGCCGGAAAGCCTTGCCGTTCCAGATCCGGCTTCGTCGCTGTTTCGACAGATCGCCACCGGCGCGCATCCTTCGGTGCTGCATCTTACACGCCCGGCGAACGACAAGACCAAGAGCTTCAAGACAGTGGTCACGGTCGACGAAATCCGCAAGGTCAGCCGTTTTCTGTCGCTGACCTCGCACGACGGCAGCTACCGGGTGGTTATCGTCGATCCCGCCGACGACATGAACACCAATGCTGCCAATGCCTTGCTGAAGAATCTTGAAGAGCCACCCGCGCGCACCTTGTTCATCCTCATCGTCCATGCGCCGGGCAGTCTGCTGCCGACGATCCGGTCGCGCTGCCAGATGGTGCGGTTGGCGCCGCTCGATGCCGAGAGCTTGATGACGGTTCTGGAAGGCATCGAGCCGCCGCCACCGGAGGATCCTGGCGCGCGCGCGGCGCTGGCGGAGCGGGCAGGGGGCAGCGCGCGCAATGCGATCCTGTTGACGCAGTATGGAGGGCTCGAAATCGCCGCCACCCTCGACGCCCTGGTGATGTCCAAGAAGATAGATGTCGGAGGCGCCTACCGTCTTGCCGAGGCGGTCGCCGGCCGCGACCAGGCGATCCCGTTCGAGATATTCAATCGCCGCGCGCTTGATCTGCTGTCGGCCGGCGCCAGCCAGGCCGCGCTCGCCGGCGATCTCGCGCGGGCCAAAACGCTGTCGGATACTTGGCACGAGGCTTTGAACGCTATATCTGAAACCGAGACCTACAATCTCGACAAAAAGCAGCACGCCCTGACCATGATCGACCGCCTGAATTCTGCAATGCGAATGTGACGGCCGCTGGCGTGGCTTTGAAGCCCCTGAGTATTGATCCCAATCAATCGCAGGAACTTCGAAGCCACCACATTGGCGTCGGATGGCAATTGCCGTTTCGATGCGATATCTCACCGCGACATCTTTCATTCAGACATTCATGACGGCTCATCCATGGCACGCGAAAAATACTACGTCACGACGGCTATTTCCTATCCGAACGGCAAACCGCATATCGGCCATGCCTACGAGTTGATTGCCACCGACGCGCTGGCCCGCTTCCAGCGGCTCGACGGTAAGGACGTGCTCTTTCTCACCGGCACCGACGAGCACGGCATAAAGATGCTGCAGACGGCGAAGAGAGAAGGTATTTCAGCGCGCGAGCTGGCAGACCGCAACTCGGCCGATTTCGAGCGCATGGCCGTCGCGCTCGATGCCTCCAACGACGATTTCATCCGCACCACGGAAAAGCGGCACTACAAGGCCTCGCAGGCGATCTGGAAGGCGATGGCCGCCAATGGCGACGTCTATAAGGGCGGCTATGCCGGCTGGTACTCGGTGCGTGACGAAGCCTATTACGGCGAAGAAGAGACCGAGGTGCGTGCCGACAATGTCCGCTATGGGCCGCAGGGGACGCCGGTCGAATGGGTCGAGGAAGAGAGCTACTTCTTCCGGCTGTCGGCTTATCAGGACAGGCTCCTTGCACTTTACGAAAACCAGCCCGATTTCGTCGGTCCTGCCGAGAGGCGCAATGAGGTGATGAGCTTCGTCAGGTCCGGCCTGAAGGACCTATCGATCTCGCGCACCACGTTCGACTGGGGCATCCCGGTGCCGGGCGACGAGAAGCATGTGATGTATGTCTGGGTCGACGCCTTGACCAACTACATCACCGCCGCCGGCTATCCGGATCCGGCCAATGAGAGATGGTCGTTCTGGCCGGCAAACGCGCACGTCATCGGCAAGGACATCGTCCGCTTCCACGCGGTCTACTGGCCGGCTTTCCTGATGTCGGCTGGCATCGAATTGCCGAAGCGCGTGTTCGCGCATGGTTTTTTGTTCAACCGCGGCGAGAAAATGTCGAAGTCGGTCGGCAACGTCATCGACCCGTTCGCGATGATCGAGCACTACGGCCTCGACCAGGTGCGCTATTTCTTGCTGCGCGAAGTGCCGTTCGGCCAGGACGGCAGCTACAGCCATGATGCGATCGTCAACCGCACCAATGCCGACCTTGCCAATGGCCTCGGCAACCTGGCGCAGCGCTCGCTGAAGATGGTCGCCAAGAACTGCAGCGGCGCGGTGCCAAAGCGCGGCGAACTGACCGAAGCCGACAGCGCCATCCTCGACCAAGCGGTGGGGGCACTCGCCGTCGCGCGAAAGGCGATGGCGGATCAGGGCATCCATTTGGCGCTGGCGGCGATCTTCGGAGTGGTGGCCGAAGCTGACCGCTATTTCGCCTCTCAGCAACCCTGGGCGCTAAGCAAAAGCGATCCAGAGCGTATGAAGACAGTTCTGTGGACGACGATCGAAGTCGTCCGGCGCGTGACGCTGCTCTGCCAGCCCTTTGTTCCGGGGTCGGCTGCTAAGCTGCTCGACCTGCTGGCGGTGCCGGCAGACAACCGTGACTTTGCGCATGTCCACGCCGACTATGCGCTGGTGCCCGGCACGGCATTGCCCGCGCCGGAGGCGGTCTTTCCGCGTTACGAAAAGCAGGACGCGAACGCCTGATGCTGGTCGACAGTCACTGCCACCTCGACTTTCCGGATTTCGCCGAAGAGCGGACAGCCATTGTCGCCCGCGCCCTAGCGGCCGGCATCGGCCGAATGGTGACGATCTCGACGAGGGTGAAGCGATTTAACCAAGTGCTTGAGATTGCAGAGACTTTCGATGAGGTCTATTGCTCGGTCGGCACCCATCCGCATAATGCGGCCGAAGAGCTTGATGTCACTGTCGATGATCTGGTGCGGCTCTCTGCTCATCGCAAAGTGGTGGCGATTGGCGAGGCCGGACTCGACTATTTCTACGATCATGCGCCGCGCGACGCACAGGCGCAGGGCTTTCGCACCCACATCGCCGCGGCGCGCGTGTCCGGTCTGCCGCTGGTCATCCATTCGCGCGACGCCGACGACGACATGGCTGATATCCTCGAAGAAGAAACGGGGAAGGGCGCCTTCCCCTTCATCCTGCACTGTTTTTCGTCGGGGCGCCGGCTGGCCGAGATCGGCGTGGCGCTCGGCGGCTACGTCTCGTTTTCCGGCATCCTGACCTTCAAGAACTCCGCCGAGCTGCGCGCCGTCGCCGCCGATGTGCCGCGCGACCGTCTGCTGGTCGAAACCGACGCGCCATACCTTGCGCCGATCCCGTTTCGCGGCAAGCGTAATGAGCCTGCCTATGTCGCGCATACAGCCAAGGTGCTGGCCGAGACGATCGGCTTCAGCGAGGCCGAGATCGCTAATATCACCACGGATAATTTCTTCCGGCTGTTCAGGAAAATGCCGCGCCCGAGCGCGCCGGGCGCCTGACGCATGAGCGACCGGTTACGTCTTACCGTCCTCGGCTGCGGCTCATCGCCGGGCACGCCACGCATCACCGGCGACTGGGGCAATTGTGATCCCGCGAACCCCCGGAACCGGCGCACGCGCACCGCAGCGCTCGTCGAGCGGATCGCGGCGAGTGGCGCCCGGACCACGGTCGTCATCGACACCGGCCCGGATTTCCGCGAGCAGATGCTGCTGGCATCGGTCAAGCGCATCGATGCGGTGGTCTATACACATCCGCATGCCGACCATATCCACGGCATCGACGATTTGCGCGGCTTCGTGCTCGAGCAGCGCCACCGGATCGACATCCATGCGGATCAGGCTACCATGCTGCGCCTACGCGAGGCGTTCCGCTACTGTTTCGAAACACCGAAAGGCAGTTCGTATCCGCCGATCGTCAACGCCCATATCATCGACCACCACAGGCCGGTGGTGATCGCAGGCGAGGGCGGCGCCCTCACCCTCGAACCGCTGCTGCAGCTCCATGGCGACATCACCTCGCTGGGTTTCCGCATCGGCGGGCTGGCCTATTGCCCTGACGTCAGCGACTTTCCGGAGGCGACCGCCAAGCGTTTGCGCGGGCTGGACATGCTGGTCATCGACGCGCTGCAATACACCGTCCATCCGAGCCATCTGTCGCTTGGCCAGGCGCTTGGCTGGATCGAAAGACTGGCGCCGAAGAACGCGGTGCTGACGCATATGCATGTGCCACTCGACTACGCTACGGTAATGGCCGAGACGCCGGCCAACGTCGAGCCTGCTTATGACGGCATGACGATCGAAATCCCTTACGAATCAGCGTGAAAGACTAAGTTTTTACGGCCTGGGTTCCCGAGTTGGATCTCGCGAGGTGCTATCTTCACGTCACATCCAATCGGCCAAGCTAGTTCCATAATCTATCTTATGCGACTACGCCTATAGCATCCGTTGGCGGCGAGATCGGGCGGTCACTCTTAGACATTCGCGACAGCGCTGTGGGGCAACGGGCATGCTAGGGTTGCGAATCATGAACACACTCCCACTGCTTGCAAGTCTTGCCCTCACCCTCGCCTGCGCGCTCACTGGCGCGCGAGCGCAGGACTTTGATCGTGCGCCAGGCGAGGACGACCTGGCTTTCGCCAAACGTGTTGTTGGGTTCGCCGACAATGCTGATCCGCACACCACAGCCGTGAGCTGGAACGGCCTCCAGACACTCTTCGTCGATTACCAGACTACTGAGGAATATCCGGAACGCCCACTCGTCGCGCTACAACGGCTAGCTGACAACAGATATCGCGCAATCCAGGTCACGATCGGTGAACAAGAGGGCGACACACCGGACATAGCGCTCGGCCTCGCCAACGCCGACCACGACCCGGCAAAGGAACTGATCGTGATACTTTCCTGGGCTCAGATGCACTACGATGTCGAAGGGACGCTCTACGAAGTTCGCATCTTCGATGGCCCCAAGCCAGGCCAGAAGGCGCTGACTCAATTGAAAGCGAGCCGGAAGTTCGATACCACATGCGACTGCCATTGGCGCGACGGCGCAACGAAGCACTTCCGCTTCAAGACGATCGCGGCGGTCAAGGCTGAACTGAAGCGCCTGGGCTATTAGCCGCCGGCGGACGATCGCGGCGGTCAAGGCTGAACTGAAGCGCCTGGGCTATTAGCCGCCGGCGAGGGCTCGCTTCCCGGATGTTGCCCTCGCCACCTCGCCGATGCTGACCCGCAATCGTCACCAGCGCCAGCACAGGCACAGGCTGGGTCGCTCGTCAGAACTCCATATCACCGAAGTCACCGCCATTATCGGAGCTGGAATCGCCTGCCTGATCGGCTTCGTCCGGCTGCGGCGTCGGCTGTTCAGCTGCCTTCGCTTCGCTGCCGCCAAGCACGCCGGCGATCGCGTTGCCGAGCAGCACGCCGCCCGCCACGCCCATCGCGGTCTGCGCGGCGTCGGCAAGAAAACCGCCGCCTGCCCGTTGTGGCGTGTCCTGCGGCCCTTCAGTTGCAACGGAGGCGGTGCGCCCTACCCGCGGAACCGAGCCTGAGCGCCTGCCGCCGCTGCGGCCGAAGAAGCCGCTGAGCGGTCCACCGCCGGCCGGCTGCCGCGCCTGCTCCTCCAGTTCTTCTATGCGCGCCTGAGCTGCGTTCAGGGCCTGCTCCTGCACCACGATCGTCTGGGCCATGTAATATGGCGCCCCAGGCTGCTGGGTGATCTGGTCCTGGATGAAGCGCTCTGCTTCGGCATCGCGCGGCGGCGCCTGGCGCTCGGCGCTTGCCAACTTCTCGAAGAGCTGTCCGATCGCTTGCTGATCGTTTCTGTCCAGGATGTCCAACTCCGGTCTTGGTTCAACGCCGGCTATTCGCGCTCGCCGGTGAAGTTCAACAGCAGTTGGAAGATGTTGATGAAGTTCAGATAGAGCGAGAATGCCCCGAAGACAGCGAGTTTCTGCTGTGATTCCGCGCCGAAGTTTTCCGCATACTGCTCCTTGATCGTCTGGGTATCCCAGGCGGTGAGGCCGATGAAGACGGCGATGCCGATCACAGAGATCGCGAATTGGAGCGCGGTCGAGCCCAGGAAGATATTGACGATGCTGGCGATCACCACGCCGATCAGGCCCATGATCAGGAACGACGAAAACTGCGTCAGGTCGCGTTTGGTCGTGTACCCGTAAAGGCTGGTCGCGCCGAACATGGTGGCGGCGATGAAGAAGGTGCGTGCGATGCTGGTGCCGGTAAAGACCAGGAACACGGAAGCCAGCGACAGGCCCATGACCGCGCAGAATGCCCAGAACATCGCCTGGGCGCCGCCTGCCGACATCGCCTGCATCCGAAACGAGAACAAGAGCACAAAGGCCAGCGGGGCCAGCATCACCACCCATTTCAGCGGTGTGGAGAAGATCGGCACGTAAAGAGCGGGCGTGGAAGCCACCACGAACGCGATCACGCCCGTAACGACGAGGCCAAGGCCCATATAGTTATAGACGCGCAGCATGTGCCGGCGCAGGCCTTCATCGTAGACGGCTCCGGCTCGGGCTCCGGCCCCGATATATCCGAGATTGTTCATGTGGTTCTCCTTCTTGCAGGTCGATCAGTAAAGCGTTTTGGCGAGGGCTTCGGCCGTGCGATCGAGACCGCCGACATCGCTGCGTCCGACGACCGCGTAGGCGACCTCGCCGATCTGGAAATAAGCCGAGGAAACTTCGCCCGAGGGAACGACGGTCGGCTTGACGACGTCGAATGTTCCGGGCCTGATCGCGAACAACGAGACCAGCCCCATCTCTTTCGTCTCGACAGCCATCTCGACGCTCGGTCCGAATTGCGATGGATAGATCTGCACGTCACGGACCGTCCAGTCCGCTGGCAGCGATGGCATCACGATCGCCGTCGCGGCGCGGATTTCGTCGGCATTGTAGCCGGGTGCTTCGGGTTGCGACGACATCGCCTCGCGCACGAGCGTCGTGCGGTGCGCCCGGACCGCGTCCTCCACATAGGCCGGCGGATGGGTCGAAGCGACGACTTCCGTCACCGATATCGGTCCGATGAGCCCGTTCGCAAGCCAGCCGGCAGCGACGAAGACAGCGACTGCCGCAACTCGCTGCAAAGCACCAAGGACGCGGCCGCGCGCCAATCCCCGCTCCAGCCGTCGTGCAGCATCGGCCGTCGCGGGCCGCGCCATGCCTTTCGATCCGGCAAGCGCCACGCGCAATTCGTCACGCATCCGTAAGTCGGACATCACCCGCGCGGCCGCGTCCGGGCGGGCCGAAAGGAACGCCTCGACCTCGATGCGACGAGCCACGTCCAGCTGATCGTCGACATAGGCGTCGAGATCGGCGCCGGTTACGGGATCGCGCAGTTGGTTCATGATCCACCTCCGACGATCTTCAGATGGCCTTTCGCGCGTGCCGGCACCGCGTCCTCCATCTCGCGCAGGGCCGCACGCGCCCTGCCGATGCGCGACATCAGCGTGCCAAGCGGCACGCCACTCACCTCAGCGGCCTGGCTGTAGCTAAGCCCCTCGATGGCGACGAGATGCAACGCCGAACGCTGCTCCTCCGGCAATTCGAAAAACGCTTCGCGCACCTGCGCCAGACGGACCGAATGTTCCTGCGGAGCCTGGACATTCGCCTCGGCGAGATAGCCGGCCTGTTCGATGCGCATTGCTTCGGATTTGCGGGACCGCAGACCGTCGATGAATGCATTATGGACGATCGACAGCAGCCATACGCGAAGATTTCCGCCGGAGCGGAAGCTGCCGCGTCGCTCATAGGCACGCACCAGCGCATCATGCAGCAGATCCTCTGCATCGGCGCTGTCGCGCGTCAGCGAGCGTGCATAGCGGCGCAGCGAACCGAGCTGTCCCAGAATATCGAAGCGTGGCATCGGCCGTTTCATGTCCTGTTTACGGAGCAGGTCGGGATGTTAATCCCGCTCTCCCCGAAATTTTCTTACGGCTCGCCGCGTTCTCGTCCTGGGAGATATCGGGCCCGCTCTCGCCCGCCAGATAGTATTGGCCGCCCTCGAGGCAAACCGGCGCCGAGTTGGCGCATATGAAACTGCTGGCAAAGTACGGCCGGTTTGCGTATCACTCCGCCGCCAACGGAACCTTATCGATGTTCGAAAATCTCCAGCCCGCGCCTGCCGACAAGATCCTGGCCTTGATCGGTCTCTATCGCGCCGACCCGCGTCCCGACAAGGTCGATCTTGGGGTCGGCGTTTATAGGGATCGCGACGGCAAGACGCCGGTGATGCGCGCGGTGCGCGAAGCCGAAAAGCGGCTGCTGCAGGGCCAGGATACCAAGACCTATCTCGGCCTTGCCGGCGATACTGCCTTCAACGCGGCGATGGCCAGGTTGGTGTTCGGCCCAGCCGCCGACATGACGCGCATTCGTGCGGCGCAGGCGCCAGGCGGCTCCGGCGCGCTGCGGCTGGTAGCAGAGCTGCTGAAAAGGACCCGCACCGACGCGATGGTCTGGCTATCGGATCCGACATGGCCGAACCACATGCCGGTGATGCGCGCCGCTGGCCTGCAGACACGCGAATATCCCTATTTCGACGCTGCTTCTGGTGCGGTTCGCTTCGACGACATGCTGAATGCATTGAGAACCGCGAATCCTGGCGACGTCGTATTGTTGCATGGCTGTTGCCATAACCCGACAGGCGCCAATCTAGACATCTCGCAATGGGCTGCCATTGCCGATCTTGTCGTTGAGCGCGGCCTGCTGCCCTTTGTCGACATCGCCTATCAGGGCTTTGGCGAGGGACTTGATGCGGATGCCGCCGGCTTGCGCCTTCTGGCGGCAAAAGTTCCGGAAATGGTCGTTGCCTCGAGCTGCTCGAAGAACTTTGCCGTCTATCGCGACCGAGTCGGTGCAGCGCTGATCATGGCGAAAGGTGGCGCGCAGGCGGATTTGGCGATGGGCCAGATGCTGTCGGCGGCGCGCGCCATGTATTCGATGCCGCCGGACCACGGCGCGGCGGCGGTGCGCATCGTGCTTGAAGACCCCGCATTGCGTGCCGACTGGGAAGCAGAGCTTGAAGAGATGCGGCTGCGCATGCTGCGGCTGCGCGTCCAGTTCGCCGAGGCGCTGCGGCGGCAGTCCAACTCCGACCGTTTCGATTTCGTCGCCAGCCATCGCGGCATGTTTTCCCGGCTTGGCCTGTCGGAAGCGCAAGTCGAGCGGCTGCGCGCCGAGCATGCCATCTACATGGTCGGCGACAGCCGCATCAACGTTGCCGGCCTGCCCGAAGACGGCATGGATGCGCTCGCCAAGGCGATAGTCTCCGTGCTCGACTGATACTTTTTGCTAGTTAGGATCTTTTCCGGAAACCGGCTTCCACTTTCGGATCATGGTCTGGCCGCCCATCTGTGGACAAGGCGCCCTCACCGGCTGAAGCCGTTGGCCGCACAGCCATGTACAGGATAGCGTTTCCCAGATGAAACCCTCGAAAGACATTTCCCGGCTGATCGAGATCATGGCAGCGCTGCGGGCGCCGGAAACCGGTTGCCCGTGGGATATCGAGCAGGACTTTTCGACAATCGCGCCATACACGATCGAGGAAGCCTACGAAGTGGCGGACGCCATTGCGCGCGGCGACCTCGACGATCTGCGGGATGAACTCGGCGATCTCCTGCTGCAAGTGGTCTACCACGCGCAAATGGCCGAGGAGGCCGGCGAATTTTCATTCGGCGATGTGGTCCAGGCCATCACCACAAAAATGATCCGCCGCCACCCCCATGTCTTCGGCGACAACAAGGCGCGCAGCGCCGGCATGGCCAAGGGCATGTGGGAAAAGATCAAGGCAGAGGAAAAGGCGGAGAAGCGCAGTGCGCGCCTCGCCCGTGGGCTCGACCCGGAAGACCATGGCAAGGGCTTTCTCGACAGTGTGCCGGTCGCCCTGCCCGCGCTGCCCCGGGCGCTCAAGCTGCAGGAAAAGGCCGCCCGCGTCGGCTTCGACTGGAGCGAGGCGGCGCCGATCCTCGACAAAATCGAGGAGGAGATCGGCGAACTACGCGAGGCGCTGGCCAAAGGCGACACTGCGCCGATCAAGGACGAGTTCGGCGACATGCTGTTTGCGGTCGTCAATCTCGGCCGGCACCTCAAAATTGATTCCGAAGCGGCACTCAGTGGCACCAACGAAAAATTCCGATCGCGCTTCCACTATGTCGAGCGGACGCTGCAAGCGTCGGGAAACAGCCTCGAAGAGGCGACGCTGGACGAGATGGAAGCGCTCTGGCAGCAGGCAAAAAGCGCGAAGTAAACGCCTCTACCCGTTGTTTTGACGGCGCAATCGGCTTTCGATCTCCTGCCGAGCGCTGTGTGTAGCCTTGAGCGCGACGGTCACGCTGCCATCCTCATTGTCGTCGCGCGAGACGATGTCGCCGTTGCGGTAAAGCCAGTCGACGACGCCGAGTTGGTCGGGCTTAAGTGTGACGGTGAACGTCTCCAGTTCGCCCGACATCATCGTCTCGATGATCGTCTTCAGCGCATCGATGCCCTCGCCGGTTACCGCCGATATGGCGATCGGCGGTGCCTTCTTGCCGTCAGCACCATCGGCAAGCAGCCGCGCCCGGTTGCCCTCGTCGAGCCGGTCGATCTTGTTCCATACTTCGATGACGCGCTTGCTATCGCGGGCATCGACGCCGAGATCGGCAAGGATGCGCTCGACATCTTCGGCCTGCGCGGCCGTATCGGGATCGGAGATGTCGCGCAGATGAATGACGAGGTCTGCCTCGACCACTTCCTCCAGCGTCGCCCTGAAGGCCGCGACCAGATGCGTTGGCAGGTCGGAAATGAAGCCGACCGTATCGGAAAGGATGATCGGCGTGCCGTGCGGCAGGCGCACGCGGCGCAGCGTCGGGTCGAGCGTGGCAAACAGCATGTCTTCGGCCAGCACCCCTGCTCCGGTCATCCGGTTGAACAGAGTCGACTTGCCGGCATTGGTGTAGCCGACGATCGCCACCACCGGAAATGGCACCTTCTTGCGCTTGGCGCGGTGCAGGTCGCGGGTGCGGCGCACAGTTTCGAGCTCGTGCTTCAGCTTGGTGATCTTGTCCTGCAGCACACGCCGATCCGACTCGATCTGGGTCTCGCCAGGGCCGCCGAGAAAGCCGGCGCCGCCACGCTGGCGCTCGAGGTGGGTCCAGCTCCGCACAAGGCGGCCTTTCTGGTAGTTGAGATGGGCAAGATCGACCTGCAGCGTGCCTTCCTTGGTGCGGGCGCGCTCGCCGAAAATCTCCAGGATCAGCCCGGTGCGGTCGAGCACCTTGGCGTTCAACTCTTTTTCGAGGTTGCGCTGCTGTACCGGGGTCAGCGGATGATCGACAATGACCACTTCCGCGTGGCCCTCTTTGACGATCTCAGCGAACTCCGCCACCTTGCCGCTGCCGAGCAAGGTCGCCGGGCGTGGATCGTTGACGGTCACCACCGCCGTGTGGACCAGGTCGAGGTCGATTGCGCTGGCGAGGCCGACGGCCTCGTCGCGACGAGCCTCGGCGGAACGGCTCAGGCGGGGGCGGTTGGTGTCGTCGTCGCCACGAGGCTGCCGGGTAAGCACCGGCACGATAACCACCGCCCGGGTCGGGCCGTTGGCCTCTGTCCCGGTCTGATGTGCTGGTTTTCCGCGAACGCTGCGGTCCGCGTCTTTCTCACGTGCCAATCAGGCGCCCTGGCTTTCCTCACCATCGAACATCTGAACCGGCTGGCTCGGCATGATCGTGGAAATAGCGTGCTTGTAGACAAGCTGGGAATGGCCGTCGCGACGCAGCAGAACGCAGAAATTGTCGAACGAAGTGACCACGCCGGTCAGCTTCACGCCGTTGATGAGAAAGATGGTGAGTGGATTTTTGCTCTTGCGAACTGAATTCAGGAACAGGTCCTGAAGATTTTGCGATCGTTCCGCCATTGTTCTTGTCTTTCGCCGATCCCCTTCGGTTTGCAGGCCAATGCGCCAAATTAGCCGGCACATGTCAAGCACGCAAACACCATCTTGCCGTCAGTAACGACAAGCAGAACGAGATATATTGATGTTCATTCCATCTGTGCGGTTATCAGGCTGGACTTTTTTCCGCAACGTCAAAAAAGGCCTGCCGTAATGAAACTGTTATCGAGCCCGGGTGGCCGTTGGCGACGGGAGCGCCATCGATCGCCACCACCGGCATGGCAATCGTGGTCGCGGAGCTGATGAAAACCTCGCGCGCGGCCTTGGCTTCGGCCACCGAAAAACCGCGCTCCTCGATCTTCAGGCCGAGCTTGGCGGCCACGTCGAACAGCGTCGTACGGGTGATGCCGCGCAGGATGCCGTGCTCGGCCGGCCGCGTCACCAGCACGCCATCCCCGGTGATGATCCAGGCGTTCGACGATCCACCTTCCTTGACGGTGCCGTCGACATCGACGAACCAGGCCTCCTGAGCGCCGGCTTCCTTGGCTTTCTGCTTGGCCAGCACGTTCGGCAGCAGGCCGACCGACTTGATATCGACCCGATCCCACCGGTTCTCCGGCACCGTGATAACCCGGATCCCGCTCTCGGCCCGCTTCGCGGCAGCTGCAGGATCGGCTTTTTTGGCAGTCACCACCAGCGACGGCTTCGTGTCCGCCGGCGGGAAGAAAAACTCGCGGCTGGCGACGCCGCGTGTCACCTGGACATAGACCAGGCCGTCGACGACATGGTTGCGGCGCACCACCTCGCGCATGACGAGCGGCAGCACGCCGCGCGTGATCGGCCAATCGATCGAGAGTTCGGCAAGTGAGCGGTTCAATCGGGCGAGATGGCGCGGCATGTCGACGATGAAGCCTCGTGCCACCTCGCAGACCTCGTAGACGCCGTCGGCGAATTGATAGCCACGGTCCTCGATATGCACGGAAGCTTCGGCGTGAGCGACGTAGCGCCCGTTCACATACGCAATGCGCGGCATGGCTAATCCCTGAAAGAAGTCCAGCTTTCTTATGCGATTCCAAGACCGCCGTAACCGATAATTGGGTGGGCCACGACTGGTTTGGCTGTCAGACGCCCAGCGACTTCAGCTTGCGGTGCAATGCAGAGCGTTCCATGCCGATAAACTCCGCCGTCTTCGAGATATTGCCGCCAAAACGGTTGATCTGGGCGATCAGATAGTCCTTCTCGAATTGTTCGCGCGCTTCCCGCAGCGGCAGCGCCATTATGTGCTGATCGGATTTGTTTGGAGTGCGCGGCATGACGTCGCCGATCTCGGCAGGCAGGAGATCGGCGGTGATCGGCGCATCGACATCGTCGCCGCGCGCCAGGATCATCAGCCGCTCGACATTGTTGCGCAACTGGCGAACGTTGCCCGGCCAGTTATGCGCCTGCAGCACCGCCAGCGCGTCGTCGCCGATGCGGCGCGGCTTTATGCCGGCCTGGCGAGCGATCTGCTTCATGAAATTGTCGACCAGATAAGGAATGTCCTCGCGACGCTCGGCCAGTCCCGGCACCATGACCGGAACCACGGCCAGGCGATGATAAAGGTCCTCACGGAAACGGCCGTCGGCGATCATGGCTTCCAGGTTCTGCGAGGTCGACGAGACGATGCGCACGTCGACCTTGACCCGCTTGGTGCCCCCTACCCGCTCGAACTGCTGTTCGACCAACACGCGCAGGATCTTGTTTTGCGTCTCGCGCGGCATGTCGGCCACTTCATCGATGTAGAGAATGCCGCGATGGGCTTCCTCCAGCGCGCCGACCTTGCGTTCGACGCCGTTCGATTCGGTGCCGAACAGCTCGATCTCCATACGCTCTGGGGTGATGTTGGCGGCGCTCAGCGTCACAAACGGTGCACTCTTGCGCGCCGACAGTGCGTGGATGGCGCGCGCCGCCAGTTCCTTGCCCGAGCCGGAGGGGCCGATAATCATGACGCGGCTGTTGGTCGGCGCGACGCGCTCGATGGTCTGGCGCAATTGGCTCATTGCCGATGACATGCCGATGAGGTCGAAAGTCTCGCCGCTGCGCAGCTTGAGATCCGAAACCTCGCGTCTCAATTTGGAGGTTTCGAGCGCCCGTTCGGCAATGAGGATCAGCCTGTCGGCCTTGAATGGCTTTTCGATGAAATCATAGGCGCCGCGGCGAATGGCCGAGACTGCCGTTTCGATATTGCCATGGCCCGAGATCATCACCACCGGCAGGTTCGGGTGCATCGTCTTGATCTCGTCCAGCAAGGCCAGGCCATCGAGCCGCGAGCCCTGCAGCCAGATGTCGAGGAAGACCAGCCTGGGTGCCCGGTCGGCGACCGCCGCCAGCGCGCTGTCGGCATCAAACGCCGTGCGTGTTTCGTGACCTTCGTCGCTCAGGATACCGGCGACGAGTTCGCGGATGTCTTCCTCGTCATCGACGATGAGAATATCAGACGCCATTTCCGACCTTTTCAGTTTCTTTTTCGTGTTCCGTCTTGCCCTCGCCGCGTATCGGAACGGTGGCGGCAACCGGCAGGATGATGCTGATCATTGCACCCCGCCCATCGTGGAAGTCCGCTGGTGCATCGTGCAATTCGAGTCGCCCGCCATGGTCCTCCACGATCTTCTTGACGATAGCGAGGCCAAGCCCGGTGCCTTTCTCGCGTGTCGTCATGTAAGGCTCGAGCAAGCGCTGCCGGTTTTCGCGCGGCAAGCCCCTGCCGTTGTCGATGACGTCGATTCGAATCGCGCCATTCTGACGCCCGGCTTGAATCCGGATTATGCCGTGCGGACGATCCTCTGCATCAAGTCCGTCGATGGCTTCGGCAGCATTCTTGATGACGTTGCCGAACGCCTGCGCCATCAGCCGGCTGTCGAACGTGCCTTTGAGTGGCTCATTGCCGAAGACGCGCTCGAAGGTGATGTCGGCGCGGCTCACTTCGACCAGGAACGAGGCCTCGCGCAACGAATCGCGCAGATCGATGGCCTTCATTTCCGGTTTCGGCATGCGGGCGAACGCCGAGAACTCGTCGACCATGCGGCCGATGTCCTCCACTTGCCGGATGATGGTGTCGGTGCATTGATCGAAAACCTCACGGTCCTCGGTGATGACCTTGCCATAACGGCGCTTGATGCGCTCGGCCGAAAGCTGGATCGGCGTCAACGGGTTCTTGATCTCGTGGGCGATGCGCCGCGCCACGTCGGCCCATGCAGAGGAACGCTGTGCCTGGACCAGATCGGTAATGTCGTCGACTGTCACGACGTAGGATTTATCCTCCGAACCGTCGTCGCCGGCTTCAATCGTGATCTGCACGTTGAAGGTCCGTTCGGTGCCGGCACGATAGAAGGTGACCTGTTCGCGATAGACCGGCTTGCCCGATTTGCGGCCGATCTCGAAGACGCGGCCGACATGCGGCAGCACGGCGGAAAGGTTCTGCCCAAGCGCTGCCGTGGCGGATATGGCCAGCATCGTTTCGGCCGAACGGTTGACGATGGTGACGATGCCATATGGATCGACCCCGATGACCCCGGCGGTGACGCCGGCAAGCACCGCCTCCGAAAAGCGCCGCCGCTCGTCGATCAAATCCTTGGCCGACAGGATCTCGTTGCGCTGCGATTTCAGCTCCATCAGCATCTTGTTGAAGGTGTCGCCGAGCGAGGCGACGTCACCGTCGGAGGGGCGGACAGGCACGGCTACGTCGAGATTGCCGGTAGCGACCTCATCGGCCGCGCCGATGAGCTGACGAATCGGCCGCACCAGGCGGTCGGCCACCGCAATGCCGGTCCAGATGGCGGACAGGATGATGATCAGCGTCAGCGACAGATAGGGAAGCGCGAAAGCCACTTGCGAGGTGCGGCGATTGTCTTCGAGACCGCGATATTCGGCGGTGTTGGATTTGACGATCTGCCGCGCCTTGATCACCTCGGGATCGACGAGGCGGATGGTGTAGAGATAGAGGCCGTCGATCTCGCGCAGCTTGACGATGGCACCCATGATGTTGCGGGTGCGCGGTTCTATCAGCACCGGCTTGCCGTCGGCAGCGCTTGCCACGGCGCCCTCAGGCGGCTCCGGCATGGCAAAGTCCGCGTCGGTCTTGGCGCTCATGACGAAGGAACCATCGGGCTTGATGAGTGCTGCGTGCGCCAGCGAGCGTCCCACCGCCTCCTTGTTCATGAGGTCGAGAAAACCGGTACGATCGAGGCCGTAGAGCGTGCGGGAAGCGTCGAGGTCGTAGGCCATCGACAACGTCGTGCCCTGAAGATTTCGCGCGTTTTCCTGAACATAGGCGTCGGCGATCGACAACGACGAATTGACGATCGTCTTGGTGCGGATCTCGAACCAGCGGTCGAGGCCGATGTCGAGCGTGATCGACGCGATGATCGCCACCATGATCGCGGGGATGGCGGCGACTAGCGCAAACATCGCCACTATGCGCACATGCAGGCGCGACGCAGCCTTGCCATGCCGTCGTGCCATCAGAATGCGATGCACCTCGCGGCCGACCAGCAAGATCAGAAACAGGACGAACGCCGCATTAAGCGCAATCAGCGCCAGCGTCGTCCTCGCGTCGGGCGTGATCGGCGTCGCGCCGACCAGAATGGCGAAGGAGATCGCCGCCGTCACCAGCGCACCGGCAACGGCGATCACGCCCGGCAGCGCGAGCAGCCGGCGACCGTCTCGCGCGCCCGTATTGCTGAAAAGCGATTTGCTCAGTGTCGGTGCGTGCAGGGCCATGTCGCCGTCTAGAGCCAGTAATTGCGTCGGATGTATGCAACGCATTGTGGCGATTATGCAACAAGTGTGGCCGAGACGGAAATCTTTCGGCAATCGATCCCCTGGAAAGCGCTCGTAAAGGGATTCGTCTAGACCTGCCTGGACGATTTGTAGACGTTGACGCCGAGTTCGCGAATCTTTTTGCGCAGCGTGTTGCGGTTGAGCCCCAGCAATTCCGCAGCCTTGATCTGGTTACCGCGCGTCGCGGTCATCGAGGCGAGGACCAGCGGGTATTCGACCTCGGAGAGGATTCGCTGATAGAGCCCGGCCGGGGGCAAGTCGCCGGCAAACGAGGCAAAATAGCGTTGCAGGAAATGCTCCACCGCCTGGCCGATGGAAAGGTCATCGGGAATGAGGTTGCCGCCACCTGGAACGACAGGCCTTTCGCCGGTCTTCAACTCCGCCTCGATGATCTCGGCGGAAATCTCGTCCTGCGAATACAGTGCGGCCAGCCTGCGGATGAGGTTTTCAAGTTCGCGCACGTTGCCGGGCCATGGGTAGCGCTTCATCAGCTCGATGCCGCCGGTGGAAATGCGCTTGGTCTGCAAGCCTTCACTGGCGCCGAGCTTGAAGAAGTGGCGGACGAGGTCCGGAATGTCCTCCGACCGCTCGCGCAGCGCCGGCAGCCTGAGCGGCACAACGTTCAAGCGGTAGAACAGGTCCTCGCGGAAAAGCCCCTGATTGATCAGCGTGCGCAGGTCCTTGTTGGTGGCAGCGACGATGCGCACGTCGGTCTTGATCGGCGTGCGGCCGCCGACCGTGGTGTATTCGCCCTGCTGCAGCACACGCAGCAGCCGCGTCTGCGCTTCCATCGGCATGTCGCCGATCTCGTCGAGGAAGAGCGTGCCGCCTTCGGCCTGCTCGAAACGGCCAGTGGAGCGGTTCTGTGCGCCGGTAAAGGCGCCCTTCTCGTGCCCGAATAGTTCCGATTCGATCAGGTCGCGTGGGATCGCCGCCATGTTGATGGCGACGAAGGGGCCACCACGACGACGGCCATATTCATGCAGCGCGCGCGCCACCAGTTCCTTGCCGGTACCCGATTCGCCCGAGATCATCACCGTCAGGTCGGTCTGCATCATGCGCGCCAGCATGCGGTAGATGTCCTGCATGGCTGCCGAGCGGCCGACCAGCGGCATCGTTTCAGGCGGCTCGTCGGCACGCGTATCGATCTTGGGCCGCCGCGGTTCGGAAAGCGCGCGGTTGACGATGTTGAGCAACTCCGTCAGGTCGAACGGTTTCGGCAGATATTCATAGGCTCCGGTTTCGGAGGCCCGGATCGCGGTCATGAACGTGTTCTGCGCACTCATGACGATGACCGGCAGTTCCGGTCGCGCCTTCTTGATGCGCGGCAGCATGTCGAAGGCGTTCTCGTCGGGCATGACAACGTCGGTGATGACCAGATCGCCCTCGCCCGCCGCCACCCAGCGCCACAGCGTCGAGGCATTGGAGGTGACGCGCACGTCGTGACCGACGCGCGAAAGCGCCTGGTTGAGGACTGTGCGGATGGCCGCATCGTCGTCGGCGACGAGAATATTGCCGCGAACGGTCATTTGCGGTCTCCTTCACCGTCGTCGTCGGTGCCAAACTGGGTTTCTTTCCACGCCGGCATCAGGATGCGGAAAGTGGTGCCGCGCGGCGTCGATTCGCATTCAATGATGCCGCCATGCTCGCCGACGATCTTTGCGACCAGCGCCAGACCGAGACCGGAGCCGTTCGGCTTGGTGGTGATGAAAGGATCGAACAGGATCGGCAGGATATCTTCGGAGACACCCGAACCGTTGTCACGCACGCAGAATTCCAATGGCAGCGACACGCGGTCCTGCGTTCCGGGCACGGAAACACGGATGCCCGGGCGGAAGGCGGTCGACAGCATGATCTCGCCCTGCGGATCGCTGCCGATCGCCTCGGCGGCATTTTTTACCAGATTGAGGAACACTTGGATGAGCTGGTCGCGATTGGCAAAGACCGGAGGCAATGATGGATCATAATCCTCTAATATCTTGATCCTCTTGGCAAAACCGTTCTTGGCGATTGCTTTGACATGGTCGAGCACGACATGGATGTTGACAGGGTAGCGGTCGATCGGCCGCTCGTCGGAAAACACCTCCATGCGGTCGACCAGCGAGACAATGCGGTCGGTCTCGTCGGTGATCAGCCTGGTCAGTGCGCGATCCTCGTCGGACGCCGACAGCTCAAGCAGCTGCGCGGCTCCACGAATGCCGGACAGCGGGTTCTTGATCTCATGGGCAAGCATCGCGGCAAGGCCGGTGACCGAGCGCGCCGCACCGCGATGCGTCATCTGCCGGTCGATCTTATCGGCCATTGAGCGTTCCTGGAACATTACCACGACGGAGCCTGGAAATTCCGTCACAGGCGCGACGTAGAGATCGACCACCTTCTCGATGCCGAGCCGCGGCGACGACACGTCCACCCGGTATTCGTTGACTGGCGCCCGGCGCTCGCGCACCTGGTCGACAAGCGTCAGCAGCGGACTGCCGAAAGGAATGAGCTTGTGCAGCGTATTGCGCGCGAGCATCGTGGCGCTCGAACGGAAAAAATCCTCGGCGTCGGCATTGGCGAAGGTGATGAAGCCTTGCGGATCGACCATGATCACCGGCCGGCGAATGGTGTTGAGCACAATATGCGCGGCGTCCGCCATATCCGTGCTCTGTGTGACGGTGGCGTTCATGCCGCACTCCGCAGGTTCGCCGCTTCGGGAGCGCTTGAAAATACGTCGCGCAGCAAGGAAATGACGCGCCCAGGCTCGAAAGACGTGAGTATGGCCTTGCGCCGGTCGTCGCTTGTGGCGGCGTGGCGGTCGAGATACCAGCCGAGATGCTTGCGCGCCTGGCGCAATCCGCTTTCCACGCCATAGAGCGTCAGCATGTCTTCGTAATGGGCAATGACGTAGTCGGACAGCGTTTGCGGGCTTTCCGGCATGCCGGATACTGGCTCGGCCAGCGCGGCCGCTACAATGCTGCCGGCGGTCCACGGCGCGCCATAGTGCGCACGGCCGATCATCACCGCGTCGGCGCCGGACTGGTCAAGGATCGACGCAGCCTCTGCCGGCGAGCCGACATCGCCATTGGCAACCACAGGGATCGAGACGGCCTGCTTGACGCGTGCAATGGCACGCCAGTCGGCCGTGCCCTGATAGAACTGGCAACGCGTGCGGCCGTGCACCGTCACCATCATCACCCCGGCCTGCTCAGCGCGTCGCGCCAGCATCGGCGCGTTGAGCGCGCCTTCGTCCCAGCCGAGCCGCATCTTGACCGTGACCGGCACGTCGACCGCGCCGAGTACCGCTTCGATCAGCGACAGCGCGTGGTCGAGGTCTCGCATCAGTGCCGAACCGGCATAGCCGCCCGTCACCTTCTTGGCCGGACAGCCCATATTGATGTCGATGATGTCGGCGCCTTCGCCGGCTGCGATTCGCGCGCCCTCGGCCATGTGCACCGCCTCACGGCCGGCAAGCTGGACCATGTGGACAGGCAGCCCGGAATGACGGATGCGCAGGCCCGAGCCAGCCCTGCCCTTTGCAAGCTCCCCGCTCGCCACCATTTCCGAAACAACCAGCCCGGCGCCATGCGCATGGGCGCGCTGCCGGAACGGTTCGTCGGTGATGCCCGACATCGGCGCGAGAAACACGCGGTTGTGGATTCTCACGCCACCCACATCCAGCGGCGAAGCCAATTTGGTCACATCAGGCATGCACAAAAACCAAGCACCTTCGGTTGCTGCACATTCTCTAGCCAGAACGACGGCAATGTGCAACGCGCAATGTCGTGATATTAAGGCGCATTTGGGAAAAATACGGATCGCCGCACCGCATCAATCCTGGGTCTTCCAAAAGCGATACCACTTTTCGGGATCATGCGCTAAGCGTCTCGGCATGAGAGATGTGAGCGAAAAGCAAGCTGCGGACGACAAGGTCGCGGTGGTCATCGTTGCCGCCGGCCGCGGCGCGCGCGCCGGACAGGCCAAGGGGCCGAAGCAGTACCAGCAAATTGGCGGCGGCGCCGTTATCGCACGCACGCTCGGCGCCTTTCTGATGCATCCGAAGATTGGACCTGTCGTCGTTGCTATCCATGCCGACGACGGCGCGCTTTTTCGCCGTGCGGCGGGTGCGAACGCCGACCGTGTCGTCGCAGTGACCGGCGGTACGTCACGGCAGGAGTCCGTCCGGCTTGGACTGCTGGCGTTAAGAAGCCATGCGCCGGGCCGGGTGCTGATCCATGATGCGGCTCGGCCGTTTGTCGACGCGGAACTGATAGACCGCACGATCGCCGCCATTGGCGAGCGCCAGGGAGCACTGCCTGCCTTGCCCGTTGCCGATACGCTCAAGCGCGAAACGGCCGAAGGCATGATCGGCGAAACCGTGTCCAGGGCCGGGCTTCATGCCGCACAGACACCGCAAGGCTTTCCGTTCTGGCCGATCCTGGCTGCGCACGAAAAGGCTCATCATCTGGGCAAAGCGGATTTCACGGACGATGCGGCAATCGCCGAATGGGCGCATATTCCGGTGAAGATCGTTCCCGGCTCGCCGGACAATGTCAAACTGACCTGGGCAAGGGATATTGCGATGGCGGATCAGCGGCTTTCCGGGGGGGCACGTTTTCCGGACATCCGAACCGGCAATGGCTATGACGTCCATGCCTTCGAGCCCGGCGACCATGTCACCCTGTGCGGTGTAGCTATTCCGCACGGCAAGAAATTGTCCGGCCATTCGGATGCCGATGTCGGTCTCCACGCCTTGACCGACGCGCTGCTGGCCACCTGCGGCGCCGGTGACATCGGCACGCATTTCCCGCCCTCCGACCCGCAGTGGAAAGGGGCCGCTTCACGCATCTTCGTCGAACACGCGGTGAAGCTGGTGCGCGAGGGCGGCGGGCGCATTGCCAACGCCGACATCACCCTGATCTGCGAGGCGCCGCGCGTCGGCCCACATCGCGAGGCCATGACCGAAGCGCTTTCGGCAATGCTGCGAATTTCGCTCGATCGCATCTCGATCAAGGCGACAACCAATGAGAAGCTCGGTTTCATCGGCCGTGAGGAAGGCATAGCGGCCATCGCGACCGCCAGCGTTGTGTTTCCAGGGGATGTCCCCGAGTGAGCAATAGCGATCTCGCAGATGCCCTGCTTCAGGCCTGCCAGCAGCGCGGCATGATGCTGGCGACGGCGGAGAGCTGCACCGGCGGCATGATCATCGCCGCGCTGACCGACATCGCCGGCTCTTCCGCGGTGGTCGATCGCGGCTTCATCACCTATTCCAACCAGGCCAAGACCGAGATGCTCGGCGTCTCGGCCGCTACACTCGAGGCGCACGGCGCGGTCTCGCGCGAGACTGCGGTGGAGATGGCGGCCGGAGCCTTGGCGCATTCGCCGGCCGGGCTCGCCCTAGCGGTGACTGGCATCGCCGGTCCGGACGGCGGCTCTGCGGAAAAACCTGTCGGCCTGGTCTGGTTCGGCGTTGCCGTGGCTGGCCGGCCGGTAGTCAGCGAATGCCAGCTGTTCGCCGACAAGGGCCGTGATTTCATCCGCCGGGAGACGGTCCGACGTGCGCTTGAACTGGGTTTACGCGCGCTCGCCGCGGATCAGGCTGCCGATGGCGCGCCGTAGATGATTTCGGCACGTTTCTCGAACGCCTCGGAGAACATGCGGAAGGCGCGGTCGAACATGGTTCCCATGAGCGCACCCAGAATGCGGCTCTTGAACTCGTAGTCGATAAAGAAGCAGACGTTGCAACCGCCGCCGTCCGCCGGGTCGAAGCGCCAGACATTGCTGAGATATTTGAACGGGCCGTCGATATATTTGACGTCGATGGCGTTCTCGTCAGGCTTCAGCAGCACCTGCGTGGTGAAAGTCTCGCGGATCGCCTTGTAGCCGATGCTCATGTCCGCGATGAGCAGGGTGCGTCCGTTGCGTTCCTTGCGCGAACGAACCGTAAGTGCCTCGCAAAGCGGCAGGAATTGCGGATAGGATTCGATATCGGCAACCAGAGCGAACATCTGTTCCGGCGTATGCGCAACGCGGCTATGGGCTTCGAATTGTGGCATGAAACCAGTGTGTTAGGCGGACTTCCTGAGAAACGCTTCGCGCGCCGCGCGCAACCTAGCAAAGTCGTCCCCGGCATGGTGCGACGAGCGCGTCAGCGGGCTCGACGCTACCAGCAGGAAGCCCTTGGTCCTGCCGATCGTCTCAAAGGACTTGAATTCCTCCGGCGTGACGAAGCGGATCACCGGATGGTGCTTCTTCGACGGCTGCAGATATTGGCCGATGGTCATGAAGTCGACATTGGCCGAACGCAAATCGTCCATCAGCTGCAGGATTTCGTTCCGCTCCTCGCCAAGGCCGACCATGATACCGGACTTGGTGAAGATCGAGGGATCGAGTTCCTTGACCCGCTGCAAGAGCCTGATCGAGTGGAAATAGCGCGCACCCGGCCGAACAGTCAGATAGTTCGACGGAACGGTCTCGAGATTATGGTTGAAAACGTCCGGCTTGGCCGCCACGACGATCTCCAGTGCACCGTCCTTGCGCAGGAAATCGGGCGTCAGGATTTCGATTGTCGTCGACGGGGTTGCTGCCCTGATCGCACGGATGACATCGGCAAAATGCTGGGCCCCGCCATCGGCGAGATCGTCGCGATCGACGGAGGTGATGACGACATGGCTCAAGCCCATTTGCTTGACCGCATGCGCGACACGCGCCGGCTCGTCGGGATCGAGTGCGGTCGGGATGCCGGTGGCGACATTGCAAAAGGCGCAGGCCCGCGTGCAGATGTCGCCCATGATCATGAAGGTGGCGTGCTTCTTCTCCCAGCACTCGCCGATATTGGGGCAGCCCGCCTCTTCGCAAACCGTCACCAGTTTGTGAGACTTCACGATTTCGCGCGTCTCGGCATAGCCTTTCGACATCGGCGCCTTGACGCGGATCCAGTCAGGCTTGCGCAGTACGTCCTGATCCGGCTTGTGCGCCTTTTCGGGATGCCGCAGGCGCGGCGCATTGGCAATCGTGTCGAGGACGGTGACCATGTGAAACCCGGCTCATTGGCAAGCGCTTGTCCAGCGCTCGCTCTACCCACGTCATCTAGGACTTTTCGGCGAAAAGAAAAAGGCCGCGATCACGCATGCCGCGGTGGCCTTTTTCGCATAGCAAGTGCCGACAGAGGTTAGCGGCGTACCAGTCGTCCGACCGCAATCAGAATGCAGGCACCGATGAAGCCGGTGATCAGATAGGCGATCCAGCCGACGCCGAAGATGCCGATGTTCAGGGCCTGCAAGATGGCATTCAACACGATTGCGCCGACAATGCCGAGAACGATGTTCATGAGGATGCCGGTATTGCTCTTCATGACCATCTCGGCGAGCCATCCCGCCAGGCCGCCGATGATGATGGCTGCAACCCAGCCCACGCCGTTCATTTCCATATGCCCTCTCCTTGTATGATGGATGATGCCTGCGAAACGAATTGCTCTGCCGTCGAGTTCCTTTGTGTCTTCCGTGTGAGACTCGCCCAACTAATTTATCATGCATTCAGTGCGCGGCCATAGGCGTCGAGTACACTCTCCTTCATCATCTCCGACAGCGTCGGGTGCGGGAAGATCGTGTGCATCAGCTCTTCCTCGGTGGTCTCCAGATTCATCGCCACGACGAAGCCCTGGATCAGTTCGGTTACTTCTGCGCCGACCATGTGGGCACCCAGCAACTGGCCGGTCTTCTTGTCGAAAATGGTCTTGACGAAGCCTTGGTCCTCGCCGAGCGCAATCGCCTTGCCGTTTGCGGCGAACTGGAAGCGGCCGACGCGGATGTCCTTGCCATCGGCGTTCGCTTTGGCTTCCGTCAGTCCGACCGAGGCGACTTGCGGATTGCAATAGGTGCAGCCCGGGATCTTCAGCTTGTCAATGGCATGCACGCCGGGGAAATTGGCGATCTTTTCCACGCACACCACGCCCTCATGCTCGGCCTTGTGGGCGAGCATCGGCGGTCCGGCGACATCGCCGATGGCATAGATGCCGGGCACGTTGGTCTTGCCGTAGCCGTCGACGACGACGCAGCCGCGTTCGGTCTTCACGCCGAGCGCCTCGAGGCCGAGATTCTCGATGTTGCCCTGTACGCCGACGGCCGAGATCATGCGGTCGGCGGTGATCTTCTCGACCTTGCCGTCCTTCATCTCGACATGCGCGGTGACCGAGTTAGTGCCCTTCTCGACCTTGGTCACCTTGGCTTCTAAGATGATCTTCATGCCCTGCTTCTCGAACTGCTTCTGCGCGAATTTCGAGACCTCGGCGTCCTCGACCGGCATCACAGCCGGCAGCAGTTCGACCACCGTCACCTCGGCGCCCATGGTGCGGTAGAACGAGGCGAACTCGATGCCGATGGCGCCCGAGCCCATCACCAGCAGCGATTTCGGCATCTCTTTCGGCACCATCGCCTCGAAATAGGTCCAGATCAACTTGCCGTCAGGCTCGATGCCGGGCAGCGCGCGCGGCCTGGCGCCGGTCGCCAGGATGATGTGCTTGGCGCTATAGGTGCCCTCGCCCTTGACGCCCTTGGGCGCCGGCGGCTGCGGCTCCATCGGCTTCTTCGACGATTTCGACACGACGATCTCGCCAGGTTTGGTCAGCTTGGCTTCGCCCCAGATGACGTCGACCTTGTTCTTCTTCATCAGGAAGCCGACGCCGCCGTTGAGCCGCAGCGAGACCTTTCGCGAGCGATCGACGACGGCGGCTGTGTCGACGCCGACCTTGCCATCGATCTTCAGGCCGTAGTCCTTCAGATGATCCGAATAGTGCATGATCTCGGCGGAGCGCAGCAGCGCTTTGGTCGGAATGCAGCCCCAGTTGAGGCAGATGCCGCCCAAGTGCTCGCGCTCGACGATCGCCGTCTTGAAGCCAAGCTGGGCCGAACGCACTGCAGTGACATAGCCGCCGGGGCCGGAGCCGATGATGATGACGTCGTAGTTCTCAGCCACGGCTTTCTCCTTCACAATTCCAACATGAGGCGCACGAGCGGCGCCAGCGCTTGCCCGACGTTCCGCGTGTTTTCCGCGTCCAGGTGGACGCCGTCGAGCGGCGTGGTTTTGGCCACCGTGCCGGCATCGAAGAAGCCGCAGCCGGCCTCGTCGGCAAGGGCGGAATATTGCGGCGCCAGCCGCTTTGACGCGTCATCGCCGCCGGCGAACATTTCCTTGAACTCGGCGTTTTCCGTGCGGCTGACTACGGGCGGCGCGACGATCAGGATCTGCGGCGCCGGCCAATCGAACGGGTAATCATGACCGCGCACGATATCGATCAGGCGTTGCATACCTTGTTTGGCCGCGACCGGATTACCGTGAATCCACGGCTTCATATCGTTGGCGCCGAGCATGATGACGATCAAGTCGATCGGCGCATGCGTCGTCAGGATTGTTGGCAACAGCCTTGCGCCATTGCGGTCCGCTCCGGCCAAGTGATCGTCAAAGGCGGTGGTTCGGCCATTCAGGCCTTCGGCGATGACCTCGACGCCGCTGCCCAATGCCGCCTGCAGCACGCTCGGCCAGCGATCTTCCAGCGGATGCCGGCCGAGGTTTGCCGCGTCATAGCCCCAGGTAAGCGAATCGCCGTAGCAGAGGACCGTCTTCATGTGCCTGCCCCGCCGAAACCTGGTTGCGAGCGCGCCAATCGCCAGCGCACGAAAAGCCACTGGACCAGCACCGTAGCGATGCCTGGCAGGACGAGACCGGCGACGATAGGAAGATCGCCCGACCACTCGCGCTTGCCCGGCGGCTGGGAGAAAGTCCAGCCGATCAGGGAAACTCCAACGAGCACAAAAGATGCTACCCCTATGGTCGCGGTCAGTTTTGTTGCCCGTCGTGGGTCCGACATGAATTGTGCGATGAAGAATGCGAGCGTCGCGAAGATGGTGACGAGAGCCGAGATCATGAATACAAGGATGTACTCCACGTCGGCCTTGGTGGCGACGGCGAGCCACTGCACCACCAATCCGCCGGCCAAACCGGAAAGAAAGAAGGCAAAAAGGCTGGTGAAGAATTTCCGCACCGCCCTGTTTCCCTTCTCTTAAACCAGCATGCCCATTGGATTTTCGATCATACGCTTGAAGGCGACGAGCAGCTCGGCGCCGAGCGCACCGTCGACGGCGCGGTGATCGGTCGACAGCGTCACCGACATGATTGTGGCGATCTTGATCTCGCCGTTCTTGACCACTGCGCGTTGCTCGCCGGCGCCGACCGCAAGGATCGTCGCATGCGGCGGGTTGATGACGGCAGAAAAATCCTTGATGCCGAACATGCCGAGATTGGACACCGCCGTGGTGCCGCCCTGATATTCTTCCGGCTTCAGCTTGCGGCTGCGGGCGCGGCCGGCAAGATCCTTCATCTCGTTGGAGATGACGGACATCGTCTTTTCGTCAGCACGCCGGATGATCGGGGTGATCAGGCCGCCGGGGATCGATACGGCAACGCCGACATCGGCGTGCTTGTGTTTGATCATGGCGTTTTCTGTCCACGACGCATTGGCATCCGGAACCGCCATCAGCGCCATGGCAAGAGCCTTGATGACCATGTCGTTGACCGACAGCTTGTAGGCCGGCGTTTCGCCCTTCTCGGTCTTCTTCACCGGCGCGGCCGCATTGATCTGCGTGCGCAGGGCCAGAAGTGCGTCGAGCTCGCAGTCGAGCGTCAGATAGAAATGCGGGATGGTGGTCTTGGCTTCGACCAGCCGCCTCGCAATGGTCTTGCGCATATTGTCGTGCGGGATCAGCTCGTAGGAGCCTTCGGCAAACAGTTTGAGCACCTGCTCGTCCGACATCGCCTTGGGTGCTGCGGCCGCAGGTGCCGGAGCGCCGGCGGGCGCCGCTTTTGCTGCTGGTGCCGCCTTGGCGCCGCCACTGGAAATTGCGGCATCGACATCGGCCTTTACTACGCGGCCGCGGGGGCCGGAGCCTGTCAGCGCCGCGACATCGACGCCGGCTTCCCTGGCAATGCGCCGGGCCAGCGGCGAGGCGAAGATGCGCTCACCGCTTGCGTGGCCGTTGGCGACCGGCACCGCTTCCGCCTTAGGCGCAGGTGCGGCAGGCTCCTGCTTCGACGCTTCGGGCTTTGATGTTTCAGCTTTGGGGGCTTCCGCTTTCGGAGCCTCAGCCTTGGCCGGCGCAGCGCCATCACCGCTTTTGGCGGCAGAAGCAGCATCCTCGCCCTCGGCAGCCAGCACCGCGATCAGCGCATTGACCTTGACGCCTTCTGTGCCGGCCGGAACCACCAGCTTGGCGACCGTGCCCTCGTCGACGGCTTCGACTTCCATCGTCGCCTTGTCGGTCTCGATCTCGGCAATCACGTCGCCGGGCGAAACTTTATCGCCTTCCTTGACCAGCCACTTGGAAAGATTGCCCTCTTCCATTGTGGGCGACAGCGCCGGCATGGTGATGTTGATCGGCATTTTGTCCTCCCGCCCTGCTCAGCGATACGTGACGGCTTTGACCGCCTCGACGACCTCGCCGACATTGGGCAGCGCCAGCTTTTCGAGGTTCGCCGCATAGGGCATCGGCACGTCCTTGCCGGCAATTGTAATGACCGGTGCATCGAGGAAATCGAAGGCGCGCTGCGAGACCTGATTGGCGATATGGTCGCCGACCGAGTTCTGCGGAAAGCCTTCCTCGACCACCACGAGGCGATTGGTCTTTTTGACCGAGGCGACGATGGTGTCGAAGTCGAGCGGGCGGATGGTGCGCAAGTCGATGATCTCGGCATCGATGCCCATGCCGCGCAACTCCGCCTCCGCCTTGAGCGCGTAGGTCATGCCGATGCCGAACGAGACGATGGTCACGTCCTTGCCGGATTTGTGAATGCGCGCCTTGCCGATCGGCAGCACGAAATCGTCCATCTTCGGCACGTCGAAGGAGTGGCCGTAGAGGATTTCGTTCTCGAGGAAGATGACCGGGTTCGGGTCGCGGATCGCCGCCTTGAGCAGACCCTTGGCGTCGGCGGCGGTATAAGGCATCACCACCTTCAATCCAGGAATATGGCTGTACCAGGCGGCATAGCACTGCGAATGCTGCGCGGCGACGCGGGCAGCAGCGCCGTTCGGGCCGCGAAAGACGATCGGGGCGCCCATCTGGCCGCCGGACATGTAGAGCGTCTTGGCGGCTGAATTGATGATCTGGTCGATCGCCTGCATGGCGAAGTTGAAGGTCATGAATTCGACGATCGGCTTCAGGCCGGCCATCGCCGCGCCAACACCAACGCCGGCAAAGCCGTGCTCGGTGATCGGCGTGTCGACCACGCGTCTCGGACCGAATTCCTGCAACAGGCCCTGTGTGATCTTGTAGGCGCCCTGGTACTCGGCGACTTCCTCGCCCATGACGAAGACGTCGCCGTCGCGGCGCATTTCCTCCGCCATTGCGTCGCGCAAGGCTTCACGCACTGTGGTCGAGACCATTTCGGTGCCGGCCGGGATGTCCGGATCGGCGGCAATTTCCAACCTGGGCGCAGCGGCAACAGGTGCTGCCGCTTCGCTCTTGGCCGCAGCAGCCGCGGGGGCCGGAGCGGCAGCGGGCGCTGCTGCTTGCGCCTCAACAGCCTCCTCGCCGATACCTTCGCCTGCCTCGTCGATGTCTTCGCCATCGACGGCCAGCACAGCGATCAGCGTGTTGACCTTGACACCTTCGGTGCCGGCAGGAACCACGATCTTGGCAAGCGTGCCGTCGTCCACGGCTTCGACTTCCATCGTTGCCTTGTCGGTCTCAATCTCGGCAATGGCGTCACCCGCCGCGACCTTGTCGCCCTCTTTCTTCAACCACTTGGAAACATTACCCTCTTCCATGGTCGGCGAGAGGGCGGGCATGAGAATTTCGATCGGCATGTCCTTGCCCTCTCGTTAAAGTACGATGTCGGTCCAGAGCTCGGACGGATCCGGCTCCGCGTCGTTCTGGGCAAATTCTGCGGCGTCGGCGACAACGTCGCGGACTTCCTTGTCGATGGCCTTGAGCTCGTCCTCGCTTGCCCATTTCTTGTCGAGCAGCCGCGCTTTGACCTGCTCGATCGGGTCACGTTCGGAGCGCATTTTCTGCACTTCTTCCTTGGAGCGGTATTTTGCCGGATCCGACATCGAATGGCCGCGGTAACGATAGGTCTGCATTTCGAGAATGAGCGGCCCGTTGCCGGCGCGGCACCATTCGGCGGCGAGGTCGCCGGCTGCCTTTACAGCGCGCACATCCATGCCGTCGACCTGGATGCCTGGAATCTTGAAGGACGCGCCGCGGTGCGAGAAATCCGTCTCGGCCGACGAGCGCGAGACCGAGGTGCCCATGGCGTAGCGGTTGTTCTCGATGATGTAGATCACCGGAAGCTTCCACAGCGAGGCCATGTTGAAGCTTTCGTAGACCTGGCCCTGGTTCGCCGCGCCATCGCCGAAATAGGTCAGCGTCACATTGTTGTTGCCGCGATAGCGGTTGGCGAAGGCAATGCCGGTGCCGAGCGACACTTGCGCGCCGACGATGCCGTGGCCGCCGTAAAAATGCTTCTCCTTGGAGAACATGTGCATGGAGCCGCCCTTGCCTCTCGACAGGCCGCTACGGCGCCCGGTCAGTTCGGCCATGACGCCGCGCGGTGACAACTCCATGGCCAGCATATGACCATGGTCGCGATAGGCGGTGATCATCTGGTCGCCGTCGATCAGCGCCATCTTCATGCCGGTAACGACCGCTTCCTGGCCGATGTAGAGGTGGCAGAAACCGCCGATGAAGCCCATTCCGTAAAGCTGGCCGGCCTTTTCCTCGAAGCGGCGGATGAGCAGCATGTGCCGGTAGGCGGCAAGCTCCTGGTCTTTGGTGAATTCAACAGGCTTCGGGGTGGAAAGGCCCGGCATCTTGCCGTCTGATTTGGATTTGGCAGGCGCTTTTCTGGTGGCGGTGGCCATGCATCACTCCCTGTTGGCGTCTCTTGGCGGACAGCGAGGGAGATCAGTTCTCCCACCGATTTGAGGCAGGCTAACATGCAGGGAAGGCTTTCGCCATGCCGAAAACGCATGGCTGTCATGCATCTAAGCAATTAAAATCATTGCAAATATCGCTGATTAACTGAGATCAGGTTATCTTGCGACCGGCAGCATGATGGTGATCTCGTCGGCGTGGGACAGATTAAGCGCCTTGCGCGCCTGCTCGTCCAGCATGTCCTTCTCCAGCGTGCCCTCATGCATCAGCTGAACGCGGCGCTCGAGATCGATCCGGCGCGCCCTGACGGCATCGAGCCTGCCCTGCAATTCGGCAGTCTCAGCTTCGAGCTGATACTTGGAATAGATGCCGAACTCGCCATGATAGGCATGGAAACCGAAATAAGTCAGGAACACCACGCAGAGCGAGGGGATGATCAGCCGGCCGGTGTTTCTTTGCTTGTGCTGGCGTGTCCACATGGTCCGAATCCTCTACGCCGCCTTTGTCGCCCGATTGTGCTTAATGGACGGTTACAGCCTGTTGGATTCAGAGCCTGGAAGCAAAAAAGGGCGGGAATGTCCCCGCCCTCGTCGCCACGGATTTTCTCTCGAAATCAGCTTTTCACGATCGACTTGCCGGCATATCGCGCCTGCTTGCCGAGCTCCTCCTCAATGCGGATAAGCTGGTTGTACTTGGCCATGCGATCCGAGCGCGACAGCGAGCCCGTCTTGATCTGCCCGCAATTGGTGGCAACGGCGAGGTCGGCGATGGTCGAATCCTCGGTCTCGCCCGAGCGGTGCGACATCACCGCGGTATAGCCGGCCTTGTGCGCGGTCTCGACGGCGTCGAGCGTTTCGGTAAGCGAGCCGATCTGGTTGACCTTGACCAGGATCGAATTGGCGACACCCATGCGGATGCCGTCGCGCAGCCGCGCCGTGTTGGTGACGAACAGATCGTCGCCAACCAGCTGCGTTTGCTTGCCGATGAGATCAGTCAGTATTTTCCAACCGTCCCAGTCATCCTCGGCCAGGCCGTCCTCAATGGTGATGATCGGGTAGTCGGCAGCGAGTTTGGCTAGATATTTGGCCTGCGCCTTCGGGTCGCGGGTTTTCCTCTCGCCTTCATAGACGTAGTTGCCATCCTTGAAGAATTCGGTCGCCGCGCAGTCGAGGCCTAGCGCAACCTCCTCGCCGGGCTTGAAGCCAGCCTGCTCGATCGATTCCATGATGAAGTCGAGCGCGGCCGGCGCGCTCTTCAGGTTGGGGGCAAAGCCGCCCTCGTCGCCGACATTGGTGTTATGGCCGGCGTCCTTCAGCTTCTTTCGCAGCGTATGAAAGATCTCCGAGCCCCAGCGCACGCCGTCGCGCAGCGTCGGCGCGCCGATCGGCAGGATCATGAATTCCTGGAAATCGATCGGGTTGTCGGCATGCGCGCCGCCATTGATGATGTTCATCATAGGCACCGGCAGCACATGGGCCTTGGTGCCGCCGACATAACGATAGAGCGGCAGGTCGGCCGCTTCGGCCGCGGCCTTGGCCACAGCCAGCGACACGCCGAGGATGGCATTGGCGCCGAGCCGGCTCTTGTTGGGCGTACCATCGAGCTCGATCATGGTCTGGTCGATATGGATCTGATTCTCTGCCTCCATGCCGCCGATCGCCTCGAACAGCTCGCCGTTCACCGCCTCGACCGCCGTGAGCACGCCCTTGCCGAGATAGCGGGGGCCGCCATCGCGCAGTTCGACCGCCTCATGCGCGCCGGTCGAGGCGCCGGACGGCACCGCGGCGCGACCCATCGAGCCGTCTTCGAGCACGACGTCGACCTCGACGGTCGGATTTCCGCGGCTGTCCAGGATTTCACGCCCGACAATGTCGATGATGGCCGTCATTGCGATGTCCCCGATTGATCGATTGAAGCGTCGCGCACCTCTTAGCCAAAGCGCCGCAAAACGCAATCGGGGCACTTGCAAATATTGCCCGTGCGCTACGGGATTCACGAAGCACGAAGCGCTGTCATCATTTGTCATACGCGGCATGCCGGTTTCTGGTTTATGGCTGTTGTCGCGCGGGGCGAAACAGGAGGAGTTTCGCCATGTCCCAGTTGAGCGGTATTGTGAGTTTGTTCCTGATCGCGGCTGCGTTCCTGACGTCGTGCGACAATCAGCAACCCCCGCAGGGATCGTCGCCTTTGCCGGCCGTGCAGATTGCGCAGTAGCATCCCGCCACATCGAAGGCCCCCGATTTCCCGGGGGCCTTTTTGATTCCAGGAGACTTAGTCAGTGCCAGTAAGGTCAGTGCCAGTAAGGCTCGACCTTGTAGTAGTTGTATGAGGCGTCACGCGCGGCCTCGCCGTCGGCGCCGGTCAGCTCGTTGATCGAATAGGAAGGAGCGGCCATCAGCTGGTCTTTGGTGAACGGCACGACATAGCCGCCCTTGTTCTCATCATAGTCAAGGCTCGCCCACGGAATGGCGTGGTATTTCTCGCCGATGCCGAGAAATCCGCCAAAACCGATCACGGCAAACATGATTCCGTTCGACAGTTTGTCGAGCATGACATCCTCGATGTCGCCGATATGAGTGCCTTCCGTATTGTAGACCGATGTGCCGATAACCCGCGAAGCGGCGATGGCTTCGGTGTGTCCCGTCTGGGTCGTCATGGTGTGCTCCTCGTCGTCGTTGACATTAGATTTTGACAATGAGGGCCGCGGACTAAGGTTCCAGGCGGGTTCGAAATTCTTCAAAGTTTTCCTGGCGGCGCTGCTGTGGCGCAACTGCTGGTTCAACCCACGCTTTTGGCAATGCGATCGAACGCCATCAGCCGTTCAAGCAATGCGGGAAGATCCTTTAGCGGCACCATGTTGGGACCGTCGGAAGGCGCGTTGTCGGGGTCCTGGTGCGTCTCGATGAAGACGCCGGCGACGCCAACCGCGACGGCCGCGCGCGCCAGCGTCTCGACAAAGCGCCGGTCGCCTCCGGACGAACCGCCCTGCCCACCCGGCTGCTGCACGGAATGGGTGGCATCGAAAATCACCGGCGCGCCGATCTCGGCCATGATCGGCAGCGCCCGCATGTCGGACACCAGGGTGTTGTAACCAAAGGATGCGCCGCGCTCGGTGACCAAGACATTGGCGTTGCCGGAGCCGATGATTTTGGCGACGACGTTCTTCATGTCCCACGGCGCGAGGAATTGCCCCTTCTTCACATTCACCACCTTGCCGGTTCTTGCCGCAGCGATCAGCAAATCGGTCTGGCGGCTGAGGAAGGCAGGAATCTGCAGGATATCGGCATGCGGAGCGACGATCGCGCATTGTTCCTCAGTGTGGACGTCAGTCAGGATCGGCAGCGAAAAATTGTTGCGCAAGTCGTCGAAGATCGGCATTGCCGCTTCAAGTCCCGCACCGCGCGTGCCGCCAAGCGATGTGCGATTGGCCTTGTCGTAGCTGGTCTTGTAGACGAGCCCGATTCCGAGCCGTTCCGTCAATTCCTTCAGTGCACCGGCCATGTCGAACGCGTGCTGCCGCGATTCCAGCTGGCATGGACCGGCGATCAGCGACAGGGGCGCGCTGTTGCCGAAAATGACCTTGCCGATCGCAACGGAAGAATTTGGCATCAGAGGATTGAGATTGTTCATGCGATCTCCCGGAAAATGAAGGCTGCGCCCTGCCCTGGCGCCGGCGGCACGATGATATCACCGCCGCGCATGTGGTGTTCGACGGAATTGGCTGCAAGCAGCTTGGCGACGGTGTCGCCGTGCCTAACCGAAAAGACGATCCCAGCAAAGCGGAGTTCAGATGGCGCGCCGGCAGGAATGCCGAAGCGTGCCGAATAGGCTGCAGGATCCAGAACGGTCACGACGGCATTCGGCAGCTCATAGACAGTGCCGCCGCCCTGCGCCTTGATCCCAGCCGCGATCGAAATCACATTGCGTTGTTCGAAGGGTTCGCCACTGGCTGCCACGATTTCGACAATGCCGGTTGCGCCATTAGCGTGGGCCTGCAACGCAGTGCGGTCGACGTTCGGCGCATTGATCCGCTCGCAGGCGAAGAGAAAAGCGTCCGTTGCCTTGCCTGTAGCCGCGAAGGCCAGTTTGAACGATGCGGTGTCGCTCTTTCCCGTCGCATCGGTGAAGGCGCGCGAAAAGCTTAGCGCGTCTCCCGCCGACAGACCGGCTTCCATGTAGCGCGCGTGGTCCGCGGCGGCGCTTTCGGTGCCCAGCGCCACGGCAGAAAATCCTTCATCGCCGTTTTCTTCGCGATACGTGCGATCACGCACGACAAAGACATTGCGGTTCGCGATCGCCGTTGCCGCGGCCTGCCGGTCAGCGACCGCGAGCGGCTCGAGATAGGTGCCGTCGGTGAGAAAGACACAGCAGTTTTCCGTTCCGAAGGGATGGATACCCGTCGGCGCAACGGTAAAGCCGAGCAAGGTCAAGCGCGCCCGCGCAACATCGAGGCTCGCGGTCGGCAACACCAGGTGATCGAGCGGATGAGGGCTTGCGGAGGTGTTCTCGGTCATGTCCCGCGCGGTGTGCCTCATTCCTTAAAATCGTTCAAGGGCTTGGCCGACGCCTCAGCGGAAAGACCACATCAGCGCGTAGGAGACGGCGGGTCGTCAACTTGCCACGATATCGGCCGAATAACGCAATTCGCGCAGCGGTTTTACCCGGCTGGTGGTCTCTGCATAGAGCGGATGCGCCTTGTAGGCGGCGAGCGCTGCCTCGTCCTCGAACTCGGCATAGACGACCACATCGATTTCATCCGAGAGCGGGTCGACCTTGGTGTTGAGCATCACCTCGAAATGGCGCGAGTGGGGTATCTCGCCGAGCGCCAGCAGACCCGTACGCACTGCCTCGACGTCCGCTTTACGCCGCGCGCTGAAGAAAACGATATGCCGGATCAACCCAGCCTCCTGGACCGTTGGACCGGCGTTCTTTTGTGTCAGCGGGAGCGTGCCGTCAATCGGCAGGATGTCGCGTCGGCGAACCGTGGCGAGGAAGAGAAACTACACCATGCTGGTTACATAGTGCACGACGCGGGTCACCTCCCTGATGGTCCTGTCGAGGTAGCGGCCTTGGTTGTAAATGCCGTCCCAGATCAGGAAAAAGGTGACGGTCGTGATGATGATGACATAACGCATGGCTAAAACTAGCGCATATGGATGCTTGCAACCATAGTGATTCCGGCCCTGCTGGGACCCTCCCCGAATTTTAACGGCCTTTGGTCTGTCCGCTGCGATGCTTGCTGGCCAGAATGGCTCTACCGCTGCAGGGCGCCTTGGAAAGATAACCCCGCTCGGCTTCGACGACCGCTTCCCGCCTCGATCGACCAACTGCCACACGATTATTCCGGTGGGATTTCGACGGACGCGCTGGATCTGGTCATGCCGCCGTCAAGCGGCGTTTCGCACCACCTGCTTGAAGAGGCCCCCTGTCTCAAACGGATTGGCCGTATCGGGACAGTATCTTAACGCTGAGACAGTTTCGAGCCGACGCTCAAATCCTTGCCTCAAAGCGTGATGCGGTACTTGGAAAACCCCGCTTCGCCCTCGCCCGCCGGCTCGATCGTCAGCGACTTCACCTGCGCAATAAACTCTCTCGCCTTGGCGCCGGTCTCGAACACGACGCTGGTTCCCGGTAGTGGCGCAAACGACCAGTTGGCATCCGCCGACGGGTTGATGGTGCCTTCGCTGACGATATAGCGCACGATCACGTCGCGGTTGGTGTCGGGCGCTTCGTAGATGATCTTCGAGGCATTGATCTCCGGGAAATTGCCGCCGCCGCCGGCTCGGTAGTTGTTGGTGGCGACGACGAATTTCCGCTTGGGACCAATTGGTTTGCCGTCGAACATCAAGTCAATGATGCGGGTCGAGCCAGCATTCACCAGCCCGCCCTTCGAATCATATTTCGGTGGCTGCGACAGGTCGATCCGGTAGGTGACGCCGTCGATCACGTCGAAATTATAAGACGGGAAGTCGGTGTTGATGAGCGCCTGGTTTGCTTTGCCCGGTTCGATCCGGTTGAAGATGCCGGCCGACATTTCCAGCCATTCCTTCACCTCTGCCCCGGTGATTTCGACGGCGCGCACCGTGTTTGGATAGAGGTAGAGGTCGGCGACGTTCTTGATGGCGATATCGCCCACCGGCACGTCGGTGTAATAGTCGGCGCCGTTGCGCCCGCCCGCCTTGAACGGTGCCGCCGCCGACAACAGCGGCATATCCTTCCACTCTGTGTTCTTCAGGATGTCCTTCAAGTACCAGGTCTGCGCCTGGCTGACGATCTGCACCGATGGATCGTCGGCGACCAGCGCAAAATAGGAATAGAGCGGCGCCGAGGTTTTGCCGACCGGCCGGCGCACATAGGCAAGCGTCGCCTCGTGGTCCTGTTTGAGCGCGTCGACGATGCGGTGGTCGTCCGCGACGGTCGGCTTGTTCGTCTTGTCGACCCGCTCAAAGATCGGCCTGGCCTCAGAGGTCGTCGAAACGATTTTCCACGTCGATCCGTCGCGCTCCAGCAACAGATCGATCAGCCCCATGTGCGAGCCCCAGAAGCCGGCCATGACGGCGGGCTTGCCTTGCAACGTGCCTTTCGCCGTATCGACGGCGTCCAGTGACTGAAAGTCCTTCTTGCCGGGGAAGACCAGATGCTGGTGGCCGGTGAACACCGCATCGATACCTTCGACACCGGCAACGAAGAAGGAGGCATTCTCCATCATGTCGCTTTGCTTCACATAGATGCCGGAATGGGAGAGCGCAATGACGATGTCGGCGCCTTCTTCCTTCATTTGCGGCACCCACGCCTTGGCCGCCTCGACGATGTCGCGCGTCTTGACACTGCCCTCGAGATTTTTCAGGTCCCAGACCATGATCTGCGGCGGCACGAAGCCGATGATGCCGATCCTGATCGGCTGCTCGGCCCCCGACCCGTCCCTGATCTTCTTGTCGAGGATGACATAGGGCTTGAGATAGAGCTTGTCGTCGCGCGGGTTCGCGGCGAGTTCGGTGCCGCGGATCAGGTTGGCGCAGACGAACGGAAAATTGGCGCCGGCCAGCACCTTGTCCATGAACGACAGGCCATAGTTGAATTCGTGGTTGCCGAGCGTCGAACATTCATAGCCGAGCACGTTCATGCCCTTCATGACCGGATGCAGGTCGCCGTCCTTCATCCCCCTCTCGTAGGCAATATAGTCGCCCATCGGATTGCCCTGCAGAAGGTCGCCATTGTCGATCAGCATCGCGTTGGTGGCTTCCTTGCGCACAGCTTCAATCAACGATGCCGTTCGCGACAGCCCCATCGTGTCGTTAGCTTTGTCGGCGTAGTAGTCGTAAGGCAGCACATTCACGTGGATGTCGGTCGTCTCCATAATCCTCAGATGCGCCTGATTGGCTTGAGCCCGGGCGGAGAACGGGTGCAGCATGATCAGCGCTCCGCTGGCGGCAACGCCGGCGAGGAAATCGCGGCGTGAGACGAGGTGGCGCAATTGGGACATTCGTTTTCTCTTTCTTCCACGACGTGACAAGTCCTGCCCGAAGCAAAGCTTCGCGCCGAAATCCAGCCGAGTCCAGAAGCCGATTCCATCAAGAGGAGGTGACGCGCCGATGAATGTCCGGCAGCGAACAATCAGCCCTTATCGTCGTCGCCCTGCGTGATCAGCCGCGCGCTGCGCTGACCGGTGAAGTATATCCATAGCCAACTCAGGGAAACCGCAAGCCGGTTACGAAGGCCGATCAGGAAGTAAATATGCGCAAAGCCCCATAGCCACCAGGCAAGCCGGCCGGTGAGCTTGATCCAGCCGAAATCGATCGCGGCGGCGCGCTTGCCTATCGTCGCCAAATCGCCGTCATGCCTGTAGCTGAAAGGACGCGGTGTCGCGTCACCGGCAAGCCTTGCCTTGATCGCCGTGGCGACGTGCCGTCCCTGCTGCTTGGCGGCGGGCGCGACGCCCGGCACCAGCCGGCCATCCGGCCGCAGGACGTGCGCTGCGTCACCGATGACGAAAATCTCCGGGTTTCCCGGTACAGTGAGGTCGGGCTCGACAAGCACTCTGCCCGCGCGGTCCGCTGCCGCGCCGAGCCATTCGGCGGCTGGCGAAGCGGCTACGCCCGCCGCCCACAGAATTGTCCTGGCCGGCAAATGCCTGTCGCCGAAGACGACACCCTCAGCATCGCAGCGCGTAACCGCGCGGCCGAGTTCGACGGTCACGCCGAGCCGTTCGAGCGCCTTCATTGCATAATCAGAGAGTTCCGGCGCGAAATTGGCAAGAACGCGGTCGCCGGCCTCAATCAGCACCACACGCGTCTGCCGCGTGTCGATGTTGCGGAACTCGCCGCGCAGCGTGTCGTGCGCCAGTTCGGCAATGGTGCCGGCCAATTCCACGCCGGTCGGCCCGCCGCCGACGATCGCCAGCGTCAGCAATGCCTGGCGCTGGGCGGGATCGGTTTCCCGCTCGGCCTGCTCGAAAGCCAAAAGAATACGCCGTCGAATGGTCGTGGCGTCCTCCAGCGTCTTCAGGCCCGGGGCGAATGGCTCCCATTCGTCATGGCCGAAATAGGCGTGCCGCGCGCCGGTGGCCAGCACCAGCGTGTCGTAAGCGACCGTGCCGCCGTCCTGCAGCAGCACCCGCTTGCCGGTGCGGTCGATGCCAGTCACAGTGGCAAGCAGCGTCGTCACGTCCTTGCGCCTGCGCAGGAGATGGCGGATCGGCCAAGCCACTTCGGAGGTGGCCAGGGCCGTCGTCGCCACCTGGTAGAGCAGCGGCTGAAAGAGGTGATGATTGCGCCTATCGATCATGGTGATGCGCACCGGCGCGCCGGCAAGTGCGCGGGTGAATTCGAGGCCGCCGAAACCGGCGCCTACGACGACGACGTGATGGTTGGCTATGTTCATCTCACTCATCCCTCTCGCCAAGGCTGATGTAAGTATCCTTGTGCAGTGCAGCAATGCCTGCGCTGCAACTGCCTGGGACTCGTCTCTTGATGTCGTGAATACGCATGCTGCAGACTCATTCCCGGATATAGCTTACGTCCCGGATACGACTTGGTCGGAACAGTATATTGCAGGTGAAGCATGGCTAGGAATGAAGATGAAGACTCAGCGCAGTACGCCTCGCCGCCTTGTTTTATGCACGAGCTTGATCCGGAGTTCCAAGCGCCGCTATCCGACTGGACCGACGTAAGGCGCTGGCGCAAGGCCGAGCGCGAGCGGTTGATCGTATCCCGCCTTGCCGTTTCGGCCGACACGCGCGCAGCTATGTCGCAGCGCATTGCCGAAGGGCTCGACGCGGTGATCGGCGACATCGCCGGCCGCATGGTCAGCCTCTACTGGCCGTTTCGCGGCGAGCCGGACCTGCGCCCGTGGATGGAAACCGTTAACGCGCGGGGCGGGCGCACGGCGTTGCCCGTCGTCGTCGAGAAAGACCGGCCGCTTGTCTTTCGCGCCTATACCCACGGAGACCGGCTGGAGAAGGGCGTCTGGAATATCCCGATACCGGCCGAGGGTGATCCGGTGTTGCCCGACATCGTCATTTCGCCGATCGTCGGCATCGATCCCGGGCAGTTTCGCCTGGGTTATGGCGGCGGCTTCTTCGATCGCACGCTTGCCGCGATGCCCTTCAAACCGCTGGTCATCGGCGTCGGCTACGAACTGCAGCGCATCGTCACCATCTACCCGCAGCCGCACGACATTCGGATGGACCGTGTGGTGACCGAGGCAGTCAACACCTAGGCGAGTTCGGGGCCTAGGCGAGTTCAGGCTTCATTCCCACGGCCGTGCGATCGACGATTTCGCGCAAGGCAAAAGACGAATTGATCTTCGTCACATGCGGCATTGCCGACAGCCACTCCTTGTGGATGCGTTCGTAGTCGACGAGATCCTTTGCCGCGATGCGCAGGATGTAGTCATATTCGCCCGACATCAAATGGCAGGACAGGACGTTCGGGCAGCGCTTTATCGCTGCCTCGAAATCCGACAACGTCTTCTCGAATTGCCCGGACAGCGATATATGTACGATCGCCGTCATCTGGTGCCCAAGTGCAGCGTTGGACAGCCGTGCGTGATAGCCGCGGATGGTTCCGGATTTCTCCAGATTGTCCAGCCGCCGCGAACAGGCCGACTGCGACAGGCCAACCTTCTCGGCGAGCGCTGCGTTGGGTATCCGCCCGTCTTTCTGCAGCGTCTCGAGAATGGCGATATCAATCCTGTCGAGCGGCATTTTTGCGGGTTCCTGCGATAATTCTAATGTTTTGCGCAACGATTATCGAACAGTGGCCTCTCTGGCAAGCGCATTCGCAAACACTTACCGAACGATTCGTGGTTCACTATCTCTAGACAGGGAACGAGCCCCAAAGGGCCGGATCAGGAGAAAAAGATGCGCGTCGGTTGCCCCCGGGAAATCAAGAACCATGAATACCGCGTCGGCCTGACACCGGGTTCGGTCCGTGAATATGTCGCGCATGGCCATGAAGTGCTGATCGAGACCGGCGCCGGCGCCGGCATCGGCGCCGATGACAACGCGTATCGCGCCGCCGGCGCCACGATTGCCAAAACGGCCGCCGACGTTTTTGCCAAGTCTGACATGATCGTGAAGGTCAAGGAGCCGCAGCCCAACGAATGGGTTCAGCTCCGCGACGGCCAGATCCTCTATACCTATCTGCATCTTGCCCCGGATCCGGAGCAGACCAAGGGCCTGCTGGCCTCCGGCGTGACCGCGATAGCCTACGAGACGGTCACCGACGAGCGCGGCGGTCTGCCGCTGCTAGCACCGATGTCGGAAGTCGCCGGCCGCCTGTCGATCCAGGCGGGCGCAACGGCGCTGCAAAAGGCCAATGGTGGCCGCGGCGTGCTACTTGGCGGCGTGCCCGGCGTGCTCCCCGGCAAGGTCACTGTGCTCGGCGGCGGCGTCGTCGGCCTGCATGCTGCACGGATGGCCGCCGGCCTTGGCGCCGACGTCACCATCATTGACCGCTCGATCCCGCGCCTGCGTCAGCTCGACGACATCTTTGGCGGCCGCGTCCACACCCGCTACTCGACCGTCGAGGCGCTGGAGGAAGAATGTTTTTCGGCTGACATCGTCGTCGGCGCCGTGCTGATCCCGGGGGCAGCAGCGCCCAAGCTGGTGACGCGCGAAATGCTGTCGGGCATGAAGAAAGGCGCCGTGCTGGTCGACGTCGCCATCGACCAGGGCGGCTGCTTCGAGACCTCGCACGCCACCACCCATGCCGAGCCGACCTATGAGGTCGATGGCGTCATCCACTATTGCGTCGCCAACATGCCGGGTGCGGTGCCGGTCACCTCGGCCCACGCGCTCAATAATGCGACGCTGCATTATGGCCTGCAGCTCGCCGACAAGGGCCTCAAGGCGCTGGTAGACGACCACCATCTGCGCAACGGGCTGAACGTCCACAAGGGCAAGATCACGAATCGCGCAGTGGCCGAAGCGCTCGGTTACGACCTGGTCGAGCCGAAGGCCGTTCTCGCCGCCTGAGCTGTCCGAATCTGCCTCTCCAGTGCCCGTCGGATTCGTCCGACGGGTTTTTTCTTATGTCGAAAAACTGAAAAGTGTCGGGCGCGCGGAATAACCGGACAACAAAAAAGCGGAGCCAAAGCCCCGCTTCCTCGGTTGTCGAAAATTCCCGCCGGTTCATCCGCGGTCGGCAAATCGATCGACAGTGTGTTTCTACCGCTTGTATGCGACGGGAGTACGACAGCCCCAAGCCGGTGCAGCCTGTCCGGTTACGCGCGGTCGATCCGGCACTGATAGCAATTGTTGCGCGCCGAGCGGATGTGGACGTAAGCGATGTCGTCGCGTTCGAACAACGTCTCTGCCCGTGCGGCAATTGCGTCGGTCGGAATGACGCCGCCGCTGCCGTAAACGATGCGGTCGTCCTTGCCATAACCGCGCACAATGTAATCGCTGCTTTCGAGCATTTCGGGAAGCATTTTCCCCTCGGCGGCGCGTTCGCATTCTTTCGCATGCAGAAAGATCGGCCCCGTTTCGGCATAAGGCTGCAGCTCCGGAAAAGGCCGATAGGCCAAAACAAGATAGGCTTCTCCCACAGCAATATTTTTCAAGCAATGACGGCAAGGCACGCCGTCGCCATCCGAAAGTTGCCGCTCTGGCTTCAAGCCATAAGCATCCGGCCCGCCGCGCTGAAGTGCCCGGACAGCATTGGTTGGCAAGGCTTTGAATTTTAGCGTCATGGCAAAATCTCCGGTGTCGTCGACCGGAAATTATGCTCGCAAGGCAGAGCTTCCCACCCGATTCCTGCCGAAATGGATCAATCCATCAGCGCCTCGAGACCACGAACCAGACCTTTGATCTGCTGTACCCGTCTGATGGCGAGCAGCGTGCCCGCCACGTAAGGCGCCGCGGACGAGCCGGCGTCGTGGCGTATGGTCAGCCGCTCGTCTGGCAGACCGAACAGCGCCTCGCAGGACAGGATGTAGGACGGCAGGCGAAGCGCGTGCACTTGCACCCCCTCGCCTGCGCCGACCGCACCGCCGCGTGTGGCCGGCACGCCGGAGACCTCGGAGACCGGCTTTGCCGTTGAGGCCTTGCGGATGTCGGCCAGCGCTTCAGCAAGCTCTCGTGCGGTTCCGGAGGGCGCGTCGGGCTTCTTTGCACTAGCATAATCGATGACCTCGACGTCCGGCACGTATTTTGCCGCCATAAGTGCAAACCGCTTCATCAGCGTGGCGGTGATGGAAAAGTTGCCAGCGGCAACAACGCCGACGCCATTGGCGCGCGCCGCGGCGTCGATCTCGGCATAGTCGGCAGCTCCCAGTCCCGACGTGCCGATCACCGTGTGCCGCCCGTTGTCGATGGCGAGCAGCACATGGTCTTTCACGACATGCGGCTTGGTGAAGTCGACCAGCACGTCCGACGGCGCCTCCAGCGCCTCGGCCAGCGAGGCCGAAACGGCAATACCATTAGCCGGCATACCAACCAGCAGACCGGAATCCTGCCCCGCGCCGCTGCGTGATACAGCCCCGGCCAGCGCCATGTCGCCTTGCGCCCCGATCGCCGGAACCAGCGCTTTGCCGACCCAGCCGGTCGCGCCGGCCATTACCACGCGTATTGCCATCGTGCGATCCTCCATCACCCATCGGTTTTTAGACGATAGCGATATGGAAAGAGCCAAGCTCATTCAAGTCGGGCTCACCTTTGAGTGTTGATCCAGAGACTCTGGGACGTTGCAAAGACAAGCTGAAGCTCGGATGAACGGGCCTGAAAATCAGGGCCGCATGACGCTGGCCGCGCGCTCGGCAAAAGACATCGGATGTACGACCTCCTTTTTTTGCGCCACTGGCGTAAAGCCGAGTTTTTGATAGAGCGGCAGTGCTGCTGGGTGATCGAGGGTGCAGGTCTGCACGGTTATCCGCCTTGGCCCGTGCGACCATGCCGCGGCGATTGCCGCACCGAGGAACCAGCGGCCGATGCCTTGCCCGGTCGCGTGCTCCATCATTCCGAAATAAGCGAGTTCCACTTCCTCCGGCAAATGCGGCTTGAGGTCGAAGAAGCCCGCCGGCGCACCATCCAGATAAAGCACCCTGATGTCGCGGTCCTCGCGGTGGATGCCCGCCGCAAGCTCCTCGTCGCTCAGCCTCAACACATTGACCCAGTGCCATTTGCGGCCGACCCGATCCATCAAATAGCGGTAGAAATGCAGGGGAATGTCTTTGGTCTTGAGCAGCGCGATCTGGCGGTTGTACGGCAGCGGCGGCGAATAGGCAGGCGGCACATGCATTTCGAGAAACGTCACGGTGACATCGATGTCTTCCAGCGATCCGTCTTCCATCACCGTCAGTCCTTGCCCGTCACGACAGGCGTGTCGGAAAGCCCGCCCCATTCGGTCCATGAACCGTCATAAAGCCTGTTGTCGGCATGGCCAAGCGTCTCCAAAGCTAGCGTGACGGCTGCCGCGGTGACGCCCGACCCGCAGGAGGTGACGACCGGCTTCGACAGGTCGATGCCGGCTCCTTCGATCACTTTGCGCAGCCTGTCCTTCGGCAACAATTCGCCGTTTTCCGAAAGCGCCGAAAACGGCACGTTGTGCGCGCCCGGCATATGGCCGGAGCGGATGCCGGGGCGCGGCTCCGGCTCGGTGCCGGCAAAACGGCCAGGCGAGCGCGCGTCGGCGATCTGGCTCTCCCCCGTCTCGACGATCCGGCGCATGTCGGCAAGGCTGGCGACGCGGGCGGCATCGAAGTTGGCATAAAACACGCAAGGCGCGATCTTCGTCGGCTCCGCCGTCACCGGCCGTCCGGCGGCTTTCCAACGATCGAAGCCGCCGTCGAGTATATAGACCTGGAACACGCCCATGACGCGAAACAACCACCAGGCGCGCGGTGCAGAAAAGAACCCTGGCCCGTCATAGACAACAATCGTGTCATCGGCCGAAATACCCATCGCGCCGACATATTGCGCGAAATGCTGCGGCGACGGCAGCGTGTGCGGCAGAGCCGCGTCGGGGTCCGAAACCGCATCCTGGTCGAGGAAGCGGGCGCCTGGAATATGCGCTACGTCGTACTCGGCGCGCGCGTCACGCTTTTGCGCCGGCAGGTACCAGGACGCGTCGACAATCGTCAGGCCGGGTTCGCCGAGCCGCTTCTGTAACCAATCGGCATCGATGGTGAAAGGACTGTCGTCGGCCATCTTTTCTCTCCTGTCCCGCCCGTCGCAGTCCTATATCAGGCTGGCGGCATAGGACCAAAGCGAATGCGGAAGCGCCGGTTCTCGCGGCCCTTCTTCTCGATCTTGCCGATATGGATCTCGCCGATTTCGCTGGTGCTCTTTACATGGGTGCCGCCGCAAGGCTGGCTGTCGATCGAAGCGTTCTCGCCGATGCAGACCAATCGGATCCTTCCCGTGCCGGCCGGGGGCCGCACATTCTTGGATTTCACCAAGCCCGGATTGGATGCCAGTTCCTCGTCGGAAATGAGCCGGGTGAAGATCGGGTGGTCGGCTCGCACCAGCTCCATCAGTCTGGCCGTCACGTCTTCCTTGGTAAAGCCGGCGTCCGGGATGTCGAAATCGATACGGCTGTCGTCCTCGGAAACCGCGGCGCCGGTGATCGGGAACGGACAGACGACGGTAAGCAGGTGGCAGGCAGAATGCATGCGCATCAGCAACTGCCGCCGCGGCCAGTCGATGGCGAGCCTCATGCGCTCGCCCACCTTTGGAACTGCCTGCTCCGGCGCCGGCACATGGATGATCTCGTCCTTGGTTTCGCCGGTGATCGTAGCGGCAATCGCTATGCCGGTGCCGTCGGCGCGTTCGAGGCTGCCGGTGTCGCCCGGCTGCCCGCCCGATGTGGCGTAAAACACCGTCCGGTCCAGAATGATGCCGCCGCGATCATTGACTGCGACGACGGTGGCGTCGGCCGTCCCCAGATAGGCGTCGTCACGAAACAGCGCTTCGGTCTTGTGCGCCATCACGCAACCCTTTCGAACGGTACCGAAATCGTGCTCTGTTGCTCCATCCATCCCGGCACCGGCAGCTTCTTTTCGCGCAGGAATTCAGGATTGAACAGCTTCGACTGGTAGCGCGTGCCGTAGTCGCAAAGCATGGTCACGATGGTGTGGCCGGGGCCTAGCTCGCGCGCCAGGCGAATGGCGCCGGCAATGTTGATGCCCGTCGAACCGCCAACGCAAAGCCCCTCCTCCTGGATCAGGTCGAATACGATCGGCAGCGCGTCCTCGTCGGGGATCTGGAAGGCAAAATCGGGTGTAAAGCCTTGGAGGTTGGCGGTGATCCGCCCCTGCCCGATGCCTTCGGTGATCGAACTGCCCTCGGATTTCAGCTCGCCGCTGGTGTAGAAGGAATAGAGCGCTGCCCCCAGCGGATCGGCCAGCGCGATCTTGACCTGGTTGTTTTTGGCCTTCAGCCCGAAACCGACGCCTGCCAGAGTGCCGCCGGAACCGACCGCCGACACGAAACCATCCACCTTGCCGTCGGTCTGGTTCCAGATTTCTTCGGCCGTGGTGCGGATATGGCCGTCACGGTTGGCGACATTGTCGAACTGGTTGGCCCAGATCGCGCCGTTCGGCTCACTCTTCGCCATCTGCTCGGCCAGCCGGCCCGACAGCTTCACGTAGTTGTTCGGGTTCTTGTAAGGCACGGCGGGCACTTCGATCAGCTCGGCGCCGAGCAGTTTGATTGTATCCTTCTTCTCCTGGCTCTGGGTGTCGGGAATGACGATCACCGTGCGGTAGCCGAGCGCCTTGGCAACCAGTGTCAATCCGATGCCGGTATTTCCGGCCGTCCCCTCGACGATGACGCCGCCGGGCCGCAGCAGCCCGCGCTGCTCCGCATCGCGGATGATAAACAGGCCGGCGCGGTCCTTTACCGACTGCCCGGGATTCATGAATTCGGCCTTGCCCAGGATCTCGCAGCCGGTTGCTTCCGAGGCCTTGTTGAGGCGGATCAGGGGCGTGTTGCCGATCACGTCGATCACAGAACGGGGCATGGAGATTCCTTTGTGGGTGCGGCGAAACCCTAGAAACCCGAAGCTTCGGTTTCAAGGCAAGAATTTGCCTGGTCCAGTCGCATTTCGCACACTGCAATTCCTGCAGCCAGGAGCGCCCGACCGGTATTCATTTCAACCATGTACCGAAAAGCACTCTTTTCATTCGATTTCTTCACCGGTAGAGCACAGGCTAAGAAGAGCCGGCGGGGCGCAACATGACACTCTATCGGGCCAATCCGAAGCATGGCGTCGCCTGGATTACGGGCGGCAGCAGCGGTATCGGCCGTTCGCTGGCCAAGGATCTTGCCGCTCGGGGCTATGTCGTCGCGGTGACTGCGCCAGATGACCATCCGATCGATACGCTCATCGTCGAAACGGCGCAGATGGCGGGCCGTGTCGCAGCCTGTCCTTGCGACGTGACCGACGAAAAACGCATGGCGAAGACGGTTGCAGCGATCGAGAAAGATCTCGGTCCGATCGTGTTGGCAGTGTTCAACGCTGGAAGCTATATCGCAACGCCGGGCGAGGATCTTGTGGCGCGCAATTTCCGTCGGTCTTTCGAAGTCAATTATTTCGGCATCATCAACGGCCTGCTGCCAGTCATCGAACGCATGCGCGTGCGCTCGCGCGGCCATGTCGTGCTGATCGGTTCGGTTACCGCCTATTTCGGCTGGCCCACCACCGCCGCCTATGGCGGCACCAAGGCGGCGGTCAATATCCTGGCCGAGTCGCTGAAATACGATTTCGACAAGATGAACGTCCGCATCCAGGTGATTAATCCGGGCTTTGTCGACACGCGGCTGACCGAAAAGAACTTCCTGCCGATGCCGGGCTTGATGCCGGTCAATCTGGCCTCGCGCCGCATCGCGCAAGGCATCGAATACGGCGGCTTCGAAGTCACTTTCCCACGCCGCCTGAGTTGGACGCTGAAGCTGCTCAGGATGCTGCCGAGGCCGTTCTGCCGATGGGTGATCAGCACGGTCACCCGCTGGAATGCGCGGCCGCTGAATTTCGACCGCAAGCCGCCAGTCGAGTAGGATCGGTGATGGGCGAGCGATCGTACTTGCGGGTCGCTGGGGCGCCGCACATGAATTGATGCCGGCCGACGATACCGGCGACCCGGACAACCACGTCATTGCCGGCGACGCGCTGTCGCCATCGACCACGGCTTTCCTCGCGCAGCGGATCGTCGTGTGGATCGAGGCGGTGGTAAAGTGAACCAAAGGCCCCCAAGCAAGAGGGCGACCGAAGCATCGCTCCGGTCGCCCTCTTCAATCGTGTGTGACCAAGCCAGGCTTGGCCGACCGCAACACGGTCAGATTATGCGGCCCGCGCTGCTGGCCGCTTGCCGCCGAAGCGGCGCTTGTTATTGCCCTTGAAGGGCTTGGCGCCTTCCGGCTTGCGCTCGCCCGCAAAGGCCGGCTTGTCGCCGAACCGCTTCTTGCCGAAGCCATTGTTTGCGCCGCCGGGCCGCCTGCCGTCGCGACGGCCATTGCGGTCGTTGCGATCATTGGCCGGTTCGAAGCTGCGCTCGTTCTTCTCGGCGGGATTGCGCTGCGGATCGGGGCTGCCGAGATGGTCGGCAACGATCGGCAGCTTGGTGCGGATGATGCGCTCGACCTGACGCAGCTTGCTGTTTTCAGACGGGTCGCAGAGTGTGATGGCGATGCCGTCCATGCCGTTGCGGCCGGTGCGGCCGATGCGGTGGACATAGCTCTCCGCCTCGTCCGGCAGGTCGAAATTCACCACATGGCTGATGCCGGGCACGTCGATGCCGCGTGCCGCAATGTCGGTCGCCACGAGAATGCGCACCGAACCCTCACGGAAATCGTTGAGTGCCTTCTGACGGGCATTCTGCGACTTGTTGCCGTGGATGACGGCGGCCTTGAAGCCGTCGCGCTCGAGATCCTTGGTCACCCTGTCGGCGCCATGCTTGGTGCGCGAGAAGATGATGACGGACTTCATCGCCTCATCGGCAAGCATGTTGGCCAGCACCTGGCGCTTCTGCTTGGTGCGGGCAAAGACGACACCCTGCACGATCTCGGCTGCCGCGGTGCTGTGAGGAGCGACTTCGACGCGGATCGGGTTCTTCAGCAGGCCTTTCGCCAGTTCGGCGATCTCGGCCGGCATAGTCGCCGAGAACAGCACCGTCTGACGGTCCGGCGCCGTCGCCTTGGCGATGCGCTTCACGTCGTTGATGAAGCCCATGTCGAGCATGCGGTCGCCTTCGTCGAGCACCAGCCATTTGGTGTCGGCAAGCATCAGGTCGCCTTCACGCACAAGGTCGGTCAGCCGACCGGGCGTTGCGATCAGGATGTCGACGCCGGGCGCAACCTTCTTCACCTGGCTGAAGCGCGAGACGCCGCCCAGCACGAGCGCGGTCGATACATGCGCGCCCTTGGCGAGCAGCTTGATCATCTCCTCGATCTGCACCGCGAGTTCACGTGTCGGCGCCAGGATCAGCGCGCGGGCCGTCTTCGGCCGGCGCTTGGTGCCAAGTGCGATGATCTTCGACAGGATCGGCAGCGCGAACGCCGCCGTCTTGCCCGAGCCGGTCTGGGCGATGCCGAAAATGTCGCGGCCTTCGAGCTGCGGCGGGATCGCCTGGGCCTGGATCGGCTTCGGATCGGTAAAGCCGGCGGCATTGGTGGCCTTGAGCAGTGCGCCGGTAATTCCAAGTGCGGCGAAACCGTTCAGTTCCCCAGTGTCCTTACCGATCAAAATGTTCTCATTGGTCAAAATATTCTTCTTTCATGCGGCTTCTGGCCGCAAACATCGATGGCGGCAGGGCGCAACCTGCCGTCGAAAATTGTCATGAAACGACAAGGCGGGCGGACGTCATCGTCCACACGGCTGCGCTGTCGTGCCCGCAGGCTTCATGCCACGGGGCTTTTTCGCCACCTTGCCGATCTGTCGGGAAGAGGGAAAACAGACGCAACCAGTCTCATTCGTCGAGAAGGCCGGATTATCCCGGCCCAAGCGCCTATACGGCCGCATATGGCCCAGTTCGCTTCGGAATGCAAGGGGTCCGATGTTGCAGCGCAACAAAAGCCATGAGGAAGCGGCGCTTGCGCTCTCCCCCAGGCATGATTACCACAATCCAGCTTTCTGTTTCGGGGACCGGTCATGAAGGACGTGCTGAAGGAACTCGAGCGCCGCCGCGAGATCGCCCGCATGGGCGGCGGCCAGGCCCGCATCGACGCCCAGCACAAGAAGGGCAAGCTGACCGCCCGCGAACGCATAGACGTCTTTCTCGACGAGGGCTCGTTCGAGGAGTTCGACATGTATGTCGAGCACCGCTCGACCGATTTCGGCATGGAGAAAACCAAGATCGCCGGCGACGGCGTCGTTACCGGCTGGGGCACCGTCAACGGTCGCCCGGTCTATCTTTTCGCCAAGGATTTCACCGTGTTCGGCGGCTCGCTGTCCGAGGCGCATGCCGAAAAGGTGGTCAAGGTGCAGGAGATGGCGCTGCGCAACCGCGCGCCGATCATCGGCCTCTACGACGCCGGCGGCGCCCGCATCCAGGAAGGCGTGGCAGCCCTCGGCGGCTATGCCGAGATCTTCCAGCGCAATGTACTGGCCTCTGGCGTCATCCCGCAGATTTCACTGATCATGGGCCCCTGCGCCGGCGGCGATGTCTATTCGCCGGCGATGACTGACTTCATCTTCATGGTTCGCGAAACCTCCTACATGTTCGTCACCGGGCCGGATGTGGTGAAGACCGTCACCAACGAGACGGTCACCGCCGAAAGCCTCGGCGGCGCTTCTATCCACACGACGAAGTCCTCGATCGCCGACGGAGCCTACGACAATGACGTCGAGGCGCTGCTGCAGATGCGCCGGCTGGTCGATCTGCTGCCGGCTTCCAACACGGCGGAAATTCCCGAGATCGAATGCTACCAGTCGGTCACCGAACACGATCTGTCGCTCGACAGGCTGATCCCCGACAATGCCAACAAACCCTACGACATCAAAGAGTTGATCCTTAAAGTTGCCGACGAGGGTGACTTCTTCGAGATCCAGCAGAATTTTGCGAAAAACATCGTCACCGGCTTCGGCCGTATCGAGGGCCGCACCGTCGGCTTCGTCGCCAACCAGCCGATGGTGCTGGCCGGCGTGCTCGATTCGGATGCCAGCCGCAAGGCGGCTCGTTTCGTGCGATTCTGCGACTGCTTCTCGATCCCGATCGTCACCTTCGTCGACGTGCCGGGCTTCCTGCCCGGCACCGCGCAGGAATATGGTGGGTTGATCAAGCACGGCGCCAAGCTTCTGTTCGCCTATGCCGAAGCGACCGTGCCAAAGATCACCGTCATCACCAGAAAGGCCTATGGCGGCGCCTATGATGTGATGGCCTCGAAGCATCTGCGCGGCGACATGAACTATGCCTGGCCGACGGCGCAGATCGCGGTGATGGGCGCCAGGGGCGCGGTCGAGATCATCTACCGCAAGGACATCGGCGACGCGGAAAAGATCGCGGCACATACAAAAGCTTACGAGGATCGCTTCCTGTCCCCCTTCGTTGCCGCCGAGCGTGGCTATGTCGACGAGGTGATCATGCCGCATTCGACCCGCCGCCGCATCGCCCGCGCGCTCAGGATGCTGCGCAACAAGGATATGCAAAACCCCTGGAAGAAGCACGACAACATTCCGCTGTGAGGGGTTGATGTCGCGCCTGGTCCTCTATGTAGGAGCGCGTTTCGGCAGGTTTGCCATCCTGCTCTTCGCCATGCCGCTGTTTTGCCCAATACTCCTGTGGTTCTGGTTCCTCGATTGCTATCCGCTCGCTGTTCGCGGCGGGCGGAAATTTACGCAGATCGTCATGCAGCGATGTCCGGCGATGCATATGAAACGGCGCGCGCCATGCTGCTGATCGGTGCTGCCAGTGCATTCTTCGATGACCAAGTGTATATTCCGCTTAAACGTGAACTGCTTGGCACCATGGTACCGCCTCGTCCACCACTTGAAAGAGTTCTGGCGGCCGCCAGTCACCTGTCGAGGCTTCCCATCCTGCAAGAATATGCGCAAAAGGCCTGGGACGCGCCAGATAACGAAAGCGCGGATCATCCGCCCTGGTCCGAACGTTTGACTGCTCTTGGATTTAGCTCGGCTCCAGAGATAGAACCAGTTCTGGTTTCCGCCTTGTCGAGCCTGCTGAGCGATGAGATCGTCGCCGAACATGTCCGCCATTTCGACGGCGAATGGACATCGAAGATCGCCGACTATCTCGATCGATAGCTATCCACCTGAAACTATAGCGGCTAATGCCCAGTCGGCGCAGGCTATTCCGCTTCCGCCGCTCCGAACCCGGCCCCCCTCGTCGCGCGGACAGCGCCCGACCATGGCGTGGCGTGATTGTCGATGCGCATCTGGAAGATAAAATAAGTCGGCGAGCAGAAGCCGATGCCTTTCACCTTGCCGATACCGGGAATGTCGGGCGGCAGCGACTGGCACATGTAATCCTCGCGGCAGAAATGGTCGGCCGAGCAGGCAGGACGATTGCCGCGATTGACGGCGCCGCCCAGGCACTGGTCGAAATTATTGGTCGCCACGCAGGTGTCGAATTTCTTGCCGCCAACCAGCCCGCAAATCTCGTTCGGCATCGGCTTGCCCGTCTTGAAGGCGGCAAAGCTGCGATCCCGGTCGTCGCAGCCGCGATAGGCGATACCCGCCGGCACACCGATCTTCGGCGGTCGGCAGGTGTAGGCGACGCGCGAAATGCCTGGCGCGAACGCCGCGAACTGACCGGTGATGGTATACCGGTCATTGAAAGGCTGTGCCGGGTTGCTGGCGATGGATCCCGTTAAACAAGGGTGGCCGGAAAACATGTCTTCGCTGTCCTTGGGCAACAGGCATTGCGCCAGCTTGGTGCGCACGCCGGACGCGGTGGTCAACGGCGTGCAGACGGTGCCGGCACCGCATTGCCATGTCGCGCCGAAGCGGGCCGCATCCTGTGGCATCAGGCAAGGCATCGCCATCTCGGCCGGCGAATAGGCGATTTCGCCGGCATCGTTCCATGTCGCCGGCGGCGCGAACGATAACGGGCGAAAGCGGTTCGGTTCCTTGCCGTCGGCAGTCGCGCGCAGCCAGGCGACGCGGCGCGGGATGTCGGCGTGGAGATGCGGGGAGATGCCGACCTCGATGCGGTTGAGCGGCGAGGTCGTCTTGTCGTCCAGGCCGATGAAATGGAAGCCGGCGGTCGAGCCCGCCTGATGGCAGCCCTGGCAGGCGCCGTTGTCCAGCCGCTCGACCAGTGCCTCCGGCGTGCGCACCAGCTTCAGCGCAGAGAAATCGACACCAGCGAAATCCGCGGACTGGAACAGTGGCGTGAACAGGTGGTTGGCCTGCCTCGCACTGCCGAAGGTCGACCACGAAATGACCTTCCTTGCCAAGAATTCATCGGGGATTTGGTAGACGCCGAGATCGACCGCCGCGACACTGGTGCGGACATAGTCCGCAAGTCTTGCTTTCAGCGCGACGTCTTCGGCAAGGCGTGCCGCATCGGGCGTGTTTTCCAACGGCTTTTCGCTGGCAGCCGCGCCATCGATGCCGAAGATACGCATGAGATAGGCAGCCTGCCCGCCGAATTCGGTCTCTTGGCCGGAGGGGAAGCGCACCACTTGCGCATTGAGCTCAAGCTGCTTGAAGGTGAGCGCCGCCCTGTCCAGCGGCCCACCGATCAGCCAGCCGGCATCGACGTTCTCGTCGAGCTGTGGTGCCCAGCGTCCGGCGACGCCGACACAGCCGCCGTCGGCATCCGGCGCGGCATTGTAGACGGCACTGAAATTGAACGGCAGGCGCGAGGCCAGAACCTTGCCGTTTTTCTTGAAACTATAGGATAAGCGATAGACGAAGCGCACTTCGCCGCAACTCGTATCGCCTTGCAGCGCGGCGAAGTCGCGCCGGTCGAGCCGGTTGACGATGCCGACGAGGCGAAAGCGCGCGGCATCGGTCCTCAGCCAGCGCATGTCCATGACACGGCCAACATTGCCGTCGGTCACCTCGTAGAGCGGCCGACCGCCGGCCTTCATCTCGGCCCGCAATGCTGCGACGTCGCTTGCAATCGTTTCGATGATCGCGTGATAGGCCGGCGCCTTGTCGTAAAGCGTCTTCAAATCGCCCTTGCCATCGACGCCGAAAATGCCGGCGAGGCCAAAGCCCTTGGCATCGAGAGCAGCAAGCACCGCTGGATCATCGACGATGGTCACCGGCTGCTCAGCGGCATTCGCCGACAGTGTCGTCAAAGCGGCCATGACAAGCGTGGTGAGAAGGAGAGCAAGGCGTCTCATAGAAGGTCCGGTTGGCTCTCGACCAATTCGCGCAACACCGGCACCAGAGCCAGCGGCAAATCCTCAGCGATCAACCCTGGACCGAAGCGCCTGCCGGCCTCGGCATGGATCCAGACCGCGGCGCAGGCGGCCTGGAAAGCCCGCATCCCCTGCGCCAGCAGCGCGGCAACGATGCCCGCCAGAACATCGCCTGACCCGGCTGTTGCCAGCCAGGGCGCGCCGTTGGCGTTGATCGCCGCCCGGCCGTCCGGCGCCGCGATCACCGAGTCGGCGCCCTTGTAGACAATGACTGCATTGGCACGCGCTGCGGCGGCGCGGGCCTTGGCGAGCTTTGACTGCTTCTTCGATTTGGCAATGTCGGGAAAAAGCCTGGCGAATTCGCCTTCATGCGGCGTCAGCACCAGACTTGGTGCGAAGGTTCGATGTGCTGCTTCAAAGAGAACATCTGGAGCGTCGCGAAACGAAGTCAGGCCATCGGCATCAAGCACAATGCCTCCAAACAGGCCCATGCGTTTGAAATCATAGACCTCGTCCTGCTCGAGCAACCGCAAGGCGAAGTCGCGGGCTTTTTCGCCGACTCCGAATCCGGGGCCGAGAACGAACGCAGTATGCTGCCTTTCGTTGATGAACTCGCCTGCGTCCGCCACCGTATCTACCGCACGCAGCATGATCGAGGTCAGATGCGCGGCGTTCACCTGCATGGCATCGCTAGGCGAAAGCACGGTCACTGCCCCTGCTCCGCTTCTGGCCGCGGCCATCGCTGACAATCTTGCCGCACCAGTCGCATTCGGCCCGCCCGAAAAAACGCCGACTTGGCCGCGTTTGTATTTGTGCGTATCGGCAGACGTTCTCGGAAACTCCCATCGTAGCCAGAGGTCCGGCGTGTTCTCGAACGTCTTGATCTTGAGTTGGTCGACGATCCCATCCGGAATCCCGATATCAGCGACAATGATTTCGCCGCACATACTGCGTCCTGGCATCAGTAGATGGCCTGGCTTTTTCCGCACGAAGGTCACAGTCACCGCAGCGTCGAAATAGGCATTGGTCAATCCGCTCTCGCCCGACACGCCGGATGGCAGGTCGATTGAGACGACTGGCACTTTCTCCGCTGCGCTGCGGCCCGAGACGGCTGACGCATGTAGGGAAATATCCTTCGACAGACCTGCACCGTAGAGCGCGTCCACGACCACTTCACCCGCTTCTGGATAACAATGGGCAATATGGTTCACCGGCAGGTCGCAAGCTTCGGCCGCCAACGCCGCATCGCTCCCCGCTTTCTGCTTGCCTTCGGCCCAAACGGCGACCTTCATCCCGGCCTCTGCCAACAACCGCGCCACGACATAGCCGTCGCCGCCATTGTTGCCGGGGCCGCAAAGCACGTGGACGCGCGTTGCGTTCGGGTAGCGCTTGAGTACTACGGCAGCAACCGCAGCACCGGCATTGCGCATCAGGCCGATGCCGTCGAATGGACCAGCGGCAATCGCCAGCCGGTCGGCCTCGGCCATGTCGGACGGAGACAGAAGCTCATTGCTCATGCGGGCGACATGCACATCATTTCCCCAAGCATTGTCCAGTTTTTGATCCGACGCAAACAACGAAGGTCCCCAAGCAATTTGGCGGCGTACATCGTTCGGGACGACGGCGCGCAGCTGCCCATGAAATAGCCGATCTGCCCAATTTTTGTGCGGACGGCAGGACCGGCGGTGTGTAGGCTCGCGGCATTCATGGCGCATCCAACGCTGCGAATGACGCGAATGTACATTCCCGCGTGGCATGGTATCCAAATCATGTGAGGCCGTTCGGCGCCCCATCAATTGGCACAGTTCGTGCTTGATTGAGGCGCAAGCGGGGCTCACAACCCGTCTTTTTTGGCAGTGGAGGCCACTTTTTACATGAAAAAGATCGAAGCGATCATCAAGCCGTTCAAGCTAGACGAAGTGAAGGAAGCGCTTCAGGAGGCCGGCCTGCAAGGTATCACCGTTACCGAGGCCAAAGGGTTTGGCCGCCAGAAGGGCCATACCGAGCTTTATCGCGGCGCCGAATATGTCGTCGACTTCCTGCCGAAGGTGAAAATCGAAGTCGTGCTCGGCGACGATGCGGTCGAAGCCGCGATCGAAGCCATCCGCAAGGCGGCCCAGACCGGCCGCATCGGCGACGGTAAGATCTTCGTCTCCAATATCGAGGAAGTGGTGCGCATTCGCACCGGCGAAACCGGCATGGACGCCGTCTGAATTTTCCCGTTAAAAGGCCATGTTCAAAACGTCATCACATAGGGAAGCAGGGACATGACGACAGCCAAAGACATCATGAAGCAGATCAAGGACAACGACGTTAAGTTCGTCGATCTGCGCTTCACCGATCCGAAGGGCAAACTGCAGCACGTTACGATGGATGTCGTCGAGGTCGAGGAAGACATGTTTGCCGATGGCGTCATGTTCGATGGTTCCTCGATCGCCGGCTGGAAGGCGATCAACGAGTCCGACATGGTGCTGATGCCGGATTCCGATACGGTGCATATGGACCCGTTCTTCGCGCAGTCGACCATGGTCATCCTGTGCGACATCCTCGATCCGATCTCGGGGGAATCCTACAACCGCGATCCGCGCGGCACCGCCAAGAAAGCCGAGGCCTACATGAAGGCCGAAGGCATCGGCGACCAGATCTTCGTCGGCCCGGAAGCCGAGTTCTTCGTCTTCGACGATGTCAAGTATAAGGCCGACCCCTACAACACCGGCTTCAGGCTGGATTCGACCGAACTGCCGTCCAATGACGATACCGACTACGAGACCGGCAACCTCGGTCACCGGCCGCGCATCAAGGGCGGTTATTTCCCGGTGCCGCCGGTCGATTCGGCGCAGGACATGCGCTCGGAAATGCTCACCGTGCTCGCCGAGATGGGCGTGCGCGTTGAAAAGCACCATCACGAAGTGGCCGCCGCCCAGCACGAGCTCGGCATCAAGTTCGACACGCTGGTCCGCAACGCCGACAAGATGCTGATCTATAAATATGTCGTGCACCAGGTCGCCAACGCCTACGGCAAGACGGCCACTTTCATGCCGAAGCCGGTGTTCGGCGACAATGGCTCGGGCATGCATGTCCACCAGTCGATTTGGAAGGAAGGCAAGCCGACCTTCGCCGGCAACGAATATGCCGGCCTGTCCGAGAGCTGCCTGTTCTACATCGGTGGTATCATCAAGCATGCCAAGGCGATCAACGCCTTTACCAACCCGCTGACCAATTCCTACAAGCGCCTGGTGCCGGGCTATGAAGCGCCGGTGCTGCTCGCCTATTCGGCACGCAACCGCTCGGCCTCGTGCCGCATTCCGTTCGGCTCGTCGCCGAAGGCCAAGCGCGTCGAGGTCCGCTTCCCCGATCCGGGCGCGAACCCCTATCTCGCCTTCGCCGCCATGCTGATGGCCGGCCTTGACGGCATCAAGAACAAGATCCACCCGGGACAGCCGATGGACAAGGATCTCTACGACCTGCCGCCGAAGGAATTGAAGAAAATCCCGACCGTCTGCGGCTCGCTGCGCGAGGCTTTGCAGAGCCTCGACAAGGACCGCGGCTTCCTGAAGGCCGGCGGCGTATTCGACGACGACCAGATCGACAGCTATATCGAGCTCAAGATGGCCGAGGTAATGCGCTTCGAAATGACCCCGCATCCGGTCGAATACGATATGTACTATTCGGTCTGATCCAGATCGTTGCAGCCAACAAAAAAACCCCGGAGGAGACGCCGGGGTTTTTTATTGCGATGCGATCGGAGAGAAAGTCACGGCGCAGACCTGAGGTCCACGCCATGACGAATACTCAAGCCGCGGCCGACACTTCGGCGCTGGTAGGGACGGAGGCGATCGTCTTCAATATCTGCGAGGCGATCTGGTAGGGGTCACCCTGCGAGTTCGGGCGGCGATCCTCGAGATAGCCCTTGTAGCCGTTATTGATAAAGGAATGCGGCACGCGGATCGAGGCGCCGCGGTCGGCGATGCCGTAGCTGAACCTGTTCCAGGGCGCGGTCTCGTGCTTGCCGGTCAAACGCTTGTCGTTGTCCGGCCCATAGACGGCGATGTGATCCATCAGGTTTTTGTCGAAGGCTGCCATCAGCGCCTCGAAATAGCCCTTGCCGCCGACTTCGCGCATATAGGCGGTCGAGAAGTTGGCATGCATGCCGGAGCCGTTCCAATCGGTGTCGCCGAGCGGCTTGCAGTGATATTCGATATCGATGCCGTACTTCTCGGTCAGGCGCTGCAACAAATAGCGCGCCATCCACATCTGGTCGGCGGCCTTCTTGGAGCCCTTGCCGAAGATCTGGAATTCCCACTGGCCTTTGGCCACCTCGGCGTTGATGCCTTCATGGTTGATGCCGGCGGCAAGGCAAAGGTCGAGATGCTCCTCGACGATCTGCCTGGCGACTGAGCCGACATTGCTGTAGCCGACGCCGGTATAGTACGGGCCTTGCGGCGCCGGATAGCCGCTCTCGGGGAAGCCGAGCGGGCGGCCGTCCTTGTAGAAGAAATACTCCTGCTCGAAGCCGAACCAGGCGCCCTCGTCGTCGAGGATGGTGGCGCGCTTATTGGAGGCATGCGGCGTCACGCCATCGGGCATCATGACCTCGCACATAACGAGCGCGCCATTGGTGCGGGCCGGATCCGGGTAGACGGCGACCGGCTTCAGAACGCAATCGGAGCTGTGGCCCTCGGCCTGCATGGTCGAAGAACCGTCGAAGCCCCACAGCGGAAGCTGGTCGAGCGTCGGAAACTCGGCATAGTCCTTGATCTGCGTCTTTCCGCGAAGATTGGGAACCGGGGTGTATCCATCGAGCCAAATGTACTCGAGCTTGTATTTCGTCATTCTAGCCTCTCGTTGCTTGATCACCGAACCCTGGATGGCGCCGGAGCAGGCCGGCCTATCCAGCAGCCGACCTGCCGGATTATCAAAAAGCAATTCGTGTGCCATTCTCGCCGGCGACGGGTGCGGCAAAGTGAGGTCGCATCGGCGCAAAATTGCCGGGCCGCTGCAAGGTGCGCTGGGATCACTCACAAGCATAGTTTGCATAAATAATGTGCAACTAGTGATCTTTTTATAATCATATTGCCTAATTCGATTGCTGAACCTATCTTGGGGAAAGGTTGAATCGGCTAGGTTCTGTCGAAGAAAGGAAACCGACAATGGAAATCACTTCCACTCGTCAGTCGGCCAAAATCCTGATGTTCCCGGTGGCAGCGCGCGTGTCTGCCTCAAATTTAAGCGGAAAGGCTAAGTTCGCGGCAGAACTTGCTTCTTTGCGCAACCGAACGGATTTCGGAAGTGCCTGGTATCATGAAGCAGCGATCGAGGAAGCGAACCAGGATCGGAAGAGCTAAGCCCTTCCCCTCCATGTAGTCGATAGATTGGAAAAGCCCGGCGCGATCGCTCGCACCGGGCTTTGCTTTGAACCGGACAGGCCGGCTACTGTTTGGTGTGCAGGTCCGTTCCGAGCGTATCCCTGACAAAGATCATGCCGATGATCAGCGACATCGCCGCGATCACCACTGGGTACCAGAGTCCGTAGTAGATATCGCCCTTGTAGGCGCTGAGCGCGAACACCGTCGCCGGCAGCAGCCCGCCGAACCAGCCATTGCCGATATGGTAGGGCAGCGACATGCCGGTGTAGCGGATGCGGGTCGGGAACATCTCGACCAGGATCGCGGCGATCGGCCCGTAGACCATCGTGACGAAGATCACGAGGATGAGCAGGATGCCGATCGTCATCGGCCAGTTGACCGCCGCCGGGTCGGCGAACATGGCGAAGGGACCGCCGCCCGGTACGGCGTAGACGGTGACCTCGGGAGCTCCCGCAGCCTCATCGGCAGTCAGCAGCTTGTCCTTGATCGCCTGGTCGGCCGGAACCATGGCCTTCTCGCCGGCGCGAATGGCGGCCGCATCGAGCTTCAGTTCGGGATTGGCCGCGATGAAGGCTTCGAGCTTCTGATCCGGCACCTTCGCCGCTGCCCGTTTCAGCGGATAGCCGCCGTCCTGAAGCGCCGTGTTTACCGCCTTGGCGAAAACAGCGTCCTTGGCCTTGGCTTGATCGCCGGCTGCGGTGGCGTCATACGACTCAACCGTCTCGTTGCCGATTTTGACCGACGCAGCAGTGCCGGGCGCTGCCGTGGCCACTACGTCATAAGGCACCGAGTTCTTGGTCAGAAACGAGGTGGCGATATCGCAGGACGTGGTGAACTTCGCCGTGCCCACCGGGTTGAACTGGAACTTGCAGTCTCCCGGTGCCGCGGTCACCGTCGCACGGGTGTTCTGCTGCGCGGTGGCGAGCGCCGGGTTGGCTGCCCAGGTCAGCGCCTTGAACAACGGGAAGGTGCAGACGATCGCCAGTGCAAGGCCGGCCATGATAATCGGCTTGCGGCCGATCTTGTCGGAGAGCCAGCCGAACACGACGAAGAAGATCGAGCCAACAGCCAAAGCAATCGCGATCATGATGTTGACCGATTGCGGATCGACCTTGAGCACGTTCTGCAAGAAGAACAGCGCGTAGAACTGGCCATTGTACCAAACTACGGCCTGACCGGCTGTGAGGCCGAGCAGCGCCAGCAGCGCGATCTTGGCGTTCTTCCACTGACCGAAGGCTTCTGACAGCGGCGCCTTGGAGCCTTTGCCTTCGTCCTTCATGCGCTGGAAGGTCGGCGATTCAGAAAGCGACAGCCGGATCCAGATCGAAATGCCGAGGAGGAGGAAGGAAACGATGAACGGAATGCGCCAGCCCCAGGCGGCGTAGGTTTCCTTGGTCATCGACCCCTGGACGATCAGGATGACGATCAGCGACAGGAACAGGCCGAGCGTTGCCGTCGTCTGTATCCACGACGTGTAGTAGCCGCGGCGATCGTCGGGTGCATGCTCGGCGACATAGGTGGCGGCACCGCCATACTCGCCACCGAGCGCCAGGCCTTGCAACATGCGCAAGATGATCAGGATCACGGGAGCGGCGATGCCCAAAGTCGCATAGCCAGGCAGCAAGCCGACCAGGAAGGTCGACAGGCCCATGATCGTCATGGTGACAAGGAAAGTGTATTTACGGCCGACAAGGTCGCCGATGCGGCCGAACAGCAATGCGCCGAACGGGCGCACGAGGAAGCCAGCGGCAAACGCCAGCAGCGCGAAAATATTGCGCGTCGCTTCCGGAATGGTTGGACTGAAAAAAGTCGAACCAATGAACACTGCCAGCGAGCCGTAGAGATAAAAATCGTACCATTCAAAAACGGTGCCGAGCGAGGAAGCGAAGATGACCTTCTTCTCCTCGCGCGTCATGCCGCGGCTTGTTTTGCCGGCGGTCGATGCCATTGCCATGAGCGTATCCTCCCGTGTGATTCTGTCAGTCCTCGATGCGGCACTTCATCGTCCGCGTTTCCTCGCAACGCAGACTCAGTGCAGCCATCGGTGCAAAAAATGACAGAAAGCAGTGCCCAGAGGCAGACCGCCTTTGGGATTATGACTTTGGTCTAATGTGCAGTGCGAAATCGCAGGCGGTGCCGTCAGCCTTTGAGAGCTTCGAGCAGCCTGACTGCGGCCATCATGTCGCGCTTGCGGGCCGCGCGGTGCGCGACGGCCTCGGCATCATGGCCCCATTGCTCGGCCTGCCAGTCCTCGTCGACATGACCGGCAGCCCAGGCCGCCTCGCCGTCGAGCTCGCCGAAGTCGACGGCCAGCGCCAGCAGCGCCGATCCGGTCAGCGACGTCATGACGTGGATGGCGGCAAGGCGCAGCGGATCGGCACGCTGGGCAAGATGCTGCCCAAGCAGCGCGATGGTCTCGCGCGGCTGCTCGACATGGATCACGCCTTCGGCGAGATGGAACCGGGCGCCGAGCGCGGTGCGCGCCCAGTCGATGACCGGATCCCAATGCTCGTTCTGCCGGTCGACCAGGCCCTGTGGCGCATCAGCGCGGTAGCAGAGCAGATCGGATGCGGCGAAGCGCAGGATGTCCTCCAGCACCGCCTGGGGATCACTGGCGACGCCATCGATCGCGGTGTTGACCAGACGCATCACCGGCATCGTCACCGGATCGATGGTCTCCTCCTGTGCGGCGAATTCCTCGGCGACGAGAGCAGCCGCCTTTTCGGTCGGCAGCGCCAGCAGCGCCTTGGCCGGCGTGCGGACGGGCTTGCCATCGAGATGGACGGCAAAACCGTCTTCGACCGGTGCTACCGCGACGGTCTTGTAGAAGCGCTTCGGCAGCGGCGTCTTCATCTGGATCTGGGCGCGACGCACCGGGTCCGGATCAGAGAGCTGCTTTCCAGCTTCGAGGTCGTTCAATATATCGCGCATGCTCATCCGGGACTTTGTTTTCGGGCCGGCCGGTTGACGATGATGAGTCCGGCGGCGATGAGGCCGAGTGCCAGGAAGATACGAACGGTCAGCGGCTCGTTCAAGAACACGGCGCCGCACAAAACACCAAACACCGGCGACAGGAAGGTGAAGCTCGACAGTCCAGATGCAGGGTAGCGCCGCAGCAGCCAGAACCACAGCACATAGGTGAATGCGACAACGTAGACGGCCTGGAACAGCAGAGCCAAGGCTGGCAAGACGGTAAAGTTGCGGACGGGCGGCCCGGCAAAAGGCATCACCAAAATGCCGACGACGGCGGCCCCGGCCAGCTGATAGAGCAGCAGCTTTTCGGCGCTGGCCGTCACCAGCTTCGACCGCTTGATGACGATATTGGTCACGGCCCACAGAATGCCGGCACCGAGACTGAGCAAATCGCCGCCCAATGTTGCGCCGCCATTGGCGCTCAGTTTATCGGAAAACACCGCGATCAGTCCGGCGAAAGCGAGCAGAAGACCAACGAGCTTGCGTGCCGTGATGCTTTCGCCCAGCAGGAAATGACCGCCAACCAGCATCCAGAACGGCATGGTGTTGACCAGCAAGGTATTGCGCACAACCGTCGTGTGCTCGAGTCCGACGTAGAGAAACAGGAACTCGAGACCAAAAAGCGCACCCGCCAGAATGCCAGCGACGAGGGTTTTGTCGGGCGTGAACAGCGCAATGCCGCGCCAGCGGCACCAGCCGAAAACACACAGGCCGCCGATCGCCGAGCGGGCGATGGACAGGAAAACAGGGTCGTAGCCGGCATACGAGATCTTGGCGGCAACGTAGTTCAGGCCCCACGAAAAGGTCAGCCCGACCATGATGGCGGCGGCCGCCAGATCGACCGCGTCACGACGGTCGAGCGTATCTGTGGCGACGCCCACCGCCGCTAGTCCTCCGCGCTCGCGTCGTCGAAACCGAGCAGGTTCCAGCTCTGGCGCATATGCGGCGGCATCGGTGCGGTGACGTCGACAAAGCCCTTGTCGGGATGAGGGATGACAATGCGGCGCGCGTGCAGATGCAGGCGGTTCTGCATGCCGCCTGGAAAATCCCAATTGGTGTCGGCCTCGAAATATTTGGGGTCGCCGATGATCGGGCAACCGATATGGGCGGCATGGACGCGAAGCTGGTGGGTGCGCCCGGTATAGGGTTCCATTTCCAGCCAGGACAGGGTCTGCGCCGCCTGCTCGACGATGCGGTAATAGGACACGGCGTGATCGGCGCCCTTTTCGCCATGCTTGGCGATGCGCACACGATCGCCGTCGGGCGTCGGTTCCTTGATCAGCCAGGTTGAGATCTTGTCCTCGCGCTTCGGCGGCACGCCCTTGACCAGCGCCCAGTAGGTTTTCTTCGTCTCACGCGCCCGGAACGCTTCGGCGAGCTTCATGGCGGCGAGCCTTGTACGGGCGACAACCAGCACACCCGACGTGTCGCGGTCGAGCCGGTGCACCAGACGCGGCTTCTCGCCCTTCTGGTTGCGCCAGGCTTCCAGCATGTCGTCGACATTGCGGGTGACGCCAGAGCCGCCCTGGACCGCCAGGCCGGCCGGCTTGTTGAAGACGAAGACCTTCGGGTCCTCATGGATCAGCATCTTTGCCAAAACGTCGGCGTCGCCCTGGTTGCGGATCGAATGACCGGTGAGCGGGCTTTCACCTTTCTTGTCGACTTCGAGCGGCGGCACTCGGACCGTCTGGCCGGCTTCGACGCGGGTATCGGCCTTCACCCTGCCGCCGTCGACGCGGATCTGGCCGGAACGCATCAGCTTCTGCAGATGACCGAAACCGAGACCGGGGAAATGGCTCTTGAACCAGCGGTCGAGCCGCATGCCCGCCTCGCCGGCGTCCACTGTGATCTGTTCAACGCCTGCCATGATTCCAATCGCCGTTTTGCAGGCATGCAACGGCATTCGCCGGCACCCGCAATCTCACTCGGTTATTCGTTGTCGGTTCCATATTGCAGAACCTGAACTTTCTCCAGCGTAATCAAACCACTTGTCATGATTGTTTCAAGCACGGGCAGGAAAGCGGCCAATTTTTCCTCGTCATCGACGATCTCGATGACGAGTGGCAGATCCTCCGATAGGCGGAGGATCTTCGTGGNATCTTCGTGGTGTGAAGCCGGCTGGAATGGCCGAACCCCATCGCGCCGCGCAGGACGGTCGCGCCGGCGATCTGCATTTCGCGGGCCCTCAGCACGATAACCTCATACAGCGGACGGCCATCTGCCTTGTCGTTTTCGCCGATAAATATGCGCAGCAATTGCGCCTGTGTTGGTATCTTCATTGCCTGGACCCTCTCAGCCGGTTGAGCCGAACTGCAAAGATGTGGCCAAGCCAGACGGCGGCAAGCCAGGCCACCACGGAGATCGCGATATTGAGTCCCGCCGCCACAAGCCTCCCGCCTTGCGCGAGGGTGAGTGTTTCAAGGCTGAAAGCGGAGAAGGTCGTCAGGCCGCCGCAGAAGCCGGCCATGAAGAATTGACGTTGCAGCGGACCGGCGAAGACGCGACCATCGGGTCCCGTCAATGTCGCGTAGAAGCCGATGAGGAACGAGCCAACAATGTTGACGAGGAGCGTGCCGAAGGGAAATCCAGCGCCCCACAGGGCAGTGCTGGTCGATGAGGCAAGCGCCCGCAACACACCGCCGATCATGCTGCCTGCGGCTACGGTCGCATAGAGCCGAACCGTTTCGTTGGTTCTGCGACGGCCAATAAGGCGCGCCGCATGCCCTGCCGCGGCAGTGTCCGTCCCGTCGTGGCGGAGCTTCCGCGGGCCGCTCACGGCGCCCCGCCGCCAATCAGAAGACTTCCCGCAGCAAAGCCCAGCGTCACGCCGCCGAGGCTCAGAAAAACCGAAAGCAGCACATTTCCGCCGGCGCGCCGCCATTCGCCGTCGCGCGCCAGCGCCAGCGTCTGCAGGCTGAAGGAAGAAACCGTGGTGTAGCAGCCGAGGCCGCCGGTAACGGTAAAGGCCCAGATGGCGGGCATGCCGTCGCGCGCCACCGCATGCGCAACGACACCGATTGCAAACGCTCCCGAGACGTTGACGGCCATAGTGCCCCAGGGAAAGGTCTCGCCGACCCGGCGGGCGACGAAGCCGGACAGGAAGAAGCGGGCCATTGCACCGATCGCGCCACCAAGGCAGACAAGCAACAGATGATACATCGTGCTCCTCGCGCCGGTCACACCACGGTGTCAGGCGGCTCCGGCCTTCTTCGGCTTGCTGGAGCCGATCATCTTCCAGTTCTTGTAGAACATGGCATTGATGCGCTCGACGCTGACCGAAACGATGGCGAGAAGAGCGGCGATCAGGCCGGGGAATGGCGATGGCCGGATGATGTCCATGAACACGCAGTAGCGGCGCCCATCATATTCGTTGACCGAGCGGTGCAGCAGCGTGTCGTCGAAAATATAGAGCGGATTGTCGTGCCAGTAGTTCCTGGCGTTGTTGCACTCGACGAAAACCTCGGCCTTCACCGGGAGAAGATTGTAGAGAATGCGCAGGCTGAGCCGCAGCGGTCCGAAATGCCAGGAGGTCGATTCCTTGCCCCTGAACACCGACACGGCGATGGTCTTGATATATTTGAAATCCTTGTTGAATTCGGCGACGTTGTCGATCTTGTGCTTGCCGTACCACTGGTAGACATACATGCCGCGCCGGCCGCTGCCGAAATTGGCGTCGATATCGGCGATGATCTCGTCCTTGCGCGCCTTGAAGACGTCCAGAACCTCGTTGACCTCACGCTGATAGTCCGGAGGAAACTGGTCCAGTTTCCAGACACCGCGGTTTCTGTAGCACAGAAGATCGACCAGCAGATTGAAGGGCGAAAGCAGCCAGGTGAAGATGCCGTTGCCGAGAAAATAACCACTGAACAGCGCCCAGTTCTTGTTGTCATTGCGCAACACGTCGACCAGGCCGAGGACAATGAAAATTGTCGTCAGGATGGGAATGAAATAGAAGCCGAGCGCCAGCAGCGGGATCGCTATGGCGAACTTCCGAAGGGTCTTGCGAGATTTTTTTGTCATTTTTCCACGCGCCAGGCGCGATTCCGTTCTGAATATCGTCGGTACGTTTCTGGCCTGTCCGCCGGCCGAAGGCGCATCTTGATAGGGTTTTTTATCCCGCCAGACAACGGCGATCACACCACTGTGCGGTCGGCAGCTACTTTTCCCGCTCGCTGCGCAGCTTCGCCCAATAATCCAGCCGCTTCCTGATATCGCGCTCGAAGCCGCGCTCTGGCGGGTCATAGAATGTCTGCCTTCCCATCTTCTCCGGAAAATAGTCCTGGCCGGAAAAAGCGTCGGGCTCGTCGTGGTCGTAGCGATAGCCGGCGCCGTAATCTTCCTGTTTCATCAGCTTGGTCGGCGCATTGAGAATGTGCTTGGGCGGCAGCAGCGAACCGAATTCCTTCGCCGCCTGTGTGGCGGCCTTGAACGCGGTATAAACTGCATTGGATTTCGGCGCGGTGGCGAGATAGACGGTCGCCTCGGCGAAGGCCAGTTCGCCCTCGGGCGAGCCCAGATAGTCATAGGCGTCCTTGGCGGCGTTAGCGACGACGAGCGCCTGCGGGTCGGCCAGCCCGATATCCTCCATCGCCATGCGCACCAACCGGCGCCCGAGATAAAGCGGATCTTCGCCGGCGTCGAACATGCGGGCGAGATAGTAGAGTGCCGCGTCGGGGTCGGAGCCGCGCACCGATTTGTGCAAGGCGGAGATCAAATTGTAGTGGCCGTCCTGTCCCTTGTCGTAGATCGGCGCGCGGCGCTGGACGATGCGCTGCAGGGCTTCGGCGCCGAACACCTCCTTTGATTTCGCTGCGCGCCAGACCTCTTCGGCGAGCGTCAATGCCGCGCGGCCGTCGCCGTCGCTCATGCGGATGAGCATCGCCCGCGCGTCTTCATCGAGCGGCAGCGCCCTGCCCTCTGCCTCCTCGGCCCGCGCCAGCAGCTTGGCGATACTGTCCTCGCCGAGCGAGTGAAAGACCAGCACACGCGCGCGCGACAACAGCGCGGCGTTAAGCTCGAAGGACGGATTCTCCGTGGTGGCGCCGACCAGCACGACGGTGCCGTCTTCCATCACGGGCAGAAAACTGTCCTGCTGGGCGCGGTTGAAGCGATGGATCTCGTCGACGAACAGCAGTGTCTGGCGGCCGTTGGAGCGGCGCAGCTTCGCTGCCTCGAACACTTTCTTCAGGTCGGCAACGCCGGAAAACACCGCCGAGATCTGTTCGAAGGCGAGGCTTGTCTCGCCGGCAAGCAGCCGTGCGACCGTGGTCTTGCCGGTGCCGGGCGGGCCCCAGAAGATCATCGAGCCGAGCGAGCCGGAGCCGATCAGCCGCGTCAGCGCGCCGTCGGGTCCGGTCAGATGCTCCTGGCCGACGACCTCGCCGAGGTTCTTCGGGCGCAGACGGTCCGCCAGCGGCCTGCCGGGCGGCGTCTTTTCCGGTTCATCGACACTGAACAGATCGGCCATGCAACTTCTTCTGCCTGGAGCCCGATCATGCTGACGTTCGGGCTCAGTAACGCAACACCTGGCGTAGTATCTGCCCGCCGCGCTCGACGGTAAAGCGCCACCAGCGCGTATCCTGCTGGGCTACCTGTTCCAAGGTCGCCGCCTTGTCGATCGTCAGGCCATTGACCTCACGCACGATGTCGCCTGGCTGGAAGCCAAAATCGGCAGCAGGCGAATCGCGGTTGATGTCGACCACGGTGACGCCTTTGACATCCGTGCGCAGACCGAGCCGTTGGGCAAGCCGTGGCGACAGTTCAGCAACCTTGGCACCGGAAAACGGGCTGCGGCCGCGCAATATGAGTTCCGCAGCTTTGGCGCCCTCAGGCGGCCGTTCCAGCGCGATGTCCATCGTCGCCTGCTGACCCTTGCTCAGAACGCCGAAGCTGGCATTCGTACCAATCGACAGCGTCGCCATCCGGTAGTCCAGCGCCCCGACGCTCTCGACCGGCTTGCCGTTGAGCGACAGCACTACGTCGCCCGGCTTGAGCCCTGCCTTGGCGGCGGGTCCCGCCTCTTCGACCGAAGAAACCAGCGCACCGGTCGGTTTGTCGATGCCGAGCGATTCGGCAATCTGCGGCGTCACCGCCTCGAACTCGGCACCGGCATACGGCCGCTCGAAGAAGTCGAGCCCGGCCTTGGCCGCGTCGGCGAAGGCGCGAACCATGTTCGAAGGGATGGCAAAGCCGATGCCGATCGAGCCGCCGCTACGGCTATAGATCGCCGTGTTGATGCCGATCAGCTGCCCTCCCATGTTGACCAGCGCGCCACCGGAATTGCCGGGGTTGATGGCGGCGTCGGTCTGGATGAAGAAGCTGGAATCGGAGACGCCGATATGGCTGCGCGCCACCGCCGAAATAATGCCGCTGGTGGTGGTCTGGCCGACACCGAACGGATTGCCGATCGCCAGCACCAGGTCGCCGACCTCGAGCGCGTCGGAATCGCCGATGGCGATCACCGGAAACGGCTTGTCGGAAGAAATCTTGAGCACGGCGAGATCGAGCGTCTCGTCCTTAAGCAGTACCTTGCTGTCGAATTCGCGCCCATCGGCAGTCGCGACCTTGACCTGGTCGGCGTCCTTGACGACGTGGAAATTGGTGACCACGACGCCGGTCGGATCGACCAGCACCCCCGAACCGAGCGAGGACTGCGCGCGCGGCTGCGAGCGGCCGAAGAACTCCTCGAAGAACGGATCGCCGTCGAAGGGCGACGTCACCTTGGCGGTCTGCGAGGCGTAGACATTGACCACGGCCGGCGCCGTCTGCTTGACCAGCGGCGCGAAGGACAGCTGCACCTCCTCGCGGCCGAACGGCACGCGCTTGTCGGGGCCTGAAGTGGCGTTTTCGCCTTCGACGCCATGCAGCAGATCGGTTAGCACGTCGGACAGACCGGGATCTGGCTTGGCCTCCTCCGCCAGCGCGTGCCTGGCCGCCGGCACGACGGCCAACGCCATCAAGGCGCAGATCAGAACAATGGACAGCCGTTTAACGCGCATTCCGAATCCTCCAAGTCGGGCGCCATTGTCCTGACGATTGTGCAAAATGAAAGGCTAAGCCGCTGAAATCCGATTATTTTGGGTAGTCGCCGCAAAAACCGGTGACAAAACCCCTACCAGCCCTGCCCGGTACCTTCGGAAACAGAAAAAGGGCCCGGAGGCCCCTTTTGAACTTCTCGCGAAAAACCGAGCCTTATGCGGCTGCAGCTTCCTCTTCGGTGCCTTCGGCCTCGATGCGGGCACGGTCGCCGGCGCCCTTGGCCGAGGTGTCGCGGTCGACGAACTCGATGACCGCCATTGCCGCGTTATCACCGTGGCGGAAGCCGGCCTTCATGATGCGCAGATAGCCGCCGTTGCGGGTGGCATAACGTGGCGCGATGGTATCGAACAGGCGCTTGACGACGCCTTCATTGCCGATCTGGGCAATAACCTGGCGGCGGGCGTGCAGGTCGCCGCGCTTGCCGAGCGTCACCAACTTCTCGACGATCGGACGCAAATCCTTCGCCTTCGGCAGCGTGGTGAGGATCTGCTCGTGCTCGATAAGCGACACGGCAAGGTTGGCAAACATCGACTTGCGATGGCTTATGCTGCGGGCGAACCGGCGGCCTTTAAATCCGTGGCGCATGGCTCTTCTCCTTCATTGCGGTTTCAAGAGGCCTGAGCCCCAGTTGGTTAGCCGCATGATCTTGTCCGAAAAGTCTGCAACTTTTTGCTGCGCTGACCTTCGGTTCGAGATCATGCTCAATATTGGTCTTCGTAACGCTTGGCGAGGTCTTCGATGTTTTCCGGCGGCCAGTCCGGCACTTCCATGCCGAGATGCAGGCCCATCGCCGCCAGGACTTCCTTGATCTCGTTCAGCGACTTGCGGCCGAAGTTCGGGGTGCGCAGCATCTCGGCTTCGGTCTTCTGGATCAGGTCGCCGATATAGACGATGTTGTCGTTCTTCAGGCAGTTGGCCGAACGCACCGAAAGCTCGAGCTCGTCGACCTTCTTGAGCAGCGCCGGGTTGAAGGCAAGCTCGGTAACCTGTTCGGCGGCGACTTCCTTCTGCGGCTCGTCGAAATTGACGAACAGGCCGAGCTGGTCCTGCAGGATGCGAGCGGCGAAGGCCACCGCGTCCTCGCCCGAAATCGAACCGTCGGTCTCGATGGTCATGGTCAGCTTGTCATAGTCGAGAACCTGGCCCTCGCGGGTGTTCTCGACCTTGTAGGAGACCTTCTTGACCGGCGAATACAGGCTGTCGACGGGGATCAGCCCGATCGGCGCGTCCTCGGCGCGGTTACGGTCGGCCGGCACATAGCCCTTGCCGGTATCGACGGTGAATTCCATGCGGATTTCAGCGCCTTCGTCCAGCGTGCAGATGACGTGGTCGGGATTGAGGATCTCGACGTCGCCGACCGTCTGGATGTCGCCGGCGAGAACCGCGCCCGGTCCCTGCTTGCGGACGACCATGCGCTTGGGGCCGTCGCCTTCCATGCGGATGGCGATTTCCTTGATGTTCAAAACGATGTCGGTCACGTCCTCGCGGACGCCGGCGATGGACGAGAATTCATGCAGAACGCCGTCGATCTGCACGGCGGTTACAGCCGCGCCACGCAGCGAAGACAGAAGCACGCGGCGCAGCGCGTTGCCGAGGGTGAGGCCGAAGCCGCGCTCGAGCGGCTCGGCGACCAGCGTGGTCAGCGTCTTCTTCTTCGACGAGAACTCGATCTTGTTCGGCTTGATCAGTTCTTGCCAATTTTTCTGGATCATAGTGCTTTCCTTCCGTTGTCCCGCCACCATCCAATCGTGGCGGGCGACCTGGAATGCCGTGGAGGAGCGCCCTTGAGGCGCTCGCGCGGCGTTCGGTAAATTCTTTAGACGCGGCGCTTCTTGCGCGGGCGGCAGCCATTGTGCGGGATCGGCGTCACATCACGGATCGAGGTGATGGTGAAGCCGGCAGCCTGCAGCGCGCGCAGCGCCGATTCACGACCGGAGCCGGGTCCACAGACCTCGACCTCGAGCATGCGCATGCCGTGTTCCTGGGCCTTCTTGGCAACATCTTCTGCGGCCATCTGGGCAGCGAACGGGGTCGACTTGCGCGATCCCTTGAAGCCCTGGGCTCCGGCCGACGACCAGGCAATCGAGTTACCCTGCGCGTCGGTGATGGTGATCATCGTGTTGTTGAAGGTCGAATTGACGTGGGCAACGCCCGACGAGATGTTCTTGCGTTCGCGACGGCGAACACGAGCGGCTTCCTTGGCCATGATGGTCCTTTCAGTTGATCTCTACACCGCCGTAATGCCAGCGGCTCCACCAGGGAGAAGGCAGTAGGGGAATATGGCAGTAGGGCAGTATGTCTGCCGTTCCTATTGCCTTACTGCCCTACTCCCTTACTGCCCTAAATTACTTCTTCTTTCCGGCAATCGACTTAGCCGGGCCCTTGCGGGTGCGCGCATTGGTATGCGTGCGCTGACCACGAACCGGTAGCGAGCGGCGGTGACGCAGGCCGCGGTAGCAGCCGAGGTCCATGAGTCGCTTGATGTTCATCGACACTTCGCGGCGCAGATCGCCCTCGACCTGATAGTCGCGGTCGATGGTCTCGCGGATCTGCAGCACTTCCGCGTCGGTCAGCTGGTTGACGCGACGCTCGGCCGGGATGCCGACCTTGTCGACGATCTCCTGGGCGAACTTCTTGCCAATGCCGTGAATGTATTGAAGCGCGATGACGACGCGCTTGTTGGTCGGAATATTGACGCCGGCTATACGAGCCATGTTCTTCTCTTCTCCATATAGGCCGGACGAGCCGGCGCTTCAAGTTGCCCCGCGTCCGGTGGAGGCCGGCCCTTGCGGGAGTTTCCAGTTCAAAGCGGCCTGCCTTGCCCTTGCGGACAAGCAAGCCTCATGCCTGATAGGAAGACGGGCCGCCATACCCCAGCGGACCGCTCCAGTCAAGCGCAATCGTTCGATTCTCTAGCCGGCCGCCTGGCCAACTTTCCGGGTCGTCGCCCTGAGCACCGCCTCGATCTGCTGCGTCACCGCATCGATGTCGGCCATGCCATCGACGCCCCTGAGCTTGCCCTTGGCGTAGTAGTAGCCGATCAGCGGCGAGGTTTTCTTGTAATATTCCCTCAAGCGTTCCTCGAACACCGCTGGGCTGTCGTCCTTGCGCACCGGCAGGCCTGCGGCCTTGGCGTCTTCGGCGCGCTTGACGATTCGGCCAACCAGCGCCTTGTCATCGACGACAAATTCGATGACAGCATCGAGCTCCAGTCCGCGATCCGACAGCATTTCCTCAACGGCGTCCGCTTGCACCAGGGTTCGCGGGTACCCGTCAAGGATGAAGCCGTTTGCGCAATCAGCTTGATCGATGCGCTCGGCCACGATGGCGTTGACGATAGCGTCGGACACCAGTTCGCCAGCGTCCATCACCGCCTTGGCGCGCTTGCCGACTTCGGTGCCAGCCTGGACAGCAGCACGCAGCATGTCCCCCGTGGAAAGCTGTGGGATGCCGTGTCGATCTACCAGTCTTAGTGCTTGTGTCCCCTTGCCCGCCCCCGGCGGTCCAAGCAATATCAACCTCATCTGGCCTTTTTCCCCCCGCGCAGCTTCGACTTCTTGATCAGGCCCTCATACTGGTGCGCGATCAGGTGACCCTGAATCTGCGCCACCGTATCGAGCGTTACACTGACCACGATCAGGAGCGAAGTGCCACCAAGGTAGAACGGTACGCCAGTCGCTGAAATCAGGAACTCGGGCAGCAGACACACCAGCACCAGATAAATGGCGCCGACGACGGTGATGCGGGTGAGCACATAGTCAATATAGTCCGCAGTGCGCTCGCCCGGACGATAGCCCGGGATGAAGCCCGAATGCTTCTTGAGCTGGTCGGCGGTGTCCTTCGGATTGAAGACGATCGCCGTATAGAAGAAGGCGAAGAACACGATCATCGCCGCGTAGAAGGCCATATAGAGCGGCTGGCCGTGGCCGAGCGCCGCCAGGATGGTGCTGGCCCATGCAGGCATATTGGTGGTCTGCGAGAAGCCGGCAACCGTTGCCGGAAGCAGCAGCAGCGACGAGGCGAAGATCGGCGGAATGACGCCGGAGGTGTTAAGCTTCAGCGGCAGATGCGAGGTATCGCCCTGGAACATGCGATTGCCGACCTGGCGCTTGGGATACTGGATCAGCAGGCGGCGCTGGGCGCGCTCGAAGAAGACGATCAGCGCGATGACGATGATGGCCAGCACGATGATCGCCAGGATCAGGCCGGTCGACAAGGCGCCGGTGCGGCCAAGCTCCAGCGTGCCGGAGATGGCGCGCGGCAGGCCGGCGACGATGCCGGAGAAGATGATCAGCGAAATGCCGTTGCCGATGCCGCGAGCAGTGATCTGCTCGCCAAGCCACATCAGGAACATGGTGCCGCCGACCAGCGTGACGACGGTAGAGATGCGGAAGAACATGCCGGGATCGTTGACGATGCCGTTGCCGCCCTCAAGCCCGACCGAAATGCCGTACGCCTGAACCAGCGCCAGAAGCACGGTGCCGTAGCGCGTGTACTGGTTGATGATCTTGCGGCCCTGCTCGCCTTCCTTCTTCAGCGCTTCCAGCGACGGAATGACCGAGGTCATCAGCTGCATGATGATGGAGGCCGAGATATAGGGCATGATGCCGAGGGCAAAGATCGCCATGCGCTGCACGGCGCCGCCGGCGAACATGTTGAACATGCCGAGCACGCCCTTGCTCTGCGACGAGAAGGCCTGGGCGAAAGCGTCGGGATTGATGCCGGGCAGCGGAATATAGGTGCCAAGACGGTAGACGAGCAGCGCGCCGATGGTGAACCAGATGCGCTTCTTCAGATCCTCGGCTTTGGCGAAGGCCGAAAAATTCAGATTCGAGGCTAGTTGTTCAGCAGCCGAAGCCATGCCTGATTCTCCGCTTGGTCACGCTCGATGCCCGCAGCTCAGGCGGCGCGTGTCACCGAAGCTCACGAGATAAGCTCCGGACTGCAAACATGCAAGCGGCCGCGTTGATGCGGCCGCCACATCTGTCGGATCAAAGCACGACCGCAGGCAAAACCGAATTCCACCTTTGCCGACCGTGCTTCAAATTGCCGTTACTCGGCGGCTGCCTGCTCAGGCAACTTCACCGAGCCGCCGGCCTTTTCGATCTTCTCGATCGCGGCCTTGGAAGCACCGGCAACGTCGAAGGCAAGCTTGGCCTTGATGTCGCCGTCCGAGAGGATGCGCACGCCGTCCTTGACGCGACGGATGACGCCGGCCGCAACCAGCGCCTCGGCCGTTACAACTGTCTTAGCATCGAGCTTTTTGGCATCGAGCGCGGCCTGGATGCGGGCCAGCGACACGACGGTGAAGCTCTTGGCGAAGATATTGTTGAAACCGCGCTTCGGCAGGCGGCGGTAGAGCGGCATCTGGCCACCCTCGAAGCCGTTGACGGCGACGCCGGAGCGCGCCTTCTGGCCCTTGACGCCGCGACCGGCGGTCTTGCCCGAACCGGAACCGATGCCACGGCCGAGACGCTTCTTGGAGTGCGTCGCGCCGTCCTTGTCACGCAGATCGTTGAGTTTCATCTGGGTTCTCCTGCGCTCTGGTTCAGCCCTCGTCCACGACGCGGACGAGATGCTGGACGGCAGCGATCATGCCGCGCACCGAGGGCGTATCCTCCAGCGTGCGCTGCTTGTGCATCTTGTTGAGGCCGAGGCCGACCAGCGTTGCGCGCTGCTCCTTCGGCCGGCGGATCGGCGAACCGATCTGCTCGACGGTGATGGTCTTGGTTGCTTTCTTGGCCATGGTCAGATCCCTGGTCAGCATCGACTATTCTTCAGCCGCAACGGCGGTGCCGCGGCGGGCCTGAAGGGTCGAATACTTGATGCCGCGCGCGGCAGCCACATCCTTCGGATGCATCTGGCTCTTCAGCGCGTCGAAAGTGGCGCGAACCATGTTGTAGGGGTTCGAAGAACCCATCGACTTGGCGACCACGTCATGCATGCCGAGCGTCTCGAAAACGGCGCGCATCGGGCCGCCGGCGATGATGCCGGTACCTTGCTTGGCGGCGCGCAGCAGAACGCGTCCCGCGCCCCAGCGTCCCTCGACGTCGTGGTGCAGCGTGCGGCCTGAGCGCAGCGGCACGAAGATCATGTCGCGCTTGGCCGATTCGGTCGCCTTGCGGATCGCCTCCGGCACTTCGCGCGCCTTGCCGTGGCCGAAGCCGACGCGGCCCTTCTGGTCGCCGACGACGACAAGTGCCGCAAAGCCGAAGCGCCGGCCGCCCTTGACGACTTTGGCGACACGGTTGATGTGGACGAGCTTGTCGACCATGCCGTCGTCGCGCTCTTCGCGATCACGGCCGCGGCCGCCATCCCTACGTTCCTGTGCCATATCCTGTTCCTTGTTTTTTTCCGGAAGCACGGTTGATGATGATATCCGGCACCTCTGCAGGTCGCCGGGGGCGAAAACTCTTTTTCCTTCGCATGATCTTATCCGAAAAGTCTGCAACTTTTTGCTGCGCTGACCTTCGGTTCGGGATCATGCTCTAGAAGCTCAGACCACCTTCACGGGCAGCCTCGGCCAGCGCCTTGACGCGGCCGTGGTAGATATAGGCGCCGCGGTCGAAGACGACTTCCTTGACGCCGGCCTTCGAGGCGCGTTCGGCGATCAGCTTTCCGATGGCAGCTGCAGCCGCGGTGTCGGCGCCGGTCTTGAGCGAGCCCTTGAGCTCCTTCTCGAGCGTCGAAGCAGCCGCGATGGTGTGGCCCTTGGCGTCGTCGATCACCTGGACATAGATGTTCTTCGACGTGCGATGGACCGACAAGCGCGGACGATCGCCGGCAACTTTCTTGATCTGGCGGCGGACGCGCTGGGCGCGGCGTTGGGTGGATTCTTTCGAGCCCATGATATCAGTTCCTTGCCTTCAAAAAACGGGGGCAACCATATGCGGTAGGACGAGCCTCCCGCGACCGCTCCCCGCGGCGTTAAAATTACTTCTTCTTGCCTTCCTTGCGGACGATCTTCTCGCCAGCATAGCGAACGCCCTTCCCCTTGTAGGGCTCGGGGCTACGATACTCGCGGATCTCGGCGGCGACCTGGCCGACCTGCTGCTTGTCGATGCCGGTCACCGTGATTTCCGTCGGCTTCGGCACCGAGATCGTCACGCCCTGCGGCGTCTCGTAGACGACGTCATGGCTGAAGCCGAGCGCCAGCTGCAGGTTCTTGCCTTGCATGGCGGCACGATAGCCGACGCCGGTGATCTCGAGCTTCTTTTCGAAGCCGTCCTTGACGCCCTGCAGGATGTTGACGATCTGCGTGCGTGACATGCCCCACTTGGAACGGGCAGTCTTGGTCTGGTCGCGCGGCTGGACAGCGATCTCGCTGCCTTCCATCTTGACCAGCACTTCGTCGTTCACCACGAACTTCAGCTCGCCCTTCGGACCCTTCGCCGTCACGGTCTGGCCGTTGACGGTCGCGGTCACGCCCTGCGGCAGCGAAACGGGTTTCTTTCCAATACGAGACATTTTGTTGTCCTCGTCACTTCTCTTGTTTCAGGTCTCGGCTTTCGGGACTAGATCCCGAAAACCTGTTTCCAACCGGGTCACATACCAGATCAGAAGATCTGGCAGAGGATTTCCCCGCCGACATTCTGTTCACGCGCTTCGTGGTCGGCCATCACGCCCTTCGGCGTCGAAAGGATGGCGATGCCGAGGCCGTTGGCGACGTGCGGTATCGACTTGGCCGAAACGTAGACGCGGCGGCCGGGCTTCGAGACCCGAGCGATTTCGCGCACCACCGGCGCACCATCGAAATACTTCAGCTCGATCTCGATTTCGGACTTGCCGTTGTCGAAGTCGGTCTGGCTGTAGTCGCGGATATAGCCTTCCGCCTTCAGCACGTCGAGGACGCGGGTACGCAAGCGCGAGGCCGGCGTCGAAACGCTCGACTTCTTGCGGCCATACGCGTTGCGGATGCGGGTCAGCATATCGCCCAGAGGATCGCTCAATGACATGTTATGTCCTCCTTACCAGCTCGACTTGACCAGGCCCGGGATCTGGCCGTTATTGCCGAGATCACGAAGCGCGATACGCGATACTTTGAGCTTGCGATAATAGGCACGCGGACGTCCGGTGACTTCGCAGCGGTTGCGGATGCGGGTCTTGGCCGAGTTGCGCGGCAGCGCCGAAAGCTTCAGCTGGGCGCGGAAGCGCTCTTCCATCGGCTTGGACTGATCCATGATGATCGCCTTGAGCACCTTGCGCTTGGCAGCGAACTGGTCCGCAAGCTTGCGGCGCCTGTTGTTCTTCTCGACTGAGCTGGTCTTTGCCATTTCAGATTTTTCCTTTTCTCGCTGCCGTTACTGGCGGAAGGGGAAGTTGAAGGCCTTGAGCAATGCCCTGGCTTCGTCGTCCGTCTTCGCAGTCGTACAAACGATGACGTCCATGCCCCAGATCTGATCAACCTTGTCGTAGTTGATCTCCGGAAACACGATGTGTTCCTTGATGCCCATGGCATAGTTGCCACGGCCATCGAAGCTCTTCGGATTAAGTCCGCGAAAGTCGCGGACGCGCGGCAGTGCGATGTTCACGAGGCGGTCGAGGAACTCGTACATGCGTTCCTTGCGCAGCGTGACCTTGGCGCCGATCGGCATCTTCTCGCGGACCTTGAAGCCGGCGATCGAGTTGCGGGCGCGCGTGACGACGGCCTTCTGGCCGGCGATCATCGCAAGGTCTTCCGCCGCGATCGAAGGCTTCTTCGAATCGCCAGTCGCCTCGCCGACGCCCATGTTCAGCACGATCTTGTCGATGCGCGGAACCTGCATCTCGTTCTCGTAGCCGAACTGCTCCTGCAGCGCCTTGCGGATGGTCTCGTTGTAGACCTGCTTGAGGCGCGGCGTGTTCTGGGCAGTTGCCTGCTTGGTTTGAGCCTTAGCCATTGATGACTTCTCCCGAGCGCTTGGCGACGCGCACCTTCTTGCCGTCCTTCTGGAAGATGAAGCCGACGCGGGTCGGCTGGCCATCCTTGGGGTCGGCCAGCGCGATGTTCGACAGCTGGATCGGCGCTTCCTTGGTGATGATCCCGCCCTCTTGGGACTGGGACTGCTTCTGGTGACGACGGATCAGGTTGACGCCGCGCACCAGCGCGGTGTCGTCCTTCGGCTGTACCGAGAGGACTTCGCCCGAACGGCCCTTGTCCTTGCCGGCCAGCACGACGACCTTGTCGCCTTTTCTAATCTTCTGCATTGGTCCGGCTCCTTACAGCACTTCAGGCGCGAGCGAGATGATCTTCATGTGGTTCTTGGCGCGGAGTTCGCGCGGAACCGGTCCGAAGATACGCGTGCCGATCGGCTCTTTCTTGTTGTCGACGAGAACGGCTGCGTTCTTGTCGAAACGGATCACGCTGCCGTCCGGGCGGCGGATGTCCTTGGCCGTGCGTACCACGACCGCCTTCATCACATCGCCCTTCTTGACGCGGCCGCGCGGGATGGCTTCCTTGATCGACACCACGATGATGTCGCCCACGGAAGCGTATTTCCGCTTCGAGCCGCCCAGCACCTTGATGCACATGACACGACGGGCGCCGGAATTATCCGCGACGTCGAGGTTTGTTTGCATCTGAATCATGACTGGCCGCCTTCTTCTTTTCTAACGGGACGGGTCTCTCACCCCTCCCCGGTCTGTCCAAAATTCGTTTCGTTGGCCCTGATCAGGCCTGGTCCGAAGACACCACGACCCAGCGCTTGTCCTTGGAAATCGGCTTCGATTCCTGGATGAACACCTGATCGCCGACCTTGTGGGCGTTGTTCTCGTCGTGCGCCTTGTACTTCTTGGTCATGCGCACGGTCTTCTTCATCACGGGATGCGTGAAGCGCCGTTCGACCTTGACGACAACCGTCTTCTCGTTCTTGTCGCTGACGACGGTGCCCTGCAGAATGCGCTTTGGCATGGTTTTCGTCCTTAAGCCTTCTTGGCCGCGGACTTTTCCGCAGCGATGGTCTTGATACGCGCAATGTCCTTGCGGACCTGCCTCACGCGCGCGGTCTTCTCAAGCTGGCCGGTGGCCTTCTGGAAGCGCAGGTTGAACTGCTCCTTCTTCAGGCTGGCCAGGTCGTCAGTCAGCTGGTCCTGGGTCTTGGTCCGGATGTCTTCGGCTTTCATGATCAGCCCGTCCTTATTCTGCGATGCGCTGTACGAAGCGCGTCCTGACCGAGAGCTTGGCCGCGCCGAGACGCAGCGCCTCACGGGCGGTTTCCTCGTTGACGCCGTCGATCTCGAACATGATGCGGCCCGGCTTGACGCGTGCCGCCCAGTAGTCGACCGCGCCCTTGCCCTTACCCATACGGACTTCGGTCGGCTTCGACGTCACCGGCACGTCCGGGAAGATACGGATCCACACGCGGCCGGCACGCTTCATCTCGCGGGTGATCGCGCGGCGGGCCGCCTCGATCTCACGCGCGGTGACGCGGTTCGGCTCAAGCGCCTTCAGCCCGAAACCACCGAAATCCAGGTTGGTGCCGCCCTTGGCGGTACCGTGGATGCGGCCCTTGAACTGCTTGCGGAACTTTGTGCGCTTTGGCTGCAGCATCGTTCTAACTCCAAATTCCTAATGTCTTACGCGTTTTCGCGACGGCGACCGCGTTCGCGCTCACCACCACCGCCATGCGCATGATCGCCCTCGGTGGCGCGGCGCTCCGAAGCCATCGGGTCGTGCTCGAGGATCTCGCCCTTGAACACCCAGACCTTGACGCCGCAGATGCCGTAGGCCGTATTCGCCTCGGCCGTGCCGTAGTCGACGTCGGCACGCAGCGTATGCAGCGGCACGCGGCCTTCACGATACCATTCCATGCGCGCGATCTCGGCGCCGCCGAGACGGCCGGCGCAGTTGATGCGGATGCCTTCGGCACCGAGGCGCATCGCCGACTGCACGGCACGCTTCATGGCGCGGCGGAACGCGATGCGGCGCTCGAGCTGCTGGGCGATCGACTGGGCGACCAAGGTCGCGTCGATCTCCGGCTTGCGCACTTCGACGATGTTCAGATGCGTCTCGGACTTGGTCATCTCCATCAGCTTCTTGCGAAGCTTCTCGATGTCGGCGCCCTTCTTGCCGATGATCAGGCCCGGACGCGCCGCATGGATGGTGACGCGGCACTTCTTGTGCGGACGCTCGATCACGACCTTCGAGATCGCAGCCTGCTTGAGTTCCTTCTCAAGATATTTGCGGATCTTGATGTCCTCGTGCAGCAGCTTGCCGTACTCGCCGGTGTTCGCGAACCAGCGCGAATCCCAGGTGCGATTGATGCCGAGACGCAGACCGATCGGATTGACTTTCTGGCCCATTATGCGGCCTCCCCTTTTTCTTCGACTTCACGAACGACGATCGTGAGGTGCGAGAACGGCTTCTCGATACGGCTGGCGCGACCACGGCCACGGGCATGGAACCGCTTCATGACGATCGACTTGCCGACATAGGCTTCCGCCACGATCAGCGCATCGACGTCGAGGTCGTGGTTGTTTTCCGCGTTGGCGATCGCCGATTCCAGCGTCTTCTTGACCGTGCCGGAAATCCGCTTGGCCGAGAATTCGAGGTCGGAAAGCGCTGTCGCGACCTTCTTGCCGCGGATCAACGCGGCAACCAGGTTCAGCTTCTGCGGGCTGATACGGATCGTGCGCAACACGGCGCGCGCTTCGTTGTCAGCAAGCCTGCGCGGAGCTTTGGCCTTGCCCATGATTATTTCCTCTTCGCCTTCTTATCCGCGCCGTGACCGTAATAGGTCCGGGTCGGAGCGAATTCACCGAACTTGTGACCGACCATGTCCTCGTTCACCGAGACGGGAACGTGCTTCTGGCCGTTGTAGACACCGAAGGTGAAGCCGACGAACTGCGGCAGGATGGTGGAGCGACGGCTCCACATCTTGATCACCTCATTGCGACCACCTTCACGAACCTTGTCCACCTTCTTCAGAAGGTAGCCGTCGATGAAGGGGCCTTTCCAAATCGAACGAGTCACTTGGCGTTACCTCTTCTTAGCTCTTGCGCTGATGGCGCGAGCGCAGGATGAACTTGTCGGTCGCCTTGTTGGACCGCGTCTTCTTGCCCTTGGTCGGCTTGCCCCAGGGCGAAACCGGATGGCGGCCACCCGAGGTGCGGCCTTCGCCGCCGCCATGTGGATGGTCGACCGGGTTCATGGTCACGCCGCGATTGTGAGGACGCTTGCCGCGCCACACCGTGCGGCCTGCCTTGCCGTCATTGATGTTGCCGTGGTCCGGGTTAGACACGGCGCCGACAGTGGCCATGCAGGAGCCGTGGACGACACGCTGCTCGCCCGAATTGAGGCGCAGGATCGCCATGCCCTGGTCGCGGCCGACGAGCTGGCCATAACCGCCGGCCGAACGGGCGACCTGAGCGCCCTTGCCGGGCTTCAGCTCGATATTGTGGACGATCGTGCCGACCGGCATCGAAGCCAGCGGCATCGCGTTGCCCGGCTTCACGTCGACCGATTCACCGGCCACGATCTTGTCGCCGGGAGCCAGACGCTGCGGGGCGATGATGTAGGACAGCTCGCCATCGTCATACTTGATCAGCGCGATGAAGGCGGTGCGGTTCGGATCGTACTCGATACGCTCGACCGTGCCGACGACGTCGAACTTGCGGCGCTTGAAGTCGATGATACGGTAGGTGCGCTTGTGACCGCCGCCGATGAAGCGGGCCGTGATGCGGCCGTAATTGTTGCGGCCGCCCGACTTGGTCAGGCCTTCGGTCAGGCCCTTGACGGGCTTGCCCTTGTAGAGGCCCGAGCGGTCGACGATGACCAGCTGACGGGTGCTCGGCGTTACCGGGTTGAATTTTTTCAGTGCCATTGTTCTGTCCTCGCGACCTTGCTCAGAGACCCGTCGCGACGTCGATCGACTGGCCTTCGGCCAGCGTCACAACCGCCTTCTTGACGTCGCTCTGGCGGCCGATCGTGCCGCGGAAGCGCTTGATCTTGCCCTTGCGGACAAGCGTGTTCACGGCCATCACCTTGACGCCGAACAGCGCTTCGACGGCGGCCTTGATTTCCGGCTTCGACGCCTTCTTGGCGACATTGAAGACGACCTGGTTCTGCTCGGAAGCCATGGTCGACTTTTCGGTGATCGCCGGCGAGACGATCACGTCGTAATGACGAAGGTCGGTCATTTGAAGCGCTCCTCGAGAGCCTCGACGGCGGCCTTGGAAAGGACCAGCGTGCCGCGGCGCAGAATGTCGTAGACGTTGATGCCCTGGATGGGCAGCACGTCGATGTTCGGGATGTTGGTCGCCGCCAGCTTGAAATTCTTGTCAAGCTCGGCGCCGCCGATCACCAGGGCGTTGCTCAGGCCCAGCGTCGCGAAATTCGCGATCAGCGCCTTGGTCTTGGCCTCGGTCAGCTTCAGCTCGTCGATGATGATGATCGACGCGCTCTTGGCCTTGGCCGAAAGCGCATGCTTGAGGCCGAGTGCACGCACCTTCTTCGGCAGATCGTGCTCGTGGCTGCGAACGACCGGGCCATGGGCCTTGCCGCCGCCGCGGAACTGCGGAGCGCGAGCCGAATGGTGACGGGCGCGGCCGGTACCCTTCTGCTTGTACATCTTGGCGCCGGTGCGGGCGATTTCCGCGCGACCCTTGGCCTTGTGGGTGCCCTGCTGCTTCTTGGCAAGCTGCCAGCGCACGACGCGCTGCAGGATGTCCTCGCGCGGATCGAGGCCGAAAATCTCTTCGGAGAGCTTCAGCTTGCCGGCGTCCTTGCCGCCAAGCGTTGTAATCTTGAGGTCCATTATTCCGCTCCCTCTGTGGCCGGCGCCTCGTTCGTGGCGGCACCGTCAGTCGCAACGGCGCGGATCGCGGCGGGCTTCGGCGCATTGGCCGGAAGCGCTACCTTGGCCGCGTCGCGGACCAGGATCCATGCACCCTTCGAACCCGGGACCGCACCGCGGATCAGGATCAGGCCGCGATCGGCGTCGGTCGAGACGACCTCGACATTCTGCGTGGTGACGCGGGTGTCGCCCATGTGGCCGGCCATATGCTTGCCCTTGAACACCTTGCCCGGATCCTGGCGCTGGCCGGTCGAGCCGTGTGTACGGTGCGACACCGAGTTGCCGTGCGTCGCGCGGCCGCCACCCATGTGGTGCCGCTTGATGACGCCCTGGAAGCCCTTGCCGATCGTGGTCCCCGTCACATCGACCTTCTGGCCGACGACGAAGTGCTCGACGGTGATCTCGGCGCCAACATCGATCATGTTGTCGGCGGAGACGCGGAACTCGGCAACCTTGGCCTTGGGCTCGACGGAAGCGGTCGCGAAATGGCCGCGCATCGCCTTCGACGTGTTCTTCACCTTGGCAAGGCCAACGCCGAGCTGGACGGCGGTATAGCCGTTCTTCTCCTGCGTGCGCTGCGCCACGACCTGGCAGTTCTCCATCTGGAGAACAGTGACGGGAACATGTTCCCCGGCATCGTTGTAGATGCGGGTCATTCCCACCTTCTTTGCAATCACACCTGAACGCATCGGTTCAATTCCTTTAGAGTTCCCTGTCGGGGCTGTCGCCCCTCCACGCCTCTTGTTCCTTCAGAGTTCCGGGTCGCCCCGCTGACCTCTGGTTCCTTAGAGCTTGATCTCGACGTCGACACCGGCGGCCAGGTCGAGCTTCATCAAAGCATCGACCGTCTGCGGGGTCGGGTCGACGATGTCGAGCAGACGCTTGTGCGTGCGCATCTCGAACTGCTCGCGGCTCTTCTTGTCGACGTGAGGCGACCGGTTGACCGTGAACTTTTCGATCCGCGTCGGCAGCGGAATGGGGCCGCGGACGTTGGCGCCGGTGCGCTTGGCGGTCGACACGATTTCCCGTGTCGAGGCGTCGAGCACCCGGTGATCAAACGCCTTCAGGCGGATGCGGATATTCTGTCCGTTCATGCGTCACTTCCTTGTTCTGGCGCGGCGCGGGCAGCGCCCGCGACAGATCGGTTTAAGTCCAAATTACTCTTTGATGGTGACGACGATGCCGGCACCGACGGTGCGGCCGCCTTCACGGATGGCGAAGCGCAGCTTNATTACTCTTTGATGGTGACGACGATGCCGGCACCGACGGTGCGGCCGCCTTCACGGATGGCGAAGCGCAGCTTCTCTTCCATGGCGATCGGCACGATCAGCTCGACATCGACGGTGATGTTGTCGCCCGGCATCACCATCTCGGTGCCTTCCGGCAGCGACACGATGCCGGTCACGTCCGTCGTGCGGAAATAGAACTGCGGACGGTAGTTGGTGAAGAACGGCGTGTGGCGGCCGCCCTCGTCCTTGGTCAGGATGTAGGCTTCGGCAACGAACTTCTTGTGCGGCTTGACGGTGCCGGGCTTGGCCAGGACCTGGCCGCGCTCGACGCCTTCACGGTCGACACCACGCAACAGCGCGCCGATGTTGTCGCCGGCCTGGCCCTGGTCGAGCAGCTTGCGGAACATCTCGACGCCCGTGCAGGTCGTCTTGGTGGTCGGACGGATGCCGACGATCTCCAGCTCCTCGCCGACCTTGACCACGCCGCGCTCGACGCGGCCGGTCACCACCGTGCCACGGCCCGAGATCGAGAACACGTCCTCGATCGGCATCAGGAACGGCTTGTCGAGCGGACGCACCGGCGTCGGGATGTAGGCATCGACCGCAGCCATCAGTTCGCGGATGGCGTCCTCGCCGATCTTCTTGTCGGAATCTTCAAGTGCGGCAAGCGCCGAACCCTTGACGATCGGAATGTCGTCGCCGGGGAACTCGTTCTTGGTCAAAAGCTCACGCACCTCGAGCTCAACCAGCTCGAGCAGCTCGGCGTCGTCGACCTGGTCGACCTTGTTCAAGAACACCACGATCGAGGGCACGCCGACC
>NZ_AYVL01000004.1:0-22500 GCF_000502835.1 Mesorhizobium sp. LSJC280B00
GTCCGGCATCCCCGCGCTGATCGCGGAGGTGGAGAGCGCATCGCTGGTGCTGGACACGCCGGCCGCACGCCTTGTCGCGCGTGGCGGGGAACGGCCCCTCCTGCTCGATGAAGTCGAAGCGCTCCTGGCGTCGGGGGCGCTCGTGGTGGATGCATGCCGCAATGTCGTGCGGGTCGCAGACAACGTCGTCTCGCTGGCGACCCGCCCGGTGCTGTTCGCGCTGGCCCGCGCGCTGGCCGAAGCCTGGCCGGCTGACGTGGCAAGAAGTATGCTTATTGCGCGCGCTTTCCGCGGAAAGGACGCGGACGAATCACATCGCGCACGGTTACGGGTCGAAGTCGGGCGGCTTCGCGCGGAGCTTCGGAGTTTGGCGGATGTGAGCGCGACGAAGCGGGGCTTTGCGCTGGCCCCGCGCCGCGCAGGTGAGGTCGTCGTGCTGGCGCCACCCGTCGAAGAAGAGCATGCCGCCGTGCTCGCCTTTCTCGCCGACGGCGAGTCTTGGTCGAGTTCGGCCCTGTCGATTGTGCTGGGAGCCAGTTCGCGTACCGTGCAGCGAGCGCTCGAGCAACTCGCCCTGGCCGGCAAGGTGCAGTCGTTCGGCCGCGGACGGGCGCGTCGCTGGATGACCCCACCGCTGACGGGTTTCCCGACAATCTTGTTACTCCCCGGCCCACTGCCGGGCTACTAGGATGGAATCATGGAACGATCCGCAGCCGAAATCCTTCGAGAATATGGACCCTTTCCGGGTGTCGACCACGTAGACGGCGTTACCTTCGACGGTGAGCATGTCTGGTTTGCCTCAGGCGACAGATTGAACGCCTTCGATCCGGCAAGCGGCAAAGTGGTGCGCTCGATCGATGTCGCGGCACACGCCGGAACGGCCTTCGACGGCCAGCATCTCTATCAGATCGCCGAGGATCGTATCCAGAAGATCGATCCGAAGAATGGCCACGTCCTGGCGACGATCCCGGCGCCCGGCAATGGCGGTGATTCCGGGCTCGCCTGGGCCGAAGGAACACTCTGGGTCGGGCAGCATCGGGGCCGAAAGATTCATCAGGTCGATCCCGAGACAGGGGCAATCCTTCGCACCATCGTTTCCAACCGCGTCGTCACCGGCGTCAGCTGGGTCGACGGCGAGCTGTGGCATGGCACCTGGGAGGGCGAGGAGAGCGATGTCAGACGGATCGATCCTGAAACGGGAAAGGTCCTTGAGAAGCTCGATATGCCGCCGGGAACAGGCGTGTCGGGGCTCGAATCCGATGGCGGCGACCAGTTTTTCTGTGGCGGCGGAAACAGCGGCAAGATCAGAGCTGTTCGCCGGCCCAAACGAGGCTCGGCGACCAGAATCTGAGTTTTTGCCCTCCGTAGCCGTTTGATTTCGGGACCATTCGAGCTAACTGGTTTTTGCGGTTTTTAGCCCGGTGGTCCGAACCAGGTGTTCATCGCGTCTTGAAGACCATCCTGCGTCCTGTCGCCTACCCAAGCAACATATCCATCGGGTCGGATTAAAACTGCGGTTGGAGCGGAGACCAAACCTAGCGCAGGCAACTCCCATGGATCGTCCCATTTGGCGTAAACCAACTTAATGCGGTCTGACCACGGCTTGATGTCGAGGCTGCCCGGCGCGTCGAGATTCAAGAGCACTGGCCGCGCTTTTTGGAGGAGCGCAAATACGCGCATGGGACCATCAGGCGTGGCCAGGTCGAGGTCAGGAATGCGGCGGCCGACCAGCGGATGCCCCTGGCCGAGGTCGTAATGGATACCAAGTCCGGACATCTCGGCAGCGATCCGTTTGCGAGGCTCCTCCATCCCAAGGAGCTCTGATACGATTTCACGCAAGGCTTCAGTGCGATCATCAGTACGTTGCAATGCGACCTGTGCCATTGTCGTACGCAACACGCGGGCCGCAACCGGATGCCGCTCGATGTGATAAGTGTCGAGCAAGCGTTCAGGCGATGTTCCTTTCACCACTTGGGCCAACTTCCAACCGAGGTTCACCGCATCCTGCACACCGATATTGAGGCCTTGTCCGCCCACCGGGGAATGCACATGGGCGGCATCGCCCGCTAGGAGAACCCGGCCCTTGCGGTAAGCCGCCGCCTGCCGCGACATGTCCGTGAACCTGGAAATCCAGGTTGGGCTATGGATTCCGTAATCTGTTCCGCATGCGGCGACGAGCGCTTCGCGGAGATCGCGCAGCGTGGGCTCGGTCGTGGCGCCGACATTCTTTTCAGTGACCATGACGCCTATGGGACCTTTATCGGCAAAGACGACCTTGCCGTCACGAATTTCGTACTCTTCCCTGCCGAAGGCATGGATGCCAAGTGCGGTGCGATGAATGCCCAGTGGCGGCTCCTCCGCCATCTCGGCCTCGGCGAGGATGCTGCTGGTCGTCGCATCCCATCCTCGAAACTCAATGCCAGCAGCTTTGCGGACCAGACTGCGCCCTCCATCACACCCGACGAGATAGCTTGCCCGCAGCGACGCACCATCGGACAGTTCGATGGTGACGCCGGCGTCGTCCTGCACGAAACACGTTAATTCACGGGCGCGATAGATCGGCACTGCCAGCTCGCTGACCCATCCAGCGAGAATGCGCTCAATGTGTTTCTGTCTCAGCGCCAGCCCGTAGTTGTGGCGGGTCGGAAAATCGCTGATGTCTAAACGCATCGCCGCGAATCCCGTGACTTGGGCTATTTGTCCTTCGGCGAGGAACCGGTCCGCGATGCCGCGCTGATCGAAAACTTCGAGAGTGCGTGAACTCAGACCTCCAGCACGCGAACCGGCAAGCTCTTGGTTCGGGCGGCGTTCGACAATGGCTACGTCGATGCCTGCCAACGCCAACTCGCCTGCCAGGGTTAGGCCCGTCGGACCTCCTCCGGCAATCACGACTGCATGTTCTGTCATCGGCAAACTCCTCTGGCAGTTACGACTCCCAATGCAATGATCGCAGAGTCCCAGTGGTTGCCGTTTGGGTTAGTTCAGGCTCGCTATCAATTTTTCGAGCAGGCGAGCGAGCATGATCTGCTCCGGGCGTACTAACCCAGAAAGTATCTGGTGCTCGTTGGCGACGTGAGCGGTAACCGCCTCGTCAATCAACGCCAGACCCTTTTTTGTCAGCTGCACGACAATGCCGCGGCGATCGTCGGGGTGCGGCCCGCGCTTGATCAGGCCGGATTTCTCGAGCCGATCGAGGCGGTTGGTCATCGCGCCCGACGTCACCATCGTCGCCTCGTAGAGAGCCGTCGGCGTCAGCGCGTATGGCGGCCCGGAACGACGCAGCGTCGCCAGCACATCGAATTCTCCGGATTGCAGCCCGTAACTTGCAAACAGCGGCGCCAGCCGCTCTCGTGCGATCAGCGAGGCGGCCTCATTCAACCGTCCGAGCACCGCCATCGGCGAGACATCGAGATCCGGCCGTTCCTTTTTCCATTGCCCGATCGCTTTTGCTGCGCGATCCATGTCTCTCACCGTTATGTATCTTGACGTGAAGAATCTTTACCTTATCTTACCTCAGCTTGCGATATTGGCCAAGTGCCGCGAACGGGCGACGGGACGGTGCGATGAAATTTCTCTGGGACTCGGCGCTTGGCCTTCTGGTTGTCACCGGTGGACTGCTCGGCCTGACGCTGCCGTTCGGCAAGATCGCGACGGCGGCCGGCGTGGCCGCCATGGTCTGGGCCTTCGTCATCTCGCTTGGTGCCGGCGGCGTGCTTTTGTGCGCATTGCTGCTCAACGGGAAGCGCATGCGGCTTACGCCGCACAGGCTGCGCTATTTCTTCGTCACCGCGGCCGTCTCATATGCAATCCCCAATCTGCTGATGTTTTCAGCCATTCCGCATCTGGGCGCCGGCTACAGCGGCATCATGTTCACGCTGTCGCCGGTCGTCACGCTGGTGTTCTCGATGCTGCTCGGCGTCAGGCGCCCGACCATGCTGGGCATCGTCGGCATAGTCGTCGGTTTCGTCGGCGCAGTCATGGTGGCGGTGACGCGCGGCGAAGCGGGCCAGCCGGCCGAATTTTTCTGGGTTGCGATGGGCCTGCTCATCCCGGTCAGCCTCGCCGCCGGCAACATTTACCGTACCGTCGACTGGCCCGAAGGCACCGGCCCGATCGAGCTCGCCGTCGGCAGCCATCTGGCAGCAGCCTTGATGCTGGTTGCCGGCATTCTGGTCCTGCTTGGCGGCAATGCATTCGGCTCGCTCGGCGGCGTGCCGCTGGTCGCTGCGGCACAGGTGGCATCAGCCTCGGCGATGTTCGCCTTCTTCTTCCGCCTGCAAGCGGTCGGCGGCCCGGTCTATCTCAGCCAGATCGGCTACGTCGCGGCGGCGGTCGGGCTGTTTGCCGGGACCCTCTTCCTCGGCGAGCGCTATCAACTGCTGACCTGGGCCGGTGCCGTCACCATCAGCGCCGGCGTGTTCATCACCACCAAGGCGCAAAGCCAGAGGCCATAGGGGCCAGAAGGCGTAAGCTTCAGACGGATGCCTTCTCCGCCAGCACCATGTAGTTGACGTCCATGTCCTTCGAGCGCTGCCAGCGGTCGGCGAGCGGGTTGTAGGTGACGCCGGTGCGGTCGATGACGGTCAGGCCGGCGCCGGCAAGCGCCTTTTCCAGTTCCTCGGGGCGCACCAGCTTGCCGAACTGGTGGGTGCCGCGTGGCAGCCAACGCAGCACATATTCGGCGCCGATGATGGCCAGGCCCAGGGCCTTCAGCGTGCGGTTGATGGTGGCGACGAACATGATGCCGCCAGGCTTGACCATCTCGCCGCATTTGGCCAGGAACAGATCGACATTGGCGACATGCTCGACCACTTCCATGTTGAGGATGACGTCGAATTTTTCGCCGGCATCGGCAAGGTCTTCCGCGGTCGTGGCGCGATAATCCACGCTCACGCCGACTTCCGCCGCATGCAGCTTGGCCACTTCGATGTTGGTGGCGGAGGCATCGGCGCCGACCACTTCGGCGCCAAGCCGCGCCATCGGCTCGCACAAAAGCCCGCCGCCGCAGCCGATGTCAAGGAAGCGCAGGCCTTCGAACGGCCGTGCCGCACGCGGATCGCGGCCGAAGCGGGCCGCCACCTGATCGCGGATATAGGCAAGCCGGATCGGGTTGAACTTGTGCAACGGGCGGAACTTGCCGTTCGGGTTCCACCATTCGGCGGCAAGGGCGGAAAAGCGTTCCACCTCTCCGGCATCGATCGTCGATCGTCGGGGCTCTGGCATGGCGTGGTCTCCTCGGACGCTAGGAAGTCGGGCGCGAGGCTGCGAATGTCAAGGCGCGAAATTCACCGCCGGCGGTGCGATGCGCGCGATGCCTTCCGGCGCCGCCTTTTGCCGGCTGCATTTGTGTCAGCACGTGTCAGTTGATGGTGTGCCGGAAGGAAACGCCTAGGCTTTGGCGGACGAAGCAGAGACATCGGGTTCGGAGGAGTGCGCAATGATGCGAGCGGTTGCTTCCATTCTTTGGCGCCGGCTTGACCAGGAAGGCCACGACGCTTGCCTTCTGTCGGAATCGGGCTCTCGGTGGAACCTCAGGGGACAGGCGCTTTTCGTCCAGGACGGCGAGCCGTGCAGCATCGCCTACGAGGCGGACTGCGACGCCGATTGGCATACACGATCGGCGCGCGCCGACGGCTTTCTCGGCACGCAAGAGCTGCATTACAGGATCGACCGGCTGACCGAGCGCCAATGGACGCTGAACGGCGAGCATCAAGCGGAAGTCGACGGTCTCATCGATGTCGATCTCGGCTTCACGCCCGCCACAAACCTTTTGGCGCTTCGTCGTTTTGCCCTCGATGTCGGTATGGCGACGCCCGCGCCGGCAGCCTATCTGACATTTCCCGAACTCAGGCTCGTTCGCCTCGAGCAAACCTATCAGCGCGTCGATGCTGCACATTACGCCTATGCCGCCCCGATGTTCGGCTACCACGAGACACTGGAGGTCTCGCCGCTCGGTTTCGTCCTCGACTATCCGCGCCTGTGGAGAGCCACGGCACAGCTGGGCTGAAGCGAGCACCATTTTGGCAAGAAGCAGTGCAGGCGCGATGCTGCGCTGGTGTGTCGCCCGGCCGGCAGCGGCGGCACGCCTTGCGAAACCGCTATCATTTGGCTAAGGAGGCCGCGCATTGAGCGCCCGGCCACAGCTTGGCGCATTTTCCGCTTTTCGCCCTCCGGTCCGGCATCCAGTCAAAGGCATTTCGCTTCTATGGCGCGCATCGTGATGAAATTCGGCGGAACCTCCGTCGCCGACATCGCCCGCATCCGCAATGTGGCGCGTCATGTCAAACGCGAGGTCGGCGCCGGCCATGAGGTCGCCGTCGTGGTCTCGGCGATGGCCGGCAAGACCAACGAGCTCGTGCAATGGACGCGAGAGGCCTCGCCGATGCACGATGCGCGTGAATATGACGCCGTGGTCGCGTCGGGCGAGCAGGTCACTGCCGGCTTGCTGGCGATCGCGCTGCAGAATATCGGCGTGCATGCCCGCTCCTGGCAAGGCTGGCAGATCCCGATCAAGACCGACAACGCGCATGGCGCGGCGCGCATTCTCGATATCGACGGCGGATTCCTGATCAAGCGCTTCGGCGAAGGCCAGGTGGCGGTGGTCGCCGGTTTCCAAGGCATCGGGCCGGACAACCGGATCGCAACGCTCGGCCGCGGCGGTTCCGATACCAGCGCTGTCGCCGTCGCGGCAGCGGTCAAGGCCGACCGCTGCGATATCTACACCGATGTCGACGGGGTCTATACGACCGATCCGCGCATCGAGCCGAAGGCGCGGCGGCTGGCCAAGATTTCGTTCGAGGAAATGCTCGAAATGGCCTCGCTAGGCGCCAAGGTCCTGCAGGTGCGCTCGGTCGAGCTTGCCATGGTGCACAGGGTGCGTACTTTCGTGCGGTCGTCCTTCGACGATCCCGATGCACCCGGAATGGGGGATTTGCTCAATCCGCCGGGAACGCTTATTTGCGACGAGGAAGAGATCGTGGAACAGCAGGTCGTCACCGGAATTGCCTATGCCAAGGACGAAGCGCAGATTTCGCTGCGCCGTGTCGGCGACCGGCCGGGCGTCGCCGCCGGCATTTTCGGGCCGCTGGCCGAGGCCAACATCAATGTCGACATGATCGTCCAGAACATTTCCGAGGACGGCAAGTTCACCGACATGACCTTCACCGTGCCGTCCGGCGACGTCGACAAGGCGCTTGCCGTGCTCGAGCGGCTGAAGGCGACGATCGGCTACGATGTGGTGCAGTCGGAAGCCGGCATGTCGAAGGTCTCGGTCATCGGCATCGGCATGCGCAGCCATGCCGGCGTCGCCGCTACCGCCTTCAAGGCGCTGGCCGACCGCGCGATCAACATCCGCGCCATCACAACGTCCGAAATCAAGATTTCGATCCTGATCGACGGTCCCTATACGGAACTAGCAGTTCGCACTTTGCATTCCGTGTACGGTCTGGATAAGCAGTAGCAGACTGCATCGGCCCGAAAATCGGAATCGATTTTCGGAAGGCAGGATGCAGCGGATCGAAAATCTTGGAGCGGTCTTTATGCGTCCAATTGGACGATGGCGCTCTAATTGAGTTGTTGCGTTTGTGCCGCTGTGCAGGGCAACCTGCACCGGTTGAAATGCTATTGGAGGAAGAAGCCGCGATGCGTGATTCGGCCAGTGGCCCGCGCGTTTTGCTGAAACGGCTCCGCGAGCTCATGCAAGAGCCGCTGGAGCCGCAGGAGCGGCTTGACCGAATCGTGCGCGACATCGCCTCCAACATGGTTGCCGAGGTCTGCTCGCTCTATGTGCTGCGCGCCGATTCGGTGCTCGAACTCTACGCCACCGAAGGCCTGAACCCGAACGCCGTCCACTTGGCGCAGCTCAGGCTGGGCCAAGGCCTGGTCGGCACGATCGCGGCCTCGGCGCGGCCGCTCAACCTCTCCAATGCACAGGAGCATCCTGCCTTCGCCTACCTGCCGGAGACAGGGGAAGAAATCTATAATTCCTTCCTCGGCGTGCCGGTGCTGCGGGCAGGGCGGACACTCGGCGTCCTGGTCGTGCAGAACAAGACCATGCGCCATTATCGCGACGACGAGGTCGAGGCGCTGGAAACAACGGCGATGGTGATCGCCGAGATGATCGCCACCGGTGATCTGGAGCGGCTGACAAGGCCCGGCCTCGAGCTCGATCTGCGCCGCCCGGTAAGCTTTACCGGCCTGTCCTTCAATGAAGGCGTCGGTCTCGGCCATGTGGTGCTGCACGAGCCGCGCATCGTCGTCACCAATCTTTTCAACGAGGACAGCGAGGAAGAGGTCAGGCGGCTCGACGCGTCGCTCGGCTCGCTCCGGCTCTCCATCGACGACATGCTGGAGCGCCGCGATGTCGCCTTCGAGGGCGAGCATCGCCAGGTGCTCGAAGCCTATCGCATGTTCGCCAACGACCGCGGCTGGGTGCGCCGGCTCGAGGAGGCGATCCGCAACGGCCTGACGGCCGAAGCGGCGGTCGAAAAGGTGCAGAGCGACATGCGTGCCCGCATGCTGCACATGACCGATCCGTATCTGCGCGAACGGATGAGCGATTTCGACGATCTCGCCAATCGGCTGCTGCGGCAGCTGATGGGGCGCGGACCGGAGGACGTCGCGGCCTCGCTGCCCAAGGACGCCATCATCGTCGCCCGCTCCATGGGTGCTGCGGAGCTGCTCGATTATCCCAGGGACAAGCTGCGCGGGCTGGTGCTGGAGGACGGCGCCGCGACCAGCCATGTCGTCATCGTGGCGCGGGCCATGGGCATACCGGTCGCCGGCCAGATGAAGGGCGCCGTTTCCATGGCGGAAAACGGCGATGCCATCATCGTCGACGGCGAGGAAGGCGCGATCCATCTGCGCCCGCAGCCCGACCTCGAGGCGGCCTATGCCGAGAAAGTGCGTTTCCGGGCGCGGCGGCAGGAGGTCTACCGCGAGCTGCGCAAGAAGCCATCGGTGACCAAGGACGGTGTCCAGGTCGATCTTCTGATGAATGCCGGGCTGGCGGTCGACCTGCCGCAACTGGCCGAAGCGGGCGCGGCCGGCATCGGCCTGTTCCGCACCGAGCTGCAATTCATGGTCGCCTCGACCTTTCCGCGCGCGGAAGCCCAGGAGCGCTTGTANAAGCCGGTGACGTTCCGCACCATCGATATTGGCGGCGACAAGGTGCTGCCCTATTTCAAGGGCTCGATCCAGGAGGAGAACCCGGCGCTCGGCTGGCGCGCCATCCGCCTGACGCTCGACCGGCCTGGCCTGCTGCGCACCCAGATCCGCGCGCTGCTCAAGGCGTGCGGCGGGCGCGAACTGAAGCTGATGCTGCCAATGGTGACGGAACTCGGTGAGATCGCGCAGGCGCGCGAGATCATCGATCGCGAGGTCCGGCATTTGTCGCGCTTTGCCCATCATTTGCCGACCAGCCTTAAGGTGGGGGCGATGCTGGAGGTGCCGTCGCTGCTGTTCCAGCTCGACGAGTTGATGAAGGCGGTCGATTTCGTCTCGGTCGGCTCGAACGACCTGTTCCAGTTCGTCATGGCGGTGGACCGTGGCAATACCCAATTGTCCGACCGCTTCGACCCGCTGTCGACGCCGTTCCTGCGTGTTTTGAGGCAAATTGCCGATGCCGGGGCGCGCAACCATACGCCGGTGACCCTGTGCGGCGAACTGGCCGGCAAGCCGATTTCGGCGATGGCGCTGATCGGCCTTGGCTACCGCTCGATCTCGATGTCGCCGGCATCGATCGGCCCGGTCAAGGCGATGCTGACGGAACTGCCGCTCAGCGAACTGGAAGCGTTCTTCGACGACAATCTGATGGCGCCGGCGCATGGCCTGCCGATGCGGGCGCTGCTGCAAGCCTTTGCCGACGATCGCTCTATACCGCTATAGACTTCGCCATGATCAACCTGCCCCGCGACCGAATGGATCAAGTCGTCAAGCGTTTCGACATGCTCGAGGCGCAGATGTCGGCCGGGCCAGCGCCGGACGCCTATGTCAGGATGGCCTCCGAATATGCCGATATCCAGGAGATGGTGGCAAAGATCAGGGCACTGCGCGCCGCGGAGCACGAACAGGGCGATCTGGAGGCGATGCTCGCCGACAAGGGCACCGACGCCGAGATGCGCGCCTTGGCCGAGGCCGACCTGCCGGAGGTCAAGCATCGCATCGAGGCGCTGCAGAAGGACATCCAGATCCTGCTGTTGCCCAAGGATGCCGCCGACGACAAGAATGCCATCCTCGAGATCCGCGCCGGCACCGGCGGCGACGAGGCGGCGCTTTTCGCCGGCGACCTGTTTCGCATGTACGAGCGCTATGCCGCGGCGCATGGCTGGCGTTTCGAGACGGTCTCCGCCAGCGAGGGTGAGGTCGGCGGCTACAAGGAAATCATCGCCACCGTTTCGGGCAAGGGCGTCTTTGCCCATCTGAAGTTCGAATCCGGCGTGCACCGGGTGCAGCGCGTGCCGACGACCGAGGCGGGCGGACGCATTCATACCTCGGCGGCGACGGTCGCGGTGCTGCCGGAAGCCGAAGAAGTCGACATCGACATCAGGGCCGATGACATCCGCATCGACACGATGCGCGCCTCGGGTTCCGGCGGCCAGCACGTCAACACCACCGATTCGGCCGTGCGCATCACCCATCTTCCGACCGGCATCATGGTGGTGCAGGCGGAAAAGTCGCAGCACCAGAACCGGGCGAAGGCCATGCAGATCCTGCGCGCCAGGCTCTACGACCTCGAGCGCAGCAAGGCGGACGAGGAACGTTCCGAATCGCGCAAGTCGCAGGTCGGCTCGGGCGACCGCTCGGAACGCATCCGCACCTATAATTTTCCGCAGGGTCGCGTCACCGATCATCGCATCAACCTGACGCTCTATAAGCTCGACCGGGTGATGATGGGCGAACTCGACGAGGTCATCGACGCGCTGATAGCCGATCACCAGTCGAAGCTGCTCGCCGATATCGGCGTCGATGGCTGACAGCCTGCCCGCCACGCTGGCGCCGCTGCTGCGGGAGGCGCGAAACCGGCTCACCGCAGCCGGGATCGCGGATCCGGCGCTCGATGCCAGGCTGATCGTCGAGCATTTTTCCGGCACCAGTCGCACGCAGGCCATCGCCGATCCCGGGCGCGCTGTCGATGCGGACGTGACGGCGGTAATCGAAGCCGCCTTGCGGCGGCGCATCGCCGGCGAGCCGGTACACCGGATCCTTGGCTATCGCGAATTCTACGGCTTGCGCCTTTCGCTTTCGCCGCAAACGCTGGAGCCGCGGCCGGATACCGAAACGCTGGTCGAGGCTATACTGCCCTTCGTCAAGGCAATGGCGGCACGCGAGGGCGGCTGCCGCATCCTCGATCTAGGGACCGGTACCGGTGCCATCGCGCTGGCGCTGCTCAGCGCCGTTCCGGCCGCGACCGCCACCGGCGTCGATATTTCGCAGGAGGCGCTGGCCACAGCCATGCGCAATGCCGGGGAATTGGGGCTCGCCGGCCGGTTCACGGCGCTCAAATCCGACTGGTTTGAAAAAGTTTCTGGCCGGTACCATGTAATTGTCGCAAACCCTCCCTATATACCCTCAGACGACATTGGAAATCTGCAGGACGAGGTCCGCGGTTTCGATCCACGCCAGGCCCTCGATGGCGGCGTGGACGGTCTGAGCCCCTACAGGAAGATCGCCGCGGGAGCGGCAGCGTATTTGGAACTCCAAGGCAGGATTGCGGTCGAGATCGGCCATACGCAGCACCAACAGGTTACGGAGATATTCTCCGCGGCCGGGTACCGTTCGGTCGGGGTGTTTCGTGATCTCGGCGGAAACGACAGAGTTCTTGTGTTCGAACGGTGGAAGCCGTGATGCAGTGCGAAAAAAGCGCTTGGCAATACCGGGGAATGCGGCTAGGGTCGCGTTAACCGGATGAGACGAAGCAGGCAGTGCTCTTAGCGATTCGGTTTTCCTTGGAAATAGCTGCCTTCTTGCGCAAACGACGCCCAAGCTTCGTGCGGGAATCGTCCGGCAAGTGAAGTAACCGGAACAGGATGGCACGTGGCGCCAACGCAATTGATGCGGGCGAACGCCGGTGAAGGAACGAAACGGCTGGCCGCATGAGCGCCTCCGTTCGTGAAGAGTTTTTCGAAAATTTCAAAGTGAAGAGAGTCTAATGAGGCCACAACAGCAAAACAGGCGCATGCGCGGTCGCAACAACAGTGGCGGCGGCGGCAACAACAATAACAACAACAATCGTAAGGGGCCGAATCCCCTGACGCGTAACTATGAGAGCAACGGCCCGGACGTGAAGATCCGCGGATCGGCTCAGCAGATTGCCGAGAAGTACGCAACCCTTGCCCGTGACGCGCAAAGCTCCGGCGACCGGGTGATGGCGGAAAACTATCTCCAGCATGCAGAGCACTATAACCGCATCATCGCAGCCGCTCAGGCGCAGATGCCGATCCAGAACGCCCAACAGAATCGCGACGATTTCGACGATGACGGCGACGAGGATCGCGACGAGTTCGACAATGCCGGCAACAACAATGCCAACGAGACGTCGGGTTCGGCGGTCAATCACGGGGCCGGCCCGCAGCCGGTCATCGATGGCACGCCGGCCGAGCTGGCTCTGAACCAGGAAAACAGCCGCGACAATCGGGGCGGCCGCGATAACCGTGACGGACGCGACAACAATGGCGGACGCCACCGCGACCGTCGCCCCAATGGCGGTTACGGCCAGCGCGGCGAGTATGGCGCGCGCGGCGAGCAGCAGGGTGGACAGCGCGTCGAACAGCCACGGCGCGACGAGACGCCGGCGCAGGCGGAGCCCGTACCGGCCGCTGAGCCGGTCGTTGTGAGCGAGCCCGCACCGCAATTCGAAAACCTTTCGCCGGCGGGTCTCGCCGCCCAGGCCGAGCTCAACGAAGCCGCGGCCGAAAACAGCCCGGCACGCCGCCCCAGGCGTCCGCGCCGTCCGCGGCTCGATGTCGAACAGGCAAATGGCGGCAACGACAATGCCGTCCCTGACAGTGCCGAGACTGGCAAGGTCGATGCAGCGCCGGCTGAAGACGCCGGCGGTCAACCTATTATTGCCGACGTCGAGAATTGATCGAAGAAACGTTCAGGCGATCTTAGCGCATCGTTTACCCTAGGCGGCGGAGAGAAATCTCCGCCGTTTTTGTTTGCGCGCTCGGAATATTATGCGTTCGCCAGTGTCGAGTCTTGAGGGTCCGTGGTTTGCGTCCCATATCTTGCGTGAACAGGATCCGGCTCGAACGGGCGGGTCCGTCACCGCAATCTGATCCGGTGCCGCGAAGCGGGCCGGTGACGGAAGGAGACAGGCATGAATCTTGAAAAATATTCCGAGCGCGTGCGCGGCTTTATCCAGTCCGCGCAAACCATGGCGCTCTCCCGCAGCCACCAGCAATTCACCCCCGAGCATATCCTCAAGGTCCTTGTCGATGACGACGAGGGCCTGGCTGCGTCGCTGATCGAGCGCGCCGGCGGCAATGTCCGTGACGTCAAGCTCGGCGTCGAAACGGCACTGGAGTCAATGCCCAAGGTCGAGGGCGGCAATGGCCAGCTCTATCTGGCGCAGCCGCTGGCAAAGGTGTTTTCGACCGCCGAGGAACTGGCCAAGAAGGCCAGTGACAGCTTCGTTACCGTCGAACGGCTATTGCAGGCGCTGGCCATGGAAAAATCGGCCAAGACCGCCGACATCCTGTCCAAGGCGGGTGTCACGCCGCAGGCGCTGAACCAGGTCATCAACGACGTACGCAAAGGTCGCACTGCCGATTCGGCGAGCGCCGAGCAGGGCTACGACGCGCTGAAGAAATACGCGCGCGACCTGACGGCGGACGCCCGCGCGGGCAAGCTCGATCCGGTCATCGGCCGCGACGACGAAATCCGCCGCACCATCCAGGTGCTGTCGCGCCGCACCAAGAACAACCCAGTGCTGATTGGCGAACCCGGCGTCGGCAAGACGGCGATCGCCGAAGGGCTGGCGCTGCGCATCGTCAATGGCAATGTGCCGGAATCGCTCAAGGACAAGCAGCTGATGGCGCTCGACATGGGGTCGCTGATCGCCGGCGCCAAATACCGCGGCGAGTTCGAGGAGCGGCTGAAGGCGGTGCTTTCCGAAGTCACGTCTGCCGCCGGCGGCATCATTCTGTTCATCGACGAGATGCACACGCTTGTCGGTGCCGGCAAGGCGGATGGCGCCATGGACGCGTCGAACCTGCTGAAGCCGGCGCTCGCCCGCGGCGAACTGCATTGTGTCGGCGCAACCACGCTCGACGAATACCGCAAGCATGTCGAGAAGGATGCGGCCCTTGCCCGCCGCTTCCAGCCGGTCTTCGTCAATGAGCCGACGGTCGAAGACACCGTCTCGATCCTGCGCGGCCTGAAAGAGAAATACGAGCAGCACCACAAGGTGCGCATCTCGGATTCGGCACTGGTCGCGGCCGCAACCCTGTCCAACCGCTACATCGCCGACCGCTTCCTGCCGGACAAGGCGATCGATCTCGTCGACGAGGCCGCCTCGCGGCTCCGCATGCAGGTCGATTCGAAGCCCGAGGCGCTGGACGAGATCGACCGCCGCATCATGCAGCTCAAGATCGAGCGCGAGGCGCTCAAGGTCGAGAAGGACGATGCCTCGAAAGACCGGCTCGCCCGGCTCGAGAAGGAACTCTCGAACCTCGAGGAGGAATCGGCCGAGCTGACCTCGAAATGGCAGGCCGAGAAGCAGAAGCTCGGGCTTGCCGCCGACCTCAAGAAGCAGCTCGACGAAGCCCGCAACGAACTTGCCATTGCCCAGCGCAAGGGCGAATTCCAGCGCGCCGGCGAACTTGCTTATGGCAAGATCCCGGAACTCGAAAAGCAGCTGAAGCAGGCTGAAGCCAGGGATGGCAAGGCCGGCATGGTCGAGGAAGTGGTCGGTCCCGATCACGTCGCCCATATCGTCTCGCGCTGGACGGGGATCCCGGTCGACAAGATGCTGGAAGGCGAGCGCGATAAGCTGTTGCGCATGGAAGACGAGGTCGGCAAGCGCGTCGTCGGCCAGGGCGAGGCGGTGCAGGCGGTGTCAAAAGCGGTGCGCCGTGCGCGCGCCGGCCTGCAGGACCCGAACCGGCCGCTCGGCTCGTTCATGTTCCTCGGGCCGACGGGTGTCGGCAAGACCGAGCTGACCAAGGCCCTGGCCAGCTTCCTCTTCGACGACGAGAGCGCGATGGTGCGCATCGACATGTCGGAGTTCATGGAGAAGCATTCGGTCGCCCGGCTGATCGGCGCGCCTCCCGGCTATGTCGGCTACGAGGAAGGCGGCGCGCTGACCGAAGCGATACGGCGCCGGCCCTATCAGGTCGTGCTGTTCGACGAGATCGAGAAGGCACATCCGGATGTCTTCAACGTGCTGCTGCAGGTGCTGGACGACGGCCGGCTGACCGACGGGCAGGGCCGCACGGTCGACTTCCGCAACACGCTGATCATCATGACGTCCAATCTCGGCGGCGAATATCTGGTCAATCTCGGCGAGGACCAGGATGTCGACGTCGTGCGCGACGAGGTGATGAATGTCGTCAGGGCTTCGTTCCGGCCGGAATTCCTCAACCGCATCGACGAGGTGATCCTGTTCCACCGGCTGCGCCGCCAGGATATGGGCCAGATCGTCCAAATCCAGCTCAAGCGGCTGGAAAACCTGCTTGTTGACCGCAAGATATCGCTTTCGCTCGATCAGGAGGCGATCGACTGGCTAGCGGCCAAGGGTTACGACCCGGCCTATGGCGCGCGGCCGCTGAAGCGGGTGATGCAGAAGGAATTGCAGGACCCCCTGGCGGAAAAGATCCTGCTCGGCGAGATCCTCGACGGCTCAACCGTCAAGGTCACCGCTGGGTCCGACCGCTTGAACTTCCGCTCGAAGCCGGCAGTCGTGGCAACCGAAGCGGCCGCCTGAGCTCAAGCCAAGAGCCTGTTCCATCCCGATCGAATCGGGATGGAATTCCTATCTTCAATCTCGACCATGATCCTTTCCGAAAAACCGGCATACCCTTTTGTTACGCCGGCCTTCGGTTCATGGTCCAACATCACTGGCGGGGCGCAGATGACGCTGGACGACTATAACAGCTTCTGCGCCTCGCTGCCTTCGGCGACCCATGTCGTGCAGTGGGGCGGCGCCCATGTCTGGAAGGTCGGCGGCAAGGTCTTCGCGATCGGCGGCTGGAGTGAGGGCAAGGAGCCGTTCGTTACCTTCAAATGCTCCGACATCGCCTATGACGTGCTGAGGGAGCAGCCGGGCCTTCGGCCCGCGCCCTATCTTGCCTCACGCGGCATGAAATGGATCCAGCGCCAGACCGGCGAAAGCATGGATGATGGCGCGCTGAAGGATTACCTGCGCGAAAGCCACCGTCTTGTCGTGCTGAAGCTGACGAAGAAGGCGCGCAAGGAATTGGGACTCGCTGCCGGTTAATCGGTCAGAAATCCGCCATCTTCATGCCCGGTTCATATTGGAACCTTATCGTTGGCAACTGATTTGCTGGCGAGGGGGTTCGCCTACCACATCGGCCCGAAATCGAGTTTTGATTTTCGCAAAGCACGATTCGGAGATTTAAAGCGTTAGAGCGTCCTTTGCGCGTCGAAAAAGACGCGCGGCGCTTTGAAGAGACAATGCCGGCGGCGGCAATTACGGACCGGAGAATTTGGCCATCATGTTGCGCACCATCTTCACCCTTTCAGCGCTTGCTGCCGGGCTGCTGGCGTCGAATGCGATGGCCTCGCCAATAGTGGATACCGCGCCACGGGTGGTTCGTGCCGCCAATGGCGGCGGCATTCTTGTCGCCCAGAACGGCAATCTCGATATCTACTACGATGCCAGGGGAAACCGCGTCATCGTCGATGCGGAGACCGGCAAGGTCATCGCCATCCAGCCGCCGCAGACCAGGCTCGACCGCCGCGCCTTGCGCCGCGAGCGCTTGCGCAACCTGGGACCGGTCGAGGACGACCCCTATTATCTCGACGACCCTGAGGACACGGCGCGGTTCCGCCGCAGGCAGATGGAAGACGAGGGCAGGGTCATCATACCGCCGGCTGACGAGTACGACCCCTATGGCGACAATTCGGTGGAAGCCTTCCCCGAAGCGCCACGGGATGACGGCTACGGCAACGGTTATCCGGAGGCAGCGCAGCCGGTAAAGCCGCGCACCATCGAGCGCCAGCCGCTCAACGAGGCCTCGATCGAGCCGGTCGAGCCGACGGTGCCGAACGAGCAGGCGGCCTTACCGCCAGACACAGCCCCGCCGCCAAGCACTGGCGGCAAGACGGCGGTCGACCCGTCGCTTGCGCTCGGCGCCCGCGAGGACGTGGCGGCACTGCAGGTGCTGCTCGACCGTGCCGGTGCATCGCCCGGCGTCATCGACGGACGCTTCGGCTCGAATGTCGACAAGGCACTCGCCGCCTATAACGAAATCACCGGCAGCAATCTGAAATCGACCGACGCGGTCGGTATCCAGGCGGCCCTGGCGCAATCCGGCGGCGATGCCTTCGCCTCCTACACGATCACGCCCGAGGATGCGGCCGGCCCCTATGTCGCCTCGATACCGGAGGACTACAGCCAAAAGGCCCAGCTCGATCGGATGGGCTACACGTCGGTACCCGAAGCGCTGGCCGAGCGCTTCCATATGGATGAAACCTATCTGAACAAGTTCAATCCGGACGCCAATTTCAATCGTCCGGGCACCATCATCAAGGTCGCCAATTTCGGCAGGCTGGTGGCGACGCCGGTGGCGCGCATCATCGCCGACAAGTCCAATAAGCAGGTCCGCGCCTATGATGCTGCGGGCAAGCTGGTCGCAGCCTATCCGGCGACTATCGGCTCGTCCGACACGCCGTCGCCGTCCGGCACGCATGCGGTGTCGCGTGTCGCATTGGACCCGAACTACACCTACAACCCGAACATCAATTTCAAGCAGGGCGAAAACGACAGGATCCTGACCATCCCGCCGGGGCCGAACGGCCCGGTCGGCTCGGTCTGGATTGCGCTGGACAAGCCGACCTACGGCATTCACGGCACGCCGGATCCGTCCAAGATCGGCAAGACCGAAAGCCATGGCTGCGTGCGGCTGACCAATTGGGACGCGCGCGAGCTTGCCAAGATCGTGACGCCCGGCGTTATCGTGGAGTTCGTCGACTAAAGCGCAACGCCTTCGCCCGAATCACCCGATGACCTTGCGCAGCAGTGGCGCGCGCAGCGCTGCGGCATAGATCAGCTGCACCACCAGGATGAAGCCGACGCTGAGCAACGGGCTGATCAGGCAGAGTGCAGCGCCGACGGCCCACAGGATCTGTGCCTTGACGATGCGCAGATAGACCGTTCGGGTGGTCTCCGCGTCGACACCTTCGGCCAGAAATCCGTTTTTGTCCGCGTAGCGCCAACTGGCGAGCAGCGTCAGTCCGAGCATCAAAAGATTGAACCAGTACACGAGCACCGCAGTCCTGAATTCGAGGAAGTCGGCGAGAAGGTCGGTCGAGAACGGCAGCAAGGCGATGAAGCCGAGGAAACAGAGGTTCAGCGTGGCAAGCCGCCGGTCGGATTTTGCAATCAGCCCGTGTTGCGCCTGCTGGCCGAACCAGAAGATGGTCAGCGTCAGGAAGCTGAGCGCATAGGTCAGGAAGCGCGGCGCCAGTGCTGTGATCGCTGTGATCAACTCGCGTTCGGAATGCACCGTTTCATGCGCCGGCACCCTGATCTCGAGAACGATCAGGGTGAGCGCGATGGCGAACACGCCGTCGGTGATGCCGACGACGCGCCCGCGTCCTTCCGCCGAGGGTTCGAGCGGTCGTTTCATGCGGTATTTCCCCCTTGCCTGTAGCGCTGCGAGAAGCTTAGCACGGCACTTGCCGTTTGCACCCTGAGCGGCGTGATCCTGCCTGTGTGGCCAGGTTGGGCCTGGTTTCAACGAGAACAGCGTGCTGGCCGGTTGTCGCCGGCGCGCCGGCGATCTAGGTAAGGCGGCATGCACACGCCAACCAAAGTCGGTACCGGCGCCGTTCCCCTGACCGGCTCACTTCCCGCCGATACGTTCTGTCCGCAGGCGCAGCGGCGGTTCGTGCTGATCGCCGCGATCCTGGCTTCTGCGCTCGGCTTCATCGACGGGTCGGTCCTGGCCATTGCGACGCCGGCGATCCGCGTCGACCTCGGCGCCAGCCTCGCCGAGGCACAATGGATTTCCAATGCCTACGCATTGACACTCTCAGCCCTCATTCTCGTCGGCGGCGCCGCCGGCGATCGCTTCGGCCTGCGCCACTCCTTCGTCGCCGGCATCGTCCTGTTCATTGCCGCCTCGCTTGCCTGCGCGCTGGCGCCTAACCCGACGGTGCTTATTGCGTTTCGGGCTATCCAGGGTGTCGGAGCGGCCATCATGGTGCCGGGCAGCCTGGCCATTATCGCCAAAGCCTATCCGAAAAAGGAACGCGGCCGGGCGATCGGCATCTGGGCCGCAGCATCAGCACTGACGACGGCGCTCGGCCCGGTGCTGGGCGGCTTCGTGCTGTCGGCGTTCGGCGACGGCATCTGGCGGGCGATCTTCGCCATCAATCTGCCGCTCGGCCTTATCTCGGTCTATCTTCTGCTGGCCAAGGTCCCTGCCGACGCGCCGGCGGAAAAGCGCGGCCTCGATCTCGGCGGCGCTGCACTCGCCATATTGGCGTTCGGAGCTCTCGCTTACGGTCTGACCTCGATGAGCGGCGACGGGGAGGGGCTGATGTCCGGCCCGAGTATTGCCGCCGGTGCGGTTTTGCTCGTCGTGTTCATCGTCTTCGAGCGCCGGCGGCGCGAGCCGATGATCGAGCTGTCGTTGTTTCGAATCGGCGCGTTCGCGGGCGCCAATGTGGCGACCTTCTTCCTTTATTTCGCGCTGTCGGCCAATCTGTTCTATCTGCCGATGCTCATGATCGCCGGATGGGGGCTGAGCGCGGCCGAGGTCGGTTTCATCTTCCTGCCGCTTTCGGCATTAATCGCAGTGTTGTCCGGACCGGTCGGCCAGTGGTCCGACCGCATCGGGCCTCGCTTTCCGATCGCCAGCGGCAGTCTGGTTGTGGCTCTTGCCTTTGCCGGACTTGCCCTGCTGGCCTATTGGGGCATCCACAATTTCTGGATCGGGGTATTCCCGCTGATGGCTCTGATGGGGTTCGGCATGGCGCTGGTGGTATCGCCGCTGTCGACCGCCGTCATGACGGCGGTCGAGGACAAGGATACGGGTGCGGCCTCGGGCATCAACAACGCCGTCTCGCGCATCGGCGGCCTGATTGCCGTGGCGGCGATGGGATCGCTGGCGGCCTGGGTCTATGCTGGCGTGCTCGGCACCGCTGCCGGCTCCGGCATTCCGGGTTTCGGCGAACCGCCGCCAGCCGGCCTGGCGCCCGGCCTCGATACGGCACGACTTGCCGCCAGCGACGCGGCATTCGCCGCCGTTGCCGCGGTGACCGCGCTGCTTTGCCTGTTTTCGGCAATCACCGCGTGGACGACGGTTTCCGGCGAGCGGCTGCCATGGGCGCGCGACACGGCGAATCAGCAGGGCTGACGACGAAAAACGTCGGCTCAGCCTTCGATCTTGGCGCTCGCGACCTTCAACTGATTGCTGTCTTCCTGCTTGAGCAGGTCGTCGATGCGTTCGCGCTCGCGCTTGAAGGCGACGAGGTCGTCGCCCTTCAGCGTCTTACCGACCGGTAGGCGGACGCGCATCGAATCGACCTTTGTGCCGTTGACGATCAGTTCGTAATGAAGATGCGGACCGGTGGAGAGGCCGGTTGAGCCGAGATAGCCGATAACCTGACCCTGGCGAACGCGAACACCCGGCTCGATGCCTTTGGCAAAGGCGCTCTGGTGATTGTAGGACGTCTCGTAGCCATTGGCGTGACGCAAGATGATCTGCTTGCCATAGCCGCCGGCCCAGCCGGCCTTTTCGACGACGCCGTTGCCCGCGGCAATGATCGGCGATCCCACGGGAGCTGCCCAGTCGGTGCCGGTGTGCATTTTCACATACCCCAAAATGGGGTGACGCCTGGCACCGAACCCGGACGTAAACCGGCCATTGGGCAAGGGATTGCGCAGCAGAAACTGCTCGGCGCTGCTGCCGTTTTCGTCGAAGTAGTCGGTGCTGCCGTCCTGCATCTGGAAACGATAGAAATTTCGTGTCGTGCCGCCGAAAGTCGCGGAGACGTAAAGCAGCTCGGATTCGTCAGACGCCTGGTCGTCGCCATCGGGCTGCGAGAACAGCACCTCGATGCGGTCCGTGGGATTGAGGCGCGACTGAAAGTCGACACCGGATGCCAGCAACTTGATCAGCCGTTGCGTCATCGCCTTGGACATGCCGTAGGAATAGGCGGTGCGGTAGATGCCGTCATAGATGTTCGGCAGATTGCCGCGCACTATGGGCGCAGGCGAATCGTCGAACGCCGTCAGCAATTCGGGATTTGGCTCCGGCTCCTGCGCCGGCACGTACTGGTCGTGGTCGTCGAGCGCGATGGTGACGATGTGCTGGGTCCTGTCGTACACGCTGGTGCGAACGATCTTGGCGGCGTCGCCATGGACCTCGAGCCCAACGCGCAGCACGGTTCCTGCCTTGAGGGCCGTGGCATTCAGCAATTTGGCGATCGCCTCGGCCATCCCGGTTGCGTCGTCACCGGTATAGCCCGAATCGGCGAAGGCCTCGGCAATGTCGAGATCCTTGGTGAAGGGGATGATTTCCTCGGCGAAGGCCGGCGCCTGATCGTCGACCGCGGCACGCGGCGACACCGAGACGTTTTCCGGGACGATCTTGACGTCATAGGAGCCGGCCATGCTCTCGGCGAAGCCGTCACCGAACCGCTGTGGGTCGACATAGTGCAGCGACGCGACCTGGACGGCGCCGTCGCTCAGATCGGTGCCGGCCTCGTGCACCACCTTTTCCACCTCGTCGGCCGAAAGGTCGCTCTTTTCGTCGAAGGCCGCCGTCTCGATCGGGAAATCGACGGTCTTCAGGCTCATCTCGCTTTCGACCTTGGCGCCATAGATCTGGCTGGCGGTGGCGGCTGCCGGCTGGGCGGCATTGTCGTCGCCATTGCCAAACACCTGCATCGGGTCGAAAGGCGGATAGGAACGGCTGGTCGTGTGACCGGCGGCAAGCGCCATCTTGATCTGCACGAAAGGCATGGTGTGGATGACGTCGCGGTCGCCAACCTTGGTCACCATCGACACTTCCATGCGCCGGCGATCCTTGGCCTTGGCGATCTGGCGCAGCGCGACCAGCCGTGTCGTCTTGGCGGTCTCACCGGAATCGTCGCCACTGGCAAGGCTGATCAGTTCGGCGATCTCGGGTGGCGTCGCCAACTGCTGGCGGCCGTCAAGCGCTGCAAACAGCGCCACGCCCATCAGCACGCTCGAGGTCACGCCGGTAAGGAAGGTGCCCGACAGCCAGCGCGCCGAAACCTCGCGCCGGTCGGGAGGGCCGCTGCGGCCGTCCGCGATCAGCGGCGGCTCGTTGCCGAGGTCGGCTA